>NZ_JBNAIR010000002.1:0-177661 GCF_052047915.1 Candidatus Pelagibacter sp. HIMB1505 | reverse complement strand
GAATTATTAATATCTAATTTTTTAATATTGATTAATGATTTTTTATTTACATTTTTAATCTTAAAATTTTGGTCTATATAAAATTTAAAATCAGAGTCAGAACTAAAAAATAAATTGTTTAAATTTGTATTCAAAAACTCATTATCTATAAATTTTTTAAGTTCATCTTTTTGGAAATTTAGATCTTTATTTTGAATATTACCTTCAACCAAAACATTATTATTCTGCTTTTCAGCTTTAAGTTTTGATATCACTAAATTTTTATTATTTAATGAAAATGTTAAATCTTCTAAATTTAATTCCTTATTGTTAGCTTGAAAAATAAAATTTAATTTACTTATTTTTTTGTTTGATACTGAAAGTTGAGCGTTATTAACCAATCCTTTTATAATAAAATTATCTTTTAAGTTTCCAATTTCATCAAATTCAAATTTTAAATCCGCAACAATATATCCATTATCTAAAATCTGATTAGCAAATAATAACTGATGAGAATCTGTAAACTCTTTAGCTAAAATAATTAAATTTTTAATAGGAATAGATTTAGTTGAAATTAATATTTCATTTAATGCAAACTCATCTTTAAAAATTGACTTTAATGAAATTTGAGTTTTTAAGTTTTCAAGTTGAATAATTTCATTTTTAAATGAAAAGTTGGTTCCTAAAGTTTTTAAATTAATTGTAAGGGTTATTGGGTTTAATTTAACACTAATTTGATTTAATTTTAGATCAAAATTCGAATTGATTTCTTTAACTTTTAAAATTATTTGATTATTAAATTTTTCTGTTTTTACACCTATAGTGCTTAGATAAGTAATACTTAAAATTGTTATTAAAACCAAGCTAATTACTATTCTGTAGATTAATTTTTTCATCTAATTTGATATAAAGATTGTTCTAAAAATTCGTCAATTTCTCCATCTAAAATTTTATCAGGACTTGTGCTTTCATGGTTAGTTCTATTATCTTTAACTAATCTATACGGCTGTAATACATAAGACCTTATTTGATGACCCCATCCTATTTCAGATTTTGTAGCTTCATTATTTTGATTTTGCTGTTCTTTTTTTTTCATTTCAAAATCATATAATCTTGCTCTTAACATATTCATACAAGTTTCTTTATTTTTATGTTGTGATCTTTCATTTTGACATTGAACAACAATTTTTGAAGGCATATGAGTTATCCTAACAGCACTATCAGTAGTGTTAACATGTTGGCCACCTGCTCCACTCGATCGATAAGTATCTATACGCAAATCTTTTTCTAAAATTTCAATATTAATATTTTCATCAACTACTGGATAAACCCAGACACTTGCAAAACTTGTATGTCGTCTAGCACCAGAATCAAATGGTGAGATTCTAACTAATCTGTGAATACCACTTTCATTTTTTAACCAACCAAAAATATAATCTCCTTCAATTTTTAAAGTTGTCGACTTTATGCCAGCTTCATCCCCTTTGTGCTCACTTACTATTTGATATTTAAAATTTTTATTATCTGACCATTTTAAATACATTCTTCTTAACATATCCGCCCAATCCTGGCTTTCTGTTCCTCCTGCTCCAGCATGAATTTCAACATAAGCATCTAATAAATCAGCTTCATTTGATAAAAAACATTTTATTTCAATTTGCTTTGCCGCTACTCTAAGATTAGATATATTTTGGTTCACCTCATTTTGAATTTCCAAATTATTTTCTTCCAATGCTAGTTGATATAAATCATCAAGATCATTAATTTGATTTAGAGATGTTTGATAAGAATTTATTAAATCTTCAAATAATTTTTTTTCTTTTAAAATTTTTTGCGATTTTAATTTATCCTGCCAGAAATTTTCTTCTAAGATTTTATTATTATGATTATTTAACTTAGATTGAATATCATTTTTTTCAAAGATACTCCTTAACTCTATTATTAATTTTTTCTATTTCTTTTTTAAATGTTAAATATTTGTCATCCATTAGTAAAACTTTAATATATTATTAGTATCTAATCTATTATTATTTGAATACAAAATTTTACCATTAGATATATTTTGACTTTTGTAAGACTCTATAATTGTATTCTTAGAATTAAATTTTGCTTTATTGCCAGTATTGGGATCCACAACCATGAGAGTAATATTCTCAGGGACTTTAAAAGGTCTAGCATCAACTTTTTTTACTGCTTTTTTTACAAATTCCTCAAATATTGGTAAGGCTGCTTTAGATCCTGTTTCAAATTTACCAAGTGGTTCTGGATTATCCATACCAACATAAACTCCTATCACTAAATTTGAGGTAAAACCTATAAACCAAGCATCTGTGTTATCATTAGTAGTTCCAGTTTTTCCAGCTAAATTTAATCCAAGTTTTTTTAATTTTTTTCCTGTTCCTCTTTCAACAACACCCTGTAATAAAGATGTCACTTGATATGCCGTTTGAGGGGATAAAATTTGTTTATAATTGTCTACTATTTTTGGAAAATTTTTACCAGTAAATGAAACACTTTCGCAATTTTTACATTTTCTATTTTCATTATTTATGATTGTAATTCCCTCACCGTCTTGAATTCTATCAATTAAAATTGGACTCACTAATTTGCCACCATTTACAAATGATGAATAAGCAGAAGTTAGATTTATTAATGTAGTTTCTGCAGAACCAAGTGATATTGATAAAAGCTCTTCAGGCTTTTCATATATTCCAATATCTTTTGAGAATTGTGTGATCTTATCCATACCAAGATTTTGAGCAATTCTGACTGTCATAAGATTTCTTGATTTTTCTAAACCAACTCTCAATGTTGAAGGACCATAAAATTTTTTACCATAATTTTCAGGCTTCCATTTTTTTAAATCAACACCTTGATCTAAAACAAGTGGCGCATCTAAGACTAATGAAGATGGGGTATATTTATTTTCTAAAGCGAGCGCATAGACAAAAGGTTTAAAAGCTGACCCTGGTTGTCTAAGTGCCTGAGTTGCACGATTAAATTCACTGTTTTTAAAACTGAAGCCTCCACTTAAAGCTAAAACTCTTCCTGTAAATGGATCCATGACTACAGCGCCACCATTTATTTTTGGGAGTTGTTCAAGACTGAAATAATTCTTATCAATTTTTTTTACATATATGATGTCACCAATTTTCAATAAATCTTTAAAATCTTTTTTAGTCCAAGAAATATCCTTATACTCTATTGTCCCTAAAATATTTTTTTCAGTCTCAATTATAGTGTTAAATTGATTTACTTGTTTAACAATTGCTAATTGCCATCCAATTGATTTTTCTAATCTAAATTTTTTTTCAATTTTTTCTAACCAATTATCAGTGTATTCAATATTCTTTAATGGTCCTCTCCAACCTTTTCTTTTGTCATATGCAAGTAATCCATTCCTTAAAGATTGGGTGACTATTTTTTGTAATTCAAGATTAATCGGTGTGTTAATATTATATCCTTGTTTGTAAACTTTTTCATAAGTCAATTGATCAATAATTTTTTTTCTTACATCTTCAATATAATATTGAGAGTCTTCAAAAAAAACTTTTTTTGTTTTTTTTAATTCAATTGGACTATCTTTAAACTGAGCATATTCTTTTTGACTTATAAAATCATTTTCATTTAAATTTTTTAAAACCAAGTCTCTTCTAAATTTTGCAAGGTCTTTATTTCTATAAGGGTTGTATCTGCTTGGTGCTTTGGGTAATGCTGCGAGTAATGCTGCTTCATTATAATTTAATTCTTTAATAGATTTATCAAAATACTCCAGACTAGCAGCTGCCACACCATAGGCACCACTTCCAAGATAAATTTGATTGAGATATAATTCTAATATTCTTTCTTTTGTTAGAGCTCTTTCAATTCTGAATGCCAGTATTGCTTCTTTAATTTTTCTATTAATACTAACTTCATTTGTTAATAAAAAGTTTTTAGCAACTTGTTGAGTTATTGTGGATGCTCCCTCTAATCTTTTAGAATTAATGATATTTTCAATATTATTTATTATTGCTCTCATTAATCCCTTTGCATCAACACCAGGATGAGAGAAGAAATTCTTATCTTCTGCAGATAAAAATGAATTTATTACATTTTTAGGAATTGCATTATAAGGTACAAAAATTCTTTTTTCTTTTGAAAAATCAGCAACTAAATCACCCTCTCCTGAATACATTTTACTTGATACTGGCGGTTTGTAGTTTTTTAAAAACCTATAATCTGGGATACTATTTGAAAAAGTCCATAAAACTATCAAAACAGTTACCAGTGATAGCAATAAAAGACTAGTAGTTATAATTAATGTATTTTTAATTATATTTGTCATTTCATTTCCATTATATAATGGAATTTGTTAAAGATAAGGCATTATTAACAAACAAAATTTTATATAAAAAATTAAAAAATAATGAATCAATTTAATCAAATCATATGGAAAAAAATTTATACATTGATGCTTCGCATCCAAATGAAACTAGAGTTGTTCTTAAATCAGAAAATAATATTGAAGATTACGAATACGAAGGTTTAAAAAATACACTTATTAAAAATAATATCTACTTAGGTAAGGTAAGTAGAATTGAACCTTCTCTACAGGCAGCCTTTGTAGATTTCGGAAGAGATAGACATGGTTTTTTATCATTCAATGATATTCAATCAGATTACTATCAAATTCCAAAAAGTGATTTAGAGATAATTAAGCAACAAGAAGAGCAAGCTAGAGAAGAGCTTTCAAAAGAAATTGAGGCAAAAGAAGAAAAAAATTTAGCTGAGGGTAAACTAGAAATTGATGATCCTTTGGAAGTTGAAAAAGAAACAAATGAAATTCAACAAAGTGAGTTAGCCAATGATAACACTCAAATTGCACTTTCTGAAAACGAAAATTCAGACGAAGTTGTTAACGAAATAACTGAAGGTGAAATTAATAAACCAAAAATAAAGCCTTTTAGATTTAAGAGATATAAAATTCAGGAAGTAATAAAACCAAATCAAGTCATTCTTGTTCAAGTTATCAAAGATGAGAGAGGTCAAAAAGGAGCTGCGCTCAGTACATTCATTTCTATTGCTGGAAAATATATTGTATTAATGCCAAACACCCCTAAAGGCGGCGGTATCTCAAGAAAAATATTTAATCCTGCTGATAGAAAAAAAATTAGATCAATTTTAAATGAAATTGAAATTCCAAAAGAGATGGGCCTGATAGTAAGAACTGCTGGAAGTAATAAGACTAAAAATGAGATTAACCAAGACCTTGAAACTTTAAAAAATACATGGAACCAAATTAAAGATACTGCTTTAAATTCTATTGCTCCCTCTTTAGTTCATCAAGAAAGTGAAATAATAAAAAGAACTCTAAGAGATATGTACGATGAAAATACAAAAAATGTAATCATAGAAGGTAACGAAGGTTATAAAAAAGCTCAAAACTTTATGAAGATGATGATGCCATCACATGTAAAAAAAATTAAGAAATATAGAGGTAAAGTTCCATTATTTATTGAGGAAAATATTGAGCAAAAATTAAATCAAATCTTTGAATCTGAGATCAAATTAAATTCTGGAGGATATTTGGTGATTAATCCAACTGAAGCTCTAGTTTCAATAGATATTAACTCTGGTAGTTCCATAAAACAAAAAAATGTTGAAAGCACAGCACTTGATACAAACTTAGAAGCTGCAGAAGAAATCGCAAGACAAATCAAAATAAGAGATCTTTCAGGTCTAATAATTATCGATTTTATTGATATGCTCAGCTACGGAAATAGAAGAATGGTTGAAAGAAGATTAAAAGAAAAATGTAGAACGGATAGAGCTAGAATACAAATTGGTAGAATTAGTAATTTTGGATTACTAGAAATGTCTAGACAAAGACTTAGAGAAAGTGCAGTTAAATGGAAAGTTGAGCTAACAGATGAGTCATTTGCTCAAAAGCTTTTGAAAATTGTGGAAATAAAATCAGTGCTGAGTAAAGCCAAATTTGTAGAGTTAAAAGTTTGTGAAAAAATCTCTGATTTTTTAAAAGAAAATTTTGTTGACGACTTAACTTACTTTGAAAAAAAAAATAAAATGAAAATTGATATTATAACAGATAATTCACTTATTATTCCTGAGTATATTATTGATCTCAAAAACAAATCCAATAAAACTATTGAATTAGTTGAGCATTATGAAAAATTAAAAAATCTAGAACAGCAAAAAGTAGATGAAAAATTATTAAACAATAAAGAGAATAAAAAATTTCATAAAAAAAAGAATTTTAAAAAAAAATTTTTTAAGAAAAAAACTAAATAATTCCAGCGATAGGAGATGATGGATTTCCCATTATAGATTTTTCTATTCTTCCAGAAAGATAAGATTGTCTTCCAGCAATAACTGCATTTTTAAACGCTTGAGCCATTTCATAAGGTTTTTTTGCCTTGGCTATTGCTGTATTAACTAAAACACCGTCACACCCTAATTCCATCGCTATAGTTGCATCAGAAGCCTGACCAAGACCAGCATCAATTATTAGAGGTAAATTTGTCTGTTTTCTTATTATTTGAACATTAATTTTATTTAAAATTCCCAACCCCGAACCTATTGGCGCTGCTAAAGGCATTATCGCTGAAGCACCAACATTTTCTAAACGTTTAGCCATCAAAGGATCATCATTACAGTAAACCATCACTTTAAATCCTTCTTTAGATAAAACCTCTGTAGATTTTAAAGTCTCTACCATGTCAGGAAAAAGATTTTTTTTATCACCTAGAACTTCAAGTTTTACAAGTTTCCATCCTCCTATTTCTCGAGCTAATCTTAATGTTCTCAAGGCATCCTCTGAGGTAAAACAGCCTGCTGTGTTTGGTAAATATGTAATTTTTTTTGGATCAATGTAATCCATTAACAAAGGCTTATTTTTATCAGAAATATTTACTCTTCTCACGGCAACAGTTACTATATCTGCTCCTGAAAGTTTTATTGCCTTGGCACATTCAGACATGCTTTTATATTTACCTGTACCAACAATAAGCCTTGAATTAAATTTTTTGTTAGCAACTTTAAATTGATCTACCATTGCTATCCACCCCCTATAAAATGTACAATTTCAATCATATCTTTATCTTTTATTTTAATCTTATTAATTCTTTTTTTATCTACTATTTCTTTGTTTAGTTCTATAGCAACTTTATTTAAAGGTATTTTAAAGTCTTTTATAATCCGACTTAAAGATAATCCTTCAACAATTGAAACAATTTTACCATTAATTTTGATTTTTATTTTTTTTATTTTTTTCATTGTGTATAAAAGATGAATGAATAATAAAATAATTATTATCAATGGTCCCAATCTTAATCTATTAGGTGAAAGAGAACAATCACAATATGGGTCAATTACATTTGAAGATCTTAAAAAAAAATGTATTGAAAAAACTAAAGAATTAAAGATCGATGCAGAGTTTTTCCAATCCAATGTTGAAGGAGAAATTGTTAGCAAAATTCAAGATGCTAGAAATAATTTCGATGGAATGATTATTAATGCTGCTGGCTATACTCATACATCCGTAGCTATAAGAGATGCACTTGATGTCTTTAAGAAACCAATTATTGAATTACACATATCTAACATATATAAAAGAGAAGAATTTAGACATAAATCTTTAATAAGTAATATAGTAACTGGAGGAATATTTGGATTAGGTTCAGAGGGTTATATTTTGGCCATAATTTCCTTGGAAAAGATGATTAAAAATGAAAATAGATAAAAATTTAATAAAAGAGTTAAGCGAATATTTAGAAGAATTTAAACTTACAGAGATAGAATTTACTGACAAAGATACAAAAATCAAAGTTTCAAAAAATAATGTATCAATAAACAATCAAGCTACACCAAATGTGCAAAACTCATCGGTTGTCAGAGAAGATCCTGTTAAACAAAACAAATCAACTTCTGGTATTCAAGTTACTTCACCTATAATTGGTACAGCCTACCATGCTCCAGAGCCTGGTGCTAAAAAATTTGTTGAGATTGGAAAAAAAATAAAAAAGGGTGACACTGTTATGATAGTTGAAGCAATGAAAACTATGAATCATGTTCCTTCCACTGCAGATGGAGTTGTAAAGGAAATCTGTGTTGAAGATGGTCAGCCAGTTGAGTTTGGACAAACAATTATAATCCTAGAATAATGTTTAAAAAGATTCTAATTGCAAACCGTGGGGAAATTGCGGTTAGGGTAATAAGAGCTTGTAAAGAATGGGGTATAGCAACTGTTGCTGTTCACTCAGATGTCGACAGAGACAGCATGCATGTAAGAATGGCAGATGAAAGTGTTTGTATTGGATCACATCAACCTGCAAATAGCTATCTAAATATCCCAAATTTGATGTCAGCAATAGAAATTACAAATGCTGAGGCTGTACACCCCGGTTATGGTTTCCTATCAGAAAATGCAAATTTTGCAAAAGTGCTTGAAGAAAATAATATTAAATTTATTGGGGCTTCATCAAAATTAATTGAAATGATGGGAGATAAAATCCAGGCAAAAAAAATAGCTAAAGAAAATGGGTTACCTGTTATTGAGGGATCCGAAGGTGGAGTTAGAGATGTTAAAGAAGCAAAAGAGCTATGTAAAAAAATTGGCTTTCCAGTTTTAATAAAAGCATCTGCGGGTGGTGGTGGAAAAGGCATGAAAATAGTTCAAAAAGAAGAAGATTTTGAAACTATGTTTTCAACAGCAAAATCTGAGGCACTTAAATATTTTGGAAACGATGAAATTTATCTAGAAAAATTTTTCCAAAACCCAAGACACATAGAAGTGCAAGTTTTAGCTGGTAAAAATAGAACAGTACATTTACATGAAAGAGATTGTTCAGTTCAAAGGAGACATCAAAAACTTATAGAAGAAACACCAAGTCCAGTTTTAAATGACGAAATCAGAAAAGATCTTTTTGAACGAACTGTTAAAATGGTAAGTAAAATTGGTTATGAAGGCGCTGGAACAGTAGAATTTATATATGAAGATGGAAAATTCTATTTTTTAGAAATGAACACAAGAGTTCAAGTAGAGCATCCCGTATCTGAGATGGTTTCAGGTATAGATATAATTAAAGAGCAAATTTGGATAGCATATACTGGAGAAACAGCTCTAAAACAGTCAGACATCAATCCTAGAGGACATGCAATAGAATGTAGAATTAACGCTGAAGATCCAAGCAAAAATTTCCAACCATCGCCGGGCATTATTAGTATGTGCCATCAACCATCAGGTTTTAGAACAAGAGTGGATGGTGCAATTTTCCAAGGTTATAAAGTAACTCCATTTTATGATAGTATGGTTTGTAAGCTGATATGCCATGGTAGAAATAGGACAGAAGCAATTCAACGAATGAACAGATCACTTGATGAATTTGTTATAGAAGGAATTACAACTACTATCCCTTTACATAAAAAACTATTAAATCATAAAAAATTTATAGATTCAGATTTTAATGTTAGCTGGTTAGATAAAGAAAAAATAATTTAATAACAATTAACCAACCAAATATCATAAACAGGGTGATCAAAGGGTGCAATTGATGGGCTTGAAGAAAACATCCATCCGTTAAATACATATACTTTATCATTATTAATTTTTGTTAAATCTCTTACTTGAATATAGGCTTTTACTTCAGGATTATCATCAAGCTCTGAGTTAGTACATTTCATTACTTTAATTGCTAAATCTTTATAAATAATCTCTTCACCAATTATTAAATCTATCAGTTCATTTTTAGAACTAATTTTATCTAAAATTTTAATATCAGTATTTTTACCTAAAAAATTTTCAATTGATTGAGCGTAAGATGATTGAGAAAAAATAATACAAAATATAAAGCTAATTAGAAGTTTATTCAGATTTCCAACTTTTATATTTTTTATTAATGGCATTTTCTTTATTTTTGTTAGGATAATAGGCTTGTTCGGTGCCAGTGGGATTTGGCTGATGTGGTTTTTGCCAATCGTATTTATCTAATTCATGTTTTTTTTCAATCTTATTAGGTGTGAAGTGCATCCAAGAATACCACTCGACTGGAATTTTTGATGCATCAATTTCATCTGCATAAATCACCCATCGTTTTCCATTTTTGCTCTCATAATATTTATTTCCAAAAGAATCTGAACCAGCAAACTTTCCAAATAAAATAGTTTTTAATCTAGTGCCAAAAGTATCAACATTCCACCAAGTGAAAATTTTTTTAAAAATTGTCAGCATGTTTAAAGTTTTATATTCAATTGTTAATTGTATAAATTAAATTAGACTAAAATTTGGAATTGTATATAAATCAATTGATTCATTAATCAAAATAAAATTTAAATTTGGGGTAAAATGGCAAAATATCTAGTTGAAACTTACTATACATGTACATTCAAGGTTAATCATTATCTTGATGAGATAAACGAGACTGAATTAAAAAATCTTGAAAAAAGAGATGATGGAAAATTTGAAGTTTTAGATGTCAAACTTGATAACAGAAAAACAAAAAATTTAGATCCAAATAATAACAAGGTCATAGATAAAAAAATCGACCTAATTCCATCTAATAAAGAGAATAAAACTGAAAATATTGAAAAAAATGTAAATCAAATTTTAACTAAAACTGAAAAATCTGGAAAAAGATTTGGCATGCCTGATAGACGTAAAGGTTATATCCAAAAAGCTACAATTGGAGATCATAAAGTTTATCTTCATACTGGTGAATACGAAGATGGTAAAATTGGAGAGATATTTATAGACACTAGCAAAGAAGGAGAATTAGTGAAAGCTTTAATGAATAATTTTGCAATTGCTGTATCTCTTGGTCTACAATATGGAGTGCCACTAGACGAGTTCATAAGTGCTTTTGTTGGTACAAAATTTGAACCTTCAGGAAAAGTCCATGGTAATGATAGAATTTTGAGTGCCACTTCAATTCTTGATTATATTTTTAGAGAATTAGCTATTTCATATCAAAATAGAGAGGATTTAGCTCATACTCCGTCAATTGGTGGAACTGATAATGCTATACAAGAAGACATGAATTCAGAGGATCAAAATCAATTATTGAAAATAGTAAAAGATATTACTAGCAAAGGTTTTGTGAGAAATAATTACAAGAAAAATCTTGTTGATCTTTCAGATGTTAAAATAAGTTTAAAAGGAAAAAAATAATTATTTTTTAGTTTTTAAGCTAATACTCAATTCTTTTAATTGTTTTTCATTAACCTCTGATGGTGCATTCATCATTAGATCTTGAGCATTTTGATTCATTGGGAACATTGTAACTTCTCTAATGTTTTTTTCATTAGCAAGTAACATAACTATTCTGTCAATTCCTGGTGCTATACCACCATGTGGAGGTGCACCATAACTTAATGCATTAATCATTCCACTAAATTTCTCATCAACAACTGCTTTGTCATATCCTGCTATAGAGAAAAGTTTATACATTAATTCTGGTATATGATTTCTTATAGCGCCTGACGATAACTCAATACCATTACAAACAATGTCATATTGATAAGCTAATATATCTAAAGGTTTATCAAAATTTATTTGATCAATTTCACCTTGCGGCATTGAAAATGGATTATGACTAAATTCAATTTTATTAGTCATCTCATCTTTTTCAAACATTGGATAATCAACCACCCAGCAAAAAGCAAAAATATTATCATCTATTAAATCAAGATCTTTTGCAATTTTAGTTCTTGCTAAAGAAGTAATTTTTTCAAGTTCCTGTTGTTTAGAACAGGCTAAAAATATACTATCACCTATATCAGCTCCAGTTAATTTCATAATTTCCTCTAAAGATTCTGATGAGAAAAATTTTCCAACTGGTCCTTTTCCAGATATGATTTCATCTTTCTCGAAAGTAAAATAAGCAAGCCCAGATGCACCCTGCTCTTTTGCCCATTTATCAATATTATCAAAAAAACTTCTTGGTTTATCTTTTGTATTTTTTGTTACGATACATCTCACTCTAGAACCTGATTTGACAAGTTTTTTAAAAATTTCGAATTTAACATCATCTCTTGAAAAAATTTCGGTAATATCATTTATAATTAGAGGGTTCCTTAAATCAGGTTTATCAGATCCATATTTTAACATTGCTTCTTTGTATGTAATCCTTGGGAATTTATCAAAGAGTAACTTTTTTTTTGAAAATTCTTTAAAAGTATTAACCATTAATTTTTCAACAACGTTAAAAACATCCTCCTGTTCTACAAAAGACATTTCTAAATCTAATTGATAAAATTCTCCTGGACTTCTATCAGCTCTAGCGTCTTCATCTCTAAAACATGGGGCAATTTGAAAATACTTATCGAACCCTGAAACCATAATTAGTTGTTTAAATTGTTGAGGAGCTTGTGGTAAAGCGTAAAATTTTCCTGGGTTTAATCTGCTTGGCACCAAAAAATCTCTTGCTCCTTCAGGACTTGAGGAAGTTAATATAGGAGTTTGAAATTCTAAAAAACCTAACTTACCCATTTCATTTCTGATAAATGAAATAACTTTTGATCTTAAAATAATATTTTCATGAATTTTTTTTCTTCTAAGATCTAGAAATCTGTACTTTAATCTAATATCTTCTGCATATTCTTGATCACTAAAAACTGGCAATGGTAGTTCTTTACAAGTACCAAGCACTTTGAAATTTTGTATAACTACTTCGATCTCTCCTGAAGCAATTTCCTTATTTATTGTTTCTTCTGACCTATTAACTACTTTGCCCTCAATTCTAACAACCGTTTCTAACTGAGTTTTTTCTAATTGTTTAAAATGTGAGTTTTCTTTATCTATAATACATTGGGTTACGCCATAATTATCTCTAAGGTCTATGAAAAGTAAATTTCCATGATCTCTTTTCTTATTGATCCACCCAGAAAGGACAGCATTATTATTTACATGTTCTTTTCTTAACTCATTACAGTTATGTGTGCGATATTTATTGCTCAATTAATCTCCCAAAACTTCTCTAATCAGCCTAAAATCAATTGGTTTTCTTTTTTTTAAACTAAGTTCGTCAATCTTATATATGAAATTGGATATATTGCCATACGATCTATCTATTCTTTTAATAATGAAATTTATAAGCTTTTCATCAATTGATATTTGTCGATCAGATAAATTTTTCAAGATTAAAGCAAACAATAATTCATCATCAGGCTTATCAATTATTTGTATCAAAAAATTTTTTGTTCTTGATTTTAAATCTACTAATGAAAAATCAATACTTGTAATAGGTTTTTGAGATGTAGCTATAATATATTTATTGTCGATATCTATAATATTAAATAAACTATAAATTAATTTTTCATCTATATTTTCATCTAAATCTTCTAATATTATATTTTCATAAATCTTAATTTCGTTAAGATTTTCATCATTTAATGATTTTGCATTTAATTTAAAGCCTTTAAATTTTTTTAAAAAAATATTGATAAGATGGGTTTTTCCAGAATATTTATCACCAACAATATTTAAAAAATTTTTTTCCCATTTGGGCCAACTATTTATGGTGTCAAAAACACTTTTATTGCTTGTAGATACATAAAAATCTTCATCTTTAAAATTTTTTTCATAATCAAACTTAATAATTAATTGATTTAAATCTGTCATTTCAATATCCAAACTTTATTTTGTGTATCAAAATTAATGTTTTGTTCTTGCATAATATTTATAAAGTTTTTTCGTGTTCCATTAAATATAAGTTCATAAATTATAAAATCTTTATTAAAACTAATTATTGAAAAATTATTTACTAAATCTATCTCATTTAATATTTCTTCAAATTTTGATGATAGGTCATAATTTTTACCATCTAGTTGAATTGAAATTGGTAGCTTAATAGATGTATTGATAATATTTTGTTCTTTCCAAAAATCCTCATAAATAATCTTCAGTTCATAGATTATTTTTTTTAATTCACTATCATTCTTAAGATTTATATTATTAAAGGAATTGCTTTTAATTACTTTATTATTTTTAATATCAATTTTAGATAAGACCTTAATTTCTTTTTCATCTTTGAAAAATATAGCAACAATTGAATTCTGCATTGAATATTTTTTTATAATATTTTCAAAATTATAATTTTCTATCTCTGAATAATTTTTTCTAATCAAATTTAAGTCTTCTAAATCTTCTGTGGGTAAAATATAGTTTACTAAAAAATTTTTATTATCTATAGAATTCCAATTATCATAAAATGAGTTATTAGAATAAATTAAAATATCATCATTTGCTTGTTCTAAAAGTATTGGAAAAAATAAAAAATTTTCCTCTTTGATTTCAGATGGAAAAACATTTTTTGAACTGAGGTATTCAAATATTTTTTTTTTATTAAACGAAACTCCAATTTTTAAATTGTATGTCTTATTAATAAATTTTTCCTCTTCAATAGTAAATGTTTCAATCATACTTTTAATTTGATTGAGATTATTACTTTTCACTTCATTTAGATTTTTTGATTGAACTAATTTAGTCATTAATTCATTAAATGCCTCTTGGAAACCTTCGTTTATGAGGTTTTCTTTATTAAAATCATTCTCAAGTTTTTCTTTAATTTCAATGTCGTTAATAAAAAATTCTTTAGCTTTACTTGTGGAAAAAAAAGATAAATTTAAGGCTAGAATTAAAAAAAAAATATATAAATGTTTCTGATAATACATCTTTAAAATATAATAATGATTAACAAAAGCTTTACTTATAAAAAGAGTGGCGTCAATATTGAAGCAGCTGATAAATTTGTTAATTTCATTTCAAAGATCTCATCAAAAAAAAAAGGTGAAAAAAAGTTTAATAATATTGGTGGGTTTGGCTCAATTTCAGATATACCAAAAGGTATAAATAAACCCAAAATTGTTGCCTGCACTGATGGTGTAGGAACTAAAGTAGAAATAGCAAATTTATTGAATAAATATGATACTCTGGGCATAGATCTTGTTGCAATGAGTGTTAATGATTTAATAGTTCAAGGTGCAAAACCAATTTTATTCTTAGATTATATCTCACTAAATAAAATCATTCTCAGCAAACTTAAATCTATAATTAAAGGAATTAAAAAAGGTTGTGAAATAGCTAATTGTGAACTTGTGGGTGGGGAAACAGCTGAAATGCCAGGCACGTATGAAAAAGGCAAATTTGATATAGCTGGATTTGCTGTTGGTATTGTAGATCAAGAAAAAATACTTGATAAAAAAAAGATTAAAAATGGAAATTTGATATTAGCAATCCCTTCTTCAGGAATTCATTCCAATGGATACTCGCTAGTGAGACATATCTTGGATAAAAAAAAGATTAATATTAAAAAAAGTAAATTTTTAAAAGTAGAACTCCTTAAACCAACTAAGATTTATGTTGATGAAGTCCTTAAATTAAATAAAAAAAATCTTATCAATGGCTGTGCAAATATAACAGGTGGTGGACTATCTGATAATATAAAAAGAATAATACCAGATGGATTATGTGCAAATATAGATTTAAATAAAGTTAAAACTTTAAAAATATTCAAATGGCTAAAAAAAAATAATATTTCAGATAAAGAAATGTTAAAAACTTTTAATTGTGGTGTTGGTTTTTGCCTAATAGTAGATCAAAAAAAATTGAATAAAGTAAACAGATTTTTTTCTAGAGAATTTGAACCCTATGTTATTGGAAAAATAACTAGAGATAAAAGAAAAGTAAAATTAAATGCCCAAATCAACTGGGATTAAAAATTTTAATATTGCAGTATTTATTTCTGGTACTGGCTCAAATTTTATAAACTTAATTGAGCATTCTTTAAAAAAAGATTCAAAATACAAAATTAAGTTGGTAATTTCAAATAATCTAAATGCAAAAGGATTAAAGTATGCAAAAAAGTATAAAATTAAAAAAAAAATAATAAATTATAAAGATATAATAAATTCAGAAAAAAATATTCTAAACGAATTAGATAAAAACAATATTCAAATTGTTTGCTTGGCAGGGTTTATGAAAATTTTGACTGCAAATTTTATTAAAAAATTTAAAGGTAAAATAATTAACATACATCCCTCTTTACTACCAAAATACAAAGGCCTTAATACTCATCAAAGAGTACTAGATAATAATGAAAATTATTCTGGTTGCACTGTGCACTATGTTAATTCAAAACTTGATGCAGGAAAAATTATTCTACAAAAAAAGGTAAAAATTTTTAAAAATGACACAAGTGAAAAACTCTCAAAAAGAATTTTAAAACATGAACATTTACTGTATCCAATAGCTTTAAAAAAAGTAATTTCTAGTCTTTAAATTCTAGTCTTTAAAAAAGAAATCAATCTCTATTTTTGCATTATCTGCACTATCTGATCCATGTACTGAGTTTTTATCTATAGAAATTCCATATTTTTTTCTAATCGTACCTTCATCTGCCTCTTGTGGATTAGTGGCACCCATTAATTCTCTGTTAGCTAGCACAGCATTTTCTTTTTCCAAAACCATTACAACAATTGGCCCTGATGACAAATATGAGCATAAATCATTATAAAATGGCTTTGTTTCATGCACTTTATAAAATTTTTCTGCTTCAGATTTCTCTATTTGAATTTTTTTTTCTTTAATAATTTTGAAACCTTTGTTTTTAAACATTTCTTTTATTTCACTATCTAAATTTCTCTCAACAGCGTCGGGTTTTATTATTGAAAGTGTTTGTTCTATGTTACTCATAATTATCCTCTATTAGTTGATTTAATAATCTTACACCATAACCAGTAGCTCCACCCGAATTTAGCGCTCCACCATATTTTGAAAAAGCCATACCAGCTATATCTAAGTGAGCCCAAGGAGTTTTGTTTAAAATAAACCTTTGTAAAAATTGTGCAGCAGTTGTTGATCCAGCTCCACCAACATAATTAATATTTTGCATGTCAGCTTTTTTTGAATTTATTAATTTATCATAATTTTCATTTAAAGGCATTCTCCAAACTTTTTCGCCTACTTTTTCTCCTGATTTAAATAATTGTTCAGATAATTTATCATCATTACTAAATAAACCTGCATATTCTGAACCAAGGGAAACAATTATTGCACCCGTTAATGTTGCAAGATCTACAATAAATTTTGGCTTATATTTTTTTTCGGTATAAGTTAAAGCATCTGCAAGAACCAATCTTCCTTCGGCATCCGTATTTAAAATCTCTATTGTTTTTCCACTATAAGATTTTACAATATCACCAGGTCTTTGAGCATTACCATCTGGCATATTCTCCACTAATCCAACGACACCAACAGCATTAACTTTTGCTTTTCTTAGTGCTAAAGTTTTCATCAAACCAACAACAACAGCTGATCCTGCCATATCATAAGTCATGTCTTCCATAAATTTAGCTGGCTTCAAGGATATCCCACCAGTATCAAAGCAAACACCTTTTCCAACAAATGCAAGTGGTTTGATTTTTTTATTTGAACCATTCCATTCAATTGTTGCTAAATAAGATCCTCTAATACTTCCTTGACCAACACCAAGTAGAGCATTCATGCCTAATTTTTTTAATTTTGTTTTATCGAATATACTAATCTTTAAACCTAATTTTTTTAATGAATTGATTCTTCTTATATATTCATCTGGGTGTAGTATGTTTCCTGGCTCTGAGACTAAATCTTTAGTAAAGACTAAACCTTCATGTAAAGCATTATATCTTATATTATTTTTATAAAAATCTTTTTTAAATTTTTCATTTATAAATACATTAAATCTATTTTGGTTTTTAATGAATGTCTTGTATTTCTTGAACTCATACAATTTTAACTGAATACCATGTAAAAATTCATTTAAAAAAAATTTTCTTTTTTTCAAAATACTATTTAAATTTTTTTTAATTAATTGAAATTCAAATATTTGATTTTTTTTTATAAATTCTACAAATTTTGCACCAAGTTTTTCATTGGTTAAATCTATTTGTAAATTTTCTAGTTTAGCTGCTATAATTTTACTATCAGCACTTAAATCCAATTTTATGAATCGATTTTTATTTTTCTTATTTGCATGAAGAAATTTCTTTATAACTAAACTATTTGGACTAGAGGTTGATAGGTCTCCTAAAATTTCAAAATTTTTATTACAGAATACTAAGAGAGCCTTTTTTTTGCTAGATTTAGTGAAATTAACGCTCAATGACATATTGGTTATAATAAATAAAAAATGAATTTTTCTATATATTAGGTTATATGATGTTTTCAATAAAAAAATGATATTTAATAAGCTTTTTAAAGATATCCTAAAATTTTTTATTATAGCAATTTTTCTAATTGGTTTAATTGTATGGACACTACAGGCGATTAACTATTTTGATTTTGTGACAGAAGATGGGCATGGATTAAAAGTATATTTTTTGTACACTTTATTAAATTTCCCAAAAATAATTCATAGAATACTTCCATTTATTTTTTTTATAACTTTATTCTACATAATCATTAATTATGAAATGCGAAATGAGTTAAATATTTTTTGGTTTAATGGAATATCCAAAATTAAATTTGCAAATAAAATTATTATATTGTCCTTATTTTTAATGTTTTTTCAAATATTTATGGGTTCTTATTTATCGCCAAAATCACAACTTCAGGCTAGAACTTATTTAAAAAACTCAGACATAAATTTTTTTTCTTCTCTAATAAAGGAAGGAAAGTTTATAAACATAATCAAAGATCTTACAATTTTTATAGAAAGTAAAAATGAAGATGGCACATTCAACAATATTTTTATCGATGATACGACAAAAATTCAGAAAAGAATGATTTATGCAAAAGAAGGTTATATTTTGAGCAATATTAATAACAAGATATTTAAACTTTCCAAAGGTAAAGTTATTAATATTGAGAACAATAATACGACAACATTTGAATTTAGTGAGATAGATTTTAACTTAAGTAATTTCTCATCAAACACAATAACAGTTCCTAAAATTCAAGAGATTAATTCAACAAAACTATTAAGTTGCTTCTTTGATTTTCAAATACCTGAGTTTGATACTTTTAAATGTGATAAAAAGATCAATAGTGAAATTATGAGAGAATTATTAAAAAGGTTTGTTAAGCCTTTTTATATTCCTTTAATTGCAATTATTTGTTGTTTCGTCATTGTATCATCTAAAAATAAAATTAATTTCAAGAAAAATAATTACATAGTTTTTTTTGTAATTTTTATAGTTATACTTTTCTCAGAGGCTTTGGTAAGATACTTTTCTGAAACTTTTTTCCATTTTTTTATTTATTTAATTATACCGTTGATAAGTTTTACAATGTCATATGTATTTTTCTTTACAAGAGTAAAACATGCTTAAAACCTATCAAAAATTTATAATTAAAGATTTTATTATTAAATATCTAATCATTTCTATAACTTTTCTATTTTTAATTATCACTCTTGGAATTCTTGAAGAGATTACTTTCTTAAAAAATATTGAAAAAAATTTTTTATTACCTTATTTTCTAACATTTTTAAACGCTCCTATTACTCTTTTTGAAATTTTTCCTTTTATTTTTTTACTTACTACCCAGTATCTATTTTTAGATTTATTTAGAAACGAAGAACTTACTTTGTTAAAAATAAATGGATTAAGTAATATTAAAATTTTAAGTTTATTATTTTTTATTTCTGTTTTAATAGGAATTTTTAATACTACTGTTATTTATAATATTGCATCTAAATTCAAATTTCACTATTCGAATATAAAAAACGAACTCTCAAATGATAATAAATATCTAGCAATGGTTACAGATAGTGGCTTATGGATAAAAGATGAAATTAACGAAAATGTTTTCATTATTAAATCAAACCTAATACAAGGAGATTTCCTTAAGCAAACAATTATTAATGAATTTGATAAAAATTTTGAATTAGTCAGAACAATTCAATCACCGCACATAAATATTACAGATACAAAATGGATAATATTTAATCCTGTGATAACAAAAGATAATATTAAACAAGTAAAAAATTCAAAAATATTATTAGAAACAAACTTCAATAAAGATAAAATTACTAATCTTTTTTCAAATATATCAACACTTGCGATATTAGAACTTTTTGATCTAAAAAGTGATTTTGAAAAATTAGGTTATTCATCAAGAGAAATTGACCTACATTTATTAGAGCTTTTCACATTACCTATTTTTTGTGGAATTTTATCATTAATATCTGGAATTATAATGTTTCAAATTAAAAACCGAGGATCTTCTGTATTCATAATTATATTTGGAATATTGGCTTCTGTTTTAATATATTATATTAATTTTTTATTTATATCTTTAGGCATAAATGGCAAAATACCAGTTTTAGCATCGGTTACATTTCCAATGGTCTTGTTATCATTACTTTCATTAATATTTCTTATTCGGATCAATGAAAAATAAATTTTTTTTAATATTATTCTATTTTTTTCTTTTTAGTGTTTCTGCATTATCTGAAGTTGTTGAGTTTGAAGCTAAAAAAATTGAATTATTTGATAATGAAAAAAAAATTAAAGCAACCAATGGTATGGTATATTCTAAAAGTTCTAAATTAAAAATTTTTTTTGACAATGCTATAATCGATAAAGAAAAAAATACGATAAAAGCCTCTGGTAATGTAAAAATACTAAATGATAAAGATAATATCACAACCAACACTAATGAACTTTTCTACAACAGAGATAATGAAAAAATTATTGCCAAAGGTACAACTGAAATAATTTTAAGTGAAAAAAATTTAACTATAATTTCTAAAGATGTTTTATTTGATAATATCAATAAATTAATTTCTTCAAAAAATAAGTCTAAAATTTTAAATATGAATAATGAGCATGAATATTTGGTTGATGAATTTTTACTTGAAACGAAAAATAATTTATTAAAATTAAAGCAATTAATATTTAAAGATAATGAAAATAATATTTTTGAGAGTTCCTTGGCATTTTTAAATACTGATTCAAATAAATTTTTTGGAAAAGATGTAGTATTAAAATTAGATAATTCTTTACAATCAAATAGCAATGAACCTAGAGTCATGGCGAATAGCTTTGAATATTCAGAAAATAAAAGTAATTTAAATAAAGGAGTTTTTACTAATTGCCAACGAAGAGATGGATGTCCTCCATGGGAAATGTCAGCAAAAAAAGTTGAGTATAATAAAAATGATGAAACGATATATTATGATGATGCAATATTAAGGATTTATGATTTTCCAGTTATGTATTTTCCAAAGTTTTTCCATCCTTCACCGAATGTAAAGAGGCGAACAGGTTTTTTAATGCCCTCAATTAAAAGTTCAACAAATAATGATAGTTTTTTAAGCTTGCCTTATTTTTTTGCAATTGCTGAAAATAGAGATGCTACACTAACACCTCGACTTTATAATGATGATAAAATATTTATCCAAAATGAATTTAGACAAATTA
Organism: Candidatus Pelagibacter sp. HIMB1505; assembly: GCF_052047915.1. Lineage (NCBI taxonomy): Bacteria > Pseudomonadati > Pseudomonadota > Alphaproteobacteria > Candidatus Pelagibacterales > Candidatus Pelagibacteraceae > Candidatus Pelagibacter > Candidatus Pelagibacter sp. HIMB1505. The sequence continues at coordinate 156,286 of NZ_JBNAIR010000002.1, read as the reverse complement.
ATAAAAATTCTTATCATATTGCAGACTTTAGTTTTTTTTCAAAATTAAATAAAGATACCAACAACCATTTCTTTTATAAATTAGATAAAAATATTGAATTTCAAAAATTTGATAAATCAAACCTTAATTTAAAAATTCAAAGTGTATCTAATGATACATATATTAAAAAAAATAAAATTTTATCAAAATTAATTCAAGACAATAGCTTATTGGAAAACTCATTGAATATGGATTTTTATTCAAACGATTTAACAATTAATGTTAACTCAACCGTTTACGAAAATTTAAATAAAAAGAACAATGATAGATTTGAGTATATTTTGCCTAATATTTCTGCAAAGAAAAAAATAAATAATAAAACTAGATTAAATGGAAATTTCGAATTTGAAACTAAAAACCTGATAAGGTCTTATGATACAAATATTTTAGAAAAATCAAATATAAACAATTTATATTTTAATTCTTTTCAAAAAAATTCTAACAATGGTTTTGTAAATAATTATGAATTTTTATTAAAGAATATCAATTCAGAGGGAAAAAATTCAACAAGATTTAAAGATGAGGAAAACGTATTTTTATCAGGAATTTTTCAATATAACTCCTCTTACCCTCTTATTAAAGATAGAAATACTAGTAGAGAAATATTATTACCAAAAATAGCTTTTAAAGCAGCGCCTGAGCATTCTAAAAAAACAAACAGCTCATCAAGAATTGATATGAGCAATATTTATTCACTTACAAGGTTATCAAATGATGAATTGCTGGAAGGGGGATCGTCACTGACATATGGGGTTAATTACACTAGAACAAACAAAAAAAAATCTAGAGATGTTTATGGTATTAAATTTGCAAATAATCTTAGACTTAATGACAGTAAAAACTTACCCAAAACCAATCAAATAAATCAAAAAACATCAAATTTTTTTGGAGAATTTTACTATGATCCTAATGAATATTTTAATTTGAATTACAATACCTCAGTGAAAAACGATTTATCGTCTATTAGTTACGAGAATTTGAAAACAGAATTTAAACTTGATAAACTTTTAACCACTTTTGATTATTTAAATGAAAATGATGAAAACAATACTTCCTACTTATCAAATAAAACAAAATATAAAATTAATGACTCTAACTTTATAGAATTTTCCACAAGAAAAAATAAATCTAAAGATCTGACTGAATATTATAACTTTATGTACCAATATAAAAATGATTGTTTATCAGCATCAATTGAATACAATAAAGATTTTTATAGTGATCGTGATTTAAAGCCAAATGAAAGTATTTTGTTTAAATTAAGCATAATACCTTTTGGTGAAATCAGTGGACCTGACATATTAAATTAATGAATAATGTAATTAAAACTTTAATAATTTTAATTTGTACTTGTTCATATTTATCATTGGATGTTAAAGCCAATATTTTTATAGATGTTAGGGTAAATGATCAAATAATCACTAATTATGACATCCAAATCGAATCTGCGTATATTAAAATCTTAAATCCTGATCTTCAAAATATAACAAAAAAACAGCTATACAACTTATCAAGAAAAAATCTTATCACTGAGATAATAAAAAAAAGTGAAATTGTAAAATTTGTAAATATAAAACAAAAAAATCCCCTTATAGATAATTATTTTGAAGACTTGTATAAAAGACTCGGGTATCAAAATGAAAATGAATTCCTTTCAATGCTTAAAAATAAAAATAGCTATACAAAAGATCAAATAAAAAATAAAATTAAAATCGAATTAATTTGGAATGAATTAATTTACTCAAAATATAAAAATCAAGTTAAAATAGATAAAAAGAAATTATCCGAAAAAGTCAATTCATTAAACAACAAACTCTATAAAGAATATTTAATATCTGAAATTGTTTTTCGTAAAGTAAAAGATAAAACAATTGAAGATTTAAAATCAGAAATTTTGTTAAGTATTAAAGAAATAGGATTTGAAAATACAGCAAATATTTATAGTATTGCAGAGTCTTCAAAGTTTGGTGGAAAAGTTGGTTGGATTAACGCAAATAATCTTTCAAAAAATTTATTAATAAAAATTGAAAATTTAGAAAATGGTAAAAATACAGATATTATAAAAATAAGTAATAGTTTTATTATTTTAAAAAAAAATGACACAAAAATAAAAGAGTTAAAAATTAATAAAGAAAAAGAGTTAGAGAAACTCATCAATTTTGAAACAAATAGACAATTAGATCAATTTTCAAAAATATATTTTGATAAATCAAAAATTAATTATTTTGTGAATGAAAATTGAGCCCATTATTATAGTTGCTGGCGAACCTAATAGCATATTTTTTGAAATTTTCTTTAAAGTTTTTAAAAAAAATAATTTTAGAAATCCTCTAGTATTAATTTGCTCTAAGAAAACTCTGATGTCGCAAATGACTTTTTTCAAATATAACTTTAACGTTAAAGTCTTAAAAATAAAAAACATAAAATTTTATAATTTAAACAATAAATCTATAAACATAATAGATGTTAAATTTCAGCAGAAAAAAGTTTTTGAAAAAATTTCTAAAAAATCAAATTCATATATAGAAAATTCTTTTTCTATAGCAGTAAAATTAATTAAATCAAATTTTTCTAAAAAACTAATTAACGGTCCAATTTCAAAAAAGACTTTTCTAAATAATAAATTTTATGGGATAACGGAATACTTAAGTTCAAAGTTTAAAGTAAAAAAAACAGTTATGTTAATTTATAACAATAATCTTTCCGTAAGTCCTATAACTACACACTTAAGTATTTCAAAAGTTTCAAAAAAAATTACAAAAAAAAAAATAATCGACAATATCAAACTGATAGATAAGTTTTTTAGATATAGATTTAATTTTAAGCCAAATATAGGTGTTACTGGATTAAATCCTCATTGTGAAGGTAAGACAAATGAAGAAAAAAAGATAATAAAACCAGCAATAAATTTTTTATTAAAAAACAATTTAAAAGTTTTTGGACCATACCCTGCTGACACTATTTTTTTGAATGAAAATAGAAAAAAATTTGACGTAATTGTGGGTATGTATCATGATCAAGTTTTAACACCTATCAAGACTTTATTTGAATATGATGCTATCAATATAACTGTAGGTCTTCCATTCTTAAGATTATCTCCAGATCATGGACCTAACGAAAAAATGATGGGATTAAATAAATCTAGTCCACTTAGTCTTTTGAGAGCTATAACATTTTTAGACAAAAGGTGATTAGAGCTAAAAAAAGTTTAGGTCAAAATTTTTTAATTGACCAAAATGTAATCGATAAAATAACCGACAGTGTAAAAATTGAGAATAAAACTATTTTAGAAGTAGGTCCTGGCACTGGGAATTTAACAAAAAATATTTTAAAAAAAAATCCAAAAAAAGTAATTGTTATTGAAAAAGACAATGACTTATCAAAATTATTAAATAAAAATTTAAATACTGAAGTTAAGATAATAAATGAAGATATTCTTAACTTAGATGAAAACAAATTAGATATTGATATTTTAACAGTTTTTGGGAATTTACCTTATAATATTTCTACAGAAATTTTGTGTAAATGGATTTTGAATATTAAAAAACAAAATTATTGGTTTGATTACCTTGTGCTAATGTTTCAAAAAGAAGTTGCTGATAGAATTATTGCTAAATTTGATACAAAAAATTATGGAAGACTATCAATCTTATCAAACTGGAAACTAGAAATTTCAAAAATTTGTGATGTAAAACCATCTAGTTTTTTCCCTATTCCTAAAATTGATAGTAGCGTGTTAATATTTAAACCAAAGTTAGATTTTTATCCTATTGACAATCCAAAAAATTTAGAAAAATTAACTAGAATATTTTTTATGCATAGACGAAAAATGTTAAAAAAACCTTACAATCAAATGTTTAATGGAAATCTTGAAATAGCAAAAAAACTAAAAATTGATTTAAATTTAAGACCACAAAATTTAAACTTTGAAACTTATTATAAATTATCTAAGGAATATGAGAACTTAAGAAGTTAAACTTTCTACATGATTTCGAATATATTCTGAGTCATAATCTTTTGAGCCATTATTAATTTCTGCATTAATTAAATTTTGAATTTTATCATAACATGTGTCTAGATCATCATTAATAACTACATAATTATAGTTAATCCAATGAAGTACATCTCTTTCAAACTGTTTCATTCTTTCCTCTGCTATAAGTTTATCTTTCATGTCTCTATTTGATAGTCTCTCATATAAAATTTCTTTACTGGGTGGTAGAATGAAGAAAGTAATTAATTTAAAATCTAGATTTTTATTTTTAATTTGATCTGCTCCTTGCCAGTCAATATCAAACAAAACATTTTTGCCTTTGTTAAGATTGTTTATTACTGGAGTTCTTGTAGTGCCATAATAATTATTAAACACTTTAGCATATTCTAAAAATTCTTCGTTTTTAATTAACCTTTTAAATTCCTGATCAGAAACAAAATAGTAGTCTTTGCCAGATAACTCTTTTGGACGAGGTTTTCTAGTAGTATGAGATATAGAAATCTCAAAATTATTTTTTTTTGATAGTAAATTTACTAAGGTAGTTTTTCCAGCTCCAGAAGGAGAAGATAAAATTACCATTATCCCATCATTTGAAGTGGGCATTTAAAAAGTTAATTAGTTTGCTTTACCTTCGATAAATTTTACAGCATCACCAACTGTTAAAATCTTTTCAGCTTCACTATCAGAAATTTCTGAACCAAATTCTTCCTCAAAAGCCATTACTAATTCTACTGTATCTAAGCTATCTGCACCTAAATCGTCTATAAAACTAGATTCTTCTGTTACTTTTGCTTCATCGATCCCTAAGTGATCTGCTACTATTTTTTTAACTTTGCTTGAAACATCTTCTGACATATTGATCCTTTTTGTTTTAAAATCTTAATAGTTTAAATCGCTTGATTGTCAAGCCATATACATGCCTCCATTAACATGCAATGTTTCACCATTAATATAATTTGAATTTTCAGATGCTAAAAATAATACAGCATTTGCGATATCTTCTGGCTCCCCTAATCTGGCTGAAGGTATTTTTGAAACTATTGTTTCTTTATATTTTTCCTCAATTTTATCTGTCATTGCGGTTTTGATAAAGCCGGGGGAGATACAATTTACATTAATATTCTTTTTAGCATATTCAATTGCTAAGCTTTTAGACATCGCGACAATTCCGGCTTTAGAGGCGGTATAATTGGCTTGTCCTAGATTGCCACTATGCCCTACCACTGAAGTGATATTTATAATTTTACCTTTTTTATTTTTTAACATTTTTTTAATTGCAAATTTACTCATTAAAAATGTTGAAGTTAAATTAATATCTATAACTTTTTTCCATTCCTCAATACTCATTCTTATTGCTAAGTTATCTTGAGTAATACCAGCATTGTTTACAATACAATCTAGCCCACCAAGCTCACTTGAGGCATTATCTATAAACTCTTCAATTTTTTCACTTTGTGAGATATCAAATTTTAATATTTTAATATTATTAAATTTGTTTTTTAATTCTTCAAGTTTTTCTATTCTTGTTCCAGAGGCTAATACATTAGCACCACAATTATTTAATTTTTCAACAATTGAGTTTCCAATTCCACCAGAGGCACCTGTTACAATAATATTCTTATTTTCTAGATCTTTCATATTTTAATACTTTTTATTTCCTCTTCACTATTGATTGAACTAACTTCAACTTCTTTATTAATTCTTTTTACAAGACCTGATAAAACTTTGCCAGGGCCAATTTCTATAAATTGATCAACACCTTTATTAATCATATTAATCACACTTTCTCTCCATCGAACTCTATTTTCAATTTGTTTTACAAGTAAGTCTTTTAACTCATCTGCATTAAAAATTTCATCAGCAGTAATATTTGAAATTAAAGGATTGGTCCCTTTTTTAAATTTTAATTTAGAAAGTTCTTCTTTCATGATTTCTGTTGCTTTATTCATTAAACTACAATGAAATGGTGCACTCACTGGAAGTTTAATATTTTTAATTTTTTTTTCTTTAAGTAATAAACTCAATTTATCTAGATCTTGGATTTTTCCACTTAAAACAATTTGACCTTCTGAATTATCATTTGCAATTTCGGCTTTGAAATTATCTTGATTTTCTTTTAATAAATTTTCAATATCTTCAATTGAGGCACCTAGCACAGCTGTCATTCCCCCCTCTCCTTTTGGAACAGAATTTTGCATAGCATTACCCCTAATTTTTAAAATTTTGATTGTATCTTTAAAATCTAAATAACCAGCACTTGATAATGCTGAATATTCCCCAAGTGAATGTCCTGCAAAAAATTTCGCTTTGGTTAGGTCAGTACCAAATTCTTGTTTTATAACTTGGAAAATAGAATAACTGATTAAGAAAATTGCAGGTTGTGTATTTGCAGTTAAATTTAACTCTTCTTTTGGTCCCTCTAAAATAATTTTTGAAAGTGGTACCTCAAGTGCCTCATCGGCCTCTTTAAACAATGTTTTTACGAGATCATATTTATCATAGAACTCTTTTCCCATGCCTACAGATTGAGAACCCTGTCCTGGAAAAATTACTGAAAACATATTAAATTCTATTTAATTTTTAGCCTTTTTACTGTTGTAATTGAAGATTTATAATAGTATATCCTCACGTTTTATTAAAGAATTTAAATGAATTTATACGAACACACTATCATTGCTAGACAAGATGCCTCTCCCAGTGAGCTAAAGCAACTTACTGAAAAATATTCAAAAATTATTGAAAAAAACGAGGGCGAAGTAGTTAAAACTGAAAACTGGGGTTTATTAAATCTTTCTTATCTTATTAGAAAAAATAAAAAAGGAAGCTACATTCACTTTAAAATTAAAGGCAAAGGAAAAGTTGTTGAAGAATTAGAAAAAAATGAAGCAATTGATAAAAAACTGCTAAGATATATGACAGTAAAAGTTAAAGATTTTGATCTAAAAACCAATTACTTCGCTAAGAGAGAAGATGGTGAAAAATCTGAAAAAAAAGAAAGAGCATCTAATTAATTATGCCAAAAAGACAAAGTGGAAATAAAAAAGGCAAACAAAGCAACTTTGCAAAATTAAGTATTTTTCAACCAAATAAATATAAGTTTAAAAAAAGCTGTCCTTTATCTGTTAAAGGTGCTCCTAAGGTTGATTATAAAAATATTAAATTACTTAAAAAATACATGTCAGAAAATGGCAAAATTTTACCTTCAAGAATTACAAATGTAAGTCAGAAGAAACAAAGAGAATTATCTTTATCTATTAAAAGAGCAAGAAATCTAGCACTGTTATAAAATGAAAGTTATCTTATTAGAAAATGTTAAGAGAATTGGATCAATTGGTGAAGTGATTGATGTTAAAAGAGGTTTTGCTAGAAACTTTTTAATTGCAAATAAAAAAGCTTTATACGCTTCAAAAGAAAACATTAAAGAAGTTGAAAAAATTAAAGCTGATTTATCTAAAAAAGATAATGAAAAAAAAACAGAAGCTCAAAAAATCTCAGAACAGATTAATAACAAAGAATATGTTGTTAAAAAACTTAGTACTGAAAATAATGAATTATATGGTTCTGTTAAACCAACTGAAATTGCAAAACTAATTCAAGAGACAAATAAAATTGATATCAAACCTTCAATGATACAACCCGTTCAAGAAATTAAAGCTCTTGGAAAATTTAAGGTAAAAGTTTCTTTACACTCATCAGTTGATGCCGAAATTACAATTGATGTACAATCTGCTGAAACAATTCAGTAATTATACAATTTCATCCACAATACTATTTTTAAATTTTTAATAAAATTTTTTCATATAGATTATCTGTATGGAAAATAATCTAAGCATCGTTAAAGATAAGTTCAAAGAACTTCCAAATAACATTGAAGCTGAACAATCTGTCATTGGTTCCATTTTAGTAACTAATGAAATCTTTGATGAAATAAGCACAATCATTTCTAGTGCAAATTTTTATGATCCAATGCATCAAAAAATTTATAATGCAATCGAAAGCTTAATTTACAAAGGCATGCTTGCAAATCCAATTACATTAAAGAATTATTTTGAAGATGAAAAAGATGATTTAGATGTCCCTGAATACTTGGTTAAGATCACAAAATTTTCTACATCTGTAAGACAAGCAATTGAATATTCAAAAATAATTTATGATATGTTTGTAAGACGTGAACTAATTAAAATTTCTGAACAAACAATCGATAATGCAAAAATTAATGATCTAGATACCAGTGGTCAAAACATTATTGAAAACTCTGAAAGATTGTTATTTGATCTTGCAGAAAAAGGATCTTTTAATTCTTCATTAGTAAAATTTGATGATGCAATGAAGCAGACAATTGAGATGGCTTCAGCTGCATATAAAAATGAAGGTGGTATTGTTGGAGTTCCAACGGGCTTAAGAGATTTAGATGACAAATTAGGTGGCTTACATCAATCAGATTTAATCATTATTGCTGGTAGACCTTCAATGGGTAAAACATCGCTTGCAACTAATATTGCATTTAATGCCGCAAAACATATCCAAGATAGTGGAAAAAAATCTTCAGTTGCCTTCTTTTCACTAGAAATGTCATCAGAACAATTATCAACTAGGATTTTATCTGAACAAGCTCGTATTGGATCAAATGACATTAGACGTGGAAGAATTTCTGATGAACAATTTGATCAATTTTTAGAAACATCAAAAAATATTGCAGAACTTCCATTGTTTATTGATGAAACACCTGCAATTAGTATTGCTGCGATGAGCAATAGAGCTCGAAGAATTAAAAGATTAAATGGTCTTGATATGATTGTGGTGGATTACATTCAGTTAATGAGAGGAACAACCTATAATAAAGATGGAAGAGTTCAGGAAATCTCTCAAATTACACAAGGATTAAAAGCAATTGCAAAAGAACTTGGCGTTCCAGTTGTTGCCTTATCTCAACTTTCAAGACAGGTCGAACAACGGGATGATCATAAGCCTCAGTTGGCTGATTTAAGAGAATCTGGTTCAATTGAACAAGATGCGGATGTTGTAATGTTTGTATACAGAGAAGGTTATTATCTACAAAGAAAAGAGCCGAGAGAAGCAACGGTTGAACATGCTGAATGGCAAGCAAAGATGAATGAAGTTGCACATTTAGCTGAGATTATTATTGGTAAACAACGTCACGGTCCAATTGGTAAAGTAACACTTGAGTTTGAGGAACGATTTACTAAATTTAAAGATACTCAAATTAATTAAATTCCAATATAAAACACTCATGTTTGCAAATTTGTATGAAAATACAATTTTAAAAAATCCAAAATCTATTTTTGTGATTTTATTAATCACATTGTTAAGTTTTGGGTATTACTCAAAAGATTTTAGATTAGATGCATCTTCAGAAACATTATTAATCGAAGGGGATCCTGATCTTGAATATTTAAGAGAAATCACTGATCGATATGGCTCAAAGGAATTTTTAGTCCTTACCTACACGCCTAATGAAGGGATGGTCACGGATACCTCAATAAATAATTTATTAAGTTTAAAATATAAAATCCAAAGTTTAGACTGGGTTCATAGTGTAATAACATTATTAGATATCCCTTTATTAAATAATTCTGATGCCCCACTTCAAGAAAGACTAGAAGGGTTTAAAACTTTAAAAGATGAAGATGTTGATAAACAAAGAGGATTTAAAGAAATTTTAGATAGTCCAGTTTTTAGAAATTTTGTCATTAGTGAAAATGGTAAAACAAGTGGAATAATAGTTAATATAAAAAAAACTCCCCCGCTAGAAGATATAGAAAATAGATCACAAGATGAAATTGAACAATACCGTGATCAAATCAAAAAACAAAATCATGAAAACATTTTAGAAATAAGAGATGTCATAAAAAGTTACCAAGATATTGGAAAAATATATTTAGGTGGAATTCCAATGATTGCGGATGACATGATGACATTCATCAAGAGCGATATTGTTGTCTTTGGTTTAGGGGTTCTATTATTTATCATAGCAACACTTTGGTTTGTATTTAGAAAATTAATCTGGATCATTGTTCCAATTAGCAGTTGTTTTTTCTCGGTAATTATTATGATGGGTCTTCTTGGTTTACTTGGCTGGAAAGTAACTGTTATTTCATCAAACTTTATTGCCCTTATGTTGATTTTAACAATGGCAATGAATATTCATATGAGCACTAGATTTTTACAGCTTAGAAAATCTAATCCAGATAAATCTAGCTTAGAGATTTTAACACTTACTACTGGTAAGATGTTTTGGCCAATACTCTATACAGTTCTAACAACTGTAATTGCGTTTTTGTCTTTAATCTTTAGTGAAATTAAACCTATTATTGATTTTGGTTGGATGATGACATTTGGACTAATTACGTCATTCATAATCACTTTTACATTGCTCCCTACTCTTTTAAGTTTTGCCCCAACTAAAAATATTTCAGTTAAAGAAGATGAGGGTTCAAAAATTACAAAATTTTTTGGTAAACTTTCCTTAAATTATCAAACACCAATATTAATAGTTACAATTGTTGTTATTGGTCTAAGTGTTTTTGGAATTTCAAAATTAGAAGTTGAAAACAGTTTTATTAATTATTTTAGTAAAAATACTGAAATCTATAAAGGCATGAAACTTATAGATGAAGAGCTTGGGGGAACTACTCCACTTGAAGTTATTTTAAAATTCCCTGAAGCTAAACAAGCTAAAGAGAAAACAGATGAAGATGATGATTTTGATGACTGGGGAGATGAAAATGAACAAGATGATGAAAAATATTGGTTCACAAAAGATAAGATAGATACAATCGCAAATGTACACAATTACTTAGATAATTTACCTCAAATAGGAAAAGTGCTTTCATTTTCATCTATTATTGATGTTGCAACTCAATTGAATAACAACAAGCCGCTTGGGACCTTAGAAATGGGTGTCCTTTATTCAAAAATTCCAGATGGTATTAAAACAGAGATTATTGATCCTTATATTTCAATTAAAGATAATGAAGCTCGAATAAGTTTAAGAATAATAGACTCTCAAGAAAATTTAAGAAGAAATGATTTAATCAATAAGATTAATTATGATCTTGAAAATGAACTAGGAATAGAAAAAGACCAATACAAATTAGCTGGTGTCTTAATTTTATTTAATAATCTTTTACAAAGTTTATTTAAATCACAAATTTTAACATTGGGATTGGTAATGATTGGAATATTTGCAATGTTCTTAATCTTATTTAGAAATATAAAATTATCTTTAATTGGAGTTGTACCAAATTTCATTGCTGCTTTCTTTATTTTGGGAATTATTGGTCTTTTAGGTATTCCGCTTGACATGATGACCATAACCATTGCAGCAATTACAATTGGTATAGCGGTGGATAATAGCATTCACTATATTTACAGATTTAAAGAGGAGTTTAATAAAATAAAAGATTACAAAGAAACTTTGACAACATGTCATTCTACTGTTGGGGCAGCGATATTAAATACATCAATTACAATTGTGTTTGGTTTTTCAATTTTAGTTTTATCTAAATTTATTCCAACAATTTACTTTGGAGTGTTTACTGGACTTGCAATGTTGCTTGCAATGATTTCTGTCTTAACTCTTCTTCCATCTTTGATTTTAGTCTTTAAGCCATTTGGAAAATAATTCATGCTAGACACTGTTAAAGATTTTTTTAGCACAGCATCAAGTATCGATATTATCTATTTAGTTATTACAATTTTTTCTGTAATCGGTGGGTATAGAAAAGGTTTTGTTCTAAGTATCCTATCAATGGCAAAATGGCTTTTGGCCTACATTATTACTTTAATCATTTTCCCACGAGTTAAGCCTTATCTAGAAGACATTATTGATAATGAATACGTTCTCGATATTGGACTTGGTATTGGAATATTTGTGATAGTAATTTTTTTAGTGCTAATGGTTAACAAGGCGATTAGCAAAGCAATTAAATATACAGGTATTGGAAGTTTAGATACTACGTTTGGATTCTTTTTTGGGTTTTTAAAAGCTTATATAATTTCAATCAGTATATTCTCTAGCGTCCACATTGTGTATAATTACGATAAATGGCCAATAGATGTGGATAAATCTTATGTCTTTCCATACATAGAGAAAGGTAGTAATTATCTTTTGAAAGAATTCCCGGATGAAAAAACATACCAAGATTCTAAAGAAAAAATTGAAGACATTTAATCCAAAACTAAAAGAAGAGTGTGGCGTATTCGGCATCAGCAATATTGAAGATGCTTCAGCTTTAACAGCTCTAGGCCTTCACGCTCTACAACACAGAGGTCAAGAAGGTTGTGGAATTGTTACTTTTGATGGTGAACAATATTATTCTGAAAAACGATTTGGTTTAGTTGGTGATAATTTTAATAAAGAAAAAGTATTAAAAAGATTAAAAGGTAATTATGCAATTGGCCATAACCGATATAGCACTACTGGTAGCAATACTTTAAGAAATATTCAGCCCTTTTTTGCGGATACCAATGCTGGTGGAATTGGCGTTGCTCATAATGGAAATTTAACAAACTCAATTCATTTAAGAAATAAATTAGTTGAAGATGGTGCAATTTTTTACACAACCTCAGACACTGAAACGATTGTTCAATTAATTGCAAAATCTAAAAGAGCAAAAACAATCGATAAAGTAGTTGATGCAATTTTCCAAATTCAAGGTGGCTATGCATTAGTAATGCTAACTCAAAAATCATTAATTGGAGTAAGAGACCCTTACGGGATTAGACCACTTGTCATTGGAAAATTAAAAAACAGTTATGTGTTAGCCTCTGAAACTTGCGCCTTAGATATTATTGGTGCAAAATTTGTAAGAGAAGTTGAAAATGGAGAAATTGTTTTAATTGAAAATGATAAACTTGAAAGTATCAAACCCTTCCCTCCTAAAAAAGTTAGACCGTGTGTTTTTGAATATATTTATTTTGCAAGACCAGATAGTATCTTAAATGGCAAAACTGCTTACGAGCATAGAAAGAATTTAGGTAAAGAACTTGCAAAAGAAAATGATATTGAAGCAGATATCATTGTGCCCGTTCCAGATAGTGGTAATGCGGCAGCTCTCGGTTTTGCTCAGCACTTAGGTAAAAATTATGAACATGGTTTGATTAGAAATCATTATGTTGGAAGAACCTTTATTGAACCAAGTCAGCAAATTAGAAGCTTAGGGGTTAAACTAAAACTCAACGCTAACCAAACAACTATTAAAGATAAAAGAATTATATTAATTGACGACTCGTTAGTTCGAGGAACCACATCCCATAAAATTGTTAAGATGCTTTATGATGCAGGAGCAAAAGAAGTACATGTAAAAATTGCTTGTCCTGAAATCAGATATCCAGATTTTTACGGCGTTGACACTCCAACTAGAAAAGAATTATTAGCAGCAAATAAATCAAATGATGAAATTTGTGAATATATTGGAGCAAAATCTTTAAAATTTTTATCAATTGATGGAATGTATAGAGCAATCGGCTTTGATAAAAGAAATGAAAATTACCCTCAATTAACGGATCATTATTTTACAGGTGAATATCCAGTAAAACCTATTGATGAATTGGGTGACAATAAAATTACTCAATTATCTTTATTAAATACTGCCTCAAATAATTAATGAAAACAGTCAATTTCACTCAGATGAAAGATGGGACTAAGGATGAGTATCTTATATTAGATAAATATGAACAAGAGTACATTGATGGCACTGCTGATCGTATTTTAAATTTTATGAAAGGATTAACTTCAACGTTAGAAGGATATAAAATAACAAGACTTGAGCACTCATTACAATCAGCAACAAGAGCCCTTAATGATGGTGCGGATGAAGAAATGATTGTTGCAGCATTACTGCATGATATTGGTGATGAACTTGCACCTTTAAATCACTCTGAATATGCAGCTTCAGTTTTAAAACCGTATGTTAGTGAAAAAACCCATTGGATTATTGAAAAACATGGTGAGTTTCAAATGTATTACTATGCCCACCATTTAGGTAAAAACCAAAATCAAAGAGATAAATACAAAGATCATAAATACTATCAAGATGCTGTTAATTTTTGTGAAAAATGGGATCAAGCTTCATTTGATCCAGATTATGAGAGTAAACCCTTAGAATTCTTTGCACCAATAGTTAAGAAAATTTTTGCAAGGAAACCTTATTCTTTAATTAAATAAAAAAAGAAATATAATTTAACAAATGATCACCTCAAAAGAACATATCATTGATTATTTTAAATCTGGGATAAAAGATCCTAAGAACTTTAAAATTGGAATTGAGCATGAAAAATTTCTTTTTAATGTAAGTGATAATACGAGAGTAGATTATTCAAAAATTAAACAAATGTTTCAAGCGCTTGCAGAGTTTGGTTGGAAACCAGTTTATGAAAATGAAAATATTATTGCATTAAATAATGGTGGAAAAAATATCACTTTAGAACCTGGTAACCAAATTGAATTATCGGGTGATATTTTAAATCATATTCATGAGGCATGTGCAGAATCTCAAGATTACTTATTTGAACTAAGACAGGTTACTAAAAAATTAGGAATTAAAATAGTAAGTGCAGGCTTTGATCCTATTTCAAAAATAAAAGACATCCCAAATAATCCAAAACAACGATATGAATTAATGACGGAAGATATGCCCCTTGGAGGTGAGCATAGCTTAGATATGATGTATCGTACCTGTGGTACTCAATTAAATGTTGATTATAATTCAGAAGAAGATTTTATAAAAAAATTCAAAGTTGTTAATTCAATAGTTCCAATTTCAATAGCATTATTTGCAAATTCATCGATCGTTGAAAAAAAAAAGAGTGGTTACTTATCTTATAGATCTAAAGTTTGGCAAAACACCTCTAGAGGAGGATTGCCTGCTATATTTTTTGATAACTTTGATTTTGATAAATATGCAGAGTTTGCAATTAATTTTAAAATTTTATTCATTGACCATGAAGGTAAATATATTTCAGGAAAAAAATATACCTTTAAAGATTTTATGGATGGTAAAATTGATGAAATAGGAAATCGTCTACCAACTGAAAAGGATTTAACTACTCACTTAAGTACTATTTTTACAGAAAACAGATTAAAGAAATATATTGAACTTAGATCTATGGATGCTTGTGGTTGGGATTGTCTATGTTCGGGTCCTGCTTTTAATGTTGGAATGATTTACGGAAATATAGATGAAACTTATGATCTAATTAAAAACTGGGATAAAGATAAAGTTATTAATGCTTATTTAGAGGCACCTAAAAAAGGATTTAATACGCAATTGATGGGTAAAGATTTACTCCACTGGTCTAAAACACTTTTAGAATTATCAAACAAAGGTTTAGAAAGCAGAGATATCCTTAATAAACATGGTAAAAATGAAACAATCTTTTTAAATCACTTAAATAAAATTGTTGAAAATAAAATGACTAATGCGGATCATATGATTAATAAATTTTCAAAGGATGAAAATTTAGAAACTCTATATGACCAATAAAATCATTGCGGTTCAAGGCAACCACCCATCAAAACTTAATCCTAAAAGTGATACCAGTGTATTTTTAGCGAATGAAATTCAATCAAAATATAAGATTTTTTATTATGATCCAAAAGACTTATCGATCATCAATTCAAAAGTTATTGCTAAAGGTTTCTTTATAAAATTTGATTATAACAATAAAAAATTCTTTAAAATTCTAAAAAAACAAAAATTAAATTTAGAACTTTGTAAGTTCATTTTAATAAGACAAGACCCTCCTTTTAATCTTGAATATATATCAACCACATACATTTTAGATCAAATTAAACATAAAGTTAAAATCATAAATGATCCAACCTCAATTCGAAATGTATCTGAGAAATTATATTCAGCAAAGTATCAAAAATTTATGCCTGCTACTATTTTTTCTCAAAATCTAGATGAGATTAAATCTTTTTTTAAAAAAAATAAAAAAGTAATTGTAAAACCAATTCATAGCTACAGCGGAAATGATATTCTATTAATGAATAGTTATAATTCAAAAACCATAAATAAATTCATTAAAAAACATGATCATATTATGTGTCAAAAGTTTTTACCTAAAATTAGTAAAGGAGATAAAAGAGTTTTTATTATTAACGGTAAAGTAGTGGGTGCAATTTCAAGAGTTCCTAAAAAAGGATCTTTTTTAAGTAATATGAGTAAAGGTGCAGTTCCTATCAATATCAAACTTACAAAATCTGAATTAAAAATTTCAAAATTAATTTCAAAAGATCTTAAGAAAGAAAATATTTTCTTTGCAGGCATTGATTTTATTGATCAAAAATTAAATGGCGATATTAATGTAACGTCTCCTACAGGATTAAAATCATTTTATGATTTATCAGGAATTAATTTAGCAAAATTATTTTGGAAAGAACTTAAAGCATGAACAATTTATCAGACCAACAAAAAGGATCGTTAATGGCTTTTGTGGCGGTAATGTTCATTACGCCAGATAGTTTATTTATAAGACTTTCAAGTGTTGAGACATGGAGTTTAGTTTTTTATAGAGGTGCTATCCCTTTCTTTACTGTTTTCTTAGGAATGCTATTAATTTATAAATCTAATTTTTTTAAAATCTTATTTTCAAGTGGATATCACGGGATTATTTATATTGTCACCTTCTCAATCACCAACATTGCATTTGTTGTCTCCATTCAAAATACTAATGTTGCAAACACATTAGTCATGATTGCAATGGCTCCTATGCTCTCTGCTGTTTTGGGTGCTTTATTTTTGAAAGAACATCCTGATAGTAAAACCTGGATTGCAATTGCGATTACTTTTTTCGCAGCTGTTTATATTTTCTACGACTCGTTACAGCTTGGAAATATTTATGGAGATATTTTGGGGCTTATAACAGCACTTGGTCTTGCTGTTGGAGCTGTAACCATTAGATCTGCTAAGAAGAAAAACCTGGTACCTTCTGCAGTAGTTGGAAAGTTAATTGTTGCTGTATTTGCTATGTTTTTCATAGAAACTTACGCTTTAGTTGGAAGAGATTTATGGATTGTGCCACTAATGTGTTTGATGTGTGTGGCAGTGCCTTTTGTATTGGTAACTATTGCACCAAGATTTATCCCTGCAGAGGAAGTTAATTTGTTCTTTTTGCTTGAGACCATTATTGGACCATTTTGGGTATGGATGGTGATTAAAGAACAACCTAGTCTAGAGACTATTCAAGGTGGAATGGTAATCATTATTACCATTGCCATCCACTCATTCCTCAAGCTTCGAAAAGCTTAAATTCTTGTCACACAAAAGACTTGATTTAATAATAACTGCAAATAAATAGGCGGTAAAGTATGAATAAAATTTTAAAAAATTCTTGGGCGTTATTTTTAGGTATGTCATGCATTATGCTTGCCTATGGGTTCCAAGGATCTTTATTAGGAGTTAGAGCAGTACAAGAAAAATTCAGTTTAGCTGCAACTGGATTTATGATGTCAGGTTATTTTGTAGGTTATTTTTTAGGAGCAAAATTCATTACCAATATAATTGGAAGAGTTGGTCATATTAGAGCCTTTGCAGCTTTTGCATCAACAGCTTCTGTTGCAATTTTAGCTCACTCTTTGTTTGTAAATCCTTTTACTTGGTTTTTGCTAAGAGTGATCACAGGAATTAGTATGGCCTCTATTTATACCATTGCGGAGAGTTGGTTAAACGACAGATCTTCAAATAAAAATAGAGGAAGTGTTTTATCGATCTACATGGTGATCCTTTATGGATCAATGGGTCTTGGAATGTTTTTCTTAAACTTTAGTGCACCTGAAAACTTTGAACCTTTTATTTTAATCTCTTTATTAATGTCTGTAGCCCTTATTCCTATCTTAATGACAAAAAGAAAAGCACCAACATTTAAAAGAATTCAAGGAATGAGTTTGAAAGAATTATATCAAACGTCTCCTCTTGGAATGGTATCTGCATTAACTTATGGTGCAGTTCAATCAGCATTATTTTCATTATTAGCTGTATATGCAGCTTCTATGAACTTTACGATTTTAGAAATTTCAATTGTAACTTTTTTATTAGCAGTCTCTGGTGCCATATCACAATGGCCTATTGGAAAACTTTCAGATATTTTTGATCGAAGAAGAGTAATTATCTATTCAACATTTGGTGCAGCATTTTTTGCAATCTGTGCAATCTTTGCTTCAAGACAAATGTATTTACCAGAAGGTTTGGCAACTCCTAAAACATGGTTTTATGTTTGTGTAGTTTTATTTTCATTTTTAAGTTTACCAATGTTTGCAATCATTCTTGCTTACACTAATGATTATATTCCAAAAGAAAAATTTGTTGTAGCAGGTGCAGGTTTACAAATTGCATTTGGTTTAGGAGCAATGAGTGGACCGTTTATGTGTTCAATATTTATGAATATAGTTGGCGTAAATGGTTTTTGGATATTCTTAGCATTTTTTCATTCTATAATTGGAATTTTTGGAGTTTATAGAATGAGAATAAGAGCAGAAGTACAAGAAAACCCAGACAGCCAATTTACACCTATGCCAGAGAGTATTACTCCAGTTGGAATGGAATTAAATCCACAAACGGAACCTATTGCTAATCCAACTAGATCTTATGATGAATTTAAATCAAGTTTAGAGGAAAAATTAGAAGAGATGAATGTCCCTGTTGATTTAGATCAAATTGCAAGTGCTGAAAAAAATACAGAAATAAATAAGCCAACTGAAGAAAATAAAAGTTAGTTTTTAAGAACTTTTTCTACTGCTTTAGACATTTTAGCTAACACTTCTTTCTTATTTAGCTTGTCACTTCTAACTAAAATAGCATCTTTTACTTTAATTAATGGGCTGTTTTTTCTTTTCTTGTCTAAGGAGGTTCTAATTTTCAGAGATCTTTTAACTTCGTTTAATGGCACTGATTTTTTTAAATCTAACCATCTTCTGTAAGCTGCAACCTCTAAACTACATTTAAAGTAAAACGCTAAGTCATATTTTGGATTTTTAGCTAAAATTTTACTCGCAATATCACGTCCCTCAACACAAATTCTATTATTTGCTCTGATAATCTTCATCTGTAATTGGTTCACAATTTCTCTAACCTTTTTATTCTTTGCTAATACCGCAACATGGTTAGAGATTTCTTCTGAATGAAGTTTTTGTTTAGCAATCGCTTTATAAGAGACAGTTTTAAATTTATTTTTTAAATATGGAATTATATTTTTAGGCTTATCTTTAATAATTAGTTTACTGCAATATCTATAAAGAAGACCTGAATTAATCAGTAAAAGTTTATACTTTTTTGAAACTAATTTTGCAGCAGTACTTTTACCACTTGCAGACTCACCATCACAAGCAATGATTAATTTTTTCAATTTAGCCATAAGGTTTAATAGCCTATTTTATTAAAGATTAAATAATAAAATAGTAAATATTAACCAATTTGATAATCTAACTAAATGAAACCTTTATTCGGGTATTTATTTTTAGCAGTTGGAATATCTTGTGGAATTGCTGCAAATAGTTTTGCTAAAATTTCAGAAGGTTTTTCAAAATTAAGCCCTTCTGTTTTATGTATTGCATTTATGTTTGTGACTATGTTTTGTATTGCAAAAGCAATGCATGCTTTACCTGTTGGTTTTGCTTATGCAACGTATAGCGGATTAACAGTTACTGGTGTCGTTTTATTTGCTTTATTAAAATTTAATCAAGTTCCAAATATTTATGGTTTAATTGGAATTATCCTAATTATTATTGGAGTGGTTATGGTAAATTATCTTGGCCGCTTAAATTAACTTTAAACACTACTAAGATATAAAAAAAATTATGAATTATAATGACTTTAAATTTTTAAGTTTTGATTGTTACGGTACTTTAATTGATTGGGAAAGTGGTATTTGGAATGCATTTCAACCATTAATTCATTTCAATAAAAGAGATGATTTAACTAGAGAAAAAGTATTAAGAAATTTTGCTTTATTAGAATCTGAGCAACAAAAGAAAACTCCTTCAATGCTTTATCCTGAAATTTTATTCAATGTTCATATGCAATTTTCTAAACAGCATGATTTAAAATCTAATGAAAGTTTAGATAAAGAATTTGGAGACTCTGTTAAACACTGGCCAGCGTTTCCTGATAGTGCGGATGCATTAAGAATTCTTAAAAAAAATTTTAAGTTAGTGATTTTATCCAATGTAAATACGAAAGGCTTTGCTTCTTCTAATCGTTGGTTGGGAGTTGAATTTGATGAAATTTATACTGCTGAAGATGTTGGATCATATAAACCTACATTAGCTAATTTTGATTACATGTTTGAAAATATTGAAAAAAAATACAATGAAAAACCTCAATCAATTTTACACGTTGCTCAAAGTTTATTTCATGATCATGTCCCAGCAAAACATTTTAATATGACTACTGTTTGGATTGATAGACAAAATTTAGATAATGGTGGGAATTGGGGTGCAACTAAAGTTGTTGATAATCTACCAAAACCAGATGTTATCTTTAAAGACTTAATTTCATTTGCTGAAGAAACTGCAAAAAACTAATATCCAAGCTTTCTATCTACCTGATTAATTAATTCTTTTTTGTCTAAAAATAATTTTAGGTTCTTAAAAAATATTTTTAGAACCATCTCTATATAATTACCTTCACTATCTGAAGATACATGCGGTGTAATAATCAAATTTGGCGTGTCCCAAAGATTGGAGGATTTTGGAATTGGTTCGGTTGAAAAAACATCTAAAATAGCACCTGCTATCTCATTTTTTTCTAACTTAGTTTTTAAATATTCATAATCTAAGACAGACTGACGCCCAATGTTTACAATTCCGCAAGTTTTTTTTAATTTATCTAATCTTTCCTTGTTGATTAATCCTTTAGTCTCTTCAGTTTCTGGTACAGCTAAATATAAAAAATCTGCTATTGGTAATACTTCATCAATTTGATCAAAAGTGATTACTTTTGAACACCCTTCTACACTTTTACCTTTTCTATTAACCCCTATAACATTTGCTCCAAGTTTACTGATATGTTTGATCATTGAGCCACCTAAAGAACCCGTTCCAACTACAACAACAGTTCTTCCTTCAATTGGCTTTCCTAATAAGGAGACAAACTCTTTATTTTTTTGATGAGTAACTAATCTCGTCATATGGTTTTGCAGCATTAAAATACTCATTAAACCGAACTCTCCAGCTTTTTTAGCATGCACCCCACTGCTATTGGTTAAAACTAAATCCTCTTTCATCCAATTAAATGGGGACAAGTGATTAACACCAGCGGATATCACATGGATCCATTTTAAATTTGGAGCAATCTCTTTTAAATTGTCAGTTGGAAACTGCCAGCCTAACAAAACATCGGCTGATTTCATTGATGATTTAAAATTGTCATCATCCCAATCAATTAAGTATTCTATCTTGTCTTTTATTTCAGGATATTGACTTAAACCTTTTTCAAATTCTTCTTTAGTAATTGTATTATTCTTCTCCCCTTCTTCATCACAAGGTAAAAATCCTTCTTTCCAATGATTATTTCTAATATGGATTTTTATTTTTTCGCTCATTGAATTTATTTATTAAATATTTTTAAGTTAACACCATAATCAACAGCTAAGCTATAATCAGGATCATCATCACTATCAACCACAAGCTGACCCGTTTTACTTAGCAATTTATGACAATCTTTTGATAAATGTCTAAGTTTTATTTTCTTGCCAAATCCATCATATTTTTGAGCAATATCTTCAATGGCCTTTAATGCGGATTGATCAATTACTCTTGATTTAGCAAAATCAATGATGACAACTTTTGGATCTTTTTCTGGATTAAATAATTCTAGAAAACTATTTGCTGAACTAAAAAATAATGGTCCTTCTATTTCATAAACTTTAGCCCCTTTGTCAGATTTTGAGGGTCTTTCAGTAGCTCTTATTCTTGAAGCAGTCTTCCAAGCATAGACTAATGCAGAAACTATTACTCCAACAATGACTGCAACTGCTAAATCTTCTAAAACAGTCACAACAGTTACAAGGATAGTAACTAATGCATCACTTCTTGGTACTACTCTTAAAAATTTAATTGAATTCCAAGCAAAGGTTCCAATTACAACCATAAACATCACTCCAACTAAAGCTGCTATCGGAATCATTTCGATATAGCTTGAAGTATAAAGAATAAAAGTCAGTAAAAATAATGCTGCAGCAATTCCTGCTATTCTTGTTCTTCCACCAGATCTAACATTAATCATTGATTGGCCGATCATTGCACAACCACCCATTCCCCCAAAAAAACCTGTTACAGAATTGGCAAGTCCTTGCGCTAAGCACTCTTGGCTAGCTCCCCCTCTTTTATTGGTAATCTCACCTACTAAATTTAAGGTTAATAAACTTTCAATTAATCCAATGGTTGCAAGTATCAGTGCATAAGGAAATATAATCTTTAAAGTTTCAAGATTATAAGGAACACTTGGAATTGAAAAATCAGGCAATCCACCCTTAACACTTGCAAGATCTCCAACACTTGGAATATCAATCTTTAAAGAAATTACTAAAACTGTTGTAAGTAGAATTGCAGCAAGGGTTGAAGGTATAATTTTTGTAACCTTTGGTAAAAACCAAATAATAAACATAGTTAATAATACAAAAATGATCGAATAAATAAGTACATCCCCTGAAATCCATACAAGGTTGCCAAGTTCATCTACTGTTTTAAACTGACTTAATTGTGCAAGACCTATTACAATTGCAAGTCCATTTACAAATCCAAGCATGACAGATTCTGGTACCATTCTTATAAACTTTCCAAGTTTAAGTGCTCCAGCAATCAGTTGTAAAATTCCCATCAAGACAACCGTTGCAAACAAATATTCAGCTCCATGATCCATAACTAATGAAACCATCACCACTGCCAAAGCACCGGTTGCCCCAGATATCATTCCAGGTCTTCCACCGAATACAGCTGTAATTAATCCAACGATAAAGGCTGCATACAATCCAGATAAAGGTGCAACTCCTGCAACAAATGCAAAGGCAATAGCTTCAGGCACTAAAGCAAGGGCAACCGTTAATCCTGATAAAATTTCAACTCTAAATAAAGAAATCGATAATCCTTTTTTTGGAAGACTACTTGGCAACTCAAATTTAAGAGAATTTGCAAGGTGTAGCATTGCTTTTGTTGGTGAAACGTTTTTTTTCATAAATCAAAAAATTTACCTTATCTTTAATTACATTTAATCAAAAATACTTTATTATACGAATTATAAAATTATGCCTTCATTTGATGTCATCAGCAAAATTAATTATCAAGAATTTGATAATGCTTTAGCGAATTGCCTTAGAGAAATTTCAAATAGATATGATTTTAAAGGCCTTCAAATCTCAATTGAAAGAAAAGACAAAAACATCACCACCATTGCACCAGATGAATTAAAACTAAAACAAGTTAATGAATTACTAGAAACTCATCTTGTTCGAAGAAAAGTGGACCCAAGAGTATTAGAAGTTAAATCTTCAGAAGGAGCCTCTGGTGGAACCATTCGACAAGTTAGTGAACTAAAAGAAGGCATTAGCCAAGAAAATTCAAAAAAAGTAGTAGCCGATATCAAAAAGCTAAAACTTAAAGTCCAAGTTAAAATCCAAGGTGATGAACTAAGAGTGGATGGTAAAAAAAGAGATGATCTTCAAGAAGCCATCGCCGCAATCAAAGCCATCGACATTGGTCTACCTATAGAATTCACTAACTTTAGAGACTAGCTAGTAATAGCTCTTATTTTTCTTAGGTCCATATTTATTTTCAAATTCTTCAGAGTGAATACTCTTCCAATTACCAGATCTATTAGCATCACACCAATGCACTAATCGATTTTGTTTTTGAGCAATTCTTCGATTGTATTCTAATCGTTGTTGCTCCTTCATCTTTTCTTGTTGTTGTTTAAAAGCTTTTTCCTCTTTTGCTTTTCTCTCTTCAGCTTCCTTTTTCAATTTAGCATCTAGTTCTTCTTTACTCAATTTAGATTGTGGAGGCACATAAGCATTCACAGGTGTAATTTGTACTTTTGGTTTTGCCTGATATTTT
The DNA here is from genome assembly GCF_052047915.1 of Candidatus Pelagibacter sp. HIMB1505. NCBI lineage: Bacteria > Pseudomonadati > Pseudomonadota > Alphaproteobacteria > Candidatus Pelagibacterales > Candidatus Pelagibacteraceae > Candidatus Pelagibacter > Candidatus Pelagibacter sp. HIMB1505. The sequence goes on along the minus strand of NZ_JBNAIR010000002.1, from coordinate 132,179 downwards.
TTTGGAAGAGGTCTTCCAATCATGCAATAATACCTAATAGGGTCATGTTCTTTCATATGAGGGCCCCACTCATTTAAAAATTCTAATCTTTTTGCTTTTCCTAAAGAGTTTAAATTAACTTTTTTCTCCCCCAAGTTTCTTTTTCTTGAGGGAGATTTAGTTGACCTTGATCCTTTATATTTTCTCATTTTAAACCTCTTTTCTTTTGCTCCTTTTTCAGCAATTCTAAAAGTTTAAAATATTTCACAAGCAATCGATCTTCTATGGTATTTAGTTTAAGGATCGCGCTTCCTTGATCGCAGTCTCTTGCAAATGCAAGTCCTGTCTTACGAATGATAGTGTTCGAGGAGATAACCACTTCTTTATCTCTTGCACCTTCAATTGTATCAGCAACATTATCTTTTTCCTCCATAGCTTCATATTCAAGCATTTCATGATTGAATATTCCCGCTTCAATAATCGGTATTCGCTTAAGACGAATTGCAACATCAATCATTTTTGAGACAATAATTTCTTGATGAACACTTTGTGGTTTTAATTGATCAATCAATCGATCTCTAAACTCATTTAAATCATCAATTTTCTCGCCAATAACCACAAACTTTTCAGCATCAAGCCCGTGTTGGATTGCATTTTTACTAACCGATAACTTTCCTTGTTTTGTTTTCGGACCAGTAGACTTTTTTGAATTACGTCTATTAGCCAATATTTGTTTCTTACTTGTTGCCATGCGGCCTCCTTCAAAATTTAATCACAGAGTTTTCTCTATGAGGGTTGGTTTTTTTTGTGAGTGTTTTAAAGGCCACCTCTAAGAGGCATTATTTAAGGCTGCATAGAATGCACTATGAATAGAAAACTTTTATCAAATTTAAAGTTAATTTCATTAGAACATTTATCGAACAAGAAAAAAAATTATCAATAAAGTTTTTACAAAAAATTATGGTAAAAAAGTAAATTAGACTTATTGATTTGTAATCAATAGGTCCGCGGTTCGAATTCATATAAGGATACATCTAAACGTATTTGCTAAATATAAAAATAAATATAGGTTTAATATTATGAACCCTGAAAACTCTCGTAAACTCTGGAAAATTATTCAGGAAGCTGGCGATTATTTGGTGCATTAGAGGTTCAGCCTAATCCACATTAACCTACATCAAACACCAGCACTTTAATGCTTATTTGAAAAGAAGACTTAAATTAATCGCTTTAAAATTCAGAAATTCTATTAAAAAACTCGATGCCAAACTCGAATTAAAATAGATAAATCAAATCACAATTTAAAGTAGTTGGACTCTTAAAATATGATTTGTTATCATAAATACATGTCTGATGTGCTTAACAAATTAAAGCCAGTCATAAATCAAACTATTCAAAAGCTTTCTAGACCTAATTTTAGATCTGACCCTATAGGGGGTAAATTTGCGTTTATTACTTCTGTGATTAGTTCAGCATACAAAAGGCATGGAGCTATTTTAGAGGAAGCATTAGTTGAAAGACTAAAGGAATGCAAACATCTAACAGTATTAACAGAGGATGCATTCCCAATTTCACCTAGAGCAAATAGTTTGGCCAATCAATCAGGAAAAGATTTAGATATCACAGCAGAAACAAATCTGCCTTTTGAAACAAAAAATCCAGCACGTACACTTCAAATAGATTGTATTGTTTATAATAAAAAAAAGAGATCAATCAGTAGTTATGAAATTAAAAGAGGGAATGGAAACTTTGATGCTGGTAAAAAAAGATCTATACGAAATGATTTGTTATCCACAAACTTCTTATTAAAGAATTATGGTAAATCGAAAGGATTAAACGTAAAAAAATCATATTCATACATTATTTGCTATTATGGACTAAGAGCATTACCTGGACCTTTTTCACTTATAAAAGAAGAATTAGATTCACATTTTGGAGCTTCAATTGTAAAAGAGGTAGAACAAGTTAATGAATATTTTAAAAATTCATTACATTCTCTTATAGAAAAAAAAACTAAATGAATAAAAAATATAATGTTATTTATGCCGATCCACCTTGGTATTTTAAAAATTTTAGTGAAAAAGGAACTGGAAGAAATGCAATATCTCATTATGACTGCATGTCTATTGAGGATCTTGAAAATTTAAATATTCAAAAGTGGGCATCAAAAAATTGTGTTTTATTCATTTGGGTAACTGATCCCATATTAGACAAAGCTATGGAGTTAATAAATAAATGGGGATTTAAATTCAAAACCGTTGGATTTTATTGGGCGAAGCTCAATAAAAAAGTAGATGAAAATAAAATGAATAGAAGAAGTTTTTTTACTGGACTAGGATATTGGACTAGAGCAAATCCAGAACAATGCTGGATTGCTACCAAAGGTTCACCACCAAGAAAAGCAAAAGATATTCCAAGATTAGTTGTTTCAAAAAGAAGAGAACATAGTCGTAAGCCTGATGAAATATATGATTATATAGAAAAGCTTTGTAATGGACCGTATCTAGAATTGTTTGCCAGAAAAGCAAAAAAAGGTTGGGATACTTGGGGTAATGAAAAAAATAAATTTAATGATGGATATTATTCAACAAGAAATAGACCATCTAATATGTCTAAACAAAAAAAGAGAAAGAAAAAAAAGAAAGTTATTAAAAAAACACAATTAGATTTATTTTAGTTTACAACTCGAACCATACTCGAATTGAAAGAGATAAAACACGTTATTAGTTTAAATGAATAAAGAAAACGCAAGTAAATTGTGGAAAATTATTCAGCAAGCTGGCGATTATTTGGTAGGACAATTACCCGATCACCCTAATCATCCTAAAGGAAGAAACCCTTATGCGCATGTAGCAATCTGTGTCAAAAGTCAATTTAAAGCAAGTTACAAAGATATTCCTGATGAACAATTTGATGAAGTCAAAAAATATATCGAGTTTTTAAAACAAAATCCTAGCTAATTAATTCGCATCTAATACTGCATGTAAGAACTGTTTAGTTCTCTCATTTTGAGGATCATCAAATATTTTTTCAGGAGGACCTTGCTCAAAAATTTTACCTTCATTAAAAAAACAAACTCTATCTGATATTTCTCTTGCAAAACCCATTTGATGAGTAACCATTATCATTGTTAGATTATGTTCCTTATTTAATGATCTAATAACATTTAATACTTCTCCAACAACTTCAGGATCAAGGGCTGATGTAATCTCATCTAACAACATTACCTTAGGTCTCATAGCAAGCGCTCTTGCAATCGCTACTCTTTGTTGTTGACCGCCTGAAAGTCTACTTGGGTGTTCGTCTTTTTTATCTGTTAAACCTACTAATTCTAGTAAATCTAAAGCTCTTTCTTCAGCTTCTTCTTTTTTCATTCCCAACACTTCAATCGGAGCTTCAATACAATTTTGTAAAGCTGTCATATGTGGAAATAAATTAAACTGCTGAAAAACCATACCAATTTTTGATCTTCGTTCTCTTAAATATTTTTCATTCGCTTCAACAAGTTTTCCATTTTCATTCATATGAGTTAAAGGTTCGCCATCTAAATGAATAACACCTTGATTGATTTTTTCTAAAGTCATTAAAACTCTTAACACAGTAGTTTTGCCTGATCCTGAAGGACCTATAATTGAGACCATCTCATTTTGTTTAATATCTAGATTTAATTTATCTAATACAACTAAGTCACCATATTGCTTGGTTACTTCTTTAAAGCTAACAATAGTCTCTTTTGAATTATCCATTTAAATCTGTTCCCTCTTTATTTTACCTTGTGAAATATTAACTTTCTTTTCTAAACTTCTAATCCAAATCGCAGCAGGAATTGAAAGTGTTAAAAATATAATACCTACTAAAGTATAAGGCTCTAAATATCTATAGTGATATCCTCCAACTGCAGTTGCAGCATGAAATAATTCAGCCACTCCTATTGTTGAAAGTAATGGAGTATCTTTAAATATTCCAACTAAATAGTTACCCATACCAGGAATTGCGATTGGAAATGCTTGAGGCAACACTATTCTTTTATAAGTGTAAACCGTTGAAAAATTTAATGCTCTGCAAGCTTCCCACTGAGATTTTGGAACTCCTTCGAGTGCACCTCTATAAACTTCAGATAAATAGGTACCAAAATGAAGACCAATAGTAATCATTCCGCAGACCCACGCAGATAAGGTAATTCCAAATTGTGGAAGCACGAAATAAACAAAGAATAATTGAATTAACAGTGGAGTAGATCTAATGAATTCAACAATCTCTCTATTAATTATATTAACAAATTTGTAAGGAGTTCTTTGACCAATTAAAAAAATTAAACCAACTATTACTGCTATAGCATAACCAACCCCTGCTGCTAAAATAGTATTCAAGGTCGCCCACAACATATTGGGTAATATTTCGAAGGTAAAATCCCATCTCCACCCCATTTCCATAAATTATAAACGCTCCTTTCCAACTTTTCTTGCTGCTAAAACCTCAAGCCATCTTAAAAAAGGAACAAGCGCAAATCTTGCCATAAAATAATAAATTAGTAATGCTGTACCAAATGCTTGTGCTGATAACCAAGTAATTGAGTTAATTTGTTTAGCCTCAAACGTTAAATCAACAACAGTAACTAATGCGACTAACGCTGTTGCTTTAAGTAATTCCACTGTAAGATTTGCAGCCGGTGGAAGTACAATTGGAAAAATTTGTGGAATAATTATTCTTTTAATTCTTTTTACAGGACCAAAGTTTAGAGCGTGTGCTGCCTCCCATTGTCCTTTTGGTACTGCTAATATTCCTCCTCTAACTATCTCCGCACCGTAAGCACCAAAATTCATTCCAAGAGATAAGACACCTGCAACAAATGCCTCTAATGATATTCCAAAAAATGGAAGTACATAATAAAACCAAAATAACTGAACTAAGAGTGAAGTGCCTCTAAAGATTTCAATATAAACTGTTGCGATCCCTTGAACGATTGGATTTTTAGAAATTCTCATCAATCCAAAAATCATAGAAATAATGACATAAAGGATTGTTGAACATACAAGAACTTTCGCAGTTGTTGTGGCTCCCAACAATAAAGTAGTACCATGCTCACCAAGGAATTCGAAATACGTCATAATGATTATATAAAACATTTCAGGCGACTTAAAAAAGTCGCCTGAATATAATTTAATTTAAATGTTATTTAGTATTACAAGCCCACTCTGTAGTCATGCTTGGGTCTGATAGTAACTGAGCTTTTGTGTAACCATATTTACCAGCTCTTTCCATCATTTTAGGTGAACCCATAACTTTAGCTAAGGCTTTGTTGAAATTTTCCCTAAATTCATCATCACCTTTTCTAAAACCAATACCAACAACGTTCATAGTTTCTTTAGGCATTTTACTAGGGTCAGTAACTTCAAATTGACCATTAGTTTTTTCTTCATGCTCTTTTCCACCGAACCATGTTTGTACAGCAACATCTGCTCTTCCAGCTTTCATGGCAGCAAGAATTCCAACCTCACCTTCTACTAAAAGCATTTGACTTTCTGGAACACCATATTTTTTTGCAGCTTCAACTGTGTTAAAACCTGCACCAGTAACTAATTTTGCACCTGTTCTTACAACATCTGCATAATTATAAATTCCTTGAGGATTTCCTTTAGGAACTAACATAGCATCTCCAAATACTCCGATTGGATCTGAAAAGTCTATGTTGGCACATCTACTTTTTAAAATATACATTCCACCTGTAATCATGTCAGATCGATCAGCATTAATTCCAGGAATTAAACCAGACCATTCAAATACTTTTGTTTCATAGTCAGTAATCCCCATTTCTTCTAATGCAGTGATTGCAATCATGTTTACAAAACCAAGTGCCTCACCATTATCTCCAGCATAAGCCCACGGTATAGCAGTACCAAAACCAAGTCTTAATTTATGACCTTTTTTTAATCTTTCAGTTAACGTTTCGGCGTTAACGGAAGAAATACTAAAAAGAATTATTAATAATACTCCAATTGATTTGATTATTTTTTTCATTTTATCTCCTCTTTTATTATCGAAAAGTTAATCAAATTTTGATTGCTTTGTATAGTGCAGTGGTTCTTACAACTAAGAGTTGTTTATATTCTTATGCTGTCTTCTTTTGTGATTTTTCCAGAAGATAAAGGAACTAAATATAAACCCATATCAAAGTGTTGATAATGTTCTTTTAAAGATCTTAATAAATCTAAATTTTTATCATCTGTCTCTGGCTTGATATTAATTGCTACACATCTTGGAATGTTTTTTTTAATATGAAATTTTTGATTTCCAATTGTAATTATTTTTCCAATCCAATTTCGTTCTTCCCAAGCATTAACGCCTTCCATTAAGAAATTTCCTCTAAATCTTTGGACTTCAATTTCATTTTTAGTCTTATCTCTAAAGTCTTTTATGCTTTCAATATTCAATAGAGATACTGAATTAACAAAATCAACTTTAGTTGAAATAGTGGTATCAAAGTATGGTAATTGATGATTTTTCATTAATACTATTGGATCTTTAATTGAATTTTCAAGTTCAATAATCTTATTTACAAGTTTGATTCTTTCTTCTGTATCATTTGAGTTAATGGATAAAATAGCTTGGTCTTTTTGATATAAGGTTAATTGCTCATTTTCATAACTAAAATTATACTTATTTAAAGCTGGTGTATTTTTAAGAGTTAAGATCTTATTCCATTTGCCTTTTCTTTCTTCATGTTCTTTATCAATTAATTTCGGATTATCCTTCTCTATATTTTTTAACAAAGCAAAAACTCTATCGCCTTCAAGTCCAATATCTTTTTGAATATTACATTGATCTATCGTTTGATAGGAAACAGATTTAACAGGACAAAAATGAATTGATGATATTTTGATTGTCATATAATCTAATAAAATAATATGGCTAATCTTTCTTCAAATCAACTTAAACAATATAACGACAATGGTTATGTTGCTCCTATTGACGTTCTTTCAGCAGAGGAAGCTTTTAAAGCAAGACAAGAGATTGAGTTAATAGAAAAAGAAATGCCAAGTGAAATTGATAAGTCAGGTAGATATAATGTTCATTTAATTTCACCAGAACTTGATAAGATAGTTCATAACTCAAAGATATTAGATGCTGTAGAAAGTATTATTGGGAAAAATATTTTAGTTTGTAGCACCACACTTTTTATCAAAAATCCAAATCAAACTGGTTATGTAAGTTACCATCAAGATGCAAAATATATTGGTTTAGAGCCACATAATTGGGTAACTGCTTGGGTTGCAATCACAGATTCTTATGAAGAAAATGGATGCATGAGAATGTGGCCTGGTTCTCATATTGAAATTAGAGAACATAATCAAAAATTTGATCAGGGTAATTTATTAACTAGAGGGCAAACGGTTGAAAATGTTCCTGAAAACGATGTTCAATCAGTTGAATTAAAAGCAGGACAAATGTCTTTGCATCACCCAAGAATAGTTCATGGTTCAGGGCTAAATAAAAGTAATGACCGAAGAATAGGATTTGTCATACAAAGTTATATTGGGACAAACGTTAAACAAGTTCTTGGAAAAAATGGTGTACAGATTGCACGAGGCACCGATGAATTTAAATATCATGAAGAAATTCCAAGAGTAAAAAATTTCATGGATGAAGAAGGAATGGTGCTAAGAAAAAGAGAAAACCAATATCTTCAAGAAATCTTTTATAATGGATCTGAAAAAAAAGGTGAGTATTAACACTTGTTTAGATCAATAATATGATCTCTTTAAATCTAAAATTAACTAAGATAATGTTCTAAATGATTGAGATTGAAGAAGTAAAAAATACTAAAGAAAAAATTTCTTCGTTTATTAAAGAAACAGAATTAGTAAATTCAAATATATCTAAAAAACTTGGTGTAGATTTAAAATTAAAACTAGAACTTAATCAACCGATTGGAGCTTTTAAAATTAGAGGAGCTATGAATGCTGTTTTAAATCTATCGGATCATTTTAAAGGGGTTACTTGTTGCTCTACTGGTAATCATGGAAAAGGTGTTGCATTTGCTGCAAAACAACAAAATAAGAAAGCTGTTATTTGTATGTCAGAAAATGTGCCAACAAATAAAGTTGAAGGGATCAAACAACTAGGTGCTGAAGTTAAAATTGAAGGAGCATCTCAAGATGAAGCTGAAGAAATAAGTATCAATTTAGCAAAAACTGAAGGTTTAAAATATATTTCCCCTTTTGATGACTTAGATGTTTTAAATGGGCAAGCAACCATTGGATTAGAAATATTTGAACAAGACCCTGATATTAAAAATGTATTAATTCCTTTATCAGGTGGCGGTTTAGCCGGAGGGATTGCAGCGGTATTAAAACAATTAAATCATAATATAAAAGTTTACGGGGTTTCAATGGAAAATGGGGCTGCAATGTATCAATCCATTAAAGATAATAAACCTTCTCAAGTTAAAGAATTTATTAGTCTTGCAGATTCGTTACAGGGTGGAATTGGTTTATCTAATAAATATAGCTTTAAACTTTGTCAAAAATATCTGGATGATATTATTTTAGTAAGCGAACAAGAAATTTATAAAGCACTTCAGGAAGTTTATTATATGGATAATATTATTTGTGAAGGAGCATGTGTGGTTGGGGTTGCTGCATTAATGAATAATAAAATAAAGAATTTAGAGGGGTTAACTACTACAATTATTACCGGTAAAAATATTGATCCTGATCTTCATAAAAATATTATAGAGGGTAAAGATATTAAAATGGGTGACTTAACAATTAATGGTTCAGCTTATGTCCAATAAAATTTTTATCCTTTCTGAAAAAGAAATTAAAAGTTTAGTTAAGCTTGATTTAAATATAATTGATGAAATTGAAAAAGCTTTTGTGGCCCTTGCAAAAGGAGAAGTGGAAATGCCTCCAATTTTATCGATGGAGATGAAAGATCAGCGTGGTGAAGTGGATGTAAAAACAGCTTACATAAAGAACTTTGATGGATTTGCTGTTAAAATAAGCCCCGGTTTTTTTAATAATCCGTCTCTTGGACTTCCAAGTTTAAATGGATTAATGGTTTTATTTTCTTCTAAAACAGGACTAGTTCAGTCTTTATTATTAGATAATGGTTACTTAACTGATATTAGAACAGCAGCAGCTGGTGCAATATCTATTAAATATTTATCAAACCAAAATAGTAAAAGCCTAGGGATTATTGGATCAGGATTGCAAGCAAGATTACAAGCTGAGGCTGCCTGTTTAGTTCGAAAGTTTGATACAATTACAGTTTGGGGAAGAGATCAATTGAAAGCTGAACAATGTGCAGAAGATATCAAACAAATCACAAAGTTAGATTGTAAAGTAGAATTAGATATTGAAAAAATAGTTAGAGAAAATGAGGTTTTAATAACCACAACACCTAGTAAAGAATATTTAATAAAGCAAAGTTGGATACAACAAGGTCAGCATATTACAGCTATGGGATCCGATAACTCTGAAAAAAATGAAATTGATCCAAATATTTTTAAATCAATAGATTTATTTGTGCCTGATCGAAATTCACAATCAAAAAAATTAGGTGAACTTAGAACTGCGATAAAAGAAAATATTATTAAAGAAAATGATACCTTTCCTGAACTTGGAAATATTATTGTGGATCCAAAGTTAGGAAGATCCAATGAAAATCAGATAACTCTTTGTGATTTAACAGGAACTGGCGTTCAAGATACAGCGATTGCAACTTTAACGGATAAATTAGCTAAAGAAAAAAATATTGGTAAAATTATTGAAAATTAAGCTTTAGCTTCTTCAATTACTTTTGCAATTCCACCAATTAACAAATCAACTTCAGATTTACTAATGCATAAAGGGGGAGCTAAACCTAAAATATCTCCTTGCGGCATTGCTCTTGCAATCACACCATTGCTTAATAATTTTCCAGCTAATGTTGGCCCAAACTTTTTACTTGGATCAAAAAATTTATGAGCCTTTTTATCTTCAACTAATTCAATCGCTCCAATTAAACCTTCACTTCTAACTTCTCCAACATGAGGAAGGTCTGCAATTTTCTCTTTTAATTGAGCATTAAAGTAAGGCCCTACTTCATTAACATTGTCTAAAATTTTCATTTGATCAATTAATTCTAAGTTTGCAACTCCTGCTGCTGCACAAATTGGATGAGCAGAATAAGTCCAACCATGACCAATAGGACCAAACTCATCAGTTCCTTTTTCTAAAACTTCCCAAACTTTTTCTGAAAAGATAGAGCCTGATAACGGTGCATAAGCAGACGTTAATCCTTTAGCAATCGTTATGATATCAGAATCTATTTGATAAAAATCAGATCCAAACATTTTACCCAATCTTCCAAATCCAGTAACCACTTCATCAGCAATAATTAAAATATCATTTTCTTTTAAGATCGGTTGAATTTTTTCCCAGTACCCTTTTGGAGGAGGAACAATTCCACCGGTTCCAAGCATTGGTTCAGCAATAAACGCTGCAATATTTTCTGCACCCTCTTTTTGAATTAAAGATTTTAACTCTTCAGCACAGTGATCTGAAAATTGTTCTTCAGTTTGGTCTAAATTTTTTCTTCTAAAATAATAAGGCGCTTCTGTATGAATGATGTTCTCAATTGGAAGATCAAATTTTTTATGAAATATATCTAAGCCGGTAAGTGACCCAGTTGCTAAACCTGAACCATGGTAACCTCTCCATCTTGAAATGATTTTTTTCTTATTCGGTCTACCTAAAATATTATTGTAATACCAAACCATTTTAATGTTGGTTTCATTGGCATCCGAACCACTTAAGCCAAAATACACTTTAGACATATTTTTTGGCGCTCGATCTAAAATCATTTTAGAAAGCGTAATTGATGCCTCAGTACCGTGGCCTACATAAGAGTGATAATAAGATAATTGGTGAGCTTGTTTTGAAATAGCCTCTGCTATTTCTTTTCGACCATAACCAACATTGACACAATATAAACCAGCAAATCCGTCTAAATATTTTTTACCATCACGATCAATAATATAAACACCCTCACCATCAGTAATAATTCTGCTAGGGGCGTCGCCTCTTGCATGCTGTGCTAAGTGAGTGGATGGGTGAAAGAAATTCTGTCTATCCCATTCAGCGAGTTGATCGTTTTTTAACATGAGTTGTGTTTAGACATTATTAGTAAAAAAACAAATAAAAAATTTTTTTTTTATTGTTTAGGGAAATAATCCTTTAATGTGCCTTCTCTATAGACATCTGCAGTACAACAATGAAGACCGCCACCAAATGCATAGGCATCTCTTAAATCTACAGGAACAACTTCCATACCAAGTTTATCTAATTGCTCTGCTTGATAAACTTCACTTTTTTCAACACACACTGTTTTAGGATCAAGCACTAGTACATTCATTGACAACCAAACAGATGAATAACAAAGTGCAGGAGGTTCATTATGTGCAGGTTGAGCGCTATCTACAATTTGCCATCCATTATCTTCAAATAATTTTCTTTGTTCTTTTGGTAATCTTCTTTGAGGATTATTAATGATTAAACCTTCTTTAATTGGTGTAAACGTTGCATCAATGTGAATAGGATATGGATCCCCTGGAAAATTAACTGCGTGAACTCTGTGATCTTTGTAATGTCTTTTTAACCAATCAATTCCTTTTAAATTAGTGGTAAATCCATGTTGCACCACAAGATCTTTACCAAATCTTAAAACATCTGCTGCATCAAACAAAGGTTCTTCTTCTGTAGTTACAAAATACTTTTGTTCAGTCCACTCTAGTCTTTTTTGAACTCCAATTTTATCGGATAGATAATCTTTTCTATAATCTGCATCAGTTAATCTTGGTTTTGGTGCAGATTCATGTCTCATATTAGGATCTTGGTTATAATAATCTTTTAACAAAGGTCGGTAACATAAGTACTCAAACCATCTACAACGATAACTCATCGTTGCCTCTAAAATTTCATTACCAACTGTAAGCAAAACATCTCTTGGAGGCATACAGCCAAACATTGTTTCAGCTTCCCAATCAGGTGTTGATGTTTTTTGATTAAAATAAATTGGAGTGGGTCGGTCAACTTTAATTCCTCTTTTCTCTAACATGTTAGAAAAATCATCTAGAAGTTGGTTTGCTTTATCAACTGTGTCTTTTGTTCGAGGACCAAACTGACCTCGCATATCACTATCTTCTGGAACCTTTGCATCGAGCGCAGGCTCTGGTGCTGGAATACACGTTCCATCTGCTCTTCCAACAATTACATGTTTAAGAGGATCCCACTCATTCCAACTATTAACGATTGTTTTATTCTCACTCATTTTGCTTAAGCTTTTATAATATTGTGCTCAGGGCCAAAAGGAAATTTTGTAATATTTTCAGCACCCTCTTTACCAATCACTAAGATATCATGTTCTCTATAACCCCCTGCTCCAGGTTTTCCCTCTGGGATCATGATCATCGGCTCCATAGAGACCACCATATTTTCCTCTAAAACTGTATCAATATCTTCTCTAAGTTCTAATCCAGCTTCTCTTCCATAAAAATGTGAAAGCACCCCAAAAGAATGACCATAACCAAAAGTTCGATATTGAAGATATCCAAGTTCAGCAAATAATTCATTTAACTCATGACAAATATCTGAACACTTCACTCCAGGTTTGATTAATTCTAAACCACGTTTATGAACTTTTACATTTGCCTCCCATGCTTTTAAGGATGCGTCATCTGCATGATCTAAAAATAAAGTTCTCTCCAATGCAGTGTAATAACCGGAGATCATTGGAAACGTATTTAAAGATAAAATATCTCCCTTTTGAAGCTTGCGGTTTGTTTTTGGATTATGTGCTCCATCTGTATTTATTCCAGATTGAAACCAAACCCATGTATCCATGTATTCAGCTCCTGGATAAGATTTTACAATTTCTCTTTCCATCCGGTCTCTTCCAGCAATTGCAATTTCTATTTCAGTATTACCTTCTCTTATATTTTTAGCAATCTCTTCACCACCAAGATCAGCAATTCTTGCACCGTTTTTAATAATTTCAATTTCTTCATTTGATTTAATCATTCTTAAGTTCATTAAATCTTTCGCAACATCACTAAAAACTGAAAATGTAAATATTGAGCCAACTTTTTCTCTCATATCTAAAGTGATATGATCATATTCAAGTCCTATATTTTTTGGAGGCTCATCCCTTCCAACAATTGAAACTATTGCTCTTAAAAAATTGTCTCTTTTCCAATCTGTATAAATAACATTATCACAGTGTGATCGTCTCCAAGGTTGACTTGCATCAATATTAGCTGAAATGGTTGAGATTTTATCTTTAGTGATAACACATCCATAGGGTCTTCCAAAAGAACAATAAATAAATCCTGTGTAATAAGCGATGTTATGCATGGATGTTAAAATAATCATATCAAGATTATTTTTATCCATCACATTTCTTAAACTTGAAACTCTTTGATTGTATTCTTTATCAGAGAAAGGAAGTTTTACCTTTTCTCCATTTTTAAGTTCAAAAAAATCTGGTCTTTCCATAATGTTCTTTAAGTTAATTTAATCCGATATATCTTTTATTCCATCTCATGATCAAACTATAATAAAATAAAGATATAAATAAAAAGAAGCCACCAATTATTGTATTGGTGTCAGGTACTTCATTAATTCCAAACAAAGGTAACCATACCCAAAATATTCCACCAATAACTTCCGTTAAAGATAATAAAGTTAATTCTGCTGCAGGAATTGCTTTAGAGCCTATTGAATACAAAATTAAACCCATGCAAACTAAAGTTCCATGCAATGAAAATAAAGAGCTATTATAACTTGATGAGAAAAAAACTTGTCCTTTAGATAAAATCATTATTGTTGCAAACACAAAACAAAAGAAACCTGCAAAAGCAACTGTTGTAAATTTAGGCGTTTCTTTTCTCCATCTTAAAGAAACTGAAAAGACAGAAAACCCAACTGAGGATGTAATACCAAATACAAATCCAACTAATGAATTTTCACCAGTATTACCAAATGCCATTATAGCTATTCCAATTGTTGCAATTATGATTGATATCCAAACACTAATTGTGATTTTTTCTTTTAAGAAAAGAAAAGCTAAAAGAGCTGTAAAAAAAGGCATTGCAGCTAAACACAACAAGGTAATTGCAGCTGTTGTATTGGTAATTGAATAGATAAATGAGATCATTGCAATCCCAAGACCAGAACCACCAACCACACCAGATTTACCAATTTTCAAATAATTTTTCCAAAAATCTAATCCTTCTTCAAAGTAAAGATAAAGATTAAGTAAAATAAAAATCGTGAGACCTCTTCCAAAAATATACTGCCACGGTACTAGATTTGGGTCGTCCATATACCTTACAACCAGTGGACCAAATGACCATAAAATCCCTGCAAATAAAACAACCGGAACAGCAATTCTAGGATTTTTTAATTCAAGCATTGCCGGAGATTAATTGTAAAAATAGATTACTACAACAAATTTTGATTAGGTTAGTCTAAAATCTTATTTGAGTGGTTCGGTAAAAAACAATCAATAATTTGACCTTTTTTAAAGTTGGCTTGACCGTTTGGGAGCATTGCCCAAACATTAGATTTTACAAAAGAATTTATTCTAAAAGATTCTTGACCCTTTAATAACTCAACTTCGAGCCTACCATTGTTAGTTGTACTAAGTTTACTTTTGATAAATCTTGTAAACTTTTTAATTTTGATAAAACTATTTTTTAAAACTGCTTTAACTGGCTTTTCTGGCAAAAGTTCCAAGATATTTTCAATAAATGGATAAACAAAAAACCTAAAACAAGCTGCAGAAGAAATTGGGTTTCCTGGTAAACCAAATACTACTTTTTGATTGATTTTGGCAAATAATATGGGCTTTCCCGGTCTTATCATTACACTTTTAAAGTAGTGAGAAGTTTTAAATTGTTTAACTACACTTGGGATATAATCAAATTTACCAGCAGAAACAGCGCCTGAAGTAATAATAATATCTGTTTTAGACTTCAGCATTTTTTTAATTTGAGACTTAAAAATATTTTGATGATGATCTCTTAAAATTCCACCATTTTTAAAGTTAAATAAAAAATTATTATTTAAACTTTCAATATAGTGACTATTTGAATTTCTAACTTTCCAACTAGGAATAGTGTCTGAATTTGAAATTTCATTACCAGTTGAGAAAAATAAAATATTTAATTTCTTTTTAACCTCAACTTTTTTAATACCTAAAGTTTTTAAAGCTAAAATATGATTAGCTTGAATAATGGTTCCTTTTTTAACTACTAATTGATTTTTTTTGTAATCAGAACCTTTAAACCGAACATGGTTAAATTTTGTAAATTTTTTATCAATGATAATTGATTTTGGATTTTGTTTATTTGGATGAAATTTTATCTGCTCAATTGGAATAATCGTATTGAATGCATTTGGAATAATTCCACCAGTCATAATCTCAACTGCTTCAAATTTTTTAACTTTTTTTGATAAAGGTTTGTTGCCTGCTGCAATTGATCCAATAATTTTGAAGTGTTTTGGTTTTTTCTTAGTTATATTTTTTGTATCTAATGCATTAATAGCAAAACCATCAAAGGCTGCATTATCTCCTAAGGGATGATTAGAAGGTGAAAAAATATCTTTTGCTACAACTCTATTAATTGAGTTTTTAATTAATACTTTTTCATTATGAATTTTAATCTTTGCTTTTTTTAAAATTGATTTTGCTTGTTGGTAGTTAATCATTTAATATTTTCTCAGCTTTTTCTAAATCTTCTTTTGTGTTTATATTAAAAAAAGGATCTTCTTTATCAAATTCAATATTAATAGTTTTTACCCCAATATTATTGGCCCATTTTTCAACTTTTCTTGAGCCATTTTCTAAATCCTTTTCTAATTGATCAATCAAATCAATATTCCATAGACCAAATATATTGTGACGCTTTTCTTTGGTTTTCATGAAGAATAATTCACTCTCTTTTTCATTCACTTTATTTAAAAAATCTTCAAACATACTCATTTTAAATAAAGGTGTATCTGATGGAAAAGAAGCTATCCATTGATAAGGCTTATTGTGGTTTTTAACCCATTTCATAGCACTTAAAATTCCACCTAATGGACCTAAGTTCTTCTTTAAATCTTCAGTTTTTTGAATTTTGGGAGAAGATAGATGTTGAATTGGATCATTTGCGACGATTAGAACTTCATCAAATTTATTCTCTATTTCAGATAGAATATAATCAATAAGGATTTTGCCTCCTAATTTTGCCTGTGATTTATCATCACCAAAACGTTTGGATTTTCCGCCCGCTAGTACTACCGCTAAAATATTGTTATGATCCATTGATCAAAATATAAAACATTAGCGACTTAATTAAAGAAATTAAATGGATTTAAGAATTTTAGAAATAGCAGCGCATACTGAAAATAATAAAGTATTAGCCAACCACACCCATCATTCAAAAAATAAAAATCCAATATGCGGTGATGAAATGGAAATCAGCTTAATTGTAAAAGAAGACACTGTAAAAGACATGGGTTATCAATGTAAATCTTGCATCTACTGCCAAGCATCTGTCAGCTTATTATCTAGAAAAATCAAAGGTGTTAAATTAGACGATATCAAAGATTTTATTAAAAGTGCTGAACAATTGTTTGAAGACAATAAAACTAGTCTTAATAAAATCTGGAAAGATTTCAAAGAACTTTTAGATAAAAAAAATTTATCGAGAAAAGAGTGTTTATTATTACCTCTTAAAACTGTTTCAAAAGCTTTAAAAAATTAAATGAGACTTAACAAAGAAATATTCACAAAAGCAGTTATCGCTGGTTTTTTTTCAGCAGTAACAATTGGAGTATTAACTGTTTTAACTTACAAAACTACTTTAGGATTATTTATAGCAGCTTCATTTGGTTCAAGTATGGTTTTATTATTTGGATTTCCAGAAAGTCCATTTGCCCAACCTAAAAATGTTTTCTTTGGTCATTTGGTAACTGCATTAGTTGGCGTATTTTTTGTAAACTTTATCCCTTTACCTATTTATATTTCAATCGCTGGTGCAGTTGGAATTGGAATTTTTCTTATGATCATTTTAGATGTAGTGCATCCACCTGCTGGGGGAAATCCAATAATGGTTATCATAGGAAGTGCTTCATTTGAATATTTAATTAATCCTATTATCTTCGGATGTATCCTAATTTTATTGATTGCAATTATAGTTAATAAATTTTTGTTAAAGAAAAATTATCCACTTAAGAAATAATGCACTCTAAATATAAAGTTAATAAGTTTAAGTCTGATAAACTTGAAGAAATAAATGATTTAATTTCGATAGAAGAGCCTTTAGAGATTTCATTAAAATATGAAAATGAAAATAAATTTGTAACTCAATTATTATCCATTACGATGAGAACACCAGGACAAGATGAAGATTTAGTTCGAGGTTTCTTGTTTAATGAACAAATTATCAAAGATATTAAACACATATCTTTAATTGAAAAATTTGGAGAAAAAGTTGGACAATATAATCTTCAAAATAAAATTCTGGTTACTTTAAATGATGCTTCAAATGTAAATATTACAAAAATAAAAAGAGACTTTTTAACGAACTCTTCTTGTGGGGTTTGTGGCAAATCTTCATTAGATGCTTTAGAGGTTATCAAACAAGATAAAACTCCAAAACTTGAACCTAAGCTTAGTTCAAAAATTATAATTTCAGCACCAGATACTTTGAGAAACAATCAAACTGAATTTGCACAAACGGGTGGAATTCATGCGAGCGGATTATTCAATAAAGATGGGTTGTTAATTAATGTGATGGAGGATGTTGGTCGGCACAATGCTTTAGATAAATTAATTGGAAATGCACTACTTAAAGGACAAATTGATCCAAACAACCAGTTTATTAGCTGCTCTGGAAGGCTAAATTTTGAGTTGATACAAAAAATTCTAATGACCAATATTGGAATTGTAATCGGTGTTGGTGCGCCAACTAGTCTAGCTATCGATTTAGCGAATAAGTTTGACATGACCTTGATCGGTTTCGTAAAAAAGGACAGCTATAATGTTTATACAAATAGCCAAAAAGTTATTTAAGACGAAACATAAGGATTTTAGTGTCAAAAAACATAAGTAACTTATCTGGAAGAATTGGTCTTAAAGACAATCTTTTTCAAAAAATTTCTGAAAATTCTCTAAGTAAATCACCTAAAGACATTAAAGAAATAGCTAAAGAATATAATTTAGGGGTTTCAACACTTCATGGTGCAGAGAGTTTTTACGAATTTCTAAGACCTTCTCATCGCGAGAAAAAAGCTTTTGTTTGTAATGGGAGTGCGTGCATGTGTGCTGGTACTCAAGACAAGTTAAAAGAAACTTTAAAATCAAAATTAGGTGATGATAAAGTTGGAGAAATGTTTTGTCTTGGACATTGCTATGAAAATAAAGCGTTTCATTACGATGGTGAAAATTATGCTGGTAATGATATTGAGAAAATTGATCAGATCATAAAGGGTGAAAAGATAGATCAAGATAAATATTTTTCGAAAAGTTTTGCATCAACAAGTTTTTTAATGGATGATAAATTATCAACGATTGAAAAGTTTAAAGATCAATTAAATTTAATCCTAAACAAAGATAAAAAAGAAATAATTCAAAGTTTATTAGATTCTAATTTAACAGGTAGAGGTGGTGCAGGATTTCCAACAGGAATGAAATGGGATTTTTGTAGTAAAGCACCTGGAGATAAAAAATATGTAATTTGTAATGCAGATGAAGGAGACAGTGGTGCTTTTTCTGATCGTTATTTATTAGAAGACCAACCATTAAAAGTTATTTTTGGAATGGTCGTCTGTGGTTATGTCATTGGAAGTAATGAGGGAGTTTTATATATTAGAGGTGAATATCCAAAATCAATTGAAGCAATAAATGGATCTATCAATTTACTAAAACAAGAAGGATTGCTTGGAGAAAATATTTTAGGAACTAATTTTAAATTTGATTTAAATATTTGTATTGGACAAGGTGCTTATATCTGTGGTGAGGAAACTGCACTTATTGCATCGATTGAAGGAAGAAGAGCTGAAGTAGATGTAAGACCTCCATTTCCAGTTACTGAAGGATTATATAAAAAACCAACCGTTGTAAATAATGTAGAAACATTAGCAGCAGCTTCTGGAATACTTTTAAATGGTGCAGAAAAATTTGCTGCAATAGGTAATAAAAAATCTGCTGGAACTAAATTAGTTTGTCTAGACAGTTTTTTTAATAATCCTGGTATTTATGAAATTGAAATGGGCACACCGATGAAAAAAATATTTGAAGAAATTGGTGGGGGTTACAAAGAGCCTGTTAAAGCTTTTCAAATCGGAGGTCCACTTGGAGGTGTTGTTCCTTTAAGTGAAATAGAAAATTTGAATTTAGATTTCCAAGAGTTCACTGCTAAAGGATTTATGTTAGGTCATGCAAGTGTTGTTAGTATTCCAAAAGATTTTCCAATGACTGAATATATTCATCATTTATTTGAATTTAGTGCTGAAGAGTCTTGTGGAAAATGTTTTCCAGGTAGACTTGGATCTTATCGAGGTAAAGAGATGTTCGATCAATTCAAAAGTAAAACAGCTAAAATCCCTCTTAAACTTTTAAATGAGTTATTGGTTACAATGCAAAAAGGCTGTTTATGTGCACTTTGTGGAGCAATCCCTACGCCAATTATGAACATTCTTAAATACTTTGGTGACGAAATGAAAAATGATATGGTTAAAGACAATTAATGAGCTCAGAGAAAAGAAAAATTGCATATATTGATGGAAAACCCTACGAAATTGGGGCTAATCACACATCAATATTAAAGTTCGTTAAAAGTTATGTTGGAGAAAAAAAAGTACCAACATTATGTGATGATCCAAACTTAGCTCCTTATGGTGCTTGTAGAGTTTGCTCAGTTGAAGTGGCACTTGAAAAAGATGGTCCTACAAAAGTTGTTGCTTCATGTCATACACCTGTTGCTGAAAACCAACATATCTTTACGACTAATGAAAATTTACATTCACTTAGAAAAAATATTGTAGAATTAGTTTTAACAGATCACCCAATGGAGTGTGATACTTGCGAAGTAAATAATAACTGTGAATTACAAACTGTTGCTAATGATTTAGGAATAAAAGATCATAGATACAACAGTCCTAAACAACATAAAGGAATTCCAAGAGATACTTCTCATGATTATATGAGAATGAATCTTGATAACTGTATTAATTGTGGAAGATGTGTAAGAGCGTGTGATGAAATTCAAGGTTCATTTGTGCTTACTATGTCTGGTAGAGGATTTGAAAGTAGAATTACTACAGATAATGACATGATGTTTGGTGACAGCTCATGTGTATCTTGCGGTGCATGTGCTCATACTTGTCCAACGGATGCAATATCAGATGTATACCAATCTAAATCTGCAGCGGTTGATAAAAAAGTTAGAACCACTTGTTCGTATTGTGGAGTTGGTTGTAATTTAGAGACATCAATTAAAGATGACAAAGTTGTTGCAATTGATACTCCAAAAGAAACAGAAGTAAATGCAGGGCACACTTGTATTAAAGGAAGATATGCATTTGGTTTTTATGATCATCCAGATCGATTAAAAACTCCTCTAATAAAAAGAAATGGAAAATTTGAAGAAGCTAGCTGGGATGAGGCTTATGATTTTATTAAAGATGAAATGCAAAGAATTACTAAGAACTATGGACCTGATGCATTTGCTGGTATTTCATCAGCTAGATGTACTAATGAAGAGAATTATATTTTTCAAAAAATGATTAGAGCTGTTGTTGGAACCAACAGTGTAGATTGTTGTGCAAGAATTTGTCACTCACCTACTGCTTGGGGTATGCAACAAACTTTTGGAACAGGTGCTGCAACAAACTCTACTGAAGATATTTATCATGCAGATTTATTTTTAGTTATTGGAGCAAATCCAACTAATGCACATCCTGTGACAGGTGCAAAAATTAAACAACAAGTCATGAAGGGTAAAAAATTAATTGTCCTTGATCCAATTACAACTGAATTAGCTAAGCTTGCTGATTACCATATCAAGTTAAGACCTGGAACGAATGTTGCAGTTCTTAATATGATGTTACATTTTATTATTAAATCAAAATTATATAATGAAGATTTTGTAAGAGATAGAACTGAAGGTTTTGATAATTTTATCAAAGAAATCGAAAGACAAGATGTTGATCAATTAGCTAAAGTTGCAGGAGTTGATAAACAATTAGTTAAAGAAGCTGCTATTGCATATGCAACTGCTAGAAATTCAATGGAGTTCCATGGCCTAGGAGTAACTGAGCATGAACAAGGATCAAAAACGGTAATGTTAATTGCTGACCTTGCAATGATTACTGGAAATATTGGTAGAAAAGGTGTTGGAGTAAATCCGCTTAGAGGACAAAATAATGTTCAAGGTGCTGCCGATATGGGTTGTCAACCACACCAAGGTGCTGGTTATTTTGAGGTAGCTGATGAGAAAAATCAACGATTTTACAGCGAAAAATATGGGGTAACACACCCAACAAAAGCTGGATTAAAGATCCCTCAAATGTTTGATGCTGCAATTAAGAAAGAATTAAAGGGACTTTGGATTATTGGTGAAGATATTGTTCAAACAGATCCAAATAGTTCTCACGTCATTGAAGCAATGAACTCATTAGAGTTACTAGTTGTTCAAGAAATATTTATGAGTGAAACAGCAAAACTTGCAACTGTTGTTTTGCCTGGAACAACTTTCTTAGAAAAAGATGGAACATTCACTAATACAGAGAGAAGAATTCAAAGAGTAAATAGAGCAGTGCCTCCACTCCCTGGAACAAAACCTGATGGAGTTATTGTTACTGATATGATGCAAAAGTTAGGTTTTGATCAAACAACTTATGATTCTGATAAAATGTTAGCTGAGATCGCTGATGTAGTTCCATTCTTTAAAGGAGTTACAAGAGAAAGATTGGGAAAATTTGGTTTACAGTGGCCAGTTAAAGAAGATGGAACTGATACTCAAATTTTACATACTGAAACTTTTAAACTTGGAAAAGGTAGACTGAAAAATTTTGATTGGAAAGAGTCTACAGAAGTTGAAACCAATAAAAAAGAATACCCATTAATTTTAACAACCAGTAGAGTATTACAACATTACAATGCTGCGACAATGACAAGAAGAACAAGTAATATTAATATTGTAAATGAAGATTTATTATTAGTTCATCCTAAAGATGCAGCTGCTAGAGATTTAAATACAGGCGATATTGGAAGATTATATTCTGGCAGAGGCGAAGTTGCCTTAAAAGTTGAGGTTACAGATAAAGTCAAAGAAGGAATTGTATTTACTACATTCCATTTCCCTGAGCATATGGTCAATATGGTTACTGGTCATGGAAAAGATGAAGAAACAATGTGTGCTGAATACAAAGTTTCATCAGTTGAAGTACAAAAAATTTCCAATCAATTCAAAACAACAGTTGAGCCTAAAGATTATCAAGCTGAAGTTAAATAATTAAAATGACCGTAGGTTGGCATTTTGATAATACATACTCAAAGTTACCTAAGAGCTTTTTAGAAAATATCAAACCTGTTCCTGTTAAAAATCCAAAGTTAGTAATTTTAAATAAAAATTTAGCAGAGCAATTAAATTTAGATTTCTCAAAATTCTCAGAAAATAATTTAGCAAAAATTTTTGCTGGTAATGATTTACCAAATGGAAGTGAAACAATAGCACAAGCTTATGCAGGTCATCAATTTGGTCATTTTACAATGCTTGGCGATGGTAGAGCTGTCATGCTTGGAGAGCATTTAGATAAAGATCAAAAGCGTTATGATATTCAATTTAAAGGATCAGGCAGAACTTCGTTTTCAAGAAGTGGAGATGGCAGAGCTGTGCTTGGTCCTATGCTGAGAGAATATATAATTAGTGAAGCAATGCATGCACTTAATATTCCAACTACTAGAAGTCTTGCAGTAGTTTCAACTGGTGAAGAAGTTGTGAGAGAGCAAATGTTACCTGGTGCGATACTCACAAGGGTAGCCTCTAGTCATATACGAGTTGGCACTTTTCAATATATTGCAGCTACTCAAAATCCAGATGATCTAAAAACATTATTCAATTACACAATTGATCGTCATTATCCTGAGATTAAACAATCTGAGACAAAAGCATTAGATTTATTGAATTTATTGATGAAAAAACAATGTGAACTTGTGATCAATTGGATGCGGGTTGGCTTTATTCACGGTGTAATGAATACAGATAATATGACAGTTAGCGGTGAAACTATTGATTATGGCCCTTGTGCTTTCATGGATCAATATCACCCACAAACTGTATTCAGTTCAATCGATCAGCATGGAAGATATTCCTATAATAACCAACCTCGAATTACTAAATGGAATTTAGCAAGATTTGCAGAATGTATAATACCTTTAATTGATAAGGATGAGCAAAAAGCAATTTCAATTGCAACAGAAACGATAAACAATTTTGAAAAACTTTATGAAGAAAAATGGCTCAATATGATGAGGGATAAATTAGGATTATTTGGTGAGGATAAAGAAGATAAAAATTTAATCTTTGAGCTATTAACTTGGATGGAAAACAATAAGGCTGATTTTACCAATACATTTTGTAATTTAATGAAAATTCAATCCATTAAAGATCCTGTTTATCAAAATGAGGAATATTTAAATTGGAAAACTAAGTGGAAAAAAAGATTAGAGAAAAATAGTACTGACAAAGAAAAATACTTAGAACTTATGAGATCTGTTAATCCTATATTTATTCCAAGAAATCATAAAGTTGAAGAAGCTTTAAAAGATGGGAGTGAAGGTAATTTAGAAACACTTAATAAATTACTAGAGGTAATTAAAGATCCATATAAAGACAATAACATGTTAGAGGAATACCAAAAACCAATGCCTAGTGAAAATGGCAAATATCAAACTTTTTGTGGAACTTAATTACAATACGTAAGGCTCTGGCCTAGCCTTTTGCTCTAATACTCTTTCAACAGCAAACACACTTACATCTATAGTTTGATAAGAACCTGTGGTGATTAATTCTGTTAAAGCTCTACCTATACCTGGCGCTTGTTGCAAACCTCTACCGGTAAACCCTGAAGCCATATAAACATTTTCATATTTAGGATGCTTTCCAACGATAGCATTACTATCTAATTTATTGTGATCATAAAAACCAGCCCACGCTCCTGTTAACTTTAATTCTTCAAATGCGGGTATTCTTTTTGCTAAAGCAGGCCAGACAATTTCTTCAAAGTCATCCCATGCTGGTTCAAGATTTGAATCATCGAATGTCCATTTAGGGGATCCTGCTAAATATTCTTTTCCTTCAGGTCTCCAATAAACTCCAGTTGTTAAATCAGCAGACAAAGGCATCTCTTTAATGTGTGTTGGGCACTTAACTCTAAAGACAGTATGCTTTTGAGGAACAACCGGTATATCTTCTAATAATTTTTTAGTCCAACAACCTGCTGCTGAGACAATTGTTTTTGCATTAATTTCAGAAATGTCTTTTACTTCACCTTTGATAAATTCTGCTCCAAGTTCAATAGCTTTACTTTTTAAAGCGCTATGAAATAAAAAAGGATCAATCCAACCTTCACTTTTATCATCAGTATAAGTAGCGGTTTCAATGCCTTCAGAGTTTATGTAAGGAAAAATTTTTGAAAGCTCTTCTCCTGAAATATTTTTTGTACCCGCATCACAGGCTTTATGATTTTCTAATGCTCTATATTGCTCTTCCGCATGTTCTTTACCAAACATCAATAAATATCCATTTGGCACCATGCTTGCAGTTGGATTTGGATTTTTTTCAGTTTTTAATAATTCAGGGATTTGAAAAATAAATTCTCTAGCAAATTTACCTAGTAATATATTTTCTTTTTGGAAAAACTGTCTTCTAAAACCTCCTAAAGACAATGGAAAAGAAGCAGTTTTATAAGTTGGATCTCGCTCTATGACTTTAACTTTTCTTCCTTCTTTAGATAGAAAATATGCAGTTGCTGCACCTATTATTCCACCACCAATTATAACAACGTCATCCATATTAATTTAATATTAGTATGCTTACATTCAAAATCAAAGCAAAGATGATCCATAGTAAATATGGCACCATTAAATAACTACTCATCTTTTTGACACGTCTAAATCTAACAATGAGAACTAAGATTAAAGAAATCAATATTAACAATACAATCAAAGCTAAAAATATATTGTGATAGACAAAAAAGACTATGCTCCAAGCTGAATTAAAAACTAAATGTATAAAATAGATACAGACTGTATTCATCTCTTTATTTTTTGAATGCCAATACGACCAAATTGCAATTGTCATCATTAAATAAAGGATAGTCCAAACTGGACCAAAGACCCAATCAGGTGGATTAAAAGAAGGTTTGATTAATGTTGAATACCAAGGTTCTTTAAAACTAACTGTAGCTAACCCCCCAATTAATGAGGCACTGAAAGTGATAATAAAAAATAAAATAAAAGTTAAATATTTATTTCTGAGCATGTTAAGAATATATACAAAAAATTATGAATAAAAAAACTATTTGGATCACAGGTGGAAGTACTGGAATAGGTAAAGCCTTAGCAATCAAATTTGCAAATAAGGGTTGGAATGTTGCTGTTTCAGCTAGAAGAGAAGAATTATTAAATGAACTATCTAATCAATACGAAAATATTTCTGCTTTTCCATTAGATGTCACTGATAAACAAAAGTGTGCAGAGGTTTTTGAACAAATAAAAAATAAATATCAAGATATTGATATTTGTTTTTTTTCTACAGGAACTTGGAACCCTAAAAAAGAAAAAGAAATTGATGTAGAGCAAATAGAAGATGTGTTTAAAATTAATTTCTTTGGAACAGTTAATACTATAAAAGCAGTAGAGCAATATTTTAGAGATAGAAAAAAAGGTACAATAACAATTGTATCTTCAATAGCAGGTTATAGGGGTTTACCTAACTCAACCGGCTATGGTCCTTCAAAATCAGCATTAAATAATTTAGCTGAAAGTTTGTATTTTGATTTTAAAAGATTTGGTGTTCGTATTTGCTTAGTCTCTCCAGGATTTATTAAAACTCCAATGACTGATAAAAATGATTTTAAAATGCCATTTATTAAAACTACTGATTATGCTGCAGATAAAATTTATGATGGTTTAATTAATAAAAATGTTTTTGAAATACATTTTCCAAAATCATTAACTGTTATATTGAAAATATTAAGTTTCTTGCCAAGTAAACTTTATTTTAGTTTAGTGGGTCAAATGACCAAACATCAAAAGAAATAATTAATCTTTTACAAAAACAACAGTAAGCTCTGCAACTTTAAACCCAAACTTAGTCATGGTTGCTCTATTAATTGCAACTCTTTCATCTTGTTTAAAAATCCAGTCATCAAAAGTAATTTTCAACTCTTTACCTTTAACTGGTACTAATAAAACATATTCAAATTTAAAAGCAGGACCATATGAGTAACCAATTGCTTTTCCAACAACGTCGCCTGCGGTTCCCTCATAGTTATTTTCGTCAATTTTGTTTATAGTCCATTCACGATTTTGTACTTCACCATCGTCCCAATTAAATTTTTCTTTCAAAATTAATTGTTTGCCGTCCCAAGTTCCATCTAAATCGGCTGAAAACTGACGAGTTACTTTACCCGATCTGTTCTGTAAAACGCCCCAAGCTTTTACGTTACCTGATAAATACTCTTCAATAATTAATCTTGGCTCTTTATTTTTAAAATCTTCTGGTTTCATAGCACTATTGTTTGAACAGCTTGTAATTAAGAATCCTAATATTATCAATAAAATAGATCTCATTGTTTTTATAATCATTATTGTTCCTTTTATTTATTTTGTAATGAGAATTGAATCAAATCTATATTCCTCGATTTAAAACCAGCCTCACAATACGAGAGATAAAATTCCCACATTCTTTTAAAAGTATTATCAAATCCTTGTTCTTTTATTTGTTCCCATTTTTCATTGAATTTATCTCTCCAGATAGCAAGAGTGTTAGAATAATCCTCAGCATAAGAGTTATAACCATTAAAAAATAAACCATTATCAGAAGCGTATTTTTCTAAACTGTTTTTGGAAGGTAAAAATCCACCCGGAAAAATATACTTTTGAATGAAATCTTGTTTATTTTTATACCTTTCGTAGATGCTATCATCAATTGTGATTGCCTGAATAGCGGCTTTACCACCATCTGATAAATTCTGTTTTATAGTATTAAAATAGCTTTGAAGATAGTTTTGTCCGACAGCCTCAATCATTTCAATTGATGCAACTGAATTATATTTTCCTTTAAGGTCTCTATAATCTTTAATCTCAATATTAACTTTTTCATTTAAACCACATTTTTGAATTCTCTCTTTTGCATATTCAAATTGCTTTTTTGAGATAGTGATGCAGTCTAATTTAACATCATAATTTTTACCTAAATATTCTGCAAAACCACCCCAGCCACAACCAATTTCTAAAACCTTATCTCCATGATTGGGTCTCATTAAATCTATTAATTTTTGATATTTATTATTTTGTGCTGAAGATAAATCTTTATTTTGTTCATCAAAGATAGCACTCGAATAAGTAAGAGTTTTATCTAACCATAAAGAAAAGAACTCATTTCCAAGATCATAATGTTTAGCGATATTTTCTTTACTTCGACTTTTTGTATTTTTAACAAACTTGTTCTTAATATAATTAAATAATGGAAAATCAAAAACACCTGAAAATTTGTGAACTGTTTTAATATTTCTTGCTGTTAACTCAATTAAATTAGAAAGATTAGATGTTTCAAATTCATCACGCATATAACATTCAGCAAATGCAATACTTCCACCTTTTATTAAATTATAATTAAATGCTGGATTTTTAATTGTCATATCAGCTTTTAATTTTGATTGAGTGTCACCAAAATTTAATAAATTATTTTTAGCTGTTTTAATTTCCAAATGACCATAATCAATATTTTTTAATAATGAAAAAACAATTCTGTCTGAAATATTATTTAAGATCATTAATTTTCTATCGTTATATTGTTTCTTATTTTTATCTTTTTTTTGATAAATTTAATTCCTTTTATCCACAAATTAAAGGCTTCATAATGTATCGCTATAATTATCTTAAATGTCATAATGGGATGTTTTAAGTATGATTTTAATAGTTCTTTAGAATTAAAGTCTATTCTTTCACCATCTTGAGATGCATAAAGAATTTTATCTTGGTCTTGATATTGATCAATAACTACTGAAATCTTTTCACCTGGTTTTAATAATCTAAAAAAATAACTACAATTCATTTCAATAAAAGGTGAGACATGAAATTTTTTACTACAATTATGTTGTAGAAGTTTTTGATCATCTTTAACTTTAAATACATAGGTATGTTGTTCACCAAAAGTATTTTTAACTTCATATAAAATTGCAATGATATTTTCATTTTTATCATAGATATAAAAAACACTCAGTGGGTTAAAAACATATCCAAAAATTCTTGGATAACACAAAAGTTTAATCTTTATATTGTCAGTATTAATTTCATAGTTCTGTAATTGTTTAGTGACCCAGCCTATTAAAGACGAACCATCTCTATCCCCATGATCTTTTTCAAAAAAACTAATAAGATTAAATTTATTTAATGAAAAAAAACTGATCTCTTTATCTAGAGTTTCTAGTTCTGATAAATCTATAAATAACGAAAAGACACTATATTTAAATGAGTGGACTTTAGGTTTAAAACGCTTGTGTATTACTTTGCCGTTATAAATAGCTGAATTAATCATTAATGGTTTTGAGCATTTCTATTGAAGATTTTATGCCATCTTCATGAAATCCGTAACCAAAATAACTACCGGCAAATAAAGTGTTATTAATATTTTGAATATCTTTTAGTTTTGATTGATTATTCAAGGCTTTTTCATCGTAATATGGATGAGTGAATTCAATTTGATTGTATATTTTTGAGCTATCAATCTCAAAAAATGGATTAAGAGTTAAAAAGATATCTTTATCTATTTTTAAATTTTGTAATTGATTTAACCAGTAAGTTACTGAAGATTGTTTGTGATCTTTTGGATTAAGAGCTGAATTCCACGAACACCATGCTTTTTTATTTAATGGCATTACAGATTGATCAGAATGAATAATGGCAGTGTTACTTTTATAATTAAAATTACTTAAAATATCTTTTTCTAAATCAGTTGCGTCATTTAAAATATCCAATGTATCATCTGCATGAGTTGCAAGAACTACTTTGTCATAAACAAAAAACTCATTTTCTGAACCATAATAAACTTTAACACTATTGTTGCCTCTAGTGATTTTATTAATCCCATAATTCATGTAGTACTCACCATTAATTTTAGATAAAATTTTATCTACATAAGTTTTACTTCTATTGGTTACGGTGTACCACTGAGGTCGATCTTTCAACTTAAACAATCCATGATTTTTAAAAAAACTTAAAAAAAAGCTTAATGGCATTTGTGATGCCTCATAAGGGGGCATTGACCAAATCGCAGATACCATTGGAATTATGTGATAGTTTATAAAATAATCTGAAATTTTAATTTGCTTTAAATATTCACCTAATGTCAGAGATTTATCTAATGAATTTGAATTTAGTTTTTCACAGTTTTTATAAAAATTTATAATTTCAAAAAACATTTTAACAAATTTTAGATTAAATAAGTTTTGTTTATTTGAAAAAATACCTCCTAAGCCTTTCCCACAATATTCAATATTAGTTCCTTTAACAGTAACTGAAAAAGACATATCGCTTTTTTCAATTTCAATATTATTTTCAGAAAAAAAGTTGATAAGGTTTGGATAGGTTTGTTTATTAAAAACCATAAAACCAATATCCACTGCAACTTTTTCTTTTTCAGAGTAATGAATATCTAAAGTATGTGAATGACCACCAAAGCGATCTTCTTTTTCAAAGAGATCAACCTTATGTTTTTTAGATAGATAATATGCAGAACTTAATCCAGAGATCCCTGATCCAACTACTGCAATTTTCATTTATAAAAATACCTTTATGCTGCGGTATCTTTATACTCATCTATGGATGGACATGTACAGAATAAATTTTTATCGCCATAAACATTGTCTACTCTTGCAACTGGTGGCCAATATTTAGTTGATTTCAAAATTTCTGTTGGATATGCCGCCTCTTCTCTTTCATATTTATGATCCCATTTATTTGCAGCCACTTCAACATGTGTATGAGGTGCATTTTTAATAGGGTTATCAATTTTATCGAATTGACCAGATTGAATTTTATCAATCTCGTTTTTAATTGTGATCAATGTATTACAAAAACGATTGATTTCATCTAAGTTTTCACTTTCGGTTGGTTCAATCATCATTGTACCAGCTACAGGCCAAGACATTGTTGGTGCATGAAAACCAAAATCTATTAGTCTTTTAGCTATATCTTCTTCTGTAACGCCAGTTTCAGACTTAATTTTTCTAATATCAATAATACATTCATGGGCAACGTTTCCGTTTTTCCCTTTATATAGAATTGGAAACGCATCCTTAAGCTTATGAGCTAGGTAATTTGCGTTTAATATCGCTACTTGTGAAGCTTTTTTAAGTCCTTCTGAGCCCATCATTTTAATATACATCCAAGAAATAGATAAAATACTTGAACTACCCCAAGGTGCAGCTGACACTGCTCCCATACCGGTAACAGGTCCACAATCTTTAATAACAGAATGTTTAGGCAGATATTTTTCTAAATGTCTTTTGCATGCAATTGGACCCATACCTGGTCCACCTCCACCATGTGGAATACAAAAAGTTTTATGCAAATTAATATGACAAACATCAGGACCGAATTTACCTGGTTTTGCAACACCTACTAAGGCGTTTAAGTTTGCACCATCCATATAAACTTGACCACCATTATTGTGTATCAATTCACATATTTCAGTAATTTTTTCTTCAAACACACCATGGGTAGAAGGATAAGTTACCATCAATGCAGCAAGGTTATCTTTGTGAGTTTCTGCTTTTTCTTTTAAGTCATCAATGTCAACATTTCCATGTTCATCACATTTAATAACCACAACCTTCATACCAACCATTTGTGCACTCGCTGGATTTGTACCATGCGCTGAACTTGGTATTAGACAAACATTTCTATTCGTTTCACCGTTTTGCTCGTGGTATTTTTTAATTACCATTAAACCAGCAAACTCACCTTGTGCACCAGCATTAGGTTGTAAAGATACACCAGAAAATCCAGTGACAGATCTTAACCAATTTTTTAAGTCTGTGAAAAGAGTTCTATATCCCTCCATTTGTTCAACAGGTGCAAATGGATGTGGTTCTGAAAATTCTCTCCAAGTAACTGGGATCATTTCAGCAACTGCATTTAGTTTCATAGTACATGACCCTAAAGCAATCATTGATCTATTTAGCGCAATGTCTGCGTCTTCTAATTTCTTTAAATACCTCAACATTTCCGTTTCTGAATGATAACTATTGAAAACAGGATGAGTTAAATAAGATGAAGATCTTAATAAATTTTTTGGTAAGTTAGATAAATTTTCATTCATCTTATCTTTAATTGTTTCTGAACAATTAAAGATCTTTAATAATTGATTTGCACGATAAACATTTTTTCTCTCATCAAATGCAACTGACAACATTTCAGAATTTACTTTTCTGATATTTACATTTTGAGCGAGTGCATTTTGATAAATTAATTCAGTTTTATCTAATGTTTTGATAGTAATTGTATCAAAGAAATGATCTGAATAAATTTCATAACCAGATTGTTTAATCTTATCAGCAAAGTTTTTTGCTAATTGAGATGTATTTTCTGCTATCTTTTTAATTCCTTCAGGTCCATGATAAACAGCATAAGCTGCAGATACAATTGCAAGCAAAGCTTGAGCTGTACAAATATTACTCGTCGCTTTGTCTCTTCTTATATGCTGTTCTCTTGTTTGAAGTGAAAGTCTGTAAGCTTTATTGCCATGTCTATCTACAGAGACACCGATAATTCTTCCAGGCATTGATCTTTTAAATTCATCTTTTGTTGCAAAGAAACCTGCATGAGGACCGCCATATCCCATTGGAATTCCAAATCTCTGTGAACTTCCAACGGCAATATCAGCTCCTAGCTCAGCTGGGGTTTTCAGTTTAGCTAAAGCTAATAAGTCACAAACTAGTACAGCTTTTCCATTATTTTTGTGAATTTTACTTATTGCTTCACTTGGGTCTTTAATATCCCCTAGTGTTCCTGGGTATTGTAAAATCCCACAAACAATATCTTCTTTTATTTCTGAATTTTCATCACCAACGATAACTGTTAGTCCTAATGGTTCTGCTCTTGTTTTAATCACATCAATAGTTTGTGGGTGACAATCTTTTGAAACAAAAACAGTATTAGAGTCGTTTTTACATAGTCTATAACTAAGTCCAACCGCCTCTGCAGCAGCTGTTCCTTCATCTAATAATGAAGCATTAGAAATATCCATGCCTGTAAAATCACAAATCATCTGCTGGAAATTTAACAACATTTCCAATCTACCTTGTGCAACCTCAGGCTGATATGGAGTATACGATGTATACCAACCTGGATTTTCTAAAATATTTCTTAAAATTACATATGGAGTGAAAGTTCCGTAGTAACCCATTCCAATAAAATTAGAGTAAATCTTATTTTTTTTTGAAATAGCTTTTAATTTTCTCAAAGCTTCATACTCAGAATTTGGTTCACCAATTTCTAGCTCCTCTTTCAATAAAATATTTTCAGGAACTGTTTTTGAAATCAAATCATCTAATGATTTAAAACCAAGTTCACTTAACATTTTATTTTGATCTTCCTCTGATGGACCAATGTGTCTTCTTATAAAATCTCTTTGAGAACTTTTAAGCATATTAATTACCACTTTCCTTTGCAAATTTATCGTACTCGTCTTTGTTCATTAAGGAGTCTAATTCTGCTTTATCTTTTATTTTTAATTTAAAAAACCATGCATCGTTTTCTGGATCTGAGTTTACTTTTCCAGGATCATCAACAATAGCTTGATTGTTTTCAACCACTTCTCCAGATACAGGTGTGTAAACATCACTTGCTGCTTTAGTAGACTCTACTACACCAGCATTGCCATCTTTTTCAACAGAGGAACCAACTTCAGGAAGTTCAACAAAAACAATATCACCTAACATTTCTGTTGCATGTTGAGTAATCCCGATAGTTGCAACATCTCCCTCTAATTTAATCCACTCATGTTCTTTTGAATATTTAACTTCACTCATTAGTTCACTCCTTTCACATAGCTTTTTTTATAAAATGGTAACCCACAAATATTTGCAGGATACTTTTTTCCCCTCACCTCTAGAAAAATTTTTGTATCTTTTTTTGAAAATTCTTTGTTAACGTAACCCATTGCAACTGGACCGTTAACACTTGGACCAAATGTACCGCTTGTAACTTCACCAACTAAATTATCCTCCTCATTAAAAATTTTTGTTTTTTCACGAGCAATAATTCTTCCTTCAGGTTTAATCCCAACTCTGATATTTTGAACTCCTTCATTAATTTGAGCTAGGATTTTTTCACTTCCTAAAAAGTTTTTGTCTTCAATTCTTTTTTTTGAGATTGCCCACTTTAAATTAGCTTCTATTGGTGTTTTATGAATATCTAATTCATGACCATATAAACATAACCCTGCTTCTAACCTAAGAGTGTCTCTTGCACCAAGTCCGATTAATTTTGCACCTTTTTCAATTAGATTATTAGTAAGTTGTTCTATTTTGCTATTATCTAATGAAATTTCAAATCCATCTTCACCTGTATAACCAGATCTTGTGATAAATGTCTTTGAACCTAAAAATTCAAACCAATTACCAGACATAAAAGATAAATCATTTACTCCAGGAATTAATTCTTCCAAAATTTTTGAGGATTGTGGTCCTTGAATAGCTATTAATGATTTTTCATCATCTAACACCATTTTATATTTACCACCTAAAGTTTTTTGCAAAATTTCAAAGTCAGTATCTTTACAAGCAGCATTAAGAATAATTATTACTCCACCCTCTATTTTAGTAACGATCAAATCATCATGAATGCCAGCATCTGCATTCATTAAAAAACTGTATTTTGAGTGGTTTACTTTTAAATTTTTTAAATCTATTGGAAAAATTTTCTCTAAATCTTCTAATAATTGATGGTCGCCATAAATATATAGTTGGCCCATATGAGATACATCGAAGATACCACAATGAGTTCGTGTAAACTTATGCTCTTCAACAATCCCTTCTTTATATTGAATTGGCATTTCATAACCTGCAAATTCAACGAACTTTGCGTTATGTTGTTGGTGAAGTTTATGAAGCGATGTTTTTTTTATATCCATATTAACTCAAAACACCCATCTGTATATTTGCCTGAGAGTTTTGCTCCTTCGGCGAGAACTTAATCTCTTTCCAGAGTTAATATGTTACGGTCCTTTTTGCCTGAGAGATTCCTGGGCGGTTGCTCCTTCGGCGCTACGGTAGTCTGTAGTCTCTCCCGTAAGAAAATATTCTATTAATATAGTAGTAATGTCAATTAGTATTAATCTGCTTTTTATCTGCAGTGTATAAATTGTAAAACTGCAATAATACTGCGAATATTACGATTGAACCTCCAATTAATACAATAAATGGTGGTTGCTCATTAACAAACAACCATGCCCATATTGGACCTAAAACAGCTTCAGTTAACATGATGATTCCAACCATAGCTGAGGGTGTTCTTTGAGCACCAATTGTAATTAAAATAAAACCAAACCCTAACTGAATAAAGCCTGCTAAAAATCCTAAGAAAATATCATGTCCAGAAATTAAAATTTTATCTGACATTAAAAATCCTATTAACAAAGCAAATATTCCTGCAATGAACTGAGATGGAACCATATCCACATTGGGATATTTTCTTACAACTAAAATTAACACTGCAAAAGAAATGGGCATTAAAAAAGCAGCTATATTCCCTGTCATCTGACCTGGTGACAAAGAACTACCTACCATTAGAAGAATACCTGAAATGGCTAAGATGATTGAAGCTAAAGTGATACTAGAAATTTTTTCTTTTAAAAAAAAATATCCAAAAATTGCTAAAAATATTGTTTGAGTTTGTATAATGAAATTAGCATTAGCAACTGTAGTATTATACATTGCAAAAACATAACCGCAAAAACCAAATGATAAAACAAATCCACCTAAAAATCCTGGGATACCCGAGTCGTAAAAAGATTTAAAAACTTTTTTCTTATAAGTAATTATTAGATAGAGACTTATTACTACTAAAAAAAATACTGTTCTCCAAAAAAGAATTTGCCATAAGGTTGCACCTTCAAAAGATTTAACAATCAATCCACCAAAACTTAAACTACACGCTCCTAAAAAGACAAGAAGTGGACCAGGTAGTTTTCTAATAATATTCATTATATTTGGCTTAATAAATTTTGGGTGTTCATTTCATACATCTTAAAAAGAGTTTCTGCATCTGATAATTCAATTTGCTGAAATTTTATATTTGATCCTGGTGGTATTTGTACTAGTCGATCATAATCCGCACTAATAATCACTCCAATTTTAGGATATCCTCCAATAGTTCCATGATCAGATAACATAATAATTGGATTTCCATCGCCAGGAACTTGAATTACACCTTTAATTAATCCCTCAGATTTAATATTAGAACTTTTTATGTTTTCTAATGTCATTCCTTCAAGTCTCATGCCCATACGGTCAGATAACTTTGATACCTTAAATTCTTTTTCAAAAAAATTTGAAATTGTAGTTTTAGAAAAGTAATCAAAATTAGTTCCTTTAATAACTCTAATCTTTTCTATTTTAGAATTAATGTAATTAATTTTTTTTTTGCCTAAATTATTATTTATTTCAGATATATTTATAATTTGATCAGCCTGTAATTTTTTTCCCTTATTTGCACCAATATTAGATTTGGTGTTAGTGGAACAACTTCCCCATTGATAATCCACATCAAATTCTCCAGAAATTGATAAGTAGCCATAAACAGATTTATTTGTAGATAATAGATCTAATTCATCTCCATCATGAATTTCGTATGTCTCATAACAATTTCCTTCAATCTCACCCTCTTTAGATTTTATCTTAAATGAAACATCACCAGTTATTGCAAAATTAATTTTTTCTCCAGAATATTTTAAAAGAGGTCCTTGTAGTGCAAATTCTAAAACTGGATTTGTTAAATTATTTCCAACAAGTTTGTTTGCTAATAAATAATTTCTATTATCCATAGCTCCACTTAAAGGTATTCCTAAATGATATAAATTTGCTCTACCTTTGTCTTGGAACGTAGTATTTATACCTGGTCTTATTACTTTAAAGCTATTCTTACTCATAATTTAGATAATCATCCTTGCTAATTCTTTTAAAAGTTACGGTGTCACCTTGATTAATTAAATTGGGCTCAACTTCTTTTGAACTATCAAAAATATTTAAAGGCGTATTGCCAATAATGTTCCAGCCACCTGGACTTTCAAACGTATAAATATTTGTAAATTGTTCAGTAATACCAATTGATCCTTTTGGTACCTTAACTCTTGGAGTTTCTAATCTTTTCGCTCTTAGGTTTTCATTTATATCACCCAAAAAAGGCATTCCAGCAATAAAACCTGTCATATAACAAAAATACTCATTTTTAAAAAACTTATCTAAAATTGTTTCTTTTTCTAAATTTAATTTTTTTTCAAGTTCAGACAAATCTAAAGAATATGGTTCATCACAACAAACAGGAATTTCTATTTTTTTTGTTGATGAACTCTCCTCATCGTCAATATGGATATTTTCTATAATATCTTTAAGCTCACGAAACTTAATTTGGTTTAAATCAAAAGAAATTATCAATTTATTATATGAGGGAGTAATATTGTTTATGCTTTTAATATTTAGTTTTCGAATTTTGTTATAATATTTAATTACATTTGAATTTATTTTTTTATTAACATCTTGTCCAAAGTCGCAATACAAAGCTGCGTCACCAAGATTTAATATATTTTTAATCATGTCATGTTATACTTAATCATCATTAATTATGGAAATTAATATAAATTGCGATTTAGGTGAAAAATCACCTCATCATTCTAATGAAAATGATCCTGAACTTCTGAAGATAGTTAACTCAGCAAATATAGCTTGTGGTTATCATGCGGGAGATGAAGAGACAATGAAAGAGGTTGTTAAAATTTCCAAAGAAAATGGGGTAAGTATTGGAGCTCATCCTTCTTTTAATGATCCGGATAATTTTGGACGAGAAAGAATGAACCTCAATTCAAATGAGATAAGAAAATTAATTATTGATCAATATGAAATTTTGCAAAAAATAGCTGATGGATTTCAAGAAAAAGTCACACACATCAAACCACATGGAGCATTAAATAATATGGCTTGTGAAGATATAGAATTATCAACAACACTTGCAAAAGTAATTCAAGAACTTAATAAAGATATAATTTATCTAGTTCCGACTGGGTCTAAAATGGAAATTGCAGCCAAAAAATTTAATATGAATATTGCATGTGAAATATTTGCAGATCGTAATTATGAAGAAGATGGGAATTTAGTTTCAAGAAAAAAACCCCATGCACTTATAACTGATCCTGAAGAGGCTAAAAAACATGTTTTAACTATGGTTCAAGAACAAGCTTTAAATTGTTTTAGTGGAAAAAAAATACCTTGTGAGATCGACTCTGTTTGTATACATGGAGATAATATAAGCTCTTTAGCTACAGCTAGATCAATTAAAGAAAACTTAAAAGAAAATGGTCTTGATTTAAAGTCATTAGCTAGTATGAGTAAATTTAATTAACCATGAAAAAAATTCTTATTGCTATTAGTTTTGTATTTTTAAGCTTCAATGCTTACGGAGCCGGCAGTTCATCAAGCGATAGCTCGAATACAGTTAAAAAAACTAATTATGAAAAAGCTGTTTCTTATATTGATAAAGCTAAAAAACTTGAATTAGATGGAAAACAAGAAAAAGCTGAAAAACAGTATAAAAAAGCACAAAAAATTTTAATTAAATTAAATGAAAGCAAACCAAATAATGCGGATACATTAAATTATTTGGGATTTACAACTAGAAAACTTGGAGATTTCAATTTGGGAGAAGAATATTATCTTCAAGGGTTGGCAATTGAACCAAAACATAATGGTATTAATGAATATTTGGGAGAACTTTACGTTGTAACTAATAGAATGGATCTTGCAAAAGAAAGATTAAATGTTTTAAAAGATTGTAATTGTGAAGAATTTCAAGAACTTAAAGAAATTATTGAAGGTACAAAAAAATCTAAATACTAATCACGCGCTCTAAAATTCCAACATATTGAATAATAAAAATTTTTATATAATATAAAAAAACCTTGTTCGAAGACTATTTCATACTATCACAAATAATTATCATTAACGTTATAATGTCTGCAGATAATGCAATCATTATTGGAATGATTGCCGCAAATTTTGCACCAAAACATAGATATCAAATTATTATGTGGGGACTTTTGGGTGCACTGGTCTTTAGGATCATTTTTGCAGTTTTCGCATCTTATTTGTTTGGATTTGCGTATGTTAAAATATTTGGGGGATTGCTTTTAGTTTGGATCGTTAATGATCTAAGAAGAGATTTATTTGAAACAAAAAAAATAAAATCTCCAACAAAAGTATCAAAAGAACCTTCATATATTCAAGGAGTATATAAAGTACTTTTTGCAGATTTAACCTTAAGTTTTGATAATGTTATCGCCGTAGCTGGTGCTGCAAAAAATAACATTAATCTTCTAATGTTTGGATTATTTCTATCTGTTGTATTAGTTGGAACTCTAGCAAGATTTTTTGCTAAACAAATTCAAAATTATAAATGGATTGGATATATTGGATTAATAGCTATTTTGGTTGTAGCCCTTCAACTAATAATTGGAGGATTAAATGATCTAGATATTATAACTATCAACGAAAGTTTCAAAAAATTCTTTTAGTTATTATTAGTAGATTTTTATGAGTACTAAACATTACTTTTTAGTTTTACTAATAATGGCTATTTTTGGAAGCGCCTATCCAGTTGGTAAGCTTATTCTAAATACTTCACTCCCACCAATGTTAATGGCATCTATTAGAATGGGAATTGT
The DNA here is from genome assembly GCF_052047915.1 of Candidatus Pelagibacter sp. HIMB1505. Taxonomy (NCBI): domain Bacteria; kingdom Pseudomonadati; phylum Pseudomonadota; class Alphaproteobacteria; order Candidatus Pelagibacterales; family Candidatus Pelagibacteraceae; genus Candidatus Pelagibacter; species Candidatus Pelagibacter sp. HIMB1505. The sequence continues at coordinate 92,944 of NZ_JBNAIR010000002.1, read as the reverse complement.
TTTTTTATGCCTAATTCCTTTTTGGAGGTTTAGAATTCCTGAAAGAAAATACTATATTCCTTTGTTAGGTTTTTCATTATCTATGGGTGCTGGTGTTTTTACTTTTATGAATTTGGCTCTTCAAAAAGCCTCTATTGTATCCCCTATTATTATTGGAGCCCAGCTTGCTGTTCCATTTGCAATAATTATAAGCTCAATTTTTATAAATGAAAAAATAAGTTTTAATAAATGGATGTTAGTAGTGATGGCATTTATTGGAATAATAATTATTGGTTATGACCCTAATCTTAAAGATGAAAAATTAGCATTACTTTATACCGCATTAATGTCTTTATGCTATGCGCTTGCACAAGTTTTTTCAAGACACCTTAAAGAACTCGGTGTTAAGCTAACTAATGCATTTATGGGTTTAGCAGGTTTTTTAACTTTAATAGTTATATCTGTGATATTTGAGGGAAATACTGCTTTTCATTTAAGTAATATAAATCTAACAACTTGGTTGTTAATTTTACATAGTGCAATAATAATTTCTTTAATAGCACATATATCTATGTTTTATCTTTACAAATTTTATACTGTTGGAAATGTAATGCCCTTTTATACATTGTTTCCAATTTTTGGTATATTGCAGACATTTTTGATTTTTAATGAAATTCCACCTTTATTAACATTTATAGGTGGTGCGATTGTTCTTTCATCCGTGTTTTTCTTGCAAAAAATAAGATAATTTTTCCATTGAATAATTTTGCTATTTGTCTTTAATTCACTTTTTTTAATTAATTAAAAACAATTACATAATAGAGGAAGTATAATGAAAAAAATATTAACAGCTGCCACTATTTTTGCTTTAAGCTTAGGAGCAAATGCAATGGCAGGTTCTCATAGTAAGACAATCAAAATGGGTATCATTTTGGGTTTTACTGGTCCTATTGAGTCTTTAACACCGGCAATGGCTGCTTCTGCAGAACTTGCTTTTAAAGAAGCGTCAGATTCAGGATCACTTTTAAATGGATCAAAAATTGAAACAGTAAGAGCAGATTCAACTTGTGTTGACTCAGCTGCTGCAACTGCTGCTGCCGAAGGAGTAATTTCTCAGGGAGTAGCTGCAATTATGGGAGCGGATTGTTCAGGTGTAACAGGTGCAATTGCTTCAAACGTTGCAGTACCAAATGGTGTGGTAATGATCTCACCATCAGCAACTTCACCAGGATTAACTACTTTAGATGATAATGGTTACTTTTTTAGAACTGCACCATCAGATGCAAGAGGTGGCCAAATTCTAGCTGATATAACTAAAGACAGAAGAGTAAAAAGTGTTGCAATAAGTTACACAAATAATGACTATGGTAAAGGTTTAGCTGATGTTTATGCAGCTGCAGTAAAAGCTCACGGTATCAAAGTAACAACTGTTGCTGCACACGAAGATGGTAAAGCTGACTATTCATCTGAAGTTGCAACTTTAGCTTCTGCAGGCGGTGATGCAGTTGCAGTTATTGGATATCTTGATCAAGGTGGAAAAGGTATAATTCAAGCATCATTAGACTCTGGTGCCTTTGATAAATTTATTTTATCAGATGGTATGATTGGTCAATCTTTAGTTGATGCATTTGGAAAAGATTTAAGAAAGTCTTTTGGATCAATGCCTGGTTCAACTGGAAAAGGTGCTGGTGTTTTCGCTGATGTTGCTAGTGCTGCTGGAATTGATAGTTCTGGCCCTTATACATCTGAGTCGTATGATGCAGCAGCATTAATTGTACTTGCTATGCAAGCAGGAAATTCTGCTGACAGAGCATCAATTGCAAAAAATGTAATGGATGTTGCTAATGCACCCGGTACAAAAATTTACCCAGGTGAGTTAAAAAAAGGTTTAGATTTATTAGCTCAAGGTAAAAAAATAGATTATGAAGGTGCTACTGGTGTAACTTTTACTGATGTTGGAGAGGCTCAAGGTTCATTCTTAGAACAAGAAGTAAAAGGCGGCAAATTTAAAACTAAAAAACAAAGATAATAAAATCTTTTAAGAAAACCCCAGTGCTATATAGTGCTGGGGTTTTTTTTTATTTAAAAAATATACTTATCAGCCATATACATCGTCCAAGCTATTGCAGCACCAAGAATAATATATTTCATAACTAAGATTATTTTATTTCAATTTTTTCAGGTAGTATACCTTTTGGTCTATATCTCATAATTAATAGCAGACCTATTCCCATTAATAAGAATCTAAAATAAGGAACACTTTCAATTAGATGAATTCTAAATGCATTTCCATCATCTAAACCTGATGTAAATAAATTTATTAAATATAAAGAAATTGGAGCAGCTTCAATCCATAAAAACCATACTGCAAAACCACCTAAAACAGCTCCAAAATTATTTCCACTTCCGCCTACAATAACCATAACCCAAATTAAGAATGTGTATCTCATCGGTTGGTAGCTACCCGGCGTAAATAATCCATCTTGAGTGACTAACATTGCTCCAGCTATTCCCACAATTGCAGATCCTAATATGAAAATAAATAAATGATGTTTAACTACATTTTTACCCATAGCATTTGCTGCTTCTTCATTATCTCTTATAGCTCTCATCATTCTTCCCCACGGTGAGTACAATGCTTTTTGAGTAAATATTAACAATAAAATAACAATAATTAAAAATAAGCCTGAATAACAAAGTTTTACAAATACAGATGACCCTTCGATAACTAATTGATTAACAGCTTGTTGTCTTTCAGTTAGATCAGAAATTAGATTTAATTTTCCATAATTAAATTTTTCAACTAAATTTATAAACCATTCTTTTGCTTGAAGATCCACTTCATAGGGTGCAGGCCTTTTAAGACCAATTACATTTTTTACACCTCTAGTTAACCAATCTTCATGCTTAATTATTGCTATTACTATTTCTGAAATCAATAATGTGGCAATTGCTAAATAATCAGCTCTTAAACCAAGCGCTACTTTACCAACAATAAAAGCAAGTCCACCTGCAAAAATTGCTCCAACTATCCAAGAAAAGATTATTGGCAAACCAAAACCACCTAGAAAACCAGTTGATGCAGGATTTGTTGCCTCAATGGCTTCAATTCCAGGAGCTGCAGTCACTCTTATTGCTATAATTCCACCAACTATTATTCCAATAATTGAATATGTTCTAATTTGACTTTTTTCATAATTTTTTAAAATAAATCTTATGACTAATATCATCACAATAATTAGCCATAGACACATTAGAATATCAAAACCACCTGCACGCCAAGCTTCTTGAACTGGATCAACGGAGATTAAAACTGCAGCAAGACCTCCAAGTGCTGTATAACCCATTATTCCAAAGTTTATGAGACCAGCATAACCCCACTGCATGTTTGCACCTATAGTCATTACTGCTGATATTAGACATAAATTAAATATTGATAATGCAACGTTCCAAGATTGAAAAAAGCCAACTAAAATTATTAAGCCCATCATGATTGCATAGGCATAAATAACATTCAAATTTTTCATCATAAAACCTTACCTTTAAAAATTCCTGATGGTCTATAAAGTAGTACTATTACCAATATTGAAAAAGATACTGCAAATTTATAATCCGTAGATAATAACTGAACTAAGCTTTCTGGTTCCATACTTACTGGTAATACATACATAAAAAATTTTTTGTAAGCATAAGTTAAAAATATTTCAGAAAAAGCGATTACATATCCTCCTAAAAATGCTCCAAAAGGATTTCCTATTCCACCAACTATTGCTGCAGCAAAAATAGGAAGCATGTTATTGAAATAAGTAAAAGGTTTAAAGCTCTTATCTAGTCCATATAAAACACCACCAATTGTTGCTAGTATTCCTGCAATTATCCAGGTAATAATAACTATTCTTTTAGGATCTATACCAGACAAAAGTGCAAGGTCTTCATTATCAGAATAAGCTTTCATGCTCTTTCCAGTTTTGGTTTTATTTAAAAACCAAAAAAGAATAGAAACTAAAACAACTGTTATTAAAATTGTCATAACTTGTGTTGATTTAAGGGCTAAACCTTCATTTAAACCTGTCATCTCTTTAAATTCACCAGCCTTGATTAAAAATCTTTCTCCATCAAAAAATCTTCTATCATCTGGTCCAATAATAATTCTTACAACAGCTTGAGTTACAAACATCACTCCAATACTTACCATTGCAAGCATAACTGGAGGGCTTTTATTAAATCGATAATATTTGAAAACAAATTTGTCGATAAATAACATATAAAAAATCATACATATTACTGCTAAAGGAATTGCTAAAAGTGCAGTTGGTAGAACTCCTAATGAAATGCCCAATGATTGAAAATACCAAGTAAATAAAATGGTCATCATAGTTCCAAATGACATCATGTCTCCTGTTGCAAAATTAGCAAATCTTAAAATTCCATAAATTAATGTCACAAAAATTGCACCGAGCGCAAGTTGAGAACCATAAGTTAAAGCTGGAATAAATATGTAATTAAGTAAAAGTATAAGTGCGTTTAAAATATCCATATTAACCACCTAAAAAAGATCTTCTCACCTCTGGATTATTTAATAATTCTTGACCTGAGCCAGAATAACGATTTTCACCAGTTACAAGCACATATCCACGATCTGAAATATTTAAAGCTTGTTTGGCATTTTGTTCAACCATTAATATAGCAACATTTGTTCTTTTTACTTTCACAATATGATCAAATAATTCATCCATTACTATTGGGGAAACACCTGCAGTAGGTTCATCCAGCATCAAAACAGAAGGTCTAATCATTAAAGCTCTACCTAGTGCAACTTGTTGTCTTTGTCCTCCTGATAATTCTCCTGCTAATTGATTTCTTTTTTCTTTAAGGATTGGAAACAAAGAATAAATTTCATCAATAATTATTTTATAATCATCTAATATTAAGAAAGCACCCATCTCTAAATTTTCTTCTACGGTCATACCTGCAAATACATTTTTTGTTTGGGGGACAAATGATATTCCTTCTTTAACTCTATCCTGTGGTGAAAGTTTTGTTATATCTTTTCCATCTATTTTTATTGATCCCGACTTTAAGTTTAATAAACCAAGCATAGCTTTCATTGCTGTTGATTTTCCTGCTCCATTTGGACCTAATATTGAAACAATCTCACCTTTCTCAACTTTAACTGAACAAGAATTGATAATATCTGGTCCATTACCATATCCTCCTGTCATATTTTTTCCTTCAAAATATGCCATTAAAATAAGCCTAGAGTTTCAGGAATATATCTTCCTGGTAAAATAGTAAAAATACCTGCTAAAGTTAAACCAATAAAATTTCCAACCATAAAAATTTTATGCAGAAGTACCTTTTTTTTTCTAATAAAATAGATTGAAAGAGTTAAAGAGATTATTACCCAAATACTTAGTAAATGTATCCAACTATATAATCCATTATTCAATTCTTTGATCCAAAAAGAAGATATGGCTACATACATCATTAAAGTTACCCAAATCCAACCTATTATCTTATGAGTTAATCCACCTTTTTTTGATAGAAGATTTTTAAAACCAAATCCAACAGCTAAAATTGCTAATAATAGGTGTGAAGTTATTGTCATATTAATTATCTTTTAATTTTGAACCTCTGCCTAAATAACTTTCGATGACTTTTTCATCTTTTTTTGCATCCTCTACTTTACCTTCAAATAAAACAGATCCTTCGGCCATCACAATTACTGGGTCACATAATCTTCCGATAAAATCCATGTCATGCTCAATCATACAAAATGTATAACCTTTTTCTTTATTTAGTTTTTCAATTGCTGTTCCTAAATCTTTTAATAATGTTCTGTTCACCCCTGCTCCCACTTCATCTAGTAAAACTAATTTTGCATCGACCATCATAGTTCTTCCAAGCTCAAGTAATTTTTTTTGTCCCCCAGATAAATTTCCAGCAAGTTCATTTGTTAAATGACCAAGATTTAAAAATTCAACTACTTCTATAGCTTTATCTTTAACTTTTTGTTCTTCTTGTTTTATAAGATTTGGTTTTAAAAAATTATTCATTAAATTTTCACCAGACTGATTAGCTGGAACCATCATAAGATTTTCTAAAACTGAGAGATTACTGAATTCATGTGCAATTTGAAATGTCCTAAGTAATCCTTTAGAAAATAGCTCATATGAAGGAATGTCAGTAATATCTTCATTATTAAAATGAATATTTCCAGATGAGCATTTAAGATTGCCAGCTATTAAATTAAATAGTGTAGTTTTACCAGAGCCATTAGGTCCAATTATTCCTGTTATACTTCCTTTTTTAACAGAAATAGAACAATTAGATACTGCAGACAATCCTCCAAAATTTTTTGATAAACTTTTAATTTCTAAAATGTTTTCTGACACTTTATTTATCTAGTCTTTTGTAAATACTATTTAGAGAATTTATTAATGATTTATAAACATCTTTTTTAATCATTTCTTTTAAACCTTGTTCATTTAAACCTTTTGGTGTTTGAGAGTCTTTAACTAATAATTTCAAATCTTTATCAGAATTTATTACTGCATCTTTTGATAATGCTAAAAATAATGAAGTTACATATTTTTGGGCATCTAATTTTTTCACACCTCTTTTATTAAGCCATACACTCATCGTATCTAATATGTTGTAATAAGATGCCATCATGCCAGATGTGGACCAAAAATTAATTGATAATTTTTCATTTTTAATTTCAACTGTTGAGCCAAGTTTATCAAAAAAAGCCTTAACTTTTTTGTTAGGTGGGCAAATAGGTATGGGACCCTCTTGTAGAGAAATTGGAGGTAATGGTATAGCTCTTACAATATCTATATTTTTTTTAATCATCTTCTTGAGATCAGATAAAGTAATTGTGGAAATGAAACTAATGACTTTTTGATTTGCTCTAAATTTTAAATCTTTAATAATCTTTTCACCAACTGTAGGTGTGACAGATAAGAAAACCCAATCTGATTTATCAACAATATCTTGATTTGTTTTAGAGATGATTATTTTTTTAAATCTTTTTTTTAAAGCTAATGATGTTTTTTTATTTCTGGATGAAATATATATTTTTTTATATTTAATCTTTGAATTACAAATTCCAATAATTACTGAAGAAGCTATTTTTCCTATACCTATAAAACCAATTTTCATAACTAGTATTATAGTGATTAAATTACAAATTAAGCAAAAAAAAAGCCCTCTTTAATGAGGGCTTTTTCTAAATTAAAGTAAATACTTTTTAATTAAAATGTTTTTACTAAAGAAATTGTACCTCTAGCACCAATCATATCAGTAATATCATACTGCGTTCTATTTGCACCTGCTCCGCTATTAGCAGAAACATCGTCAAAAGATGATGCTGAGACTTCAGCTCTTATTGAAAAACCATTTGAAACATCATGGTTATATCCTAAGCCTAAAGTTGGTCCTTGTGTTGTATCATTTCCATAAGTAGAACCTGAGCTCATTGCTTCTTTTGTTAGCACATCTACTTGTGAATAACCAACTTTAAGGTATGTTCCACCAAGAGGTATATTTATCTTAGCATAAATCGTAGTAAGATCCTCAAATTCAGCGTGTACTCTGTTTTCGTTAGTTTGATCTTCGTTAGATTTATTCACAGGTGTTTCAAACGTCATTGGAACGTAATCTACACCAACTGAAAATATCTCGTTTATCCCGATTTCTCCAAACACCGATCCATATTCAGTCGTGAAAGCTCCAGTTTCTCTATTAGAACTCACTATTGCGCCAGCATCAAATTCCGATTCAGTACCTGATGCAGCATATGCAGCTATATTTCCTGATGCACCGATAGAAAAGGTTGCTGAATAAGCACTAGTGGATAACAATAATAGAGAAAAGCAAATTGTTATTATTTTTTTCATGAATATTCCTTATAAATTTAAGTTAACTTTAAAGCACTTATATTAAAGTTATTAGAAAATAAAAAGGTTTTACAATAGTAAAAAATTGTTTTTTATAATTTGTTGTATTTTTGCAACAAATTTATCTTTTTTCTACAATTATGAATTGTATTAATTAGCAAAAAAACTTCCTCTAATTCTTAATAACTCTCGTTTTAAGCTCTTATTTTCTTTAAAAGGTTTTCTACCATGAAGCCAAAAATAGTTATTTGCGACAATTGCTGAACCAACTGGTAATTTTGTTATAACCTTATTTTTACTGCCCTCTAGTGCATCAGATAATTTTTGTAAAAATTGACCTTGTTTCATATTTTTTGGTTCAGGAAATTGATCTATATAAGAAATTTGCGGTAAACCTTTGCTATCTTCAAAAAAAACTGGGTGTTCAACTTTATAATTAACATTTTTGCTTTTAGGTGAAGACCAGTAAAAGTTTTCTCTTCCTGTTGGATCATCGTATAATTCTTTGCAGTATTCCCAGTCATCTAAATGAAGCATTACACTTTCTCCACCTTCAACATTTTTTTCTTCTAATTTAGTCATCATTAACCAGTCTGTAATTTCTTTAACATATGTTCCGTCAGTATGAAGATCCATATTTGTGTAGGCTTTTCTTAAATAAGAGTCGCTTTTATCTTCATGCTTTACATGAAAACGAGCATAGAATTTACCAGCCATAGAGTCATGATTTGGTCTCCCAATCAAATGAGTTACTGCTGTTGATAATTTTACTAAAAAAACATCATTAGTTTCATTGGTAACTGTTTCTGGTCCAATAATAAAACATCCAGTTTTTCTGTCTCTTAAAATATCATTAAGGAATTTGCTAAGTTCATTCTTAGTTAAGTCATCTAAAAATTTTGCAATAGTAAATCTGGTAAATGGTTTGTATTCAATTGCAGTTAAATCAAATCGTTTAAATAAATCTACTAATTCACTAGTAATTTTTTTTTTGATTTTGATATTAAAAATACGCTTAGAAGAACTATTTTCAGTGATTTCTAAACCAGGAATATTTTTCATTCACAATATTTTAAAACAAATTATTTAATAATGCCATACTAATAGCTGAAAAAATTGTTGGGTAAACATAATTTTTTTTTGAAATAAAAAAAATAATTAAACTAAAAATTACAACTAACAATCTACTCAAATATGTTGCCTCCTCTAACACACCAACAGGAAATATTATTGTTCTTGCAATGACAGCTGCCAAAGTTGAATATGCAAGACAATTAAACCATCTAAAAAGTTTTGAGGTTTCTTTAATTTTTACTGAAGATATGAATCCTAAAAATCTTGATAGAAAAGTGGCTAAAGAAGTAACCAAAATTGCTAAAAATATATTAATTGCCATTAAGTTCTCCAATTAAAAAAGCAACCGACCCAGCAACAAAACCTCCAAGTAATATTGACCATTGAGGGGAAAAAAAATAAAAAATTGGACCCATTATAAATCCAAATACAATTGAAAGAATTATTTGCAGTGTCTTCATTGCGCCAACCATCATACAAATAAAATACACTGGATTTAAAATTGCTAAGCCCATCAACATATCTTTGTTAAGATAGTCTGAAATATAAAAACCTAAAATTGTTGCTAAAACTGAAACTGTCCAAGTTGCAGTGCCAATACCAATCCAGAAATCTACTCTGTTTTCTTTTTCTATAGTTTGATAATTACTTTTCATAATAAGCCAAGCAGAAACTGCAATAAAATGACACGATAAGACATATTTCCATTTTGGCTGTTTTTCAGTCATCATTAATGGAAATAGAGAAACTGCCATTGGATAAAGCCTCGCATTAACAAACCAAACAGCAATAAAAATACTTAATAAAGAAGCACCAACCAAAAGTGACTCGGCCATTACCAAAGAGCCTGGTAATGCGTAAGTTAACATTGTTGAAAAAACACTTTCTTGAATATTAAAACCTAAATTTTTAAAAAGTGCACCTATAGCAATAAAGCAGCAACCTAAAGCGATAGCTGGACTATCAATTTTTAAAATTGATTTAAAACCTTTTAGAAAATACTTTTGATTAATCAAATTAACCGCCTAAGAATAAGCGACCAACATCTGGGTTATTTAATAATTCATCACCCTTTCCAGCGATTGCAGTTTGGCCTGAAACTAAAACGTAACCAATATCTGCAAATTCTAGACCTTTCTTTGCATTTTGCTCAACTAGAATGATAGTTTTTTTTTCATTTTGCTGAAGATCTTTTAGTATTTCAAAAACCATATCAATATATCTTGGTTCAAGTCCAATCGATGGTTCATCTACTAACAATACTGATGGTTTCATCACTAATGCTCTTGATATTTCTAATAATCTTCTCTCACCTCCTGATAAAACTTTTGCAGGTTGATTTCTTCTATTTCTTAATCTTTCATATTTTTGAAATATCTTTTCAGCTTCCTCATATGATTCTTCTGTTTTGTCTTTGATATAACCACCCATTAATAAATTTTCTTCTACAGTCATATCTGGAAATACAGAATTATCTTGAAGGATATATGCAATTCCTACAGACTTTAATTTTTCGGCAGGTGTTAGATTGGTGATTTCTTTGCCATCTATTTCAATTTTTCCACTAAAAATATTAGTAAAACCATATATTGAATGTAAAATCGTAGACTTACCTGCTCCGTTTGGTCCAATTAAACAAAGTGATTGTGCTTTGCTGACAAATAAATCGAGATTATGAAGTATTTCCATTTTGCCATAACCTGCATTAAGTCCGTTTATGGTTAAATGAATATTATTTGGTGATAATCTTTTTAAATCTTCTGCTTCTGGTGCTTTCCCTAAGACTTCATATTGATTTGCCATTATTGCGCTCCTAAGTAGGCATCAACTACTCTTTTGTCATTTCTAATTTCATCCGGAGTTCCATTTGCAAGCATTTTGCCATGTGCTAAACAAAATATATTCTGAGCTAATTGCATAATAACTCTCATATTATGTTCAATAACTAACAAGGTTATTCCAAAATCTTGATTAACTTTTATTAATCTATCAATAATTCCATTAATTAAAGTTGGATTTATACCTGCTGTTGGTTCGTCTAATAAAAGCATTTCTGGCTCATTCATTAAAGCCATTGCAAGTTCTAATAATTTTTGCTGACCAAATGACAAGTCTCCAGCTCTTAGTTTTCTTTTTTGAAATAACCCAACAAAACTCAATAAATTTTCAGCTTTATCTGTTAACTCTGCTGGAACTTTGGAAAATATAGCTTTAAAACTTTCATCACTAGCTTTGTGACTAATTAACATATTATCTATACAATTTAGCTTGCTGTAAATTCTAGTTTGTTGAAAAGTTCTAAGTAAGCCAAGTTTTGCAATTACCGGAACTGGTAATTCAGATACTTCTCTATCATTAAATTTTATTGAGCCAGAGTCTATCGGGTAAGTCCCAACAATCGAATTAAATAATGTTGTTTTACCTGATCCATTTGGACCAATTAGACCAACAATAGAACCTTTTTCAACTGACATTGAAATATCAACATTGGCTTTTACGCCTCCAAAAGATTTACTGACATTATTTACTTCTAATATGCTCACTTTAATTCCACCTGTGCCCTACGATCTTCTTCATCAACTACTTCACCAAATTTCTCAGGATATTTTTCTCTTAACCAACCCATTAAACCTTCTGGAAAGTAAATTACTATAACTACAATCAAAACGCCTAAAGCAACATACTGCCAACCTAAAAAGAAAGTCCAAAAACCTTCTTTGAAAAAATGAAACAATGTTGCACCAATTACTGGTCCCCATAAAGTTCCTTTACCTCCAAGGATTGCCATTAAAACCATAAACACTCCCATTTCTCTTCCATCAAAAGCAACATCAGTAGAATCGATATAGCCAACTAAACCACCCATAATTCCACCTGCTAAACCACAGAAGAAAGCAGAAATCATCCAACCAGTAATTTTATATTTCATAGTTTGAATACCCATTGCTTCAGCTTTATCTTCGTTATCTCTTATTGCATTTAAAACTAATCTGAACCTTGTTGAATAAATAGCTTTGACCACTACAAAAGTAAGAACAAGAGTTAAAAAACTTAGATAGTAAAAGAATTCTCCTCTTGCTTCAGTACTTCCAATGTTTGGAAAAGGAGGTGTTGTAAAACCTTGACCAGCTCCAATGATTTCAATACCACCTGAAATTTCTCCAGCAGCCACTCCTAGTCCTAATGTACAAATCGCAAAATAATGACCTCTTAATCCAAGTATTGAATAACCAATTAAACCTGCAACTATAGTTGGAACTACAGCTGCAACTAATAATCCAACTCCCATACCTTGGAAAAACTGTGCAGGTGTATGAACAAATGTTTTTTCTCCACCACCTTCTGTCCATTCAGCTAATGGAAAAAACATTCCAACCTGAACTGAGGCGCAGAGATACATCCCAAGTCCATAAAAAAGAATATTACCAAAAGTATTATACCCCATTTCACCACCTTGAATATTCCAGGTAGTTGCTAAAATAATTAAGATACAAAGAATTGATAATTGAACTTTAAAAGCTGGAAATATAAATGGGGCAACTAAACCAAAAACTAATATTGATCCATATAATAATAAGTTTCTATTCATTATTTTAAATACTCCCTTTTTCTTGAAAGTTTAAATCTTCTATAAACTAATATTAAAACCAGTAATAAAAATACAGACCCAATTCTAAACTCTGTTCCAAAGATATAATCTGCAAATTCTTCAAAAACTCCAAGTCCCATTCCAGACATAGCAACACCTGGTAAATTTCCAAGTCCTGCAACTATTACAATCATAAAAGATCTTATTGTATATGGAAGTCCCATATAAGGATGAATTGTAAAAGTAATTGCAATCAAAGCGCCTGCTACACCACATAAAGCAGCATTAATTCCAAAAGTTGCTGCATAAACTTTTTCTGTATCAACACCTAAAATCTTTGCAGCTCTTGCATTTTGAGCTGTTGCTCTAATTGCTCGTCCTAATTTTGATTTTTTCATGTATAAAACTAAACAAATAGCAAAGACAATACTTACAACAGCAGAAAATATTTTAGAATTTGGTAGTGTTACCGAATTATTAAATAACATAGTTGTACCAAATTCTGAGTTTGCAAGCACAACATCAGCACCAAATGCAAAATTCATTAATTGCATCATTAAAATACTAATTCCAAACGTTGCTAAAATTGAGATAAATAAATCTCTATCAACTACTTTATTAATAACTGTTTTATAAATCCCAACACCAACAAAATACATCACTATAGGGCACACGATAATTCCCCATGCTGGATGAATTCCAGAAAGATACATAAAGTAAGCAATATATCCACCTAAAATTACTAAATCACCTTGAGCAATATTGATAATGTTCATCACGCCCCATTGAAGAGCCATACCATAAGCAATTAATGCAAATAAAATTCCAAGTAGCAAACCATCTAAGGTTGCTTGTAATGTAAGCATAGGTACTTGGAATATTAAAAAATCCATAAATAAAAATTCTTTTATAAAAAAATGCCCTCTATTACTAGAGGGCATTCTTTAGTTTTAAATTATCTTGAAGACCAACTTGGAATTGGATGTATTAACTCAGCTGAAGCCCATTTAGTAGGAGCCACAACTTTATTCTCACATTTACTTCCATCATCGTTACACATTACTTGGAAAAGTACCATTGGTTTGTCAACGTTTTGACCACCTTCGGCAAATTTGATGTTTCCATAGAATGTTTGCATGTTGGTTGCTGCTAGAGCATCTCTAACTTTCTTTTTATCGAAAGATCCTGCTCTTTCAAAAGCATCTTTAAACACTAACAATGCAGCAGAAGATTCTGCAGCTTGATATGGAGGGTCGTAACCAAACTCCTTATCAAAGTCAGCAGCATACTTCATGCCATTACCAAAGAAATCATCTTTGTAAGTTAATGTTTTATGCCATTGAGAAGCACATAGAGCAAACTCAGAGTTTTTACCGTGTTGCTTAGAAAGCTTAGCCGCATCACAGTGCGTCATTGCTAACATTGGAACATCAACTTTCATCTCAGCAATTTGTCTTACTGCAGTCAATGCACCTTTTGTGTGACCTGAAACAACTAAAACATCTGGTTTTACAGCTTTAACTTTTGCTAAAGTTGCAGCCATATCATTTAGCTCTTTGGGTAATTTATCATCAATAATGATTTTAGATCCTGTTCTTTCAGCAGCTTCAAGAATACCTAATCTTACATCTTGAGAAAAAGCATCTTGTTCAAATGCTTGTGCTATTCTTACAGGTTTACCACCATTTTTCTCTACAGCTAAATCGATTGCAACATCAAGATATAAATTTGCTGGTGCAAGCACTGCAAATAAATATTTGTAGCCTTTTGTAAACAAAGATCTTGATGCACCATTAGCTTCAACCATTGGCACTCCGTATTTCTCTGTTACAGGAGCTATTGCTTTAGTTAATCCTGAAGAATATGGGCCAAGCATAAACTCAACTCCATCTTGAGAGATTAATCTTTCTGCAAGTTGTGCTGCTCTTTTTGGGTTTGACTCATCATCATAATAAATGATTTCAAACTTATAAGTTTTTCCACCAACTTTAACTCCACCCATGCTATTAATTCTATCAACAGCCATATTGTAACCGTTTTGAGTATGAACACCATTAGATGAATATTTACCAGTTAATGAAATCGCAGATCCTAAAATTATCTTATCTCCAACAACTTTTGCAAAAGATATTGCAGAAGAAGATAATAAAATTGCAACTGCAGAAACAAAACTTAAAATAATTTTAGTTATTTTCATTTTTATTTCCTTTGGTTTATTAATTAATTAATGATTAATTAAAACTTACTTTGCGTAATAGTTCAAGAAGACAAAAATTAAGTTAATATTGTTGTGAAATAACAATAATAAAAGCAATTATAACTAAAACACTCGCAGAAATTGTATTTATTGTTTTCGGATTGGCTGTTATCCATTTAATTAGTTTTTGTGCGAGCACTGCATAACCAATTAAAGATAAAAAATCCAACACGATGTATGATGTAATAAGAATTACAAACTGTGTTAAAAGATTTGAGTTAAAATCTATAAATTGAGGAAATATAAAAGGAAAAAACATCCAAGCTTTAGGACTTGTGCCAGCAACTAAAAAACCATCTTTAAAAAAAGATAAATTGCTTTTTTTAATTATACTTTTTTCAGTTAGATTTTTTGGACGTGACTTAAAAATATCATAAGCAAGATACAGGATATAAAAAACCCCAATCCACTTAAATATATTCAGTATGATTGAGTTTTCAGAAAAAAAAGAACCTATGACGAATACAACTAAAACTGCTTGAATAAAATTTGCAGTTACGTCTCCAAAAGCTGACCATATACATTTCCCAACTCCATAATTCATCGAGTAAGAAATTATAACTACTCTTGGTGTTCCTGGGGTAATGAACAAAAAAATTATAATCTGAAGATAGAGTATAAAATCTAAAGGAAGCATTATTTGGATAGTCCTTAAAAACCGGGAGCTAAAGATGGCTAAGAAGGACTATCTAAACCAATATAGCAAATCTCAAAAAAAATGCATTATAGATTTTTTTCAAATATAAAGGATTTATGAAAAAAAAAGGCTATAGCCCAGTCACAAAAGTTAAAAATCCTGAACCTAAAATTGATGATCCCGACTGGATCATATGGGCAGCGTGGGCAGATAGAATAACTTTTGAAGAAATTAAACAAAAAACCGGAAAATCAGAATCTGAAGTAATCAAGATTATGAGAAAAACTCTTAAACCGTCATCATTCAGATTGTGGAGAAGAAGAGTTCATGAAAAAAGTATTAAGCATAAAAAAAAGTTTGAATACTCAAGAAAAGAAATAGCTAGTAAAATAAAAAAAAGTGACTATTTATAAATCATGAAATCAGTAACTATATATACAGGTCCACTTTGTAATTTTTGTGATGCAGCTAAAAGATTATTAGCTAGAAATAATGCTGAATACAAAGAAATTAATATTGCAACAACAGATGGTGCGATAGATGAAATGATTAAAAAGGCTAATGGCAGAAGAACAGTTCCACAAATATTTTTTGATGATCAACACATTGGCGGATATGATGATATTCGTGCATTAGAGAAAGAAAATAAGCTTCAGGAACTATTAAAATAATTATTCTTTTGGTTTAAAAACTAAACACACACCATTATTACAAAATCTTTTTCCAGTAGGTTTCGGCCCATCATCAAAAATATGACCATGATGTGCATTACAATTTTTGCAGTGGTATTCAGTTCTTCCATAACCTAATAGATGATCTGTTTTTGTATCAAAAACATCTGGTAATGATTGATAAAAAGATGGCCAACCTGAACCACTTTCGTACTTTGCATCAGAGTCAAAAAGTTTTATCCCACAGTTTGCACAGTGGTAACTTCCAACTCTTTTTTCATTATTCAATTCACTAGATCCAGGTGCTTCAGTACCATCTTCAAACATCACTAATTTTTGTTCAGCTGTTAGGTTTGGATTTTTTTTATTCATAATTAATTAACAAATTTAGCACATGTTTCATGTAATATTGAATGTAATTCTACAAGTTTTTTAAAATCTTTGTTGTAACCGCCACCTAATACACCGCAGAAAGGAATTTTTTTAGAAAAAAAATTTTCAATTACTAACTCTTCCCTTTTTTTTATCCCTTCATCGGTTAATTTCAATTTACCTAAACGGTCATTGTAATGAACATCAACTCCTGCAATATAAAAGGCGAAATCAAATTTTTCCTTATTTAAATCATGAAGATTGTTTTTAAGAATTTCTATATATTTCTGATCTTCAGTATTGTCTTCTAATTCAATATCCAAATCACTTTTTGATTTTTTAGCTGGATAATTAGATTTAGAATGAATACTAAAAGTAAATACATCATTATTATTTTTGAAAATATCTGAGTTTCCGTTTCCCTGATGAACATCTAAATCAACTATAATTATCTTTTTAACTAGACTTCTTTTTAGTAGATATTGAGCGGCCACTGCAACATCATTGAATACACAATATCCTGCTCCTTCATCAAAATTTGCATGATGACTTCCTCCAGCAGTATTACAAGCTATCCTAGTATCTAATGCTAATTTTGCGGCTAAAACTGTTCCACCTGTTGCAACTAAAGATCTTTTGACAACACTGTCAACTAATGGAAAACCAATTTTCTTAACCTGATTTTGGTCTAGTGATTTATTGATTATATTATTTATATAAGTTTCAGAATGAGCTCCTTTAAGTGTATCAACTGAGCACGGATATGGCTTATGAAAATTATTAATTATTTTTTTTTCTAAGAGATATTTAGCCAACTCTCCAAATTTATTTATTGGAAACTTATGATCATCACCAATTTTTGCAAAATAGTCATCGTGATTAATTACTGCTAATTCCATTTACTCAATTACACGAATAGGCTTACCATTAACACATGCCTCAAGGTCTTCGATCATTTGAGTATAAAAAATACTATAATTTTCTGCAGTTACATATCCAATATGTGGAGTGAGTAATGCATTTGGTAAAAACCTTAATTTATTATTTTCTGGTAAAGGTTCTTTTTCATAAACATCAATTCCAGCACCAGCAATAACATTGGTTGATAATGCAATAATCAAATCATCTTCATTAATAATGGGACCACGTGAAGTATTAATTATAAAAGCAGTTTTCTTCATTTTATCTAACTCTTTAAGTGTGATACAATCTTTATATCTTTCACCGCCTTGCACATGAATTGATAAAAAATCTGAAGTTTTAATTAAATCCTCTTTACTGCAAGGCAGAACATCTAGCTCTTTACACTTATCTAGATTTAAATTTTCACTCCAAGCCATTACCTGCATTCCAAATGCTTTCCCAATTTTTGCAACTTCTGACCCAACACGACCTAATCCAATTAGTCCTAGAATTTTTCCTCTCAGATCAATACCGACTGATGTTTGCCAATAACCTTGATACATATTATCTATTTCTTCTTTAAAATTTTTTGCTAAACCCAACATTAGTGCCCAAGTCAATTCTGAGGTTGGATAAAAATTTATTTCGGTACCACAAACAACTATTTTTCTTTTTTTAGCTGCTTCTAAGTCAATTGCTTTATTCCTTGAACCGCTTGTTATAATAAATTTAAGTTTGGTTAAATTATCAATTAAATTTTTTGTCATAGGAGTTCGCTCTCTCATAATTAAAAGTGCCTCAAATTCTGATAACTGATCTAGAGCATCTGCCTCATCTACAAATGGTTCGCTGAATATCTTAAATTCATACTTTCCAGATAATTTTTCTAAATCTACAAATTCTTGAGCAACATTTTGATAATCATCTAATATAGCAACTTTAAGCATTTGACCTCTTTTGATTTGAAAGAATTATTCCTGTTAAAATAAATACTGCTCCTAAAATATGATAAAACATAAATTTTTCATCAAAAATAATTATTGCCATTACTGCACTTAGAATTGGCATTAAATGAAGAAAAACTCCTGATCTATTTGCACCAATCATGGAAATACCTTTTATCCAAAGTATAAATGATGCAAGGCCAGGAAACAAAACTACATACCCAAGAATAAAGAAAAAAGGTTTTTCTAATGTAATCCTAAAACCCATTTGATATTCAATAAAATAAATTGGTATCAAAAATAATAGGCCAAAAGTAATGATAATTTCTAACAACCCTAATTGAGAAATCTCATAAGATTGTTTTTTAAGTAATGCTGAATAAATTGCCCATGAAAGCATAGCAACAACCATTGTTAAATCCCCTTTGTTAAAATCTAATTTTAACAAAATTTCAAAATTTGCTTTGGTAATGATTAAAACTACTCCAGTAAAAGAACAAATTACTCCAATCAATTGAAAAATATTTGTTTTTTCAGTTTTTAAAATTGAAGAAAAAAACATAATCATGACAGGTATTGTTGAAATCATCAACACACCACTGATGACTTGAGTAAAATTTAATGAATAGTAAACAATTGAATTAAATACTGTAATACTGGTTATCCCAAGAATGATAAAAAGTTTATAATTCTTTAAAATATAATCTTTTTTTTTAAACAGTTCTGGAAGTGTAAATGGGGCGAGTATCAACCATGCAAAAAACCATCTATAAAAGTTTAATGAAAATGGAGGAACTTCATAAAAGCTGGCAAATTTTCCAACGATAAAATTACCAGCCCAAAAGCTAACAGTTAATAATAGATATATATAAGCAAAGAAATTTGATGATTTACTCACTTAAGCAAATCTATGTGAGCTATATGGATTTAAATCTAAGTTAGTGTTTTCTTCAGCTACCATTCCAGACACAATCTTCCCAGATATTGGTCCAAGTGTCCAGCCCAAATGATGATGTCCAAAACAATAAAATACATTTTTATAATTTTTTGAAGGTCCCATGACAGGTAAAAAATCTGGCAAAGTAGGTCTAAACCCTAACCATTCATCCTCATGCTCTGGTAAATCACCTAACATATATTTTGCATTATTGATTAAATTTTTAATTCTAGATTTTGATAAAGGGTTTTCTAAACCTCCAAATTCAACAGTGCCAACTACTCGTAAGCCTTGCTCCATTGGTGTTATACCAAATCCTCTATTAGAAAAAATAACTGGTCTAGACAAAAGATGATCACAGTCTTTGAAATGAACATGATAACCTCTTTCGGTGTCTAGTGGAATTTTTTCTCCAAGATTATCTGTCAACTTTTTAGAAAAAGCACCACATGCGATAACAATTTTATCAAATTTATATTCATCTTTTTCTGTTTTAAAAATAGGTTTTTCATTTTCAAATTTTATTTCTTCAATATTAGATTTTTCAAATTTTCCACCTTTCTTTAAAAAAAGTTCAAATAGTTTTAGAAGTATTCTTTTTGGATTTCTTGCATGCCTTGCATAAGGATAATAAACACCAGCATGATAAAATGGTCTTATATTTGGTTCTAAATCATGAATTTCATGTTTATTTACCAATTGTTGTTTAACGCCTAATTCATCTCTTACTTTTATTTCTAATTCTCTACTTTTTAAATCTTTGTCATTCCAAATATACAAAATCCCTTTGTTCTCAACTAGCCCCTCTAAATCTATTTCATCAAATAATTCATCATAAGCTGGTAAAGCAAGATCTAAAATTTGATGCATATATTTTGCTGTATGCATCATTTTTCTTTTTGATGTATTTAAAATAAATTTGATAAACCATGGAATCATTTTTGGCACATAATTCCACTTAAGTGCTAAAGGACCAGTAGAACTTAAAAGCATTGCGGGTACATCTGCAAGTACATCTGTTCTATTCAATGAAAGAGAGGCATAAGGAGAAAAATGACCTGCATTTCCATATGAAGCAGCTGGGCTTCCAGGTTCATCTCTATCAAACAAAGTTACATCAAAGCCTTTTTTTTGTAAAAAAAGTGCATTTGATACTCCTTGAATTCCAGCACCTACTATTCCAATTTTGGGATTGCTACTCATAAAAAAAGTATACTTCTTTTTATGATTGTTTTTTAAGCGACAAATTATACTTAAGCGATTGACTGCTTACTATGGATTTTAGCACTCATAACAATCCCAAAGCCTATCATTGTCGCAAGCATGGATGATCCTCCGTAAGACATGATTGGTAATGGAGAACCAACTATAGGTAATAAACCTAAAACCATACTCATATTAATGACAATAAACACAAATAGTGAACCACCAAAACTATAACAAAATAATTTGGCAAAATAACTTCTGGATATAGAGCCTATTTTAATAATCCGATAAATTATAATCGCATATAATAATAAGAGAAAAACTGACCCTAAAAATCCAAATTCTTCAGAAAATAAAGTAAATATGAAATCTGTATGTTTTTCAGGTAAAAATTCTAAATAACTCTGGGTTCCTTGTAAAAAACCTTTTCCAAATAATCCTCCAGAACCTACGGCAATCTTCGATTGGATAATCTGATATCCGGCGCCAAGTGGGTCTCTATCAGGATTTAAAAATGTCAACACTCTCAGTTTTTGGTAGGGTTTTAAAAAAGATATAATGAAAGGAAGAGACAAAATAGATATCAAAAATGAGTAAAAAAAATATTTATGATTTAAGCCTGAAAACCATAAAACCAAAATTCCACTTACTGAAATTAGAATTGAAGTTCCCAAGTCAGGCTGAATAATTACTAAACTCATAGGTAACAAAATAATAATCATTGAAACAATGATAGAATAAAATGAATTAACATTTTCTAATCTTTTTCTATGGAAGTATTTAGCCAAGCATAAAATTATAAAAATTTTCATTAGCTCAGAGGGTTGAAGATTAATAAAGTATAAATTTATCCACCTCTGAGAACCTGAGGCAGTTATACCAAAATTTATAGTCCAAATTAACATTAGAATTAAAATTAGGTATGCAATGTAGCTAATAGAAAACCAAAACCTTATATTTAAAAAAGAGATTATTAACATTAATCCTGTAAAGACTACAAATTTTATAAAATGACTTTTAGTATGAAATAATATTTGACCTCCATCAGTAGAGTACATTGTTGAAACACTTATGAATCCAAGAAGTAAAATCCCTATCAATAAAATAAAATCAATATCCTTTATCTTTTGAAAAAAATTATTTCTATTTTCTAATCTGTTGTGGAGATACATTTAAATATTTAAATATTTGTTACTTTCAAAATTTTTTCTAATTTCGTGTCGGTCAATTATCTTTTTAAATAATTTCTTTGCAAGCGGTGCGGCTACACTTCCTCCTGACCCTCCATGCTCTATGACAATACTTGCAGCATATCGGGGATTTTTGTAAGGCCCAAACGCTACATATAAAGCATGATCTCTTTCCTCATATGGTATTTCAGAAGTATCAAGATCTAACTTTCGATCTTGTTTTGTAATTCTTTTGACTTGAGCCGTTCCTGTTTTCCCAGCAAATTGATATTTTGGATCATCTATTCTTGATCTATATGAAGTTCCTCTAACTTCGTTAGTTGAGCTAAACATAGCATCTTGTACTAATTTCATATTTTTTGCGTCTTCTACAATAGGTGCAAATTTATCTTCTTCTTCACTTTTACTATCTAAAATTATTTTTGGGATTATCTTATGCCCCCCGTTTGCAATTTGGGCTGTCATTAAACAAAGTTGAATAGGTGTTGTTTGAATATACCCTTGCCCAATACCTGTAATAATAGTTTCTCCAAGCAACCAATTTCTACCAAGGGCATTTTTTTTCCAAAATGTACTTGGTATTAAACCAGATTTTTCAATTTCAAATAAATCCCCAAAGACTTTTTTTCCTAGACCAAATTTTTTTGCAGTATCACTTAATTTATCTACACCAAGCTTTCTTGCAATCTCATAGAAATAGGTATCACATGATTGTTTCATTGCCTCTCTCATATTTACAATTCCATGACCTTCTTTTTTCCAGCAATGATAAGTTTGTCCATAAAGTTCGAGAGGGTTCTTGTGCCCTCTGCAATTTACTCTAAAATTTGAGTTTACAACTTTATTTTCAAATGCTGATAAAGCTACAATTGGTTTAATAGTTGAACCAGGTGAATAATTTCCAGATAATGATTTATTAACAAGTGGTTTCATTGGATCATTTCTAATCAATTGCCAATCATCATTACTGATTCCAAACACAAATTTATTAGCATCAAAAGATGGCGAAGAATGCATAGCAACCACATGACCTGTAAAAATATCCATAACACATATAGATCCTGCTTTTTCCTTCAATAATTCATTAGCCAATTTTTGCACCTCAGTATCTATGGTAAGCTTTATTGTTTTTCCTTTGTTGCCTTTTTGAAATTCTAATTGGCTAATTCTTCTGCCATAAGCATTAACTTCATATCTCTCTATAGAATTATTTCCAATAAGGTCATTCTCAAATGTTTTTTCTAAACCAATTTTCCCAACTTTAAGACCTTGAACAAACTTCTCTTTAATAATTTCATTAGACAGAATATCTTCATCATTTGCTTGACTCACATACCCTAATACATGTGTAAAATTTTCTTTAAATGGATAACTTCTAGAAATAGAAATTACTGGTTTAACACCATTTAAATCATATAAATTATTATTAATTTTAGAAAAATTCTCCCAAGTAAGATTATTAGAGACTATTAAATTTTCCCAAGGTTTAATTTGATTTTTTTTCTTTAAAATTTTTTGAAATTGACTATCCGATAATTGAAGAATATTTCTAACTCTATTAATTGTATATCTAAAATTTTCTATTTCTTCTGGAATTAAATGAAGTTCATATGCTTCAAAATTTCCAGCAATAGTGTTACCAAAGTAATCTTCAAAATTTCCTCTTATAGGTGGTAATTTCCATTCTCTAATTCGATTTTTATCAGAAAGAGTTAGATATCTTTTATTTTCTTTAACTTGCAAAAAAAATAACCTTGAAACTATACCACCTAATATAACTACTTTAGCAGCAGCTAAAATAAACATTCTTCTATTAATAGAATTTAATTTTAAAACGTTGTCGCTTTGGTTAATCATTTACAGATTTTAAATACTTATCAAAAATAAATGAAATTGGTATATATAACAAAAACGTGAACAAATTATTAATCACATAAAACATTATATCCAGCTCATAAGAAAAGAAAAAAAATAAAATTAGGTAATTCATTGAATTAATTAAAGTGATGACAAATAAAAAATAAAACCAATCCTTAATTAAATTTGGCCTTATAGTTATATTTCTTAAATAGGCTGAAAATATACAAACAAAGATATATGAAAATGAACTCAATCCTAAAGGTGTCCCAATTACAGTATCATTCACTAGACCTGCAAAAAAAACCAATAAATAATCAAATCTTTTATATTCTTTAAGTGTAAAATAAAAAATTAATACAAAAGGAAAATTAAATGAAAAATATTCAATTTTTAAATAATTTAAATCAAATTCATTTAAAACTGAAAAGAAAAGAAATAAAATTGGTAACCATGTGTAAAGCTTGTATAAAAATTTATTTCTTTTAAAAATGATCATTTATTCTCTTCCTCTTTTTAGAATACAATTTTTATATTCTGGCGTACCTACTTTATAACCTTTCTTAAAAATAGTTTTTTGACATTTTGCACTGTATAATAAATTTAATCTCAGGAATTCAAATTCCTCTTGATCTAATTTATTCTGATTAATTTCTTTAGTTTGCTTTTTTATTTTATCTTCTAATTTATTATTTTGTATTAATAGATCTTTATTCTGAGAGGCCAATTCAGTATTTTCTTCAATAAATTTTTTATTTGTTTCGTTTAAAATATTAATCTGATCATTTAATAAGTTAAGTTTAATAGACTCTCCATTCTGAGCAGAATCCACATTTGCTTCAGCATTATTACTTAATACAACATTGTTAGTTTTAGTCTCAATTTCAGCCAAAACATATTTAAGTTGGCTAAAATCGCTATAAAAATTTACAAAAAATTCATTTTGATTGAAGGATACTCTTCCAACTGGAGCACCGCTTCTAAATAGAGCACCTGTCCCTGAAGTATAGCCAATACTTTGATCTTGAATTTCTTCAATTAAATTATTTTTGATGTATTTAATTTTACCAGAATCTACCCCGTCACCCACCACAATCGCTTGAATATCTCCCGGCACTATGGATATTGGAACGTTTGAATTAAGATCTGATAATAATAATACTCTAGATGTTTTGAAATTTGTCTCAATAACTCTTCCAATTAAGTAATTTTTATCAAAAATATTTGTACCAATTTTTAATCCATCTTTACTACCTTTGTTAATTATAATTGTTTTTGAAAAAGGACTATCATGATCAACAATTACCTTTGCTAAAATTTTATTTTTTGTAAAAGTAAAATCTTCAATTAATTTTTTTAATTCTTCGTTTTCATTTATAATAATTTCATTTAATATTTCTTTTGCTTCAAAATTTTTCGACTCTTCTTTGATTCTTAAATACTCTTCATAAAAGTTCGAATATTCATTAATTTTTAAATAATAATTTTTTATTAAGTTTTCTGGTACAGAAACAATAAAAGAAGATCTATATACAGCTTCGTTAATTATACTTTTTAAATCTTTGATAATTTTAAAATTTAAATTTGATGAAACAATTATAAGAATAGATACAAATAATAATGTTAATAACGAAAATTTTTGTTTAGTTTCTTTCCTTAAAAAAGCAGATCTAAATGCTATGACAAAATCATCTCTGCTTGAGGCCATTGATCTTAGTACTCAGTAAGCATCGTAGAGAAAGTTTGTTCTTGATCTAAAGCTTTTCCAGTACCAATTGCAACACATGATAATGGGTCCTCAGCAATATGAACTGGTAAACCTGTTTCTTTAGCAAATCTTTTATCTATATTTTTAAGTAACGCACCACCACCAGTTAAAGTTAAACCCATATCAACTAAGTCAGCAGATAATTCAGGTGGAGTAGACTCTAATGCATCTTTTATTCCTGATACCATTTCTTTTAAAATATCATTTAAAGCTTCTGCAGTATCTTCTTCTGTAATATTTACTTCTTTAGGTGTTCCAGATCTTAAATCCCTACCTTTAACTGGATAGGTATTGTCATTTGAAGGTATTGCAGTACCAATTTCTTTTTTAATTTTTTCCGCAGTACTATCTCCAATCATTAAATTGTATTCTTTTCTCATATAATTTACTAGGGCTGTATCCATTGCATCACCAGCTACTCTTAGTGATTTTGAATAAACTAATCCACCTAAGGACATAACTGCAATCTCACTTGTTCCTCCACCTATATCAACTACCATTGAACCCGTTGCTTCAGATATCGGTAAACCTGCTCCAATGGCAGCAGCTATTGGTTCTTCAATAAGTTGTACACGTCTTGCTCCTGCTGCAAGTGCACTGTCTTGAATAGCTTTTCTTTCAACCGGGGTCGAACCAGTTGGTACGCAAATTAAAATTCTTGGATTTGCAAATGTGCTTCCTTTATGAACCTTTTTTATAAAATGTTTAATCATTTCTTCTGTAACTATAAAGTCTGCAATAACTCCATCTCTTAATGGTCTGATAGCACTTATATTACCTGGGGTTCTTCCAAGCATAGTTTTGGCTTCATCACCAACTGCAAGAACTGTTTTTTTTCCACCCTGATCCACAATTGCAACCACAGAGGGCTCATTTAGAACCACACCTTGACCCTTAACAACAACTAATGTGTTTGCTGTTCCAAGATCAATCGCCATATCTTGGCTCCAAATTTTCTTCACTCTATCAAATAAACCCATATTATATTCCTCTTACCTTTTGATTTTCTTGTTCCATTGGTGCAGTTTTTCCTCTTTTTAAAATCATCTTATTTAAAGCACTTATATATGCGTTAGCTGAGGCAACTAATGTATCAGTATCTGCAGCTTGACCAACTGTAGTTTTACCATTTTCCTCAATACGAACACTTACTGTTGCTTGAGCGTCTGTTCCTTCTGTTACAGCATGTACTTGATACAATTGTAAATTCACATCATGTGGATATAATTTTTTAATACATTTAAATATTGCATCAACAGGACCATCGCCTGTTTCAGAAGCAGATTTTATTTCCCCACTGACATCTAATTTCATTTCAGCTTTTTGAGGTTCACCTGTTCCTGCAAAAACTTTTAGTGATTTTAAAACTATCGTATTAGCTTTGTTGTCTAAAACTAAACTATCATCTACTAATGCTATAATATCTTCATCATAAATATGCTTCTTTTTATCAGCCAAAACTTTAAATTTCCCAAAGGCATTTTCAATAACATCATCTGTCAAATCAGCATAGCCTAAGCTAATCAATTTATCTTTAAAAGCATGTCTTCCAGAATGTTTTCCCATTACTAAAGAAGTCTGTTTAACTCCAACACTTTCAGGTGTCATAATCTCATAAGTATTTCTATTTTTTAACATTCCATCTTGATGAATACCTGACTCGTGAGCAAAAGCATTTTTACCAACTATTGCTTTATTATATTGAACTGGAAAACCAGTAACATTTGAAACTAACTTAGAAGCTTTACTCAATAATGATGTATTAATTCCAGTTTCAAAAGGCATTAAATCATTTCTAGTTCTTATAGCCATAACAACTTCTTCAAGAGCTGCATTCCCCGCTCTTTCACCAATACCATTTATCGTACATTCAATTTGTCTTGCACCCGCTTGTATTCCAGCTAAAGAATTTGCAACAGCTAATCCTAAATCATTATGACAATGAGTTGATAAAATTGCTTGATCAATATTTGGAACTTTATTTAAAAGAGTATTTATAATTTTTGTAAATTCAGAAGGCACAGTATAACCAACTGTATCTGGAATATTAATAGTTTTAGCACCTGATTTTATTGCAAGCTCAACTGTCTTGCACATGTAATCCATATCAGTTCTTGTTCCGTCTTCACACGACCACTCTACATCGTCTGTAAGATTTCTTGCATAACTTACATGTTCTTTGATTGACTCATAAACTTGCTCAGGGGTTTTGTTAAGTTTATGCTTCATATGTAAGGGGCTCGTAGAAATAAATGTATGAATTCTAAATCTTGGAGCATGTTTTAATGCTTCAAAACATCTATCAATATCTTTTTTTGAATGTCTTGCTAAACCACACGGAATTGATTTTTTTAAAACTTTACTAATTGCTGTTACAGCTTCAAAATCTCCAGGGGATGCAATTGGAAAACCAGCTTCAATAATATCAACACCAAGTTCATCAAAAACTCTCGCAATTTGAATTTTTTCCTCAAGACTCATAGAGGCTCCAGGTGATTGCTCACCATCTCGCATTGTTGTATCAAATATAAAAACTCTATCTTTATCAGCCATAATCTTAAAATTTAAGAAAATGGATAATACAATCTATAATAGATTTTGCAAAATAATTGTTAGAATTTCTTATCTTTTAACTCTTGTCACTATCAACTAACTTCTTTTTACCAATCCAAGGCATCATATCTCTTAGTTTGGCACCTACAGTTTCAATTGAATGTTTAGCTAAATCCTCTCTAGTTTTTAAAAAGTTTTTTTGTCCATTTTTACACTCTTCAATCCACTGTTTTGTAAACTTACCAGACTGAATATCTGCTAAAACTTCTTTCATTCTCTTCTTTGTTTCTTCTTTATTTATAATTCTTGGACCAGAAACATATTCACCATACTCTGCAGTATTAGAAATTGAGTAGTTCATATTAGCTATTCCACCTTCATAAATTAAGTCAACAATCAGTTTTACTTCATGGAGACATTCGAAGTATGCCATTTCAGGTTCATAACCAGCTTCAACCAATGTTTCATATCCATTTTTAATTAGTTCAACTAAACCACCACAAAGAACTGTTTGCTCACCAAATAAATCAGTTTCACATTCATCTTTAAATGTTGTTTCAATAATTCCTGATCTACCTCCCCCAATTGCTGATGCATAAGACAAAGCTAAATCTCTTGCCTTACCAGTTCCATCTTGGTGAACAGCCATTAAGCATGGCACACCACCACCTTTTTCAAATTCACTTCTCACTAAATGGCCAGGTCCTTTTGGTGCCACCATAAAAACATCAAGATCTTTTCTTGCTTTAATTAAATCGTAATGAATATTTAAACCGTGCGCAAAAGCTAAACTTGTTCCTTCTTTAATTCTTTGCTCAATATGATTTTTATATATTGTTGCCTGCAATTCATCTGGAGTTAATATCATGCAAACATCAGCCCATTCAGCTGCATCAGATAAATTCATAACTTTTAAACCTTTAGATTCAGCTTTTGCCTTACTTGCAGAACCATCTCTTAAAGCAACAACTACTTCTTTAACACCACTATCTTTTAAATTTAAAGCATGTGCGTGTCCTTGACTTCCATAACCAAATATTGCAACTTTCTTTTCTTTTATTAGATTTACATCAGCATCTTTTTCATAAAACATTTTCATTTTTTTCTCCTTTTTAATTAGTTAAAAACTTCAGCACCTCTTGTCATCGCGATCGCCCCTGTTCTAGAAGTGCTAATTAGACCTAGAGGTTTTAATTTTAAATTCATTTTGTCAATTTCTCTTCTTAATGCTGTAATTTGAAGAACTACTGATTTTTTTGTTTTATCTATTATTACTGGATTATAATTTTTACAAGCTTTTAAACATTTATCAATTTTGACCTTGGCACCAACAATTTTTAAAAGTGCCATTTCTTTGAAAATTACTTGCTTATCTTCTCTTTTGAAGTTTGCCACTTTGTGTACTGGCACTAGCTTACCTAATTGTAACTTAATTTGATCGATTACTTGTGGAGTACCAGTAGTTACAATTGTAATTCTTGAAATATTTTTTTTAGCATCGATTTCTGCAACAGCTAAAGACTCTATATTGTAGCCTCTTCCAGAAAATAAACCTACAACTCTTGCTAATACACCAGCTTCATTATCCACCCATAAAACAAATATGTGTGTATCTGATTTTTCCTTTTTAGTTGAAACACTATAAGCTGACTTAGATTTTACCATTAAACTAAAGACTTACCCTTGCCAGTTATTTTATTCTCTGCTTGATCATTTGGACCTAGTATCATTTGGTTATGAGGTTTGCCTGATGGTATCATTGGAAAACAGTTTTCTCCTGGATCTACCTGACAGTCAAATATCACCGGACCTTTATAATCAATCATTTCTTGAATTTTTTCATCTAATTCACCATAATTTTCTACTCTTATTCCCTTACACCCATAAGCCTCTGCCATTTTATTAAAATCTGGTAAAGCTTCTGAATAACTCTCTGAGTAATTTTTCTCATGTAAAAGCTCTTGCCATTGTCTTACCATTCCCATGTATTGGTTGTTTAAAATAAATATTTTTATTGGTAAATTATATTGTACTGCTGTGGACATTTCCTGCATCGTCATTAAAACTGAAGCCTCTCCGGCAATATCAATAACTAATTTATCTGGATGTGCTATCTGAACACCAACAGCTGCTGGTAAACCATATCCCATCGTCCCAAGACCACCTGATGTCATCCATCGGTTTGGTTTATTAAATTTATAGTGTTGAGCTGCCCACATCTGGTGTTGACCAACTTCAGTTGTAATAAAAGTATCTTGATTTTTTGTTAATTCATAAAGTCTCTGGACAGCATGTTGAGGTTTTATAGTTTCATTGCTATTGATAAAACCTAAAGAATTTTTTTCTCTCCATTTTTGGATTTGCTGCCACCATTTTGAAATCTTTTCTTTATTAGAATTTTTTAAACTTTTATTTTTTTTATTGATTGTTTTGATTGATGATTGGATTACATCATTTACGTCACCAACAATTGCAAGATCAACTTTTATAATTTTATTTATTGATGATGGGTCAATATCAATATGAATTTTTTTTGAATTTGGAGAAAATTCATCAATTTTACCAGTTATACGATCATCAAATCTTGCACCAATATTTATCAATAAATCACAATCATGCATTGCATTATTAGCTTCGTAAGTTCCATGCATTCCTAGCATACCTAAAAACTGATCATCATCTCCTGGGAAAGCTCCAAGCCCTTGTAAAGTTGATGTGATTGGAAACCCAGTTAATCTTGTAAATTCTCTTAGAGATTCACTTGCTTCAGGTCCTGAATTTATTACTCCTCCACCAGAATAAATTACTGGTTTTTTTGCTTTTGAAATAAGGTCAACTAATTTGTCTATATCATCTTGTGAAAAATGATTATGGGATTTTCCATTTAATCTTTTTTGCATTTTAGGTTTTGAATAATTAGTTTTTGAAAATTGGACATCTTTTGGAATATCAATTAACACAGGTCCAGGTCTTCCTGTAGTTGCCACATGAAATGCTTCATGTAAAATTTTTGGAAGGTCTTTAATATCTTTTACTAGCCAGTTATGTTTGGTACACGGTCTTGTAATTCCTGTCGTATCACATTCTTGGAATGCATCTGTGCCAATCAAATGAGTTGGAACTTGACCTGAAATGCAAACTAATGGAACAGAATCCATATAAGCATCTGTTAAAGCAGTAACTATATTGGTTGCACCTGGCCCAGAAGTTACAAGGACTACACCTGGCTTTCCAGTAGATCTTGCATATCCTTCTGCAGCATGACCAGCTCCTTGCTCGTGTCTTACTAAAATATGTTTTATTGATGGATGATTTTTTAACTCATCATAAATTGGCAATACTGCTCCTCCAGGATAACCAAAAATAAATTTAACGTCTTGATCCTCAAGACATTTGAATACGATCTCCGCTCCTGAATATAATTTAGACATCAAAGCAATCTAGCTGAAGTTGTACTAATTGGTCAAGCTATAGTGAAGAATAATTAAATTTTTTTTAGAAAATTATTTATTCTTTTGGGGTTTAATTTTATCCAATTTGACATGTGGCCTCGTGACCAAGTCATCTGTCTTTTGGCATATTGTCTGGTCTTTATTGATATTTTTTCAATTGCTTCTTTTTCATCCACTTTTTTAGTTAAATATTCCTTTATTTCTGCAACTCCTATTGCTTTTGATATACTTTTATTTTTATTAATCTTGAGCTTTAAAAATTTTTTAACCTCAAGTACAGCCCCCAATTTAAACATTTTAAATGCTCTTTGGTTAATCGTTTCAATTAAATCTGATCTTGGGAAATCAATAATTAATTTGTAAAAATCTTTTTTTTTAAATTGTGATTTTGTATTATCATACCATTCGTTAATTGATTTATTTGTAAATAGTTTTACCTCATAAGCTCTTATCGATCTTTGAGTATCAGTAGGTTTTATTGTTTTAACTAAATTAGGATCAAGTTTTAAAAGTTTTTTATAAAAATTTTTTTGACCAAGATCTTTTTGTAGTTTTCTTATTTTATTTCTAAAAGCCATCGGTATGTTTGGAATTTCAACCAAACCATCTATTAATGCTTTAAAATATAATCCAGTTCCACCAACTAAAATTGGGATTTTTTTTCTTCTTTTCACTTCTCCTATCTTTTTAATTGCTAACTTTAACCAATCACCAGTTGAAAAGTTTTTTTTTCCACTTTGAAATCCATATAGATGATGCTTGATATCTTGGTATTCTTTTTTAAAAGGTCTGGCAGTTAAAATTTTTAAATCTTTGTAAAGCTGCATGCTATCAGCATTAATTATTTCACCTCCAATTTTTTTTGCTAGTTTGACTGCAAAATTAGATTTACCTGATGCTGTTGGACCATAGATTAAAATGATTTTGGATTTTAAATCCATTATCTATTTTAATTTAACACCTATGTATCTTCTTTGATTTTGGCTGTTGTAGATTACAAGCAAGATTGTTTTTTGATTGGTATTTAAAACTTGTTTTACAATTTGTTTTAGATCATTTGCACTATCAATTTTTTTCTTTTGTGCTTCAATTATTATACTATTAACTTCAATTGAATTAATTAATGGACTATCATTTTCTATTTTAGTTATTACTAATCCTTTGGTTTGATTTGGAAGATTTCTTTCTTTAATGTCTTCTTTGTTAAGTGTTCTTACTGTGATTTTTAAATCATCAATTTTATTCTCTGTGGGTGAAGATTTTTCAGTAACTTTGAAATCTTCTGATGTTTCTAATCTACCTAGTGTTACTTTTTTGACTAGTTCTTTTTTATTTCTCCAAATTTTTACATCAACTTTTTTTCCAACTTCAGTTCGAGCAACTATTATTGGCAGCTCTTTCATTTCTTTAATTCTTTCATTATTAAATTCTAAGATTATATCTCCAGCTTTAATTCCTGCTTTATCGGACGGACTATTATCAGCAACACTTGCAACCAAAGCTCCTCTTGGCTCATCTAAATTTTCAACTTCAGCTATCTCTTTAGTAACATCTTGAATTCTTACACCTAACCAACCTCTTTTGGTTTCCCCAAATTCAATTAATTGATCGATAACAATTTGTGCACTATTGGAAGGTATTGAAAAACCAATTCCTATAGATCCGTTTCTTCCTAAAATTGCTGTATTAATTCCAATCACATTTCCATTCATATCAAACAATGGTCCACCTGAATTTCCTGAGTTAATCGAAGCATCAGTTTGAATGTAGTCTTCATATCTTGAAAGACCAATCGATCTATTTCTGGCAGAAATGATACCTGAAGTGACTGTTCCTCCTAATCCAAAAGGGTTTCCAATTGCAATCACCCAATCCCCAATTCTAGCTTTATCAGAGTTTCCAAATGAAACAGGAATAAATTTTTCTTTAGTTTCTAATTGCAAAACAGCTATATCTGATAAAGGGTCTGCACCTATAACTGTTGCTTTAAATTCTTTATCGCCATTTACTCTAACAATAATATCTTCGGCATCTTGGATAACGTGATTGTTTGTTACAACAATTCCTTTCTCATCAATTATAAAACCAGACCCGAGTGCTGAAGATTTTCTCTCTTGAGGAGCTCCAAATTCTTTAAACATATCCTCAAATGGTGATCCTGGAGGAAATTGAAATGGAAAAGGATTAGTATTTGTAACTACAGTTTGTGTTGTTGAGATATTTACAACAGATGGCATCAACTTTTCAGCAAGATCTGCAAAAGACTCTGGCACACCTTTTGAAAAAGATTTAGCATTAAAACTAATAAGTATTAATAATGTAAGTAAATATATTTTTAAATTTTTCATGTAATAGTCTTTAAATAGTAAATAATTACAAATCCTAAAATTGCAAAGATTAATCCGCCAGTCCTTAATTGACTATCTTTTAACAATTCAAGTTTGCTTAACATACTTCTCATTTTTGATGGAAATAAGGCATATAAAATTCCTTCGATAAATAAAAATAAACCAAAAGCTATAAATAGCTCTTTCATTTTCTACTGATTAATTTCTGGCTTTATATTTCCAAAAAATTTAAAGAACTCTGAGTCTGGAGATAAAATTAAAGAAGTCTCACCACCAATTAGAGCTTTTTCATAAGCTTGCATCGCTCTATAAAATGCAAAAAATTCTGGATCTTGACCGAATGCGTCAGCAAATATCTTATTTCTTGCCCCATCACCTTCACCCTTCATAATCTCAGATTCTTTTTGTGCCTCTGCTAAAATAACTGTAACTTCTTTATCGGCTGTTGAAGTAATAGTTACGGCCATTTCTGCACCTTCCGCTCTAAATTCTTTTGCTTCTCTTTCCCTCTCGGTTTGCATTCTTCTATAAATAGCATCACTATTAGCTTGAGGTAAATCTGCTCTTTTAATCCGAACATCAACAATATTTATTCCAAAATTTTGTGCTTCATTGTTTACGCCTTCTTTAATTAAAGCCATTTGTTTTGATCTATCTTTTGATAATAAAGTTTGAAGTTCTTCTTGACCCAAAACATTTCTAATTCTTGAATTGATAATTGTAGATAATCTTGATCTCGCAACTCTTTCATCTCCAACTGAAATATAAAATTTTAAAGGATCAACAATTTGAAATCTGGCAAAAGCATCTACAATTAAACGTTTTTGATCTGATGCAATAACTTCTTCTGGTGGTGTATCTAAATTTAAAATCCTCTTATCAAGATAAACAACATTTTGGATAAAAGGTATTTTAAAATTTAATCCAGGTTTTGTTATAATTCTTTTAGGGTCACCAAATTGAAGTATGATTGCTTGGTTAACTTCTTTAACAATAATTACTGATAAGAAAGCAAGAGCTCCTATTGCAATAATAATACCTAATAATATTTTTCCAGCTTTCATTTAATTAGTCGCCTTTTTTTTTAATTCTGGTAGCGGCAAATATGGAACAACACCTGAACCTCCATTATTTTCAATAATAACTTTATCTATATCTGCTAAAACTTTTTCCATTGTTTCTAAATACATTCTCTCTTGAGTTACAGCTTTAGCATTTTTGTATTCGTTATAAATTGCAAGGAATCTGCTAGCTTCCCCTTCTGATTTTGCTACAACTTCTTTTTTATATGCTTCCGCAGCTTGTAAAATTTTTTGAGCTTCCCCTCTCGCTCTTGGAATTACATCATTAGCATAAGCCTCAGCTTCATTTTTTGCTCTTTCCATGTCAGCTCTAGCAGCCTGAACATCTCTAAAAGCATCAATTACTTGATCAGGTGGATCTGCTTTTTGAGTTTGTACTTGAGTTATTTGAATACCACTCTCATAGTCATCCAATATAGTTTGAATTATATCTTGTGTTTCAACCTCAATTTTAGATCTCCCTTCAGTTAAAATTGGTTGAATATCACTTTTTGCAATAACTTCTCTCATAGCTGTTTCTGCTGCAGCTTTTACTGTTCCTTCAGGATCTTGAATTTTAAATAAGAAATTTCCAGCATCTTTAATCACCCAAAAAACAGAAAAATCAATATTAACTATATTTTCATCACCAGTTAACATTAGGCTTTCTTGTGGTACATCCGCTACTCCACCACCACTTGAGAAACCACTTTCTCTTTCAGATCTAAAACCAATATCTATTCTGTTAACTTTTGTAACTTTTGGAGTCAAAACACTCTCCACTGGAAATGGAATATGATAATTTAATCCAGGTTGTGTTGTATTTACAAATTTTCCAAATCTTAAAACTACACCTTGCTCATCAGGAAGCACTCTATAAAGTCCGCTTGCTAACCAAACAAATGCTAAAATTATCAATCCTAAAATTAAAGATTTAGTGCTTGAAGATTTTCCACCTGGTAAAAAATTTTTTATTTTATCCTGGAACTCTCTTATAATTTTATCAACATCTGGTGGTGTTGGACCTCGACCTGATCCATTGCCATTTCCGCCTCCTGGAGGAGACCCCCAAGGACTTCCACCTCTTTGTTGAAAATTGTCAGACATACACTATGTATATAGTGTCTTTGAACTCAAAAACAAGTTAAGATCAAAATATGTCTGAAAAAAAGCCAGAACTAAGTGACGCAATGAAAAAAAAAGTAGAGCCAAAAAACTTTACTAAAAACCCTATACTTGGAACAAAGTTTACAATCGCAGTCTCCAGTGCGAAGGGTGGTGTTGGTAAATCTACTTTTGCAACAAATCTTGCTTTAGCCCTTAAAAGTGTTGGCTGTAAAGTTGGATTGCTTGA
Source organism: Candidatus Pelagibacter sp. HIMB1505 (assembly GCF_052047915.1). Lineage (NCBI taxonomy): Bacteria > Pseudomonadati > Pseudomonadota > Alphaproteobacteria > Candidatus Pelagibacterales > Candidatus Pelagibacteraceae > Candidatus Pelagibacter > Candidatus Pelagibacter sp. HIMB1505. Next base: position 56,891 of record NZ_JBNAIR010000002.1, on the reverse strand, counting down.
CGCTGATATTTACGGACCCTCAATACCAAAAATGTTTGATATAAATGAAAAACCAAAAAGTGATGGTCAAAAACTTGAACCTGTAATGAAATATGACATTCAATGTATGTCGATTGGATTTTTGGCGGATCAGCAAACTCCTATGATTTGGAGAGGCCCTATGGTTACAAGTGCAATTAAAACTTTTACTCAAAAAGTAAATTGGAAAGATTTAGATTTTATTATTATTGATATGCCTCCAGGAACAGGAGATACGCAGCTAACATTTTCCCAAGAAATCAAAATAGATGGAGCCATAATTGTTTCTACTCCCCAAGAGGTAGCATTACTTGATGTTGTAAGAGGTATTAAAATGTTTGATAAACTAGATGTTAAAATTTTAGGATTGGTAGATAATATGAGTTATTTTAAAGGCGATGATGGAAAAAATTATAAAATTTTTGGTGAGGGAGGTGTTAAAAGAACAGCTAAAGAATTCAATAAAGAATTTTTAGGTGAAATACCAATTAATCCTGAGGTTGGTAAAGCTGGTGATAATGGGAAGCCAATTGTAGAAGAAAACCCAAATCATGAAATTTCTAAAATATATTTAGAGTTTGCGGAAAAAATTAAATCAACTTATCTTTAAGCTCAAAAGCTTCCATTAATTCATTCCATTCTCTTTTAGAAAGACCAGAGTCATCAGGTGAAACGTCTTCTCCTTTTATCAATTTTTGAATTATATTTTTACCTTTAGCTGAAACCTCAGTACCTCCAACTCGATAATCCATAAATGCTTCATAAGTAATAGGAACCCATTTTTTTAAGGTATCTAACATTAGGTCAGCATAAACTCTTATTTCATATTGTGCGTGACTATCAGCTCTTAGTCTTAAAAAATTCATCAAATTTAATAAATCTGTTTTCCAGTACCACTGTGTGTATGTATTTAAAGTTAAATTCATTCTTGCAAGTTCTCTTGCTAATCCCTTTTTATTTTCATCAATAGTTGAACCATCATATCTTTCATTCAACATAGTTTCATAATTATCATAAGTTCTCTCTGCATCATTTTTTAAAAGCTCCAATACCTCATTTGCTTGTTCGCCCTCAAGAACCTCTCCTCTACCTTGTCTATTACTTTTAGACTGAGCAGCTAAATTTTCTTTAGCGGGTAAATAAAATTCTTTATCCAAAATTGAATATCGAGCAGAGTACTCATTAACATTTGCTGTTCTGTGTCTTATCCATTGTCTAGCAATAAAAATTGGAAGCTTAATGTGATATTTAATTTCGCACATTTCAAATGGAGTGCTGTGCCAATGTCTCATTAAATATTTAATTAAACCTTTATCAGTAGATACTTGTTTTGTGCCTTTTCCATATGAAACTCTAGCAGACTGAACAATGGAGGTATCATCACCCATATAATCAACTACTCTAACAAACCCATGGTCTAGAGCTGGAATTGCCTCATACAAAACTTTTTCAAGCTCAGGCGATGTAACTCTTTTAGTTTGATTGCTTTGAGCTTGCTGATTTTTTATTTCTTCTGTTTGCTCTTTAGTTAATTTCATGATTGTTATTGAATCTATTGCAATTCCTTTTATATTAATAAAGTTGGTTTTCCAACTATGACGATAAACGAATTTCGTAATAACCATTGCGGACGTGGGGGCAGTACCCACCACCTCCACCATTACAACTTATGGGGGTGAACCAGAATCGACGAATGTCTAAAGGCTATTCTTTCGTTCGGAATTGTTCCTCCGTAAAGGGCTAATTTATAATTGCTAACGAAAGTTACGCACTTGCTGCATAATTAACTTCGGTTAATTAAGTAGACGGGGTTTGGGGCACCTGGCAACAGAACGCCCCTTTTAAATTTTAATTAATATAATATAATTGTTACTTTATACTGTTTCTTATTCATTTATATAAAATTTAATTAACTAAAAAATTTAAACAAAAAATCTTAAAGATAATGAAAATAGATAATTTTTATGGAAAGCATTCATCTGGTGCGAGTTTTGAAAAAATGGATGATGATTTTTTTAATAAAAAAAATATTTTAATAACATCAAAACTAATTAAGAAAAATTTAAAGAAAATGTCAATTACCAACAATGATCTAAAAGATAAAACTATTATGAATGTGGGGTCTGGAAGAGAAGCGTTAGGATTATTAAGTTTTAAACCAAAAGAAATATTTCATTACGACATATCGCACTATAATATTATAAGATTTAAAAAATATATTAAGACAAATAATCTAAATAGAATAATAAAATCTAGACGACTTGATCTCTCAAAAAATAGTTTGCCAAGAAAAAAGTTTGATTTTATTTACTTGCATGGAATTATTCAACATGTTGATCATGTTGATAAAGCAGTAAAAAATTTAATTCTATCAATGAAATTGAATGGAAAAATGTGGTTTTACTTTTATCGACCAGGGTCGTTAAACGTTTTTTTAGCTAGTTTGCAAAGAAAATTATTGAAAAATATTAAAATAAAAAAGTTTCAAAATTTTTTACAGAAGAGATTTGAAAGAAACTTCATAGACAAAATAATGGATGATTGCTATGTGCCAAATTTTCAATTATTCTACCCTGACAATTATAAAAAAAATTTTGTAATAAACTTTGGAAATACATTTTTAAAAAATTATTCTCACAAAGTTGATTTCTTAAATTATCATCAGTCTGTAGTATTTTTTCTAAAAAAAAAAAGAGATATTTCAAAGATCTCTATTAATGGATTAAATAAAAGTAGGCAAGAAAATGTATTAAAAACTATACTATATAAAAATAAAAAATATCATGATCTTAAAAACATTATTAGTAATAAAAAAATAAAAAAAGATATTGATATATTTAATATTGTTGTAAAATTGGAATTCATTAAACTTAAAATAAAAAATATTTTCTTTAAAAATCACAAATTAACGCAACAAGAACTTACAAAAAGTATCAATGATATCAATTTAATATTTAATTAAATATGAGTTATAAAATTTATCCTCATAACTCAAAGATATAACCAAAATACCCCTCTTCAAGTTATCTCTAGACACTCTAATAATTCGCCAGAGATTATCCAATCTAACTACCTAGACGAGAGTAATGAAATGCTAGTGTCTGAACATAAGAAATTATTCAATACAACGAAGACAACGAAGTCAGAAAAGAAAGTGAAAAGAAAATAGAGCAATATGACAACGAAGAAGACAACGAAGAAATTCCAATTAGTAAGTAAATATGCTAATTATCTGTCTTGGGACGAGAAACAGAACGCCCCTGAAATATTTTATTTATTTTTATTTATTTCAGCTTGAGCTGCTGCAAGTCTTGCAATTGGAACTCTATATGGAGAACAAGAGACATAATTCAATCCAACCCTAGAACAAAAAGCTATACTTTTAGGATCACCTCCATGCTCACCACATATACCTAATTTAATTTTTTTATTTTGCTTCTTGCCTTTTAAAACTGCAATCTCAATCAAATCTTCAACACCTTCGTCAATTGAAACAAATGGATCAATATCAAAAATTTTATTATCAATGTAATCATTTAAAAATTTACCACTATCATCTCTACTTATTCCAAATGTGGTTTGAGTTAAATCGTTAGTTCCAAAGCTAAAAAACTGAGCATGTTTTGCGATATCTTTTGCTTTAATTGCTGCTCTTGGAAGCTCAATCATAGTACCAACCATAAAATCAATTTTAACTTTGTTTTCCTCTTGAACAGTTTTTGCAATTTTATTAACTAATTCTTTCATAATCTTAATTTCAACTTCTGTAGAGACTAAAGGAATCATGATTTCAGGAAAAGCTGATTTTACTTTATTCTTTTTTAATTCAACTAAAGCCTCAAAAATTGCTCTACATTGCATTTCATATATTTCAGGATAAGAAATGCCCAATCTACAACCTCTATGACCAAGCATAGGATTTTGCTCATGTAATTCAGATATTCTTGATTTAACTTCCTTTAAGTCTACTCCGACCACATTTGCCACTTCTTGAATTTCTTTGTCTGAATGAGGCAAAAACTCATGTAATGGTGGATCTAATAATCTTACAGTTACAGGCAATCCACCCATTATTTTAAAAATCTCTACAAAGTCTTTTTTCTGATGTGGTAATAATTTTGCTAATGCTTTTGCCCTGTCCTCTTTTGATTTTGATAAAATCATCTCTCTTACGGATAAAATTCTTTCCTCATCAAAAAACATATGTTCTGTTCTGCATAGACCAATTCCCTCTGCACCAAAATCCCTTGCTGTTTTTGTATCAATAGGAGTTTCTGAATTTGTTCTTACTTTTAATTTTCTAGTATCATCTGCCCAGCTCATTAATTTTGAAAAATCACCAGAAATTTCAGGTTTAACTGTTGGTACCTTCCCAAGGATTATTCTTCCTGTTGAGCCGTCAATTGTAATAATATCACCCTCTTTAACTTCAAGCTCAGAAGTTTTGAAAATTTTACTTTCATAATTAATATCAATTTCACTTGATCCAGAAACACAAGGTCTACCCATACCTCTTGCTACTACAGCGGCATGACTAGTCATACCTCCTCTTGCAGTTAAAATTCCTTTAGCAGCATGCATTCCCTGAATATCTTCTGGAGAAGTTTCTACTCTAACCAATATAGTATCCTGCATCATATCGTTTAATCTTTCAGCCTCTTCTGAAGTAAAAACTACTTTGCCACTTGCTGCTCCTGGTGATGCTGGAAGACCATTTGCTATTACGTTTATTTCGCTTTTTTCATCTAATGTTGGATGTAACAAAGTATCTAAAGAACTTGGATCTATTCTCAGAATAGCCTGTTTTTTAGAAATTAATTTTTCTTTAACCATATCAACAGCTATTTTTACTGCTGACTTAGAAGTTCTTTTTCCTGACCTAGTTTGCAAAATCCAAAGTTTATTGTTTTCGACAGTAAACTCGACATCCTGCATATCTTTGTAATGAGTTTCCAGCTTAATCAAAATTTTTTCTAATTGTTTATAGACTTTAGGCATAGACTCTTCCATTGATGGATCTTTTACATTTGCATCTTCGCGAGCCTTTTTAGTAATATATTGTGGCGTTCTAGTACCAGCTACAACATCTTCACCTTGGGCATTAATCAGATATTCTCCGTAAATATCATTGGAACCATCAGAAGGATTTCTTGTAAACACTACTCCGGTTGCGCAATCGTTTCCCATATTTCCAAAAACCATTGATTGAACATTAACAGCAGTGCCCCATTCGGAAGGTATTTGATTTAATTTTCTATAAATTTTTGCCCTATTGCTTTCCCATGATAAAAATACCGCGCTAATTGCGCCTAAAAGTTGGTCATATACATTTTGAGGAAAGTCTTTTTGAGTTTTTTCTTTAACTACTTTTTTAAAATCACTAATTAAACCATCCCAATCACTTTCATCTAGTTCAGTATCTAAAAGAACACCTTTAGTTAATTTATAATTTTCAATTAACTCTTCAAAATGATGACTTTCCACACCCAATACAACATTTCCATACATTTGAATAAATCGTCTATAACTATCTTTTGCAAATCTACCATTTGAAGTTTTGTTGGATAAAGCTATTACAGTTTCATCGTTAAGTCCCAGATTTAATATTGTATCCATCATACCTGGCATTGAAACTCTTGCTCCAGATCTAACAGAGAGCAATAAAGGATTTTTTAGGTCTCCAAATCTTTTTTTTACATCTTTTTCAATTACCTTAAGCTCAGATTTGATTTGATTAATTATTTTAGAATTGAGTTTTTTTTTATTTTTATAAAATAAATCACAAACATTAGTCGAAATTGTAAAACCTGGAGGTACAGGAAATCCCATTCTTCCCATCTCTGATAAATTTGCACCTTTTCCACCTAAAATATTTTTAGGATTTTTAATTTTTTTAACCTCTTTAGAGCTAAAATTAAAAATAAACTTATTCATTGGCATCTTTGATCAATTGAAAATCTATAAAATTCTCGTAGGTTTTACAGAAGAAACTTAATAGTTCCAATCTATTTTTTTTGATAATTTCACTTTCATCATTTACTTTTACATTATCAAAGAAATCAAAAATCTCTTTTTTTGCTGACGCAAGAGAGCCTAGTATCTCATCAAAATTTTGTTTATTTTCAACCATGGCAAAATGTTGTTTTAATTCATTAGTTTTTTTAAATAAGGCTTTTTCATATTCATTATTAAAAATTCCAGGATCAGTTGTATTGGTAAGGTTTTCGCCAGCTTTTTTTGTTTCTGAATTAATAATATTGAAAGCTCTTTTATAAGAAGATACAACATCCATACCAAGGGGTTTTTCGATTATTTTATTAAGACTTTTTGCTTTCTCATGGGTTGTAGAAATTTTGTTCAAATCTAAAATTTTAACTGCAGCATCAATAATATCTGGTCTAAAATTTTTATCTTTCAAATAGTATTTAAATCTATCTTTTAAAAAAAATGAAATGTCTTTAATTATGTTATTATTTGAAAATTTAAAATCTTGATCTAAATAAATATTTAAAGAATAGGAGATAATATCATTAATCTTGATATCTTTTTTATTCTCAATAATCATCCTGATAATACCATACGCAACTCTTCTTAAAGCATAAGGATCTTTTGAACTTGAAGGTTTTTCGTTTATCCCAAAGAAACCTACTAGAGTGTCAATTCTGTCTGATAGAGAAATAGTTATACTATAAGGCTTTTTTGAAACATTTGAATGAGGGCCTGTCGGTAAATATTGTTCCTTAACAGCTTCAGAAATTTCTTTGTCAAACCCTTGAACATGGGAAAGATGACCACCCATAATTCCTTGCAACTCTGGAAATTCACCCACAGTTTCTGAGATTAAATCCGTTTTACAAATTGTTGCTGAAAGTTCAACTTTCTCTTTACTAATTAGCAGTTCATCAGAAATCATAGCAGCTAATTTTCGCATTCTTTGAACCTTGTCAAAATATGTACCAAGACCCTTGAAAAAATTCATATTCTTAAGTCCAGAAACTTTTTTCACTAAATTTTGAGATTTATCTTTATTCCAAAAAAATTCAGCATCCTCTAGTCTTGCCTTAACAACTCTCTCGTTCCCAATTTTAATCAATCCTTTGTTATCTTTTTTATTTGCAACAACTATAAACTCATTAGTAATTTCCTTTTTTTTAGTAAAAAGAGGAAAATATTTTTGATGCGATTGCATTGTTAAAACTAATATCTCTTGAGGTATTGTTAAAAACTTTTTATCAAATGAACATTCTATAATATGTGGTTGATCTACAAGATTGTTGACTTCATCTAATAATTTCTCATTTTCATCAATAATTAAACTCTTTTTTTCTAAAATTTTTTCTATTTCTTTTCTGATATGATCTTTTCTTTTATCTTGATCTATAATTGTGCCAGTTTGTTCTAGAGATTTTTGATAAGTCTTAAAATCATTAAAAGTTTTTTTTCTCTCTTCAAAATCTTTATCTAAAAATGTGTAATTTGAAGATTTTAAATGGCCTATTGAAAAATTTATTACTTTTTTATCAAATATACACAATATTGATTTTAATGGCCTGCCCCAATTTAAGTTATAGCTTCCCCATTTCATTGATTTTTTCCACTTAAATTCAATTAAAATTTTTGGAAGACGTTCTTTAATTAAATCTGGGGTTTTTAATTTAGTTTCCTTGGTTTTGTAAAAATAAAATTCACCTTTGTCATTTTTCTTTTTAAAAACTTGTTTTTTAGAGATTTTTTGAGATTTTAAAAAACCTTCTAAAGCTTGAGGTGGAGATGTTGTGCTTGGACCTTTTATTTCTTCAGATTTAATTTTAACTTCTCTATCCAGATTTTGAAAAACAACAACAAGTCTGTTTGGTGTTGATAATGAGAAATATTTTTTAAATTTAATTGATTTTTCCTCAAAAACTTTTTTAATATCTAAAATCAAATTTTCTCTTATATCTTTTTGAAGTGAAACTGGAATTTCTTCACTAAATAACTCTAAAAATAATTCAGACATTTTAATTAATTTTTTTGTGTTTCAATCCAAACTTCAGCAACTAATTTTACAATATTTCTTATTCTGCTAATGTAATCTGCTCTCTCAGCTACACTAATTGCTCCTCTTGCATCTAAAATATTAAAAACATGACTAGCTTTTAAGCAATGATCGTAAGCGGGAAGAGAAATATTTTTTTCAGCTAATGACCGAGCTTCAAACTCGTGCATATCAAAATTTTTAAATAAATTTTCAATATTCGCAAACTCAAAATTATATTTTGAAAATTCCATTTCAGACTGATGAAAGACATCTTTATATTTCACACCCTTCTCATTCCAGTCTAGATCATAAACATTTTGTTGTTGTTGAATGAACATGCATATTCTCTCTAAACCATAAGTAATTTCTACAGAAACTGGATTACAATCTATACCTGCCATTTGTTGAAAGTATGTAAATTGAGTTATTTCCATACCATCACACCAAACTTCCCAGCCTAAACCAGCTGCACCAAGAGTTGGACTCTCCCAATCATCCTCGACAAATCTAATATCGTGTAATGAATGATCTATACCTATCTTGGATAGACTTTTTAGGTACAGATTTTTTATATTATCAATTGATGGTTTTATTATTACTTGGAATTGATAATAATGCTGTAATCGATTTGGATTATCTCCATAACGACCATCTGTTGGTCTTCTTGAAGGCTGCACGTAAGCTGCCTTCCATGGTTTTGGCCCTAAAGATCTTAAAGTTGTTGCTGGATGAAAGGTGCCAGCTCCTACCTCAAGATCATAAGGCTGTAAAATTGTACATCCTTCCTTACTCCAAAATTTCTGTAAATTAAATATTGTCTCTTGAAATGAATTATTATTTAATTTTTTTTTCTTAGAGACCATATCTTTGCCAAATGGATCTTTCATCAAAAATATTTGCTAATTGATCAAGTTTATCATTTGATGATGATAATTTGTTACTCAACCAGCTTTTAGGTTTTTCGAATTTTTTAATAACAACATCTTCACCATATTTTTCTTTTAAAATTTGAATAGCATCGCCAATTCCATCTATCAAACCTAATTCTTTAGCTTTTTTACCTGACCAAAATTCTCCAGAAAATAATTCAATATCTTTTTTTTGAAGTTTTGAGCCTCTACTATTCTCAACAACATTTATAAAATCTTCATGCAAATCAAGCTGAATTCTTTTTAACCGTTCAACATCTTCACTTTTCTCATCCAAAAAAGGATCTAAAGTACTTTTATTTTTTCCAGCAGTGTGAACACGTCTTTCTATTCCAACTTTTTTAATTAACTCTGTAAAACCAAATGAAGAATAAATAACTCCAATAGAACCAATGATTGAACTTGAATTGGCATAAATCTCATCTCCAGCACAAGAAATCAAATATCCACCTGAGGCCGCAACATCTTCAGCAAAAAATATTACTTTTTTTTTATGTTTTTTCGCTTGATTTCTTATGAAATTATAAATCATATGAGATTGTACCGGCGAACCACCTGGAGAATTAATTGAAATTGCAACACAAATTGATTTTTTTAATGAAAAAGCTTTTTTTATTAATTCTTCCTGACCAGAAAAATCTATTCCTTGTTTAAACTTTCCAGCATTTCCAATAACACCATTAAGCTTAATGTGTGAAACAATTCTTTTTTTTTTAAAAAACGATAGCATTTTTGATTATTATAGAAGTTTTAAAAGTTAATTAAAGACTACTTATAATTGAAGATTAGGGTGCGTCAATTGATAAGTAATAATATTATTTTTATAAACTAATTTATGCCTATGGGTTCAGTCATTAAACTTCAAAATAAAATTAATAATACTTATTTTGAGCTAAAAAATTCTGTAGATGAAAAACTTGTTTTGGTTGAAGAAAAAATTAAATCAAAACTTTCTAGTGATGTCGATTTAGCAAATAAAATGACTAATTATCATATTGATACAGGTGGAAAAAGATTAAGAGCTCTTTTAACATTAGGAGCAGCAAAACTATGTGGGTACACGAAAGGTTCTCGTGATATTAATCTGGCTGCATGTGTTGAGTTAATTCATGGTGCAACTTTAATGCATGATGATGTTATTGATAACGGTGAGGTAAGAAGAGGCAAAAAAACTTTAAATAAAATTTGGAACAATCATTCATCTATTTTAGTGGGAGACTATCTTCTTAGTAGATGTTTTGAAATGATGGTTGAAGATGGAAATATTGAAATTTTAAAATTACTTTCAGCAACATCATCTACTATAGCTCAAGGAGAGATACTTCAATTACAGCATAAAGGTGAAATTGATATGCTTGAAGAAACTTATCTTAAAATAATTTCTGCAAAAACAGCTGAATTGTTTTCAGCTGCAACAAAAGTTGGTGCGATCTTAGCTGAAGTGGGTACAAAAGAAAAAGAGGCTTTGGAATTTTATGGTAGAAATCTTGGTCTAACATTTCAAATTGCAGATGATACTCTTGATTATAATTCTGATTTAAAGATTTTTGGAAAAGAAATTGGTCAAGATTTTTATGAGGGAAAAGTTACATTGCCTATTATACTTCTTTTTCAAAAAATTAATGAGACAGAAAAAGAATTAATTAATAATATTTTTTCTAAGACAAAAAGAGAAAAAAATGATTTAGAATATGTTTTAAAATTAATCAAAAAATATAGTGTAATCAATGAATGCTATAAAAAGGCTCAACACTATATTGAGTTAGCATCAAGCTCTTTATCAATATTTAAAAATAGCGAACAAAAAGAAATATTGAACAACTTAACTTCTTTTAGTTTAGCAAGAAATTTTTAAGGACTTAGTAAAACTTTTTTCCACTTACCATTATGATCTAAAATAAATTTTAGTCTTTCATGAATTCTATTATCACCATCTAACCAAAACTCTAAACTATCTGGTTTCAAATTCCATCCAGACCAATGATCAGGTCTGGGTACCTTATCTTTATCATTAAATTTTTCTTTGAATTCCTGGATAGAATTAACAAGTTGTTGTCTATTAGTTAAAACAGAACTTTGTTTAGAAGCCCAAGCTCCAATCCTACTTTCATAAGCTCTAGAATTATAATATTCGTCAGCAACAGAATTTTCTACCTGACTTACTTTTCCATTTATTCTGACTTGCCTAAGTAGTGATTTCCAATGAAAACACATTGAAACAAAAGGATTTTCTTTTATCTCATTCCCTTTCTGACTATTAAGATTTGTGTAAAATACAAAACCATTTTTGCTGAAATCTTTTAATAAAACCATTCTTACAGATGGGACTCCATTCTTAGATGATGTGGCTAATGCCAAAGCGTTTGGATCGTTAATTTCTTTTTTTTTTGCCTCTTGATACCATTTTTCAAATAAATCAAATGGTCCATCAGTCTCTAAAAAACATCTATCCAAACCCAATGAGTTTTTTTCATTCATAATTTTAACAAAATAACTTATACAATATAAATAATGTCATTTAATACATTTGGAAAGCTATTTCGTTTCACAACATGGGGAGAGTCTCATGGACCAGCAATAGGTTGCATAGTGGATGGCTGTCCTCCATTAATAAATTTAAAGCAAGAAGATATTCAAAAGGAACTTAATAAAAGAAAACCAGGACAATCTAAATTTACTACTCAAAGAAAAGAAAGTGATAAGGTGAAGATACTTTCGGGTGTATTTGAAGGAAAAACTACAGGAACCCCTATCTCATTAATTATATACAATGAAGATATGAGATCAAAAGATTATGGTAATATAAAAGACAAATTTAGACCAGGTCACGCAGATTATACATACTTTAAAAAGTATGGAATTAGAGATTACAGGGGTGGAGGAAGATCTTCAGCAAGAGAAACTGCTGCAAGAGTTGCGGCTGGAGCTATAGCTAAAAAAGTTCTAGAAAGTAAAATTGGAAAAAAATTTAAAATAACCGGTGCTGTAACTCAGTTAGGTATTTTAGGTTGTGATACTAAAAAATGGGATGAAAAAATTATTGGTAAAAACCCATTCTTTTGTCCTGATAAATCAATGATCAAGTTATGGGAAAAATATTTATTAGGTATAAGAAAATCAGGCTCATCCTGTGGAGCTGTCATTGAAGTAAGAGCAAAAGGTATACCTGCTGGCCTAGGGGCTCCAATATATTCTAAATTAGACTCAGATATTGCTTCCGCAATGATGAGCATAAATGCTGTAAAGGGAGTTAATATTGGTTCAGGAATGAATTCAGCTCAATTAACAGGAGAAAATAATTCTGATGAAATTTTTTCAAAAAATAAAAAAATTAATTTCAAATCAAATAATGCTGGTGGAATTTTAGGGGGTATTTCTTCAGGTCAAGAAATAATTGTGTCATTTGCAGTAAAACCAACATCATCAATCCTAACTACAAAAAAAACTATAAATAAATTTGGAAAAAATACCTCTATTTCAGTTAGAGGTAGACACGACCCATGTGTTGGTATTAGAGCTGTACCGGTGGGAGAGGCAATGATGTCTTGTGTTTTACTAGACCACTATCTAATGAATAAAGCACAGTGTAGTTAAATTCTATTTCTGTTTTTGTAAAATAATATTCGAGTTTATTAAATCTAAAATTTTATCTTCAATAGATTTTGCATCTAGTCCAGCAGATTTATACATATTTTCAGGTGTATCTTGATCTAGAAAAGAGTCTGGCAAAGTCATTGATCTAAATTTTAAATTAGAGTCTAATAGGCTTTTTTTTGATAAAAAATCAACTACGTGTGAACCAAAACCTCCGATAGAACCTTCTTCAATAGTTAAAATAGATTCATGAGTTGTCGCTAATTGCCAAATTAAATTTTCATCTAAAGGTTTTGCAAATCTAGCATCGACGATTGTTATATTGATCCCTTTTTTCTTTAAATTTTCAGAGGCTTTGAAAGTTTCATTAAGCCTAGCACCAAAATTTAATACAGCCAATTTTTTTCCTTCCTGAACTACTTTACCTTTTCCAATTTCAATTGTTTCATTTATTGATGGTAGATCAACACCTAAACCCGTACCTCTTGGAAATCTAAATGCACTAGGTTTATCATTTATATTTATAGATGTATTTATCATTTTCACCAGTTCAGCCTCATTGCTTGCAGCCATCACAACAAAATTTGGAAGCGTAGATAGGTAAGTTGTGTCAAAAGAACCTGCATGTGTTGGACCATCTGCACCAACTAAACCAGCTCTGTCTATTGCAAAACGTACTGGTAAGCTTTGTATTGCTACATCATGAACAACTTGATCATACGCTCTTTGTAAAAATGTTGAGTAAATAGCAGCATAAGGTTTATAATTTTCTGTAGCTAACCCTGCTGCAAAAGTAACTGCATGCTGTTCTGCAATACCTACATCAAATGTTCTATCTGGAAATTCTTTTGCAAAGTCTGTCAAGCCAGTTCCATCAGGCATAGCAGCAGTTATAGCAACAATCTTGCTATCATTTTTTGCATGTTGAATTAAAGTATTCGAAAAAACTTTAGTATATGAGGGTTGCTTGCTTTTTGCTTTATATTGTTCGCCAGTTTTTACATTAAATTTTGAAACTCCATGATAATGATCTTTTGCTTTTTCTGCGAATGAATAACCTTTACCTTTTTTTGTTTTAATATGAATTAATATAGGTCCTTGATATTTTGAGTCTCTGACATTTTTTAATATCGGGATTAAACTTTCCATATCGTGACCATCGATTGGTCCAATATAGTAAAAACCAAGCGAGTTGAATAAAGTTCCACCAGAAATAGCAGATCTAAACAAATCTTCTGCTTTTCCAGCTTTTGCACTAAATCTTTTAGAGAAAGATGAAATTATCATCTTGATAGTTTCTCTAAAACTGAAATATATTTTTCCTGAAAAGATTTTTGCAAGGTAAGTTCCCATTGCACCTGCGGGTCTTGCAATAGACATATCATTATCATTTAAAACGACGATCATCTTTGTTTTAGATGCCCCAGCATTATTCATAGCCTCATAAGCCATCCCTCCACTTATTGCACCATCGCCTATTACAGCAACTACATTATCTTTCTTATTTGATAATTTATTAGCTTCTGCAATTCCTAAGGCTGACGATATAGAAGTTGAGCTATGTGCTGCACCAAATGGGTCGTATTCACTTTCAGATCTTTTTGTAAATCCAGAAATACCTCCACCTTGACGTAAGGTTCTTATTTTATTTTTTCTACCAGTAATTATTTTATGTGGATAACACTGATGCCCAACATCCCAAATTATTTTATCTTTAGGAGTATTAAATACATGATGAAGTGCAACTGTAAGCTCCACAACTCCTAAACTTGCTCCAAGGTGTCCACCAGTTTCTGAAACAGCACTAATAGTTTCTTCTCTAAGTTCGTCAGCAACTTTTTGTAAATCAGATTCAGATACTTTTTTTAAATCTAAGGGAAAGTTGATTTGATCTAAAAATTTATATGTTCTCATTACTTATCTCTTGTTGCAATGTAATTTAAAGTGCTAATAAGATTTTTAGATTTGGATCCAAAGTAACTTAATTTTTTATATAACACTTTTATTAAATCATCTTTGTACTTAACAGTATTTTCATAACCAAGTAAACTGATAAGGGTTGCTTTTCCTTTCTTTTCATCTTTTTTGGTTCTTTTTCCAGCTACAGATGCTTGACCTTTGTAATCTATTAAATCATCAACAATCTGAAATAACAAACCAATTTCAGAGCCGATTTGATCAAATTTTTTAACTAGTTTGCTATCCTTTTTTTTAATTAATAGCGGTGCCATACAGCAAAAACTAAATAACTTACCAGTTTTTTTTATCTCCATTTGTAAAATATTTTTTTTTGAGACTTTTTTATGTTCGTAACTCAAATCTAAGTACTGACCACCTGCAATACCAAGGTGACCAGAGCATTCAGAAATTTTTTTAACCAGATTAAGTTTTATTGAGTTATCTAATTTAAGTAAATCACTTGTTAAAATCTCATATGATAAAGTCAAAAGTGAATTACCAGCTAGCACCGCAGTTGACTCTCCAAATTTAACATGAACTGTAGGTTTACCTCTTCTTAATTTATCATCATCCATACAAGGCAAATCATCATGAATTAGTGAGTAAGAATGAATGCATTCAACAGCTGACCCAACAATTATAAGTTTTTTATATTCAGCATCAAAAATTTTTCCTACATCCAGCAAAATTTTTGATCTTATTTTTTTTCCACCAGAAAACAAACCGTAGCTCATAGGGTTCAATAATGGAGATTTTTTTTGTGTCTTGAAAAATTTTTTTAAAAAAAAATCTGTATCAGTTGCTATTTTTTTTAGATTAATTTGCATTATTTTTTTTTGAAATCTCTATTATTTTTTCTTTTGTTTTAAGGTTAATATTTTTTGACGAATTATGAAATTTTTTTTCTATTAAATTATTCAATTTGATTAGATTTTGGTAAGTCTCAGTTTCTGTCTCAATATTTTCACATTTTTCTAAATAATCAATAATTCTATTTGCTTCGTTAGTTAATTCTTCAAGACTCATGTTTTGATAATAAATTTGTTTATTTTCTTCTTTCATATATTAATTTCTGATATTACATGAAAAACAATCTTTCAAATATTAAAAAAGCAAAAAACATCCTTGATAATCAAGACTGCGTGGCAATACCAACTGAGACTGTGTACGGTTTGGCAGCTAATGCTTACTCTAATAAAGGTGTAAAAAAAATTTTTAAATTAAAAAAAAGACCACAAAATAATCCATTGATAGTTCATTATCATAGTATTAATGATTTAACAAAAGACTGTGAAATTAACTCAGATTTCTTAAAACTATTTAAAAAATTTAGTCCAGGCCCCATCACTTATGTTTTAAATTTGAAAAAAACTTCAAAAATATCCAATAATGTTACCAACAAGAAAAATACTCTGGCTGTAAGATTTCCTAAACACAATTTAACTAGAAAACTACTTAAATTACTCAAATATCCACTTGCAGCTCCAAGTGCAAATATATCAACTAAAGTTAGTTCAGTTTGTTATCAAGATGTTAAAGAAGACTTTGGTAATAAAATAAAGTTTATTTTAGATGGTGGCAGATCACAGGTTGGTGTTGAATCAACTATTATTTCACTGGTAAATAAACCAAAAATATTGAGGCTTGGAGGTTTGAAAGTTTTAGATATTGAAAATTGTTTAAATAAGAAACTAAGCTTAAAGTTAAATTCAAAAAGAATATTTTCACCTGGTCAAATGAAGCTGCATTATTCACCTGGAATTCCTATTAGACTAAACGTTAAAAAACCAAATAAAAATGAAGCATATTTATCATTAAAGAAAAAAAAAGAACATAAAGATTTCTATTATTATCTCTCAAAAAAAGGTGATTTAAAAGAAGCAGCAAAAAATTTGTACTCAACACTTAGAAAGATAAAAAAGGATAATTTTAAATCACTAGCTGTTGAAAAAATAAAAAACCATGGCTTAGGAAAAACTATTAATGATCGCTTGTTAAGAGCCTCAAAATTCGATGGACAATAATCTTCAAATAGACTCTTTAAGTAAAATTTACAATGGAGTAGAGGCGGTAAAGAGTATTTCATTTACAATAAAAAGAAATGAAATCATTGGACTACTAGGACCTAATGGTTGTGGAAAAACAACAACAATTGGAATGATTTTAGGTTTATTAAAACCCTCTAGTGGTAAAGTTTTAATTGATAATCAAGATATTGAAAAAAATAGAGTTGATATCTTAAAAAAAATTAATTTCATATCTCCATATATTGAACTTCCTAAAAAACTCACGGTAAAACAAAATTTATTTGTTTATGGAAAACTATATAATGTTGAAAATCTTGATGATAAAATAGATTACTTAACTGAAAAGCTTAGACTGAATGAAATTTTAAACTGTATAACTGGTGAGTTATCCTCAGGCCAAAAAAATAGAGTTAGTTTAGCAAAGGCTATTATTAATGATCCAATTTTACTCCTTCTAGACGAACCAACAGCATCATTAGATCCTGAGACTGGAGACTTTGTTAGAGAATTTTTGGAGGATTTTCAAAAAGAAAAAGAGAGTTCTATTTTACTGGCATCACATAATATGAGTGAAGTAGAAAGATTGTGTACATCTGTGATGATGATGAAAAATGGATCAATTATTGACTCTGGAAAACCTGAAGAATTAATTTTAAAACATGGTCGCAAAAATTTAGAGGAAGTATTTTTAAAACTTACTAGAAAAAATGAACTTTAATAGAATGTATGGTCTTTTTTTAAGACACTTTTATTTGATTAGAGGCTCCTTTCCAAGGATTCTTGATTTAATTTATTGGCCCTCAATACAAATAATTTTATGGGGATTTATTTCTAAATTTTTTACTGCTTATAGTGACTATTATAATAATACTGTTGGTATAATTCTAACTTGTGCAATTTTGTATGATTTTTTATTTAGATCAAGCATCAGTTTTAACATGCTTTTTTTAGAGGAAATTTGGAGTAGAAATTTCACCAATCTCTTTATTTCTCCTTTAAAAATTAAGGAAATTATTATTTCATTAATATTTACATCTTTAGTTAGAACATTAATTGGTCTTATTCCTGCAATCATTCTAACTTCACCATTATTTGGTATTTCAATTTTAAAATTAGGATTGCCTCTGCTATTTTTATTTTTAAGTCTATATATCTTTGGCATCACACTTGGATTGTTAGTAAGTGCTGGACTGTTAAGGTTCGGACCATCATTTGAAAATATTGCCTGGTCATCCCTTTTTCTATTGGCTCCATTAGGTTGTATCTATTATCCAATTGAAATTTTGCCAAATTTTTTTCAACTTTTAGCTAAAGGATTACCGTTAGTTTATATTTTTGATGAGGCTCGAAATATTTTGATAAATGGGTCTGTAGATTTTAAAAATATATTCAATGCATACCTTTTAAATTTATTTTATCTTATTTTAAGTATCATTATATTTTATATTTCATTTAACAAAGCTAGAGAAAAAGGTACTTTAATTAATATGGGAGAGTAAATGGCGCGCCTGCTAGGAGTCGAACCCAGAACCTCCTGATCCGAAGTCAGGCGCTCTATCCAGTTGAGCTACAAGCGCATATAATATTAATATAGTATTTTATGGAAAAAAAAATAACTTTAATTGTATGTGATGGAGATCAAAACACCAGAGTTGATACTTTTATCAATAAGCACAACAAAGAAATTAGTAGAACTAGAATAAAAAATTTAATCTTAGATCAGAATTTAAAGATTAATAACAAAATTATTAAAGATCCATCTAAAAAATTAATGCTTTATGATAAAATTTCTATTCAAATTCCAGAACCTAAAAAAACTTCTTTAAAACCTTTCAATTATAATCTTAATATTGTTTATGAAGATGATGATCTTTTAGTAATAAATAAACCAGCTGGTATTGTAATGCATCCTGGAGCTGGCAACTATGATAATACAATAGTAAACGCTTTAATAAATTATGATAAAGAGTTATCAACTAGTATTGGAGATGAGCTTAGACCTGGAATTGTTCACAGAATTGATAAAAATACTTCTGGCTTAGTAGTCATTGCAAAAAATAACTTTACACATGAAAATTTATCCAATCAATTTAATAAACATTCAATTTTAAGATCATATCAATTACTCATTTGGGGAAAGCTAAGACCAAGCACAGGTAGAATTGAAACATTTATTACAAGGAGTTCAAAAAATCGACAAATGATGGAAGCAAGCCTTACAAAAGGAAAAAAAGCAATTACAAATTACAAAACATTAGAAATTTTTGAAAATAAAAACACACCCACTTTAACTTTTTTAGAATGTAAATTGGAAACAGGTAGAACACATCAAATTCGGGTTCATATGAATTATTTAGGTAATAGTATAGTTGGAGATGATAAGTACAAAAAAAAATTCAAGAAAATTAAAAATATTGATGAAGAACTAAATAATCTTCTTTTAGGACTAGACAGACAATTCTTGCATGCAAAAACATTAGGTTTTTTTCACCCAAAAAAAAATGAAGAGATGGTTTTTACCTCAAATTTGCCACATGAGCTTGATATAGTTATAAAAAAGCTGAGAAAACTAAATAACTAAATTATTGAAATAACTAAATAATTAATTACATAGACAGTCAATGAGCATAGCAATGAACAATAATTTACCAATTCTAAGTAATGAAGGTGGATTATCTGCATACTTAGATCAGATAAAAAAATTTCCAATGCTTGATGCTGAGGAAGAATATATGCTGGCCAAAAATTGGAAAACTACAGGAAATATTAAAGCTGCTGAAAAACTAGTTACTAGTCATCTTAGATTAGTTGCTAAAATAGCGATGGGTTATAAGGGATATGGTTTGCCTGTGAATGAGATGATTTCAGAGGGAAATGTAGGATTAATGCAAGCTGTTAAAAAATTTGAACCTGAAAAAGGTTTTAGGCTAGCAACATATGCAATGTGGTGGATAAAAGCCTCAATACAAGAATACATTCTTAGATCTTGGAGCTTGGTTAAAATAGGAACCACTACAGCCCAAAAAAAACTATTTTTTAATTTAAAAAAGCTCAAAAATCAAATTGCACCTCAATCTGAAGGTGATCTTAGGGATGAGCATGTAAATGAGATAGCCAACAAACTTGATGTTAGTAAAGATGAGGTTGTTTCAATGAATAGGAGACTTTCTGGTAAAGAGTTTTCCTTAAATGCTCAAGTTGGAGAAGATGGAGATGAATGGCAAGACTGGTTGGTAGATAAAGAATTAGATCATGACCTTAAATTTGCTCATCAAGAAGAGATGGAGCAAAGAAAAGATCTACTTAAAAATTCAATAAAAGTTTTAAATGAAAGAGAAAGAGAAATTCTTTATTCCAGAAGATTAAATGATAATCCGACTACCTTGGAAGATTTGAGTAAGAAGTACAAAGTAAGTAGAGAAAGAGTTAGACAAATAGAAAATAAAGCTTTTGAAAAATTACAAAAGCACATGCTTTTATTAGCTAAATCTAAAAATCTTCTACCAGTAAATTAAATTTCAAAAGGATTCTCAACAAGTATTGTATCATCTCTCTCTGGACTAGTTGAGATGCTAGATATTTTTGCTCCAATAAATTCCTCTATTGCAAAAATATATTTTTTTGCATTATCTGGTAAGTCATTAATATTTTTAATTCCATTTGTCGAAGTTTTCCATCCTGAAAAAGTTTTGTAAATAGGTTTAATTTTTAATTGATCTTCAACAGCTGCAGGTAAATAATCTATTTTTTTTCCATCTAAATCGTACTCTACACAAATTTTAATCTCATCTAACTCATCTAATACGTCAAGTTTAGTAAGTGCTATACCGTCAATACCTGACACTTTCATAGTTTGTCGTACTAAAACTCCATCAAACCAACCGCATCGTCTTTTTCTACTTGTAACTGTACCAAATTCTTTGCCTCTAGTTCCTAGTAACTCTCCTATATTGTCTTCAAGTTCTGTCGGAAATGGTCCCTCCCCAACTCTAGTTGTGTAAGCTTTTGTTATACCAAGAACATAATTAATTGAGTTTGGTCCACAACCAGTACCAGTAGCAGCACTCGAAGCTACAGTGTTTGAAGATGTAACAAACGGATAAGTACCATGATCTACATCAAGCAAGATACCTTGAGCACCCTCAAATAAAATTCTTTTCTTTTGTTTTTTAAATTGATCAATCTTTAACCATACTGGTTGAGAAAATTTTAGTATTTCTGGAGCTATTTTTAATAAATCTTTTTTTAATTGATCTTTTTCAAAAATTTTTTTTCCTAAACCTTTTCTGATTGCATTATGGTGCAATAGAACTGTTTCTAGCCTCTGATCTAAATTTTTTTCAGATCTTAAATCCATAACTCGGATTGAGCGTCTACCCACTTTGTCCTCATAAGCAGGACCAATTCCTCTTCTAGTGGTTCCAATTTTACTTTTTCCAGCAGCGTCTTCTCTTATTTCATCCATCTCTCTATGGAATGGCAAAATTAAATTTGCTGCTTCAGATATCATTAAGTTTTCTGGACTTACATCTACACCTTTTTGCTTAATCTCTTCTATTTCATCCAAAAGAGCCCATGGATCAATAACCACTCCATTACCAATAACTGATGTTTTGTTTTTTCTAACAATACCTGAAGGTAAAAGTCGAAGCTTATATGTCACTCCATCAATTACAAGAGTATGGCCAGCATTATGACCACCTTGAAACCTAACTACTACATCAGCTTGTTCTGACAGCCAATCGACTATTTTTCCTTTGCCTTCGTCTCCCCACTGTGAACCAACAACTACAATATTTTTCATTACTTATACAGTCTATTTAACTCAATTGAAGTCAGGTGGTTTATTGGACCATTACCTTTTCCAATTTTTGGGTTTGTTAATATTGCAGAATTTACATATTTAATTCCAAGCTCACAAGATTTCTTTATGGCTTTTCCACATGAGAAAAATGAAGTGATTGCCGTTGACAAAGTACAACCAGTGCCATGAGTGTTAAAAGTTTTTATTCTTTTGCTGTTAAATATTTTAATCTCTTCTTTATTTACAAAAATATCATGAACTTTTTTAGCCTCTAAATGACCACCTTTAATAAGAATATTTGATGCACCAGATTGCATCAGCTTATGAGCTGCAAATATCATGTCCTCTTTAGAATTTATTTTTACACCTGTTAGAATTTCAGCTTCTGGAATATTGGGTGTTATCAAAGAAACTTCTTTTAAAAGTTTTTTTTTCATCAATTGAATAGCATCATCACTTATTAGTTTAGCGCCACCTTTAGCAACCATCACTGGATCTAAAATAATATTTTTTATTTTCAATTTTTTTAATGAAAGAATAACTTTTTTAATAACTTCAGATGAGTGTAGCATACCAATTTTTATAGCATCTGGTCTAATATCTTTTCCTGTATGAATAATTTGATCATATATTTCTTGAGGCGGCAAAGGTACTACTGACTTTACACCTTTGGTATTCTGCACTGTCACAGCCGTTATCGCTGTCATTGCATAAGACCCTAAACAAGTTGCAGTTTTTATATCTGCCTGAATACCAGCACCACCTGATGAGTCAGAACCTGCTATTATCAAAATTTTTGATTTTATTTTCAATTATATCAACTTATCAGTTATTGTTTTTATAGATTTTTTTAAGAGATTTATATTTTCACTTTCACCCATTACTCTGATTACAGGTTCAGTTCCTGATTTTCGCACCAAAATTCTTCCTTGGCCTTTTATAATTTCTTTGGAAGATTTAATTGCTTTTTTTACTTTTGGTTCATTTAGAACATTTTCTTTTTTACATTTAATATTCTTTAAAATTTGAGGTGTTTTTTTGAAAACATTAAAAAAAGTACTAGCTTTTATTTTTCCATTTAACGCTTTAACTGCCTCAAGAGCAACTAATAGACCATCACCAGTTGTTGCATATTTACCAAGAATAATATGTCCTGACTGTTCGCCACCTAAATTAAATTTATTTTTTTGCATAAGTTCTTTAACATATTTATCTCCAACTTTGGCTCTTATGAACTTTATGTTATTTTGTTTAAAAAATTTTTCTAATCCATAGTTAGACATTAGAGTTCCAACTACTCCTCCTTTTAAAATTTTTTTCCTTTTCCATTGTAAAGCAATTGCTGCTATTATTTGATCTCCATCAATAATTGAGCCTTTTTCGTCACACATAATTATTCTATCTGCATCTCCATCAAAAGATATGCCAAGATTTGCTTTATGTTTTATTACTGTTTTCTGGATTAATTCAGGATATGTTGAGCCACATTTTTTATTTATATTAAAACCATTTGGCTTATCGCCTATAAGTATGATTTTAGCATTTAATGATTTAAATAATTTCGGTGCTGCCTTGTAACCAGCTCCATTTGCGCAATCTAATACTATTTTAATTCTTTTAAGATTGATTTTTTTATTAATTCTTTTTTTTATAATTTTTAAATAAACATTTGTGCCTGTCTCTAATCGCTTAACCCTACCAAGCAAATTATTAAAGGTTAGATTTTTTCTGATATCTTGATCAATTAATCTTTCTATTTTATTTTCAATTTTATTGGATAACTTTAATCCATCAGGACCAAACAATTTTAATCCATTATCATAAAATTGATTATGTGATGCTGTTATCATTATTCCCATATTTGCATTCATAGATTTTGTTAACATCGCTAATGCATTGGTGGGTAAAGGCCCCATTGTAAAAACATGCATGCCCGCTGAAGTCAAACCTGAAACTAAAGCAGGTTCCAATGTATATCCAGATAATCTTGTATCTTTGGCAATAATTGCTGTTTGTTTTTTTTTCCTCAAATTTGTGAAATATTTGCCAGCTGCTAAACCAAATTTAAAAAACATATCACCATTAATATGTTTGCTATTAACTCTGCCTCTTATCCCGTCTGTACCAAAGTATTTCATTATTATTTATCTAATTAGTTCTTGATATACTTTTAAACTCTGCCTCATCTCATTAACATCATGCACTCGCAATATTTGAACACCTTGTTTCAAAGCAAACAATCCAGAGCTTATTGTTCCGCCTAATCTGTTGTGACTGTCATTTTCCTTTGATATTTCCTTAATAAATCTTTTTCTAGAAATTCCAAGTAATATTGGAAATCCCAAACTATGATATATTGAAATATTCTTAAGTATTTTAAGGTTATGATTTAAATTTTTTCCAAAACCTATACCTGGATCTAGGATAATTTTATTATGTTTTATTCCTGATTTTCTTAAATATTCTATCTTTTGTTCAAAAAAATCATAGATGTCTAATATAACATTTTTGTATTTTGGATTTGATTGCATAACCTCGGGATCACCTAATGAATGCTGTAAGACAAACGGAGCATTTGATTTTCTTAGAACATTGATTGTTTCTTGATCATAATTAAGTCCAGAAACATCATTTATAATCTTTGCTCCTAATGATAAACTTTTTTTCATAATTGCAGATTTACGTGTATCTATAGAAATTAGTTTATTTTTTTTAATCTTTTTTAAAACTTTATCTATTCTGCTCCATTCTAATTTTTCACTAATCGCTTTAGAGCCAGGTCGTGTTGACTCTCCTCCAATATCAACAATACTTGCGCCATTTTTAAATAACTTTAACATTTGTTTATTTGCTTTCGCAGCGCTTATATATTTTCCACCATCAGAAAAACTATCAGGAGTAATATTTAAAACTCCCATTAGATGAAATTTATTGAAATCTAAATTATCAAAATTTTTGATTTTTCTTGTTATTGTTAAAAGATCTTTTTTAACTTTTAATTTTATTTTTTTTGGTAATTTATTAATTTGACTAATTGTTATCTTCTTTACTTTTTTTCTTGATATGATTTCAATATGATCAAAAGAGATGTCTGCTCTATTGTTTAATGGTAAAGCTTTTTTTAATTTGATTTTATTTTTTGAATTTTTACCATAATAGAAATTACACGCTCTTGTGTAATATCTAGTCATAAAATTTTAATGAACAATTTTAGGCTTAAGACCCATTGCACTCAAAGCAGAACCTTTTTCATCTTCAATTTTTAAATCTTGCTTATCAGCAGGATATATATTCTTGTTAATCAAATTCTCTATCTCCTCACCAGAAAGAGTCTCATAGGTTAAAAGCGCTTTTGCGAGTTTATGAAGGTCATCAATTTTTTCTGTTAATACTTTTCTTGCTCTCTCATAGCCTTTATCAACAATTTTTCTAATTTCAGAGTCCACTTTTCTAGCAGTTTCTTCAGACATGTTTTGTTGTTTTGCAACAGACCTTCCAAGAAAAACTTCTTCCTCGTTTTCTCCATAAGCAACAGGGCCAAGTTCTTTACTTAAACCTGCTTTCATAACCATTGCTCGCGCCCTTCTTGTTGCTTGTTCTATGTCGCTTGCAGCTCCAGTTGTAACTTTATCATCTCCAAAAATTATTTCCTCAGCCACTCTTCCACCCATTGCTATAGCTAATTGAGCATGTAGCTGTTCTCTTGTTTGTGAAAGCTCATCTCTTTCGGGTAATTGCATCACCATACCTAACGCTCTTCCTCTTGGAATAATTGTAGCTTTATGTATAGGATAGGCTGCACTCTCATTTATAGTTACTATCGCATGGCCGGCTTCATGATAAGCTGTCAGAGTTTTTTCTTCCTCTGTCATAACCATAGATCTTCTCTCAGATCCCATCATTACTTTATCTTTTGCCTCCTCGAACTCGTTCAATGTAACTATTCTTTTGTTTTTTCTAGCTGCTAATAATGCGGCTTCATTTACTAAATTGGCTAAATCAGCACCTGAAAATCCTGGAGTGCCTCTTGCGATAGTTCTTAAATTCACATCTGGTGCCATCTTTATTTTTTTTACATGCACTTTTAATATTTTCTCTCTTCCAATAATATCTGGGTTTGAGACAACTACTTGTCTATCAAATCTTCCTGGTCTTAATAAAGCAGGATCAAGAACATCAGGTCTATTTGTTGCTGCAATGATAATTACACCCTCGTTAGTATCAAATCCGTCCATTTCAACTAACAACTGGTTTAATGTTTGCTCTCTTTCATCATTACCACCTCCCAAACCGGCTCCTCTACTTCTTCCTACTGCATCAATTTCATCTATAAAAATTATACAAGGAGAATTTTTCTTTCCTTGTTCAAACATATCTCTAACTCTTGATGCTCCTACACCAACAAACATTTCAACAAAGTCAGATCCAGAAATAGTAAAGAAAGGTACACCTGCCTCACCAGCAATTGCTCTAGCTAATAATGTTTTACCTGTACCTGGAGGACCCACTAGCAATGCACCTCTAGGAATTTTTCCACCAAGTCTGCTAAATTTTTTAGGGTCTTTTAAAAACTCAACAATTTCCTCTACTTCTTCTTTTGCCTCTTCTACTCCTGCAACATCATTAAAAGTTACTTTACCTTTTAATTCATTCATCATTTTAGCTTTGGATCTACCAAAGCCCATTGCACCACCTTTACCACCTTGCATTTGACGCATGAAAAAGATCCAAACAGCAATTAGTAATAACATTGGAAACCACGATAAAAGTACTCCAAATAATGAAGGCATTTTTTCTTCAATAGGAGCAGCGGAAATACTTACGCCTTTATCAGATAATTTTTCAATCAAATTTGGATCATTTGGAGCATATGTAGAAAAACTATTTCCATTTGAATATACACCTTTTATATTATTACCTTGAATTTCTACTTTTAAAATTTCTCCGTTATCAACTGATGTTAAGAATTCTGAAAATATAATTTGATTCCCACCTCTAATATTGGACTGAGGATTTTTGAACATATTATAAAGTCCAATAGTCAAAAAAACTATTATAGCCCACATAGCTAAATTTTTTAAATTCATAGGATTAAGATAAGAATTATTCTAAATTAAACAAGAGTGAATATTAGTATTCTTTAGCAATTATTACAGTCTGATTTACCTTTTTAATAATGCAATTTGCCAAAGTTTCCTTTTTAAAAGCCCTCTTTTGAATTAATTGAAGAATATAATCAATTTTCTTTCCTCTAGGAGAAAAATAATTTCCTCCTATATTTTTTAAAGAGTCTGAAAAAGATCTAAAAACAACCTCATAAGGAGTTTTAAAGAATGCTTCATTTAAAATTAATCTTTTATTTTTTTTATCAAAATACGAATTTTGTTTTTTATTTTGCTCAGTATAAAATTTAATAACTTGATCTGAACTTTTCAAATTTTTTAAGGTCAAAGATAATTTATCATTTTTGAGACCATTATTTTTAAACTTTTCAATTATTTTTCTGACTTTTATTCTTGTAAAATTAATGTTTTCATTTGATGGATCTTTAACAAAAAAATTAAAAACATGATTTGAAATATATTCCAATTGTTTTTTTTCAAATTCAAGCAGTGGTCTGATTAAGGTTATCTCATTAATGGTTGTTTTTTTTTCAAGAGAAACTAACCCTCTTAAGCCGCTACCTCTTATCATTCTTATAAAAAAGTTTTCAATCAAATCTTCTGAGTGATGTCCCAAAATCAAATTTGAAATTTTTGAACTTTTGCATTCTGAAAATAATAATTTATACCTTTTTTTTCTTGCTAAAGATTGAATATTGCTCGAAGGTTTTTTTCCTCTCCAGGTAAGTATTTCAAGATTAATAGCAAAATTTTTTAAAATTTTTTTTACTTTTTTGGCTTCTAATTCAGATTCTCTTCTTAACCTGTGATCAACAATAAAATATTTGCAGATTAAATTATATTTAAGTGCAAAAATCTTAGTAAGAAAAGCTAAAGCAAGACTGTCTGGACCTCCTGATATGGCTACAGCAAAATTTTCTTTAATTTGAAAATTTTTTTCAAATTTTTTAAATAAATCTTTTATTTTTTTGTTAGATAATTTTAATACTAAGTTATGAGTTTTGGTTACATTCAAATTTTTGAGACTCATATTTTGCTTTTTGGATAACAGATTGATTTGCTTTTGGATATTGTTTTTCAACACCATTAATCATTTTGCATCCTTGATCCTTTTCTCCAATTTGCACCATCGAAACTCCAAGTTTAAGTAAATTTACTGGAGCTTTTTCACCCTGTGGATATTTTTGATATCCCTCTAAATAAGCTGCTGCTGCATCTGTATATAATTGTCTAATTCTAAAAGTTTCAGCATACCAATATTGAGCGTTACCAGCTAACTGATGCTCTGGATTAGATACAACAAATTCTCTGAAGGCTCTTTCTGCTGTTGGATAATCCCCAACTTTTAAGAAACTAGTTGCAAATTCATATTGCTTATCTGGAGATTCATTGGGCAAAATTTTTTCCTCCGCCTGAAAAGTTTCAGTAACTATAGAAGCAGTTGTTTCGACTGACTCAATTTTTTGAGATGTTTCATTTGAGGCTGTATCTTTATATGATATGGAACCTAAATCTTGTGGTGTTGACGAGCCAGGCAAAATATTTTCCTGAGTTGTATTCTTTGTAATTTTTTTTATTCCTTCACCAGAATTCATAGCCATTTCTATATCTTGAAATCTAATTTGATTGTCTGCTTGAACTTTTGATAATCTATTAGATAATTTATCAAGTTTAAAATTTATTTCTTCAAACTTATTTGTAAGCTGTTGAAATTGATTTTCGATCTCTGAAAGTTTTAATAAATGTCTAGTTAAAACATCTTCTGAGTTATTTTCAAAATTTGAAGAAGTTGTTGTGTTATTATTAAGTTCTATTGAACCTGAATAAACTGCTTTTTCTAATGTCTTTATATCTTTTTGAATTAATTCTAGTGTTTCATAAATATTATGGTTATCAGCTAATAAACTTTGCGCCCCAAAAAAATTTAATAAGATTAATGATTTAATTAAAAATAACTTTTTAAGTCTCATTACATTTAGTTATGTTTATAATGATGGCAAAAAAAAGACCCCTTAACCTAACTTGGTGTAAGAGGTCTTAAAATTTTTAGAAATATTTATTAATTTGCTTTAACCGTAACGGCTCTTCTATTTTTTGACCAAGCTAATGGGTTAGATCCTGAGTCAACTGGTCTCTCTTTACCATAACTTAGAACAGAGATTCTGTCAGAAGAAATACCATAGGTCATTAGGTAATCTTTAGCAGCATTTGCTCTTCTTTCTCCTAACGCTAAGTTATATTCTCTTGTACCTCTTTCGTCAGCATGACCTTCAAGTACCACTGTTACATCTGAATTTTTTCTTAACCATGCAGCTTGTTTTCTTAAAGTCTCTCTTGAAGCAGTCGTTAAA
Organism: Candidatus Pelagibacter sp. HIMB1505; assembly: GCF_052047915.1. NCBI lineage: Bacteria > Pseudomonadati > Pseudomonadota > Alphaproteobacteria > Candidatus Pelagibacterales > Candidatus Pelagibacteraceae > Candidatus Pelagibacter > Candidatus Pelagibacter sp. HIMB1505. The sequence goes on along the minus strand of NZ_JBNAIR010000002.1, from coordinate 28,066 downwards.
ACTGACTCATTCGTTGCAAAGAAAACTCTATCTGGAACACCTGATGCTAAATATTCAACTGTATCTGTTCCTGTGTAAACATCACTCTGCATTTGTCCTGTTGAAACTTTTTTTGTTGCACAAGCACTTAGTGCAAAACAAGCTAAAAGAATTAAAAGTGTATTTTTTAAAATTTTGTTTAATTTCATTATTGCTCCTTAATCAATATTTCTAAATATAATAATTTCACACCTAACTAGACGTTTCAAGCTTAAAAATCAAGTGTTTTAGGATTAATTAGTTAATAATGATGACCATGATGGGTCAGACCCATCTGATGGTGTTTTTACCATTCTCTCATTATAACCTGTTAGATCAATAGACCATAATTTAGCGGAAAATCCCTCTCCATTAGCATCTGTTTTTGTTTCTCTATAAAAAATTAAAACTCTTCCATTTGGAGACCACGAGGGAGCCTCTTGATAAAAATTTTCTGTTAGCAGTCTTTCGCCAGTTCCATCCGTCCTCATCACGCCAATATAAAATTTACCTTTATGTAGTTTTGTAAATGCTATTAAGTCACCCCTAGGAGACCAAACAGGTGTTCCATAAATTCCATTTCCAAAAGAAATTCTCTTAACATTACTGCCGTCAGCTCTCATGACATATATTTGCTGATAACCACTTCTATCAGAATTAAAACAAATAAACTTTCCATCAGGTGAATATGATGGTGAGGTGTCTATAGAAGGATGATTGGTAATTTTTTCTACAATTCTATTTTCAAGGTCCATTGTATAAATATCAGAATTTCCATCCTTAGCAAAACTCATAATAATTTTTTTTCCATCAGGAGAAAAACGTGGTGCAAAAGTCATACCTGGAAAATCTCCCACAACCTCTTGCATGCCAGTTTCAATATCTAAAAGATAAACTCGAGGTAAATTTCTAAAATAAGATAGATATGTTACCATTTGGCTAGTTGGATTAAATCTTGGTGTTAAAACCAATTCATTACCTAAAGTTAAAAATTTATTATTTGCACCATCTTGATCCATTATAGCTAGTTTTTTTATTCTATTGGTTTTTGGTCCTTCCTCGGCTACATAAATAATTCTTGTGTCAAAATATCCTTTTTCACCAGTCAATCTTTCATATACTTTATCAGAAATTATATGACCAACCCTTCTCCAGTTAGTTGGAACAGTTGTAAAAGCAAGAGCCATCATTTCTTTACCAGCTAATACATCCCATAATCTAAATTCTACTCTTAATTTGTCTTCAACATTAGTCACTTTACCTGTAATTAATGCTTGGGCTTTAATTAAATTCCAATCTTCAAATCTAGGTTTTAAGTTTGCAATATCAGGAGCTTGTAAAAAAGCATCTTTATTAAGTGGATTAAATAGTCCTGAGGTTCTTAAATTGTTTTCAACAATCATAGAGATTTCATCACCAATATTTTTTTTCTTAAGTAGTTTTTCGAAACGTTTTTTTGATTCATCATCTATTGATAATGGAGATACTGCTAAAGGAAGTGGGTTTAGATTTCCTCTTGTAATATCTACTTCAATTAAACTGTAAGATTTTATTATTGTTAGTAATAGTATTGAAATTGACAATAAGATAAGCTTTAAGTTTTTCATAATTAACCTTCTAACATTTCCCTTGCATCAAAATTTAATTGTAGCTCTTTCCATCTTTCATAACCAGTTGTTGGTACTCTTAAAGGTTGACACAATTTAACAGCTCTAAGTGCACTTTCAGCTAAAACTTTATAAAATCCCTGTCCAGGCCTATTCATTCTAGCATGATCTAAAATTTCAGATTTGCTAACGGATCCATCAGGTTTTAATTCAAGTTTAATTCTCACTAATAAATTTTCATTATAAGGTAAACCAAGTGGAATACTCCAACAACCAAAAATCTGTGCTTTTAATGCGTCTTCTTCACTTAAAGTAAGTCCTGTATTTTCAAAATTTTTAACCTGATCTTGAGTAACTTGGTCTGTATTATTTACCTCTAAAGCTGTTTCCTCTTTAGATTTATCTATTAATGCAGCAATATTATTAGGATCAAATAATTCTTCTTTTTCAAACTCAGATACTTGTTTTACTTCATTATCAACTTTCTCTGGATTTTGAGTATCATCTTTTACTTTCTCAACCTTTTTTACATTTTCTTCTGGCATTGGAACAGAATCTGGTTTTTTCTTCTTAACTTTCTTGGGAGGGGCTTGCTCAGAGACTAATTTCTTCTCTTTTTCCTTAACTTTCTCAATAATTTTCTTAGCTTTTGGAGCAAAAGGTATATTAGTTTTCTCTGTGATTTGAATTAGTTCAACAGAAACTATTGGGGGTAAATCAATTGCTTTTTTGGATAAAAACGGAAGACTAATTGCTGTTAAAATTATTATGAATAAATGAAAAACAGAAGATAAGATTATGCTTCTATTCATTAAATTATTACCTCTCTTTATAAGGCTCTGAAATCAACGCTACTTTAGTGAAACCGGATCCTGAAAGAAGTCCCATGATTTCTAAAACTCTTCCATAATTTATTGTTTTATCGCCTCTAACATAAATACGAGTATCTGTTCTATTTTTAGATACAGCCAGAACTTTAGCTATTATCTTTTCATACTCAACTTTAGACTCTTGAATAAAAATTTCTCCTTTTGAATTTATAGTCAAAGTTAGTGGCTCTTGTTCTTCTGGTAATGAGTCTGCGGAACTCTCTGGCAAATCAACCTGAACACCAACAGTTAATAGGGGAGCTGTAACCATAAAAATAATTAATAAAACTAACATCACATCTACAAATGGTGTTACATTAATCTCACTCATTGGTTCTTTTGATGAACGATTAAATTTAAAAGCCATTTGGTAAACTAAATAATTGATAGAAATCTTTTTGAGAAACTTTCTAATTTTTGAGAGTATTTTCTACTATCATTATTAAATCTATTATAAGCAACAACTGCAGGTATTGCTGCTAGTAATCCAAGCGCTGTTGCAAATAACGCTTCTGCTATTCCAGGTGCAACAATTGCAAGACTGGTATTTCTGGATATTGCTATGGATTGAAAAGAATTCATGATCCCCCATACAGTTCCAAATAAACCTATGAAGGGAGCTGTTGATCCAACTGTTGCCAAAAAAGTAAAACCTTTTTCAATTTTAGAAATTTGTTTTTCAATTCCAACTTCTAAAATTCCACCCATTTTTTCTACTAAATTTGTTTTTGATTTAGATTTAAGTAAACCTTGCATAGATTCTTTAAATAAAGCCGCCATGGGATCTTCTACATCAGAAGGCAGACTATTATAAAAAGTTTCTGCAGATTTTGATCTCCAAAACTTTTCTTCGAATTCTTCTGAAGAAAGATTTATTTTTTTAAACATCTTTATTTTATCAAAAATGATCGCCCAAGAATAAATTGAGCAAGCAATCAAAGAGATAATTACTGTTTTTACAATTATATCTGCTTTTAAAAATAAGTTTATTAAAGAGAAATCTGCACTAGATGCTAAGCCTACTGCTTGAGATGATATATCTGCTTCCATTCAAAACTATTCACACTGAAATGTGTCATCAATTTGTTCTAAAAACTTTGACTATTCCTCATTTCTAAATGTCTCAAAGAAAAAGCTAGCAATCAATATTGCATCAGCCTTATTTGAATCTTTTTTTTTTGCTAAATTAGATGAAAAATAGGGAAATATCTCAATAGCCTTTGTTCTGCTGGCATCTTTTTCTGAATTAATCAAATTAAAATATTTTTTCCACTTTGCAGGTCTTACAAAATACATAGGAAGTTGCATAGCCGAACATATTCCTTTTAATATTCCAAATGATTGTCCAAAATTAAACATGCTGGTAACTCCTTGACCAGGCATAGCTGAAACCTGTTCAATTACGACTTTGATATCGTTTTTATCTATTTTTTCTGTTCTATCTTTTATCTCATTATAAATCTGAGATCCGTTAACTTGTTTTTTATTTTTTTTTCCTTCTGTCATAGTTGGCATTTCGACTACATCTAAAATTCTTCCGTCTATAAGAAAACAAATTGATCCTGATATACCTGGATCTATTCCAATTATTAGCATTAGTTACTCTCCTAAATCTGCATTTGAAAAAATATTTTGAACATCGTCGTCATCATCAAGTGCTTCAAAAAATTCAATAAGTTTTTCTTTTTGTTCGCCTACAACTTTAACATTATTAAGAGGTACCCATTCAATTTCAGTTGAAATGAAATTCATTATTTTTTTTTCTAAATTTTTTTTTACATTGTAAATTTCATTCATTGGACACTGTATTTCATGAACGTTTTCTTTTGTTATACACTCATCTGCTCCAGCTTCTATTGCTAACTCAAGTATTTCTTCCTCTGAAATTTCTTTTTTATCAATTTTAATTACTCCCATCTGATTAAAATTATGTGATGCTGATCCTTGAGTACCAAGGCTACCTCCAGCTTTTTGAAAAATTGTTCTTATATTAGACGCTGTTCTATTTTTATTATCAGTTAACGTCTCAACTATTACAGCAACTCTTTCAGGCCCAAATCCCTCATATCTAAGGTCTTCAAAATTTGAAGCTGTATTGACTGAAGATTTATCAATTGCTCTTTCTATATTATCTTTAGGCATGTTAGCAGACCTTGCAGCTTGAATTGCTGATCTTAGTCTTGGATTCATTGCTGGATCTTTATCTCCAAGCTTAGCTGCTACAGTAATTTCTTTTGAGAGTTTTGAAAATATTTTTGATCTTTGTTTATCAGCTTTTCCTTTTTTATGTTTAATACCTGCCCAATGTGAATGTCCTGCCATGATTTATAATGTGTTTTTTAATTGTCCGCCAAAGATATAACTTTCTACATGTTTTGAAAGACCAGTTTTCAAATCACATTCAACAATAACACCGCTCAAAGTTGCTTCTCCAACAGCAGGGAAATGTTTTGTTGAATTTTCTTTAAGAAATCTATTAATTGAATTCTCTTTATTCATACCAATTACAGAATCATAATCTCCACACATACCAGCATCAGTTTGATAAGCAGTTCCATTTTTTAAAATCCGAGCATCGTTAGTTGGAATATGGGTGTGTGTTCCAACTACTAAAGTTGCTTTTCCATCAAAATAATGACCAATAGCATTTTTTTCACTAGTTATTTCTCCATGAAAATCTACGATCAATAAATCATAGTCTTCTTTTAGTGTATGTTCTTTTAAAAACTTTTTTGAAGTTTCAAAAACATCGTCACATTTTTTCATAAACACATTTCCCATTAAATTTAAAACACCAATATTAATATTTTCAGAGGTTTTATAAATTTCAAAACCTTTTCCAGGAGATGGTTCAAACAAATTATATGGCCTTAAAAGTCTATTTTCTTTTTCAATAAAGCTCATTATTTCTTTTTGATCCCAAACATGATTTCCAGATGTAATCACGTCTACACCACAATTAAAAAAATCTTTACAATTATCCTCTGTAAGTCCAACTCCAGGTTCTGCAGAATTTTCACCATTTACTATAACAAAATCTATTTTTTTTTTTTGAATTTCTGATTTGAGATTATTTAAAATTTTTGAGCTCCCAGATATCCCAACCACGTCGCCTAAAAATAATATTTTCATAAAATAATCTTTTTTTCTGTAATTATGCAATCAAGTTTTTGATCAAATTTATTTATTGGTAAATTTTTAACACCTTGAAAAGAAAAGCCCACACCAATTTTGAATATTTTCTTATCTAATTTTACTTTTGATAAATATCTATCATAATATCCACCACCATAACCTAGTCGATTAAACTGACTATCAAAACCCACTAAAGGTATTAACAAAATATCTGGATCAATTTTTTTGTTAGAAATTGGCTCAGGTATTCCATAACTATTAATTTTTAAAGGATCAGATTTAGACCATTGAAAAAAATTCATTTCATTATTTTTTAAAATTTTTGGCAGCGAAAGAATATAATTCTCATTATCTAATGCCTCTAAAATATTTAAGATGTCTAATTCATAATTAAATGGATAATAACAACCAATTACTTTCGAACTTAAATTTTGTTTTTCTATTAACTTAAAAAGTTTATTGGGATTTAGTGAAATATTAGTTATGTAATTTTTTTTTCTTAAATTTATTAATTTTTTTCTAATAGCTGACTTATTCACTGGAAATTAAGATAATCTTTCTAAATCAGTTTTATCTATAAAATTTGAAATCTCGTCTGTAGTTTGATCTATTATTTTTTCATAATTTTTTTGATTATTTTCAATTTCAATTTTTAAATTATCATGTCTATCTTTTAGTTGATTTATTTCCTCTTCTTTCTTATCTCTGTAGTCATAGACCAAGCTTTTTAATTCTCTAAATTTATTTGAAAGTTCCTTCAATTCATTTTTTTTTTGTTCAACTTTTTTCTTTGTTTCATGATATTCATCCATAACTTTAACAGCTGTAATCAAAAGCAATTTATTTTCTCCTAAATTTCCAAGATCATTTTTCAACTCATTAAATTTTTTATTTAATTGTATCAAAAGCTCTTCTAGATGCTCTTCTTGCCCATCATCACATGATAGCAAAAACTCTTTACCATTAAATTTAATACTTACGTTTGCCATTTGTCTATTTCCTCTAACAAGGTATCTGTTTCTTGATTTAATTCATCTATTTTTTCAGAAAATTCAATTTGTTTTCTTTCTTCTAGCTTTTGATTATTTTTTATTTCTTCTATTTTCTTTGACAATAACTCATAGTCCTCTTTTAAAATTTTATATTTGTCCTCAATTTCTTTCTTTTCAATTTCTAATTGATTTTTTTTATTTTTTAATTCTTCAATATTGTTGTCTAATTCTGGGTTTTTAAAACTTAAATTTTTGAGTTTATTTAAAACTGTATTTAATTTTTTTTCTTTTTCAGTTAAGGAATTCATATATATATATTTATAATATTAAATAGATTCTTCTAAGTCTACACAGGATAATTTTGAGCAAACAACACCATAACCTAACTAACTGTATAAGATTTTTATCTATTGATGCGGTTCAAAAGGCAAATTCAGGGCATCCTGGAATGCCAATGGGTATGGCAGATGTTGTTACAGTTTTGTTTCAAAAATTTTTAAGGTTTAATCCTAAAAATCCAAACTGGTTAAATAGAGACAGATTTGTATTATCTGCAGGTCATGGATCAATGTTGCTGTATTCTCTTCTATATCTTACTGGCTACAAAAGCATCTCTCTAAGAGACATAAAGAACTTTAGACAACTTAATTCCATTTGTGCTGGACACCCTGAATATCATTCAGGTAGTGGAATAGAGACAACTACAGGACCACTTGGACAAGGGATTGGCAATGCTGTTGGAATGGCTTTAGCACAATCAATATTAGATCATAAAATAGGAAAAAATATATTTAACCATAAAACATATGTTCTAGCTGGTGATGGATGTTTAATGGAAGGTATAAGCCACGAAGCTATGAGTTTGGCAGGACATCTTAAACTTAAAAACTTGATCATGCTTTTTGATAATAATTCAATTTCAATTGATGGACCAACAAGTTTAGCTGTTTCAGATAATTTTAAAAAAAGATTTGAAAGCTATGGTTGGGATTACATTAATATTAATGGACATAATCCTAAAGAAATTTTTAGAGCATTAAAAAAAGTGCAAAATGCAAAAAAACCAACAGTAATTTCATGTAAAACAAAAATTGGTTATGGATCACCAAATAAATCTGGAAAGGCTTCATCGCATGGAAGTCCTTTAGGAACTGATGAAATTAGTCTTGTTAGAAATAAACTTCAATGGCCTCACAAGCCATTTGACATACCCAAAAAATTATTAAATGAATGGAGGAAGATTGGTCAAAGAGGTTCTATTATAGAAAAAAAATGGAATAAAATTTATCAAAAAAACAAATCCAGAATTAATAAAATATTAAATCAAAATTTTACAAAAGAATTTAAAAAAGAAAAATTAATTGCAGCTCAAGAATTAAAACCACTAGCATCAAGAAAGGCTTCTGAGAAAACTTTAATAGCATTAACAAATAAAGAAAATTCATTAGTAGGTGGATCAGCAGATTTAGCTGGTTCTAATAATACTAAAACAAAAACTCAAAAAATAATAGAACCTGGTAAATTTGCTGGAAACTATATTCATTACGGAGTTAGAGAACACGCGATGGCAGCCATCATGAATGGTTTAGCGTTACATAGTAAATTTATTCCATATGGTGGGACTTTTTTAATTTTTTCAGATTATTGTAAACCTTCCATTAGATTGTCAGCCTTAATGGAAAAGCAGGTTGTGTATGTAATGACACATGACTCAATTGGTCTGGGAGAAGATGGGCCAACTCATCAACCGATAGAACAATTATCTGGTTTAAGATCTATTCCAAATCTAAATGTATTAAGACCTGCAGATAGAATGGAGACAATCGAATGTTGGGAAATTGCGTTAAAGAATAAAAATACACCTAGCGTATTATCATTGACTAGACAGAATTTAGACCCAGTAAGATTGAGGTTTTCCAATACCAATAAGTGTGCACTAGGTGCATATGAAATTCTAAGATCAAACAAGAAAATTACTATAGCAATATTAGCAAGTGGTTCAGAAGTAAATCTTGCTAAAAAAGTTTGTAAAAACTTAGCAAAACATAAAATATATTCAAAAGTAATATCTGTTCCATGCCAAGAGATATTTGATGATCAAAGTCAAAGTTATAAAAACAAAATTTTGAAAGAAACAAAATATATTTTCTCAATTGAGGCTGGAAGAACAGAATGTTGGAATAAATATGTTGGTAAAAATGGATTAACTTTTGGTATAGAAGATTTTGGTAAAAGTGCACCTTTTGAAGATATTTATAATCATTTTGGTTTATCAGTAAAAAATGTTTCATCTAAAATTAAAAATTTTTTAAGGAGATAAGTTATGACTATCAAAGTTGGAATTAATGGAATGGGCAGGATTGGACGAATGGTCTTGCGATCAATTATAGAAAGCAACAATAAAAATATAGAAATTAAGCATATAAATAACCGAACTGGTCCTGAAGCATGCTCAACATTAATAAAATATGACTCTATTCATGGAAAATTCAATGCTGAAATTAAATTTGATGAAAATCATCTAATAATTAATGGGACTAAGATATTATTTACAAAAGAAACTAACTTAGAAAATATTGATTGGAAAAAATCAGAAGTTGACTATGTGTTTGAGTGCACTGGCAAATTTAATTCCAAAGATAAACTTCTACCACATTTAAATAATGGGGCAAAAAAAGTTATTGTATCCGCACCATGTAAAAATGCTGATAAAACTGTTGTGTTTGGAGTAAATGAGAGTGAGATAAATGTCGAGGATAAAATAATTTCTGCAGCATCATGTACAACTAATTGTTTGGCTCCAGCAGCTTATGTTTTGAATAATAAATTTGAAATTGAAAAAGGTTTTATGACCACAATTCATGCATTTACAAGTGATCAGAGAATATTAGATAATTCTCATAAAGATCCAAGAAGAGCAAGATCTGCAAGCCAATCAATAGTTCCAACGTCTACAGGTGCTTCAAAAGCTATTGGGGAAATCATTCCTTCACTTAAAGGTAAATTAGAAGGTGTTGCAATGAGAGTTCCTACGCCAAACGTTTCTTTAGTCGAACTAGTTTTTTGTACAAAGAAAAGTTTAACTGTAAACTCAATTAATAATTCGTTTCAAGAATATATAGATAAACAAAAAAAATCTGTTTTAGATTTAACTTTTGAAAAACTTGTCTCAATAGATTTCAATCACAACTCTGCATCATCAATAATAGATGGATCATTAACAAATGTTGTTGGAGATTATATGGGTAAAATTTCAGCTTGGTATGATAACGAATGGGGTTTTTCAAATAGAATGTGTGATATAGCTGAGTATTTACACAAAAATACTTAATGAAAAATATTGAAGACCAAAAAAACCTTTTGGGTAAGAAGGTATTATTAAGATTAGATTTAAATGTGCCTTTACAAGATGGTATTATTAAAGATGATACAAGGATAAATAAAATCCTACCAACTTTAAAATTTCTAATACAAAAACAAGCAAAAATTATAATTATTTCTCACGTTGGTAGACCAAAAGGGAAAATAGTTCCAGCTTTATCTATGAGACCGATTTGCACTAATCTAACAGAGAAATTAAACCAGAAAATAAATTTAATAACGGATGATATTAGAAAAATAGAAAATAAAGATTTATTTAGAAATATTGATGGAAATATTTTAGTATTAGAAAATATTAGATTTTACCCAGAAGAAGAGAAGAATAATTCTAATTTTTCCCAACATTTAGCGTCATTTGCTGATGTGTACATTAATGATGCATTTTCATGTTCTCATAGAGCACATGCATCAGTCACAAGTATTACAAAATTTTTGCCTTCCTATTGTGGACTGCAATTTAATTCAGAAGTTACAGCATTAAAAAAAGTAACATCAGAAATTGAAAAACCAATTACTTGCATAATTGGTGGATCAAAAATCTCAACAAAAATTGGTATAATAAAAAATTTAATTCCTAAGTTTGATAATATTATTATTGTGGGTGGGATGGCTAATAATATTTTAAGTTATAGAGATATTAAGATTGGAAAATCAATTTATGAAGAAAACTGTAATGAAATTGTTAAAAATATTTTTGAAACATCAAAACAATATTCTTGTTCGATAATTTATCCAGAAGATGTAATTACTTCAAAAAGCTTAGATGGAAAACCTGAGCCAAAAGAATTAAATGATATAAGTGATGATGATATGATTTTAGATATAGGCGAAAAAACTATTAAAAAAATTGATAACTTAATTAATTCGAGTAAGACAATTTTGTGGAATGGTCCTGCTGGATACTTTGAAAATAATGATTTTGCTAATGGTAGCTTTCAAATCGCAAAATCTATTGTTAAAAATCATAAATCAAATTCTATTTATTCAGTTGCAGGTGGAGGTGATACAATTTCGGTACTTAACAAAATTAATGCAATTGAAGGCTTTAATTTTATTTCAACTGCAGGTGGAGCTTTTTTAGAATATCTTGAAGGAAAAGAAATTCCTGGTATAAGCGCTCTCAATTAATCATGTCTGAATTAAATACAATAGCATTAAAAATTTTATCAAATGGTAAGGGAATATTAGCTGCAGACGAAAGTACGGCTACAATGACTAAAAGACTAGATTCTGTTAATGTTCCTTCTACTCCCGAGAACAGATTATCATTTAGAGAAACTCTTTTTTCATCAAGCAGCATGTCAGAATGTATTGGAGGAGTAATCCTTTATGATGAGACGATTAAACAACAAACCTCAAATAAAAAAGATATTCCAGATCTATTGCAATCAGTGAACTCAATACCAGGTATTAAAGTTGATACAGGTGCAAAAAGTTTAGCTGGATCACCAAATGAAAAAGTTACAGAAGGATTGGATGGTCTACGAGATAGATTAAAAGAATATTACAAATTGGGGGCAAGATTTACTAAATGGAGAGGTGTTTACAATATTACAAAAGATCATCCTAGTAAACTTGCTGTACATTCTAATGCGCATGCTCTTGCAAGATACGCAGCATTAGTTCAAGAATGCAATATGGTTCCAATAGTTGAACCTGAAGTTTTAATGGATGGAAATCATTCAGCTGAAGACTGTTTTAAAAAAACTTCTGAAGTAATTAAAAAATGTTTTGAGGAATTAATACTCCATAAAATTGATCTAACAGGTGTAATTTTAAAACCAAATATGATTTTAGCTGGATCAGAGTCTGATAATAAAATTAATGGTGATGAAGTTGCAAAACTAACTGTTGAATGTTTAAAAAGCTCAGTCCCATCTGAAGTTCCAGGTGTAGCATTTTTATCAGGTGGACAATCAGAAATAGAATCTACTGAAAATTTAAATTTAATAAATAAAGTAAATGATACAAATTTTATAATGTCCTATTCTTATGGAAGAGCATTACAACAAAGTGCGTTAAAACATTGGTCAAAAAATATCAGCGATATTGAAGGAACTCAAAAAGTATTTAATCATAGAGCGAAGATGAATACTTTGGCTGCACAAGGCAAATGGTCTAAGGAACTTGAGAACTAATAAAGAAAAGTTCATATACTTAATCTCTCCAAATAAAATATATAAAAATTTTTACAGGGATTTACGAAAAGTTTTAAAAACTAATAAAATAGCTTTTTTTCAGTTAAGATTAAAAAAAGATAGTTATGATAATAAAATTAAAGTAGCGAAAAAAGTTAAAATAATTTGCAAAGCATTTGGAGTTAAATTTTTAATTAATGATGATCCCAAACTAGCTTATCAAGTAAATGCCGATGGATGTCATTTAGGTCAAAATGATATGGCGCTAAATGATGCTCGAAAAATTTTAAAAAAAAAGATAATTGGTGTTACTTGTCATAACTCAATAAGGTTTGCTAAAATTGCTATTAAACAAAAAGCTGATTATTTAGCCTTTGGTGCATTTAATATAACAAAAACTAAAAAAGTTAGATTTAGAGCTAACGTGGGAGTTATTAAAAAACTCAAAAAATTGTCTGATATTCCAGTTGTAGCTATTGGAGGTATTAATAATCTAAATTATAAAAAACTTTTGTTGAACAAGGCAGATTTTTTAGCTATTTCAGGCTACGTTTGGAATAATAAAATATTAAAACCAACTGAAACTATTAAACTACTAAAATGAAAATAAATGCAAATGAAATAAGAGTTGGGATGCTCTTAGAATACAAAGATGATTTGTGGCAAGTTTTAAAAACTCAACACGTAAAACCTGGTAAAGGTGGAGCTTTTGCTCAAGTTGAAATGAAAAGTGTCAATAAAAACACAAAATTAAATGAAAGATTTAGATCAAGTGAAACTATTGAAAAAGCATCAGTCGAAGAAACTAGTTTTAATTATTTGTATGATGATGAAAATAATTATTTTTTTATGGATCCAAAATCATTTGAACAAATTGAAATTAAAAAAGACATAGTTGGTGAAAAAGGAAAATTACTTACAGAAAATCTTGAAGTCTCTGTGAGTTTTTACAATGAAAAACCTATATCAATAGACTTACCCAACCAAGTAAATTGCAAAATTGAATCAACAGATGCTGCCTTAAAGGGTCAAACGGTATCCTCGTCTTATAAACCTGCAATATTAGACAATGGATTAAGTATTCAAGTACCACCCTTTATTGAAGCTGGAGATGAAGTTGTTGTTGATACAAGAAATTTAGAATACATCAAAAAAATTTAAAGTTGTGAATTCAATTTCTGCAAATTTAAATATAATGATAAAGGCAAGTGAAAAGGCTTCAAAAGTTCTTATCAGAGATTTTGGTGAAATTGAAAAACTACAAGTTTCAAAAAAAGGGCCATCTGATTTTGTTACTAATTCAGATTTAAAGGCTGAAAAGATCATTATTGAAGAATTAAAAAAAGCTAGACCTAATTACTCTATCATCAGTGAAGAAAACGGAGCGGAAAATAATAAGGACAAAAATAATACTTGGATAATTGATCCAATTGATGGAACAATTAATTTTTTACACGGTATACCTCATTTTGCAATTTCAATTGCTTTAAAATCTAATGAAGAAATTATATCTGGATTAATTTTTGATCCTATTAAAAATGAAATTTTTTTTGCAGAAAAAGAAAATGGTGCTTTTTTTAATAATCACAGAATTAGAGTTTCAAAAAAAAACGAATTAAACAACTGTTTGTTTGTAACTGGAGGAAAAACTAAACAAGAACTAGATTTACCTTACAGAAAATCAGGGTGTGCAGCACTTGATATGGCCTATGTTGCAGCTGGAAGATATGATGGATATTTTCAGCATGATCTAAATCTTTGGGATATTGCTGCTGGACTCATTCTGGTAAAAGAGGCTGGTGGTGTACTTAATGAAATTGATTTAAACAATAATAAAAATATTAAAATTATAGCTTCTAGCCCCGATATTAACTCAAAATTACTTGAAAAATTGAATAACTTTTAATTGTTTTAGTAAATTCTTTTGCTATAAGTCTCGTCATGAAAAAAAATATTCATCCAAACTATCACTCTATTAAAGTTGAAATGACTGATGGCACGCAGTTTGAAACTAAATCTACTTGGGGCAAAGAAGGAGAAGTTCTTAAACTAGAAATTGATCCAAAATCACACGCTGCATGGACAGGTGGAAAACAGAAATTGATGGATAAAGGTAGAATAAGTAAATTCAACAAAAAATTCCAAAACTTTAAAGCAGAGAAAAAAAATTAAATGTCAAACGCACCATTAATGCCAATGGCGACAGCTGTTTGGCTTGTTGAAAATACCACTTTGACGTTTAAACAAATTGCTGAATTTTGTAAACTTCATGAAGTAGAAATCCAAGGAATTGCAGACGGAGAGGTAGCTAAGGGAATAAAAGCTTATAATCCAATTATATCAGGACAATTAACTCGTGAAGAAATTGAACTTTCATCAAAAGATCAAAATAGACCTTTGATTATTAAGAGCTCTGATATTGAAATTTCTAATTCAGAAAAAAAAACTAAGAAATATATTCCATTATCAAAAAGGCAGGATAAACCAGATTCGGCGCTATGGTTAATTCGACAACACAATATTTTAAAAGACTCTCAAATAGCAAAATTGGTAGGAATTACAAAAAATTCTGTGACAGCAATTAGGAATAAAAGTTATTGGAATTATAATAATTTAAATCCCAAAGATCCTGTGGCTTTAAATTTATTTACTCAAAAAGATTTAGTTGAAGCAATTGAAAAAGCTGAAAGAAGAGTAAAAAGAGAAAAAAAACAAAAAGAAAAAGCTAAATTAGAACAACAATCAGTTAGTTAATGAATAAAATGAATGGACATAAATTTTTAAAAGTGTTATTTAATCGTTTTTTTGGAGGTAGTTATTAAAATAGAAGTCAAAGATAATAATGTTGAACAAGCTCTTAGAGTTTTAAAAAGAAAACTTCAGAGAGATGGCTTTTTTAAGGTGATAAAGCTCAAAAACACTTACGAAAAACCTTCTGAGAAGAAAAAAAGAATTCTTCAAGAAAATATTAAAAGAGTTAAAAAACTTAATAAACTTAAAAATAGAATTTAAGTATACCGCGGGGTGGAGCAGTCTGGTAGCTCGTCAGGCTCATAACCTGAAGGTCGGCGGTTCAAATCCGTCCCCCGCAACCAAAAAAATATTGTGATTAAATCAAGCCTCTTACCCATCAAGTTTTCACTATTTATTTTTGCAATTTACCCCATAACATTTTTGATAGGTAATTTATTTATTAATCTTGCATTTATTTTTATTGGAGTCTTATTTTTAATTTTTCCCTATAATCTGAAATTGTCTATTATTAATGAGAATAAAAATCAAATTTTTTTATTATTAATTTTTTTTATTTCTTTATTAATTAATCTTTTCTTCTCTGAAGATTTATACTTATCTCTTCCAAGAGTTTTAAAGTTTTTATTAATTATAATTTTTATTATCACTTTTAAAATTTTACAAAATAATTATGATTTAGAAAAAAATTTATTTCAATTTTGGGTTTGGATATTTCTTTTTGTTTTATTTGATATAGTTTTTGAGATTTTATTTGGTAGAAATATCATCGGAAATACAGCACTTATACCTGGGAGAATATCTAGTTTTACAGGTGATGATATGAATATTGGAAATTTTTTTTCAGCATTTGTTTTGATAGTTCTAAGTTTTTTTAATAATAAATATAGAAGTAAAAAGCTCAATTTTCTATTAGTTTTTTTATTTTTAGTTATTTCTTTTCTGATTGGTGAAAGAGCTAATTTTATTAAAACATTTATAATGATAATAATATTCAGTTATTTCATCTTAAGTTTTAATAAAAGATATCTTTTAACAACAATAATTTTGATAAGTTTTTTTTTATTAATTATCTTAAATTATAATAATAATTATAAAACTAGATATATCTCTCAACTATCGTCAATAACAAAAGAAGGTATAGGTTATTATCTTGAAAATTCTATATATGGAGCTCACTATAGTGTTGCTAAAGAAATTTTCAAAAAAAACATTTATTTTGGAGTTGGTATAAAAAATTTTAGAATAGCTAGTTATGATGAAAAATATGTGACTAATCATAAACTAAATGATAGAAGAGCAAATACTCATCCACATCAGTTACATTATGAATTTTTAGCTGAAACTGGTTTGTTCGGTTATTTTTTTTTCTTACTTTTTATGTTTTTCTCATTAACATTTGCTCTCAAACAATTAAGAGAAAATTTGAATTTATATCAACTTTCTGGTTTGCTATTTATAGTTGTAAATTTAATACCACTCATTCCATCTGGTAGTTTTTTTGCAACATTTTCGAGTGGGTTATTTTGGATAAATTATACCTTACTTATGGGGAACTACAAAATTTTTAAATCTAATCAAAGTTTAAATTGAGATTTTTTGCTATCAACTAAAAAAGCTTTTACAGTTTCTTTAGTCAATTGATTAAAAGACTTTCCAAATTTTTCAATTTTTTCAATTATTGATGGTGGTATTGTAATTATGTGGCAACCCAATTGTTTAGCTTGTAAAAAGTTATATGGCTCTCTCACACTCGCCCAAAGTATTTCAACATTCTTAAATTTTTTTGCTAAAATAATACTTTTTTTAAATTCAGGAATTGGATCTTTACCTGCATCACCTGCTCTTCCTGCAAAAATTGATATAATCACTTTTGTCTCTTTATTAATAACTTTCAAAATCTTTTCAGTTTGTTTTGCACTATAAACAGCTGTTATATTAAGTTTAATATCTTTATTGTTTAATTCTTTAATAACTCTACCCATGAATTTATTTTTTGTATTCACAATAGGAACTTTTACATACACATTTTTACCCCAAGTACTGATTTTTTTTCCCTGATCGATCATAGATTTTTGATCATCAGCGAAAACTTCAAAAGAAATAGGTTTTTTTTTGCAAACTTTTAATATTTGCTCAGAATAAGACTTATAATCTTTTGCACCCGCTTTTCTCATTAAACTTGGGTTTGTAGTAAAACCTTTTACAATACTTTTTTTATTAAATTGAGCTATCGATGATAAATCTGCAATATCACAAAAAATTTTGGTATTCATTGAGTTATAGGTTTTTTGTAATGTCTTCTGTCATTTTTTTTGCATCAGCAAACAACATCAAAGTATTTTCTTTATAAAAAAGATCATTATCTATTCCAGCATATCCAGGAGATAAGCTTCTTTTAACAAATAACACTGACTTGCATTTTTCTACATCAAGAACTGGCATGCCATATATAGGACTTTGAGGATCTGTTTTTGCAACAGGATTTGTTACGTCATTTGCTCCAATTACAAATGCGACATCTGCATTTGCAAAATCATTATTAATCTCTTCAAGCTCAAAAACTTCATCATAAGGAACGTTTGCTTCAGCTAATAATACGTTCATATGACCTGGCATTCTTCCTGCAACAGGGTGAATGGCATAAGATACTTTGATATCATTTTTCTTTAAAGTATCCACCATTTCTCTTAAAGCATGTTGAGCTTGTGCTACTGCCATTCCATAACCTGGCACAATAATTACCGATGAAGCATTCTTCATTAAAAAAGCTGCATCATCAGCATTCCCACTTTTAACAGGTCTTTGTTCTTTATTTTTATCTCCTGCTGATTGCTCTGTTGCACCAAAGCCTCCTAAAATAACATTAAAGAATGATCTGTTCATTCCTTTACACATTATATATGATAAAATTGCTCCAGATGAACCAACTAAAGCACCTGTAATAATTAATGCTGTATTTTCTAAAGTAAAACCAATTCCAGCTGCTGCCCAACCAGAATAAGAATTTAACATTGAAATCACCACCGGCATATCTGCTCCTCCAATTGGAATAATAATTAAAAACCCAATTAAAAAAGATACTGCAATTAATATCCAAAACAAATTAGCAGACTGAGTTGAACAAAGATAATAAGTTAGAATTACAATTGAGATTAAAATTAATGCATTTAATGCGTGTTGACCTTTAAAGGTTATGGGTGCACCTGACATTATTCCTTGAAGTTTTAAAAAAGCAATAACAGAACCTGAAAAAGTAATTGCACCAACTGCAGCACCAATTGCCATTTCAATTAAACTAGCAAGTTTTATATTTCCAGGGGTTCCAAGTCCAAAAGCCTCAGGATTAATAAAAGCTGAGATTGCAACAAATACGGCAGCTAATCCAACTAAACTATGAAAACCAGCTACTAATTCTGGCATTGCTGTCATTGGAATTCGGTAAGCAATAAACGCTCCAATGCTTCCGCCGATTGCTAAAAAAATAAGTACATAAATAAATCCAGATGAAAAATTACCAACTGATAGGAAAGTGACTGATACTGCTATCACCATTCCAATAATTCCAAATAAATTTCCTTGTCTTGAAGTTTCTGGAGATGACAATCCTCTTAAAGCTAAAATGAATAATACTCCAGATATAAGATATAAAATTGCTGAAAGGTTTGCAGACATTAATTATTTATCCTTTTTCTTTTTTTTGTACATTGCAAGCATTCTTTGAGTAACTAAAAATCCACCAAATATATTAACTGCTGCTAAAACAATAGCTAGAAAACCAAAAATACTTGATGAAGAAAATACAACTCCATCTCCACCAGATAAAGCTGCAATAATTGCACCCACTATGATTACTGATGAAATTGCGTTAGTTACAGACATTAAAGGTGTATGCAATGAAGGTGTCACGCTCCACACCACATAATAACCAACAAATATTGATAATATAAATATACTTAATCTGAATATAAAAGGGTCTATTTCCATAATTTATTTTATTAAAGTTTTTTCAATTATTTCATCTTCTAAATTAATATTTAATTTCTTATTTTCTTTATCGTATAAATTTGAAATAAAATTAAATACATTTTTAGCATATAAATTTGATGCCGAAACTGGCAGTTTATTTAAAATATTTGCCTCTCCTAAAATTTTTACTCCATTTTTTTCAACAATTTCATCTACTTTTGTAAAAGCAGTATTACCTCCTTGAATAGCTGCTAAATCATAAATAATGGAGCCTGATTGTAGATTTTTAAACATCTCTTCTTTTACAATTTTAGGTGCCTCTCTGCCTGGAATTAAGGCTGTACAAATAATAATATCAATTTTTTTTAAAGTCTCAGTTAATAATTCTTCTTGTTTTTTTTTAAAATCATCTGAAGCTTCTTTTGCATAACCACCCTCTGTCTCTAAATTTTCAGCACCTTCAACATTTAAAAATTTACCACCTAAACTTTCCACTTGCTCTTTAGAAGCCATCCTTACATCTGTTGCAAACACCACTGCTCCCATCCTCTTTGCTGTTGCAATTGCTTGTAATCCTGCAACCCCTGCGCCAACTACTAAAACTTTAGCTGCGGGGACAGTTCCTGCTGCAGTCATCATCATGGGAATTGCTCTTTCATAAACTTGAAAAGCCTCAACAACTGCCTTATAGCCAGCCAAATTTGCTTGTGAGGATAAAATATCCATTGATTGCGCTCTCGTAATTCTTGGAAGCAGTTCCAATGAAAAACAATTAATTTTTTTTGATTTTAAGTTGTCTAATTTTTCTTTATTTGAAAAAGCATTTAAAGATCCAATTAATGTTTGGTTTTCTTTTAATAATGATAGTTTTTCATCACTTAATAATCCTAACTGGATAATAATATCTGAGTTTTTAATTATCTCCTCTTCGCTATCTGAAAAACTAACACCTAAATTTTTATATTCCTCATCACTAAAACCTAAATGAGATCCATAATTATTTGGTAAAGATAAATTAAAGCCTAAACTAATATATTTTTTTGCAATTTCAGGAGTAACAGCAATTCTTTTTTCCTTATCTTTATCTTCTGAAATGGAAGCTAAGTTCATCAAAGATTTTTAAAATTATAATAAAAATATTGCCATTAAAATTAAAACTAATATTACGGCAACTGTTCCCCACGTAACAAATTTTGTAAAATTATTCCAAGTATTTTTATGGTTTTCATTATCCATAAAACTATTTTTGTCTTGCTTTAAATTTAGGGTTGGTTTTATTTATTATATAAACCCTACCCCTTCTTTTGACTAATTTAGAGTTAAGGTCTCTTTTTTTGACGGATTTAAGTGAACTTTTTATTTTCATAATTTTTAATTGCCGGCAATGACCTACTCTTCCGTGTCTTAAGACAAAGTACCATTGGCGCTGAAAGGCTTGACTTCCGAGTTCGGAATGGGATCGGGTATAACACTTTCGCAATAATTACCGGCAAAGGTTTTATAACTTAAAAATTTGTAATGTAAACACTGATTTAATCGAAAATTTTAAAATTTATGCTCATTTTTAATTAAATTTCTCACATAATCTTTCAAATCTATCTTGCCATAAAATCTTAAAATTTTATTTGACAAAATTAATTTCGTCAAAGATGAGGCAAATCTCTCACCTTTTCTCGGGGGTAATAATCTAATTTTATTACTAAACATTTTAGCGACCTGTAATATTTTATAGCTTTTAGTATTTGTAATACTGTAATATTTGCATCTATTTTTTTTCCAAGCTAAGTAACATACTTCAATTGTATCTTGAATATGAGTAAATCTTCTTGATTGTGATCCTGGTCTAACAACAGGGAGTGATTTCTTTTTTAAAAAATGATCTTCAAAAATTCCAATTACAGTTGCCATTTTACCAGTCTTTATTTGACCAGGGCCATAAACATTATAAAAAAATATTACTTCAAATTTAAAATTAAACCACTTTTTTAAATTCTCTAAAAACTCTAAATTTTGTGTTTTACTAAAAGAGTATGGAGAAAGATTTTTATCATTTCCACTATTTCCAAGAGATGCTGAAGTCGCTGAATATATCAATTTAATATTATTTTTTAGACAGAATTTAAAAACCTCATTTGTACCAATAGTGTTTGATTGAATGCATTTATCCATTTGAACAAAACTTTGATAAATTCTAGAAAACTCTCCAAAATGAAATAAAGAATGAATCTTATTAGCTTTGTTACCTAGGATTTTATTTATTTCGGAGGTATTGCCTTTAATATAAGTAATTCTTTTATTTTTTTGCTCATTTTTTTTTGATCCAGATGAGTAATCATCAATAGATATTATATTAAATTTAGTTTTCAAAATTAAATAATTTATTAAATTTGATCCGACAAAACCACTTCCACCAGTAACAACTAAATATTTTTTATTTTTTTTCATTTTTTGTTTCTAATTTTAAAAAACTCTCATAAGTTATTTTAAAACCCTCATCTAATTTATATTTTGCTTTCCATCCATATTTTCTTGCCCTAGAAATATCTAATATTTTTCTAGGAGTACCATTAGGTTTTGATTTATCAAATTTAATTTTTAAATTTAATTTAAATTCATTTAACAAATAAACACAAAATTGCTTGATAGTTTTTTCATCTCCATTGCCAATATTTATTAATGAATGTTTGGTTCTTTTTTTTAAAAAAAATTCTGTAGCCTCAGCCATATCATCTACAAACATCAATTCTCTTTTTGGAGTTCCATCACCCCATAATCTTATATCTTTTTTATTATTTTTTTTTGCATCATGTATTTTTCTTAGTAGCGCAGGAAAAAAATGTGAATTTTTTGGATTATAATTGTCATTTGGACCATATAAATTTGTTGGCATTAAACATAGAAAATTTGTATTGTATTGTTTGTTATATGCTTCACACATTTTTAATCCTGCAATCTTAGCTATTGCATAAGGTTCATTTGTACCCTCTAATTTGCCAGATAATAAATAATCTTCTTTAATTGGTTGTTGAGAAAATTTTGGGTATATACAACTAGATCCTAAAAAAATGAGTTTTTTAACACCACAAAGATAAGAAGAGTGAATTAAATTAGTTTGTATCATCAGGTTTTCATAAATAAATTCACCTCTGTTTAAATTATTAGCTAGTATTCCTCCAACCTTCGCAGCTGCTATAATCACAAATTCTGGTTTTTCTTTTAAAAAAAAATTATAAGTTTTTTTTTGGCTTAATAAATCAAGGGAATTTCTTGTCCTAGTTATTAAATTTTTATAATTTTTTTTTTTAAAATATCTTAGAATAGATGATCCAACCATGCCATTATGGCCTGCTATAAATATCTTGCTTTTTTTATTTAAATTCATCTAGAATTTTATACTCAGCATATATCATTTCATCAATTAATGAGCTTAAATTAATTCTAGGTTTCCATTTAAGCTTTTTTCTTGCTTTTCTAGAGTCTCCTAACAATGTATTTACATCGAGTGGTCTAAAATAATTCTTATCACATTCAATAATAGGTTTGTTGTTGATATCATATGCTTTCTCTTTTATTCCTTTTCCTTTCCAAAATAATTTCATATTCAATTTTTTAGCAGTCAAATTAATAAATTCTTTTATAGAATATTGTTTACCTGTAGCAATAACATAATCCTCTGGTTTCTTTTGTTGTAATATCTTCCACATTGCCTCACAATAATCTTTTGCATGTCCCCAATCTCTCTTTGCATAAATATTTCCTAAAAATAATTTTTTTTGTTTACCTATTTTTATTCTACATAAGGCTGAGACTATTTTTTTTGTAACAAACGTTTCACCTCTTCTAGGACTTTCATGATTAAACAAAATTCCATTGCAGGCAAAAATCTTATACGCTTCACGATAATTTTTAGTAATCCAATGAGCATATACTTTAGCAACTCCATAAGGACTTAAAGGATAAAATTCAGTCTTTTCATTTTGAGGGATTGATTGAACATTTCCAAACATTTCTGAAGTTCCAGCTTGATAATATTTTGTTTTTTTTTCAAGTTTGTGGAACTTTATTGCTTCAAGGATTCTTAATGCACCTAAAGCATCAGCATTTGCTGTATACTCTGGTACTTCAAATGAAACAGCAACATGGGATTGGGCAGCTAGATTATAAATTTCATCCGGCATTGTTTTTTTAATTATGTTTGATACTGATAGTGAGTCAGTAATGTCTCCATAAAAAAGTCTAAAATTATAATTTTTTTCATGGGGATCCTGATAAATATGATCTACCCTTAAAGTGTTAATACTAGATGACCTTCTTTTAACTCCATTCACTATATAATTCTTTTTTAATAATAACTCAGCTAAATAAGATCCATCTTGTCCTGTTATACCAAAAATTAATGCAGATTTTTTTTTCATATTTTTTTGATATGTTATTTATCTCATTTAGTAAAGAAAGTTAAATATATAATAATAATTAAATTAGGTTTTTACAAAATCTTTTAAGCTGATTTTTTGAAATTTTTATTTTAATTTTATTAATTAATTTTTTATTAGATAATGTAAAAGAGTCGTTTGTCGATTTTAAAAGTCTTACATTTTGCAAAAAAGTGTGATCAATCCATGATATGATTTCAGAAATGTAAATTTTTTTAGAAATAGAAACATTAAAAACTCCATATATTTTTAGTTTTATTATCTTAAGAATTATTTTACAAAACTGATCAATACTTAAAAAGTCTTTAAAATCGTTATAAACATTAATCTTTTTTTTTTTTTGATATTTTTCTCTGTAAATTAAAAAATTATCAAAAAATAATTTGTGGCTATTAGCTGAATTTTTGAAAATTCTATGACCAATTACATTTGAAATTCTTAAACAAACTAATCTTTTTTTAATTTTCTTTCTTAAATATTTTTCAGTAATAAGTTTATTTCTTGCATAGTTATCTTTAGGTCTTATTTTTGATTTTTCAGTTATATTTTTTTTTAGAGCATAAATTTTTCTTGTATTAAAAAAAATATAATAAAAATTTATTTTTTTGAATTTTTCAATAAAATTAAAATCTGTATCATGTTTTGAATTATATTTTTTATTTACATAATTAGGAGATATAGAAGTGTTAATCACATGAGTAAATTTTTTAAAAAATTCAACATTTTTTTTTTTGATATCTTTAAATGATAGATTTACTGTTTCAAATTTTTTAGATAAATATCTATTTAGATTAGAGCCTAAAAAGCTTTTTTTTCCAATTATTAATATTCTAGTCATTTACAAATAAGCAAATAAATTTTGTAATTATCTTATCAATTGTTAACCTGTTACTTAACTTTAGCTTTCTTGAAAAAACACTTACAAAATCATGTGCTTGGTTTCTCCTGTACCACCAATGTTTGGAAAATAATTTGTATTTTTTTGATGCAGAATTATCTAGCTGTCTGTAATACGTTAGGTATTTATTAATTACAAAAATATTTTTGTTTTTTAAGAAATAATATAAAGCAACTCTAAAATCAAACCAAATAGACTCAAATTTTTTTATTTTTATTTTCTCAAATATTTCCTTTGCAAATTTTCTTCTCACTGACATGCAGCTTTGTGGTGAAAATCTTGGCCAATTTGAAATTAAAAAATTTTTTTGATAAAATTTTTTTTTTATATTTTTTTTTTTATATTTATAAATTGGAAGATCAAAAATTAAATCTATATTTTCATTTTTTTCAAATATTTCAGTGATAATTTTTACCTTATTAAATTTAAAAAAATCATCACTATCTAAAAAGAAAATATACTCACCTTTTGATTTTAAATAACCTTTGTAGAAAGAATTCATCTGATTATAACTACCATGCTTTGTTTTATTTGAGTTTTTTAGTGAAATTATTTTGCCCTTATATTTTTTTAGTACATCCATTGAATTATCTGATGAAATGTCATCAACCACAATTATTTCTAAAGATTTAGCGCTCTGACTTAATATAGAATTAATGCTTTTATTTAAAAAAATTGCATTGTTGTAATTCACAATAATAACACTAGCTTTTATTTTCATAAATATATTCAAATGATTTTCTAAATTTCATTCTTATTTTAAGTTTCATTTTAAAATTATTTTTCTCTAAAAGTTTTTTTACATCAGAATATTTATAGCCTTTATTAATCATCAAATCATAATGATGTTCAAAATATATAAATTTAATTTTTTTGAAATCATTTGTATTTATTCCAGACAAAATATTATATTCATAACCTTCCGTATCAATTTTTAAAATATCTATCTGATCTAATAATTTTTCAGAAATAAATTCTGAAAAATTAGAAATTTTTACACTTTGTTTTTTAGCTAAAAAAATTTCTTTTTTTTGAAATAATGAAAATAATTTTTCTTTTCTCTTAAAATATTCTGTATTCTTGTTAAGAATATTAAGGGTTGAAGATGATGTATCTTCAAATATGTTTAAGTATTTTGTTTCAGTTTTTTTTCCAAAGCCTATATTGAATAGTTTAATATTATCTGATGAATATTTTTTTTTACTTTTTAATTTTTTAAACAAATTAATATTTGGTTCGAAAGAATAGATTGTCTTTACGTTTAAATTCTTACAAAATAAATCAATAGTTTCTCCTTTATGTGCTCCAATATCAAATACATAAACAGATTTATTGTTTAATCGTTTTTTAAAAAAATTTATAACTGTAAGTTTATTTTTTAAATCTATTAGATTAATAAAAAACATTAGAGCTTTTAATACAAGATTACCAATCATTTCTGTAAACCATATTTAATCCTAAAAATTTATCTATATTTAATTTTTTATTGTATGAACATGGTGTTTTTGCAGCCCAGCACATTTTGCCGTTGGGTACAGAGTAAATTCTAAAATCTGCTTTCTGCAAAACTTTAAAAGATTGATTTTTCTCAATATAAAAATATGGACTTTCTAAAATTGGGTAATTATAAAAATTTATTTCCTTATTAAGTCTAATAATATTTCTGCCTAAATAAAAAAAAATAGATATAGACAAAAATATAACTGTTAAAGAAGTAATTTTTTTTTTTTTAATATCTAATTTATCAATCATTATACTAGTGAATATTATTAAGGGTAATGCTATTAAAACATATCCTCCATATCTCATAGCAGGATGAAATAAAAACCACTCCAGTAGAAAAATTATGGGTATTATTAAAATCGCTAAATATGTTCTATTTTTTATTTTTTTTGTTTTTTTAAAGGAAGAAATATAAAAGAAGAAATATATCAGGCTATACGCAAAAATTAATCCAAAAAGAGTATCAGATACTTTATTAAAAAAATGTCGATCAATCCAATTTTTGAGCCAATTAAAATTTTTTACATAATCCTTTTGAGGCATTTCAGAAACATAGCCAGGCCCACCTCCTGCTTTTGCCCACCATTCATAATGCAGTTTCATTCTTTTTACCTCTTTTTTTGGAATCGACCATTCATTGTTTCCTATACATGTTTTTTCAGCTGGATATAAAATACAACCTGTTGTCAAATAATTAGTAGCAACATTTCCAAAAAGACTGAAAGATAAAACAATTATTATTAGAAAGTTTTTTCTTACAAAAAATTTTTTAAAAAATTTTTTTTTAAAAAGTATTATGGGCACCAGCAACAAATACATATAATAAATTGCTTTCATGGATGATGCTAAAAAAATAATAATCAGTAATAAATTTAAATATAATGATATTTTTTTATTCTTTTCCTCAAAATACATTAGATCTGCAAAAAATAAAAAAATTAACAAAAGTAAAATTTGAGCTGATCTATCAGTTCCGTGTTCTCCAAGCCTATAAAAAACTATGTTAACAAAAATAACAGAAAGTAGTGAGAAATAACTTGTAAAATTATTTTTGATATTATTTTTTATCAATCTGTAGATTACGATATAGTTAAAAAATAGTAATATTAAAAAAGGTCCGATGTGAAATAAATAAAATTTTATATAAGGCATATACAGAAGTGAATGAAAGTGAAACAGACTTGAAAATGTTCTAAAACCATGACTAAAAACTCCTGTACCAATTATGAATTTATTTTCTGATAAGTTTAGTGTGTATGTTAAATGATAATAAGGAAAATCATCATGATTTTTATAAACATATGCTCCAATTAAAAAAATCAACAATAACAATAATAAATATCTAATATGCATTATGTTATTTTGATCTCTTCTTATATAAAAATAAAAACCTATAAAGCCTATAAAATGAACAACAATATTATGTGCAAAATTATGAGAAAATAAAAATGATGATAAAATCGAATAAACTGAAAGTGAAAAAAAACCTATTATACCCAAATATCCAACATTTAATTCAAGTAAATCTTTGTAAATTATTCTGGAAAAAATTTCACCATGTCCGATTATGGATATAATAAAAATTAATATATAAGATAAAAAAATTATATGTTCAGCCACTTTGTATATTGATAGTTATTTATTAAGTTAATGCAAAAATACAATCTAAATAACAATTTTTCTTATAAAGAAATAGTCTTTTTTTCAATTCTTTATTTGTCTCTAATAACTGGATTTTTTCTTTCTGAAAATTCGACCGGAGGTGCGATTACTGATTATTATAATCAAAAAAATATTAGTATACATTTCTCAAATAATTTTCTTGATAGCTTATTAAATTACGACAAATATTCTTCAAGACATTCTCCTGTATTAATCATTTTTCTATCATTCCTTGAAAAAATTAACCTTGATGACAATTTTATAAGACTTTTGCACTTACATATTTGCCTTATATTACCCTATATTTTTTATAAAATAATTAGAGAACAAGATTATACAAAAAATAAAAAAATTGCCCTAGTTTTATCCAGCATACTATTTTTATCACCAACATTTAGGTCTTTATCCATCTGGCCAGATAGCAGATTATTGGGTCTTACCATTTTTAGCTTAAGTATATTTTTCTTTGTCAAATTTTTAAATAAAAGAAGTTTTAAATTTGTAATATTTAATGTCATTTCATGTGCTTTGGCTTCCTATATAAGTCCGAATTTTTCTGTTTTTTCAATTTTTTTTCTAATAAATTTTATTTTGTATTATGGATTTAAAAATAAAAAAATATTAATCATTATAATATTAAATATTCTAATCTCACTTCCCGCAATATATTATATTTTTATACTTGATGTAAATTTTATAAATAAATCTGC
>NZ_JBNAIR010000001.1:55000-1182647 GCF_052047915.1 Candidatus Pelagibacter sp. HIMB1505 | reverse complement strand
ACAATAACAATATAATTAAGATTGTTGGATCTGGTGAAGTTTTTATTCAAAATAATGCTGATTTTGTTAAATATAAAATTACTAATATTAAAGATGATTATTTTTATGATTTAAATTTAGATATTAAGAAAAATCCATTGGTTGTTGATTTAATAAATTTTGAAAAAAATATTGAAAATAATTTAAACTTACAAATAAAAGGTGAACTAATAAAAAATAGATTAAAATTTGATAGAATTATTTTATCAGAAAATAAGAATGTTATATCTATTAAAAATTTAAAGCTATCAGATAAATATGAGATTGAAGAAGTAAACAATATTCAATTTAATTTTCAAGACAAATCAAATCATAAAAACGAGTTAGAGCTCAAAAAGAATAATAATGAATACTTAATTACTGGAAAAAGTTTTAATGCTGATAAATTACTAACTAATTTATTAAAATCGAATGATAATGATAAAAAACAATTTTTTAGTAAAAATTTTAAATTAAAGATTGATATTAAAAAAATTTTATTGGATCCAAATAATGCAATCAATAATTTAAAAGGTGAAATTGCTTTTAATAATAACAAAATAACAAAATTAAACTTAGATTCAAATTTTTCTAATAATCAAAAAATAACGTTTACCATAAGAGAAAATAGTGGTGAAAAAATAACAACATTATTCTCAGATGAAGCCAAACCTTTGGTAGATAGATATAAATTCATAAAAGGTTTTAGTGAAGGAAAGCTAGATTTTTATTCAACTAAAAAAGACAATGAATCAAAATCGACACTAAAGATTTATGACTTTAAATTAAAAGAATTACCCGCATTAACAAAAATTTTAACTTTAGCATCTTTGCAGGGAATTGCTGATCTATTGTCAGGTGAAGGAATTCGTTTTAATGAATTTGAAATGAACTTTTCTAATAAAGGAAATCTTATGACAATTGATGAAATTTATGCAATTGGTCCTGCTATTTCTATTTTAATGGAAGGATATGTTGAAAAAGATAGCTTAATTAGCTTGAGAGGAACTTTAGTTCCAGCAACTACTATCAACAAAGCTATAGGGTCTATACCATTGATTGGTAATATATTAGTTGGTAAAAAAGTTGGTGAAGGTGTTTTTGGGGTAAGTTTTAAAGTTAAAGGACCACCTAAAAATTTAGAAACAACAGTGAACCCAATAAAAACACTTACGCCAAGATTTATAACAAGAACATTAGAAAAAATTAAAAAAAATTAGTTTAGTTCAATTTTTATATGTCTTTTTTTTCCTAATGATAATTTTAAAAAATTATCATTAAATAACTCTATAGAAATAATTTTTTTTTCATCAATAATGATCTCATTGTTAATTTTGACACCATTATTTTTTATAAGTCTTCGGACTTCACTTTTTGACTTTTCTAATTTAGAAAAAATTACAAGATCTAATATATTAAAATTTTCGTTCAATTGATCTTTTTTAATTTTTACAGACGGTAGATTTGAACCTGATGAGTTTTCAGAAAATGTTTCTTTGGCTATTTTTTCAGAATTTCGAGCTTCATTCTCTCCATGAAGCATTTCAGTAGTTTTATTAGCTAATAAAATTTTAAGTTCGTTAATATCTTTATCTTTGAAATTATTAATTTCTTCAATTGTTAAATCTGTAAAAATATTTAAAAATTTTTTTACATCCCTATCGTCAGTATTTCTCCAAAATTGCCAATAGTCGTATGGTGATAAAAATTTTTTGTCTAGCCATACAGCACCATTTTCTGTTTTGCCCATTTTAGCACCTGAGGCTAATGTAATTAGTGGAGTTGTTAGTCCATAAGCTTGATTATTTGAAAATCTTTTTATTAAATCAACTCCATTAACAATGTTTCCCCATTGATCAGAGCCACCGATTTGCAAGATGCAATTTTCTTTTTGGTTGAGCTCTAAGAAATCATATGCTTGTAAAATCATATAGTTAAATTCCATATAACTTAATGATTGCTCTCTATCTAATCGAGTTTTTACACTATCAAAAGTTAACATTTTATTGATTGTAAAATGTTTTCCAATATTTCTTAAAAAAGAAATATAGTTTAAATCTTTTAGCCAAGAATAATTATTTACAAAAATTGGTTTTGTATTTTTATCACCAGAGGATAAATAATTTTTTAAAATATTTTCTATATTTTTTGTATTTTTTTCAATTTCATTTTCATCTAAAATTTTTCTAGTCTTATCTTTTCCTGAAGGATCACCAATTCTAGTAGTGCCACCACCTAACAAAACAATTGGTTGATGACCATGCTTTTGTAAAAGTCGTAGGCACATTATCTGAAGCAAACTACCAACATGTAAACTTTCAGCTGTACAATCAAAGCCAATATAAGCTTTTATTTTTTTTTGATTTAGTAAATCAGATAATTCTTTTTCATTGGTGCATTGATAGAAAAAACCTCTATCTTTAAATTCTTTTAAAAATTTATTCATAAGCTTATAGTTCTACAATATACAAAAATTTTTAAAAAAAAATTAAATATGAAAAAAAAAATATTTACTGTTCTAGGCTTAATGAGTGGAACTTCGATGGATGGAGCTGATGTATCTTTAATTAAAACAGATGGATATGATTACTTTGAGCAAATATCTAATGAATTTTATGAATTTAATAATGAATTGTATAAAGATTTAATATCTCTTAGAAAAAAAATTAATGAGCTTAAAGATTTAGATGAAAACATTGTATCCATAAGTGAAATTGAAAAGAAATTCACAATTTTTAATGCTAAAATTATAAATAAATTTGTCAAAAAAAATGGCCCAAAACCTGAGTTAATAGGTTTCCATGGACAAACAGTTTACCACAATGTTAAAGAAAAAATTTCTAAACAGTTGGGAGATGGTAATCTTTTATCTCAACTAACAAATTGTACAGTTGTTAATAATTTCAGGAAACAAGATATAGATAATTCTGGGCAAGGAGCTCCTTTAACTCCAATATTTCATTATTTAATTTCAAAGCAAATAAATAAGAAAAAAAAATTAACTTATCCTTTAAACATTATTAATATTGGTGGAATTACTAATGTTTCTACTATTTTAGGTAATGAAGAGATTCAAAAAGAAATTTTTGCGTATGATGTCGCCCCTGGTAATTGCTTGATTGATGAATGGGTAAGGAAAAATAGCAATAAAAAATTTGATGAAAATGGATTTCTTGCATCATCTGGAAAAGTAAATGAATTAATTCTAAATCAATCTATAGATAATTTTCAAATATCTTCGATAAAAGATTCAATGGATATAAATGATTTTGATATTTCGTTTGCGAAAGGTTTAAATCTTGAAGATGGATGTTCAACTTTAAATGAATTTACCGCTTATTTAATTTCAGAAGGATTAAAAAAAATTAATCAAATTAATAATATTGAGGTTAAAAATTTTATTATATGTGGTGGAGGTAGAAAAAATAAAAAACTTGTTGAAAATATTTATAAATATTTTGGTGATAAAAAATTAGTTATTAAAGATATTGATGTTTATCAATTTGATGGTGATTTTATAGAGTCTCAAGCATTTGGATATCTTGCGGTAAAAAGAATTTTAAATTTAGCAATTACTTTTCCAACAACAACTAGATGTAAAAATCCATCATTAGGTGGTGAGATTATAAAAAATTTTTAATAAAGAGCAGTTTCTTTTTTTATATATTTATCTAAATGCTTAACTAATTGATCTTCACTTTTTGAGAAAAAATGATTTGCATCAGGAACAGATTGAAATTCAACTTTAATTCCTTTTTGAGCACTTAATCTTTTATCTAGCTCTGTTATATATTCGAGAGGAACTAATTCATCTTTTTTACCGTAAATCATCATCCCTGAAGTGGGACATGGTGAAAGAAAAGAAAAGTCATAAGCATTTGGTTGAGGAGAAATTGCAATAAATCTATTGATCTCAGGTCTACGCATAAGTAATTGCATAGCTATTAGGGATCCAAATGAAAAACCAGAAACCCAACATTGAGAGTTGTCAAAATTTTCTCTTTCAAGCCAATCTAAAGCTGCTGCAGCATCAGCTAATTCTCCTTGGCCATTATCAAATTCTCCATCACTTTTACCAACACCTCTAAAATTCACTCTACAAACTGAAAAATCGTTTTCCATGAATGTTTTGAATGTTTCCACAACAATTTTATTATTCATTGTTCCACCATATTGTGGGTGTGGCTGAAGAACCAAAGCAACTGGAGAGGTATTTTTTTTACTCTTAAAATATTTTGCTTCTAATCTTCCAGCTGGTCCAGGTATAAATATTTCTAAAATTTTATTGTCCATATTATTTAAATTTTTGATTAAAAAGACGTTTATTTAGCATATCTGCGCGTCAAAATGTTAGTACTTTTTTGAATGACCTAAACTTGACTATTTTAGTCAAGTATCTATATACCCTCGTAAATCAATATATTTTATGAAATTAACTTCAAAAGGAAGATACGCTGTCACCGCCCTAGTAGATTTGGCTAGATTTAACCGTGATAATCCAGTTTCTCTGAGAGATATATCTCTAAGACAAGGCATATCAATAGATTTTCTTGAACAAATTTTCTCAAAATTAAAAAAAAAGGAAATTGTTCAAAGTATTAGAGGGACACAAGGTGGATATGTTTTGAATAGACAACCGAATGAAATCAAACTTACTAATATTTTTGATGCAGTAGATGAAAAAGTAAAGACTGTTCAGTGTAAAAAAGAATCTAAAAAAGGATGTAATGGAAAAGCAACCAAATGTTTAACTCATAATCTTTGGGATGAATTAGAAAATCATATCAATAAATTTTTTGAAGAAAAAAGTTTAGAAGATTTAATCACTAAAAAAACACAAGAAAGAATTCATTATGGACACTAGAGAAAAAGATATAGAAAAGCTTAAAGATTATAAATATGGATTTTCTACAGATATTGAAAATACAAGAGCACCCAAGGGTCTAAATGAAGATGTCATAAGATTTATTTCCAACATTAAAAAAGAGCCAGAGTGGATGTTAAAATTTAGACTAAATGCATTTGAAAGATTTAAAGTTTTAAAAGAGCCAAATTGGCAAAAACCTAAATATCCAAAAATTGATTATCAAGATTTATATTATTATTCAGCACCAAAAAGCATGAATGACAAACCAAAAAGTTTAGATGAACTTGATCCAAAACTTTTAGAAACATATAAAAAACTTGGTATTCCTCTTCAAGAACAAGCAAGAATAAATGGAATAGCTGTTGACGCAGTATTCGACTCTGTTTCAGTTGCAACAACATTTAAAGAAGAGTTAACAAAACAAGGAATAATTTTTTGCTCGATGTCAGAAGCAATTCAAAAGCACCCAAAACTCGTTAAAAAATACCTTGGTTCAGTAATTCCAACAACAGATCATTTTTTTGCTACATTAAATTCAGCAGTTTTTACGGATGGATCTTTTGTTTATATTCCTGAAGGTGTCAGATGCCCCATGGAACTATCAACTTATTTTAGAATTAATGCATCTGAAACAGGTCAATTTGAAAGAACTCTTATCATAGCGGATAAAGGTAGCTATGTTAGTTATCTAGAAGGTTGTACTGCTCCAATGAGAGATGAAAATCAACTTCATGCAGCCAATGTTGAATTAATTGCACTTGATGATGCTGAGATAAAATATTCAACAGTTCAAAATTGGTACCCAGGCGATGAAAATGGCAAAGGTGGTATATATAATTTTGTTACAAAAAGAGGATTGTGTAAGGGGAAAAATTCTAAAATTTCTTGGACACAAGTAGAAACAGGATCTGCAATCACATGGAAATACCCAAGCTGTATATTAAAAGGTGATAACTCAACAGGTGAATTTTATTCTATTGCCATTACTAACAATCATCAAAAAGCAGATACTGGAACAAAGATGATTCATCTTGGTAAAAATACAAAAAGTAAAATTATATCTAAAGGAATTTCAGCAGGAAAATCTGATATGATGTACAGAGGGCTCGTAGACATCTCTTCAAAAGCAGATAATTCAAGGAATTTTACGCAGTGTGACTCTCTACTGATGGGAAATAAATGTGGAGCTCATACTATTCCCTATATTAAAAACAAAAATATAAAATCAAATATAGAGCATGAAGCAACAACATCAAAAATTAGCGATGAACAACTCTATTATTGTAATCAAAGAGGATTAAGCCAAGAAGAAGCAGTAAGTTTAATTGTAAATGGTTTTTGTAAAGAAGTTCTTCAGCAATTGCCGATGGAATTTGCAGTGGAAGCACAAAAACTTGTTGGGATAAGTTTAGAAGGAAGCGTTGGTTAAGATGTTATCAATTCAAAATTTAAAAGCAAAAATTGATAATAAAAAAATTCTAAAAGGTTTAAATTTAGAAATTAATCCTGGAGAAGTTCATGCGATAATGGGCCCTAATGGTTCAGGCAAAAGTACACTATCAAATATTTTATCTGGAAAAAAAGGATATGAAATTGAAGGTAAAGTTAATTTCAATAAAGAAGATCTATTAGAACTAGAAACAGAAGAGAGAGCCCATAAAGGAATATTTTTGGCATTTCAGTATCCATTGGAAATTCCAGGAGTAAATACTAATACATTTTTAAAAACATCATTAAACGCCATAAAAAAAGCAAGAGGAGAAAAAGAGCTTGATGCCTTAGAATTTTTAAAACTGATTAAAGAAAAATCTAAAGAATTAAAATTTGATGAAAAAATATTAAGCAGACAATTGAATGTAGGTTTTTCTGGTGGTGAAAAAAAGAAAAATGAAATACTTCAAATGTCAATTTTAAATCCGAAATTATCTATCTTAGATGAAACAGATTCAGGATTAGATATTGATGCGTTAAGAATAGTTTCAGAAGGAGTAAATTCATTAAGAACAAAAGACAACTCTTTTTTAATTATAACTCACTATCAAAGATTACTTGATTATATAAAACCAGATTTCGTACATGTACTTAAAAATGGTCAAATTATAAAATCAGGTGGGCCTGAGTTAGCAATGGATTTAGAAAAAAAAGGTTATGAGGATTTTGAATAATGCTCGATGAACTACAATTAAACTTTGAAAAATCTGTTAAAGATAATAATCTTTCTTCAAAAGAATTAGAAATAAAAAAATTAAATTTTGGTAATTTTTTAAAGAATGGATTTCCAAATAAAAGATTAGAAGATTGGAAATTTCTAGATTTTAATCAGATATTAAAATCAGAATTTAAAAATTTCAATTTTCAACAAGACTTAATTGATGCCAACGAAGAATATTTTAAAATTATAAAAGAGTTTGAGCATAATCAAATTTTTTTATTAGATGGTGTTTTTTTTAAAAGTAACTTTCAATTTGAAGATATAGAAAAAATCAAAATTTCTAATGAAAAATATTATGATGAGCAAATAAATGAAAATAGTTTAGTTAACTTAAACCATGCATTTATTAAAAAGAGACTTAAAATTGAGGTTTTAAGCGGTTATAAAGCTAATAAACCACTGATTATTTACAGCAATATTTCAGATAAAAGTAAATCTTCTATTATCAATTCGAATATAGAATTAATCCTTGGAGAAGATAGTTCATTAGAGGTTATAAATTTATCAAACACACCTAAGCATATTAATTTTTTTAATAGCTTCTGTAGCATGACCATAAAGGATAATGCTGTACTTAAAGTTTTTAATATTAACAAAGATAAAAAAAATATTATTGAATATAATTTTGATGAAATTGATTTAAATAAAAATAGTCATTTAGAATACTTTATTTATTCTAGTGGGTCTAAATTTAAAAAACATGACATTAATTGCTCATTAAATCAACAATATGGATCAGCAGTTATAAATGGTATTTTAAATCTAGGTAAAGACAATCAACATGAAATTAAGACTACTATTAATCACAATGAAGAAAATTGTCGAAGTTATCAACTAATCAAGAATGCACTTAATGAAAAATCTAAGGGAGTATATCAAGGAAAAATTTTCGTTGATCAGAAAGCTCAAAAAACAGATGGTTATCAATTAAGTAGAGCACTGTTGCTTAGTGATGAAAGTGAATTTAATGCTAAACCTGAATTGGAAATTTATGCTGATGATGTAAAATGCTCACATGGCTCAACCTCAGGAAATATTGATGAAGATGCAATTTTTTATCTTATGTCGAGGGGATTATCGTATCATCAATCAAGACAACTACTTATAAATGGTTTTTTACAAGAAGTAATAGAAAAAATATCTGTATCTCAGATTAAAGAATTAATAAAAAGAATAACTGGAATTAAAGATGAAAATTGATCAAATTAAAAAAGAGTTTCCAATTTTTGATGAAAAGATTCAAAATAATGATCTTGTTTATTTAGATAGTGCAAATTCATCACAAAAACCAAAAGTGGTTATTGATAGAATAAATGAGTTTTATACAAAGCAATTTTCTAACGTTGGGAGAAGTGTTCATTATTTAGCTGTTGCAGCAACAAATTTGTATGAAAATACAAGAACATCTGTTCAAAAATATATTAATGCTAAAGATAAAAACGAAATTGTTTTTACAAAAGGTGCAACAGAAGCCCTTAATTTAGTTGCAAATACTCTAGGACAAAAATATTTAGAAGAAGGTGATGAAGTAATTATCACAGAATTGGAACACCATTCTAACTATGTGCCTTGGCATTTTTTAAGAAAATCTAAAAATATAAAGATTAACTTTGCTGAAATAAATGAATTTGGTGAAGTTCCTATTGAGAATATTGAAAAATTAATTACTGCAAAAACAAAAATTATTGCTGTTAATCATTTATCAAATGTAACTGGAGCGATTTTACCAATTAAAGAAATAACTCAATTAGCTCATTCTAAGGGAATAATTGTTGTTGTTGACGGGTGTCAAGGAGCACCACATTTAAAAATTGATGTTCAAGATTTAGATTGTGATTTTTATGCTATTTCATGTCACAAAATGTATGGACCTACAGGCCTTGGTATTCTTTATGGTAAAAAAAAATGGCTAGATGAATTACCTCCTTACCAGGGTGGTGGCGGAATGATTAGAGAGGTAAAAAAAGATCGTATTTCTTATGGTGATTTACCAAATAAATATGAAGCTGGAACAATGGCAACTGCTCAAGTTATAGCATTTGATCAGTCTATAAAATTTTTAGAAAAGGTTGGAATAGAAAATGTGATCCAACATGAAAAAGAATTAATTGAATATGGACAGGAAATTTTAAAAAAAAATAATTCTGTTAAATTAATTGGGAATCCAAAAAATAAAGGTGGTGTATTATCATTTACTATTGAAGGAGTGCATCCACATGATATCGCAACAATTTTAGATGAAGATGGCGTAGCAATAAGAGCAGGACACCACTGTTGTCAAATTCTTCATGATAAATTGGGAATTCCTGCTAGTGCTAGAGCATCTGTCGGAATTTATAATACTAAAGATGATTTAGACCAATTAAATGAGTCTATTAATAAGTGTAAAAAAATTTTTGATCTATAATGAATTTAAAAGAACTATATCAAGAGATTATTTTAGAACATGGGAAAAATCCTAGAAATTTAAGAAAAACAGAAAACTTTAATAAGGACGCAAAAGGTAACAATCCATTGTGTGGCGATAATGTCCATGTTTATTTAAAATTAGATGAAAATAAAAAAGTCCATGATATTTCTTTTGAAGGTAGTGGATGTGCGATATCTATGGCCTCTGCATCGATAATGACTGACCTTGTCAAAGGTAAAGCTGAAAAAGAAGTTAAAGAAATTGTTGAGGACTTTCTATCAATGATCAAAGAAAATCCAGATTTAAAAACGAATCTTTTAAAAGAAGATGAAAAAACAAAGCTTATGTGTTTATCTGGAGTAAAACAATATCCAATGAGAGTTAAGTGTGCAACTTTATCTTGGCACACATTAGTGACAGCAATTGATGGAAAGAATACAGAAGTTAATACTGAAAAAACAAATTAAACATTATGAGTGCAAAAGAAAAAATAATTGAAGAAATTAAAAAAATTTATGACCCAGAACTACCAGTAAACATTTATGAGCTGGGTTTAATTTACGATATTCAAGTTGAAGATAAAAAAGCAAAAATTAAAATGACATTAACTACTCCAAATTGTCCAGTTGCAGAAAGTTTACCAAAAGAAGTTAAGGATGGTGCAATGCAAGTTGAAGAAATAGAGGATGTAGATTTACAATTAGTTTGGGACCCTCCATGGAATAAAGATATGATGTCTGAAGCTGCAAAATTGGAGTTGAATTTATAATGAACCCAATAATTAAACTCAGTGATAATGCGGCACAACGTATTAAGGAAATTATGTCTCAAGCAGAAAAAGATGCCCTAGGGGTTCGAGTTTCAGTTAAGTCAGGTGGTTGTGCCGGGATGTCTTATGTGATGGAATACACTAAAAAAGCAAATCCAGGCGATGAGATAATTGAGGATAAAGGCGTAAAAGTTTTCGTCGATTCAGCTGCTATTATGTACTTACTTGGTACTGAAATGGATTACAAAAAAGATGAGTTATCCTCATCATTTGTATTCAATAATCCCAATGAAACTGAGAGATGTGGGTGTGGAGAGTCCTTTAAAATAGGATAGGACATAACATCCCATAACACGCATATCAGTATTGCATAATATGCATATCTAATATATATGATTCATATGAACAAATTTGAATTTAAAAACTTAGTTAAATCCTTAAAAAATTCTCTGCAACAGAGAACTTTTTTTAAAGACCTGAGAAAAGAAGTAGAAACTGGTGCTAACGGCACGCAGGACTACGTGGTCAAAAAAGGAATTAACAAAGATACAGTTGCAACTACTAGACAGTAACTAAATATTAACTGCTATAGTACATCTCAAACTCAACAGGATGAGGTGCGTGCTCAAATTTATGAATCTCTTCAAATTTAAGTGCAATGTAAGCATCGATTTGATCATCTGTAAATACCCCACCTTGAGTTAGAAAATCTCTATCTTTATCTAAGCTTTCCATTGCTTCTCTCAATGATCCACAAACTGTTGGAATAGCTTTTACTTCTTCAGGTGGAAGCTCATACAAGTCTTTATCAAATGACTCACCAGGATGAATTTTGTTTTTAATTCCATCAAGTCCAGCCATTAGCATTGCTGCGAATGTAAGGTATGGGTTACCAGATGCATCTGGAAATCTGATTTCACATCTTGCACCTTTTTTACTTAAGGTAATTGGTATACGACATGATGCAGATCTATTTCTTGCAGAATATGCAAGTAGCACTGGTGCTTCAAAACCAGGAACTAATCTTTTGTAACTATTAGTTGTTGAATTAGCAAATGCATTAATTGCTTTTGCATGTTTTAATATTCCACCAATATAGTGCAAAGCAGTTTCTGATAAACCTGCATATGCATCACCTGAAAATACTGGAGTATCACCTTTCCAAATTGATTGGTGAATGTGCATTCCTGATCCATTATCTCCAGCAACTGGTTTAGGCATAAAAGTAGCTGTTTTACCAAATGAGTGTGTTACCATTTGTACAACGTATTTGTATAATTGAACGTTATCTGCTTGATCAACTAAAGTTCCAAAATACATACCAAGCTCGTGCTGACTTGGAGCAACTTCGTGGTGATGTTTTTCAACTTTAATTCCAACCTCTTTTAAATTCTTAAGATATTCTCCTCTCATATCTTGTTCACTATCAACTGGAGGAACCGGAAAGTATCCACCTTTAACTGGAGGTCTATGTCCCATATTTCCATTTTCATAAACTTTACCTGAGTTATATGGACCTTCTTTACTATCCAAAACAAATCCAGTGTTGTTTGGATCATTATTAATTCTTACATCATCAAAAACAAAAAATTCTGGTTCAGGACCAAAAAAAGCTTTATCGCCTATGCCAGAAGATTTTAGATATTCTTCTGCTTTTTTAGCAACACCTCTAGGATCTCTTTCGTAGGGAGATTTTTTTACAGCATCTAAGATGTCACAAAAAAGTACTACCGTATTATGCGATGTAAAAGGATCCATAAACATTCTTGCAGTATCTGGTTTTAAAATCATGTCAGACTCATTAATAGCTTTCCAACCAGCAATTGATGAACCATCAAAGAAAACACCTTCGTTAAGCATATCT
Source organism: Candidatus Pelagibacter sp. HIMB1505 (assembly GCF_052047915.1). Classification (NCBI taxonomy): domain Bacteria; kingdom Pseudomonadati; phylum Pseudomonadota; class Alphaproteobacteria; order Candidatus Pelagibacterales; family Candidatus Pelagibacteraceae; genus Candidatus Pelagibacter; species Candidatus Pelagibacter sp. HIMB1505. The sequence continues at coordinate 1,170,507 of NZ_JBNAIR010000001.1, read as the reverse complement.
TCATCAACAATAGTTGCATCCATTGTCAAATGTTGAAGTTTACCTCTTGGATCAGTAAATCTAAGATCTACGAATTCTGCTTCTTTTTCTTTAATAAATTTTAAAACATTTGCTGCACTCATTTTCACTCCTTTTTAAATTTTGTGTGTATGAATTATCAAATTAGTGTTGTTTAACAACGCTCTATTAACATATAACACCTATGCAAATTTTACATAAGTGTGCTATTTAAAGGTCAAAATTACTAGCAATCAAAAGTTGTATAATGAGTTTTTTACAAAAAGAACCAGTTCAAAGAGCAGAAAAATTTCTTAAAGAATTTGACATTAATCTTAATGTGATTTCACTTGAAACATCTGCAAGAACTGCTGCTGATGCTGCTTATTCTCTTAAATGTGAAGTAGGAGCAATTGTTAAAAGTCTACTTTTTTCAGCTGATGATAAGTTCATTCTTTGTTTAGTTTCAGGAGATAAAAAGGCCTCATTAAATAAACTGAAAAAAAATTTAGATATCAAAAATATGGAAATGGCAAAAGCTGAAGATGTAAAAGAGGTAACAGGTTATACTATTGGAGGTGTTTCTCCAGTAGGTCATTTAAAAAAGATTAATATTTATATTGATAAAAATTTAGACAGGTTTAAAGATCTCTATGCAGCAGCGGGTCATCCAAACTGTGTTTTTAAGATAGATTTTAAAAACTTAGTTCAAATAACAGATGGTTCAATTTTAGATATTACTGAATGAGACAACCTATACTTATTGACTATATATTATTAACCGTATTAGCTGTGATCTGGGCATCAGCTTTTTTTAATATCAAAATAGCAACTTATTCATTTGGACCTATTACAATTGCTTTTCTAAGAGTTTTTTTTGGAGCTCTGCCTGTTTTGTTACTTTGTTATTTTAAAAAAATAAAAGTAGAAGCTTTTTCAAAAGATTGGCACTGGTTTGCAATGATTGGCTTTATCAATTTAGTGGCTCCATTTTTTTTAATTGCTTATGGAGTTAAATCTGTTCAAAGTAATTTAGCTGCAATCTTAATGTCATCAACAGCTTTAAGCTCAACAGTTCTTGGTCACTTTTATACAAAAAATGAGAGATTTGATCTTACAAGAACTATTGGTGTGTTAATTGGTTTTTCAGGTATCGTTTATTTATTTTCAGATAATTTATTAATTACAGAAAATAATTTTACTTCTGCTTTATTAATTCTTTTAGGTGCAACTTGTTATGTTATTGGAGGATTGCTGACTTTAAAAATAAGTAAGAAGAAAAATGAAAATGTAACTGGTTCGATACTAATTTGGGCAACTATAATATTGATACCACTAGTAAGTTTAGTTGAACAACCTTGGAATTCAACTCCTAGATTAGACTCAACTATATCAGTAATTTATTTAGGTCTAGTTTCAACAGGTTTAGCTTGGTTATTAAGATTTAAAATTCTAACAACAAATGGATTAATTTTTCAATCACAAGTCTCTTATTTAATTCCAATTTTTGGAGTTATACTAGGTTATATTTTTCTAGATGAAATAATAACAATCAAAGTTTTAGTTTCTTTATTTGCAGTAATTATTGGAATATATTTTGTTAAAAAGGCTGGTATTAAAAAAACTACTTAAGCTTTGCAATTTCTCTAATATGTGATGGTCTTGTTTCACAACAACCACCTAAAATAGTAGCTCCACCTTCCTTAAATTTTTTTGCAAACTCTGCAATTTTAATTGGATTTAGATCAGTTCTTTGTCCTAAAAATTCATTAGGATTTCCTTTGCTTTTTCCATAATTGCTTGTGTAACCACCTTTTGGTTTTGTTGTTTGAAATGCATTAAATTTAAAACCAAAAGGCACTCCTAAACTTTTCATCTCATCAAAGTTTTGCTCATAGGTCTCAGGAGATACGCAAGATAGCATTACACCTAGTGCATTTTTGTCTATGATTTTTTTAATTTCCGAGATTTTTTCTCCACTTGGTAATTTTGTTCCCTCAGATATGTGTATTCCAATTAAGTAGGGCTTATTAAATTCCTTAATAGCTTTTATTCCACATTTGAACTCTTTCACACTGCTTAAAACGTCAAAATAATAAAAATCAATAAAAGGATCTAGTAATTTTGCTTGTTCATTAAGGTCATCTTCAATCTCATTCTCACCTCTTTCATCTGCTTCATATGTTAAATTTTGAGGAGGTAATCCACCAGCTATTTTAACATTTGGATAATCTTTTTTTGTCTTGAATGCTATTTCACCAGCTTTTTGATTTAAATATTCAAATTTATCTTCAACAGAATTATCTCTTAATCTTTTTCTTCGCATTGTAAAAGTAGCTGTTACAATTACTTCTGCACCTGCTTTTATAAAATTAGAGTGAGTATCTAAAAGAAGTTGATGATACTCTTCTTTAAGCACTGCATTTGCACTCCACAAAGTTCCATTAGGGCTCATTCCACTTGCAAGTAATTCTTGACCCATACCGCCATCAAGTATTCTAGTTGTTTTAAAAAAATCTAAATCAATCATTTTTCTTAATCTATTAATTATTTTTGAAATATTATCTTTAAATTAAATGAAAAAGATCTTCTTTCACCTTCTACATTAAATGGGTAAGCTGTATGCATTAAATAGTTTGGAAAAATATACATTTCACCAATTTTTGGAATAACATTATAAATACTTTTGCTCAAAAAATTTTTTTGACCATTAATAAAATCTATAGTTCCATTTGTTCTAATTTTTTTATTTTTTACCTCTTTATTTCTAGTCATATTTTTTGGAAGTTTTAAATAACCAACTCCCGATAAGTTACCTTCATGATAATGAATAGGATTGTATTCACCTTTGAATTGTCTAACAACCCACACATTTAAAATACGAATTTCTTTTATTTTTAATATTTTTTCATTTTTCAAAAATTTTTTAGCATTAATGATTATTTCTTTAGCTAAATTTTTTTTAATAAAATTTGAATTTAATTTAATTTCATTTTTAATCTGACTTGCAAGTTTTGAGCTATAATCAGATTTTTTATTTTTAGTTTTTAAATCAAATTCACTATTAATTTTTTTAATAAAATTTCTTGAAATTCTAGTTTTTCCAATTGTTGGCCCAAAAGGTTTAATATTTTTCATATTTTATTGCTAATACACTATATTAAATTTAAGAAAAGATTTTTAAACCAATCCTGATTGCCACAAATATAACCAGTCCAGAGGTAATAATTGCTAATAATTTATTTGATAGAAATTTTAAATTAAGAAAATTGCCTATTTGTCCACCTATAAAAACTAAGATAAATAAAGGCCAATAATCAATAATATTATTTAATACATTTTGTTTTGTGAATTGACCAAAAACTCCAGATATCGAGTTTATTAATATAAACAATGAAGCTGTTGTAGCTATTTGTCTTGGATATCCAGCTTTTAATAAAAAAAGAATAGGGCTTAAAAAAATTCCACCACCAATGCCAACTATACCAGACAATAATCCTAGTATTGAACCAATGATAATGGATATATATTTTGGTATTTGTCTAATTTTAAGCTTTGTCTCTTTATATGAGTTACTATTTATTAATAAAAGAAGGCCAGCAATACTAAGCACTAAAAATAAAATGATTTCAAAAATTTCCTTTTCTAAACTTATCGATCCCCCAATAAAAGCGAAAGGGATAGAGCCTATTAAATACGGTACTAATATCTTAAGATTTAAATTCCCAGTTCTTATGTAGTTTATTGAATTTCCAGAAACGACTATAATGTTGCAAATTAAAGCTAGGACAGGAAAAATATAATAAGGAACATCCCAAATTAATAGTAGAGCAAGATAAGTTGATCCTCCGCCAAAACCAACACTTGAATATAAAATTGCTGTTATAAAAAATAATATTGATAATATAAACATATTAAAAAAAATTTATGAAAGTAAATATAGCATTATTAACTGTAACAGACACTAGAACAATAGATAATGACAAATCAGGAGCAATACTTGTAAAAAAAATTAATGAAGCCAATCACAATTTAGTAGATAGAAAGATTTGCAAAGACAATAAAGACGATATTGTAGTAATTCTCAAAGACTGGATAAACAACAATCAAGTTGATGTAATTATTACAACTGGTGGAACAGGTTTAACGGGTAGAGATATTACACCAGAAGCATTAGATGTAATTGCAGATAAGTACATTCCAGGTTTTGGTGAAATTTTTAGGTATTTAAGTTACAAAACAATTGGAACTTCTACTATTCAATCAAGAGCATGTGCTGTGCTTGCTAAGGGTAAGTATGTATTTGCTTTACCAGGTTCTTCAGGAGGTGTAACAGATGCTTGGGAAGGAATTTTAAAACACCAGTTAGATGTTAATCACAAACCTTGTAATTTTGTTGAACTAATTCCTAGATTAAAAGAAAAATAATTATTTCTGATACTTTTCTTTCCACTCAGAGTAGGGCATTCCATAAACATGCTCTCTTGCATCAGGATCTGAAATTTCAATACCTTTTTTTCCAGCCTCTTCTCGGTACCATTTAGATAAACAATTTCTACAGAAACCTGCTAAATTCATTAAATCAATATTTTGAACATCTTTTCTTTCTCTTAAATGGTTTATTAGTCTTTCAAAAGCAGCAGACTGAAGTTCTTTTTTTGTGTTATCGTCCATAAAAATTTTATATAAATATACCATGAAACTTTCTGGATCATATCAAATAAATTTATCAAAAGAAAAAGTATGGGAAGCTTTAAATGATCCTGAAATATTAAAAAAAGCTATCCCAGGATGTGAAGAGTTTACAAAAAATTCAGAAACAGAATTTACTGCTAAGGCAACAAATAAAATTGGTCCTTTCAATGCTAGTTTCACTGGAGATGTAGAGTTAAAAGATCTTAATCCTCCAAACAGTTATAAAATTACTGGCTCTGGCAATTCCCCAGTTGGATTTGCATCAGGCGAAGCTTTTGTAAAATTAGAAGATCACGAACAAGGAACTAAATTGATTTATGAAGTTGAGGCAAATGTTGGCGGAAAAATTGCTCAAGTTGGCTCTAGACTTATAGATATGACAGCAAAGAAAATGGCAGATATATTTTTTGGAAAATTTTCAGAATTAATTAGCTCAACTGACGAAGGTAATAATAAAGATCAAATTGATCAAAAATTAACTGATCAAAACAATATAAAGAGTAAAAATCAAAATAAAATTTTGATATATTCAGCAGTTGTTGTGGGTGCGTTAATTTTAGCATATTTCATTTTATAAAATCCTTCATTTTCAATAAAATTTTAAAGTCACATTCTACCAAAAGTAGAATCTAAATTATTTTAGTAATTGAAACTAAAATTTACTTATGATCAGATAGTTTAATTAAAGGAGGTTGCTTATATGGCAAAAGTAACACTAGAAGTTAATGGAAAAAAAGTAAGCAAAGAAGTTCCAGATCATACACTTTTATCAACATTTTTAAGAGATAATCTAAATTTAACAGGAACGCATGTTGGATGTGACAGCAGTCAATGTGGTGCATGCGTAGTACATATTGATGGAAAATCAGTAAAGAGTTGTTCAACATTAGCGGTAGATATTGAAGGGTCAAAAGTCACTACCATAGAAGGTTTAGCAAAAGACGGGAAACTTCATCCAATGCAAGAAGCATTTAAAAAAACGCACGGACTACAATGTGGATATTGTACGCCAGGAATGGTGATGAGTGCAGTCGATCTATTACAAACAAAGAAAAATCCGAGCGACCAAGAAATAAGAGAATGGTTAGAAGGTAATATTTGTAGATGTACAGGTTACCAAAATATTGTTGCTGCAGTTAAAGAAGCAGCAGGAAAAATGTAAATTAAGGAGGAACAAATATGGCAAGTTTAGTTGGATCAAGAGTTGAAAGAAAAGAAGATAAAAAATTTTTAACAGGAAAAGGCAGGTATACTGCTGACATAAATATTGCAAATCAAACTTATGCAATATTTGTAAGATCTCCTCACGCAAGAGCTCAAATAAAAAAAGTTGATACTTCAAAAGCACTTAAATCCTCAGGTGTTGTAGGTGTACTAACTGGTAAAGAAATAGCAGAAGATAAAATTGGAGGTCTAATCGCTGGTTGGGCAATAAGAAGTGAAGATGGATCTGAGATGAAAGTTCCAAACAATCCTCCACTTGCAAATGAATTTGCAAACTTTGTTGGTGAACCTATCGCAGTTGTTTTTGCTGAAAGTTTAGATGAAGCTAAAGCAGCCGCAGAAAAAGTTGAAGTTGATTATAAAATTTTAAAAGCAGTGGTTGATCCAGCTAAAGCAATGGACAGCGAGTCAATTCATAAAGATGTGGATAAAAACCTATGTTATGATTGGTTACTTGGTGATAGAAAAGCTGTTGATGAAGCTTTTGCTAAAGCTGACAAAATTATTAAAGTTGATTTAATAAATAATAGATTAGTTCCAAATGCAATGGAGCCAAGAGCATGTGTTGTAGATTATAACACGGCAACTGAAGAAATCACTTTATATACCACAAGTCAAAATCCACATTTATCAAGATTGGTAATGTCTGCATTTGGTAATGTTGCACCAGAGAATAAATTAAGAGTGGTTGCACCAGATGTTGGAGGTGGTTTTGGTTCAAAAATTAATGTTTATAACGAAGAAATAGTTTGTAGCTGGGCTTCAAAAAAAATTGAAAGACCAATTAAATGGGTTGCTGAGAGAACTGAATCTTTTTTAACTGATACTCATGGAAGAGATCATGTTACTCATGCAGAGCTTGCTGTAACAAATGATGGAAAATTTTTAGGTTTTAAAAATGAAACTATTGCAAACCTTGGTGCTTATGCTCGAGTGTTTGGAACAGTAACACCAACCTATTTATTTGGACCATGTGCTACAGGTGTCTACGTAATCCCTGCAGCATATTCAAATGTTAAAGCAGTTTATACTAATACTGCTCCAGTAGATGCTTATAGAGGTGCTGGAAGACCAGAAGCAACTTACACAATTGAGAGATTAGTTGAAAAAGCTGCTATGGAATTAGGAATTGATAAAACAGAGATTAGAATGAAAAATTTCCCTTCTCAGTTTCCATTCAAACAAACATTAGTTCATACAGTTGACTCTGGTGACTATGTGGCTGGTTTAGAAAAAGCTAAACAAATGGCAGATTATGCTGGTTTTGAAGCTAGAAGAAAACAATCTGAAGCAAATGGAAAATTAAGAGGTATTGGAGTTTCGTCTTACTTTGAAGCTTGCGGTATTGCACCATCAGCTGCAGTAATGTCATTAGGTTGTGGAGTAGGCTTATGGGAATCTGCAGAAGTAAGATTTAATCCTACTGGACAAATATCTGTTTTCACAGGTTCACACAGTCATGGACAAAGTCATGATACTACATTTGCGCAAATTGCAGCAGATGAACTCGGTGTACCTATGGAGAATATAGATGTTGTTCATGGTGATACGGATAAAAGTACATTTGGAATGGGTACTTACGGTTCAAGATCATTGACAGTAGGCGGTATTGCAATTGTTAATGCTTGTAAAAAAATCGTTGAAAAAGGTAAAAGGGTTGCAGCAAAAATGCTTGAAGTCAGTCCAGATGAGATTGAATTCAAAGATGGTGAGTTTGTAGCAATTAAATCTAATAAGAAAAAAACAATTGGTGAGATAGCATTTGCTTGTTATGTTCCAGGTCAAAGAGATGAAATGAAGTCTCCAATACCTGATGGAGACGAGCCAGGTTTAATAGAATCTGCTTTTTATGATCCACCAAATTTTTCTTTCCCAGCAGGTTCACATATCTGTGAAGTAGAAATAGATCCTGATACTGGAAATGTAAAAGTTGAAAAATATACAGCGGTAGATGATTTTGGAAGAATAGTTAATCCAAATATTGTTGAGGGACAAGTTCATGGAGGTTTAGCACAAGGTATAGGACAAGCTTTGCATGAAAATACTCAATATGATGAAACAGGTCAGTTGATGACAGCATCGTATATGGATTATACAATGCCTAGAGCTGATAATTTTCCTGAGTTTAATCTTGGATTTACTTGTACTCATGCAACATCAAACCCACTAGGTGTTAAAGGTTGCGGAGAAGCAGGAGCAATTGCATCACCGCCAACAGTAATGAATGCAGTAATAGATGCATTAGGTGGTCAGGAAATTACAATGCCAGCTACAGCTGAAAAAGTTTGGAAGGCTTGTAAAGCAATGAAAAAATCAAAAGCAAAAGCAGCATAGGGGAGGAAAATTATGAAAACTTTTAGTTATCATTCACCAAAAGATGTTAAAGAAGCATCAAAGTTAGCCTCTTCAAGTTCTGCTTTTTTAGCTGGAGGTATGACTTCAATACCTTCAATGAAATTAGGAATGGCAACCTATAAGGATGTAATTGATCTTAAAAAGATAAAAAAATTATCTGGAATTAAAGTTAGTTCTAAGGCAGTTACAATTGGTGCTACAACTAAACATGCAGAAGTTGCTGCATCAAAAGAAGTTCAAAAAGCTATTCCAGCTCTTGCAAAATTAGCAGGTAATATTGGGGATGCTCAAGTAAGAAATAGAGGCACTATTGGCGGATCTATTTCTAACAATGATCCTTCAGCTTGTTATCCATCTGCTTGTATGGCGTTGAATGCTGTTATTCACACAAATGATAGAAAGATTGAAGCAAGTAAATTTTTTAAAGGAATGTTTGAAACAGCACTTAAAAAGGGAGAGATAGTTGAGGCTGTTGAGTTTGAAATTCCAGAAAAAGCTGACTATCAAAAACATCCAAACCCAGCATCAAGATATGCAATAGTTGGTGTATTTGTTGCAAAACATAAAAAAGAAGTAAATGTTGCGGTAACAGGTGCAAAATCGTGTGTTTATATAGATAAAGATTTATCTAAAAAACTTTCGTCTGATTTTTCATCAAGTGCAATTGAAGGTATAGAACTTGATGATAGTGAAATGAATTCAGATATGCATGCTTCTGCAGAATATAGAGCTAACTTAGTTTCTCTATATGCTAAAAAAGCTGTTGAAGCTTGTTAGTTTAAATCTATATTTTCTCGAATGAGAAACTCATTTGATGAAAAAATTCTTGATGAAGCAAATGACTGGATTAATGCTAATCAAAAAGTAGTTTTAGCAACAGTTATTCAAACCTGGGGATCCTCTCCAAGACCCACGGGTAGCAGAATGATTATCAATGAAAAAGGTGATTTTTCAGGTTCTGTTTCAGGTGGTTGTGTTGAGTCTGCAGTAGTTAGAGAAGCTCAAGAATTAATTAACGATAACAAGCCCTTTAAAAAGTTAGAATTTAAAGTTTCAAATGAAAGTGCTTGGGAGATTGGCTTAGCATGTGGTGGAGAAATTGCGGTTTATCTAGAGCAATTTAATTGATGAAACATTCAATTTTAAAAAAGATTGTTGATTTAAAAAAACAAAAAAAAGAATTTGCAATAGTAACAGATTTAAAAAACTCTAATTCCACAGTTTACAAATTAGATGAAGATCTTGATGAAGATTTTATTCAATACAAGGATCAGATAGATAGTTTTTTTAAATCAAAAAATAATGGTGTAATTGATGGAACAGATATTTTTGTTGAAACTTATATTAGGCCAATCAAAGTTGTTATTGTAGGCGCGGTACATATTGCACAGTATCTTGTAGATTTTGCAAAAAGTTTAAATTTTGAAATTACAATTATTGATCCAAGAGGTTATTTTGCATCTGAAAAAAGATTTCCAGGGATAAATATTTTAAATAAATGGCCAGATGAAGCTTTTAAAGAAATCGAAACTGACTCTAATACAGCATTAATTGCTCTTACACATGATCCAAAAATTGATGATCCAGCATTAAAATATGCTTTAGATAAAAAATTTTATTATATTGGAGCGCTTGGAAGCAAAAAAACACATGCTAATAGATGTGAAAGATTAAAAGAAGCTGGATATTCTGAAAATCAAATAAATTCAATATTTGGTCCCATTGGAATAAAACTAGGTGGAAAATCTGCTCCAGAAATAGCTCTTTCAATCATTGCTCAACTAGTATCAGAAACTTATAAAAAATGATTACAGCAATTTTACTTGCTGCAGGTCAATCAAAACGAGTACCAATAAAAAATAAATTATTAATAAAATATAAAAAAAAATTTTTAATTAACCATATTTTAAGTCAACTTATCAAAAGTAAAATTCAAAAAATTATTATTGTTCTTGGTCATGAACATTTAAAAGTAAAAAAATTAGCTTTGAAAAGTAAAAAAATACAATTTGTAGTTAATAAAAAATTTAAAACTGGCATGGCATCTTCGATTAAAGAAGGACTAAAAAAAATAGGCAAAAAAAACAAAGGTTTCTTAATTGTCCAATCGGATATGCCATTTATAAAATCAACTCATTTAAATAAAATTTATAAATCAATATTAGATAACAATAATTTAGTTCATCTTTTAAAGTTTAAAAATAAAATTGGAAACCCAATTGGATTTAATATTTCTGTATTAAATAAATTTAAGAAGATTAAGGGTGATGTTGGAGCTAAATTTATGGTTAAGAGGTTAAAAAAAAAATCAGTTTTCTTAAATGTAAAAACAGAAAAAATTTTTAAAGATTTTGATAGATTATCTGATTTTTAAAAGAAACTTTTTATAATCAACCCTGAAAGAAAGTAATAACATTATTATTGCAAGATATATCAAAGGTTCAGTTAAATCTTTTTTAACAAGCCATATAAAGTGAATTACTCCAAAAATTGATATCACATAAATTAACTTGTGTAGTTTTTTCCAATTATGCTTGAGTAAACCAATCATCTTTTTAGAAGAGGTGATTGCCAATGGCACCATCAAAAGCCAAGCTGCAAAACCAATAAAGATAAATTTTTTTGTTAAAACGTCTTTTGAGATACTGTTCAAATCAAATCGATAATCCAATCCAACATAAGTCATCAAATGAAGAGATGCATAAAAAAAGGCAAATAGACCAAACATTCTTCTGAAAGAAATCCAAATACTTAAGTTAGTTAACTTTTTCAAAGGTGTCATTGACAGAGTAAAAATCAAAAATAATAAAGTCCATTCTCCAGTATGATGAGTAATTTCTTTTATTGGTTCAGGACCAAGTTGATTAAAAAATATTCTATATAAAATTATTATTAATGGAATAAGACTTAAAATAAAAAAACCAGGTTTTAATATTTTTTTCATTAAAAATATTTTTTTAGATCCATACCCGAGTATAAATATGCAACTTCATCCCCATAACCATTAAACATTAATGTTTTAATTCTTGGTGCAAATATATCAGCACCGATTACTCTTTCGGTTGCTTGTGACCATCTTGGATGATTTACATTGGGATTTACATTAGAGTAAAAACCATATTCTCTTGGTGACGCCCACATCCAAGAGCTAGTTGGCATTTTTTTTACTAATTCAATTTTAACAATTGCCTTTCCACTTTTAAATCCATATTTCCAAGGGATGAAAATTCTTAATGGAGCTCCATTTTGATTTGGCAAAGTTTTTCCATAAACCCCAGTTACAACAGTGGTAAGAGGGTGCATTGCTTCATCCAATCTTAAACCTTCTATATATGGCCAATTTAAAACTGCTCTTCTTTGACCAATCATTTGCTCAGGATCAAAAACACTTGTAAATTTAACAAATTTTGCCTCTGGTTTTATTTTAACTTTGTTTAAAATTTCACTTAAAGAAAAACCCATCCAAGGAATAATCATTGACCATCCCTCAACACATCTTAATCTTTGAACGCGCTCCTCAGAATTAAATGAATTTAATATCTCTTCAATTGAAAGATTTATTGGTTCTTCTACTTCACCCTCTATACTTATGTTCCAAGGACGAGTTTTAAAACTTTGAGATTTAATATACGGATCACTCTTACCAGTTCCAAATTCATAATAATTATTATAAGTTGTGACATCCTCATAAGATGTTAATTTTGAAAGATCAGTATTAGCTGAACTTTTATTTAATCCTGAAACAGTTGTTAATGCATAAGAACTAATACCAAGTCCAAGAGTTTTAATGAATTTTCTTCTTTTGTTGTAAATTTTTTCAGGTGTAATTTCAGAATATTTAAATTTTTTCATTATTTAAATATGTTAATGTTTTATAGATAAAAAACAATTTAACATTATGTCATCAATACTTTCTAATGAACATATATCTCAATATAAACAAGATGGAGCAGTATTAATTAAAGATAAATTTGATGACCGTTGGATTAAAATATTAAAACAAGGCTTTGAAAAAGCTAAATCTAATCCAAGCCCAAGATTTACAAACCATACAAAAAATTCAAATTCACCCAAATATTTAGAGGATTTTTGGACTTGGAATTTACATGATGAATTCGAGAATTTTGTTTTTAATTCACCTACAGCGAAAATTGCATCTGAATTACTTAATGCTAATCAAATTAACTTAGTTATGGATAATTGGTTTTTTAGAGAGGCTGGCTCAAAATCAAAACCACCATTTCATCATGATATTTCCTATTTTGATTTTGAAGGATCAATGTGTGTTTTGTGGATACCATTAGAACCAGTAAAAAAAGAAGAAGGCATTGCATGGGTAAAAGGTTCCCATTTGTGGGATAAGCTTTTTTTAAGAACAAGATTTAATGATGGGCATTATGTTGATGGTGAAGCTGGAATTGTTAACGGAAAAAAATATGAATTAACACCTGATATTCTCAATAATAAATCTAAATATGAATTTTTAGAATGGGATCTTGAAGTTGGTGACTGCGTGTATTTTGATATCAGGACTTTGCACGGTGGCTTACATGAAACAGTACCAAAATCAGACATTCATCGATTTACACTTCGAATGGCTAAAGAGGGATCAAAAATAAATTATCGAGGAGATTGGGCTAAAGAGGAAAGATTAATTTTTGAAAAAGAGGGATATAGTAACGGCGATAGTTTGGTGGGAAAAATGTTTCCCACCTTGTATTTAAAATAAAAAGAATTTTAATCTTTTAAAAGTTTATTTACCTACAGGTCTGTAAGATGCTGCGGCTTTTGATGCAATTTCGGCAGCTTTATTAAAATCAACAGACTCCATTATTGTCATATCTTTAATAGTTCCAGTTGCTTCCATTAACATTTTCATTCCTGCAGCTGTTTCAAAATTTGGTCCTTCAATAATTGCGATAAAATCATAAGCTCCTCTTAAAGTCATCATTTCTATGAGTTTTGCTCCTGCTGCCTCTGTAATTTTTTTGGCTGCTTCTTGTCTATTATCTGAGGGATTTTTTACAAAACCACCTAACCCCTGTTCAGTATACTTTCCTAAAACAACAAATTTCATATTATTTCCTTTTTTTTATTAAATTGTAATAATTAAAACATATTTGTTAAAAGAGATCGATTAAAGTTTTATTAAAAAATTTATTCAACCTCTAGTTTATCAAGTTATGTAAGAAAAATTTGGACAATTCATTAATGGTAAGTGGGTACCATCATTAGATAGTGGAACCTATGAAGTAAATAATTTTTTGATTGCTTAAATTTTAGCCAATCTATCCATTTCTTTTAATTCAACTTCAAGTTTTGCCAGCTCTTCACCACCTGCCATCATGCTTAATAATTCTTCTCTACTAATATCTTTTTTATTAAATGTACCTAAACTTTTTCCTCTATTTAAAACTGTAAAACTATTTCCAACAGGATAAGCATGATGAACATTATGAGTAATTAATATAACTGCCAAACCCTCCGAAGCAGCTTTAACAACATACTTCAATACCATCGAAGCTTGATGAACTCCTAATGCTGATGTTGGTTCATCTAAAACTAACACTTTTGCACCAAAGTATATTGCTCTAGAAATTGCCAAACATTGTCTTTCACCACCAGACATTGTACCTACAGCTTGAGATGGATCTCTTACATCAATTCCGATCTGACCCATCCTTTCAGCGGCAATTTTATCCGCTTTTCCAATATCAAATGTTTTAAAAAATGGAATGCCTTTCAAAGGCTCCCTGCCCATAAAAAAATTTCTTGTTACACTCATTAGAGAAACTAATGCTAAATCTTGATAAACAGTTCCTATACCCATATCTAATGCATCTTTAGGAGAGTCGAATACAGTTTTTTTTCCTTCTATGATTATTTCACCTTCGTCAGGTTTATGAACACCAGCTAGAGTTTTGATTAATGTTGACTTACCCGCTCCATTATCACCTAATAGACACATAATCTCACCTTTTTTTAATTTCATGGTGACATCTTTTAAAGCAATTACTTTTCCAAAATATTTAGAGATATTATTAAACTCAATTAAATATTCAGACATTATTTATTCTCAGTAACTTTTTTTCTAATATAATTATTAAACACAACAGCAATTAACATCATTGCACCTAAGAAAACTTTAAACCAATCAGTATCAACATCTGTATAAAATATCCCCATTGACACTGTGCCAAATATCAAAGCCCCAAAAGCAGCACCTATAGCTGATCCATAACCACCAGTTAACAAGCATCCACCAACAACTGCAGCTGCAATAGCCTCAAGTTCTTTTAAATTTCCTCTCATTGTATCAGCAGAACCAGCATCTAAAACTTGGATAGTTGCAAATAAGGTAGCTGCCATTGCAGTTCCGATAAACAAACTTATTTTTACTCTTCCAACTGGAACTCCAACATTAGTTGCACCTGTTTTGTCACCACCAGAAGCAAATATCCAGTTTCCATATCTTGTTTTCATCAATATCCATGTTGCAAATAATGTTATTGCAATAAACCATATTACTGATGGAGGAATTCCTGTTGCCAATGGTGTACCGTCAGTTCTTAAGGCAATTAAATTCATTGATCCTAGCCATGTAAAAAGCCATTTAAAAGTATCTGTTGCAAACATCCATGCAATTGGATCATTTTCAATTAAAACTCTTAAACCTGGAACCTGAGTTCTGCCTGTGATCAATCTTGTAATTGCTAGTGTTGCACCTCTTAAAATAAAAAGCATCGCAAGCGTTACTATGAAAGAGGGAAGGCCAGTTTTTACAACCAAAATTCCATTAAAATAACCAACTAATACAGCCATCGCAAAAGCAAAAATTATACTAATCCAAAGGGGCCAACCCCAATAAATTGCTGGAATTGCAATACAAATTCCCGCAAATCCAATCATAGATCCAATTGATAAATCAAACTCTCCACCAATCATCAACATTGCTGCTGCTATTGCTATAATTCCCAGATTTGCAGAAACATCTAAAAAGTTTAATGCTCCATATGCACTAAACATACCAGTGTCACCTGCAACTATACCAAAAAATATAAAAACTAAAATCGCTCCACCAACCGCACCTAATTCAGGGCGATTTAATAAAATTTTTAAATTTGAAACTTTTTTTAAACGCTCATCTTGATTAAAATCTTTTTTAGACGCAATGCTTTTAGCTTTTTCAGACATCAAATATTATGTGTTAAATTAAAAAAAAAGGCCTGATGAATTCATCAGGCCTTTTTTAGGTTTATATTTTATCTATAACCTTGAGCTGCCCACTTAATTACTTTAGCAGCATTATCAGGAGTTACGAAACCTGGACCAGTCATTACTACACCTGCTGGCATTGTTCCATATCTCATGTATTGCCCAAAAATAGCAATTGGCAGATAACCTTGCAAGTATTGCTGTTGATCAATTAAAAACTCTACTTCACCTGCAGCAGCAGCTTTTAACATACCTGGAGACATATCAAATGTTCCAAGTCTAATATCACCAACTTTTCCAGCTGATTTTAGAGCTTTAAGAGCAGCTTCACCTGCAAGACCTGCACCTAAAGTTAAAATAGTGTCGTATCCACCATTTAATTTCGCAGCAACAGCACTTTGAATTTCTGTTGGGTCATTCGAAGTACCTAAAATATCCACTGATCCACCAAATCCTTTTTTGAAACCAGCACATCTTCTATCAAGTGCAACGTTTCCAACTTCGTGGTTAACACATAGTGCTTTTTTTCCTCCAGCGGCTTTCATTTTTTCCCCGCCACCAACACCAGCTTCAAACTCTGTTTGACCAACGTGTGCGCTAATTCCTAAAGATGCAAAATCGTCTGAACCAGAATTCATTGAGATAACTGGAATTCCTGCAGCGATCGCAGCTTTAACTGATTTTCCTAAAGCCGCAGCATCAGGAAGAGTAATCACTATACCTTTTGGTTTTTGAGATACAGCATTGTCAATTAGTTTAGCCATCTCTACCATGTCGAAAGTAGCTGGTGCAGTGTATTTACAAGAAATACCCATATCTTTACAGCCAGTATCAACACCATTTTTTGCAACAGACCAGAAAGGGTCGTTAGCTTGTCCGTGAGAAACTACTATCACGTCTACTGCAAAAGCAGAAACTGATAACATTACCCAAGCAACAAAAGCCAAAATAGATTTATAAATTGTTTTCATTATCTTTTCCTTTGTGTTGTTTGTTAAATTTAGTTAATGAACGCTATTTAAATTAATCAGAGATGTAAATATGACAAAATTAGTTAACGTTAAGGTTGATTCACCTTGAGGTTGATTTAAAAATTAATTTTAATTTTTTTACCTATTTTTAAGGATTTTTTTGCAGCATTTGCAATTATTAAAGCCCTTCTACCATCCTCATAACTGGAAATTGGTTTAGATTTTTTTTGGGAATATAAAAATAATTCATCTAATTGATTTCTATAAGCATCAACATATCTATCAATGAAAAAATTTAACAGCGGTTTTTTTTGAGATGTTGTTTTTTTTGTAAATAGTTCTGTCTCATTTTCTTTTTTATTACCCGATATTAACATTCCTTTTGAGCCAAATAATTCTACACGTTGGTCATATCCAAAACTACAGTGTCTTGAGTTAGTTATAATACATTGAACTCCTTTTTTAGTTTTTAGAATACAAGAAGCAAGTTCATAATCTTTAATTTTATCAAATCTTTTGTCAGAAATATTACTAGCATTAGAATAAATATTTTCTATTTCATCATCTTTTAAATAAAATCTTATCAAATCAAAATCATGAATCATCATATCATGAAAAATACCACCAGAGACTTTCAGGTAATCAAAAGAAGGTGGTGCTGGATCTCTACTAGTAATTATTATTTTCTCTAGTCTACCAATTTTTCCTCTTAGCAAATCTTTTTTAATTGAACTATGACCTGGGTCATATCTTCTATTAAATCCTAATTGTATTTTTGGATTATATCTTTTAATTTTTTTAAGACATTTATTAACTTTATCAATATTTAAATCTAGGGGTTTTTCACAAAAAATTATTTTTTTATGTTTAGCAGCTTCCTCGATCAGCTTAATATGGGTAGGAGTACTTGAAGCAATAAAAATAATTTTTATAGTATTGTCTCTGAATGCCTCTTGAGGATTATTGATTGGAGTTGAATTTAGTTTTTTGGATAGTTTGCTTGTAAGAGTTTTATTAATATCAAATATATATTTGAGGTTAAAATTTTTGTGAGAATTTAAATTTTCAGCATGCATAATTCCAATTCTTCCAAGACCTATTAAAGCAACATTTATCATAAATTAACCCACTTCTTTTTTCGATTTGATTTTTTACAAGCATCAATAAATTTTGCTGTTTCTAGCCCTTCATTTTCATTGGGATAAAAATATCTATTTTTTGATTTTGATTTTATTGATTTTGCAAATTCTTTATAAATATTTGAAAAAGCATCGAGGTATCCTTCTGGATGACCATATTTAATTCTAGAGAAATTTTTTGAAAAGTTTGCATTATGAAATCCTCTTTCAAGAATTTTAACTGCTCCTCTTGATGGGTTAAACCTTAAATATGTTGGATCGTTTTGTACCCATTCTAAACTTCCCTTTGAGCCAAAAATTCTAATTCGCAAGCCATAAACACCACCTTTTGCAACACAACTAGTCCAAAAAATTCCTTTTGATCCATTCTCAAAGCAAATCATTACTTGTGCGTTACTATCCATATTTATTTTTTTTGAAATTTGGTCAATTTCTGCAAATACTCTTTTTGCCTTTAGGCCCGATATATATAAAGCAAGATGATAACCATGAGATCCAAGTTCGTTTAAGACTGTTGAGCTACCAGCTATTTTTTTATCCAGTTTCCAACCAAATATTTTTTTTGAGTTTTTTTGATTGATTTTTTTACCCTCAGTCCAATCTTGAATATATTCAAAATTAATATGCTCAATTTTACCAATTTTACCTTTTTCAATAAGCATTTTTGCCTCTCTGACCATTGGGTAGGCTGAATAATTATGAGTTAAAGCATATTTAATTTTTTTATTACTCTTTATTTTTTTAATAAGGCTTTTTGCCTGAATTAAATTACCTGCAAAAGGTTTGTCAGATATAATATTAACATTTATATCAATAAATTTTTCAGCAATTATTTGATGACTGCCAGGGGGTGTCATTATAGACACAACATCTATTTTATCTTTTAGTTTTGCCTCACATTCTGCCATTAATTTGTAATTTGAGTAACATCTACTTTCCTCTAAACCTATTTTTTTACCAAATTCTATAGATTTTTTTATATTTCTAGAAAAAACACCAGCAACTATTTCATATTGATTATCAAAGCGGGAAGCAATTCTGTGAACATGACCTATCCAAGAGTCTGGTCCTCCCCCAACAATACCTAACTTTAATTTTTTAGATGCCATTTATAACCTGGTTATATATAAACATATTTACTATGTCAGTAAAATTAGGAATTGCACCAATAGCCTGGAGTAATGATGATATGCCTGAGCTTGGTGGAGATACCCCTTTAGAACAATGCCTATTGGAAGCAAGTGAAGCAGGATTTATTGGAATTGAGTCAGGAGGAAAATTTCCTAAAAAATCTGAAGAACTTTTACCTTTACTAGAAAAATATAAATTAAATTTATGCTCAGGTTGGTATGGTGCTAATTTAAGAAAAAATTCTGTTAAAGAAGAAATAGAAGTTATTCAAGAGCAACTTAAACTTTTTAAAGACTGTAATGCTCCATGTATGGTTTTTGCTGAGGTGTCTGGATCTATTCAAGGAGATCCTAAACGAAAATTATCATCAAGACCTCAGATGAATAATGATGAATGGAAAAGTTTTAACGATAAATTATCAGATATGGGAAAATATTTAGAGGATCAAGGCATGCCTCTTGCTTATCACCATCATATGGGAACAGTTATAGAAACTGAGGATGATACTATTAGATTATTAGAAAATACTAATGATAGTGTTAAATTAACTCTAGACACAGGACATATGTTATTTGCCAAAGGGAATTCAAAAAAAATTCTAGAAAATTTTAGTGAAAGACTAATTCATATGCATTGTAAAGATATTCGAAAAAATGTTTTAGAAAAATCTTTAAAACAAGATTTAAGTTTTAGAGGAGCATTTTTAGAAGGTGCATTTACAGTACCTGGTGATGGATGTATCGATTACAAACCTCTTTTTGATATTTTAAAGAAAAAAAATTATTCAGGCTGGTTAGTTGTGGAAGCAGAGCAAGATCCTTCTAAAGCAAACCCATTTGAATTTGCTAAAATTGGATATAGTTATTTGACAAGGACTTTAGATAAATCAGGAATTTCTTATTAATTTATCTATAGATAGAAGTCAGCTCGTTATTTCCAGCTGCCACACATGGTGATTTAAAACATGTGCCAACTACCCATTCTGATCCAGGTTCAGGCATAAAATTAGATGACATAATAAATATCACACCCATTTCGACTGCTTGACCAGCTTTACCTTCAGCTTTAATTCTTGGGTCAGGGTCTGTTTTAACATTTGTGTCATTTGAAAAAGGATTTTCTATATTAAGATTGTTATTAATATAATTTACTATTTTTTTAGCCTCCCATTCACCATTACATGGATTCCCCCAGACAGTAATTGTTCCATTTTCCGAGCGGTCACATTTATTAATTTCGTTATTAATAAGATCAACAACTTTATTGTGATTATCTCTAACTAATTGAGCTTTTGCCTCTACAGCTGATCTGGTGCTTGCAGTCCAAATTAACATTCCAACCACGAATATTGCTGATAAAGAGACTAAATATTCTAAAAAACCAAATTTTTTAATATCAAAATTCATTATTATAATTTTACAATTTTAGATTTTTCTAATTTTTCATCAAAAAAGTCAATTATGTTTTGAATAGTTTCTTTTCCCATTCTTTTCATACATTCTTCAGTAAAAGCTGCTGTATGAGGACTTAAAAAAACTTTGTCATTTTTTAACAATGGATTGTCTTCTTTTGGAGGTTCAATATCAAATACATCTAGTCCAGCACCAAAAATTAAGTTTTCATTCAGTGCTCTATCTAAATCTATTTCATTTATAATTCCACCTCTTGCAGCATTAATAATAATACAATTTTTTTTCATCTTTTTTATTAAATTTATATCTATCAAATTTTTAGTTTCATTTGTTAAAGGTAGATGTAATGAAATCATATCAATTTTAGATAAAGAATTTTCTAAGTTATCAACTTTAATTCCTCCTAAAGATTTAATTTTTTCTTCATTGATAAATGGATCATAAACAAAAACATTCATTTCAAATCCAAGACACCTTTTTATTAATGCCTGACCAATTCTTCCAAAACCGGCAATTAAAATATTTTTACCCCACAGCTCAATTGTTTTTGGTAATTTATTTCTATCATTAAATTTTCCATTTTTAACAGCATCATCATACATACTTTTTCTTTTGCAAATATTTAAAAGCATAAACATTACATGTTCTGCTACAGCTACTGCATTTGCAGTTGCTGTGATGGTAAGTGTAATTTTATTTTTTTTAATAGCCGCAAGATCAACGTTGTCATAACCAACTCCATGTCTTGATATAACTTTTAATTTTTTTCCTAAATCAATAATCTCACCAGGAAGTTTTGCAGTTCTTATTGAAAGTCCATCACAATTTTGAATTTTATTTTTAATATCATCTAATTTGATTTCTTCTATAATCTCATAGTTATAATTTGGATTACTTTCTAATAATCTTATACCCTCTTCATGGATAGGCTGGATAATCAAAATATTTTTTTTATTGGACACTTTAATATGATTTAGACTCAGCTTTATTTGTTGAACCTTTTATTTTTTCAACATCTGTCTTAGCTTTAATTCCCATACCTCTTTGATCTGAACCAATAGTTACAAAATTAAATCCTTTTTCAATCATCTTAGTTGCATACTCAGGTGTTCCATTGTGTATTCCCGAAAAAATATTATTTTTTTTCGCATGCTCAAGAATTTTTAAAATATGTGAATATGCTTTTGTATTTTCAGGCTTATCAAATCCAGGTTCCTCACCAATAGCCAAACTTAAATCTGCTGGTCCAATATAAATTCCATCAACACCTTTAACCGACATAATTTCATCTAATTTATCTAAGGCCTCCTTAGTTTCAATCATCGCAAATTTTAATAATTCTGTATCTGCATGTTTTGCATAATCTGGTCCTCCATATATTAAACCTCTAACAGGACCAAAACTTCTGTAACCATTAGGCGGATACATGCACGCTTGTACAAATTTTTCAGCTTCTTCTTTATTACTAACCATTGGACATATAACTCCATAAGCGCCAGCATCTAATATCTTCATAATTTGACCTGGCTCATTCCAGTTCACTCTAGCCAGAGGCGTTACATCTGAGGCTGAAATTGTTTGAAGCATAGGCAGAGCATTTGTGTAATCAACCAAACCATGTTGCATATCAATTGTAAGGGAGTCCCAACCTTGTTGTGCCATTGTTTCAGCAGAAACAGTACTGGGAATTTGCAGCCATCCATTAATTACGGGCTTACCTTCACTCATCATTTTTTTTATTTTATTAATTCTCATTAATTTTTTAATCCCATGTGAGTGTATTTAACATTTAGATAATCTTTTATGGCCATTGATCCACCTTCACGTCCATATCCAGTTTGTTTGATACCTCCAAAAGGAGCTTCAGCCACTGCAACTGCAGCAGTGTTAACAGCAACGCAGCCAGTTTCCATAAGCTCAGATGCTCTATGAGCCTGTTCCATAGAATTTGTATAAATATAACTACAAAGTCCCAGATCATTGCTGTTTGCTCTTTCGATAACTTCATCAAATGACTTAAAGGATAACATTGGAACTAATGGACCAAATGGTTCTTGTTTCATTATTGTAAAATCGTCCTTAACATCATCAAAAACAGTAGGTTCATAAAAATAACCCTTGTTAAATCCAGATGGTCTTTTTCCACCCAATAAAACTTTAGCACCTTCTTTCTTTGTAGTCTCAACTAATTGTTCAATTTCACTTAATCTTTTATCAGTAGTTAAAGGACCTAGCTGAACACCCTCATCCATTCCATTACCTATTTTTAATTTTTTAGCTCTTTCAATAAATTTTGAAATGAATTCTTCTTTTTTACTTTCTTGAATATAAAATCTATTAGGAGAAATACATACTTGACCATTATTTCTAAATTTAGCAGTAATCGCCATATCAGCAACTTTATCTATATTTGAGTCTTCAAAGACAATAAAAGGTGAATGACCACTAAGTTCCATTGTTACTCTTTGAACTTTGTCTGCTGCTTTTTTTAAAATTAACTTTCCAACTCTTGTTGATCCAGTAATTGATACTTTCTTAATAATATCAGACTCAATTAATTGTTCTGAGATTGATGCAGGATCTCCTGATAATAAATTAACAACACCATCTGGAACTCCACACTCTTTACATATATTGACTAATTCCATTACAGTGCCTGGTGTAATCACATCAGGTTTGCAAATTACTGAACAACCAGCAGCTAAAGCTGTAGATATTTTTCTTGAAGCTAATATTAAAGGAAAGTTCCAAGGAACTAAAGCCGCAACTACACCAACAGGTTGGTAATAAACGTGCACTCTAGTTTCAGGAAATCTACTCTCCACTGTTTGACCATAAATTCTCTTTGTTTCTTCAGCATTCCATTCAAAGATATCTGCAGCACCTCCAGCTTCACCAACACCTTCAGCCAATGGTTTTCCAACCTCTAAAGTCATCCATTTTGCTAGATCGTCTTGTTTTTCTCTAATTCTGTCTGCAATTTTTCTTATTATATAGGATCTTTGCCAAGGAGTTGTGTTTCTCCAAACTTTTAAACCTTGTTCAGCAGCTTTAAGAGCTTTCTCAACATCACCTTTGCCTGCTTTTGAGGCCTTACCAATAATTTCTTCGGTTGCGGGGTTTATTACATCATAAGTTTCATTGTTTTCTGATTTTTGCCATTTACCATTAATGAATTGTCCAAATTTTTCGTACATAGTCTATTTTTTGTTTAAAGTTTTTTAATGAAATTAATTTAATTTTCGTTTTATATACCCCATTATGAAAAAATTAAAGCTTACATGTGCTCATGCGATTGTTAAATACTTAATTTCTCAAAAAATTATTATAAATGGCAAAAAAGAGCCATTATTCCCAGGTGTGTTTGGAATTTTTGGGCACGGCAACGTTGCTTGCTTAGGACAAGCTTTAGAGGAAAATAAAAAAGAACTACCAACATATAGAGGCCATCATGAGCAAAATATGGCTTTAACAGGAATTGGATATGCTAGAGCTAAGAGAAGACAACAAATTTTTATAGCAACTTCATCAGTAGGTCCGGGTGCAACAAACATGGTAACAGCTGCTGCAGTTGCAATGAGTAATAGGCTTCCAATTTTGTTTTTACCTGGAGATACTTATGCCAATAGAATGCCAGACCCAGTTTTACAGCAAGTAGAACATTTTAATAATCCAGGTATTACAGCAAATGATGCATTTAAACCAGTTACAAGATATTTTGATAGAATTACAAGGCCAGAACAAATCATTCAATCTTTTCCAGCAGCAGTTCAAACCATGTTAGATCCAGCTGATTGTGGACCAGCATGCATAGCACTAAGTCAAGATATACAAGGTCAAACATTTGAATATCCTGAAGAATTCTTTGAGGAAAGAATTCATAAAATTAGAAGACCTAGACCAGATGAATTTCAAATAAAAGATGCTGCAGAAATAATAAAAAAATCAAAAAATCCTATAATAATTTCAGGCGGTGGAGTTTTTTATTCAGATGCAATGGAGGATTTGAGTAATTTTGCTATTAAACATAATATACCTGTTACTCAAACTGTTATGGGATATTCCACCATGAAAAGAGACCACTCACACTTTGCAGGTCAAATAGGTGGTCTAGGAGGAAAAAATACCAATACACTTGCAAAACAAACTGATCTTGCAATTGCAGTGGGAACAAAACTTGCAGATTTTACTACAGGCTCATGGGCAAATTTTGAAAATGAAAAATTCAGATTAGTAACAATTAATGTTTCTAGGTTTGATGCAAACAAACATTTGGCTCAAGCAGTTGTAGGGGATGCTAAAGTTTCTTTGAGAGAATTATCAAATGCTTTAGGAGATTGGAAATTAGGTGATGAGTGGAATAAAAAATCACAAGTAGAATTAAAAGCTTGGAACGAACAAGTTGATAAGGAAAGTGCACCTTCTAATCAAGAGATACCAAGTTATGTTCAGGTAATTGGTACAATATATAAAAATTCAGACCCATCCGATATTGCAGTTACAGCTGCAGGTGGACTTGTTGGGGAAGTAGTACAAGTTTGGCGTCCAAGAGAGCTCAATACTCATGAAACAGAATGGGGTTTTAGTTGTATGAGTTATGAAATATCCGGCGCTTTGGGAATTAAAATGGCAAATCCAGATAAGGAAGTAATCTCTTTTGTTGGTGATGGTTCTTATTTGTTAAATAATACTGATATATATTCATCAGTAATTACCAAGAATAAATTAATTATCATAGTCTGTGATAATGGAGGATTTGCCGTAATTAATCGTCTTCAATTATTCAAAGGTGGCAAAGAATACAATAATTTATTAAAAAGTTCTAATACACCAGGATTAGTAGATGTTGATTTTGCTAAACATGCAGAAAGTATGGGAGCTAAATCAGAAAAGGTAGAAAGTTTAACCGAACTAGCTGAAGCTTTTAAAAGAGCAAAACAATCAGATGTTACTTATGTAATTTCAATAAAAACTCATGCATATAAATGGTTAGAAGGCTCAGCTTTCTGGGATAGCCCAACATTAGAAATTCCAACTACTAAAGAAAATGAAGATGCAATAAAACTTTATAAAGAAGGAAAAAGCAAACAAAGACAAGGTATTTAAATCCTAATGAATAAAGTTTTTAAAGTAGGATTAATTGGGTGTGGACATATATCAGAGACTTATTTTAGAGCTGAAAGGTATTTTAATAATATAAAAATTATCAAATGTGCAGATATTAATCACAACAATGCAGTCAGATGTGCAAAAACATATAAAATAAAAGCACTAACTGTTAATGAACTTTTAAAAGATAAAGAAGTTGAAATCATTTTAAATTTAACAATTCCAAAAGCTCACTATAAAGTTGCAAAACAAGCGCTAGTTAACGGGAAACATGTTTATTCTGAAAAACCATTAGCAATAAGTTTTAAGGATGGGAAAGATTTAGTTAAAATAGCAAAAAAGAAAAAACTATATATAGGCAATGCCCCAGATACTTTTTTAGGAGGAGGAATTCAAAGATCAAAAGAATTAGTTGATAAAAAAATTATTGGTAAAATTAATTTGGGAAATGCAATCTTTGCCTATCCAGGAATTCAATCTTATCATCCAAACCCAGAGCCCTGGTTTGCTAAAAAAGAGGGAGGTCCAGTTATTGATATGGGTCCTTATTATTTAACAGCTCTAGTAAATTTGCTAGGACCTGCAAAAAAAGTAACAGGAAGTATTTTGAATGGAGTTAAAAGAAGAACAATTGGGATTGGCCCTAGAAAAAACAAAACATTTAAAGTTGAATGCCCAACAACTTATTTATCAACAATTATATTTGAAAAAGGAACAATTATAAGACTAACTCTTTCTTTTGATGTGATAGCCCATCAAAGAAATCATATAGAATTATATGGTGAAAAAGGTTCAATGATAGTCCCAGATCCAAATATGTTTGGTGGTTCAGTTTTTGTATGTAAAAATTTAGGTGGACCTTGGAAAGAATATAAAACAAATAAAATGCCTTTGGGAAAAATTAATATCAGATCCCAAAGCTCTAGAGCAAATGAGTCTCCAACTAATGCAAATTATCGAGGAGTAGGTTTAGCTGAAATGGCTTATTCAATTCAAAATAAGAGAATTAATAAATGTAATGGTGAATTATCTTTACATGTATTAGACATAATTCAATCAACTATGAAAGCTTGTAAGTCTGGCAAAACACAAGCGATTAAAACAAGCTGTAAGAAACCTGCTTCATTTACTTTGAAAGACATTAAAAAAATTTTGATATAAATTATGCAAATTGGAATTGACCTAGGAGCTAGTAAAATTGAATTTGTTTTATTGGATAAAGATGGCAATGAACATCATAGAGAGAGAATTGATGCACCAAAAGACTATAAAAAAACTTTATCAGCTATAAAGGATATAGTTATTCAACTTGAAAAAAAAGCAGGTAAAGATTTACCTGTTGGGGTATGTCATCCAGGTATTCACTCCATTCAAACTGGTTTAGTTAAAAACGCACCTAATTCTTATTGGATTAATGAAAAACCTCTTCAAAAAGATCTTAGAACAACATTGAGCAAGGAAATTTATTGTGAAAATGATGCTAATTGCTTTGCATTATCAGAGGCGATTGATGGATCTGGCAAACATTACAATATTGTTTTTGGTCTAATTTTGGGTTCAGGTATCGGTGGAGGTTTAGTAATCGATAAGAAAATTGTAAATGGGCCAAATGGAATTACTGGAGAATGGGGGCACAATCAGTTACCAAGTGTTGGTTTGGGAGAGACTAAAATTAAAAAAACAAATTTAAGAGCCGGAGAGATAGAGCAATATGTTGCAGGACTTGGAGTATCTAGGGGATTTAAAGACAAGTATAAAAGAGATTTTACTGCTCAAAGAGTTTTTGAACTCTATAGAAAACATGACTTAGATGCTGAGAATTTTATTGATGAGTATAAAGAACGTTTAGCGATGTCTTTAGCAATAGTAATAAATATTTTAGACCCAGATGTTTTTGTATTTGGCGGTGGTGTTTCAAACGAGATAGATTTTTTTGATGAAATTAAAAAAAAGATTAAAAAATATGTTGCAGGTGGTGAATTTGAAGGTGTTTTTTTAAAACCAAAATTTGGTGACGCAAGTGGTGTGAGAGGAGCTGCTCGATTAGCTAGAAGAACAAACTATTAAATATGAGGTTAATATAAAATTATGAAATTACTTAGAGTTGGCGAGGTTGATCAAGAGATACCAGCAATTTTAGACTCAGATAATAAATTAAGAAGTTTATCAAGTTATATTGATGATTTTAATTCAAGATCATTAAACCTTGATACAATTGAGAAAATTAAAAATATAGACTTAAAAGCTTTACCTGAGATTAGTTCTGATATCAGAATTGGATCATGTGTTTCTAGACCAGGTAACTTTTTTGCAATAGGGTTAAATTATAAAGAACATGCCGAAGAAACAGGCGCTAAAGCTCCAGATTATCCAGTTGTATTTAATAAGTCTGTACATTCAATTGTAGGTCCAAATGACAATATTATTATCCCAAAAAATTCAAAAAAATTAGATCATGAAGTTGAAATTGCCATGGTCATTGGAAAAAAAGCAAAAAGAATAAATGAGAATGAGGCTCAAGATTATGTATTTGGTTACTGTATTTGTAATGATGTAAGTGAAAGAGATTGGCAAAAAAATAAAGGTGGTCAGTGGGTTAAGGGTAAATCAGGCGATACTTTTGGACCTTTAGGCCCTTATCTTGTTACTAAAGATGAAATAGAAAATTTGAATAATCTTAATTTAAGTTTGGATGTAAATGGCAATAGACATCAAACAGGAAACACAAGTTTAATGATATTTAATTTTAATTATCTAATTGCTCACTTAAGTAGTTTTATAACTTTAATGCCTGGAGACATAATTACTACAGGCACACCCCCTGGAGTTGGTTTGGGAATGAATCCTCCTAAATTTTTAAAAGATGGTGATGAGTTGTTTTTAAAAGTAGATCATCTAGGAGAACAAAAGTCCAAAGTTGTCTCTGAAAAATAACTTAAAATGACAGAATATCTAATTGCTATAGGAGCAGGTCTGATAAGCTTTTTATCACCTTGTGTTTTACCTTTGATACCAGGATATATTTCGTTTGTATCAGGGCAATCTTTACAAGAGATCATCAATCAAAAAAAAAATAATCTAACACCACTAGTTTTATTTTGCCTAGGTTTTTCAACTGTATTTATTCTTTTAGGTGCTACCGCATCAGTAATTGGTCAAATATTTTTACAAAATTCAGATATTTTAAGGATTGTAGCTGGTTTTATTATTATAATCTTTTCTCTTCAATTAATTGGAATATTAAATTTAAATTTCTTAAATTTTGAAAAACGATTTGAGGCAAAAAAAACTAATAATATTTTTTTTCCATATTTAATTGGTCTTGCGTTTGGTTTTGGTTGGACGCCTTGCATAGGTCCAATTTTAGGTTCAATATTAACTCTTGCTGCAATTGAAGAAACTTTAATTAAAGCAGTAATTTTGCTTAGTCTTTATTCATTGGGTTTAGCTATTCCATTTATTTTATCTGGAGCTTTGATACAGAAATTTTTGATATTTTCTAAAAATTTTAAAAAAAATATAAATTTAATCTCTAAAATTGGTGGCATTATCTTATTGATTACAGGTGTATTAATCCTAACTAATCAACTACAAACATTAGGTTTCTATTTACTTAATATTTTTCCTTTTTTACAAAATTTAGGATAGTTTATCTTTATGAAATTTTATCAAATTGACTCAAGTGCTAGAAAAGATGGATCAACATCTAGAGCATTAGCAAAAAAACTTTTAGATAAAATTAAGAAACCTGAAGATGAGGTGATTTATCGAGACTTAGATGATGAGATGGTTTTTGTATCTGGATTAACAGAGTCGGGTATGAAAATTGAGGAAAAAGATAGAACTGAACATCATAAAAAAATGTTTGAATTATCTGATAAGTTAGTCAGCGAATTAAAAGAAAGTGATGTAATAATAATCTCTGCTCCAATTTATAATTATGGACCACCCGCAACATTAAAAGCTTGGGCTGATCTTGCTGCAAGAGTCGGTGAAACATTTAGATTTAAACCTGATGGAAGAAGAGAAGGTCTTCTTAGCAATAAGAGAGCCTTTTTAGTGATTACTTCTGGCGGTACAAAACTTAATAGTAATGAGGATTTTTTAACCCCATGGTTAAAATTTATATTAAATTTTTTTGGAATTGAAAAAGTTGATGTAGTTAGTGCAGATCAAATGGCTCTAGATTATGAAAAATCTATTAAAGAGGCTGAGACTCAAATTGAAAATATATCTATAGATTAAATTTTCGTTTTAAATATTTTAATTTACCTTCGGTGCTATCATAATCAATATAACAACCTTGTAAAAATCTATTACCTTCATTAGCGTCATAAACAGTTCTACCATGCAATAATCGATGATTATCCATCATTAATAAATCTCCAGGTGTTAATTTAAATTCAATTCTAAAATCATTAGAGTTATACAATTCAGAAATCTTATTTCTTGCTTTATAAAAAAGTTCTAATTTACTTTTTTCAAGTAGTGGAACAAAATCTAATCTTGGACTAAATCTTACTTGTTTAAACTGATTATTTTCATCTAGACTTATCATTTCTGCCCAGCTTTCGAGAACTACACTTTCGTCTATAAATTGGAATCTTATTTTAATTTCAGTTAAAATTTCATAAAATTCTGGAAAATCATTTTTGAGTTGTTCGGTTACCGTATATCCATCAACTAAAGTAGAGTATCCACCGCTTACTTCATTTTTTATACAATGTAAAATTTGAATACAAGGAACAGGGTTTCTGTATGGATTGTCAGTATGTGGTGCTAGTGGCAATGATGTGTAGGCTAAATCATTTGGATTTGGTTTCGATTTAACATCAAAATACTCACCAAAGTTTGTTCTTCGAATATTTCCAATTGAGTTTGCAAAATTTACTAAAAAATTATTGGATGTAGGTACTTTTCTAAAAATAACAAAACCATATTGATAAAATTTATTTAAGGCATCAAACATTGATTTTTCTTCAAAAAAATTTTCTTTAAAATCAAAATAATTAAAATTTTTAAGATTAGAATCCCATTTAATTTTTCTAATTAACTTTAAGTCGCTATCAGTTGAAATTTCTTTAAAAATATTTTCGATTGCTATTTTAGTGGTAACTCCATCCTTAAAAATTACTTCCAAAAAGTTTTCAGACAAATTAAGTTTAGAAACTTCCACATTTTCTTTTAATTGTGTAGGATCAAATAACCTTTGCTTAGTTATGCTATCAACATATTGATCACCATCTACTCTTTCTCTAAGCCAAAAGGGATGTATTTCTTTTTTTTGACCATTCTCATTATAAAAAACTTTATTTTCAGATAATTCAATTTTCATAAGATTGTTTGATGATTATTTAAATTTTAGCTTTAATCAATATCAATAAAATAGTAATAGATTAATGTGAGTATTATAAAACCATCAGATTATAGAACTTTTTCAAACTTTATTGAAAATTTAGCCAAAAAATTAACTAAATTTTATTATTCAAAATTAAACAAAAAGTTCACTACATCTAATAAACTAAAAGGAAGAGGGTACGATCCTGTAACTACTGCCGATAAAGCTTTTGAAAAATTTATTAGAAAAGAAATCAATTCAAAATTTCCTAAGCATCAAATTATTGGTGAGGAGTTTGGGCACCAAAAATCGAAAAGTGATTTTACTTGGGTTATTGACCCAATTGATGGAACAAGATCATTTGTAATTGGCAACCCTACTTGGAGTAATTTAATATCATTAAATTATAAAGACAAACCAATTGTTGGTTTAGCTAATTTTCCAATACTTAAAAAATATTATTTTAATTCATCAAATAAATCATCACATGTAGTTGAAAATGGAAAAAAACATAAAATCAAAGTAAATTCCAAAGTAGATTTTGCCAACATGAAAATGTCAGCAGCATTTCATGGTGGTTTAACTCTCAATCAGCAGAAAAAAATTCCAAAAATTTTAGAATTAATGCAATTTCCATGTGCTGATGCTCTGAGTTATTCTCATTTTGCTGAAGGGAAAATTGATGTAGTAATTCAGTGTTCCAATAAGATATGGGATATCCATCCATTAATACCAATTATTAAAGCTTCCGGTGGTTTTGTTAGTACTTGGAAAAATGAAGATCCAGTTAATGCTGGAAACATTGTTTGTTCTGCAAACATCAACATACACAAAAAATTAATAAACTTATTAAAACCAATTAAGTAAATTTAAATTTTTACCTAATAATATTTATTTTTTGCAAACATCTAATAAATATAAATTTAATTAATATTAATAAAATTCTTATGTTAAGTTTACTTTTGCCTTTAACTCTATAATCAAATTTAATTTTTATATCTTTGACCTTATAATTCTTGTTTGTATAAATCAGATCAGCTAAAATTTTAAATCCATTCAAAAAAAGCCTTTTTTTATTATTTATATAAATTTTCTTTTTAAATAAAAAAAAACCACTCATAGGATCAATCGTAGAGTTTCCAAATAGGATATGTAAAATCTTTATTAAAAATATAGATGAAAATTGCCTAAATATATTTAAACTTTTAACCCTTTTATTTAAGAGATCTCTTGCACCAATTACAAAATCATAATTATTATCTCTGAAATTATCAAACATTTTTCTGATATATTTTGGATTGTGCTGAAGATCTCCATCCATAACTAAAATATTATCAAATTTTGAGAATTCAAAACCATCTTTGCATGATTGTGACAGATCTCTTTTTTTATTTCTAAAAATTATTTTTAATCTTTTTATTTTTTTTTTTAATTTTTTTAAAGTCTCTATAGATCCATCAGTTGATGAGTCATCAACAACTATGATTTCATAAACGTAATTTTTATATTTAAGATAGTAATTGATTCTATTAATTAAAATAGTGATATTTTTTTTTTCGTTTAAAATAGGAATTATAATTGAAAATTTCATTATTTACTTATTTGGTATAGAATATATCGCCTGTGAAGAAAAATACATTCATTAATTTATATTTGGTGCTAATTCCCTATTTTATTTTAGCACCTTATGTATTTAAGTTTATTGAAGTAGGAAATGATTTTGAACTATATTATTTCACATATAAAAAATATATTTTTGAATTTTTTAGAATTGGAATAATTCCTTTTTGGTCTCCTGCCGAAGCATCTGGTTATTCATTAATATTTAATCCTTTATCTCAATTTTTTTATTTACCATCTTGGATATTTTATATTTTTTGTTTAGTTATTGGAGAATTAAGTAAGTATAGTTTTTTAGTTTATACGATTTTTGCAATTTCAATTTTTAATATAGGACTTTATAAGTTTCTTAAAGATTTTAAGATTAATTATAAAGTTATAATTTGTACAATTTTCATAACTTGCTTAAGCTTAAAAGTCACAGAATTGTTACGATTTCCAAATGCTTTACATTCACTTGCATGGTTTCCCTGGGTACTACATGGGATTAATTTAGCAATAATAAAAAATGAATCAAAAAAAAGTTTTTTTGTAATATTTTTTTCAACTTTAATGCTTTTTACTGCAGGATATCCATACTATATATTTTATGGATTTATTTTGTCTTCAGTTTATTTCATTTTTATTTTCCTAAATAATAAAAAAAACTTAATTTTTAATTGTCAAAAAGATATAATAGAAAAAAAATATAAGTTTTTCTTAAAATGTTTATACCCATCTCTTCTTTCGTTACTTTTTTCATTACCATGGCTACTGAAAGTTTCTCAATTAATGAGTATTACGGATGGAAGAGATCAATTAGATTACAATTTTTCATTAAATTTAAGTAGCAATTTAGTAGATCAATTAGGTTCTTGGATATTCCCTCCCTTTGCTAATACAGAAGGTTGGTATTACTTTGGAGCCTTAAGCGTGATGTTGATTATCACATCTTTGTTAATAACATTTGTTAAAGAAAAAGAAAAAACTCAATTTTATCAAAACAAATTTATTCTAATTTTATTAATATTCTTATTATTTTTTACATATCAATTTTCTAATCCAAAAGATTCATTAATATTTAGAATTTTTTGGGACAATTTAGATTTTATTCAAAATTTTAGATTTTGGATAAGAATTAATGTTATTTTAGTTCCTATTATTTCTCTTGCCTTAGCAATATCGTTAAACCTTATTATTATGCTTTTAAAACAAAGAGAAATTTTAATACGAAATAAAATTTTAGAAAAATTATTTATAATTTTTATAGTAATTATTTTACTACAAATTTATTTTATTTTTTTTAGTAATTATGAAAATAATTATTGGGATACATGGCACGAAAAAAGAATTAATTATGCTATAGATTTATTTCCTTATTTTTTAAAAATATTAGCAGCTTCTTATAATAATTTTCTGTATCCTTTTTTCTTTACAATATCTTTTCTGTTAATTTTCTTCATATTTAGAAATAAAAAATTAAATATTTATTTGATTAAAAATTCTACAAAGATTTGTTTTATTTTTGCAATAATAGTATTTACTGAATTATTTTTTCTTACTAATATTCAATGGGCAATACCATATAGGTACTATGACACAGGATTTAAGAATTTAAACTTAAAGGTAAATTACAATTCATTTAATGAAGATCCTTTATTAGATTTACAAAAAGCATTTAATGCCAGTCGAATTTCAATCGAAAAAAGTGGAAATAACCACTATGAGGGTAATACCTACTACAGAAATAACAAGAAATTTAACATAAATCATATTTCTAATTGGGGTAACAAAAATCATGTTCAAATATTTAAGAAATACTTTAAATCTAACGGAGAATTTAAAGAAGATTTAGAAAAAAATACAATTAAAAACGTAAAATATTTTTTTGGTCTTGATAAAAGTGCAAAAAAACTTTTTTTTTCTAATAAAATTGATCATTTAGAAATTAATGATTTTATATCGGATAGCATAAAAAAAGAGTCAGAGAGTGAATTTAATAGCAAAGTTTCTTTTTATAATGGTAATGAAGTTCAAATCATTATCAGCACTAGTCAATCTGGTTGGTTGACATATATTGACACTTGGGATCCTAATTGGACTTCAACGGTAAATAATGAAAATGTTAAAATGAATAAGTTATTTCAAGCATATAAATCAGTTTTTATTAAAAAGGGAATATCAACAGTAAAATTTACCTACAAACCATTTAATTTAAATTTTGATGATTTATTTTAGCCAACTTGGGTAGGGAAGTGCTTTTTCCTCAAGAAATTTTTTATTAAACATTTTTGATGAATATTTGTCGCTTTTATCACAAAGAATTGTAACAATAGTTTTTCCAGGTCCTAATTCTTTACCCATTCTTATTGCTCCAGCAATATTAATCCCACAACTTGTACCCAAACTTAAACCTTCATTTTGGATTAAATCATACAATATGGGTAATGCTTCTTTATCATCAATAGAATATGCATCATCTATTTTTGCATTTTCAAAATTTTTTGTAACTCTACTTGATCCAATTCCCTCCGTAATTGAACCACCCTCAGATTTTAATTCACCATTCTTGATATAATTGTAAAGAGCAGAACCTTTTGGATCAGATAAATATATTTTTATATCTTTATTCTTTTCTTTGAGAGCATTACTAACTCCAGAAATTGTTCCTCCAGTTCCTGAAGAACAAACAAATCCATCTACTTTACCTTCAGTTTGTTCCCAAATTTCCCTGCCTGTTCCTTCGTAATGACCTCTAGCATTTGCGGTATTATCAAATTGATTGGCCCAAATAACTCCATTGTTATTAGTTGGTCTTAATTCACCAGCAAGTCTTGCAGCAACTTTTACAAAATTATTTTCATCTTTGTAGGGTTTTGCAGGCACTAATCTTAACTCT
Organism: Candidatus Pelagibacter sp. HIMB1505; assembly: GCF_052047915.1. Classification (NCBI taxonomy): domain Bacteria; kingdom Pseudomonadati; phylum Pseudomonadota; class Alphaproteobacteria; order Candidatus Pelagibacterales; family Candidatus Pelagibacteraceae; genus Candidatus Pelagibacter; species Candidatus Pelagibacter sp. HIMB1505. The sequence continues at coordinate 1,135,423 of NZ_JBNAIR010000001.1, read as the reverse complement.
GCACCTAAATTCCTTAATATATCTTTTTTTTCTTGAGTTTGATTGTCGTTCATAACAATAATTGTTTTATATCCAAGTGAATTTCCAAGAAGCCCTAAGCCAATTCCGGTATTACCCGCAGTACCTTCAACAACTGTTCCACCTTTGGAAATAAGTTTTTTTTCTTGAGCATCTTTCAATAAAGCTAATGCAGCTCTATCTTTCACAGATCCACCTGGGTTTAAAAATTCAGCTTTTCCATAAATATTACAGCCAGTAATTTCTGATGCTGCTCTTAATTTGATAAGAGGAGTATTCCCAATCCCTGAAATAAAATCGTCTTGAATGTTACTCATTATTTTTTTTAGCATCACTATCTGGAGTGATACCATACGGTTTAAATTCACTATCTGCTAATCCAACGTTCTTAGCAGGTATTCCAACCATTACAGCTTTTTCAGGAACATCTTTAGTGATTACTGCGTTTGCACCAATTTTTGCACATCTACCAACTGTAACTGGACCAAGTACTTGCGCACCAGAACCAATTACCACTTCATCTTGAATTGTTGGATGTCTTTTAACGTTTCTTTGATTGTTTGAATTAATGCTTGGTGCAATACCTCCTAATGTTACCATATGATAAATAGTTACGTTATCTCCAATGTCGGATGTTTCACCAATCACAACTCCCATACCATGATCAATAAATAAATTTTTTCCAATATTTGCATTTGGATGAATTTCTATTCCAGTTAGAAATCTTGAAAATTGCGAGATGATTCTTGCAATCAAGTTGAATTTTGCTTTAGCAAAAAAATTTGCAAATCTGTGAAAAAAAACAGCTTTAACACCTGGATAGGTTAAAATTAAACTTAATTTTGATTTTGCAGCAGGATCTCTATCAATTATGGATTGTAAAAAATCATTCATGAGCTTTTTGCCAGGTTGATATAAAATTACTGACATATATAGTTATTAAATAATTTTATTAAAGAACTAAATATGTACAAAAATACTAACTGTTTTCATTTAGCAATACCTTGTGGTGATTTAGAAAAAGCAAAGAAATTTTATAGCGAGACATTAGGCTGTAGGTTAGATAATGCTGATCAAGAATGGGCAGATGTGGATTTTTGGGGAAACGAGTTAACACTCCATGCAAGTGAACAAAAATTAGAAAATGAAAGACATGATGTAGATATGGGCAATGTGTCTGTCCCACATTTTGGTGTGCATTTATCTAGAAAAGATTTTGATGCTCTTAAACAAAGACTAAAAAATAATGGTACAAAATATTATGATGAGCCATACTTAAGATTTAAAGGCACAAAGTATGAGCAAGAAACTTTTTTTGTAAAAGATCCAAATGAAAATATTTTAGAGATCAAAACTCTAACCGCTAACTCAGATTAATTTTAAGATTAAATAATCTTTAAATTTGTATATAAAAATTCTTAATGGAATATTTACTATTAGGGTTTTTAACTAGTTTAAGTTTAATATTAGCAATTGGTGCGCAGAATATTTTTGTCATAGAACAAGGTCTTAAAAAACAATATATTTTTACAGTTTGTTTAATATGTTCAGTTTCTGATGGGTTGCTAATATTTTTAGGTTTATTTCTTTTTCATTATTTTAATCAATATTTTAATTCCACTGTTGAATTAATATTCAATATTTTATTGTTAATATTTCTTATCCATTTCATCTATTCAAAGATTAAATCAAGAAATAATAAAACGGACTTTAATCAATCAATTGAAGAAATATCACTTAAAAGTATTGTTTTGAAAACATTAGGTTTTACTTATTTAAATCCTCACGTCTATTCAGATACTGTTTTTTTCTTAGGTAATTTTTCAAAAAACTTTTCAATTTTTGAAAAGATTAAATTTGGAGTAGGGGCATCTGTAGCCTCTTTTTTATTTTTTTTCTTAATTGGTTATATGGCTAAATATTTTTCAAAATATGCTCATAACGAAATAATATGGAGATACATCAATTACTCTATAATAATCTTTATGAGTGTTTTGGTATTAATAGTTATTAAAGGGATTATTCTTTAATTTGAATAACCATATTTCTTTAATCTGACATCACCAGTTCTAGCATGCGCTTCCATACCTTCATATCTTGATATTCTAGCAGCTGCAGCTCCAACAAGCTCAGTAGATTCTTTAGTCATTCTTTGGAAACTTAATGTTTTAATAAATTTTCCTACAAATAATCCACCTGTATATCTACCAGCACCTTTAGTTGGTAAGATATGATTAGTTCCAGAACACTTATCTCCATAAGCAACTGTTGTTTCTTCACCAACAAAAAGTGAACCATAATTTGTCAATCTTTCATGGAACCATTTTAAATTTTCAGTTTGAACTTCTAAATGTTCAGGAGCATACTCATCACTGATTTTAACCATTTCTTCATCAGTGTCACAAAGTATCACCTCACCATAATCTCTCCATGCAGCATCTGCATTTGTTCTTGGAACTTCAGGAAGTTCTGCAATTAATTCTGGAACTCTTTTCATTACTTTTTCAGCTAGCTTTTTACTGGTTGTATATAACCAACATGGTGAATTGTAGCCATGCTCTGCTTGGCCTACTAAATCAACAGCTACTATTTCAGGATCTGCTTTAGCATCAGCAATAATTCCGATTTCTGTTGGACCAGCAAATAAATCAATTCCAACTTTTCCAAACAAAATTCTTTTAGCCTCAGCAACAAACTGATTACCTGGACCTACAATTATATCTGCAGGGGGATTGTTAAATAAACCGTTAGTCATTGATGCAATTGCAGGAACTCCACCTAAATTAAGAATTACATCTGCTCCACATAAATCAGCAGTATAAACAATTGTTGGATGTGCGCCGACACCTTCTTTTGGCGGACTGCATGCAATTATATTTTTAACCCCTGCAACTTTAGCTGTTGTTACACTCATTACAGCTGATGCTATGTGAGCGTATCTTCCACCAGGGATATAACATCCAGCAGTGTTTACTGGCACAAGCTTTTGTCCAGCATATAAGCCATCTGATAATTCTACTTCAAAATCTTGTCCATAATTTTTTAATTGTGCTTCGGCAAATTTTCTAACTCTATCGTATGAAAATTGAATATCATCTTTAGTTTTTTGATCTAAAGTTTTTTTGATTTCCTCAATTCTTTCTTTTGAAACAATTATTTCACCATCATATTTATCAAACTTTTTTGTTAAATCGACACAACCTTGTTCTTTTGAAGTTTCTAAATCTTTTAATAAATCCTGAACAATTCCAGTCGTTTTAGTGTCATCTGTTGAAGATGTCTTTGGTGATTTCTTTAAATATTTAATAGCCATTATAATGTTCCTTTTAATAATTTTGAAAGGCTTTAATAGATTAAAAACAATTATATTTCAATGTGTTATTAAAAATACACTCTGTAGAAAAAATTTACACTAACTACACACAAAATAGTTACCAGCAAATATAGGCTAATATAATCAATAGGTCTCATTAAAATTAATCTAAAGCAACAACTGCCGCTGCAATAGATGCAAGTCTTGCTTGAGCTTCATCAGATCGACTTGTAATAACCACTGGAACTTTACCACCAACCACAACTCCAGCAGCACAAGCACCACAGAAATAAATCATCATTTTTACTAAGCTATTTCCTGTTTCAACACTTGGTACTAGCAAAACATCTGCAATACCTGCAACTTCATTTTTAATTCCTTTAATTGCAGCTGATTTTTTTGAAACACAGTTATCAAATGCTAAAGGTCCAAAAACATCTGCATCTAAATTTTCTTCCTTTGCAAGTTTAGTAATCTCTGCTGCATCTTTTGAACTTGGCACACTGTCCAATACTTCTTCCGTGGCAGACAGTAGAGCAATTTTTGGTCTCACAATTTCAATTCGTTTTGAAAAATTAATTACATTTTTTAAAATATGCATTTTGGTTTTTACATTTGGTAAAACATTAAGTGCACCATCTGTGATAATTAAGGGTTTGTCATTTTTACCAACTGTCATATGCCAAATATGACTTAATCTAGTTTTACCTAATAAATCATATTCTCTTTTTAAAACTTCTTTCATTAGTACGTCAGTATGAATGTGTCCTTTGACTATAATTTTAACCTTTCCCTCTGATGCTAATTTTGCAGCAATTGTAGCTGTATTATTTTCAACAGGTTCATGAATAATCTCAAAATCAGAAATATCCCATTTTAAATCTTGAGCACACTTATTAATTTCTTCTTTATCTCCAATAAATATTGGTTCTATTAAATTTTCATTTACTGCATCTTGTACAGAAAGCATTGGTAAAGGCTTTCCTGCATTAACCACAGCAACTTTTACTCCTTTTTTTTTATGAGCAAAGTCTAATAAATTATTTGGACAAACTATTTCTTTGTTTGAAAGCATTTCGTATAAATATAATCTTCTAATAAAAGAACAATAAATTAAATCAATAATATGGTTTTAATTTGTCTAATTTAGTAGTGTTTCTAGATCTTTTTTTATGATTTCTGGAATATTGATCTCTTTTTTTGAATTCTCTTTAAACCTTTTGAATTTGTTTTGACCAGGATACATAATTTCTTTTACTCCTTTTATTTTAGGCAATCTTTTAATTGTTCTAATATTTTCTTTTATTCTTTGGTTATAATTTTTTTGAAATAAATTTGCCTTAAAGGTTATGAATAAATGTCCAATATTTTGTGGTCCTGAAAAATCATCAAATGGGTCTTTAACTTTTCCAGCATGATTTCCACCAGTTAAAGTTCCACTCAAAATATCAACCATCCAAGCAAGACCAGATCCTCTAAAACCTGCTATAGGTAACTGAACACCAGCTAAAGCTTTCTTTGCATCAACTGTAGGATTTCCAAATTTATCTAAAGCAACTCCCTCAGGAATTTTTTGATTATTTCTCGCAGCAACTCTTATTTTACCTCTATTAATCATTGATATCGATGTATCTAAAATAAAAGGAATTTTAGAACCAGTGGGAGTTCCAAAACATATTGGATTTGTTCCAAACAAACTTTTCAATGCTCCATGGGGTGCTACAGCAGGAGGCGCATTTGTATAAATCATGGTGATTAAATTTTTTTTAACAGCTTGCTCTGCGTAATAACCTGACAAACCATAATGCCCACTATTTTTTACTGCAACTAAACCAATTCCAGTTTTTTTGGCATTATCGATTGCTTTTTTAATACCGATATCTGCTGCAACAAAACCAATACTATCATTTGCATCTACGTGCGAAATAGATTGTGAAATTATTTTTATCTTAATTTTTGGTTTTGGATTAATAATACCACTTTTTATACGCTCACAATACATTTTAAGTCTAGATAGACCATGACCGTACGCGCCAACTAACTCAGCATTAATTAAAGCCTTAGCAGATGTAGAAGCATGATCTTTTTTAAGACCATGTTTTATAAAAATTAAATTTAAAAGATTATTTAGCTTCGAAATTTTCATCAATTAATTCATTTATTATTTTTTTGGTATTATAGACTTGTTTCCAGTTTGGGTAGTCTTTTTTAAATTTTGAAATATCTGATATATACCATATATGATCTCCAGTTCTTGGCTTTTTTATATATTTTCTTTTGATTTCTATTTTGGATATTTTCTCAACTAGATCCAAAGCCTCTATTATTGAACAGTTAGAAAATCTACCTCCACCAATATTATAAACTTCACCTCTTTTTGGTTTTTTAAAAAATTCCCAAAAACAATTAATTAAATCTAAACTGTGAATATTATCTCTTACTTGTTTTCCTTTATAACCAATCAAAGAATATGTTTTTTGATTTAAAGTATTTTTAACCAAATATGAAAGGAAGCCGTGCAATTTAGCTCCATTATGGTTAGGTCCAGTAATACAACCTCCTCTAAAGCATACAGTCTTTAGACCAATATTTTTACCATATTCTTGAACAATTAAATCTGAGTATGCTTTAGATGCTCCAAAAAAACTATGTATGCAATTATCTATAGAAAAAGATTCACTAATACCTTTATAATTAATATCTTTTTTATTAAGTTCCCATCGAGTTTTATTTTCAATTATTTTTAATTTATTTGGATTGTCTCCATAAACCTTGTTAGTTGACATGAATATAAAGACTGAATTTGGACAGTATTTTTTTGTTAATTCTAAGAGATTTAAAGTTCCTGAAGCATTTACATCAAAATCTATTCTTGGATAATTTTTTCCATAATCATGTGAGGGTTGAGCAGCACAGTGAATTATAATTTTGATATTTTTACTATATCTTTTAAAAATTTTTTCTAATTGATTAAAATTTCGAATATCTAAATTAAAATTTGTAAATCTCTTATTTTTTTTTAATAAATCTTTTTTAACATTAATTGTTGAACCATCTTTTCCAAAAAAAAATTTTCTTAAGTTATTATCTATACCAATAATTTCAAACCCTTTTTCATGAAAAAAACTTACAGCTTCTGATCCCACTAACCCAGTTGCACCTGTTATAAGAGCTATACTCATATAGTTATAAATATTTTATTAATGTTTTTTTATCTGCTTTAAGCCAATTATAGGTATCTTCCACAATATCTCTTATATTTTTTCTTGGTTTCCATCTATAAGTTTTACTAACCATTTTATTGTCACTAATAAAATAAGGAATGTCATAATCTGATGTTTTTTTAATTTTTTTAAATTTTATTCTATTATTAGTTATATTTTCACATAATTTTGTTAAAGAATTTAAAGAAGTATAACTTTTTTTTGATCCTCCAACTGTGAAAATTTTATTGTTTATGATATTCATTTTCTTAACTTGAAGAAAAATCAACTTACACAGATCATTTATATGAAGAACATCTCTTAGTTGATTTCCATGACCACCATAACCAATATATTTCATATTTTTGTTATTTAAATGATTCCAAATCCATAAACTTACAAATCCTTGATCTTGTTTGCCAAATTGCAAAGGACCAGATAAAACCCCACATCTGTTAATTATAAATTTTATCTTAAATAAAAAAGAAAACTCTTCAATTAACATTTCAGAGGCCAATTTTGTAAAACCATATAAGCTTTTAGGTCCTTGAATATTATCTTTCTCGTTAAATTTTTTTTTTAAATTTATTTTTTTTTTAATATTTTTATTCTTAACTAAATTATTTAAATCTCTTAGAGGATAAACTCTACTAGTTGATAAAAAAATTATTTTAGATTTATCTTTGCGAACTTTTTTAAGAATATTGAGAGTTCCAACTAAGTTAGTATTAAAAACTCGATCTATCTCATTTTTTGAAACTTCCACAGCAGCTTCTGCACAACAATCAATAATTAAATCATATTTTGGAAGATTTAAAATTTTTTTTAAATTAGTAATATCGATATTAAAATTTTTTATTTTATTATCTTTTAAAATCCTATAATTATACTTTGATCCTTTCCTGATAAAATTATCTAATGTATTAACAACAAATTTTTTAGATTTTAAAAAAACTGCTAAATTAGTACCAACAAATCCACAGCCTCCAGTGATCAGTATATTTTTCATTTGTTATCAAGATAATTTCTAAATTCTAATTGTATAAATTTTATTAATACAAAAAAATTTACAAATATATAGTTAAACTTTAAAGTCAAAAAATCTTCAAATGTTCTTTGGAAAAAAAATTTTATTTGTTTAATACTTAATTTAAAAAATCTTAATAAAGTAATTTTCTTCAATTTGTAACCAAAGGAATGATATCGCCAAACACGAGCTGATAAGCTTTTCAAATCATCTTCTTGCAAATGATAACTTATAGCTTTTGAGGAATAAAAAAGACTAAATTCATCAATCATTTTGACTTTATTAGAATAATCAACATCTTCACCATTTGTCATAAGATTTTCATTGTAACCACCAACTTTTCTCCATACATCTTTTTTTTGTATTGAATTGCAGCCAAAAATAAATGGTGGATTGTCTAGATCATTGAGACCCCAGTTTTGACTATAATATTTTGCTCTCCAATTATTAAATATATTATTGGTATATTTTTCAACCATTTTACCACCATATAGAGTTAAATCATTTTTTTTGATCATTTGGAGCATGATTTCCAACCAATTATTTTCTAAGACAACGTCAGAGTCGATACTTGCTATAATATCATTTTGACTTTTCTTGAAAGCTAGGTTTCTACAGTAACTTAAACCTTTGTTACTTTGATTTTTGATTAGTTTTATATTTTTAAAATTATTTACTAAATTTACTGTATTGTCTGAAGAATGGTCGTCAATTATAATAATTTCGTTAAATTTGATAGTCTGATTTAAAATAGAATTGATACATTGTACAATTGTGCGTTCTGCATTATATGCTGCAATGTAGATTGTTACTTTTTGAAAATTCAATTTTTAATTATTTTGTAGACTTTTAACAAGACTTTGCCATTTTTTACCACCATCTTTTTGTCTGTCATATTCTGTATTTAGGCTTGCACCTGGATAAGATTTTAAATTTTTTGAATTCAATGTGTGTAAGGGAGTCCCTTCAATTTCTGCAGTGCCAGATTCTTGTACAGTATTAAAATTAGTATTTTTAATAAAATTTTTTGTTTCTAACATTTGATCTTTTGTTTCACCAGGCAAACCATAAGTAAAAGTACCATGCACCGACATATTAAGCTCTCTAATATGATCGACTATTTTTCTAGTATATTCTAGATCAAGATGTTTATTTACAATTTTATCAACAACATATTGACTACCAGATTCAATTCCAATTTTAACTCCTTTGCATCCATTATCACTCATTATTTTCCAGCTTTCTTTTCTACATGTATCGGCTCTACACATTGCAAACCAAGGTATGTTATATTGACCAACTACTTTACTTATATTTTCCGTGTGTTTATTTCCAATGTTAAAAGTATCATCGTCTAAGTAGATAGCTTTAAATTTATATTTATTTGTAATTTCGTTTAGGAGTCCCTCAATGTAATCTGGTTTATATTGTCTTACAGATCTTTTGTTTTCTCCATCAGGATCATTTCCTGTCATCGCAGCAGGCCATACACAAAATATACATTTAAAGGGACACCCTCTACTAGTAAGGATATGTGCCTGAGGGCTTAATGTATTCATTGGTATTGGATTCCCATCAAAGTATTTGTCAAAAATAAATTCATCATAATAAGGAAAAGGTGCTTGATTCATTTCATCTAAAGTTAATAAATCATGTTCTTTCAAACCGTTTTGTCCATCGAGTATTTTCATTGTATTTTTTTCGTATTCACCTTTAAGAACTGCATAAACAATCTCACTATCCCAATTCTGTTGGGATGTAGAAATAGGTCCGGCTACAATAATTTTTAATTTTGGATATTTATTTTTGATATCTTTTATTAATTTATAATCATGATCCCATGAAGGGGTCGCACTTTCAATTAAGAAGTATTCAATCTTATCTTTTATAGAATCTAAATAATCATAAAAAGATTTATATGACTCTGAGAGCGCTATACTATCTCTAAAAAAAACATTTTTTTGTCCTATTTTCTTAGAAATATAACTAGTGGCGTAGCCTAAAAAATAAGGATATGGAATATAATCTTTTGCTCTTGGATTATCAGGAGTACATCGGCCTTGGTAAGTGAATGGCCATCTAGAACCAGCCCTTACTCCTCTACGCCAACGTTTTTTTCTTAAAAATCCTCTACTTTCTTTACCTTCCCACCAAGGTGGATTACTGAATAAAATAGACATAAAGTTTTTATATATTAAATATCATATTTAAGTTAACAAATAATACATTTTCTATCATTAATTTAAAATTTAAAATGAAAATATACGACACAACTACATATTATGAAGAAGATTTGATGATGGATTTAAGATTCAATATTCTCAATGAATATGTTGATAAATTTATTGTCTGTGAAGCAAATTTTTCGCACAGTGGTCAAAAAAAGGAAATTAAATTTGATCCAAATAATTTTAAAAAATTTAAGGATAAAATAATACATATAATTGTTGATAAGGACCCAGTAGCAATCAGTAAGAATTATAATTCTTTAGAGCAAAGATTTAACAGTATTAAAAGAATTGAATTTCAAAGAAATAAAATTTTTGAAGGGTTAAATGATGCCAATCCAAATGATCTTATAATTTATAGTGATAATGATGAGATTCCAAAATTAGAAAATATTAATTTTAAAAAGATTAATTCAAAAATTATCCTTTTTAGGCAAAAACTTTATTATTATAAATTTAACTTACATTATGACAAATTAAGCTGGTATGGTAGTAAGGCTTGTAGATTTAAAAACTTAAAAAATGTATCTTGGTTAAGAAATATTAAAACCAAAAAGTACAATTTTTTCAGAATTGATACCTTATTTTCTTCATCAAAATATATTGATTTAAAAATTATTGAGAATGGTGGTTGGCATTTTACAAATTTAAAAAGCCCAAGAGATTTATTAAAAAAGTACTTAAATGATGAAATGCATTCCGAATTTGAACAACACAAAGTAAGTTTAGCGGAAATTGAAAATAAAATTTTAAATGGTTATGTAAATTATGACCATATGGCTGATTCTAAAAAATCTTCAAGTCAAAAACAAAATAATCAATTTAAATTAAACTTAGTTGGAATAGAAGATTTACCTGAATACATTAAAAAAAATCTAGAAAAATACAAAAGCTGGATTGTTTGAATTAAATTTATCCTTTTCCTCGCCACGGTATATATTTATCGATAAGTTTTCTTAAAGTCACATCAAACAATAAACCAAGCATACCCATGATAAAAATTGTGATCCAAATTACTTCATATTGGAAATACTTTTTAGCCACGTTTTCAACAAACCCAATTCCAGTAGTTCCTGCTAAAAACTCAGCCGCAACTAAAGTTCCCCAACACATACCAACTGCAACTCTTATCCCTGTCAGTATTTCAGGTAATGAATTAGGAAAAATTACATATCTTAAAATTTGTTTTTTAGATGCTCCAAGTGAGTGAGCAGCATGAATTTTTGATAACTGTGTTCCAGATGCCCCAGCTCTTGCTGATATAATCATGATAGATAAAGAGACCATGAAAAGTAGGAAGATTTTTCCTGAGTTATCTATACCAAGTACAGAAATAATTAACGGTGCCCACGCAAGAGGAGGAACTGGTCTATAAAGTTCAATTAGAGGATCAAAAAATCCTTTAGCAAATCTATTAAGACCCATAAATAATCCTAAAGGAACACCAATTATTATTCCAAAAATTAAACCCAATAAAACTCTTAAAAATGAATCCCAAATGTGTCCATAAGGAACAGGAACTTTAAATAAACTAAAGTCACCAGTAACAATTTTTAAAACATTTCCTTTAAAGTTTTGTTCAACAACACCTTCTTTAGTGTGAATAGGGTACTCACCTGGTATGATATCTGCAATCCAATCAGGTAAAATAAAACCAATCATTTGACTAACATCAATTAATTGGATCCATAAAAGCGGTACATCCTTATAACCAACACTCGGTTTTGACATTAAAACAAATTTATTAAATGTATCAGATGGTTTTGGAAGCCATCTACCTGAACCTTGTTCAGAACAACTTTGTCCACTAGCTACAATAGTTCCAGCAGGAAATAACAATGCATCAATTAATTTTAATCCACCCTGAACATCATTTTTTGCATTGTCAAAATTAACAACTGCTTCTTGTAGATTATCTAGTGCATTTGGTGGATAGATACTTGCAAATTCTATACGTCTTGCAATCTTTACAATATTTTTTGCATACTCAGACGCTACTTCTTCGCTATCACTTAACTCACTTCTATAAATTTTAATTTGATCTTTGATTTCCTTAATTTGATTTTTAAACTGTACATTATGATTTCTGAGTTTAAAAAATTCTTCACTTATTAAACTTATCTCCTCTGCTGCTGCATGAAATTTTAAACCTTTTTTAGTTGATGGAACTAATGGAACCTCAAGAGTATTTTCAATAGATCCCGATCCAGCATTTACTTTTACAATACCCCAACCACCTTCATCATTTGCTGCTTGAAGTCTTGTTTGAAGTTGTTGTTCAGTTTCAAATGGATAATCAGGCTTTTCAAAATTTTCAGTTAATAGATTTATTTTTCCAGTAATTTCCTTTATTTTCTCTTTGGTCTCATTTTCAATTAAATCTTCGTTAGTTAATAATGGAATTAATTGAGAGGTTTGATTTAGAAAACCAATCAAAATTTCTTTTTGCTGAGTACTTACATCTGAGTTTTGAATTTCGATAGATAAGTTTCCAATGTTTTCATTTTCTTTTTTAATTTGCGCTGTACTTTTAAGTTCTCTTTGCTCGATTGGAAATTGATATTTTAATCCTAGTAATGAGTCGTTTACTTTTGCAACTTGGCAAAGCTCATTTGCAGATTTTGGATAAAATCCTCTTGCAATGTCCCAAGAATAGTACATCCATATTAAAAGTATTGTGCAGCTTCCTAAAATTACCCAATGAGTACCGCCTTTTGATCGTTCTGGATTACCAAAAACTGCATCGACTTTTTCAGTTTGAATTAATTTTCTTCCGTAAACAATAGATCCAATAATTGTAGCTAAAATTAAAATTGTTAGAATTTGTGTAAGCATTTTATTCTTTACCCATAATTTCTTCTTCCATGTTCCAAATCATGGTTAAGATTTCTTCACGTGTTTTTGAAAATTCTTTATCTTTTTTAATTTCTCTTAGATCCTCTTTTAGCCCTCTGTTTGCAAACGGAAGTGTATATTCTTTGTGAATTCTCCCTGGTCTTGGAGCCATTACGTATAATCTTTCACCAAGTAATAATGCTTCTTCTACAGAGTGTGTAATTAAAATAATTGTTTTTCCGGTTTCTTTCCAAATTTTTAAGACTAATGACTGCATCTTTTCTCGTGTTAATGCATCCAATGCACCAAGAGGTTCGTCCATTAGAATTAAATCAGGGTCATTAATTAAGCATCTTGCAAGCGCTATTCTTTGCTGCATACCTCCTGACAATTGATAAGTTGGTGTATTACCAAATCCTTTTAAACCAACAATATCCAACCATTCATTAACTTTTTTTTGAGTTGTTGATGGATCTTCTTTTTTCATACGAAGACCAAAGTTTACATTTTCAGCAACCGTTAACCATTCAAATAAAGCACCTTGTTGAAAAACCATTCCTCGTTCCACACCAGGTCCATCAATTTCATTATCGTTTAGAGTTATCTTGCCAGACGTTGGTCTTATAAATCCAGCAGTAATATTTAATAGAGTTGTTTTTCCACATCCAGAAGGGCCAAGAACAGTTAAGAGTTCACCTTTTTTTAGAGTGAAATTTACATCTTTTAAAGCATGAACAGTTTCTCCTTTAGGAGTTTTAAAAATCATGTTTAGATCTTGAGAAACTAATTCACTCATTGAATAATTGTATATTAGAATTTTTAATAAAAATAGGCACCAAAAAAAAATTTGGTGCCTATTAAAGTTTTAATCTCTACAAAATTATAGAGGTAAGAAACTAGTGTCTACATTTCCTTTAGGTGTGCCCATTCCTTCTAAGAATTTGTGAAGGTTACCCTTAGTCATAGACTCTGCAGTTTCTTCAGCATTTAAAAATTTAAATCCAGCCAAAGTCTCATTCATGTTTGCAACTGACATTTCAGACTCTTTTGCCATTGCATTAAGATCTGATTTACCAGCAGCATATCTAGCGTTAGCTTCATGAGTTACTTCGATGAAAGTTCTTACCATTCCAGGATTTTCTTTCATAAACTTTGAAGTTACAGAAGTAATATCGATACCTAAAATTCCAGCATCTCTAGCTTCTTGAACTGTTAAAAGTCTTGATCCAACTGCTGTTGCAGCTTTTATAGAGTTACCACCAAATAGACAAGCCATTACAACGTCACCACTTACTAAAGCAGCAGCACCTTCTTCAGGGTCCATTTGAATGATATCCATTTTATTTCTGTCAGCACCAACAACTTTCATACTTTCATCAAAAACGTATTCAGCCATTGTTCCAAGTGGAACAGCAACTTTTTTACCTTCTAATTCAGAACCATTTGCTTTTGTAATTCCAGAAGCATTTGATGTTACACAAGTTGTTCCACCCATTCCGTATTCCATTGCAATATCAACTAACTTGATAGGCGCTTTAGATTTTACAGCATTGATGAAAGGCACTAAACCTTGTGAGTAAGAGATATCAATATCTCCTGCTAACATTGCATCAGTCATTGCTCCACCGTTAGTGAAGTTTGTCCACTTAACTGGTACTCCTAATGCTTTTTCATACATTTTCTTATTCATGTCTTCTAAGTTTGGTGTTGGCCATTCTAAGAAGTAAGCAACTCTAACTTCGTTCGCTGCAGAGTTTGCAACTGAAATTGAAAGATTAAGAGCTACGATTGAACTAAGAATAAAACTTAATATTTTTTTCATTTATTCCTCTCTTTTTGATTTGTAATAATTGCAACTTTAATTTTAATTTATAAGAGTTGTAAAACAAAAAAAGTCGCACGTGATTAAATGTACAATTATAGGTTGTAGTCAAAAATATGGTGGTACAGGAAATAAATTTAGTCTAAAGAAGTTTATTAACTTAATTTAACTTATATATAGAGAGACAAATATGAGCGCAGAAAACAGAACTTCAGTACCTAATTCTTTAAATGAACATTGGATGCCGTTTACATCTAATAAAGATTTTAAGGAAAACCCGAGATTAATTACTGAAGCTAAAGGCGTTTATTTAAAAACTCATCACGGCAAAACTCAAATTGATGCAAGCTCAGGATTATTTTGTAATCCACTTGGTCATGGAAGAAGAGAAATTACTGAAGCTGTTACAAAGCAATTAGATACCTTAGATTACGCTCAACCTTTCCAACAAGGTTTTGGAGGATCATTTGAACTTGCTACAAGAATTTCAAAACACACACCAGGAAATTTAAATAAAATTTTTTATACTATTTGTGGATCAACAGCAGTTGAAACAGCCATTAAAATTGCAATAGCTTATCATAGAGCAAAAGGGGATAGCAAAAGATTTAGATTTGTTGGACGTGAAAGAGGATACCACGGAATGAACATTGGATGTGTGTCTGTTGGTGGAATGATTAACAATGTTAAAACGTTTGCAAGTATTTTAATGCCAGGCGTCCAACACATGAGACACACGCATTTACCAGAACATAAATTTGTTAGTGGTCAACCAGAAACAGGTGCAGATCTTGCGGATGATTTAGATAGAATAGCAGCAAACTTTGGTGGAGAAAACATTGCAGCATGTATCGTTGAGCCAATTGCAGGTTCAACTGGAACACTAGTTCCACCTAAGGGATATTTACAAAAATTAAGAGAGATTTGTGATAAACACGGAATACTTTTAATTTTTGATGAGGTTATTACTGGATGGGGAAGAACTGGTTCATCATTTGCAGGGCATGAATTTGGAGTTACTCCGGATATAATGACAATGGCAAAAGCAACAACCAATGGAGTTGTTCCAATGGGTGTGGTTGCATGTAAAGATGAAATTTACGATGCAGTTATGGATGATAGTCCGAAAGGTGCTGTGGAGTTATTTCATGGATATACTTACTCTGGAATTCCAGTTGCAGTAGCCGCAGCATTAGCAGTACAAGATATTTTTGAAAAAGATGATATTTTTGAAAGAGCAAAAAATTTAGCACCTTATTTTCAAAAAGGATTGTTCTCTCTTCAAGATTTAGAGTCTGTTGATAATATAAGAGGATACGGAATGATGGGTGGTATTGATATGAAATTAAATACCAAACCAGGTAAAGCAGGTTATGAATGTTTTAAAGCTTGTTACGAAGCTGGAGTTAATTTCAAAGCTACAGGAGATTGTTTAATCATTGCTCCTCAATTCATATGTGAAGAAAAACATATTGATGAGATTATTGATAAACTAAGAACTGGAATAACTAATTACCAAAAAAATCAAAAAAATTAGTTTCTAATTTTTTATTATTAAATTGTAGGAGTGTTATGAAGATAGGCGTACCTAAAGAAATTAAACCTCAAGAAAATAGAATTGGTTTAACACCTGAAAGTGTTAAAACTTTAGTTTCCGAAGGTCATGAAGTTTTAGTTGAAAATAACGGTGGTTTTGAAGCAGGTTTTGAAAATGAGCAATATACTGCTGCGGGTGCAAAAATAGTAGATAAAGCCTCTGATATTTTTAATGATGCTGAAATTATAGTTAAAGTAAAAGAGCCTCAAAAAGTTGAAGTAGACATGATTAGGGAAAATCAAATTGTCTATACTTATCTTCATTTAGCTGCTGCAAAAGAATTAACAGAAGGTTTGATTAAATCTAAAAGCATTAACATTGCTTATGAAACTGTAACAGATGATAACGGAAGACTTCCATTATTAGCACCCATGAGTGCGGTTGCAGGACGTATGTCTGTTCAAGCCGGGGCACATTGCTTAGAAAAAAACCAAAAAGGAAGAGGGCTTTTATTGGGTGGTGCACCAGGAGTTACTGGTGGAAACGTTGTAATTTTAGGTGGTGGAGTTGTTGGAGAAAATGCTGCTGTAATTGCAACTGGTATGCAAGCAAAAGTTCATATTGTTGATAAATCAGAGGCAAGACTAAAACAATTAGTTGGAATGTTTGGTGATAAAATAATCCCAGAACAAAGTGATAAAATTGATTTAAATAAATTGGTGGCAGAAGCAGATTTATTAATTGGTGGAGTTTTAATTCCAGGAGCTGAGGCACCAAAATTAGTCACCAAAGATATGTTGAAATTAATGAAAAGAGGATCTGTAATTGTTGATGTCGCAATTGATCAAGGAGGTTGCGTTGAAACTAGTAAACCAACTACACACGGTGATCCAACTTATATTGTGGATGATGTAGTTCATTATTGTGTAGCCAATATGCCAGGCGGAGTTCCAAGAACTTCAACACTTGCATTAAATAATGCAACACTGCCTTTTTTAGTAAAACTTGCTAACAAAGGATATCAAAAAGCTTTAGGTGAGGATAAAAACTTTCTTGCAGGATTAAATGTTCACAAAGGTCAAGTTACTTATAAGGCAGTTGCAGATGTTTTTGGTCTTGAGTATACAGATCCTTTAAAAGTTATCTAATTTTCAACTTACTAAGGCACTAACCAAGTTCTTTTATCATTTTTAAGATCAAATCTTGCTCTTCGATGACCTTTTGCTGCAAGATATAACCACTCAAAAGATTTAACTTTACATTGAATGACAGTGAAATTTTCATATCCTTTTTCACTTTCTTCCATTGTGTAATCAAAATTATCTTTTTCAGGTTTTAGACCAGAAGTAGGTTCATCCGACTCTGTGCCAGGACCATTATCAACAAGATAACATTTTCTGCTTATATGTGCAGTCTTTAACCAAGATTGTTCAGTAACTTCATTTTTATGATTAACAGTACATTCAACTTTAGTTCTTACCTGTATTTTTTCTTCTTTATCATAGAAAATTAAACTAGCTCTGTTGTTTGATTTAAGCTTTTCAACTTTATCTGATCTAATATCACTATGAAATTGAATTAGATTTTTATCTTGATCTGATTTTCTTAAGACAACAATTCTTCCATCAAAATCATTTTGAGTGCCACAAATAAAAACAGGTATTCTAAATTGAGAACTTCTATTGGTTACTGCATCATTAAGCATCAACCAAATTTTTTTAATTATCTCATCAAAATTTTCATAGTATGCTGGTTGCATACGATATTATTTTCTGAATCTTTTAATTAAGCTTGATGTATCCCATCTATTGCCACCTAATTCCTGAACTTCTCCGTAGTATTTATCTACAATTTCTGTAACAGGTAATGAAGCTCCATTATTCTTAGCTTCATCCATAGCAATTTTAAGATCTTTTCTCATCCAATCTACTGCAAAACCAAAATCAAATTTATCTTCAATCATTGTTTTGTATCTATTTTCCATCTGCCAAGATTGTGCAGCACCTTTTGATATGACTTCAATTACATCTTCCATATTAAGGCCAGCTTTCATTCCAAAGTTTATACCTTCAGATAAACCTTGAACTAATCCAGCAATACATATTTGATTAACCATTTTAGCAAGTTGTCCACAACCAGCATTGCCAAGTAATTTCATTTTTTTACTGTAACAATCAATTTTATCTTGTGCTTTATCAAAATCAGCTTGATCACCACCTATCATTACAGTCAGCGCACCATTTTCAGCTCCAGCTTGACCACCTGATACAGGTGCATCTAATGCACCAAATCCATTTTTTTTTGCATGATCATAAATCTCTCTTGCAATTGTAGCTGATGCAGTTGTGTTATCAATATAGATAGATCCTTTTTGAATTGTTTTAAAAGCTCCATTTTCACCAAATGTTACTTCTCTTAAATCATTATCATTACCTACACATGTAAAAACATATTCAGCATCTTTTGCTGCTTCAGCAGGAGTGTCAGCTAATTTACCTTTGTATTCAGAAACCCATTTCTCAGCTTTAGATTTAGTTCTATTAAAAACAGTTACATTGTGTCCGGCTTTTGATATATATCCAGCCATTGGGTAGCCCATTACCCCAAGACCTATGAAAGCAACATTACAAGTCATAAATTCTCTCTATGTTTAAAAGTTTAAGTTTAAAAGTAATTATATTTGGATTCATTTTTACATTTTTTTCTAGTTTTGGACAGAGTTTTTTTCTTGGCTTGTTTAATTCAAGTATAAGAGATGCATTATCTATAAGTCATGGACAATTCGGTTCAATTTATGCTTCAGCAACACTTTTAAGTAGTTTTGTTTTAGTTTGGATTGGAAAAAAAATAGATGATGTAGATGTTATAAAATTTGCATCTTATGTGATAATTTTTTTAGCAGTATCCTGTTTTATATTTTCAAAAATTTCTTCAGTCATCTTTTTATTTTTTGGAATTTTTTTAATGCGTTTAGCTGGTCAAGGATTAACCACGCATACTGCTACAACGACAGTATCTAGATTTTTTGAAAAAAGTAGAGGAAAAGCTTTAAGCACTTGTTGGTTAGGTTTGTCTTTAGCTGAATTTATATTGCCTGTATTAATCGTTTTTCTTTTAACTTTTTTAGGCTGGAGAGATATATGGATTACAATTTCAATCATTGTAATAATAATCTTACCAATAGTTGCATACGTATTTATTAGAGATGTTAAGCTAGACACTCGTGAAGAAGCAAAAGAATTAAATAATTCAAGAGAGATTAGACAATGGAAGAGAATTGAAGTTTTAAAGGATTTCAGATTTTATATCATTTGCATGACTATGTTAGCGATGCCTTGGATTGCTACTGGTACTTTTGTTTACCAGTCATTTATCACAACATCAAAAAATTGGGGACCATATGTTATTGCACAATCATTTATGGTTTATTCAATACTGTCAGTTATAACTTTATTTATCTCAGGTTTTTTAATTGACAAATTTACAAGTAGAAAATTATTATTGTTTATTAATATTCCTTTATTTTTTTCAGCAGTTGTTCTTTATTTTTTTAATTCTGAAATTTCATCATTTATTTTTTTAGGTTTAATAGGGATTTCAAATGGTCTAGCTAATGTTTTAGGCTCTTCAACTTGGGCAGAAATTTATGGCGTTAAACATATTGGTTCAATAAAAGCTTTAACTACAGCTCTAATGGTTTTTTCAACTGCATTTGGAACCGCTTTATTTGGCATATTAATAGATTTTGGCTTTTCTATAGAACAAATATCTATTGTTGCTGGGATTTACATCCTAGCTTCAATTATCTTGTTATTTTCAATTAAAAATAAGCTAAACCCAGAATATCTTTAGAATTTAAGCTTGATTTTTTAAAGGCTACTGTATAGATACTGCGCATGGCTAGAGTGACCGTAGAAGATTGCATCGATAAAGTAGATAGTCCTTATGAATTAGTTTTAGTTGCAAAAGAAAGAGCAACGCAATTGAATTCAGGTATAGAACCAACCCTTGATAGAGATAATGATAAAAATACAGTAATTGCATTAAGAGAAATTGCTGAAGAAAAAATTAAAGTTCCAGATTTAACTGAAAGTGCAGTTTATAAGCTTAGAAAACATGTCGAGCAAGTTGATGATGGAGCTGAAGATGATGAAGAAGTAGGTGATGATTTTGAAAGTTTATACAAAGGTGAAATTTCAAAAAGTGGTGTACCAATACTTCCTTCAAAAAGAGCTAGGAAAGCTCCTGAAAAAATTCAAGTATCACAAGAAGATTTAGCAGAATTATCACAAACGGCAAAACCTGATGTTGAAAGCTCTGTTGCTGAGGAGAACATTTCTGAAGATGGTGAAGTTTCATTAGATGAAGTTTCTGAGACAGAAAGCCAACAAGATGCTGCTATAGAAGTGCAAGAAAACTCTGAAGATAACGAAACTTCAAACTCTTAATAAAATCATATAAAGTCCAGTTATGAACAGGAAAGTATCAGTTGCTCCTATGATGGATTGCACAGATCGTCATGAAAGGTACTTTTTAAGATTAATTTCAAAACACACTCTTCTTTATACTGAAATGGTAGTTGATGAGGCTATCAATAGAGGAGATAAAAAAAAATTACTTGAATTTAATATCAATGAAAAACCTGTAGCACTTCAATTAGGAGGCTCTTCTCCTAAACTTTTATCTGAGGCTACTAAAGTTGGAGAAGATTTTGGATACGATGAAATAAATTTAAATCTTGGTTGTCCTAGTAAAAAAGTCGAAAAAAATAAATTTGGTGCATGTTTAATGAAGGAGCCTAATTTGGTTGCTGATTGTTTAAGTAAAATGCAATCAGTTACAAAACTACCAATTACTATTAAGACAAGAATTGGCTATGATAATGTTGAAGACTATGAAACTTTTTATAACTTTATTTCAACAATCAAATCGACTGGAGTAAAAACTTTTATTATCCACGCAAGAAAAGCAATGCTTGGAAAATTCACTCCAAAACAAAATTTAAACATTCCACCTTTAAAATATGATTATGTTTATAATCTTAAAAAAGATTTTCCAGAAGATGAAATAATAATAAATGGTGGAATTACTGATGTTGAACAAGTTAAGCAACATCTTAAAAAAACTGATGGAGTAATGATCGGAAGATCAGCTTATCACACACCTTATATTTTAGCAGATATTGAAAGAGAGATTTTTAATAACGAAAATATATTAAGCAGACAGGAAGTAATTGAGCAATTAATTCCATATGTAAAAGATGAACTTAAAAAAGGGACAAGACTGAATCAAATTATGAGACACACACTTGGATTGTTTCATGGTCAATCAGGTGCAAGTCATTGGAAAAGATATTTAAGTGAAAACATGTGTGTACGTGATGCTGATGTTAAAAAAATAGATCACATCATGGATAAGATAAAATATAACAATGTTGAAAATAGCGTAGGTCAATCTGCTTAATACAATTCTAGATAGCCAATATTTTTATCCAATTTTATTAATGTTATTTACAGCTTTTCCTGTTGGATTTGTTGCCGGATTATTTGGTATTGGAGGTGGATTAATAACTGTACCATTTTTGTATTATATCTTTAATTCTTTAGGAGTAGATCAACAATATCTAATGCATTTAGCCGTAGGTACTTCATTTGCAATAATAATTCCTACATCAACAGTATCTGTATTAACTCATCATAAATTTAAAGCAGTCGATTTTGAAATTGTAAAAAATTATGGATTATTTGTTGTAATGGGCGTTGTACTTGGAACAATTTTTGCTGCATCTCTCAAAACAAAAACACTTATTTTATTTTTTTCTATTGTTATACTTTTACTCAGTATTTATTTATTGTTGCTTAAGGAAAAAGAGAAGTCCATTATAATTCCAATAAAACTACATTTAAAAATTATATTGGGAACAATCGTTGGTTTTATATCTGCTCCAATGGGAATTGGAGGAGCTATTATGAATGTGCCAATATTAAAATTCTTTGGTTATTCAATAAACAGAGCAATAGGTAGTGCTGCTGCAATTGGTTTTTTAATATCAGTATTTGGTGCAATAGGTTTTTTAATCTCTGGCAGTTATCTAAAAACTAATATTCCACTTAGCATTGGTTTTTTAAACATTCCAGCTTTCTTAATCTTTATCCCGATAACAACATTTATGGCAAGGATTGGTGCTCGTACAGTTCATAAAATTGATAAAAATAAAATAAGCAAAATTTTTGGGATATTTTTATTAATCGTTGCTGGTAAATTTCTGTACGAATATTTCAAGATATAATCATGGTAAATAAAGTTAATAAGAATTTTTTAAAAACCTCTCATTATATAACAGACTTGAAATTGTGCAGTGTCAGACTTATTGATAACGAAAAATTTCCCTGGATCATACTTGTCCCCAAAAGAAACAAGGTAACTGATATAACCAATCTAAATTCCAAGGATCAAGTTACCTTAATCAAAGAAATCGTTTTTTGCAGTAATGTTATGAAAAAAATCTTTAAAACTACCAAATTAAATGTTGAAAAAATTGGTAATATAGTTCCACAGTTACATATTCATATTATAGCTAGAAAAAAAAGTGATAGTTCTTGGCCTTTGTCTGTGTGGGTAGTTAAGGGAAAACCTTATAAAAAATCTCTACTTAAAAGTATGATTAAAAAGTTAGAAGAGGGTATAAAAAAAAGAGGTGACTTCAGTCTCCCTCTATCACCTCAGAATAAAATTTAATTGATTCTTTACAGTTTTATGAACACTTAATAGTTGTAATTTAATTTTGTGAACAATAAAAAAACTCATATTTTTTGGTCATATTCACCAATCTTCCCAGTTTTTTGGAGTAATTGATCAATAAATTCAAAAATCTTTTTCTTTCTTTCATCTGAAGTTGGGCTCTCAGTTACGATCACTAATGAAGGTTTATTTGATGAGGCTCTTATTAGCCCCCATGAACCATCTTCAAATGTAAATCTTACACCATTTACTGTTAGAATATCTTTTATGGGCTGATTATCGATTTCAGCTCCTTGTTTTTTTAATTCCTCAAATTCTTTTACAATATCTTCTACTACCTGATATTTTTCTTCATCTTTACAAAATGGAGCCATTGTTGGACTTTGAAAGGTATTTGGAAGTTCTTTAATAATTTCACTCATCGTCTTATCTTGATTATCTAATAAATGACAAACTTGAATTGCAGAGTTAATTCCATCATCATAACCATAACCTAATGGTTGATTGAAAAAGAAATGACCACTTTTTTCAAAACCAGCCAAAGCCTTTTCATGATTAACTTTTCTTTTAATATGGGAATGACCGGTTTTCCAATAAACAGTTTCACAGTTATTTTCTTTTAATATTTCATCTTTAGAAAAAAGCCCTGTTGATTTTACATCCACTACAAATTTTGAGTTACTATGTTTTGGAGCTAGGTTTCGAGCAATTAATAAACCTATTTTATCTGAAAAAATTTCATTACCATTATTATCTATAACACCAACTCGATCTCCATCTCCATCAAATCCAAAACCTATATCAGCTTTATTTTCTTTAACTGCTTTTGCAATCGCATGTAGCATTTCAAGATCTTCTGGATTTGGATTGTATTTTGGAAATGTCCAATCTAAATTACAGTCTAACTCAATTACTTCACAACCTATTCCTCTTAATATATCTGGTGCAAATATTCCTGCTGTACCATTTCCACATGCCACAACAGTTTTTATCTTTTTTTTGATTTGATTTTTGTTTATTAAATCGTCTTTATAAATTTTTTGAAAATTATTAATTTTTTTTTCTTGTCCTTTTCCTTTAATAAATTTTTGATTGAGTGTAATTTCTTTTAATTCTTTCATCTCTTCTGGAGCATGTGTTAACCCTTTTGCAATACCCATTTTTACCCCCGTCCAACCATTTTCATTGTGACTTGCTGTAACCATAGCAACAGCATCTGCATCTAAATTGAATTGAGCAAAATAAACCATTGGAGATAAAGATAGCCCAACATCTTCAATCAAGCATCCTGTTGAAATTAATCCTTCCTTCAAAGCTTCTTTTATTTCTTCACTATAAGATCGATAATCTTGACCAACGATTACTCTAGGATTATTTTTTTTTGTATGGTTTATAATTTGTGTTCCTAAACCTTTGCCTAGATTCGTTATTCCAAATTTATTTATGTTTTCTTCATACAACCATCGCGCGTCGTATTCTCTAAATCCGTAGGGGTCTATTTTAAGTTGTTCACTCATATTGTTAATTACTTACACTTTTTCCAATTTTTTTATTGATAATTTTTTTGTCGTGTTCTATAAATGTTCTATTGAAAAGCTATTTATATAGTGTACTAAGTCAAAGCGCATACAACATATAGTTGTTTTCGCTTAAACAACAATTTATAATAAAAATATGAACAAGATTCTATCACAAGCACTCAAGAAAGCTGTCTCTGAATATAGCCCATCAGTAAATGAAGTTCCAAAAGGCACAAGACCTGATTTATTTTCATTAAATAATGAAACTGAACTTTTTCAAAATGACAAAGGTATTATTATTAAAATTGACCGTTCTAGAGACGCTAATTTAACTGACTTTGGTAAAGCGACACTTAAAGATAGATACCTAGGTCACAATGAATCTTTCCAAGATTTATTCGCAAGAGTAGCAAGCACTTATTCAGATGATAATTTACACGCTCAAAGAATTTACAACTACATAAGTAACTTGTGGTTTATGCCCGCAACACCAGTGCTTTCAAATGGTGGAACAAAAAGAGGTTTACCTATTTCTTGTTTTCTAAATGAAGCTTCAGATAGCTTAGGTGGTATTTTAGATTTATGGAGTGAAAATGTTTGGCTAGCAGCAAAGGGCGGAGGAATTGGTAGTTATTGGGGTAACTTAAGATCTATTGGTGAAAAAATTGGTAAGGTTGGAAAGACATCAGGAATAATTCCTTTTATTAAAGTTATGGACTCTTTAACTATGGCAATCAGTCAAGGTTCTTTAAGAAGAGGTTCGGCTGCATGTTATCTTCCAGTTGATCATCCTGAAATTGAAGAATTTATTGAGATGAGAAGACCAACAGGCGGTGACCCAAATAGAAAAGCACTAAATCTTCATCATGGTGTTTTAATATCAGATGCGTTTATGAGAGCTGTTGAGACTGATGAACAGTGGGCATTAAAAAGTCCTGCTGACGGAACAATTCAACAAACTATTTCTGCAAGAAATTTATGGATAAGATTATTAACTGCAAGAATTGAAACTGGTGAACCTTATATCATTTACATCGATACAGTTAATAGACAAATTCCACAACACCATAAGCTTGCAAACTTAACTGTTAAAACTTCAAATCTATGTAGTGAAATTACTTTGCCAACTGGAATAGACAAAGATGGAAAAGATAGAACGGCTGTTTGTTGTTTATCTTCTCTAAATTTAGAAAAATATGATGAATGGAAAGATGATCCTAACATGATCAATGATGTTATGAGATTTCTTGATAATGTATTAACTGATTTCATTAATAAAGCCCCAGACCAATTTAAAGATGCCAAATATTCTGCTGAAAGAGAAAGAAGTGTTGGTCTTGGTGTTATGGGTTTTCACTCTTATTTACAAAAGAATAGAATTCCTCTTGAGTCAGTAATGGCTAAAGCCTGGAATAAAAAAATATTTAAAAATATTCATGAAAAAGTAAACCAAGCATCTAAAGATTTAGCAGATGAAAGAGGTGCTTGTCCTGATGCAGCTGAATATGGTTATCAAGAAAGATTTTCAAATAAAACAGCTATTGCACCTACAGCTTCAATTTCAATTATTTGTGGTGGTGCCTCACCTGGGGTAGAACCAATTGCAGCTAATAGCTACACACATAAAACTTTATCTGGATCCTTTAATGTTAGAAATAGATATTTGGAAGAAATTCTTGAAAGTCATGGAAAAAATGATGATGAAACTTGGTCGACAATAACAACTAACCAAGGCTCTGTTTCTCATTTAGATTTTTTAACTGATTTAGAGAAAGATGTTTTTAAAACAGCTTTTGAACTGAACCAAAGTTGGATAATTGAGTTAAGTGGTGACAGAACACCATTTATTTCTCAAGCACAGTCTGTAAATTTATTCTTACCAGCCGATGTTCATAAAAAAGAATTACATAAAATTCATTTTGATGCTTGGAAAAAAGGTTTAAAGAGCCTTTATTATTGCAGATCAAAATCAATCCAAAGAGCAGAGAATATTAATGATGCAAAATCAACAGATATTCTTGCAAATGTTTATAAAAATAAATCAACCGAAAAAGAACCAGAGTACGAGGAGTGTCTATCATGTCAGTAGCAGAGAAAATTAATTCTGAAGAAACAAACCCAAAAAAAAATAATAATGGATTGTTAGTTGCAAATCCTGTCTACAAACCTTTTAGATATCCATGGTGTTATGATGCATGGTTAACACAACAAAGAATTCACTGGTTACCAGAAGAAGTACCACTTGGGGATGATGTTAGGGATTGGCAAAAAAATCTTAGCACTTCTGAAAAAAATTTACTAACCCAAATTTTTAGATTTTTTACACAAGCTGATGTTGAAGTAAGTAATTGTTATATCAGACATTACATGAATGTATTTAAACCTACTGAAGTTTTAATGATGATGTCATCATTTGCATCAATGGAAACAGTTCATGTTGCTGCTTATTCGCATTTACTTGATACAATTGGTATGCCAGAAACTGAATATACTGCTTTCATGAAATATAAAGAAATGAAAGACAAGTATGATTATATGCAAGGATTTGATGTTAAATCAAACCATGATATTGCAAAAACAATTGCTGTATTTAGTGCATTCACTGAAGGTCTTCAATTGTTTGCAAGTTTTGCAATTTTATTAAATTTTCCAAGACACAATAAGATGAAGGGTATGGGTCAAATAGTTACTTGGTCTGTAAGAGACGAAACATTGCATTGTAATTCAATGATTAGATTGTTTAAAGATTTCATTAAAGAAAATCCTGAAACTTGGACACCTCAACTTAAAAAAGAACTTTATGAAGCTTGCAGAACAATAATTAAACATGAAGATGCTTTTATTGATTTAGCTTTTGAAATGGGTCCAATGGAAGGTTTAACTGCAAATGATGTTAAACAATATATTAGATTTATCGCAAATAGAAGATTATCTCAGCTAGGCTTAGAGGATATTTATGATGTTCAAAAAAATCCTCTTGGATGGCTTGATACTATGTTGAATGCAGTTGAACATATGAACTTCTTTGAAGGAAGAGCAACTGAATATTCTAAAGCATCAACTCAAGGAACTTGGTCAGAAGTTTTTAGTTAAGTTTTATTAAATTTATCTGTAGTTAAGCTGCATTACTTTTCGATGCTTACTACCTTTGTATTTCGCAAGTGGTCGAATAAGTTTGTTTGCGGCATGTTGCTCCATGATATGAGCTGACCAACCTGTAATACGTGAAATTACAAAAATTGGTGTAAAGAAATCTGTATCAAAACCCATTAAATGGTATGTTGGGCCAGTAGGGTAGTCGACATTTGGATAAATATTTTTCTTTTCAATCATAACTTTTTCAACAATGTCATAAATTTTTTCAAATTTTTTGTCTTTTTTAATTTTTGCAACTTTACCAAAGTATTCTCTCATTGTTGGAACTCTAGAATCTCCAGATTTATAAACTCTATGACCAAATCCCATCACAACCTCTTTATTTTCAAGAGCATTATTGATCCATTTAAGTGCATTTTCAGGTTTTTTAATCTTATCCATCATGTGCATCACTTCTTCATTGGCACCACCATGAAGAGGGCCTTTAAGACTAGCTATTGCTCCACTAATTGCTCCATGAATATCAGATAAACTACTAGTAATTGTTCTTGCGGTAAAAGTTGAGACGTTAAAACTATGCTCCGCGTACAAAATTAAAGATACATCAAAAGCTTTTACGATCTCTTTTTGAGGCACTTTACCAAAACACATATAAAAGAAGTTTTCAGCAAAACTTAATTTCTTTTTAGGTTTTATAATTTTTTTTCCTTTTCTAAGTCTATAAAATGCAGCAAGTGCAGTAGGAGTTTTTGCAAAAATTCTTAATGCTTTTCTCATGTTTGCCTCAGGAGATGAGTTTGAGGTTTCTTTATCTTCCAATCCCATAAAACTTACAGCTGTTCTTGCAACATCCATAGGATGAGATTTTTTTGGCATTCTTTTAATCATCGCATAAAGATCTTTTGATAGTTCTCTATTATTTCTCTCTTCTTTTTCAAATTTTTTTAATTGAATTGAGTTAGGTAAATCTTTATTCAAAATTAAATAGGCAACTTCTTCAAACTTACAATATTCACATAAATCTTGAGCAGCATAACCTCTATATGTTAGAGAGTTAATTTCTGGCATAACTTTAGAGACCTCTGTTTCATCAACTACTATTCCAAGTAATCCTTTTTTTACATCGTCAGCCATTATTCATGTCCTTCCGTACTAAAGTTATAAATCTTTTCATCTAATGAGTTATATTTTTCATATTCTACTAGTTCATAAAGACGTTTTCTAGTTTGCATTTTATCAATAATATTGTTTTGGTGTCCATTAGTATAAATGTCCCTCAAGCCATCTTCGACATTTTTCATTGCTAATCTTTGGGTTGTAACTGGATAAATTACAATATTATAGCCAAAATTTTCCAATTCTTTGTAGTTAAAAAGTTTTGATTTCCCGAACTCTGTCATATTGGCTAACAAGTAACAGGATAATTCTTTTCTGACCTTTTCAAAATCTTTTTCATCATATAATGCCTCTGGAAAAACAATTTCTGCACCCGCATCAATATAAGCCTTACATCTATCAATCATTTTATCGATACCTTCAACACCTTTAGCATCAGACCTTGCTATAATTTTAAAGTTTTCATCTTTTTTTGCATCAACACATTCTTTGATTTTTTTAACCATAGCTTCTGTTGAAACTAATTCTTTATTATCTAGGTGACCACAACGTTTTCTCTCAATTTGATCTTCTAAGTGAACAGCTGTTATTCCAAAATCTTCAAATGTTTGAATAGTTTCTTTGCAAGATTTAAATCCTGTATCAATATCTACTATTGTTGGTAAATTTGTAACTCGTGAAATTAAATAAGATCTTGTACTTACGTCCTGTAAAGTTGTTAATCCAATATCAGGAAAACCAAGATCGTTTGCCATCACACCCCCAGACACATAAACTGCATCATAACCAATTTCTTCAATAAGTTTTGCTGTTAAAGGATTATATGCACCAGGCACTCTTAAAATTTTATTTGATTTTAGTTTTTCAGAAAAATCTATTCTCTTTTGACTTGGTTCTTTTTCAACAAAGTGCACTAAAATATTCCTTTTTTTAAATTTCTTTTGATCTTACTTTTTTTTACTTCAATATTAAGTTGATCAAGTTGACCAGGTTTTAATGATTTTAGTTTTTGCACAGTTTTAATAAATCTATTACTTTCTTTTTTGTCTAAAATCCCATCAGTAAGAGTTAAAAATTTATTGATATAATTTTGTCTTTTAAATGGTCTTGAGCCATATGGATGCGCATCTGCTCTGTCTTGTTCTTCAATAATTTTTTTTCCATTATTTAAAGTGACGACAACTTTAGCACCAAATGATTTCTTTTTTGGATCTGGATCATGATATTTTTTAGTCCATTTTTTATCTTCAAATGTTTTAATTGATCTCCAAATTTTAATTGTACTTTTTTTGTTAGCTCTAGCTTTTGTATAAGATTTTACATGGTGCCAATCACCATCTTCTAATGCTACAGCAAAAATATACATAATAGAGTGATCTAAAGTTTCTCTGCTAGCATTTGGATCCATTTTTTGTGGATCATTTGCACCTGTCCCAATAACATAATGAGTATGGTGGCTAGTGAAAATATCAATTTTTTTTATTTGATTAAGATTTGGAATTTTTTTCTTAAGTTTTTTCGCTAAATCAATGAGAGCTTGAGATTGATATTCTGCAGAATACTCTTTTGTGTATGTTTCTAGAATAGCTTTTTTGCTCTCATTTTTTTTTGGAAGTAGAACATTATATAGTGCTTTCTTTCCATCTAATATTCTTGCAATTACACTATCTTCACCTTCATAAATTGGACTAGGAGCTCCTTCACCTCGCATAACTCTATCCACTGCCTCTATAGCAAGTTTTCCTGCATGAGCTGGTGCATATGCTTTCCAACTAGAAATTTCCCCTTTTCTAGATTGTCTTGTTGAAATAGTTGTATGAAGCGCTTGTTGCACTGCTTGGTAAATTGTTTCAGTATTTAATCTTAACATTGATCCTAATCCTGCTGCAACACTTGGTCCAAGATGAGCTATGTGATCGATTTTGTGTTTGTGAAGACATATACCTTTTACTAAATTTACTTGAACTTCATATGCTGTAATTATTCCTCTTAAAAGATCTAAACCACTTTTTTTATTTTGTTGAGCAACACTGATTAGCGGAGGAATATTGTCACCTGGGTGACTATAATCTGCTGCTAAAAAAGTGTCATGAAAATCTAATTCTCTTACTGCAGTTCCATTTGACCACGCAGCCCACTCACAATCAAATTTTAACTTATTACTTACTCCAAAAAGTGTAGCACCATTTTTTCTTGAGTGTTTTAATGCCATCTCTCTTGATGAAATAACTGGTCTTCTATTTAAAGAGGCAATAGCAACTGAAGCATTATCAATAATTCTATTAATTACCATTTCAACTGCATCTTTATCAAGCTTTGCATTATCACTGGCTATTTCTGCAATTTTCCAAGCAAGTTGTTTCTTTTTTGGTAATGGTATTTTTGATGGATAAACTCTAACTTTATGATTGATCAAGATAACTCCTTAGGTTTAAATGAGTTTTATAGTCAAAAATAAAATAATCAATCTTAAAGATAGGTTGAGATAATTTTCTCAATACCTACAAAGTCTTTAATTAGGTGATTGTGATAAATTTCTATAGTATTTTTTTCTGTATAACCATCCTCTAGTAAAATTACTGGGATACCAGCATTTTTTCCTGCATTAGCATCTGTTTCACTATCACCAATCATAATTGATTTTTTTATTTCCCCACCTAAAATTTCAACTACATTTGTTAAATGTCGAGGATCAGGTTTACAGTAATCAAAAGTATTAGATCCAGCTACATATTCAAAATAATCATAAATTCCAATTTTTTTAAGAAGGTCAATTGCTAAGTGCTCCTGTTTATTAGTACACACTGCCATTGAAATATTTTTTTCTTTGCACCATTTCAAAAATTCTTTAACTCCATTAATCAGAGTACTTTCATTGATAATATTTTTTCCATAATAATCTATAAATGCATCAATCATTTGCTTTTTAATTTTTTGATCTTCAACTTTTCCAAATTCTTTTTTAGCTTGTCCCCAAATGGATCTTCCAAGCATAGCACCAGCACCTTGCCCAACTAGATTTCGTATTTCTTCTGTAGATTTTGTAGGATACCCAAATTTTTCCATAACATGATTGTGTGCTCTCATTAAATCTGGCGCTGTATCAACTAATGTTCCATCAAGATCGAATAAAACAGTAAAAATTTGCTTCATAGTTTAAAAGTATTTTTAAGAAATATTATGTGAATTAATTTAGCTATATACTTAATATAAAGAATTTCAAAGATGAAAGCTTTAAATATTAGCAAAATTCAAAACAAACTTAGAAATAAATTTTTAAAATCTGGAGTAAAAATGAAAGGTCCAGAAACTGTTTTTTTTTCTGAAGATACAAAAATTGGAAAAAATGTAACAATAGAACCATATGTTGTATTTGGAAAAAATGTTAAAATTGGAAATAACGTAATTATTAAATCTTTTTCTCACTTAGAGTCTTGTAAAATAGAAAATAAAGTTGAGCTTGGTCCATACGCTAGAATACGTCCGGACACAATTCTTAAAGAAGGATCTAAGGTTGGAAATTTTGTAGAAATAAAAAAAAGTACAATTGGAAAAAAATCTAAAGTTAATCATTTATCATATGTGGGAGATAGCGTAATTGGAAAATCAGTTAACATTGGTGCTGGAACAATAACTTGTAATTATGATGGCTTTAAGAAAAGTAAAACAAAAATTAAAGATAACGTTTTTATAGGGTCAAATTCATCATTAGTTGCTCCAATAACTATTAATAGTGACAGTGTAGTAGGAGCGGGCTCTGTTATTACTAAAAATGTAAAAAAGAAATCATTGGCATTAACAAGATCTATTCAAACTGAAATTATGAACTATAAGAGAAAAGTAAGATAATTATGTGTGGAATAATAGGTATCTCAAGTCATAAATCTGTTTCAGCTAACATTATTAGTTCATTAAAGAAACTTGAGTACAGAGGCTATGACTCAGCAGGATTAGCCACTCTTTTTGACGGAGAAATTAATGAAGTTAAATCAAAAGGGCGAGTAGATGAACTAGAGCAAAACTTTAATCTAAAAGATTTAAAAGGAAATGTTGGCATTGGACATGTTAGATGGGCAACTCATGGCATCCCCAATAGTGTTAATGCTCATCCACATTCATCGAAGAATGTTTCAATTGTTCATAATGGAATTATTGAAAATTCAACAATATTAAAAAAATTTTTAACAAATAAAGGTCATAAATTTAAATCTCAAACCGATACTGAAGTAATCGTACATTTGATTACTGAAAATTTAAAAGAGTTAGAACTAGAGGATGCGATCACTAAAACTTTAAAACAATTACATGGCAGCTTTGCTCTTGGTATTGTTTTTAAAGATCTTCCTGATTTAATTGTTGGAGCAAGAAGAGGGTCACCATTAGCAGTTGGCTATGGTCCAAATGAAAATTATTTAGGCTCAGACTCTTATGCATTAAAATCTATGACTAATAAAATTTCATATTTAGAAGATGGAGAATTTTGTATTATAAAAAAAGATCACGTTTCTTTTTTTAATGATGATGGAAAAAAAATTAATAAAAAAATACTAGAACTTTCTTCAAATGAAAAAATATACGATAAAGGTGATTTTAAACATTTCATGGCTAAAGAAATTGAAGAACAGCCAATAACATTAAAAACAGGAATTAAGGAGTATGTTGATAGTATTAATGAAGATATAAATATTATTAATTTTCCATGGAACATTAATGATATTAAATCCATCACATTAATTGGTTGTGGTACTGCCTATCATTCTTGCTTAATGGCAAAATATTGGTTTGAAGAACTAACATCATTAGATGTAAATGTTGATATAGCATCTGAATTTAGATACCGAAAAAACCGATTTAAGTCTGAGAATTTATATATTTTTGTTTCACAATCAGGAGAAACTGCAGACACATACGCAGCTTTAGATTTGTGTAAGAAAAATTATATGAAAACTTGTGCTGTTGTAAATGTGATAGAAAGTTCGATAGCAAGAGATGCTAATTTTGTTTTACCTATTCATTGTGGTCCAGAAATTGGGGTAGCTTCAACAAAAGCTTTTTTAGGTCAAATACTAATTTTATATATTTTATCTTTAAAATTAGGTCATTTGAAAAAAGATATTAAAACAGAAGATTATAAGGAAAAAATTAAAGAATTGAAAAATTTACCAAAATTAGTTGAACAAACTTTACTATTAGATAATGAAATACAAGCCATATCTTCAACTTTTAATGAAGCTAAAGGTTCAATGTTTTTAGGTAGAGGTTTTTCGTTTCCAATCGCTCTTGAAGGTGCATTAAAACTAAAAGAACTATCATATGTTCATGCAGAAGGTTATCCTGCTGGAGAAATGAAACATGGCCCACTTGCATTAATTGAGGAAGGAATGCCCGTTGTAGTTTTAGCTCCTAGAGATAATTATTACAAAAAAACAATTTCAAATATGCAAGAAGTTATAGCAAGGGGTGCAAGAGTTTTATTGATAACCAATAAAAGTAAAGATGAAGTATTATCTGAAAACATTTGGGAAAAAATCGAAGTTGAAAATACAAATGATGATTTATTACCCTTCTTACTTACAATTCCTTTACAAAAGTTAGCTTATTATTCTGCTTTAAAAATGGGTTATGATATTGATAAACCTAGAAATTTAGCAAAATCAGTCACAGTTGAATAATTCCTAAACTCTGTTAACAATTCCTAGTTGTATGAAAAATTGGAAAAAAAATAGCTGGAGAAATTATCCTGTTAAACACATACCGGAGTATCCAGATAAAAAAGAATTAGATAATGTTTTGGAAAAAATTGAGGCATTTCCACCATTAGTATTTGCAGGTGAAACTAGACATTTAAAATCTCAATTAGCTGATGTTGTTGATGGCAAAGCATTCTTATTACAAGGAGGAGATTGTGCTGAGAGTTTTGCAGAGTTTCATCCTGATAATATAAAAGACACATTTAAATTATTATTACAAATGTCTTTAGTATTAACCTATTCAGCCTCTTTACCAGTTGTTAAGCTAGGAAGAATTGCTGGTCAATTTTCTAAGCCAAGAAGCTCACCTGTTGAAGTAAAAGATGGAGTAGAATTACCAAGCTATTTAGGGGATAACATTAATGGGATGGAATTTTCAGAAAGTGCTAGAGTTCCAGATCCAAAAAGATTATTTAGAGCTTATTCACAATCAGCTTCAACTTTGAATTTAATCAGAGCATTTTCTAAAGGTGGATTTGCAGATTTAAATAAAGTTCATTTATGGAACTTGGATTATATAAAAAAAACCCCAGAAACAAAAAGATTTAAAGAATTAGAGGATAAAATTGCAGATGCTTTAGCTTTTATGGAAGCATGTGGAATAAATTCTGATTTCAATAATAGGTTATACACTGTTAATTTTTGGACTTCACACGAAGCATTGTTATTGCCATTTGAGGAAGCAATGACAAGAACTGATACAACAACTGGTGAAAATCATGATACGTCTGCACACTTTGTTTGGATTGGTGACCGTACAAGACAATTAGATGGTGGTCATGTTGAATTTTGCAGAGGAATAGAAAACCCAATAGGTATCAAATGTGGTCCAACTCTTGAACCTGATGATTTAATTAATTTATGTAACAGAATTAATCCAAATAATGAAAAGGGAAAAATTACCTTAATCTCAAGATTTGGTGCTGATAATGTTTCTAAATATTTACCAAAACTTATAAGAGCCATTAAAAAAGAAGGATTAAACGTTATTTGGTCATGTGACCCATGCCATGGTAACACTATTAAAGCTGCAACTGGTTTTAAAACAAGACCTTTTAATAGTGTGTTAAAAGAAGTACAAAATGTATTTGCATGTCATCAAAGTGAAGGCAGTTATGCTGGCGGTTTACATATTGAACTGACTGGTCAAGATGTAACAGAATGTATTGGTGGAGCTCATAAAATTTCAGAAGAGGATTTATCATCAAGATACCATACCCATTGCGATCCAAGACTTAATGCAAATCAAGCTTTAGAATTAGCCTTTTTGATTTCAGATGAGATTAAAAAGAATAGCTCTTATTCCAAAAATGCAAATAAAGTTGCATCTTAAGTATTGTAATTTAAAGTTTTAAAAAATTTATTAAATATAATGAAAGCTTCAGAAAAAAAAATATTCATATCAAATTGGATAAAAAATTATGTAGATAATATGCCTTCAAAAGCACAATCACTTGTGATTGGAATATCAGGTGGAATCGACTCTTCTGTTTCCAGCACTCTTTGTGCTATGACGGGTATCAAAACAATTGCACTGTCTATGCCAATTAGACAAAAAACAAATCAACATGATTTAAGTTTAAAACACCAAGATTGGCTGGTTAAAAATTTTAAAAATGTTGAGGCGTACACCATTAATTTAGATAATTTATTTCAATCTTTTACTTCTAGTTTATCTAAATTTAATAGTGAGCATGGAATGGCAAACTCTAGGGCAAGATTAAGAATGACAACACTTTATCAAGTAGCTGCTGCAAATAAGGGAATAGTTGTTGGCACAGGTAATAAGGTTGAAGATTTTGGTGTTGGATTTTATACTAAATACGGTGATGGTGGAGTAGATATATCACCCATTGCTGATTGCAACAAAACAGAAGTATGGGAACTTGGTAAAGAACTTGGAATACTTGAAGAAATTATAGTGGCTGCACCAACTGATGGATTATGGGATGATGCAAGAACTGACGAAGGTCAGTTAGGATTAAAATATAAAGAGTTAGAAGAAGCAATGGTAAATCCCAATTCAGTAAATAGAGAAAAATACGAGAGTATTAGAAAACAAAATTTGCATAAAATGGAGCCAATTCCAGTTTGCAAAATTCCAAATTAATCAATTAGATTCACAAATCTATAAATTAGGTATATTTCTAAAATTATGAGTAATGATATTTTTTTAACCAATAATCTAAATAACAAAAAAGAAAAATTTGTTCCGATTGATGAAAAAAATGTAGGGATGTATGTTTGTGGCCCAACAGTTTACGATGATCCACACATTGGTAATGCAAGACCTTTAGTTATTTTTGATGTTTTATTTAAGATACTTAAAAGCAAATATTCATCAGTCACTTATGTTAGAAACATTACAGACGTAGATGATAAAATTATTAAATCTTCCGAGGAAAAAAAAATATCTATTTCTGACTTAACACAAACTATTATTAAAAGTTTCAGCGATGATTGTAAATTTTTAAACTGTGAAAATCCTACAGAACAACCAAAAGCAACTGAACATATTAATTTAATGATCGAGATGATCTCTGAACTAATTAAAAAAAGTTATGCTTATGAAAATAAAAACCATGTTTATTTTGAAGTTAAAAAGTTTGATGAATATGGCAAATTATCAAATAAAAAGTTAGATGAATTAATTGCAGGCTCAAGAATTGAAGTAAGTGAAAATAAAAAAAACCCAGAAGATTTTGTATTATGGAAACCTTCTTTAGAAAATGAGCCATCATGGGACTCTCCCTGGGGCAAAGGTAGACCTGGTTGGCACTTAGAATGTTCTGCAATGTCTAAGAAATTTTTAGGTAATGAGTTTGACATACATGGTGGGGGCATTGATTTAATTTTTCCACATCATGAAAATGAAATAGCTCAATCAAGGTGTGCAAATGACACCAAGGTTTTTGCTAACTATTGGTTACATAATGCTTTTATTACTATGTCGAATGAAAAAATGGCAAAATCTCAAGGAAATATTTTAAAGATTAAAGATTTTAAAGGAAAAATTAGTGGACAAGTTTTAAGGTTAGCTTTGATTAGCGCTCACTATAAGCAACCGTTAGATTGGAATGATAAATTATTAGATGATTGTCAAAATACGATTGATAAATGGTATAATGTTTATTTACCGTCAAACAAAAAAATAACTGATGAAATTATTAAACCTTTATATGATGATATAAATACTCCAGGATTTATTGCTAATTTACATAAGCTTTATGATAAAGCTTACAAAGGAAATGATGAAGATAAACAAATTTTTAATTCTGCATGTAATTTTATAGGTTTACTTCATGAGACTAAAAAAGAATGGTTAGATTTTAAAAAGATTAAAGTAGAAATTTCTGATGCAGAAATTAAAAAAAAAATAAAGCTTAGAGACAAAGCTAGAGCAGATAAGAACTATAAAGAAGCAGATAATATTAGAGACTACCTTTTAGACAAAGGTGTTTTAATAGAAGATAAAGATGGTAAAACTTCTTGGAAATTAAAATGAGTAAAGAACGACTTTACATATTTGATACAACACTTAGAGATGGAGCTCAAACTCAAGGTGTAGATTTTTCTATTGATGATAAACAAAAAATAGCAAACTCACTTGATATTTTAGGTGTAGATTACATTGAGGGAGGTTGGCCTGGAGCTAATCCGACAGATACTGAATTTTTTAATAAAGATCATGAATTTAAAAATGCAAAACTTACAGCTTTTGGAATGACAAAGAAATTAGAACACAGTGCCGAAAATGATCCAATGTTAGCATCATTAATTAACTCAAAAAGCTCTTCCGTTTGTCTGTTTGGTAAGTCTTGGGATTTTCAAGTTGATGTTGCTTTAGGTATTACTAATGAACAAAATCTTATCAATATCAGTGAAAGTACAAAACATATTGTTAAATCAGGCAAGGAATTTATGTTTGATGCAGAGCATTTTTTCGATGGATACAAGTCTAATCCAGAATATGCATTAGCATGTATAAAATCAGCTTATGATAATGGCGCAAGATGGATTGTTTTATGTGATACAAATGGTGGAACACTTCCTCATGAAGTTGGAAATATTGTTTCTGAGGTTTCAAAACTTATACCTGGAAATAATCTAGGTATACATGCTCACAATGATACAGAGAATGCAGTTGCAAACAGTTTAGCAGCTGTCCAAGCTGGTGTACGTCAAGTTCAAGGAACTATTAATGGGCTAGGTGAAAGATGTGGAAACGCCAATCTTACATCTCTAATACCAACTTTTTTTTTAAAAAAAGATTATTCTGAAAATTATGAATTAAATATTAAACCAGAAAATTTAAAAAAAATAACTCAATGCTCAAGACTATTAGATGAATTATTAAACAGAAAACCAAACAAACATTTACCTTATGTTGGTGCGTCAGCTTTTTCACATAAAGGTGGTATGCATGTCTCAGCAGTTCAAAAAGATCCTAAGACTTATGAGCATATTGAGCCAGAGGCAGTTGGAAACTCAAGAAATATTGTTGTGTCTGATCAATCAGGTCAATCGAATATTATTTCAAGATTAAATTCAATAGGTGTAAAAATTGAAAAAAATGATCCTAAAATCAAAAAACTTTTAAACGAAGTTAAAGACAGGGAGTTTATTGGTTATAGTTATGATGGTGCTGATGCATCATTTGAATTATTAGCAAGGCGTTTGATGGGTGAAATCCCAAGATATATCTCAATTAATGAATATGATGTTTCAGTTAAGAAAAATGTCTCAGGAGAAATAATTTCTTATGCAAAAGCACAATTAGAAGTAGATGGTCAAAAAATATTATGTGAAGGTGAAGGTAATGGGCCAGTTCATGCTCTTGATAACGCAATTAGAAAAAATGTTAATAAACTTGAAAAGTATTCTTCGTACTTAAAAGATTTAAAATTAGTCGATTACAAAGTAAGAATTTTAAATACAGGCACAGAAGCAGTTACAAGAGTAAGCATTGAAAGCACTGATGCAAAAGGGGTCAACTGGTTTACTATTGGGGTATCACCAAATATTATTGATGCATCATTTAAAGCATTAATAGACAGTTTAGATTATAAATTATTTAAAGATAATGCACCTGCAAGCAATTAAGTATGAAAATTAAAAAATTTTCAAAAAAACCTGATGATATAAATGATAGAATAGGGGCTAAACCCATTGTTTGTTACCCCAATAATAATATAGAGGAAAAAAATTTAGATATTCTTCATAAAGCTAGAAAAAACCTTGTTAAAAAAAGTGAAATTTTAATTCCACCTAGAGATGCAAAAACTTTTGAGGTTAAAGAAGGAGAATTTTTTAGGATTGAAAGTGTTGAGGGTCCTCAAGTTGGAGATTTAAATTTATTTAATTTGAATAATTTAGATGAAAAATTTTATTCTGGTAAAACTAGAGCACTTTATGGGACACATTTATCCGTTGGGGACAAAATGTTCAGTAGCTTTCCTTATTTAAGGTCTCTAGCAACGATAACTTGGGATACATTGGACTGGTATGATTATGATGAAGACGGAGGCTCAGTTCATGATGTAATTGGAACGAGATGTGATCCTTATACTTCTAAATTATTATCGGGTAATGATTATCATTACTGTTGTCACTCAAATTTAACCAGAGCTTTAGTTAAGGAAAAAAATCTGAATATTGATGAAGCTGAAAAAATTGTTCATGATGTATTAAATGTTTTTATGTTAACCGGATTTACAAATGACACTAAACAATATTTTATGAAGGCAAGTCCAGTTAGACCAGGTGACTATTTAGAATTCTATGCTGAGACAGATATCCTGGGTGCTCTTTCAGCTTGTCCTGGGGGAGATTGCGGTTCAGAACATTCATCAGATACTGCAAAATGCTATCCACTAAAAGTTAGTATTTGGTTAGTTGATCAAGAATATTTAAATGGTTTTAAAGCATCAAATATTTCAAATTATAATAGAGATCATGGCATAAAATAATTATGCCGAATAATATTTCTTTTATTTTACATAAGCCTCAACTTTCAGAGAATATCGGTGCTTGTGCTAGGGCAATGAAAAATTTTGATTTTCAAAAATTGATTGTAGTTGACCCTAAACCAATTTTTCCAAATGATAAAATTCTAGCAACCTCTGTTGGTGCTAAAGATGTTATAAATAGAAGTAAAACTTTTAAAGATTTAAAATCTGCTCTTAAAAATATTGATATTGTTATTGCAACATCAGCAAGATTTAGAAATAAAAATATTAAACATATTCAATTAGAAGATTTAAAGGAAATAAATTTTAAAAAAAAAATAGCTTTTCTTTTTGGTTCAGAAGCTTCAGGATTATCAAATAATGAAATAAGTTATTGCAATTATACTTTACAAATACCAACTAATCCTAAATTTAAATCATTAAATTTATCTCATAGTCTAATAATTATTGCCAATTATGCTTCAAGTATTCTTAGATCTAGAACTTTAAAGTTTTTAAAATCAAGCAAAATTAGACCAGCTTCAAAGCAAGAAATTTTACTGATGGCTGATTTATGTGTAAAAAATTTAGATGAAATTAATTTTTTTAAACCTAAGGAAAAGAAAGCAATTATGTTGGAGAACTTAAGAAATATCTTTTACAGAATGGAATTATCATCTAAAGAAACCCGCATTTTATCTGGTGTATTTGCAAGTTTAGGAAAAAAACGTTGATTGACAATCTTAAGAGTAAGTTTATAAAACCCATATTCAAATGACAAAAAGATTAAACTCTAAACATAAAGTAGATAGAAGATTAAAGGTTAATTTATGGGGAAGACCAAAAAGTCCTTTTAACACAAGAGCATATGGGCCTGGTCAACATGGTCAAACAAGATCTTCAAAACCATCTGATTATGGAATTCAGTTGCAAGCTAAGCAAAAATTAAAAGCTTATTATGGTAATATTAATGAAAGACAGTTTAGAAATATTTACAAAAAAGCTACTATGCTTAAAGGTGATACAAGTGAGAATTTAATTGGTCTTTTAGAGAGAAGACTTGATGCAATTATTTATAGGGCAAAATTTGCATCTACTATATTTTCTGCAAGACAATTAATTAACCATGGTCACGTAAAAGTGAATGGTAAAAAAGTTAACATAGCCTCATATTCAGCTAAAGAAGAAGACTCAATTGAAATTAGAGACAAGTCTAAACAGCTTGCAATTATTGATATAGCTCTAGCAAATAAAGAAAGAGAAACGCCAGAATATATTCAAATGGATGAAAAAAATAAGAAATTAAAATTTGTAAGAATACCTAAATT
This sequence comes from Candidatus Pelagibacter sp. HIMB1505, assembly GCF_052047915.1. Lineage (NCBI taxonomy): Bacteria > Pseudomonadati > Pseudomonadota > Alphaproteobacteria > Candidatus Pelagibacterales > Candidatus Pelagibacteraceae > Candidatus Pelagibacter > Candidatus Pelagibacter sp. HIMB1505. The sequence goes on along the minus strand of NZ_JBNAIR010000001.1, from coordinate 1,093,941 downwards.
TGAAGAGGTTCCATATCCTATTGTGATGGAGCCAAACCTGGTTATTGAATATTATTCAAGATAATAGTTTTGATCAAAAGATCTTCAAAACAATTCATAGATAACCTAATTATCCAAAATCCAGATTGGAAGGTATTAGATATCGGTTGTGGTTTTACGGCACATAAAAAAGCTAACGTAGTATGTGATGTTCAAGATTTATCAAATTTCTATAAAGATAAAAAATTTATTAAACTTAATGACAAAAAATTACCTTTTAGAGATAAAGAATTTGATTTTGTAATAGCCTCTCATGTGATTGAACACGTTGAAGATGTAACATTTTTTATTAAAGAATTAGAGAGAATTTCTTCAACAGGTTATATTGAGTTACCAACTCCATTAGAAGATAATTTGGTTTTTGAAAATAAAAATGATCATATTTGGCATGTGGAATTTGATGATATAGAGAATAGATTATTAATTAAAAAAAGAATTCAATATTTAGAACCATTAATAACTGTCTCTACTGCAAAAAAACTCTCAAAATATTTTAGGCAGAGCTTAATACTGGAATTATTCTGGCAAAATTCAATTGAATTTGAATTAATTGAAAATGATAGTTTTAGGTTTGAAAAAATTTCAAGATTAACGTTAATCAGAAAGTTTTTTTCAAAAATATTAAGAAATATAATAAGATAGATTTAAAATTAATTTTTTTTGAAGTTTATCCCTTTACTCTCAAGCATTTTTTTAAGCTCACCATTTTCATACATTTCTTTAACAATATCACAACCGCCAACAAATTCCTTTTTGATATATAGCTGCGGGATGGTTGGCCAGTCACTAAAAGTTTTAATACCTTCTCTTAGATTCTGATCTTCTAAAACATTTATACCTTTAAAACTAACATCCAAGATTTTAAGCATATTTGAAACTGCCATTGAAAATCCACATTGCGGAGCATCCGGTGTTCCTTTCATAAATAAACATACTTCATTTGTGTTAATATGATTTTCAATCAAATTTTTTATATCTTCATCCATTATTGTTCCTTTGTTTTAATTGCTAGTGCATGTAATTCGTTTCCCATTTTGCCTTTTAGAGAATTGTATACCATCTTATGTTGTTCAATTTTACTTTTACCAGAAAACTGAGAAGAGGTTACTGTCGCAGAATAATGATTTCCATCTCCTGCTAAGTCTTGAATTTCAACAGTTGCATCAGTCAATGCATCTTTAATTAAACTCTCAATTTCTTTTAAATCCATTGCCATTTTAATTATCCATATATTTACTCAACCAACTTGTATTTGATGATTTTAGCTCGTCAATTGTAATTTTTGACTTTTCATTAATATAAAGTTGATCTTCATTTATTATTCCTAATTCATCATAATGAACTGCATTTTTATCAAGCACATTAGTTACTTTTTTCAAATCTTTCTTGGTTACTTCAATTAAGTAACGACCCTGATCTTCTGAAAAGAAATACTCAATATCACTGATAAGATATTTTGATTTTTTAAGATTAATTCCTTTATTTCCTTTTATGCACATTTTGCTAATTGCAGTTATAATTCCACCAAGAGAAACATCATGAGCACTTTTAATTAAGCCAGCATCAATTAGTTTTAATACTGTTTCACCATTATTTTTTTCGTTAAAAAGATTAACGTCAGGAGGAGGACCATTTTTTTCATCTAAAATATTTCTTGCAAACACACTTTGATCAATATGACCTTCAGTTTTTCCTATAACTAAAACAATATTATCTACCTCTTTTAAATCCATCGTAATCATTTTTTGATAGTCTTTAATTAATCCTACTCCACCAATTGAGGGTGTTGGTTTAATACCAATGTTTTTTGTTTGGTTGTAGAAAGACACGTTTCCTGAAACTACTGGAAATTTTAAATATTCACTAGCTTCACTAATTCCCTTAACACATTCAACAAACTCACCCATATTTTCTTCATTTTCAGGGCTTCCAAAATTTAAACAATTTGTAATAGCAATAGGTTTTGCTCCGACAGAAATTAAATTTCTAAAACTTTCACAAACAACCTGTTTTCCACCTGTTAGTGGATGAGCCCAACAATAAACGGCAGATGAGTCCACAGATGCAGCTACAGCTTTATTTGTGCCGTGCACTCTTACCACACCTGAGTCTCCGCCTGGTTTTTGAATAGTATCTCCCATAACAGTATGATCATATTGTTGCCAAATCCATTCTTTGTTACAAATATTTGGATTAGATAAAATTTTCTTAAGAACTTCAATAATTTTTAAATTATTAACATCTTCTTTTTTAATTTTAATTTTTTTTGGAAGTTTAGCTTTTTTCCATTTACGATCATACATAGGTGAGTTTTCAACCAATGTATTTACAGGGATATCTGCAACTTTTTCTTTATCAAAAAAAAGTTCAATTTTTTTAGATTTAGTTGTTTTTCCAATTACAGCAAAATCTAGATCCCATTTATCAAATATCTTTTTTGCAGCTTCCTCTTTACCATTTTCAAGAACGATCAACATTCTTTCCTGACTTTCAGACAACATAATTTCATATGGAGTCATGTTTGCCTCTCTTGTGGGCACTTTGTTTAAATCAATTTCTATTCCTAAATTTCCTTTTGAAGCCATTTCAATACTTGATGAAGTTAGTCCAGCCGCGCCCATGTCTTGAATTGCAATAATTGAATCTCCAGCCATTAACTCGAGACAAGCCTCAAGTAATAATTTTTCAGTAAAAGGATCTCCAACTTGGACAGTTGGTTTTTTTTCTTCAATTTTTTCATCAAAACTAGCTGAGGCCATACTTGCACCATGAATGCCATCACGACCAGTTTTAGAACCTACATATATTACTGGCTTATTTAATCCAGCAGCTTTTGAGTAAAATATTTTATCTTTTTTAACCAAACCCAAAGTCATTGCATTTACCAAAATATTACCATTGTAAGAGCTGTCAAAACTTGTTTGACCAGCTATAGTTGGAATTCCAATACAATTTCCGTAGCCACCAATTCCATGAACAACACCTCTTAATAAATTTTTTGTTTTTTTATGTTGAGGAGAACCAAAGTGAATTGAATTTAAATTAGCAATAGGTCTTGCACCCATAGTAAACACATCTCTCATTATTCCACCAACCCCAGTTGCAGCACCTTGATAAGGTTCTATAAATGATGGATGATTATGACTTTCTATTTTAAATACAATTGCATCATCATCTCCTATATCAACTACACCGGCATTTTCACCAGGACCCTGAATTACTTGTCTCCCTTTAGTTGGAAGTTTTTTAAGATGCAGTCTTGAAGATTTATAAGAGCAATGTTCATTCCACATTGCAGAAAATATTCCAAGTTCAGTAATATTAGGAGTTCTATCTAAAAGTTCACATATCTTTTTATATTCTTCTTTTTTAAGACCGTGATCTATAGCCACTTGTTCGTTTACAATCATTTCATATTATTAAGAAGGTTGTTAAAAAAAAGTGACCCATCTTCTCCAGATAAGTACTTATCAATCATTCTTTCAGGGTGGGGCATCATCCCCAAAACATTTTTTTCTTTATTAAAAATGCCCGCAATATTTTCAATTGAACCATTTGGATTAAATTGTTCATCAATTTTTCCATCTTTACTGCAATAATTAATTGCTATTTGCTCATTATCTTTAATTTTTTTTAATTGATCATTAGTGCAAAAATAATTACCCTCGTTATGAGCTATATGCAATTCTAAAATTTCATTATCAATATTTTTAAAATAAGTGTTCTGCTTGTTGTTAATTTTTACAAAAATATTTTTACAAATAAATTCTAGATATTTATTTCTTAACAGCACCCCTGGAACCAAACCTGTTTCAACTAAAATTTGAAAACCATTACAAATACCCATTACCATGCCTCCAGAATTTGCAAAATTGATAACAGATTGCATTATTTTGGATTTAGATGCCATACTTCCACATCTTAAATAATCGCCATATGAAAAACCGCCAGGAAGAACTACCAAATCACTTTTTGGTAATTCAACATCATTGTGCCAAACCATTTTATTTTTGAAACCAAATTTTTTTAAAGCAACGTCCATATCTCTGTCACAATTTGAACCAGGAAATGTAATGACTGATGATTTCATTAATTATTGAGCATCAATAATTTTATAATTTTCAATGACAAGATTTGCTAAAAGTTTTTTACACATTTCTTCTACTTGATCTTTAGCTTTTTTTGGATCTGTTTCTTTTGTATCTATTTCAAAGTATTTACCTTGCCTAACTTCATTAATGTTATTAAATCCAATACCATTTAAAGTTTGCTGGATAACTTTTCCTTGTGGATCAAGTACATCCTTTTTAAGTGTGATGATTACTGAAATTTTCATTTACGTTTTTTTTTGACTGAAGACAATTTTGTGACATTTACTGCTGAAACGTTAGACTGTTCATGAAGTATACCAAGTCTTTTGGCCACTTCAGTGTATGCTGGAATTAGATCACCTAAATCTTTTCTAAACCTATCCTTATCAAGTTTTTTGTCAGTAATACTATCCCACAATCTGCATGTGTCAGGGCTTATTTCATCAGCCAAAATTACTTCTGATTTTCCATTAAATTTATATCTTCCAAATTCTAGTTTAAAATCAATTAGTTTAATACCAACACCTCTAAACATACCAATCATAAAGTCATTAATTCTTAAAATCATTTTTTTTACTTTTTCTATTTCTTTCTTTGTAGCCCAATCAAAAGCATAGACATGTTCCTCAGCTATTAATGGATCTCCAAGTTTGTCATCTTTTAAGCAATATTCAATTAGAGGTTCTTTTAAAACTGTTCCATCTTCAATTCCAAGTCTTTTTGTAATAGAACCTGTTGCAACGTTTCTTACAATAAATTCAATAGGAATTATCTCTACTAACTTTATAATCTGTTCCCTCATATTAAGTCTTTTAACTAAATGATTTTTAATTCCTATTTGAGATAAGTTTGAAAGAATATGTTCTGAAATTCTATTGTTTAAAACACCTTTTCCTTCAATAGTGCTTTTTTTTTGATTGTTAAAAGCAGTTGCATCGTCTTTAAAATACTGAATAACTAAATTTTTATCAGTTGTAGCATAAATAATTTTTGCTTTTCCTTCGTAAAGTTTTTTACCTTTTTTCATTATTCAAATACTCTTTTAAAAATTAAATTAACGTTTTTGAAATGTTTATTGTAGCTAAAAATTTCTTTTAATTTTTTTATAGTAATTTTGCTCATGATAAATTTATCATTTAATACTACATCAAATAAATTTAAGTTTTCAGCAAAACATTTTTTTGAGTATGTTTGTACCATTTTGTAAGATTTTTCTCTGCTTAGACCAGATTTGGTAAGTTCTAGCATTAATTCTTGTGAAAAGATTAATCCTTTAGTTAAATTTAAATTTTCTAACATTTTTTTTGGGTACACAACCATATTATTAAGAATGTTTGTTAATCTTACTAATGCAAAATCAATTGTAATATTTGCATCTGGACCAATGTTTCTCTCAACACTTGAATGTGAAATATCTCTTTCATGCCATAGGGCAATATTTTCTAAGGCAGGCACAACAGCACTTCTAACCATTCTTGCTAGTCCAGTTAAATTCTCACTTAAAATTGGATTTTTTTTGTGTGGCATTGCCGATGAACCTTTTTGATTTTTTGAAAAAAATTCTTGTAATTCATATACTTCAGTTCTTTGTAGATGCCTGATCTCAATTGCAACTCTTTCAATTGAACCTGCGATAATTCCTAAAATAGAAAAATAAAATGCATGCCTGTCTCTTGGAATAACTTGTGTTGATATAGGTTCTACTTTTAATCCTAATTTTTTTGCAACATGTTTTTCAACATTTGGGTTAATATTTGCAAACGTTCCAACAGCACCTGAAATGGCACAGGTAGAAACTTCATTTATAGCATCAACAAGTCTTTTACGGTTCCTTTTAAATTCTTCGTAAAACGAAGCCAATTTTAATCCAAATGTTATAGGTTCAGCATGAATACCGTGACTTCTTCCCATACAAGGAGTTAGTTTGTATTTTTTAGCCTGCCTTTTTAAAACTTTTAAGATTTGATCTATATCTTTAAGAATTATCATACCAGATTGGACCATTTGAATATTAAAACTTGTATCTAGAACATCTGAAGAGGTCATTCCTTGATGTAAATATCTTGCTTTAATACCAGCTTTTTCTGTTACAGAAGTTAGAAAAGCTATAACGTCGTGTTTTACCTTGGCTTCAATTTGATGAATTCTTTTTACATTTATTCGAGTTTTTTTTCTTACTATTGAGGCTACACCTTTAGGAATTTGATTTAGTTTCTCCATTGCTTCAGCCGCAGCAACTTCAACATCTAACCAAATTTGATATTTATTTTCTTCTGACCAAATGTCAGTGAGTTCTTTTCGAGAATATCTTTTTATCATTAATTATAAATATGGAGGCTTTAAAAAACCTTTAGCAGATTCTGTGAATATTTCATAACCATTTTCAGTAATTCCCAGTGTATGCTCAAATTGTGCTGATAAAGATTTATCCTTTGTAACTGCTGTCCATCCATCATTTAACATTTTTATTGGAAATTTTCCTGCATTAATCATTGGCTCGATTGTAAAAGTCATGCCTGGTCTCAATTCCATTCCATTATTTTTATTACCATAGTGAAGTATATTTGGTGGCTCGTGAAATGTTGTGCTTATACCATGACCACAAAAATCTCTAACAACTGAAAAACCTTTTTCTTCAACAAATGATTGTATTTCATAACCAATATCTCCAAGTCTTATTCCAGGTTTTAAAATCTTTATTGCATTCATCATGGATTCATATGTTACATCAATTAGATTATTCAATTTCACAGAAGTATTACCTATAGAAAACATTCTACTTGTATCTCCATAATGTTCATCCACAATGGCTGTTACATCTACATTAATTGCATCACCATCTCTTAAAATTCTATCAGAAGGAATTCCATGACAAACAACATGATTTAAAGATGTGCATAAAGATTTTGTAAACCCTCTATAATAAAGTGGAGCAGAATATCCACCATGGTCTCTTATAAATTCATACCCAAGTTTATCAATATAATCAGTTGAGATACCTTCCTTAATATGAGTGGTAAGCATATCCAAAGTTTGTGCTGCTAACTTTCCAGCAACTCTCATTTTTTCAAATTTTTCTATATAATCAGTCATCAATAATTTTTAGTTTTTTATCTATATAAATTTTTTTTGCATTTATGCTACATCCATAAGCAAGGAAATTAACACCAGCTTTTTTAGCTAGCAAATAATTATTATGATAATTGATATCAATGTCTTTAGCTATTTTAAACTCTTTCATGTTTTGAATTTGAACTAAAAATAACAAATAAGCCTTAAATCCTTTTTTTATAGCATCTATTAGTGTTAATAAATGTTTTGAACCACGTTCAGTTACAGCATCAGGAAATTCAGCAGTTTTTTTATCTCTAAAAAGAGTAACATTTTTAACCTCTAGAAAACTTTTTTGTTTATTTTTTTCTATAAGAAAATCAAATCTAGTTTCTTTATTAAAAAAAACTTCTGGCTTAATTAAGTTACTATCTTTAATTTCTTCTATAAGGTTTTTTTTTAAAGCATGGTGAGCTATTTTATTTGCATTATGAGTATTAACACCAACAAGGTTTTTTCTTGTTTTTATAATTTCTAATCCATATTTTAGTTTTCTTTTTGGATCATTGTTGGGAAGCAAGTAAACTTCATTACCTTCATCTAATAAGCCTTGCATTGAACCAGTATTTGGACAATGTGCAGTAACAATTTCCTTATTTATTTTTATGTCTGCAAAAAAACGTTTATATCGTTTGATTAGTTTTCCTTTTATTAGAGGCTTGGAAAATTTCATCCATAGATTATACATTTTATGTGAATAAAAACATAAAAGTTAATGCCGCAATTTTAATTATTGGCAATGAAATTCTTTCGGGCAGAACTCAAGATACCAACACTTCGACAATAGCTATATGGCTAAACTCTATTGGTGTAAAAGTTGGTGAAGTAAGAGTGATACCTGATATTGAAAAAACAATTATAGATACAATAAACTTTTTAAGAAAAAATTATGATTATGTTTTTACAACAGGTGGAATAGGACCCACACACGATGATATAACCGCACAATCTATTTCCAAAGCATTTGATCTAAAATATGAAATTCATAAAGAGGCGTTCAAAATTTTAGAAGCATATTACAAGTCAGGTGAATTTAATGAAGGTAGACAAAAAATGACCTGGATGCCAATGAATGCTAATTTAATTTTAAATCCTACAAGTGGCGCCCCAGGTTTTAATGTTGAAAATGTTTTTTGCTTACCAGGAGTTCCATCAATTTTAAAATCTATGTTGGGAGGATTAAAAAATAAAATTGTTGGTGGGGAACCAATAAAAAGTCTTACAATAAGTTTAAGAACAGTTGAAAGTGAAATAGCGGAGTCGTTAACAAAAGTTCAAGATAATAATAATGAAGTGGAGATTGGCAGCTATCCTTTTTTTCAAGCAGGTAAATTAGGAGTTTCAATTGTATTAAGATCTGAAGATCAATCTAAAATTGATCAATGTAATTTGCAAATTTTAAAATTTGTTAAAGAAAAAAAAATAGAAATTGTTGAAAGATAAATGCTTTATTTTGCATATGGGAGCAACCTTAATCATTTTCAAATGAAAAGAAGATGCAAAGATAGTATATTTTTAAAGAAGATAAATTTAAAGAACTTTAAATTAACATTTAGAAGTAAATATAGAGCTGCTGATATTGAATATAAAAAAGGTTCATTAGTACCAGGTGGTATGTTTGAAATTTCAAAGAGTGATGAAAAAAAACTTGATGTCTATGAGGATTATCCAATCTTATATAAAAAATATTATTTTACTTATCACAAAAAACTAATCATGACTTATACTATGGTTAAAAAAACTTCTTTCATGTATCCAACTGAAAGATATTTAAATGTAGTCAAAAGAGGATATAAGGATTGCAATCTAGAGGAAAAATATCTAAAAAAAGCTTTAATGCCCTCGTGGTGAAATTGGTAGACACAAAGGACTTAAAATCCTTGCCGCTTGCGGAGTGCCAGTTCGAGTCTGGCCGAGGGCACCACTAAATGAATAAAATTCAAATAATTTCTGATAAAAACAAAAAATCTATAAAGATTAAAAATATATTATTAAAAAAATTTAAAACTAATCATTTCAAAAAAGAAAACCTTATAATTGTTATTGGTGGAGATGGTTTTATGCTTCAAACACTTAAAAAGCATAAAAATTCAAATAAGCAGTTTTATGGAATTAATTCCGGAAGCTATGGTTTTCTAATGAATAAGTACTCATCAAAGGATATTATTAAAAATTTATCCAAAGCAAATCTAGTTTCAATTTCACCATTAGAAATGATTGTTAAAAATAAAAATAATTATATTAAAAGATCCATCGCAATAAATGAAGTTTCTGTGCTTAGACAAAGTAGACAGACCGCCTCATTATCAATCAAACAAGGTTCAAGACAAATAATAAAAAAATTAATTTCTGATGGTGTATTGGTATCAACACCTGCTGGAAGTACAGCTTATAATTTGTCAGTTAATGGACCTATACTTAGTCTTCACTCAAAAAAATTATCAATATCTCCAATAAGTGCTTTTAGACCTAGAAGATGGAAGGGTAAAATTGTTAACGATAAAACTAAAATTGTTATAAAAAATTTAAATCCAATAAAAAGACCAATAAGTGCAGTGGCAGATAATTTAGAAGTAAGAAATGCAAAATCAATCACTGTTGAAACTAATGGTAAAATTAAGTTTAATCTTCTTTATGATAAAAACAGAAGTTTACAAAAAAAAATTAAAATTGAACAAATTAGAAAAGAAACAAAAATAAGATAAATGATAAAAAAGATAATTAAAAATTTTTTAAACTTTTTTGATTATAAAATCATCAAAAAAGATAGCTGGAGTCAGAAAGTTGAAAATTTAATAGTGGAAGCTTCTGCTGAAGAAATAAATTTATATAATAAATTAGATGAAATATCTTTAACTTCAATTCCAAATAAATGGTGTCTTACCCAAGGACTTAAGCATATTAATAATAATAATATTGAGGGAGATATAGTTGAAACAGGTGTTTTTAAAGGAGCCAACTTAGTTATAATAAACGATTTTATTAATGAATTAAATATAAACAAACAAGTATATGCTTATGATACATATGAAGGTCAGCCCGAACCTACAAAATTTGATTTTGATTTATCAGGCAAGAGTATGTTGAAAAAATATGAAGAATATAAAAAACAAAATGAGATTCCTGTATTCTCTTCATTAGACAAAGTAAAAAATAATTTAAAAAAATTTAGTAAATTTAATTTTGATAAAATTAAATTTATAAAAGGTAAAGTAGAAGATACTTTAATGGATGATTTAAATATTCCAAAAAAAATTTCCTTATTGAGATTAGATACAGACTTTTATGAGTCTATAAAAATAAGTTTGGAAATTTTATATCCCAAAGTTGAAAGTGGTGGTGTAATAATAATTGATGATTACGGTCATTTTAAAGGTGCAAAACTTGCAGTAGATGATTATTTTAAAAATCAAACTAATATTTGGATGCATAGAGTAGATTATACTTGTAGGTTAATTATCAAACCCTAAATAAATTTTTATATATATTATAATGAATAAAATAAATATGTTTTGCATAACTTACCTTGACAAAAAAAAAGATAATAAATTTTACAATGATTATGTAAATTTTCTTGATAGTTTAGAATTAGAGATAGTAGGAGCCGGTGGTAAAGATATTAATTATCCAGATCACTGGCAAAATGACTCAACTGGTGAAAATATTTCTAATAAAAACACTAATTATGCGGCTTTAACTGTTTTTTACTGGATATGGAAAAATAAAATTAATCATTTAAATGATGATGACTGGATAGGTCTTTGTCACTATCGAAGATTTTGGCTAAAGTCAAATCACGAGCAATATATCAATGAGGATAATTTAAAACAAAATTTGTTAAGGGACGTTTTTAATCCTAATCTTGAAGCAATTTTAAATTACCCACAAACTTTTGAAAATATTAAGTTGAGCAAAATAATTAAAAAAGGCTATAAATTTCTTTATAAAAACCCATCACCAATATTTTTTAAAAAAAAGAGAACTGTAAAATTTCATTTTGATTTATTTCATATAAATAATGGTTTAGATAAATCGATTTCATTACTTGAAACTAAAGAACAATCTGATTTTTACAATTATATTACAACTAAAACTGAAATTTATCCTAACAATATATTTATTATAAAAAAAAAATATTTTGTTAAATTATGTGTTTCAACTTTTGAATGGATTGAAAAATGTAATGAAATATTTGATATAAAAAAACTTAAAGGTTATGGTGAAACTCGTATTTTTGACTTTTTAGCAGAAAGATATTATTCATATTGGATAAGTAAATATTGTAACTTTACCTGTCAGCCACATATTTTTTTTGATTTAAGAAAAAAAAACTCAAATATTTTACAAGTACGTACTTAATTTTTTAATGTTTACATTAATTATTCCATAATGCTTATAGATTGGATCATCTACGGGTTTGCTTGATAAACTAATATATTTTATTCCATTCACTCTAGCTAAATTTTCATAAATTCTATTTGTATTTTTGCTCTTTAATTCAATAATTTTAGTATATTTATTACACCAAATTAAATTAGCTAACCCTGCACCATGAAGACCTATCACTATTTGAGCATCATTAAAAAGTTTAATTTGTTCTTCTATGGATAATTCTGATAGTTTAACTGAAAAAAATTTTTTTTTTTTTAAAAAATGTATTAATTCTTTCTCATTCTTTATTCCTCTATATTTATTCAAGTTAGATTCAGAATCTGATCTATCAATATAAACTTTTTTAGGAAAATTCTTTTTTGATTTGTGTTTTAAAAAATTACTTTTTAACCACATGCTTATCCACCTTGGTAAATTTTCTATATCTTTATGTACATTGTTAATAATCCATGGGTGTGTTGTTGATATTATATTTTTAGCTTTTATATGTCTGTAATTAATACTAGATATACATTTATGAGTTTTTATACCTAGTAGCTCCAATGTTCTTAGCTGCCACTTATTAACATCAGGACATAAGAAAAAGTTTATATTTTGCAATTTGTAAAATTTTTTCATTAAAGCTATTCTAGGTAATACATCAAACAACCAATGAAAATAATTATTATTACCACCTCCTCCAGTTAATAAACTCATCACGTTGCCATTTAATTTTTTTTGAATTCTCGGTGTTCCTATGTCTAGAACAATATTTTTCTTAATATTTCTATCAAGGTCATTTTTTCTTAATTGAAAAGACGGCTCATTCAAAATAGTATTTTTATATATGATCGCTGTATCTTGAATTCTATCTGTATATAAACGAGAGTTTTTACATTTAAAAATATTATAAGTAAATTTTTTTTTGTTACTTGATATAATTACTCTTTTTTTTTCAAAATATTCTTTATTTTTTTTCTCGTTAACTTTTACTTTTCCATATATTAAATAAAAAATATTGTGAAAAATTTTTTTAGAAATTTTTTTTAAAATCATTGATTTAAATAAGTAATTTTAACACATAAAAAATAATAAATGAATAGATGTATGAATATTTTAGATAAAGTTGATTATATTGAGTGATGGTGCCCCCGCACGGATTCGAACCGCGGACCTATTGATTACAAATCAATTGCTCTACCAGCTGAGCTACAAGGGCTTAAGTGATAATTATTAACTATTTTGAATTTAATCAACTATTTTTTTAAATAACTCAAATGATGAAAAACAATGGCAGCACTATTTGATATATTTAAGCTTTCAATTTTTTTATTAATATCAATCTTTACTAAGAAATCTGCATATTTAGATGTGTGCTCATGCATTCCTGATCCTTCTGAACCAAATAATAGAATATTATTACCTTTCCATTCAATATCAGTGAAAACTTTATCTCCTTTTCCATCAAAACCATAAACCCAAAAATTTTTATTTTTTAAATTTTTTAAAGTAGAATTGATATTGGATACTTCAAATATATTAACATATTCCATAGCGCCACTTGCAGCTTTGTACATTAGTTTGCTTTCATGGGGAAAATGTCTCTCTTTAATAATTATTCCATCAATATCAAACGAAGCAGCACTTCGAATTAATGAACCAATATTTCTAGGATCTGTTACTCCATCTAAACAAACAAAAGTAATATTCTTTTGCTCTTTGATAAAGTCTTTCAAGATTAGTTTTTCTAGATGCTCTATCTCAGCAACGTATCCTTGATGAAGTAAATTTTCTTTTGTTGAATATTTGTCTAATTCTTTTTTTGTTTTAAAATAAACTTTTACATCATCTAAAAGATTTTTTTTTGGACTTTTTCTATGAATATTTTTTTTACTTTCCTCCGTTAAAAATACTCTTAAAACTTTTCTTTTTGGGTTTTTAAGAGCCTCAATAACTGCATGTTGGCCTACAATAAAAAATGACGATTTATTCATAAATTTTGATAAGTTTTATACGTTTTTTACTATATTTTCTTAATAATTCTCGTATTGCATTTGCACAAATAAAATATATAAAACGCGTGTTGTTTGAAGCTTTATTGAACAAGGGGACACTTCCCCAAATGAGGAGGGGTTCCAGAGCGGTCAAATGGGGCGGGCTGTAAACCCGTTGACTTCGGTCTTCGAAAGTTCGAATCTTTCCCCCTCCACCATTCAATAAATCTTCAGGTAATACTGGAGTGTTACTCTTGGGGTTGTGCGGGTGTAGTTCAATGGTAGAACGCTAGCCTTCCAAGCTGGATGTAAGGGTTCGATTCCCTTTACCCGCTCCAAGAAAAAATTATAAATAAAAAATAAAACTGAGGTAATAAAGTAATGTCAAAAGAAAAATTTGTAAGAAATAAACCGCATTGTAACATTGGTACAATTGGTCATGTCGACCATGGTAAAACAACTCTAACAGCAGCGATCACTAAAGTTTTAGCAGAAGCAAGTGGTGGAAAATCAGTTGCTTACGATGAAATTGATAAAGCTCCAGAGGAAAAAGAAAGAGGAATTACAATTTCAACTGCTCACGTTGAGTATGAAACAGAAAAAAGACATTACGCTCACGTAGATTGTCCAGGTCACGCTGACTACGTTAAAAATATGATCACAGGTGCAGCTCAAATGGATGGTGCAATTCTTGTTGTTAACGCTGCAGACGGTCCTATGCCTCAAACTAGAGAACACATTCTTTTAGCAAGACAAGTTGGTGTTCCAGCAATTGTTGTTTACTTAAATAAAGTAGATCAAGTTGATGATAAAGAAATGATTGAACTTGTTGAGGAAGAAATTAAAGAATTATTAACTTCATACAAATTCCCAGGAGACAAAACTCCAATTGCAAAAGGCTCAGCTCTTGCTGCAGTAGAGGGAAGAGATGATGAGATTGGAAAAAATTCAATCTTGGAATTAATGAAAAATGTTGATGAACATATTCCACAACCAGACAGACCAAAAGATAAAGATTTCTTGATGCCAGTTGAGGACGTGTTCTCTATCTCAGGTAGAGGAACTGTTGCAACAGGAAGAGTAGAATCTGGTGTTCTTAAAACTGGTGATGAAATTGAAATCGTTGGTATTAAAGAGACAAAAAAATCAGTTTGTACTGGAGTTGAAATGTTTAGAAAACTATTAGACTCAGGTGAAGCTGGCGATAACGTAGGTGTTTTACTTAGAGGTATTGAGAGAACTGATATTGAAAGAGGACAAGTTCTTTGTAAGCCTGGCTCAATAACACCACACACTAAATTTGAAGCTCAAGCGTATGTGCTTAAGAAAGAAGAGGGTGGAAGACACACTCCTTTCTTTACTAAGTATAGACCTCAATTTTATTTCAGAACAACTGACGTAACAGGTGAAGTAGAGTTACCAGCTGGAACTGAAATGGTTATGCCTGGTGATGACGCTAAATTTACAGTTAAACTTATCACTCCAATTGCGATGGCAGAAAAATTAAACTTTGCAATTAGAGAAGGCGGAAGAACTGTAGGAGCTGGAGTAGTAACTAAAATTATAGAGTAAGCTCTATATAGGAGTGTAGCTCAATTGGTAGAGCGCCGGTCTCCAAAACCGGAGGCTGAGGGTTCGAGTCCCTCCGCTCCTGCCAAAAGAGTTGATTAAATATGAAAAACCCTATTAAATTTATTCAAGAAGTTAAACAAGAGGCTTTTAAAGTCTCTTGGCCAACTGGAAAGGAAACATTGCAAGGTGCATTAATGGTATTTGCCATGGCTGTTGTAATGTCTTTATTTTTCTTACTTCTTGATCAAGTTTTAAAATTTTTCTTAGAATTATTACTGAAGGTAAGTATTTAATGAAAAATTGGTACATTGTTCAATCACACTCAAGTTTTGAGAATAAAGTGGCTGGATTAATAAGAGAAGAGGCAGAAAAAGCAAAAATCTCAGACAAATTTGAGGAAATAGTTGTTCCGACGCATGATGTAACTGAGGTGAAACGTGGAAAAAGAACACAAAGAAAAAAAAAGTATTTTCCTGGTTATGTTTTAATTAAAAGTGAGATGGACAACAGCATTTACCACATGATTAAGAATATAAAGAGAGTGAGTGGATTTTTAGGGACTAAAGGCATACCTGTACCAGTATCCGATAAAGAAATTGAGAAGATTTTAGGTCAAATAAAAGATGGTGTGGCTCAGCCAAAATCTGGTATAGAGTACAGCGTTGGTGAAAAAGTTCAGGTAGTTGACGGGCCTTTTGCATCTTTCAGCGGTTTAGTTGAAGAAATAGATGAAGAAAAGTCTAGACTTAAGGTTTCAGTTTCTATATTTGGACGTCCAACACCAGTTGAATTAGAATATAATCAAGTGGAGAAAACAAGTTAATGGCTGCAAAAAAAGAAATTAGTGGATTTATAAAATTACAGATTAATGGTGGTCAAGCTAATCCAGCGCCACCTGTTGGTCCTGCTTTAGGTCAACGTGGTGTTAACATCATGGAATTTTGTAAAGCATTTAATGATAAAACCAAATCAATGGCTGGTAAACCTGTTCCAGTTGAAATTACAGTTTACAAAGATAAGAAATTTGATTTTAAAATTAAATCACCTCCTGCATCTTTTTTTATTAAAGAGGCTGCAAAATTAAAAGGTGGATCAAAAGAACCTGGTAGAAGTATCGTTGCTTCAATAACAAGAAAACAAGTAGAAGAAATTGCAAATCAAAAAATGAAAGATTTAAATGCACTTGATTTAGATCAAGCTGTAAAAATTATTTCTGGTTCTGCAAGATCAATGGGAATAGAGGTTAAAGAGTAATGCCATCAAAAAGATTTAAAAAACTTCCAGAAAAAACATCAGATTTACCATCTGAAGTAATTGAAAAATTAATTCCAGAAGTTAAAAAAAATTGCACAACTAAATTTGATGAATCAATTGATTTGAGTTTTCAAATTAATAACAAACAAAAAAAGAGTGAAGTTAATATAAGAACAGTAGTTAATTTACCAGGTGGAACTGGAAAAAAAGTTAAAGTTGCAGTTGTTTGTGAAGATCCAAAAGCTTCTGAAGCAAAAGATGCAGGAGCTGATATTGTTGGAGGTGATGAGTTTATTGAAAAGATTAAATCTGGTGAAATGAACTTTGAAAAACTAATTTGTACTCCAGCTATGATGATAAAATTATCTAAACTTGGAAAAGTACTTGGTCCAAAAGGATTAATGCCAAATCCAAAACTTGGTTCTGTGACTGAGGATTTAAAAACTGCAATAAGTGATGCAAAATCTGGGCAAGCAGAAATTAGAAATGATAAAGATGGCAATATTGGAGTAAGTATTGGTAAGAAATCTTTTAGTGATGAACAATTAATTAAAAATTATAATGCTGTTCTCGATGCATTAGATAAAGAAAAATCTAATAATACTTTAAAAGGTGATTTAATTAAAAACACTTTTATTACTTCAACAATGGGTGTTTCTTATAAATTAAAACTAGGAAAAGCGATTTAAACTCATGATGAATAAAGAACAAAAAAAAGCTTACATTGCTGATATGACTAATCAGTTTGAGAACAGTAAAGCTGTAATGGTTACTCATTATCAAGGTTTAACTATGCCTCAATTAGATGAACTAAGATCTAAGATGAGAGAGCATGGAATTATTTTTAAAATCACAAAAAATAGAATTACCAAACTCGCATTAGAGAAGACAAAGTGTAAAGATCTATCTGATCTTTTTACTGGTCCAACAGCTGTAGCATTTGGTGAGGACGCTATAATGTCAGCAAGGATTTTAGCTAAATTTGCTAAAGAAAATGAAAATCTAAAACTTATTGGTGGAATTATGGACGATGAAGTTTTAGATCAGGCTGGAGTTCAAAATGTAGCAAATTTACCTACTTTGGATGAAGCTAGAGCAAATATTGTTGGTATTTTAAACGCCCCAGCCTCAAAATTAGTGAGTATTTTGCTTGCACGTTCAGAAAAAATGAGTAGTTTGTCCCCAGAAAATTCAGAAACACAACCTAAAGAGTAGATACTATGCCAGACCTAAATAAAATTATTGAAGACCTTTCAAGTTTGACTGTAGCTGAAGCTGCAGAACTTTCAAAGCAGTTAGAAGAAAAATGGGGTGTAACTCCAATGGCAGCAGCAGCTCCAGCAGCAGCAGCTGGTGGTGAGGCAGCAGCTGATAAAGATGACTTTACAATTATGCTTGTTTCAGCAGGTGATAAAAAAATTAATGTTATTAAAGAAGTAAGAGCAGCAACTTCTCTTGGTCTAAAAGAAGCTAAAGATTTAGTTGAAGGTGCACCTAAAGAAGTTAAATCAGGTGTTCCAAAAAAAGAAGCAGAAGAAATCAAAGCTAAATTAGAAGCTGCTGGCGCAAAAGTAGAATTAAAATAAACAATTAGAAAGAATTCACAAACTGATTAAATTTTTTAATCAGTTTAAAAATATAAATGCAAATATCTTTTACTGAAAAAAAGAATATTCGAAAAAATTTTGGTAAACTTAAAGAAAGTTTATCTATCCCAAATCTAATTGAAGTACAAAAAAATTCTTATGATGAATTAACGGATTTTATTGCAGATGCAGAAATCACAAAAGGTTTTGATAGAGTTTTTAAAAGTATCTTTCCAATCGAAGATTTAAATGACAAAGCAACATTAGAATACGTATCTTATAGACTTGAGAAACCAAAATTTGATGTTGAGGAATGCATTGCTAGAGGTCTAACTTATTCTTCTGCTTTAAAGTGTACTTTAAGATTAGTTGTTTACGAAATAGATCAAGAAAATAATACTAAAGATATTTTATCAGCAAAAGAACAAGAAGTTTACATGGGTGAAGTACCTATGATGACTAATAGTGGTACATTCATAACAAACGGTGTTCAAAGAGTTGTAGTAAACCAAATGCATAGAAGTCCAGGTGTGTTTTTTGATCACGACAAAGGCAAAACTCATGCAAGTGGTAAACTTTTATTTAATTGTAGAGTAATTCCAAATAGAGGTTCTTGGTTGGATTTTGAATATGATGTTAAAGATTTTTTATATTTTAAAATT
This sequence comes from Candidatus Pelagibacter sp. HIMB1505, assembly GCF_052047915.1. Taxonomy (NCBI): domain Bacteria; kingdom Pseudomonadati; phylum Pseudomonadota; class Alphaproteobacteria; order Candidatus Pelagibacterales; family Candidatus Pelagibacteraceae; genus Candidatus Pelagibacter; species Candidatus Pelagibacter sp. HIMB1505. The sequence goes on along the minus strand of NZ_JBNAIR010000001.1, from coordinate 1,075,261 downwards.
GATAGAAAGAAAAAAATATTAGCCTCAACATTATTGATGGCTCTAGGTTTTTCCAAATCAGAGATAGCAAATGAATTTTATGATAAAGAGCAATTTACTTTTGATTCAAAAACTCAAAAATGGAAAACAAAATTTAATCCTGAAAATTACAAAGCAAAAAATTTCTCTGAGGAAGTTGTTGATGCAAAAACAGGTAATGTGGTAATCAAGTTAGGTGAAAAAATTAATTATCTAAATGCAAAAAAATTAGCTAATGACGGTCTTAAAGATATTTTAGTTTCGAGAGAGTCTTTATATGGAAAATTTTTACACAAAGATATTAAAGTAAGTGATGAAGAAGAGGGAACATTTAAAATTGGTACAGAGTTAAACGATACTATTATTCAACAGATATTAGACGCAAATATCCATTCTCTGGATATTTCTGTAACCAACTCAATTAATAAAGGCCCTTACCTATTAACAACTCTTTTAAATGATAAAAATAATACAAAAGATGAAGCAATTACCGAAATTTATAAGATGTTAAGACCTGGTGAACCACCTACAATAGAAATTGCTACACAGATATTTAATAATTTATTTTTCAGCTCTGATAGATACGATCTTTCAGATGTGGGTAGGGTTAAAATGAACTCTAGGTTAAATCAAGAATGTTCAGACAAGATAACAATTTTAAGAAATGATGACATAATTGCAATAGTTCATAAAATGCTAGATCTAAGAGATGGCAAAGATGATGTTGATGACATTGATCACTTAGGTAACAGAAGAGTTAGATCTGTAGGAGAATTGGTTGAAAATCAAGCAAGAATAGGTGTTTACAGAATGGAAAGAGCCATTAAAGAAAAAATGACTACTCTTGACGTTGAGTCAGCTATGCCCCAAGATTTGATTAACGCTAAACCTTTAACAGTTTCTTTGAAAGATTTTTTTGCTAGTTCTCAATTATCACAATTCATGGATCAAACAAATCCATTATCAGAAATAACACACAAAAGAAGAGTATCTGCTTTAGGTCCAGGTGGTCTTACAAGAGAAAGAGCAGGCTTTGAAGTTCGAGACGTGCATCCAACACATTATGGAAGAATTTGCCCAATTGAAACTCCTGAGGGACCAAATATTGGATTGATTAATAGTTTATCAACTTATGCAAAAATAAATAAATATGGGTTTATAGAAAGTCCATACAAGAGAGTTAAGGATGGAGTTGTACAAGATAAAGTTGAATATTTATCTGCAATGGAAGAAACTAAATATACCATTGCTCAAGCTAATACAAAAATAGATAAAAACGGTAAAATTATAGAAGAACTTGTGTCATGTAGGCAAAATTTAAACTTCTTGTTATCTAAACCAGAAACAATTGACTATATTGATGTATCACCTAAGCAGCTTGTTTCTGTTGCTGCTTCATTAATTCCATTTTTAGAAAATGATGATGCTAACAGAGCTCTGATGGGCTCTAATATGATGAGACAAGCAGTGCCATTATTAAAACCTGAGTCCCCATTGGTAGGCACAGGAATTGAAAGCGATGTAGCCTTAGACTCTGGTGTAACAATTGTTGCTAAAAGAGATGGTGTAGTTGATAAAATTGATGGTAAGAGGATTGTAGTAAAAGTTACTGAAGAAACTGATTTTACAAAATCAAGTGTAGATATTTACAATCTCCAAAAATTTAAAAGATCAAATCAAAATACATGCATAAACCAAAGACCACTAGTTAGAGTAGGCGATAAAGTTAAATCAGGTGATATAATTGCTGATGGACCATCTACTAGATTAGGTGAATTAGCCTTAGGTAAAAATGTAACTGTAGCATTCATGCCATGGCAAGGATACAATTTTGAGGACTCAATTTTGATATCTGAAAGATGTGTAACCGACGATGTCTTTACTTCAGTTCATATTGTTGAATACGAAATAATGGCAAGAGATACAAAATTAGGCGAAGAAGAAATAACAAGAGATATTCCAAATGTTAATGAAGAAGCTTTAAAAAATTTAGATGAGTCAGGAATTGTTTATATTGGTGCTGAGGTTAATGCTGGAGATATACTAGTCGGAAAAGTTACACCAAAAGGTGACTCTGCATCTGGACCTGAAGAAAAACTATTAAGATCAATTTTTGGTGAAAAAGCTATTGATGTGACAGATACATCTTTGAGAATGTCTAGAGGTAGTAGTGGTACAGTTGTTGATGTTAAAGTTTTCAATAGACATGGAATTGAAAAAGATGAAAGATCAATTACTATTGAAAGAGCTGAAATTGATCAAGTTCAACAAGATAAAATCGTAGAAGAAGAAATATTAGAGAGAAGTATAAAGCAAAGAGCAGCACAAATTTTTTCAGGCGCATCATTAACTAAAAAAATTAAAGATCTAGAAACAGGTACAAAACTTGATTTTGAAAATATTGATAAACTAAGCATTAATGATGTATTTAAAATTACAGTTGGTAATGTGAATGATGAAGCTACACTAGCTCAATTAAAAGATCAGTATAATAAAGCAAAACAGGATATTACTGAAAGATTTGAAGATAAAGTTTTAAAAATTAGAAGTGGTGATGATTTATTACCAAGTGTAATGAAAATGGTTAAAGTTTTTGTTGCAATTAAAAGAAGACTAAGACCTGGTGATAAGATGTCTGGAAGACATGGTAATAAAGGGGTAGTCAGTAAAATTGTTCCAGTTGAAGATATGCCATACAGAGAAGATGGAAGACCAGTTGATATTGTTCTTAATCCACTTGGTGTTCCAAGCCGTATGAATGTTGGTCAGATTCTTGAAACTCATCTAGGTTGGGCATGTAAAGAATTTGGTGAAGAAGTTAAGAAATTAGTTAATGAAAATAATAAAAGAATTGAAAAAACTGAAAAAATATCAAAATTTCTTAAATCTGTTTATGGAGAAGAAATTTTTAATGAAAAAGTTGATAAATTAAACAAAACAGAATTTAGAGATTTATGTGAAAATCTTCAAAATGGTATTGCTATTTCAACTCCAGTTTTTGATGGAGCTAAAGAAAAAGATGTTACCGAAATGCTTGAGTTAGCTAAGTTGCCAGGCTCAGGTCAAACTTATTTATGGGATGGCAGAACAGGTGAGCAATTTGATAGACCTGTGACTGTAGGTATAATTTATATGCTTAAACTTCATCACCTTGTAGAGGACAAGATTCACGCTAGATCAACTGGACCTTATAGTTTGGTTACACAACAGCCACTTGGTGGAAAAGCTCAATTAGGTGGACAAAGATTTGGTGAGATGGAAGTCTGGGCTTTAGAAGCTTATGGAGCCTCTTATACTTTGCAAGAAATTTTAACTGTCAAATCAGATGACGTTGCTGGACGTGTTAAAGTTTATGAAACAATTGTTAAAGGAGAAGAAAACTTTGAATCTGGAATACCAGAATCATTCAACGTTCTAGTAAAAGAAATTAAATCATTAGCATTAAACGTGGAGCTTAATTAATTATGAAAAAAGAATTAACAGATCTTTTTAAAAATACCGAAATTTCAGAGGCTCAAAACTTTAATAGTATAAAGATTTCTTTAGCTAGTCCTGAGAAAATAAAATCATGGACTTATGGTGAAATTAAAAAACCCGAGACAATAAATTATAGAACATTTAGACCTGAAAAAGATGGTTTATTTTGTGCTAGAATTTTTGGCCCTATAAAAGACTATGAATGTTTGTGTGGAAAATACAAACGAATGAAATTTAGAGGAATTATATGTGAAAAATGTGGTGTTGAAGTAACAAAATCTAATGTGAGAAGAGAAAGAATGGGTCACATTAATCTTGCTACGCCCGTTGCACATATTTGGTTTTTAAAATCTCTTCCAAGCAGAATAGCTCTCGCTGTTGATATGAAATTAAAAGAAATTGAAAGAGTTTTATATTTTGAAAATTTTATTGTTATTGAGCCAGGCTTAACAGGCTTACAAAAAAACCAACTTTTAAATGAAGAAGAATTAGCTAAATATCAAGATGAGTTTGGTGAAGAAGCATTTACTGCTGGAATTGGTGCGGAAGCTGTTCTTGAAATGTTAAAAAATCTAGACCTCGAACTAGAGAGAAAAAATTTAGTTAGCTATATTAAAGAGACCAAATCTAAAGTTAACGAAGAAAGAGCAATAAAAAGACTAAAATTAATTGAGTCGTTCATCGAAACAGGTCAGAAACCGGAATGGATGATCATGACAGTTGTCCCTGTTATTCCACCAGAATTAAGACCATTAGTACCTTTAGATGGTGGTAGATTTGCTACATCAGATTTGAACGATCTATATAGAAGAGTAATAAATAGAAATAACCGTTTGAAAAGATTAATGGACCTTAAGGCTCCTGATATAATCGTTAGAAATGAAAAAAGAATGCTTCAAGAATCTGTTGATGCACTATTTGATAATGGAAGACGTGGAAGAGTTATTACAGGAACAGGAAAACGACCATTAAAATCTTTAGCAGAAATGTTAAAAGGTAAACAAGGTAGATTTAGACAAAATTTACTTGGAAAACGAGTTGATTACTCTGGTAGATCAGTAATTGTAGTTGGTCCAGACCTAAAATTACATGAGTGTGGTCTTCCTAAGAAAATGGCTTTGGAGTTATTCAAACCATTTCTTTATGCAAGATTAAATAAACTAGGCTTAGCATCTACGATAAAACAAGCTAAGAAATTGGTAGAGAAAGAAACTAATGCTGTTTGGGATGCATTAGAATTAATAGTTAGAGAGCACCCTGTATTATTAAATAGAGCTCCAACTTTACACAGACTTGGTGTTCAAGCATTTGAACCAAAATTAATTGAAGGAGATGCTATAGAATTACATCCTTTAACTTGCGCTGCATTTAACGCTGACTTTGATGGCGACCAAATGGCAGTACATGTACCACTAAGTTTAGAAGCTCAATTAGAGGCTAGAATTTTGATGCTTTCAACGAATAATATTCTCTCTCCATCAAATGGAAAACCTATCATTGTACCAAGTCAAGATATGATTTTAGGTATTTACTATTTATCTCAAGAGCCTTTAACTGACAAACCAGCTGGTTACTTTGTAGATGCTGATCAAATTGAATTTGCTTTGTCTTCAGGACAAATAAAAGTTCACAGTACTATAATTTCAAGATTTGAAACTGTTGATGAAAATGGAAATAAAAAATTTGAAAAATATACGTCAACAGCTGGAAGATTTTTACTAGCAAACTTATTACCAAAAAACAAAGATATCAAATTTTCTTTAGTTGATAGATTACTTCCTAAGAAAACAGTTTCTGAAATTATAGATATTGTATTTAGATTTTGTGGTCAAAAAACTACCGTCATCTTTTGTGACAAATTAAAAGACTTAGGTTTTAAACACGCATTTAAAGCTGGAATTTCATTTGGTAAAGACGATTTAGTAATACCAGAGAGCAAAACTCAACTAATTGAAGATACTAAGAAATTAATTGCAGATTATGAGACTCAGTATGCAGAAGGTCTAATTACTAGAGGTGAAAAGTACAATAAAGTTGTTGATGCTTGGTCTAAATGTACTGACAGAGTTGCAGGAGAAATGATGAAAGGTATTTCTGCTACAGAAAAAACTCCTGAAGGGTTAAAAATTAATTCTGTATTTATGATGGCTGATAGTGGTGCAAGAGGTTCAGCTGCCCAGATGAAACAGTTAGCTGGAATGAGAGGACTAATTGCAAAACCATCTGGAGAAATTATTGAAAGTCCAATTGTCTCTAACTTTAAAGAGGGATTAACTGCTCTCGAATATTTTAATTCTACTCACGGTGCCAGAAAAGGTTTAGCTGATACTGCATTAAAAACTGCAAGTTCTGGGTATCTAACTAGAAGGCTTTGTGATGTTGCGCAAGATTTAACAATTACAAAAGTAAAATGCGACAAGCCTGGATTTATTGAACTTTCTGAAATATTAGAGGGTGGTAATGTAGTTGTTAGTTTATCTGAAAGAGCATTAGGTAGAGTAACTGCTGCAGATGTGAAGCATCCAATAACTGGCGAAGTTATCATCAAAAAATCTGTAATGATTGATGAAGCTGGATGTGATCAAATTGATGCCGCAGGTATTAAAGCATTAAAAGTATTCTCAGTGATGACATGTAGTTCAAAAGAAGGTGTTTGCGCTACTTGTTATGGTAGAGATTTATCAAGAGGAAAGATGGTTCATGTCGGAGAAGCGATTGGAATGATTTCAGCTCAATCAATTGGTGAACCTGGAACACAATTAACGATGAGAACTTTCCACGTTGGTGGAACTGCATCTGTAAAACAAGAATCTCAAATTGTTACTAAAAATGAAGGAACATTAAAAATTATTAACTCTAATATATTAGAAGACTCTAAGAAAAACCTAATAGTTATGGGTAGAAATACTCAATTATCAATTGAAGATAATAATGGCTTACAAGTTGCAATTTATAAAGTTGCATATGGATCAAAATTATTTTTCAAAAATGGTGATAAAGTAAAAGCAAATACAAAAATTTGTGAATGGGATCCGTACACAACACCAGTTATTGCAGAAAAAAGTGGTGTTGCAAGTTATGTTGATTTAATTGATGGTGTTTCAATTCAAGAAACTACTGATGATGCCACAGGAATTTCATCTAAATCAGTTATTGACTGGAGATCTCAATCAAAAAGTACAGACTTAAAACCTAGAATTACTTTAAGAGATGAAAAAGGTAATGTAATTAAAAAAGCTGATGACAATGAAGCAAGATATTATTTAGTACCAGACTCAATTTTATCAGTTAAAGATGGTCAAAAAGTTTCAGCTGGTGATGTAATTGCTAGACTTCCAAAAGAAACTACGAAAACAAAAGATATTACTGGAGGTTTACCTCGAGTAGCTGAATTATTTGAAGCAAGAAAAGCAAAAGATAGCGCAATAATTGCTGAAAATGATGGACAAGTTGTATTTGGTAAAGAGGTAAGAGGAAAACAAAGAGTTTCAATTGTTCCAGAGGATGGAGCTGAAGCATCTAATTATTTAATACCTAAAGGAAAACATATTAATTTCAACCAAGGTGAAAGAATTAAAAAAGGTGAGTATCTTCTTGATGGTCAACCTCTACCACATGATATTTTAAGAATTATGGGAATTAAAGATTTAACTGAGTATTTTGTTAATCAAGTTCAAGAAGTATATAGGTTACAAGGTGTTATCATCAATGATAAACATATTGAAACTATATTAAGACAAATGTTAAAGAAAATTGAAGTTAAGCATTCAGGAGATTCAACTTACTTACCAGGTGAAATCGTTGACAGAATAAAATTTGATACAAATAACGAAAGACTTAAAGCTGAAGGCAAAACACCAGCAGTTGGTGAAAGAGTTTTAATGGGAATAACAAAAGCATCACTTCAAACAGAGTCATTTATATCAGCGGCTTCTTTCCAAGAAACTACTAGGGTATTGACAGATGCCGCTATCAAAGGAAAAGTTGATCCTTTAAATGGTTTAAAAGAAAATGTGATTGTAGGTAGATTAGTTCCAGCTGGTACAGGTAATATAAAGAATAAATGGAACAAAAAAGCTCTTGAAGATGATAATAAATTTTTATCAGAACAAGATAAGATTGAAGCTGCAGAAACCCCTGTTAATCAATAAAAATAGATCAATTAATTTTTAGTTTTAATTTGACAAAGTCAAATTAATAAGTATTTTGGCGATGTTTTTGGTTGGAATGTAGTGTTAGCTTTAGACACTAAACGCTGCCATAAATAACCTGTCAGTTATTTCTCTCAAAAACAATTATTAATATTTTAAAAATTATATGCCGACTATTAACCAATTATTAAAAAATAAAAGAGTTAAACAAAGTAAAAGAAATAAAGTTCCAGCTCTTCAAAAACAACCTCTTAAAAGAGGTGTATGTGTTAAGGTTTATACTACCACTCCGAAGAAACCTAACTCAGCATTAAGAAAAGTTGCTAGAGTAAGATTGTCAAATGGTTTTGAGGTTACAGCTTATATACCTGGTGAAGGTCATAACCTGCAAGAACACTCAGTTGTTTTAATAAGAGGTGGACGTGTTAAGGATTTACCTGGAGTTCGATATCATATACTTAGAGGAAATTTAGATACTCAAGGTGTAGCCAATAGAAAAAAAAGAAGATCTTTGTACGGAACTAAAAAAGGTAAGTAAGTTATGTCTAGAAAAAAAACTCAGCCAAAAAAAAACGTTACTCCTGATCCAAAATTTAAATCTACCATAATCCCAAAATTAATTAATAATATTATGTATGATGGCAAAAGAGGTGTTGCTGCAAAAATTGTTTATGAAGCTATCGATAAGATAAAGACCAAAACTAAAGATGAGCCAATAAATATATTCAATGAAGCAATAAATAATATTAAACCAACTGTTGAGGTAAGATCTAGAAGAGTTGGTGGAGCAACTTATCAAGTGCCTGTAGAAGTAAAAAGTAAAAGAGCCCAAGCATTAGCGATTAGATGGCTTGTAGACTCTGCTAGAAAAAGAAAAGACAAACATATGTCAGATAAAATTTTTAATGAACTTTATGATGCCTATGAAAAAAAAGGTGCAGCAGTTAAAAAAAGAGAGGATGTCCATAAAATGGCTGAGTCAAACAAAGCGTTTGCTCACTTTAGATGGTAATTTAATATGGCAAGAACACATACATTAGATAAATATAGAAACATTGGTATCATGGCTCACATAGATGCTGGCAAAACAACTACTACTGAAAGAATTTTATATTACACTGGTAAAAGTCATAAAATTGGTGAAGTTCACGATGGAGCTGCAACAATGGACTGGATGGAACAAGAGCAAGAGAGAGGTATAACAATTACTTCTGCAGCTACGACTTGTTTTTGGCAAGATCATAGAATTAATATTATTGATACTCCAGGTCACGTAGATTTTACTATTGAAGTTGAGAGATCATTAAAAGTTTTAGATGGAGCTGTAGCAGTTTTTGATGGTGTTGCAGGTGTTGAACCTCAATCAGAAACTGTTTGGAGACAAGCTGATAAATATAAAGTTCCAAGAATTTGTTTTGTAAATAAGTTAGATAGAACTGGAGCTGATTTCTTTAGATGCGTTGATATGATTAAAGATAGATTAGGAGCTAAGCCTCTTGTTTTACAAGTACCAATTGGAATTGAGGCGTCTTTAACTGGTGTTGTTGATTTAGTTAAAATGAAAGCTCAAGTTTGGAAAAATGAGGCTCTTGGAGCAGAGTGGGAATACAAAGAAATACCTGATGATTTAAAAGAAATTTCTCAAAAATACAGAACAGAACTTGTTGAAATGGCTGTTGAGCAAGATGAGAATTTAATGGAAAGCTATTTAAATGGTGAAGAAATTAAAGAAGAAGATTTAGTAAAATGTATTAGGAAAGGTACTTTAAACTTTAGTTTTGTACCTGTTTTGACAGGTTCAGCTTTTAAAAACAAAGGTGTTCAGCCATTATTAGACGCTGTCATAAATTATCTGCCAAGCCCTCTTGATATTGGTTCTATTAAAGGAACTAAGGTTGGAACAGATGATGAAGTAGAAATGAAGTTTGATGATAAAGAACCTTTTTCTGCTTTAGCTTTTAAAGTAGCAAATGACCCTTTTGTTGGATCACTTACGTTTGTAAGAATTTATTCAGGAACTATTAAATCTGGAACTGCTGTTTATAACTCTTCAACTGAAAAAGAGGAAAGAGTTGGTAGAATGCTGTTAATGCATGCTAATTCGAGAGAGGATATAAAAGAAGCTAATGCTGGAGACATAGTATCTTTAGCTGGATTAAAAAATACCATGACAGGTCACACACTATGTGACAAAGAAAATCAAGTTTTACTTGAACCTATGGAGTTCCCAGAACCAGTGATTGAAATTGCTGTTGAACCTAAAACAAAAGGTGATCAAGAAAAAATGGGTGAAGCATTGGCAAGATTAGCTAAAGAAGATCCATCTTTTAGGGTTTCTTCTGATGAAGAGTCTGGACAAACAATTATTAAAGGTATGGGTGAATTACACCTAGATATCATTGTTGATAGAATGAAAAGAGAATTCAAGGTTGAAGCAAATGTTGGAGCCCCACAAGTTGCTTATAGAGAGACAATCGAAAAAACAGCTGAATTTGAATATATACACAAAAAACAAAGTGGAGGTGCCGGTCAATTTGCTAAGGTAAAATTATTAGTTGAACCTCAAGAGCCTGGAAAAGGACGAGCTGTTGAAAGTGCTATTAAAGGTGGTGCAATTCCAAAAGAATTTATACCAGGTGTTGAAAAAGGAATTGAAACAGTTTCTGATAGTGGAATTTTAGCAGGGTTCCCGCTTATTGATTATAAAGTAACAATAGTCGATGGTTTGCATCACGATGTTGACTCAAGTGTTTTAGCTTTTGAACTAGCAAGTAGATCTTGTTTTAAAGAAGCATGCACACAAGGTGGTCTAAAACTTTTAGAGCCGATAATGAGAGTTGAAGTTGTAACACCTGAAGATTACATGGGCGATGTTATAGGTGATTTAAATAGCAGAAGAGGTCAAATAAGTACCCAAGAACAACGTGGTAATGCAACAGTAATTACTGCGATGGTTCCCTTAGCTAATATGTTTGGTTATATTAATAATTTAAGATCAATGTCGCAAGGCAGAGCACAGTACTCAATGTTTTTTGATCATTATTCCAAAGTCCCTCAAAATGTTCAAGATGAGGTAACTAAGAAGGTAGCTGGATAAATTTATGGAAAAACAAAATATTAGAATAAAACTGAGAGCTTACGATAACAAAATTTTAGATGCTTCAACAGAAGAAATTGTAAATACTGTAAAGAGAACAGGCGCTACAATTAAAGGACCAATTCCGTTACCAACTAAAATTGAAAGATATACAGTACTACGTTCACCGCACATTGATAAGAAGAGTAGAGAACAATTTGAGTCTAGAACTCATAAGAGACTAATCGATATAGTTGAGCCAACACCTCAAACAGTCGAAGCGTTAATGAAACTAGATTTAGCTTCAGGCGTGGATGTGGAGATAAAAATTTAGTTATGAATGAAATTGCTTTAATTGGGAAAAAAATTGGAATGACAAGAGAATTTTACAAAACTGGTCAACTTGTGCCAGTTACCGTTTTAAAAATGGAAAAAGCAAGAGTAATCCAAGTAATTGAACAAGAAAAAAGAGGTTATAAGGCAGTTCAATTGGGTTATGGAAAGATAAAAAGTTCTAAATTGACAAAAGCTATGAAAGGTTATTTTGCAAAAAAGAACACAGAAGCAAAAAAATTACTGAAGGAGTTCAGAGTAGAAAACACTGAAAATTTTAAAGAGGGAAATGAATTTGGTTTAGAGATCTTTAAAGATACAAAATTTGTCGACACTAGATCAAAAACAATTGGAAAAGGTTTTGCTGGAGCAATGAAAAGACATAATTTTGGTGGATTAAGAGCAACCCATGGTGTTTCTGTTTCACATAGATCACATGGATCAACTGGTCAAAGACAAGATCCAGGAAAAGTTTTTAAAGGAAAAAAAATGGCTGGTCATATGGGTGATAAACTCAGAACTATGCAGAATATTGAAATAATAAAAACTGATTTAGAGAATGAATTATTATATTTAAAAGGATCAATCCCTGGAGCAAAAAATTCAGAAATACTTGTTAAAAGTTCAATAAAAAATATTAACAAATTAACTATTGATGAAAAAATTAAAGCAGCTGAAGAAGCTAAAAAAACACCAGATAAAAAGAAAAAATAATGAAATTAGATAAACTAAATTTAGATGGAAAAAAAGACTCGATAGAAGTTTTAGATAAAATTTTTTCAGCTAAAATTAATAAAAAATTAGTAAATAGTGTTTTGTATAAGACAAATGCTAATTACAAAGGAAGACATGCTAAAACCAAACAACAAAATGAGGTATCAGGACCAACCTCAAAAATTTATGCTCAGAAAGGAACTGGTGGAGCAAGACATGCTAGTAGAAAAGCTCCAATCTTTGTTGGTGGTGGTATAGCTCATGGGCCAAAAGGTGAATTAGCCTATAAAAAAAGAAAATTAAATAAAAGTGAAAAAAAACTAAGTGTAGCTTCATTGATTACTGAGAAAAATAAAAATAAAGATTTATTAATTTTTAGTGACTTTAATAGTGAAATTAAAAAGACTAAAGAAATGCATTCAATAATAAAAAAATTTGAAATTACAAATTCGCTAATTATTCTTGATAAAAATTCAAAAGATAAAATAGAAAAATCAGTAAGAAACATTCCAAATGTTAAAGTAACTGATGTAAATCATTTTAGCACTTTTGATATAGTTAAATTTAAAAAAGTTGTTTTCACAGAAAGTTCAATAAAAGAATTAGAAAAGAGATACTCGTAATGGATAAACTACATTTATACGATAAAATTCTGTCTCCATTAGTAACTGAGAAAACAACAAATTTGTCTGAGCAAAATAAAATTGTATTTAAAGTTCCTGCTACAGCAAACAAGAAAAATCTAAAAACAAATATTGAAAAAATTTTTAAAGTTAACGTGACTAAAATAAATATTATAAATAAACAAAACAGAACTAAATTAACTAGAGGTAAGAAGGTTAAAGTTGCTGGGTTTAAAAAAGCAATAATCACTTTAAAGAAAGGTCAAAGTATTGATCTTACAACTGGAGTTTAATTAAATGGCATTAAAAACTTTTAAACCATATACAAAATCTACACGAGGAACAATTCTTGTTGATAGAACTGGATTATGGAAGGGAAAACCTTTTAAAACTTTAGTTTCTCCTAAAAATGCAATGAAAGGTAGAAATAATAATGGTCATATTACTTCAATTAATAGAGCCGGTGGTCATAAAAAAATGTACAGACATGTCGATTTCTACAGAAAAAAATTTGATTTGCCTGCAACGGTTGAGAGAATTGAGTATGACCCAAACAGATCTTGTTACATAATGTTAGTAAAATTTGAAGATAACACACATGCATATTATTTAGCTCCTCAAAAAATTAAAGTGGGAGATGTAATCGAGAATGGAAATAAAAAAGAAATTAAAGTTGGAAATTGTATGCCATTACAAGATATTCCAGTAGGAATAAATATTCACAATGTTGAAATTCAGCCAGGTGGTGGAGGTAAGATTGCAAGATCAGCAGGGACTTCAGTAACTATTAGTGGATTAGACGGTAATTATAGTTTGATCAAACTTGCATCTGGTGAAGTTAGAAAAATTGATTCAAGGTCACTAGCTACGATAGGGGTTTTGAGTAATCCAGATCAAAAAAATATTAAAATAGGTAAAGCAGGAAGATCAAGATGGTTAGGTAGACGACCACATACTAGAGGAGTTGTTAAAAACCCAGTTGATCACCCTCATGGAGGTGGTGAAGGTAAGACCGCAGGTGGACGTCATCCGGTTTCACCAACTGGTCAATCTGCTAAAGGTTTAAAAACAAGAGATAATAAGAGAACAGATAAATTTATTGTCAGAAGAAGAAAGAAGAGAAAGGACTAATTAATGGCTAGAGCAGTTTGGAAAGGACCGTTTGTTGAAGAGAGCTTGATGAAAAAAGTTGATAAATATAAGACGGACCCAAAAAAAATTCCAATTAAAACTTGGTCTAGAAAATCAACTATAATTCCAGATTTTGTTGGAGTTAGTTTTTTGATTTATAATGGTAAAAAATTTATACCGATAACAGTATCTGAAGATATGGTTGGTCATAAATTAGGTGAATTTGCACCAACAAGAACATTCTTTGGTCATACACCAGCTGATAAAAAAGCTAAACCTGCTGAGGCAAAAAAATAGAATATGAGTAAGAAAAAAAAGATTGATAAGAATAAAGACAAAACTGTTAGGTCTATAAATAATAATATTAGATCTAGTGTAAGAAAGCTAAATCCAATTCTAAAAGGGATCGTTGGAAAAAAGGTTGATGTAGCGATTAGAGATTTACAATTTTCTGAAAAAAGAATTACAAAAGATATAAGAAAGACAATTAGTTCAGCAGTTGCAAATGCAGAGAATAATTTTCAATACGATATTGATAATTTAGTAGTTAAAGAAGCATACTGTGGAAAAAAAATAACTATGAAGAGATTTAGACCAAGAGCAAAAGGAAGAGCGGCTCCAATTCTAAAACCTTATTCAAGTGTAACAATTATTTTATCAGAAGCAAAAAAAATGGAGAGTCATGGGACAAAAGGTTAATCCAGTTGGTTTTAGATTAGGTGTTAACAGAGGCTGGGACTCTGTTTGGTATGCTAAGAAAAAAGATTTTGGTAATTTTTTAATCGAAGATTTTAAGATAAGAGAATATATCAAAAAAAATGTGATTAATTCTGGTGTTTCTAAGGTGATGATAGAAAGAACCTCAAACAAGTGTTATGTGACTATATATACATCTAGACCTGGTTTCGTGATTGGAAAAAAAGGAAGTGATATTGATAAAATAAAAAATAATTTATCAAAATTCACAAAAAATGAAGTTACACTAAATATAAAAGAAGTGAAAAAACCAGAAACTAATGCGTATTTAGTTGCTGAAAATATTGCACAACAGCTTGTAAAAAGAATTTCTTACAGAAGAGCAATGAAAAGAGCAATGCAATCTTGCATAAGGCTTGGAGCAAAAGGAATAAAAGTTTCATGTAGTGGTAGATTGGGTGGAAATGAAATTGCAAGAACAGAATGGTTAAGAGATGGAAGTATTCCATCACATACTCTAAGAGCAGATATCGATTATGCAGAAGCAGAAGCTCTAACAACTTACGGAATTATAGGGATAAAAGTTTGGATTTATAAAGGCGAAGTGTTTGCCAAAGAATTCAGTCAAGAAACTAACAAAGTTACACCAAAAGAAGGTAAAGAATAAAATGTTACAACCAGTAAGAACTAAGTGGAGAAAAGCTCATAAAGGAAGAATTCATGGTAATGCTTCAAGAGCTAACTTTATTAATTATGGCGCATTTGCTTTAAAAGCTATGTCACCAGAGAGAGTTACTGGTAAACAAATCGAAGCTGCGAGGGTAGCCTTAACAAGACACATGAAAAGACAAGGTAGAGTATGGACAAGGGTTTTTCCAAATATTCCAGTTTCAAAAAAACCTATTGAGGTAAGAATGGGTAAAGGTAAGGGCTCTCCTGAATATTATGCATGCAGAGTAAAGCCAGGCAGAATTTTATTTGAAGTTGATGGTGTATCAGAGCAAATTGCAAAAGAAGCTTTATATAAAGCATCAGCTAAATTACCAATAAAAACAAAAACTATTAAAAGATTTGCATAATGAAGAAACAAGAAATTAAAAAATTATCAAAAGATGAAATCTTGAAAAATATTGATAAGTTAAAGAAAGACTTATTTAATTTTAGATTTCAAAAAATAAACTCGCAGATAACAAATCCAGCTAAGATAGGCGAAACTAAGAAAACTATCGCTAGATTAAAAACAACTTTAAAGGAAAAATTAAATGCCTAAGAAAATTTTAACAGGAATAGTTGTAAGTGATAAACCAAATAAAACCGTAACAGTTATGGTTGAAAGAAAATTTTCTCACCCTGTTCTTAAAAAAGTAATAAAAGTTAGAAAAAAATATAATGCACATGATGAAAATAACAAATTTAAAAATGGCGATAAGGTTTCTATAATTGAAAGTAAGCCATTTTCAAAGAATAAGAAATTTCAAGTAATGGAGAACACAAAATAATGATTCAAGTTCAAACAGAATTACAAGTTGCTGATAACACTGGGGCAAAAAAAATAGAGTGTATTAAAGTTCTTGGTGGATCTAAAAGACGATATGCTAGTATTGGTGATACTATTGTCATTGCTGTTAAAGAAGCTATTCCTAAAGGAAAGGTTAAAAAAGGAACAGTGCATAAAGCTGTAGTGGTCCGAGTAAAAAAAGGAATACATAGAGATGATGGTTCTAAAGTTAGATTTGATAACAATGCGGCTGTATTAGTTGATGACAAAGGAGAGCCTGTGGGTACAAGAATTTTTGGACCTGTAACAAGAGAATTAAGAAACAGAGGGCAAATGAAGATAATTTCTTTAGCTCCAGAGGTATTATAATGATTAAAAAAGGTCTTAAAGTAATAGTTTTAACTGGTAAGGATAAAAAAAAAGAGGGCGAAGTAATTGAAATAGATAGACCTAACAATAGAGCAAAAGTTAAAGAAATTAACATGGTTAAAAAACATGTAAAAACAACTAAGGAAAAAAAAGGTGGAATAGTTTCTAAGGAAAATTTTATTCACATCTCAAATTTAAAATTGGTTGAAGAAAAAAGTACTAGTAAAAAAACTGAGGCTAAAAAATAATGACACCAAGATTGAAAGAATTGTATTTTAAGGAAATTCAACCTGCTTTAAAAAGTCAATTTGGATTTAAAAATGTTTATATGGGTCCTAAAATTGAAAAAATTGTTTTAAATATGGGCTTAGGATTAGATGGCAATGACGCTAAAATATTAAAATCTTGTGAGGAAGATCTTGCAAAGATTACTGGTCAAAAACCTGTTATTACAAAGTTTAAAAAATCTGTAGCAAATTTTAAAACCAGAAAAGGATCTAATGCAGGTTTAAAAGTTACCTTAAGAAAGAATAAAATGTATGAGTTTCTAGACAGATTAGTGAATATCGCTTTACCAAGAATAAAAGATTTTAGAGGGCTTTCTGCTAATGGTTTTGATAAGTTTGGTAATTATACTTTTGGAATTAAAGAACACATTATTTTTCCAGAAGTTAGTTTTGATAGAGCTGACAAAGTAAGAGGCTTGGATATTGTAATTGTTATATCATCTCAAAATAAAGATCATAGTTTTGCATTACTAGAAAAAATGAATTTCCCATTTATTAAAAAAGGAGAAAATTAAGAATGGCTAAATTGAGTTCAATAAACAAAAATAATAAAAGAATAAAATTATCAGATAGATTTTATAAAAAGAGAGAAAAATTAAAGAAAATAGTTATGGATAAAAAACTTCCATTAGAAGAAAGATTTAAAGCACAGCAAAAACTTTCAAAGTTACCAAGAAATTCTGCGAAAAATAGAGTTATGAATAGATGTCAAATCACAGGAAGACCTCACGGTGTTTATAGAAAATTAAAGATATCAAGAATTGCATTAAGACAACTTGGATTGCAAGGAAAGATACCTGGTTTAGTTAAATCAAGTTGGTAGAAAGGATTATATGAGTTTAAGTGACCCAATTGGAGATATGATAGCAAGAGTTAAAAACGCTCAAGCAAGAAATCACAAGAAAGTAGAATTACCATCTTCAAATTTTAAATCTAAAATTGCTGATATTTTAAAAAATGAGGGTTTTATCAAAGATTTTAAAATTGTAGAAGAAGAGAAAAAACCAGTTTTATCATTAGAGCTTAAATATCATTCTGGAAATCCGGTGATTAGTAATTTTGAAAGAGTGTCTAAACCTGGAAGAAGAATATTTTCAAGTGCTGACAGTTTGCCAAAAATCAATAACGGATTAGGAATAGCCATTGTATCGACTCCAAAAGGAGTTATGACTGATATGGATGCAAGAAAACAAAAAGTTGGTGGAGAAATAATCTGTAAGGTATTTTAATTATGTCTAAAATTGGTAAAATAAATATTACAATCCCTGAAAAAGTTAAAGTTGCTTTAGCTGGTAATATTTTAAATATAGAAGGACCATTAGGAAAAAAATCTTTGGATATAGATTTAGATATATTTAATCTAGATATTAAAGAGGGGAAAGAAATCTCAATTAAGCCAAAAAAAATAGATCAAAATACCAAAAGACTTTGGGGAATGAACAGAAGTCTAATTAATAACGCTGTTATAGGTTCAAGTACAGGTTATGAAAAAACTCTAGAATTAGTTGGTGTTGGATATAGAGCAGCTTTAAAAGGTAATCAGCTTAATTTGCAATTAGGTTATAGCCACGACATAGATTTTGATATTCCAGAAGGAATTAAAATAGCTGTTGAAAAACAAACCACTCTTAAAATAACTGGATCAGATAAACAGCTAGTTGGTGTTGTTGCTTCCAAAATTAAAACTTTTAGAAAAATTGAACCTTATAAAGGTAAAGGAATTAGAGAAAAAGGACAATATGTTCTTAAAAAAGAAGGAAAGAAAAAATAATGAAGTTAACCACATCAATTAGAAAACGTTTTAGAGTAAGTAATAAAGTTAAAAAGGTTGCACCTAAAGACAGATTTAGATTATGCATATCAAGGTCTGCGAAAAATATTTCTGCTCAAATTATTGATGATACCAAAAATGCAACTTTATTATCTGCCTCATCAGTTGAAAAAGATATTAAATCTGGTTCTAAGGTTAATAAAACTGAACTTTCAAAAATTGTAGCTGAAAAACTTGCCAAAAAAGCTCAAGAAAAAAAAATAACAAAGATTTTTTTTGATAGAGGTGTTTACAAATATCATGGTCGTGTAAAAGCATTTGCAGAAACTTTGCGTAAAAATGGAATGGAATTTTAATTATGGAAAACAATAAAGATAAAAAAACTGACGATATTTTAGAAAAATTAGTCCATATCAACAGAATTACAAAAGTTGTAAAAGGCGGAAGAAGATTTGGATTTTCTGCATTAGTGGTTGTTGGAAACCAAGCTGGTAGAATTGGAATTGCTCATGCCAAAGCTAAGCAGGTACCGGATGCCATCAAGAAAGCAAATGAAATGGCAAGAAGAAAATTAATTCATATTCCACTAAGAGAAGGAAGAACAATTCATCATGATGTAAAAGCCAAGGATGGATCTGGTAGAATTGTATTGAGAGCTGCATCAAAAGGAACAGGTATAATCGCAGGTGGTCCAGTTCGTGCTGTTTGTGAAGTTTTAGGTGTAAGAGATATTGTTGCTAAATCAATGGGAACTTCTAATGCTCATAATGTAATAAGAGCAACTATTAAAGCACTAATGAAACAAAATTCACCAAAACAAATTTCAGCTATTAGAAATAAAAAAATATCAGAAATAATTGAAAAAAGAGGCTAATGACTACACAATTAAATAATAGAGAAAAAATCAATAAACCTAAGATCAGAGTAGGTAGAGGAATTGGATCAGGTAAAGGAAAAACCTGCGGCAGAGGTGTTAAAGGACAAAAGTCTAGGTCAGGTGTTGCTATAAAAAGTTTTGAAGGTGGCCAGATGCCTTTATACAGACGTCTACCTAAAAGAGGATTTAATTCAATATCTACTGAAAAAGTTGCAATTTTGAATCTGGAAAAAATTCAATCATACATTGATAGTAAAACTCTTAATGGATCAGAACTGATAAATACTGAATCTTTAAAAAAACTTAAAATAATAAACAAAAACTCAACAAAATTAAAAATTTTAGGTTCTGGTGAAATAAAAGATAAAGTTAATATAGAGGCTAATCTTGCATCGAAATCTGCTATTGAAAAGTTAGAGAAAATTGGTGGATCAATTCAACTAAAAAAATAAATCATTGAAAATATGAGTTCATCATCTTCCTCAATTGATTTAAGAAATAGAATTCTTTTTACTATTGGTATTTTAGCTGTTTATAGATTTGGAACATTTGTTCCACTACCAGGTATAGATCCGGAGCAACTTAAAATATTGATGGATAGTAATCAAAAAGGATTACTTGGTATGTTTAATGTTTTTGCTGGTGGAGCAGTAAGTAGAATGGCAATATTTGCTTTAGGAATTATGCCTTACATTTCTTCTGCTATCATTGTACAGCTTTTAACTGGAGTATCTGATTACTTTAAAAATTTGAAAGCTCAAGGTGAAACTGGAAGAGCAAAGATAACACAAATAACCAGGTATGGAACAGTGCTCCTTGCTACTGTCCAAGGTTATGGTTTAGCTGTAGGATTAGAATCTTCTGCAAATTTAGTAATAAATCCAGGTTTATTTTTCAAGATTTCAACTGTTACAACCATTGTTGCAGGAACAATTTTTTTAATGTGGCTAGGGGAGCAAATTACTCAAAGGGGTATTGGTAATGGAATTTCATTAATAATTTTCGCAGGTATTGTGGCAGAAATTCCAAGAGCTTTGGTTGCAACTTTTGAACTAGGAAGAACTGGTGCTGTTTCAACATTAATGATTTTAGCAATATTTATATTGTTAATTGCAACTATTTTGTTTGTTGTGTTTATGGAAAGAGCTTTAAGAAAAATTTTAATTAATTATCCCAAAAGACAAATGGGGAATAAAATGTATGGCGGAGAGTCATCGCATCTACCATTAAAAATAAATCAAGCAGGTGTAATTCCTGCAATTTTTGCCTCAGCCCTTCTATTATTACCAGTAACTTTTTCTAATTTTAATTTTTCAGATAATGAAACATTTTTAAATTTGAGTTCTTATTTTACCCAAGGTCAACCACTTTACATGCTGTTGTATGCATCAGGTATAATCTTTTTTACTTTTTTCTATGTTTCGATAACTTTTAATCCAACTGAGACTGCAGATAATTTAAGAAAATACGGTGGCTTTGTACCAGGAATAAGACCAGGTGAAAGTACAGCAATTTATATTCAAAATATATCAACAAAACTTACAACAATAGGAGCTTTGTATTTAACCTTAGTCTGTTTAATGCCAGAGTTTTTAATTGCAAATTATCCAATACCATTTTATTTAGGTGGTGCATCAATATTAATTGTTGTTGTGGTAGCTATAGATACAGTTACACAAATCCAAACTAGATTAATGAGTGCTCAATACGAGCAATTGATTAAAAAAACAAAATTTGGAAGATAATTATAAGTGAATATAATTCTATTTGGACCACCGGGTGCTGGTAAAGGCACTCAAGCTCAACAAATTGTTGATAAGTATAATTATTTTCAATTATCCACTGGTGATTTATTAAGAGATGAAGTCAAAAGAAATACTGATTTAGGAAAACAAATTGAAGAAAAAATCTCCAAAGGTAATTTTGTTTCAGATGAAATTGTAAATGAGTTATTAAAAAAAACTATTAAAGATTTAAAATTTAGAGATAGAATTATTTTTGATGGATATCCAAGAACAATCGAACAGTCTAAAAATTTAGATATAATTTTAAAAGAATTTGATGAAAAAATAGATTTAATAATATCACTTCATGTTCCAAGAGAGGTTATCGAGAAAAGAATAGAGGGCAGACTTACATGTGAAAAATGTAACACTACTTTAAATAAGTTCTTTAATGAGGAAGAAATTAAAATGCATCCATGTGGTGCAGATCGATTTATTAAAAGAAAAGATGATAACTCAGAAACTTTAATGAATAGATACGATATATATACACAAACAACAAAACCAGTGATTGATTTTCTATCGCAAAAAAGTTTTTTTCATGAAATTGATGGAACACTTAAAATAAGTGAAATAACCAATAAAATTAACACTTTTCTTAATGTTTAACCCGTTGACATTGAAAGAACTTATTATATAAAAGGCACAATTTATCACAAATCTTATGGCTCGTATCGCAGGTATAAATATTCCACAAAATAAACTTGTTCACATAGGTTTAACTTATATTTATGGAATTGGTGATAAATTTTCTCAACAAATTTGTTCTTCATTAGAAATTCCGAAACAAAAAAGAGTAAATGAATTAACTGATGATGAGATTTTAAAAATTAGAGAATATATTGATCAAAATTTTAAAGTTGAAGGTGATTTAAGAAGAGATTATTCGTTAAGCATAAAGAGACTTATCGATTTAGCGTGTTATAGAGGTACAAGACATAGAAAAAAATTACCTGTACGAGGTCAAAGAACTAGATGCAATGCCAGAACCAGAAAAGGAAAGGCTATTGCGATTGCAGGAAAAAAATTAACACCAACTAAGAAATAATAATAATGGCAAAAACTGAAAAAGTTGAAAGTAAAGATCAAAAAGTAGAAAAATCTTCAAAAAAATCTAATAAAAGTTCTTATTCAAAAAAGAAGAAAATTAAAAAAAATATTTTAAATGGTATTGCATATGTTCAATCAACATTTAACAATACTATAATATCAATTGCTGATACTAATGGAAATGTTGTTTCATGGGCATC
Source organism: Candidatus Pelagibacter sp. HIMB1505 (assembly GCF_052047915.1). Lineage (NCBI taxonomy): Bacteria > Pseudomonadati > Pseudomonadota > Alphaproteobacteria > Candidatus Pelagibacterales > Candidatus Pelagibacteraceae > Candidatus Pelagibacter > Candidatus Pelagibacter sp. HIMB1505. Next base: position 1,053,206 of record NZ_JBNAIR010000001.1, on the reverse strand, counting down.
AGCTGGACAAAAAGGTTTTAAAGGATCAAGAAAATCTACTCCTTATGCTGCGCAAATTGCTGCTGATGCAGCAGCTTCTAAAGCATTAGAGTATGGAATGAAAACTCTATCAGTTGAAGTGAAAGGTCCAGGATCTGGTAGAGAAACTGCATTAAGAGCTTTACAAGCAAGAGGTTTTAAAATTTTATCTATTAAAGATACAACACCAATGCCACATAATGGTACACGTCCACCAAAAAAAAGGAGAGTTTAATGGAAACCGAAAATGTTAATGTTAAAAATTGGAAGTCATTAATTAAACCTAGTAAACTAGATGTAAAGATTAGTGATGACTTAACACATGCAAAAATAATTGCTGAACCATTAGAAAAAGGCTATGGGCTAACGTTAGGAAATTCTTTAAGAAGAATTCTTTTATCTTCAATTAGAGGAGCAGCAGTAACATCAATTCAAATCGATGGTGTTCTACATGAGTTTACTTCAATTAAAGGTGTAAGAGAAGATGTAACTGACATCGTTTTAAATGTTAAATCTTTAGCTTTAAAATGCTCATCTGAGGGAACTAAAAAATTAATTTTAGATGCAAAAGGACCAGGAGAAATTAAAGCTTCTGATATAACACCAGTTGCTGATGTTGAGATTTTAAATCCAGATTTAGTAATTTGTAATTTAGATGAAAATACTAATTTTCATATGGAAATGAATGTTAATACTGGAAAAGGTTATGTTCCAGCTGAATTAAATAAGCCAGAAGAACCACCTTTAGGATTAATTGCAATTGACTCTTTATATAGTCCTGTAAAAAAAGTTTCTTATTCTGTAAGCACAGCTAGAGAAGGAAAAGCTCTTGATTACGATAAATTAACAATGGAAGTAGAAACAAATGGTTCAATTTCTGCTGAAGATGCAGTTGCATATTCAGCAAGAATTTTTCAAGATCAGCTTAAAATGTTCATTAATTTTGATGAGCCTGTTGAAGCTCCAGTTAAAGAGGTATCTACTGAACCAGAATTCAATAAAAATTTATTAAGAAAAGTTGATGAATTAGAACTTTCTGTAAGATCAATGAATTGTCTTAAAAATGATAATATAATTTATATTGGTGATCTTGTTCAAAAATCAGAAGGTGAAATGTTAAGAACACCAAATTTTGGTAGAAAATCTTTAAATGAAATAAAAGAGGTTTTAACTGGTATGTCTTTATATCTTGGTATGGAAATACCAAACTGGCCACCAGATAACATTGCTGAAATGTCGAAAAAACTTGAGGAAGCTATCTAATGAGACACGGAATGGCTAATAAGAAGTTGAATAGAACTTCTGAACACCGAAAAGCTCTACTAAAAAATATGCTTAATTCATTAATTAAGTATGAGCAAATTAAAACAACATTAACAAAGGCAAAGTTTTTAAAGCCACAAGCTGATAAGATAATTACTCTTGGTAAGAAAGAAACTTTACAAACAACTAAAATGCTTGTTTCGAAGTTACAAGACGTGAAATCTGCTAACAAGGTGAAGAAAACTCTTTCTAAAAGATATGAAAAAAGAAATGGTGGTTATACAAGAATAATTAAAGCAGGTTTTAGATATGGTGACAATGCACCTATGGCAATCATTGAATTCGTAGATAGAGATGTTGAGGCTAAAAGAATAGATAAACCAAAAAAAGATAAAGCTGCTACAGAAAATAAAAAGGCTGAAGAAAAAACTACTGCTACAGCATAGTTAAATTAAAAAAATAATCCGTAAATGATAAAATCATACATTGTTGATGAAACATGTAATGATATGCGTTTAGACAGATGGATAAGAAACAAACTTGGTAGCATCCCACAGAGTCTTGTAGAAAAAAGTCTAAGGTCAGGAAAAATTAAAGTTAATAAAAAGAAAGTTAAAAGTTCTTTTAAGATAAAAACTGGATTTGAAATCCAAACATTTAATATTAATTTTAAAGAAAATATTTTACAAAAAAAAATTAAGTATCAACCTACAGATCAAGTTATTAAAGAAAATGAAAATCTAATAATCGATGATAATGAAAATTTTATAGTTCTAAATAAAAAATCAGGTATTTCTGTTCAGGGTGGAACTAAATCTAAAAAAAATTTAGTTGATATTTTTGCAAAAAGTGAGGTTTTTAAAAATTCTAAACCATACTCAGTTCATAGATTAGATAAAGATACATCAGGTGTTTTTATTATTGCTAAAAACAGAGAAACAGCTCAGTTGTTAACATCACTATTTCGTTTGAGAAAGGTACATAAAACTTATTTAGCGGTTTGTCATGGTGAAATTGAATCTGACAAAGGTGAATGGATAAGTGATTTGATCAGATATGAAAATGGAAAAAAAATTATAGAGAAGGCAAGAACTTTATATAAAGTATTAGATAAAAATTCATTATGTTCTTTGGTAGAGATGAAACCTATTACTGGAAGAAAGCATCAATTAAGAAAACAACTTTATGAAATTGGAAATTCAATATTTGGTGACACTAAGTACAGAAATACTGAGTTTGCTAAAGGAATAAATAAGGAATTGATGCTACATTCTTATCAAATTAAATTTATGATAAATGAAAAAAAATATACTTATACTGCTTTATTACCTGATTATTTTAAAAAATTAATAAAAACTAAGCGTTTAAAGTTTTCAAATTAGTAAGAAATTTTTCTATCAAAATATCTTTAATTTTTTCATAATTTTGGTCAGAAATTTTTTTTAAATTCGTAACTCCTTTGTCTGAAATTCCACAAGGAACTATACTTTCAAAAGGTTTTAAAGAATTGTTAATATTTAAAGAGAAACCATGATAAGCAATCCATTTACTAACACGCACACCAATTGCCGCAATTTTTTGAATTTTATTATTATTATTAAACCAAATTCCTACATTCTCTCTGTCAGAAAAACTTTGAATGTTATAATATTTTAATGTTTCAATAATACTTGTTTCAATAATATTAATAAATTTTCTAATATCTTTTTTACGTTTTCTTAAATCAATTACAAAATAAAAAATTAACTGACCTGGACCATGATGAGTAATTTTTCCTCCTCTATTGGTTTCATAAATCTGAATTGAATTATCTAAAATTTCTTTTTTTGAATAACTTGTGCCTGCTGTAAAAATAGCTTCATGCTCCAGAATCCAAATTAATTCTTTTTCTTTATTTGCACTAACTAAATTTAATCTATTTTCTAGTAAACTTATTGCATTTTGATATTTTACTGGTTTTTCAGTCTTTTTGATCTCAATATTCATTAAAAAATTGTATTCTTCTTATATTGTATTAAAAGTTGCAAAAAATATTACTGGTAAACTTATGACTTTAACAAAAAAAATAAAAGATAAAAAAGTTAACTTTGAGTTTAACAAAGAATATATAAAAGTCCTAACTGATAAAATTTCAGATAATGATGCAGTTTTCATAACTAATTCATTTAAAGAAATGCATCCAGCTGATGCTGCTGACATAATTGAGCATTTAAATCAAAATGATAGGGAGAGTTTAATTAAACTTAATGAGTTTAAAATTGATCCTGAAGTATTTATTGAACTTAATGAGTCGGTTCAATCAGAAATCATTAAATACTTATCTTCAGCATCAATTATAAGAATTTTAAAAAATCTTGAGTCAGACGATGCAATTAAAATTTTAGAAAATGTTAATGAGAGTGACAAAAATTCAATATTAAGTGAATTACCTCCAAAAGATCGTTTTGCTTTACTTGAGGGTCTGAGTTATCCAGAAGATAGCGCTGCCAGAATCATGCAGAGAGAATTTACTGCAATACCGAGTAATTGGAGTGTAGGTCAAACAATTGATTATTTAAGAGAAAACAAAGAATTACCAGAGGAGTTTTTGGAAATTTTCATTGTTGATGAAAATTTTAAACCCATAGGAACTGTACCATCATCTAAAGTTTTAAGAACACCGCGTGATACAAAAATGATTGCAATAATGACTGAGTCTCCTTTTTTAGTACCAGTAGATATGGATAGGGAAGAAGTAGGTAATTTATTTGAAAATTACAGTTTAAATTCAGCATGTGTAGTTGATAAAAATAATAAATTAGTCGGGATGATTACTTATGATGATGTATTAACAGTCTTAAAAGAAGAGGCTGAAGAAGATGCTTTAAGACTGGCTGGTGTTGGAGATGAAGAAATCACAGATGGAGTTTTTGTAAAAACCAAAAGACGCTTTAATTGGTTACTGTTGAATCTTTTCACCGCTTTTTTGGCAACGTGGTGTATAAGTTTATTCGGCGCAACTATAGAACAAATGGTTGTTTTGGCTTTTTTGATGCCGATTGTTGCTTCTATGGGAGGTAATGCTGGCATGCAAACTCTAGCAGTAACAGTTCGAACTTTAGCAACTAATGATTTAACAAAAAATAATTTTAATCAAAACATATTAAAAGAATTTAATATAGGAGTATTAAATGGAATTATTTTTGCAATTATCAGTTCTTTAATAGTACAGCTTTGGTTTAAAGATATTCAATTATCTTTAATTATCTCTATTTCAATGATTATCACAATGATTGTTGCTGGTTTGTTTGGTATTGTAGTACCAGTAACCTTGAAAAAAATGAAAATTGATCCAGCTATTGCTTCAAGTGTGTTTGTAACAACAATAACAGATGTAATAGGTTTTGTATCTTTTCTGGGTGTAGGAGCTTATTTTTTATAAATTGTCTATTAATCTTACATTCTGTAAATAATAAGCAATAAATAATCTTGAATTTTTGAAAGTATTTGAAGTTTTTAATGTTTTTAAATTTCTAAATTCTAAGTACTCAATTTTAATATTATTCTTCTTTATCAGGTTTTTAGATTCTTTTTTTAAATAAATTTTAATATTTTTTTGTGTGTTAATATTTTCTTTTATTTTTTTTAGATCTTTGACAACATTAGCTGCAACAACTAGTGATTTAGGTTTAAGTAATAAATTTCTTGAAGAAAGTGCAATTGATTTATTATCTCTAATTGTTTTGCAATTAATTATTTTACTCGGATATTTTTTTTCTATGTATTTCTTTAATAAGTAATATTGTTGATAATCTTTTTCTCCCATGAATATCTTATTGGGCATAATTAGCTTAGTAAGTCTATCCATCACATCAATAACACCCTCAAAATGTCCTTTTCTATATTTTGCACATAAAATTTTATCTTTTTGAAATAGTGTAATTTTTTTTGTTCTTCTTTGTTTATATATGTCTTCAGTTTTTGGAATAAAAACCAGTTCAACTTTGAGTTTTTTTAATATTCTTAAATCATTTTTAATGTCGTTTGGATAGTTTTTATAATCATTTAAATTATTAAATTGTGTTGGGTTAACATAAATACTTACTAAAGTATTTTTACATTCTTTTTTAGATTTCTTAATTAAGTACTCATGACCCTTATGAATGCTTCCCATTGTGGGAATGAAACCTAAATTTTTAATTTTCTTAAGTTCTTTTTTAAGAATTAAGCTATTTAATATAATTTTCATTTGTATTAGCTAGTTTAATAAGTAAAACATTTGCATGATTAAACAAGCAATTATTCCACTGGCTGGTCTAGGTACCAGATTGTTGCCTTTAACAAGTGTCTTTGCAAAAGAACTTTTACCAATAAATGGTAAACCTGGAATTGAGTATATCTTAGATGAATGTATTGACGCTGGAATTAAAGAAATAATATTTATTATTTCAAAAAAAAAAGAAATTATTAAAAAATATTTTTATAATGACTCTTTTTATAAAAAAATAATAAAAAAAAAGAACGATCAAAGAGTAAAAAAAGAATATCAAAAAATATTGAAATATAAAAAAATGATCAAGTTTGTTTATCAAAATAAGCCATTAGGAACTGGAGATGCTGTATTGAAAACAAAAAATTTAATAAAAGATAATCATTTTTTAATGCTTTTACCTGACGATCTGATTATCAAGAACAACTGTTCAAAATCTATGATTAAAATTCATCGAAAATATAAGTCATCTGTGATGGCTAGTATGAGAGTTGAAAGAAAAACTGTTTCAAGATGGGGAATTTTTAAGTTTAAGAAAAAACTAAATAAACATAACTCATTGATAGAAGATGTAATTGAGAAGCCTTTAGTTAAAAATGCACCCTCAAACAAAGCTGTTATTGGAAGATATATACTCCCAAAAAAAATTTTTAATTTACTATTGAACCAGAAACCTGGAAAAGGTGGTGAAATTCATATAACTGATGCGATACAAAAATTAATTAAAGATAAAGAAAAATTTATTGCTCACAACTTTTCTGGAAAATATCTAGATTGTGGTACAATGCATGGTTATATTAACTCTACATTAGAAATTGCAAGATCATGAAACTATGTATGATAGGAACTGGTTACGTAGGATTAGTAAGTGGTGTATGTTTTTCTGATTTAGGAAATGACGTTATTTGTGTTGATAAAGATATTAATAAAATCAAAAACTTAAAAGATGGAAAAATTCCAATCTACGAGCCTGGCTTAGACGAGCTTGTTAAAAAAAATATTAAGAATAAAAGATTAAGCTTTTCTAATGATTTAAATAAATCTGTTAGAAAATCTGATATAATATTTATTTGTGTTGGTACACCGACTAAAAGAGGGGGAAGCAGTGCTGATTTAAGTCAAGTATTTGGAGTCGCTAAAGAATTGTCCAAAAACATTAATAAATATAAAATAATTATAACAAAATCTACAGTTCCAGTTACAACTGGTGATGAAATTGAAAAAATTTTGATAAAATCAAATTCTCGAATTAAATTTTCTGTTGTGTCTAACCCTGAGTTTTTAAGAGAAGGTGAGGCAATTAGAGATTTTATTTATCCAGACAGAGTTGTAGTTGGTTCTAATGATAAAAAATCGACTAGGATTTTAAAAAATTTATATACCCCATTAATTGCTAAAGGCGCAAAATATATCAATACATCAAGAAGAGCAGCTGAATTAATTAAGTATGCTTCAAATGCATTTTTAGCTACTAAAATTACCTTTATTAATGAATTAGCTAATCTTTGTGAAAAAACAAATATAAATGTTGATGATATATCAATTGGGATGGGTTTAGATCAAAGAATTGGAAGTCGTTTTTTAAGAGCAGGTCCTGCATATGGTGGATCTTGTTTTCCAAAAGATACAAAAGCAATAACCTCAACAGCTGATAAATTCTCCACAAATCTTTCTGTTATCAAATCTGTTATCAAATCAAATGAAAATAGATCACAGTTGATGTTAAAAAGAGTTTATCAAATATTAAATAATAAAGTTAAGAATAAAAAAATTAGTTTTTTAGGTGTTACATTTAAAGCTAATACTGATGATATGAGAGACTCATCAAGTTTAATAATGATTCCAGCTCTATCTAAAAAAGGAGCTTTGATAAGATATTTTGATCCAACCGGTTACAAAAAAGAATTTAAGGGATATAAAAATGTAAGTTTTGCTAGATCAATTTCAAGATGTCTTGAAAAAACTGATCTAGTAATTATTCATACTGAGTGGAATGATTTTAAATCTCTAGATTTTTTAAAATTGATTAAGAATAAGAAAATTAAAATTTACGATATGAGAAATTTATATATACCAAGTAAAATGACTAATAAAAATGTCAAATACTACAGTGTGGGGAGAGGTTAGTTCTTAATTTAACTCAAAAATTGCATCAACTTCAACAGCTACACCAAGTGGCAAGCTGTTAGTGCTTACAGCAGCTCTCGTATGTTTGCCAGCTTCTCCAAAAACTTCAGCTATTAAATCAGATGCACCGTTGATTACTTTTGGTTGTTCAGTAAAATCTTCAGTAGAATTCACAAAACCTGTCAATTTTACACAATTCTTAATTTTAGAAAGATCTCCGTTACAAGCATGTTTTGCTTGCGTGATAATACTAAGCCCACAACGTTTTGCTGCATTATATGCTTGATCTGAGTTTAAATCCAAACCAACTTTACCTTTGAGGAGTTGACCATTTTCATCAATAGATATCTGACCTGATATATAAAGTAATTTACCAACTATCTTAGTAGCAACATAATTTCCAGCTGGAGCTTTTGCTTCTGGTAATTTTAAACCTAATTTCTTAATATTATCTTCATAGCTCATTTAGATTTCCTTTTTTTTGATTTTTTATTTTTATCGTATTCCTTTCTTTTCTCAATAAGAATTAAAGCTTCCTCCATTGTAAGATCTGTTGGATCCTTTTCTTCAGGTATTGTTGCGTTTAAGGATTTATATTTAATATAAGGTCCATATTGGCCTTTCATCACTCTAACTGGTTTTTTATCTTCTGGATGCTCTCCTAAATCTTTAATTATTGAAGATGACATTCGACCAGGTTTAGCTTCTGCAATTAAAGTAATTGCTCTATTCAACCCTAATGAAAAAATTTCATCAACATTTTCAATTCTTGCAGATTTGTTATCACACTTTAAGTAAGGTCCAAATCTCCCGGTGTTAAGCATTATATCTTTTTGATTTTCAGGATTTACCCCTAGCGATTTTGGAAGTGAGCATAAGAATTTAGCTTTTTCTAAATCTACAGTTTCAAGTTCTATCCCTTTTGGTATTGATACATTCTTCAGGTTATCATTTGTTTCTTTTTTTAATTTTTTCTTTTTTTTCTTTTTAACATCCTTTATTTCATTTTCTATTTCTTCAGGAATGATTTCATATTGTAAATAAGGACCAAATCTTCCATTTTTTAAAAAAATATCATTTCCATTATCATGCTTACCTATAAATTTTGGTTCTGCTAATTGAGCTTGTGCAGCTGCCTTAGCTTTTGATAGTGGTCTTGTGAACTTACAATCAGGATAATTTGAACAGCCTATGAAAGCACCTCCTCTAAAACTATTCTTTAAACTTAAGACACCTTCTGAGCAAATTTTACATTTTCTATCTATATTTCCATCTTTATCTTTATCAAATACCAAGTCACCTAAACTATCATTTAATAGATCAAGTACTTCCCTTGTTCTTTTTTCTTTAACTTCAGAAACATTGTTATTAAAATCTTTCCAAAATAATTCTAAAACTTTAATCCAGCTTTCCTTACCTGTGGTAATTTCATCTAATTGATCCTCAAGGCCTGCTGTAAAATTATAATCTACATATCTTGAAAATAGTTTTTCTAAAAAAGCAGAAATTAATTTACCTCTATCGGTTGGAAAAAATCTTTTATTAGTGATTTCTGCATAACCTCTATTTGCAATCGTTGAAATAATACTTGCATATGTTGATGGTCTACCAATTCCTAATTCTTCTAATTTTTTAACTAGACTTGCTTCAGAGTATCTTGGAGGAGGTTGTGTGAAATGCTGTTCGTCCATTAAAGCTTCAATATTAACTGGACCTTTTGATACTACTGGCAGTATTTCTTCATCTTCCTCCTTAGAAGGAGATTTGTAAATTTTCAAAAAACCATCAAATTTTAAAATAGAACCACTTGATTTACAAATTGTACCTTTATCATTTGATGTAAATGTTATGGTACTTCTATCAAATTGTGCAGACTCCATTTGTGAAGATAAAGCTCTAGACCAAATCAATTCATATAGTTTGTTTTGATCTGTACTTAAATATTTTTTCACATTTTCAGGTGATCTACTAATATCTGTTGGTCTAATTGCTTCATGTGCTTCTTGAGCATTTTTAGCTTTTTTACCAGAATAATTTAGAGGTTGGCTTGGTAAATATTCTTTACCGCAATTCTCTTTGATATAATCTCTAAAGGTACTAATTGCATCAGCGGATAAATTTGTTCCATCTGTTCGCATATAAGTAATAAGGCCTATAGTTTCTCCTTCTATTTCAATACCTTGGTATAATCTTTGTGCTATTTGCATCGTTCTAGATGCTCCAAACCCTAATCTACTAGATGCTGTTTGTTGAAGTGTTGAGGTTGTAAATGGTCCTGATGGTTTTCTGCTAACAGTTTTACTTGATATATCAGTAATCGAAAATTGCATTTTTTTAATATCCTCAATAGCTTCATTAATTTCGACTTTATTTTTGAAAGTAAATTTTTCTATCTTATTTGAGTTTAATTCATAAATACTTGCAGTTATAAAATTATTATTCGTATCTGAAAATTTTACGCTTAAAGTCCAAAATTCTTCAGGATTAAATGACTCAATTTCATGTTCTCTTTCTGTAATTAATTTAAGAGCAACAGATTGCACTCTTCCTGCAGATTTTGATCCTGGTAATTTAGTCCAAAGAATAGGGGATATATTAAAACCAACTAAATAATCTAAAGCACGCCTAGCCATATAAGCGTCTACTAAATATGGTTCAATTTGTCTTGGATTTTCAATTCCATGAACTACTGCTTTTTTTGTAATTTCATTAAATACAACTCTTTCTATTTCTTTATCTTTAAGGAGTTTTTTTTGATCTAAATATTCTTTAACATGCCAAGCTATTGCTTCACCCTCTCTGTCAGGGTCTGTTGCTAAAATAATTTTTGAAGAATCTTTAGCTGCATCTGTTATTTCTTTTAAATATTTTTTTGAAAAACTATCAACTTCCCATTCCATTTTAAAATTTTGATCAGGGTCTACAGATCCATTTTTCGAAGGTAAATCTCTAATATGACCATAACTAGCCAAAACTTTATAATCATCACCGAGATATTTATTTATTGTTTTAGCTTTAGCTGGACTTTCAACAATTACGAGATTCATGCTTACAAACTAACGAAAACTTATTGATAGTCAAATTAATAAATTTTAGTTTTTGTTTCTTCTTTATTTTTTAGCCTTTTGATATTTTCTCTGTGTGTATAAAAAATCAAAACAAACATTATTAGAAAGAAAATTACATTACTTTGAATGTTAAAGAAAAAAATGAAAATAGGAACACTCAAAGTTGCAATTAAAGATGATAAAGAAGACAGTTTTGAAATAAAGTAAACTATTAGCCAACTTACAGAAAAAACTATTGCGAATAAAACATTGATTGAAAAAAGTATTCCAAGATATGCAGCAACACCTTTTCCACCTTTAAACTTTAGCCACACTGGAAAAACATGTCCTAAAAATACACTTAAAGCACCAATATAAATATATTGTGGGAAATAATATTTGATTAATATAATTGGCAATACAGCTTTTCCCACATCGAGTACTAAGGTTGAAAATCCTATAATTTTATTGCCAGTTCTAAGAGCATTTGTTGCACCTATATTTCCTGAGCCGATATTTCTAATATCTTTCTGTAAAAAAAATTTTGTTAATAGAAAACCAAAAGGTATTGATCCTAAAAGATATGTAATCAAAATTACTAAGATATAATCCATTTATAATTTGAATAATTCCTTACCTTTTACAAAAGTATTTAAAACCCTGCCTTGAAGTTTTTTATCTTCTATTGATGTATTTTTAGATTTTGAAATCAATTTATCTTTTTTTACTATCCAAGGTTTGCTTATATCTACAATGCAAAAGTCTGCATCATTTCCTATAGATAAATTTCCTTTGTTAATTTTAAGAATTCTGGCAGGGTTATTTGTTAAAGCATTTATTATAGTATCTAATTTTAGAGAACCATTATGATAAAGTTCAAGGCTTAAAGACAGTAAAGTTTCAATTCCTGATGCACCTGTAGCAGCTTGCGCAAAGGTTAATCTTTTAGACTCTTCATCTTCAGGTTTATGATCTGACACAATTACATCTATTGAGCCATCTTTCAAACCTTTCACTAATGCTAATCTATCTTCTTCCTTTCTTAATGGAGGTGAAAGTTTTAAAAAAGTTCTAAAGTCACCAATGTCATTTTCATTTAGAGATAAATTATTTATTGAAACTCCAGAAGTAAATTGGACTTTATCTTTTCTTTCTTCTAAGGTTAAAACTGATTTTTCAGATGATAATTGAGATATATGATACCTGCATTTAGTTTTTTCCAATAATGTTAGATCCCTTTCTATTATAATCCTTTCAGCTATATCCGGAATACCTGATAAACCTAATTTTGTTGCTATAATTCCAGAATTAATCATACCATTTTTTGCAAGCTCATAATCTTCAGCATGTTGCATAATTAAACTTCCTAGGTCTTTTGCAGAATTCATAATTCTAGACATCAGTCGTGAGTTTTGAATAGTTTTGATTCCATCTGTAAATGCTACAATTCCTTTTTCTTGTAATAAACCAAATTCAGTCATGGTAACGCCTTCAATTCCTTTTGTAAGTGAGGCACATGGAAAAATATTAATTTTAGATTTATCTCTTCCTCTTCTTTTTAAAAAATCAACTATCGAGACATTATCAATTATTGGATCAGTATTTGGCATAGTAACTACTGATGTTACTCCACCAGCTAGGGCCGCATTACTTAAAGTTCTAAAATTTTCTTTATATTCATACCCAGGTTCGCCAACAAAAACTCTCATATCCACTAAACCTGGAAAAATATATTTTCCATTTAAATCAATAGGCTTTTCTCTTGATGGTAAGTTATTTGTGTTAACTTTTTTACCAATTGCTTCGATTTTTCCATCTTCACCAACTATAAGCCCACCATTTTCATTCACTGAATTGTGAGGGTCGATTATATTGGCGTTTATAAAGTATTGTCTTTTCATTTACTTACAAAAAATTTTTAAACAGGCCATTCTTACAGCTACACCTAATTCTACTTGTTCCTTAATTACACTTTTGTTTATATCATCAGCTAACATTGTATCTATCTCTATACCTCTATTCATAGGTCCAGGATGCATTATCAGTGCATCAGGTTTTGCATGATCTAGCTTGTCTGGTGTTAATCCATAATATTCATAATATTCTCTGTTGGAGGCAAGGTATGAGCTTGTCATCCTTTCATTTTGAAGTCTTAACATCATAACTATGTCACAATTTTTAAGTCCTTTTTTCATATCAGTAAAAGTGTTCACTCCAAATCTTTCAATTTCTTTTGGCATTAAATTTGTAGGAGCAATTATATTAACTTCTGCACCCAGCATATTAAGAAGATAAATATTTGATCTTGCTACCCTTGAATGTACTATGTCTCCACAAATTGCAATTCTAAGACCTTCTATTTTTTTTTTTCTAGTAATTATAGTTAGTGCATCTAGTAATGCTTGAGTAGGATGTTCTCTTCTACCATCACCTGCATTTAATACAGCACAATTAACTTTTTGAGATAAAAGGTTACATGCGCCAGAGTCTTGATGCCTAATAACAATAATATCTGGATGCATTGCATTTAAAGTCATTGCTGTATCGATTAAGGTTTCTCCTTTTTTAATTGCAGAATTACTAATATTCATGGACATAACATCAGCGCCAAGTCTTTTACCTGCTAATTCAAACGAGCTTTGTGTTCTTGTTGAGGGTTCAAAAAATAAATTTATTTGAGTTTTACCTTTAAGAACATCTGTTCTTTTATTATTGCTTTGATTAAGTTTTATGTAATCTTTTGCTTCGTCTAAAATAAGATTTACATCGTTAATTGATAAATCTTGTATTCCTAGGAGATGTTTTTGAGAAATTTTAATAGCTTTATTGGTTTTAATTGCCATTAAAACCAACTCTATAACTATAATGCTTTACTATAGCAAGTGTTAATTATTTAAATAATCAATTGCACCTTGTAAAATGAAAGCAGCTGCGTTTTCATCAATTTTTTTCTCTCTTTTACTAACACTAACATCTATTTGACTGGATAAATTGAATGCTCCAACTGTGGATAATCTTTCATCCCAAAGAATAATTGGAATATCAATAATATCTTTAATATTTCTAATAACGTCATTAACAGATTGGGCGGATCTACCCGGTGTTCCATCCATATTAAGAGGATTTCCAACTATAATCCCTCCAATATCATTTTCTTCAATAATTTCTCTTATTTGTTCAATTAAATTCTTGCCAGTGGTTTTGTGAATTGTTTTAAAGGGAGTGGCTATTAATCGTTTTTCATCACAAATTGATACACCAATTCTTTTTGATCCAAGATCAAGACCAATTAATCTAGTTTTCTTAGAATTAATTTTTTTAAAATCTTCAATTTTGATCATATTGTATATTTTTTACTTAAGTGATAGTTTGCCACAAATTATTTATCATATGAGTATAGATCTTAAAACAATTAAGCATATATCAAAATTATCAAGAATTTCTGTAGATGAGGAAAGAGCTGATAAATTAGCAAAAGATTTAAGTTCAATATTTGAATTTATTGAAAAACTCAATGAATTAAAAACTGATAATGTTGAACCATTAACTTCTGTTGCTGAAACAACTTTAAAACTTAGGTCAGATGAAATTGAAAGCGATAATATAAGAGATCAAATTATAAAAAATTCACCTGATAGTAATGAAGATTATTTTGTGGTTCCTAAGGTGATAGAATAATGACTGAAATTACATCCTTATCACTTTCGAATTTAGTAAACAAAGTTAAGAAAAAAGAATTGTCATCTGTAGAGATAACCAAATCATTTGTTGAAAGGTCAGAAAAATCAAAAAAACTTAATGCTTACATTACTGACAATTTCGAAAATGCTTTAAATAAAGCAAAACAATTTGATGAAGATCCTAATTTAGATTTAAAACTTCCAGGTATTCCAATTGCGGTTAAAGATTTGTTCTGTACTAAAGATGTAAAAACCACTGCTGGGAGTAAAATGTTGAATAATTTTATTCCACCTTATGAGTCAACTGTTACTCAAAATATGTGGAATGAAGGTGCTATTCTTTTAGGAAAATTGAATTGTGATGAATTTGCAATGGGGTCTTCTAATGAAACTAGTTACTTTGGAAATGTCCAAAATCCAATTGATGAAAATTTAGTTCCTGGTGGATCATCTGGAGGTTCAGCATCAGCTTTAGCTGCTCGTTTAACGCCTATTACAATTGGAACTGATACTGGTGGCTCAATTAGACAACCAGCATCATTTACTGGCACCGTTGGATTAAAACCTACTTATGGAAGTTGTTCTCGTTATGGCATAGTAGCTTTTGCATCTTCACTTGATCAAGCAGGACCAATGTCACAAAATGTTGAAGACTGTGCATTGCTTCATGAAATTATAAGCTCCTATGATTCCAAAGACTCAACATCTGTTGATTTTAAAAGAAATGAATATAGCAAAGAATTAAACAAAGATATCAAAGGAAAAAAAATTGGTATTCCTAAAGAATATAGAGTTGATGGTATGCCAGATGAAATTGAAGATTTATGGAAAAAAGGAGTTGAATATATTAAAGATTGTGGTGCTGAAATAATTGATATTTCTCTTCCACATACTAATTATGCTTTACCGACATATTATATTGTAGCTCCAGCAGAGGCATCTTCAAATCTAGCTAGATATGATGGAGTAAAATATGGTTTTAGAGCCGAAGGTAAAAATCTTATAGATATGTATGAAAAGACTAGATCTGAAGGTTTTGGTTCAGAAGTTCAGCGTAGAATAATGATTGGAACTTATGTTCTTTCATCAGGTTATTATGATGCTTATTACCTAAAGGCTCAAAAAGTTAGAAATTTAATAAAATCTGATTTTGATGAAGCATATAAAAAAGTTGATGCAATTTTAACACCATCAACACCAAGTTCAGCTTTTAAAATTGGTGAAAAAACAAACGATCCAATTTCTATGTATCTGAATGATATATTTACAGTACCAGTTAATTTAGCAGGTTTACCTGGGATATCTATTCCGGCAGGTCATGATAAAAAAGGATATCCTCTGGGTTTACAATTAATTGGTAAAGCTTTTGATGAACAAAATTTATTAAACATTGCATATGCAATGGAAGAAAAAATAGGTTTTGAGAATAAGATTTCTGATTGGTGGATGAAATGAGTAATACTAATTCTCAATATTTAATTGATAGAGGTGATAACCAATACGAAGTGGTAATTGGATTAGAAGTTCATGCACAAGTAACCTCAAACTCCAAACTATTTTCATCATCACCTACCAAATTTGGCTCTGAGCCAAATACACAAGTAAGTTTAGTTGATGCTGCCTTTCCAGGTATGTTACCAGTTATTAATAAATTTTGTGTTGAACAGGCAATTAAAACAGGCATAGGTCTTAATGCAAAAATAAATAAAAGATCTGTTTTTGATAGAAAAAATTATTTTTATGCTGATTTACCTCAGGGGTATCAAATTTCTCAATTTAAAGATCCAATAGTAGGTGAGGGTAAAGTGATTCTAGATATGCCCGATGGTCAAAAAGAAGTAGGTATAGAGAGACTTCATTTAGAGCAAGATGCTGGAAAAAGTATTCATGATTTAGATCCACAAAATACATTTGTAGATCTTAACAGATCTGGTGTTGCCTTAATGGAAATTGTCAGCAAACCAGATTTAAGATCACCAGATGAAGTAAGTGCATATATTAAAAAATTAAGATCAATTATGAGATATTTAGGAACTTGTGATGGAAATATGCAAGAAGGATCTCTAAGAGCAGATGTTAATGTATCTGTTAGACCGATAAAATCTAAAGATTATGGAATAAGATGTGAGATAAAAAATGTAAATTCAATTAAATTTATGCAGATGGCTATAGAGTATGAAGCTAATAGACAAGTTGATTTAATTGAAGAAGGTAAATCAATTGATCAAGAAACAAGATTGTTTGATACTAAAAAAAATGAAACTAGATCTATGAGATCAAAAGAAGATGCTCATGATTATAGATATTTTCCTGATCCAGATTTATTGCCTTTAGAAGTTTCAGATGAATTTATAGACAATATCAAATCCAATATTCCTGAACTTCCAGATGATAAAAAAAAGAGATTTATTGATGAATTTAAATTATCTCCCTATGAAGCTACAATTTTAGTTTCAGACATAGAAATTGCAAAATATTTTGAAGAAGTAGTGGCTAAGATGGGTAAAAATAAAGATATTAAATTAGCGGTTAATTGGATTACAGGTGAATTGTTTGCTTTATTGAATAGTAAAAATATTGAAATTTCTCAAAGTCCTATAAGTGCTAAAAATTTAGCGATATTAATAAATTTAATAAAAAATGGAACTATTTCAGGAAAAATAGCAAAAACTGTTTTTGAATTAATGATTGATGGAGATAAAGATCCTCAAAAAATTGTTGAGGAAAAAGGATTAAAACAACAAAGTGATCCTAAGGCTTTAGAGACTTTAATAGATAAAATTATTAATGAAAATAGAGAAAAAGCTATTGAGTACAAACAAGGTAAAGAAAAATTATTTGGTTTCTTTGTGGGGCAAGCCATGAAAGCATCTGGTGGTAAAGCTAATCCTCAGTTAATAAATGAAATATTAAAGAAAAAACTTTAATATTGATATTATAGTCAGACACAAAGGACTTAAAAGCTAATTCAGATATTTAGTTTTTTAGCATAAAGTAGAATTAAATTGTTAATATGTTACACATAATCTTTTAGAAATACATTGTGAAAAACAAAATTTTAAAGCTTTTAGAAAAAAAAAATATTGAAAATAAAATATTTAATTATCCTTTACATGATGATGCTTTAAGTAAAGAGGATTTAGCAGAAGGATTTAAAGTTTTAGTGAGTAGACAACTCACTATGTCGAAAAAAACAAAAGAGTTTGAAGATTATTTTAGAAAAAAACTCAAGCTTAAATATTGTTTAATGGTAAATTCAGGATCCTCGGCCAATCTTTTGTCATTATTTGCACTAACTAATCCAAAGAAAAAAAATAGATTAAAAATTGGAGATGAATGTTTAGTGCCTTCTGTGTGTTGGTCTACATCATTATGGCCAGTCATTCAAGCAGGATTAAAACCTAAACTTATCGATGTAGATTTAAATTCTTTTTCACTAAGTTTAGAAATAATTAAAAAAAATTTTACAAAAAAAACTAAAGCAATAATTCTGATTAATGTTTTAGGAAATACATCAGATATTGATGAAATTAGAAGGTTTGCGACAAAAAAAAAAGTTTATTTAATTGAGGATAACTGTGAGTCCTTAGGATCAAAATATAGAAATAAATACTTAGGTTCTTTTGGTGACTTTAGTTCTTTTTCATTTTATTACTCACACCAAATTACGTCAGGTGAAGGTGGTATGGTTGCTTGTAAAAATAAATCTGATTATTTATTGCTTAAAACCTTAAGAGCTCATGGATGGGATAGAGATATATCAAAGCATAAACAAACTAAAAATTTTAATTTTATAAATTCAGGTTTCAATTTACGACCTTTAGAAATCTCAGCAGCTATTGGCTTAAGTCAATTTAAAAGATTAAAAAAAATGATGGCAGTTAGAGCTTTTAATAGAGATATGTTGATAAACTCTATTAAAAAATCTGTAAATTGGAATAATCAATTCAATTTTTTTTACCCTTTTAAAAACGTAAAGCCAAGTTGGTTTGGATTTCCAATTTTATTAAATCCAAAACTTATAAAAAAAAAAGAAAAGTTCATGAGTTTTTTGAATAAAAATAATGTAGAAACAAGACCAATTATAAGTGGAAATTTTGTTAATCAGCCAGCTATCAAACTTTATAATATAAACTTTAATAAAAAAAAACTTATTAACGCAAATCAAATTGATAAAAGAGGTTTTTTCATAGGTTTACCAACAATTAAGTTATCAAATAAAAAAATTAAAATTTTAACTGAATTATTATTAAGAATTTCTCATATCTAAAATGATAACTTGCGCGATAACAGGATCTAATGGAGTACTTGGTTTAAAATTAAAAAAAAAAATACCTATAAAGTTTTATGAATTTAGAGGAGATATCAGAAACAAAAATCAAGTTGATAAATGGATCCAGAAGAAAAATTTTGATATTTTTATACATTTAGCTGCATTAGTTCCTACAAATTTAGTAAATCAAAATTATAAAAAGGCTTACAATGTGAATGTTAATGGAACTTATAATATAATTAGATCTTTAATTAAAAAAAAAGAAAAACCCAAATGGTTTTTTTTTTCTTCTACTTCACATGTTTATAAGCCATTACACAAACTTAAAAAGATTGATGAAAAATCAAAACTAAAACCAATTAGCAAATATGGAAAAACAAAATTATTAGCAGAAAATCTTATTATTAATAAGTTGAGGAAATATTCGATTAAAGTATGTATAGGGAGAATCTTTAGTTTTACAGATAAAAATCAAAAAATTCCTTATGTAATACCTAGTATTAAAGAAAAACTTAAAAGTCCTGAGAAAAAAATAATTTTTGAAAATATGAACCATTACAGAGATTTCCTGAATACAAGTGACATTGTTTCAGCGATAAACAAATTAAGAATTAAAAGTAAAGAAGGAATTTACAACATAGGTAGTGGTAAAAAATTTTATCTAAAAAATATTGTAAAAATATTTAATACAAAAAAAAAAATTGTTATATTTAAGGATTATTCTAAAACTACTTATTTAGTTTCAAATAATAACAAGATCAAAAATTTAAATTGGAAACCGAAAAGATTTAATAATGATTTTAAATATTTTTATTAATGAAAGAAATTAATATTATAATTCCAACTTATAACGAAAAAGAAAATATTTTAAGTTTAATAAAAAGTATCAAAAAATTTATTCCTAAAGCTATGATTATTATCGTAGATGATACTCCAAAGAATGATATTGGTATTTTAATTAATAAAAATAAAATTACTAAAGTTCAATATTTTCATCGAAAAAATTCAAAAGGTAGAGGTTCAGCTGTTTTATATGGTTTAAAAAAAAGATTTAGAAATAATAAAAGTCAAATATTTTTAGAAATGGATGCAGATTTCTCTCATTCACCTAAAGAACTAATTAGAAATTTAAAATATTTTACAAAAAATAATTTAGATTTACTAATTTCAAGCAGATATTTAAAAGAAAGCAGAATTATAAATTGGCCTTTATCAAGAAGAGTTTTTTCAAAATTATCTAATATTTTAGCAAATTTAATTTTAAGAATTAATATAAGTGATTATACTAATGGATTTAGAATATACTCCAATAAGTCAATTAAAGTTATCTTAAAAAAATGTGGAAATATAGGTGATGGTTTTATAATTCTTTCTGAAATTCTTTTAGCAATACATATAAATAAACTTAAGATTGGAGAAATTCATTCAAAATTTGTTAATAGATTAAGAGGACAGAGTAATGTAAATATTAAGTTAATATTAAATTCTTTATATGGATTGTTTAAACTTTTTTTAATTAAAAAAAAATATTTAATAAAAAAATGAAATATAAAAATTTTATATTATTTATTTTAATACCTTCAGTTTTTTCATTATTATTAATTTATTATTCTCTTTACGATGATTTGTGGAGAAATTTTTGGGGCTTTTTCAAAATACCTTCTCAGTTGCCACCTTTTTCTGACTTAGACGCTATTGTTAGATCTCTTAGAAGTAAAAATGAAGGTTTAGATCCATATTTTAATAATCCTTATGATACAAAACAGGTACTTTATGTTTATACTTGGTTGTGGTTAGATATTTTTGAAATATTTGAACTTGATAATAAATTTAATTTTAAATTATTTAATTTTATACTTATCTATTTATATGTGTTTATTTATTTTAAATTAAACCAAACTATTAACTCAAAAATATATTCAATTTTTTTATTTTTGAGTTTTTTTTCAACCTCTAGTTTACTTTTATTAGAAAGACTGAATATAGACATAACAATTTTTATTTTAGTTTTTTTTCTTTCAATCTCAAAAAATTTATATCTCAAATTATCATTATTTTTTCTTTCAATATTTCTAAAATTATATCCAATCTTTACAGTTTTTGTTTTTTTAAAAAATAAAAAACTCTTTTATAAAATTATTATTACATCAATACTTTGTTTAATTATGATTAAAGATCAAATTTATTTAATTATGAAAAATTCTATTGAATATGCTTTGTTAATAGTACATGGAGTACCATCAATTATTAAAGGTTTATCTTATTATGCAATAAAGTTTAAATTCATAATTACAGAGAATAATTATGAATACTTTAAGTATTTGTCTATTTTCTTGGCTATTTTACTATTAGTTTCAATTTTTATTTATAATTTTAAATTTGGAAAAAAAAAAATACATTCCGATCTTACTTTTGAAGAAAGATTATTTTTATGTGGTGGTGGTATTTATATTGGTCGTATGCTATTTTTTTCAAATTGGGATTATGGATTAGTTTTTTTAATCTTCACAATTCCATACTTATTAAATGAAGCAAAAAAATACAAACATACAATTATTGTATTAATATTAATTTGTATGAACAGCATATATTTTGAGGGAGGAAATAGATATACATTATTATATGCAAGCAAGGCATTTATTATTCATTCAATTAAATGTTTTATCCTTTTATATATCACTTACTATTTCAGTAAAATTATTAATTCTCATTTTGAAATTAATAAAACTAAATTATTAAGATAAATGATCAAAGATATTAATAAGTTAGAAAATTACAGTATTTTTTTCATCTTGAGAGAAATATCAGCTAAAAAAAAGAAAAACTTGCAAACAGATTGGGCTTGTCGTTACATAAAAAGATGCAAGAAGCAAAGCAAATCTCTAATACCCTCGTGGTGAAATTGGTAGACACAAAGGACTTAAAAAGCCATGGGTACAAACCTAGAAATTAGCGAAAAACTTCAAAAGTACATAAATGACTTTAGTTTAAAGTTAAATCCAATACAGCAAGAAATATTAGATTATAACAATAAACTTGGTGATATTAAGAGAATGCAAGTTGCAATATCACAATGTCACTTTTTACATTTAATTATAAAAATTTCTGGTATTAAAGATGTACTTGAAATTGGCACTTTCACAGGCCTAAGTGCACTCTCAATTTCTCTTGCACTTCCCAACGATGGAAAACTTATCGCTTTGGATAAAAATCAAGAAACTAATAAAGTTGCTTTAGATTTTTTTAAAAAAGCCAAACAAGATCACAAAATAAAAACAATTATTAAGCCTGCACTTCAAAGTTTAAGTGAATTTAAAGATCAAAAGTTTGATATGATTTTTATTGATGCTGATAAAATGAATTACAAAAATTATTATGAAAAATCTTTAGAATTAATCAAAAAAGGTGGTTTGATTATTATTGATAATGTTTTATGGCACGGAGAAGTAGTAGATGAAAAAAATAATGACAAATTTACAATAAATATTAGAGAATTTAACAAATTTATACTTGAAGACAAAAGAGTAGAACAACTTATATTTCCTTTAGGTGATGGAATGACAGTTTGTAGAGTTTTATAATGTTTGAAGTATTTGGCTTTTATAAATTCATAGAAATTAATTCTTTAAAAAAGAATAAGGACATCTTACAAAAATTATTGATCCAAAATAATTTAAGAGGAACCATTATTATTGCAAAGGAAGGATTAAACGGAACAATATCTGGAAAATCAAAAAATATATTAATCTTAATTAACAAACTACAATCCTTATTTTCATTTAAAAAATTTGATAATAACAATAAATCAAAGTCTTCATTTCAACCCTTTCATAAGCCAAAAGTTAAAATCAAAAAAGAGATAGTTCCAATGAATTTAACTTTAAATCCTAAAGAAAGAAATTTAAATACTCATCTTGATCCAAGAGAATGGAATAAATTGATTAAAAAAAAAGACACACATATAATCGATACAAGAAAACCTTTTGAATACGAAGTTGGTACTTTTAAAAAATCAATTAATCCAAATATTAATAACTTCAGAGATTTTCCAAAATATCTAAAAAAATTAAAAAAAAATAAACCTATTGCAATGTTTTGTACAGGTGGGATTAGATGCGAAAAAACATCAGTATTTTTAAAAAAGAAAGGTTTTAAGAACATATATCAATTAAATGGGGGTATTTTAAATTATCTACAAAAAATTAAAAAAGAAGAAAGTTTATGGAAAGGTGAGTGTTTTGTTTTTGATAATCGAATAAGTCTTAAACATGGTTTAAAAAGTGGAACTTTTAAAATGTGTAGTGGATGCAGAAAGCCAATCTCTCCAAAAGATAGAAAATCTAAAAAATATGAAGAAGGTGTTTCATGTCCAAGTTGTTATGATAATTTAACAACTGAACAAAAATCTCGTTTTAGAATGAGACAAAGTCAGATATATAAAGCTAAAAAATCTGGCCAAAAACACATTTTTCAAAAAGAATATAAATAAAAGGTAATTTTGTCTAAATCAATTAATCTAACTAAAGATCCAATTTGGTCCTTGTTAAGAAAAGTAACTATTCCAGCAAGTGTTGGATCACTATTTCAAACTTTTTACAATCTAGTTGATACTTGGTTTGCTGGTAAAATTTCAGCAGAAGCAATAGGTGCTATAGCTAAATCATTTCCGATATATTTTACAATTATTGCTGTTGGTGTTGGTGTAGGTGCTGGAACAAATGCTTTAATTGGAAATTCTTTAGGTGAAAAGAAAAATAAAGTTGCTTCTATGTATATTGCACAATCATTAATTTTTGCTTTATTTATATCTATTTTGGTAACACTATTCGGTTTGAATGCGTCTAACTTTTTATTAGGAGTAATGGGATCTGATGAGGCTGGGATTTTTTTAACTAGAGAGTATCTAGACATAATTTTTTATGGAACATTTATTGTGCTTATACAAATTTCACTTAATGGAACTTTGAATGCTCAGGGCGATACAAAAAGTTATAGAAATGTTTTAATTTTTAGTTTTTTTCTAAATATATTTTTAAATCCACTTTTTATTTGGGGATATGGAATAATACCAGCATTTGGAATTGCTGGGCTTGCTATTGCAACTGTTATTTCACAATTAATTGGAACAATTTATTTAGCTTATAAAGTTAATAATTGTAGAATAAAAAAATATTTAAAAATTCAATGCTTTATTCCTAAATACAGCTATTTGATCTCATTAATTAAACAATCAGTCCCTATAATGTTCAGTATGTTATTTATTGGAGTTGGAATATTTAATATCTTATATTTTATTGGTCAATTTGGTGATTTAGCTACTGCGGGTTATGGCGCTGCATTAAGAATTGAACAAGTTTTTCTATTACCCGTTATTGGATTAAATACAGCAGTTTTATCTATCGGTGGTCAAAATTTTGGAGCAAAAGCTTTTAATAGAATTAGAGAACTTTATTTTAAAGCATTAATTTTTGGATCTTCATTTATGGCTTTAGCAGGTGTGATTATTTTCTTTGGTGCTGAATTTTTTGTATCTTTGTTTACCGACAATTCTGAAGCAATAAAACATGGAATTATTTATCTAAAAGTTGCTGCATTAATAGGACCAATTTATCCAGCTTTTTTTATTACAACGGCAGTTTTTCAAGCAGTTAAAAAACCTTTATATAGTCTTTATATAAGCATCTTGAGATTAACCGCATTTCCTTTTTTATGTTTATGGTATGTAATTAATATCAGAGGTGGAGACTATGAAGATATATTTTACACAATTATGGTTACAAATTGGATAATGGGAATTGCTGTTTTGCTATTTATTGGTTATTTCTTAAATAATGTATTTAATCAGAAAAAACCTCTTTTTAGTTTCTAGCCTAGCTTTAATCTTTTTATTTTTATTAGAAATTAGTAATGCTAAATCCTCTGATATTAAGATAGTAGATGGTGACACAATCCATATTAATGGTGAAAAAATTAGATTTAGCGGCATAGATACGCCTGAATTAAAACAAACTTGTCTTTCTAATAAAGAAATATTCTTTTGTGGATTAGAAGCTAAAAATCTATTAGTTAAAATTATTGATAACCGTGATGTCAATTGCATTTCTGAAGGAAAAGATCGATACAAAAGAACATTAGCGGAATGTTTTGTGGGTGATTTAAGTTTATCAAGATATTTAGTTAGAGAAGGCTATGCTTTTGCTTACAGAAAATATTCAAATAAATTTGTTAAAGATGAAGAATTTGCAAAAAATAATAATAAAGGTATGTGGTCAATGTCATTTGAATATCCTTGGGAATATAGAAAAAAAAATTAGTCGTTTTTCAATTTTTTTTCTAATTTTCTTACAAAATAAGAAACTATCAAAATTAAAACTAAATATTCTAAAATCAAAAATGTATATATTTCTAATGGTCTATATGTAGTAACGACTAACTCATTAGCTTTTCTTGTTAAATCACCTATACCAATTATTGACACAAGCGAGGACATTTTTAATACATATACAAATTGATTTCCAATTGCTGGTAAGATGTTTTTAATTGCCTGAGGTAAAATAACTAATCTTAATTTTCTTAAAAAACCTAAACCTAAAGAGCTACCAGCTTCCCATTGAGCCTTTTTAATAGAATTTATTCCTGCTCTAAATATTTCTGCTTGAAAAGCACTTTCGCTAATAGATAGAGCTATAATACCAGATACAAATGGACTGAAGCTAATACCTGTCATAATAGGTAATCCATAATAAATCCACAGGATCAAGACTAACAATGGTATTGCTCTAACAATTTCCACATAACCAACATTAATGTAAGTTAAATACTTGTTCTTTGCTAAAGATGGTACAGCAACAATAAATCCTAAAATCATTGAAATTATTATTGAGACAACAGAAATGAAAATTGTTGTTGTCAATCCACTTAATAGAAATTTAAGATTAGTTAAACCCTCAACATTATTTGGAGATAAAATTAACCAATTAAGTTCATTTTTACCACATGATGTTAATGGAAATAATAGAAGTAAAAAAAGTATTTTTTTCACTTACTAATCTATAAATGATTAAAATTAATTGTTAATTAATTATAAGCTTTTCAAATTGTATTTAGCTAATAACTTAGTGAAAAAACCTGATGATTTTTTCTTTTTTATCCATTGATTAACATAATTATTCCATTTTTCATCACCTTTAGGAACCATCATCGCTAAAAAAGCAGGATTTTTTTCTCCATCAGGAACTATAGCTAGCTGTGGATATTTGATTACTAATTTGTTTGCCTCAGTAGAACTTGTAATATTACCATCTGCTCTACCAGCCAAAACCTCTTGAAAATCTCTCGCTGGTGCTTCAACAGAATTTAATTTTGATTTAGGAAAAAACTCTTTAGCTTTTTCTTCTTGTGAAGTCCCCAATGTAGTTGCAATTGTTACATTAGAATTATTAAGTGAATCCCATGTTGAAAATTTTTTTAAATTCTTTTTAAGAACCAATGGCACAGTACCGTACTTATAATAGGTGTCAGTAAATCCTGCTACTTCAGCTCTTTTTGGGGTTTTGGTTACACTTGTAGAAATATCATATCTTTCTGATGTAATACCGGAGACAATAGTTTTCCATTCTGCAGGAACAAATTCTACTTTTACACCCATGTCATTGGCTAGTTCATTCATTACATCAATATCAAAACCTTTATATTTATTTGTTGCTGGATCTTTTACTGTCATAGGATCCCAGTCTCCTGTTGTCCCAACTTTTAAGACACCTGTTGATAAAATTTTATCTAAATTCGATTCTGCGTTTAGAGAAAAGGGTAAAAGTGCTAAAAGCACAACATATAATAGTTTTTTCATATATTATCCCTAACTTATTTGAATTTGTATTATTACCTATAATCTTGACGCACTATCGCTCATCCATGAAAATAAATGTCTAGAAAAAGATCTTCTGACAAAAAGATTTGCATCGTTTTGATCTTTATTTTGAATAATTACATCTATTTTAGCTAATAATGTTTGTGTTGCTGCACCTTTTTTATTTCTAAATTCATTAAAGTTAAATGGAGATCCTGTTTGAAAGAGATCAAATATCTTATTTCCAGATAAACTTATCATTACAAATTGGTCAGTGACATCAATGACAGCTCCTAATTTTGTTTTACTGATATTTTGAATTAATTTTTCCTCTATCTGATTAAAATCTTTGTCATCAATGGTATTAGAAAAAATTAACCATTCATCTGGGCTAAGCCAAACAACAGTTATTTCACCATTAGATGAAGAGGTATTAGCTTCTGTTGGAAGCAATATATTAATTACTTTTCCAACTGCAGATATAAATTCTCTACTCTTACCTCTTAATATTAATTTTCTGATCGGAGAAATTTCTTTTAATTCAATATTTGAAAATTTTTTTTGATCGTTTATTGCAGGTTGTAAATTAAGCATTTAATCTTTTATTCTCCTTATCTAAAAAAACTGGATCTGACACTGTCACATTAATGTTTTTGTTTTCCATCGGTATAATTAGTTTTTGACCCAACATTTTTTTTCCACCTCTAACCACTCCAAGTGCAATTGATTTATTTAGGTTTGGACTGAAATAACTTGAAGTAACATGGCCTAACATTTCTATAGGTTTTTTGTTTGTATCAGCAACAATTTGTGCACCTTCTTCAAGTACTTCATTTGGATCATCAGTCAGTAGTCCAACTAATTGTTTTCTATCTTCTCTTATAGTGTCAGATCTATATAATGATCTTTTACCAATAAAGTCATATTTTTTCTTGCTAACAATCCAATCCATTTGAAGGTCTATAGGTGTAAGTGTTGCATCCGTATCTTGACCAACAATTATAAATCCCTTTTCAGCTCTAAGTAGGTGCATAGTTTCAGTTCCATATGGTGTAATATTAAATTCCTTACCTGCCTCCATACATTTTTCCCACAGAGATTTTCCATACCTTGCTGGAATGTTAATTTCATAGCTATGCTCACCGGTAAAACTTATTCTCATAATTCGACATTTCACATTATCAATTTCAGCATTTTTAAAAGACATATGCGGAAAGTTTTCATCAGATAAGTCCATATTTGGAATTATTTTTTGCAGTATTTTTTTACTATTAGGACCACATATACTTGCTGTTGCATAATGGTCAGTAACCGAAGTTAAATGAACATCTAGTTCTGGCCATTCAGTTTGTAAGTAGTCTTCCAATTTTCCAAGAACATTTGCTGCGCCCCCAGTTGTTGTAGTCATAATATAATGATTTTCATCTAGTCTAGTCGTAACTCCATCATCATAAACCATTCCATCTTCATTCAACATTAAACCATATCTGCATTTTCCTATCGCAAGTTTAGACCATGCGTTAGTATAAACACGATTTAAAAACTCTGAGGCATCTGTTCCTTGAATATCAATTTTTCCTAAAGTCGATGCATCTAAAATTCCTGCACTTTCTCTTGCAGCCTTACTTTCTCTTTGAACTGCTTGATGCATGTTTTCATTATCTTTTGGATAATACCAAGCTCTTTTCCACTGACCAACATTTTCAAATGCTGCATTATTTTGTACATGCCAATCATGCATAGGGGTTTTCCTAAAAATATCAAAAAATTCACCCACATTTCTTCCAACAATTGTACCAAAAGTAAGAGGGGTATATGGTGGCCTAAAAGTTGTTGTTCCAAGCTCTCCCATTTTGACCCCAGCAGTGTCTGCAATGATTCCGAGAGCATGCATGTTACCAAGTTTTCCTTGGTCTGTTCCCATTCCAGTTGTTGTATATCTCTTTACATGTTCTATTGATCTAAATCCTTCTCTAAGAGCTAATTTTATATCTTTAGCTGTTGCATCATTTTGATAGTCAACAAAAGGTTTAGTTTTTCCAATAACTTTGTCAGATGGTAGTAACCAAATATTTCTTTTTGTTAAATCTTCATTACTTTTAATTTTTAAGTTATCAAATTCTGTTGAACTGATTGCAAAAAACTCTTTTAGTTGATTAGGTATATTTTTAATGATTGAGTTCAAACTAAAATCACCATTGCACGAGCCTATACTGATTTGTTTTGATGGATAAGTTTTTGGAATAAAAACTTGATCTTCTTCTCTAAAAGAAAGTTTTCCACCAGATTGGGTAAATAAATGTACAGCTGGTGTCCATCCACCAGACATTCCTAAGCAATCACAAGAGATTTCAATTTTATTTCCCACAACATTTTGTCCATCTTTTGAAAGTTGCATTATTGAGATTTTATTAATTCTTCTATATCCGGATGTATCGACTAAAGTATAACCTTTGAATATTTTAATTTGATTTTCCTCGACTTTTTTAACAAGTTCAGAATTTGGATTTTCTCTAATGTCTATAATAGCTTCTAATTTGATACCTTTATCAATAAAGGAGAGAGCCGTTTCATAAGCGCTATCATTATTAGTAAATAGAATATTTTTTTCACCACATGCAACACCAAATAAATCTGCATATCTTTTTAAAGCTGAAGCTAATAAAATTCCTGGTCTATCATTATTGTTAAAGATCAATGGTCTTTCGAGAGCTCCAGTTGATGTAACAACTTTTTTTGCTCTTATTTTTAATAACTTTTGTCTTATTTTATCTTTTCTCTCATGAATTGGCAGATGATCTGTAAGATTTTCTCTCGCCAATAAATAATTATATCCATGATAGGCAGCAACACTTGTTCTTGTTTTAATTTCTAGGTTTTCTAATTTTTCTAAATCATTTATTTGGTTTGATAACCATTTTGACGGTGTTTCATTGTCTAAAAAGACCTCATTATCCTCTTTGTAAATAGTAGATCCACCTAAAATCGGTTTTTCTTCAATCAATAAAGTTTTCAATCCATTTTTAGCAGCCGTTTTTGCTGCCATGATACCTGAAATTCCAGATCCAATTACAAGCACATCGCAATGAACATATTGATGTTCATAAATATCTGGATCAGGCTGAGTAGGGGACTTCCCTAGTCCAGCAGATTTTCTTATGAAATATTCGTATTTTTCCCAGAAGCTAGCTGGCCACATGAACGTTTTGTAGTAAAATCCAGCAGGTAACAGAGGCGATAATAAATTATTAATTCCTCCAATATCAAAATTTACACTTGGCCAACAATTTTGACTTGAAGCTTCTAAACCTTCATATATCTCAACCTCTGTAGCTCTCACATTTGGTTCAGTTAATGCTGTACCATCATTAATTTGAACAATTGCATTTGGCTCCTCTGAACCAGCGGTCATTATTCCTCTCGGTCTATGGTATTTGAAACTTCTTCCAACTAGATGGACATTGTTGGCTAATAATGCGGAGGCTAGAGTATCTCCTTTGAAACCATAATAAGTTTTATTATTAAATTTAAATGAGATACGAGACGTTTGATCAATAAATCTACTAGTTTTTATTCTTAGATTTTTTGACATATTAAACTGAAGGAGGTTTTTCACCCATTTTATAAACTGCTTTTATTTCATCGTTAGATGTATCACGAACCATGTTAAACCACTTTCTACAACCATGAGCATGGTTCCATCTTTCGTATTGAACTCCTTTTATGTTTTTTCTCATAAAAAGATATTCAGCCCATTCATCGTCACTAAGTTCGGTAGGTTGTTTGGGTCTTTCTATATGTGCTTCACCACCAGCTTTGAATTCACTTTGCTCTCTTTCACCGCAATAGGGACAGTTAATTACAAACATTTAGTGAGCTACAGCTGCAGCACCATGCTCATCCACAAGGTCACCACTTACAAATCTATTTAAATTAAAAGCAGCATTTAGTTTGTGAGGCTCATCATTTGCAATAGTGTATGCAAATAAATCTCCAGATCCAGGGGTCGCTTTAAATCCTCCTGTTCCCCAACCACAATTGAAATACAAACCTTTAATCATCGTTTTACTTATGATTGGACTTGCATCAGGACAGATATCAACGATACCACCCCATTGTCTTAACATTCTCATCCTACTAAAAATTGGATAAAGTTCTAATATTGCATTTAACGTCCCTTCAACAATATCATGGCTGCCTTTTTGTGAATATGAAACATAATCATCTGTTCCAGCTCCAATTACTAATTCACCTTTATCTGATTGACTTACATAAGCATGCACCGCATTAGACATAACTACTGTATTAATAATAGGTTTTACAGGTTCTGATACAAGAGCTTGTAGTGGTTTACTTTCTAACGGAAGTTTAATACCAGCCATATTTGCAATCACACTTGAGTGTCCAGCTGCTACAACACCAATCTTTTTTGTTTTTATAAATCCTTTTGTAGTTTCCAATCCTTCAACTGCATCACCATTTCTTTTAATTCCTTTAACTTCACAATTTTGGATTATATCGACACCCATTTCATCTGCGCCTCTAGCATAACCCCAGGCAACAGCATCATGTCTCGCTGTACCAGCTCTTCTTTGTAATGTTCCACCTAAAACAGGGTATCGTATATCTGGTGAAGTATTTATTATTGGACAAAATTTTTTAACCTCTTCGGTTGAAAGATACACAGCATCAATACCATTTAATCTATTTGCATGTGTTCTTCTTTTTAAATCTCTAACATCTTGAAGATTGTGAGCTAAATTCATTACACCTCTTTGACTAAACATTACATTGTAATTTAACTCTTGAGATAAGCCTTCCCAAATTTTTAACGCATGATCATAAAGGCCTGCACTCGCATCCCATAAATAATTTGATCTAATAATAGTGGTGTTCCTTCCAGTATTTCCTCCACCAATCCAACCTTTTTCAACTACAGCAATATTTTTCATATCATGTTTCTTAGCTAAGTAATAAGCTGTAGCTAAACCATGACCTCCACCACCAACTATAACAGCATCATATTCTTTTTTAGGTGTTGGATCTTTCCATGCTTTCTCCCAGTTCTCATGATAAGAAAATGCATTTTTAATTAGAGAGAATATTGAATATTTTTTTTTCATAGAATTTTGAATAATTACTTTATTAATATTCAATATTCAATACAATCAAATGTATCAAAATAAGGAAGAGTGGGTGAGAGGCTGAAACCAGTCGTTTGCTAAATGACCGTGCGAGGAAACTTGTACCGAGGGTTCGAATCCCTCCTCTTCCGCCATTTTAGAATAACGGATCGTCCTTGAAAAAATCTATCATTTTAATTGGTTTTTGCTCAAGAATATATCGATAGACATTATAATTTTCTAATACTCTTTGAACGTAATTTCTTGTCTCTCTAAATTTAATTAATTCAATCCAATCAACATAATCAATTTGTTTTTTCTGTGGATCTTTATTAATTTTTTTCCAATACTTAACTCTATTAGGTCCAGCATTATAAGCTGCAACTGCAAACGGATAAGCACCATCATAATTTAATATTAGACCAGCGATGTAATGTGATCCTAAATTAATATTATACTCAGGATCAGTAGTTAATCTGGATTTTACATAAGGAAGCTTTGCTTGTTTTGCAACTAATTTTGCTGTGTAGGGCATTAACTGCATTAAACCTTTGGCTCCAGCATGACTATTTGCACTTAAATCAAATTCACTTTCCTGTCTAATAATTGATAATATAAATGCACTTTCAGGAATTTTTCTTCCATTGATAAATTTTGGTGTACTTATGATAGGATAGTTATATTTATTATGAAATCTTCTTTCATAAGAAGCAATTTTTGCAATTTGTATTGCAAAATCAAATCTTCCTATATTGGTGGAAAGTTCAGACGCTAAAACTTCACTTCCATTTTCTATATTTTCGTTTGCTAAATGTCTTAGGATAAATTTTGTGTATTTATCTTCATTAAGTTCATCTAAAAGATAAACTACTTTTACCAACTCCTTTGAGTAAAATTTTTCTCTATATTTATTGTCGACTTCCATATCTTTTGGAAGTTCAAAAGTTTTATTAGGATTTAATTCCATAAAAGCAAGTTGACCATAGTATGTTGTTAGATATTTAGATGCTTCGTTAAACCATTTATCTGAATTTTCTTTATCACCAAGTGCTTTATAAGATCGTGCCAACCAGTAAGCACCTCTTGATGTGCTGATTGGATAGCTCACATTATTATAAAAATTTTGAAAATGATCTTTAGATAATAAAGGGTCCTCTAAAAAACTTAACGCAATCCAGCCACTCATCCATTCTGCAGCAGCATATTCTGGCCCCTCGGTTAAAGCGTGGTTGCTAGATATTTTATAGGCTAATTCATATTTCTTTTTATAAATTAATGCTCTTGAAATTATTTCTCTCTCTCTCCACCATTTTTCAGGGCGCACTAAATAATCTTTTGTGTTTTTAACTTTTAATAATATTTCAGCTGAACTATCTACTCGACCTCTTTTACGTCTCCATTTCAAACGATCAAAATTTAAACCTGCATCATTTTTAAATCGCACAGGAACATTTTTAATAGCTTGATCCACACCATAAGATTTACTCATTAATAATTGTCTGGCATTATACAAAAGTTCATAGTCTTTAGGTAAATAACGCAATATTCTTTTTAAATCCCAGTATTTATTTTCCCAAGCAAGATAATCTGCTCTTTTTATATAATCATCTGCATTAAGATATTTTTTAAATTTTTTTCTGAAAAACCTCAAATCAGCTTTGCTTAATTCAGCAGTTATCCAGCCATCTTTAATTAATTTTTTTCCAATGTTTACTTGGCCAGATAGAATATAGCTTTCACCTAAGATCATTTTACCATAACCACTTAAGGGCTCTTCACCCCCAAACCAATCTATAATTTTACCTGGTGTAATTTTTTCATTAGACAACTTATGTTCTGCTAAATATTTAATCCTACCAATTCTTGGATAATCAGGGTTTGAATTTATAAAATTTAGATATTCATAAAATGATGCTTTATTTCCTTTAGTTAAAAGGTGTCTCCATTGAATAAAATTATATATTGATTTATCCTTAGCTTTTTTTGCTACCCCTAATGCATTACTCCAATTGGATTTTTTCATTTCTGCGACCGCTTTTTTTGCAAATGAAAAATCCTTTTTAGTATAAAATTTAGACCTATCAATCCTAGGTTTAGTATTTTTACCAGCTATTAATGGTTTCTTTTTAGGTAATAAATATTTTGGTTTTAAAGAT
The DNA here is from genome assembly GCF_052047915.1 of Candidatus Pelagibacter sp. HIMB1505. NCBI lineage: Bacteria > Pseudomonadati > Pseudomonadota > Alphaproteobacteria > Candidatus Pelagibacterales > Candidatus Pelagibacteraceae > Candidatus Pelagibacter > Candidatus Pelagibacter sp. HIMB1505. The sequence goes on along the minus strand of NZ_JBNAIR010000001.1, from coordinate 1,019,421 downwards.
TTTTTATCTTTTGTTATTTTTTCAACAACTTTAGGTTTTTCTTTAAAATTTGGTTTTGGAAGAGGTTTTAAAATATTCAGTATTATTTTTTTCTGAATTTCATCATCTGTCAGTATTGGTTTCTTAATTGGTATAATTTTACTATTCTGAGAAAATGCAAAGTTGTTAGTAATCAATAAAAATATAACTGCTGTAAGAATGGTTGTTAGTTTTCTTGGCATAATCTTTAGTATGTGAATCAATAATTTATGTTATAAGTATTTATGTTTAAAGGATCAAATGTAGCGTTAATAACACCATTTAAAGACGACAATCTTGATGTTGATAGTTATATCAAATTAATTCATTTTCATCTTAATAATGGGACTAGTGGACTTGTGCCAGCAGGCACTACAGGTGAGTCTCCAACACTTAGTCATAAAGAGCATCAGCAAGTTATTGATCTATGTATAAAAGAAAGTAAGGGTAAAATACCAGTAATTGCTGGAACAGGCTCAAATTCTACTGAGGAAGCAATATCGTTAACATCTCATGCTGAAAAAGCAGGTGCCAGTGCAGCGTTAATCGTGACCCCATATTACAATAAACCCACTCAGGAAGGACTGTATCAACATTATAAAGCCATTAATGACAAATGTGGATTGCCAATTATTATTTACAATATACCTGGAAGATCTGTAATTGATATGTCCGTAGAAACTATGGCTAGACTTTTTGAATTAAAAAACATTGTTGGAGTTAAAGATGCAACAGGGGATCTAGATAGAGTAGATCAACAATTAAAAGCAATGGGAAATGAATTTATACAATTAACAGGAAATGATGATAATGCTTTAGAGTTTAATCGAAGAGGTGGGGTTGGAGCAATTAGTGTAACTGCCAATATAGCTCCTAAGCTTTGTTCTGATTTTCAGTCTTTATCTTTACTGACTGATGATCAATCAAAAAAGGAAGCTGAAAATTTAGATAAAGTTTTACAACCATTGCACTATTCTATGTTTGTTGAGAGTAATCCAAGTCCAGTAAAATATGCAGCTAAAATTTTAGGTTTGTGTGATGATGCTGTTAGATTACCACTTGTAAAAGTGACAGACGAAACAAAAAATATAGTAAGTAAAGCACTAGAGACAGCTAAACTAGTCTAATGAAAAAAAAAACCAGTCCTGGTTTGAAGATTATTTGTTTAAATAGAAAAGCAAGCTTTAATTATTTTTTTGAGGATCTTATAGAAGCAGGAATTGTTTTAAAAGGTTCAGAAATTAAATCAGTAAGAGAAGGTAAAGTTAATATTGCTGAATCCTATGCTGTTGAAAAAAATGGAGAGATTGTTTTAATCAATTCTCATATTGCTCAATATAAACAGGCAAGTATGACAAATCATAATCCAATGGATGAAAGAAAATTATTACTCAATAAAAGAGAAATAAATAAACTTATTGGTAAAATGCAGAGAGATGGATTTACAATTGTTCCAACTAAAATGTATTTTAAAAAAGGAAAAGCAAAAATTGAAATCGCGGTAGCCAAAGGTAAAAAGCAATACGATAAGAGAGCAGCTAAAAAGAATAGAGATTGGAATCGTGACAAAGCTAGATACATAAGAAAATCAAGTTAATGATATATATTGGCTTAGGTTCTAACTTAGGAAATAGAATTCAAAATATTGAAAATGCAAAATATCTACTTAAATCTCATGGTATTGATATTCTAAAATCATCAAGTTACTATGAGACATTATCATGGCCGGATACTTCTAATCCAAAATTCATAAATATAATAATTGAATCAAGTACAAATTTCTCTGCAGATAGATTAATCAAAATTTTCAAATTAATAGAAAAAAAACTTGGTCGAAAAAAAGGTCCAAGGAATTCACCCCGTACTTGTGATATTGATCTAATTTCTTATAGAGACAAAATTTTTTTAGATAAAATCATAATTCCTCACAAAAGAATGTCGAAAAGAAATTTTGTATTAATACCTCTTTTTGAAATAGCTCCAGATTGGATACATCCAATAACAAAAAAAAGTGTTAAAGATTTAATTTTTTCTTTACCAATTAAAGATATTACAACTATTAAACAAATGTGATTTAATGTTATATTAAATTATATGCTTAATTCTGACGACCTCATAAATAAAGTTAAGATTTATAATAAGTTTGTTAATTTAGAACGCTTAAATAAAGCTTATAATTTTGCGGTAAAGGCTCATAGTAATCAAAAAAGAGCTTCAGGCGATCCTTATTCTGTGCATCCAATTGAGGTAGCAAATATTCTCACCGACTTAAAATTAGACTCAGCCACTATTGCTACAGGCTTACTACATGACACTATTGAGGATACGTTTGCAACTTACGAAACAATCAAAGGTGAATTTGGAGAGGAAGTTGCTGAATTAGTTGAGGGGGTTACAAAGATTTCAGTTTTCGAAAATACTGCTGCAGCTAATTCTAAAGCTGAAAATTTCAGAAAATTAATTTTAGCCACATCAAAAGATATTAGGGTTTTATTGGTTAAGCTTGCAGATAGATTACACAACATGAGGACAATCAAATCAATTTCTCGAGAAGATAAAAGAAAGAGAATTGCACAAGAAACTATGGAAATTTATGCTCCCCTTGCTGATAGAATGGGAATGCACAGAATAAGAGATGAACTTGAAGATTTATCATTTGAAATATTAAATAATGATGCAAGAAAACTTATTCAAAATAGATTAACTGAAATTAAACAAGACAAAGAAGATCTTTTTGAGGCTCTTTCAAAAGAAATCCAAAATTTATTATCAGAAAATAATATTAAATCCTTAATTTATGGTAGACAAAAAACACCATTTTCAATTTGGAGAAAAGTTCAAAAAAAAAGAGTTTCACTTGAACAAATTACTGACATTATTGGATTCAGAATAATTTTAGAAAATATAGACGAGTGTTATCATTGTTTAGGAGTTTTGCATAAAAAATGGAATTGCATACCAGGAAAATTTAAAGATTACATCTCTTCACCAAAAATTAATGGATACAAATCACTTCACACATCTGTAATTGGGTCATTTAAAAAACCAATTGAAATTCAAATTCGAACAAATGATATGCATGACTTTGCTGAAAGAGGAATAGCATCACATTGGAACTATAAATCTTCTGAGAAATTTAATTCTCTTCAATGGAAAGAATATGATTGGTTAAAAGACTTAGTTGAGATTATTGAAAGAAATGAAAATCCTGAGCACTCTTATGAATATACAAAATTACAAATGTTTCAGGAAAACGTATTTTGTTTTACACCTAAAGGCTCAGTGATAAAATTACCTAAAAACGCTACTCCAATTGATTTTGCTTATGCAGTTCATACTAAAATTGGAAATACTGCTATTGGCTGTGAGATAAATGGTAATAAAAGTGAAATGCAAAGTATTCTTAGAAATGGAGATACAGTAAATATAATCACCTCAAAAAATCAATCTCCCTCACTTCACTGGATACCTGTTACTAAAACAGGTAAGGCAAGAGCTGCAATAAGAAGATATTGGCATGATAAAGGAGAAGAGAAAGAAGAAAAGCTTAAAAAATACAATACCACATTATGGATATCATTACCTGACAAACCAGGACAATTGGGAAGTATAAGTTCATTGATAGGTGACCACAAATTGAATATTTCAAATTTAGTTATGGCTGGTAAAAATCCAAATTATATAAATTTTAAATTCCAGTTAATCATTAGAGATTTAAAAAATTTCACTAATTTTATTGCGGAGTTAAAGCAAAAAGGTATAAAATTTAAGATAATTAGACACGAAGATAAAAGAAATGCTTTCACTCAAAAAATCCTTAAGTATTTTAAAAAAGACTGATGCTCTTTTAGAGGGTCATTTTGTTTTATCTTCTGGTCTTCATTCGCCAAAATACATCCAATGTGCAAAATTATTAAGTTTTCCAAATAAAGCTAGTTTGATTTGTAAATCTCTTGCAAATAAAATTAAAAAAAATTTCAAAAAAATTGATTTAATCTTAGCACCAGCAATGGGAGGTGTAGTTATTGGATATGAAATTGGCAAACTATTAAAAAAAGAAACAATATTCTGTGAACGGGTTAATGGTAAATTTAAACTTAGAAGAGGTTTTGCTATTAAAAAAAATTCAAAAGTTCTAATAATTGAAGATGTAATTACAACAGGTAAATCAAGTTTAGAATGTGTAAAGTTAATAAATAAATCAAAAGCAAAATTAGTTGGATTTGCATCCATAATAGATAGATCAACAAAAAAAACTTTAAAAATAAAACAAAAAATCATTTCACATTTAAAAATTGATGTTCCTACATATAAATCAAATCAATTACCAAAAGAATTAGCTTCAATTCCAATTACAAAACCAGGAAGTAGATTTATAAAGTGAAAAGGTTGGGAGTTAATATTGATCATATTGCAACACTAAGAAATGCGAGAGGTGAATTTCATCCAGATCCATTTTTTGCTGCTAAATATGTAAATAAACAAGGAGCAGACTCTATCACAATTCATTTGAGAGAAGATCGTCGTCATATTAGAGATTTAGATGCAAAAAAAATCTGTTCTATAAAAAATTTATTAGTGAATTTAGAAATTTCTATAAAAGATGAAATAGTTAATAATGCTTTAAGAATTAAACCTAATTATATTTGTATTGTTCCGGAAAACAGAAAGGAAATAACTACTGAAGGTGGTTTAAACATATCAAAAAATAAATATAAGATTAAAAAAATTATAGATTTATTTAAAAAAAATAATATCAGAACCAGTCTTTTTATTAATCCAACTTCAAAAGATATACTTCTATCCAAAGAATTAGGAGCTGAGTGTATAGAAATTCATACAGGTCGATTTGCTAACTTGGTAAAATCAAAAAAAAAATTTAAAAATGAATTATCACGTATAAAATCTTCTTGTAAATTAGCAGATAATATAGGACTTGAAGTACATGCTGGTCATGGTCTGGATTATAAATCTACAGAAATTTTATCAAAAATTAATGAAATAAAAGAATTCAACATAGGTCATTTTATTATTGGTGAATCAATTTTTTATGGGATTAAAAATGTCATAAAAAAATTCAAAAAAATTATTAAATAATGAAAACAATTGGTATTGGTGTTGATATAGTCGATAACAAGAGGTTTGCAAATTTAGTAAAAGATAAGAAATTCATTAATCGAACATTTAGTAAAAAGGAAATTTCAAATTCAAAAAATATTTCTAATAAAATAAATTTTTATTCAAAGAGATTTGCCGCAAAAGAATCTTTTGCAAAAGCTTTAGGAACTGGCTTCAGAAATGGCTTAAATTTTAAAGATGTGGAAGTACTTAATAATGATCTTGGGAAACCATATTATTTAGAAAATATTAAAATTAAGAGATTTATTAAAAAGGTAAAAAAAATTGATAATTTTGAATTGTTTCTTTCAATTTCTGATGAAAAAGATTACTCAGTTGCTTTTACAATTATTCAAAAAGTTTAATGATTTCTAAAGCTGTAATAATAGATAATTTAAAAACTCTTTTTTATGCGTTAATTATTGCGGTAATTATAAGATCTTTATTATTACAACCCTTTTATATTCCGTCATCCTCGATGGAGCCTACGCTATTAGTTGGTGATAGACTTTTTGTTACAAAATACTCATATGGATATAGCAAGCATTCATTTCCTTTCAGTCCCCCAATTCTAAATAAAAGAATAATGTTTTCTGAACCTAAAAGAGGGGACGTCGTTGTATTTAAAACTCCAGCTGATAACAGAACTGATTACATAAAAAGATTAATTGGTTTGCCTGGTGATACAATTCAATTCATAGATACAAATCTTTATATTAATAATAGTGAAATATTAAAATCTCGTACATCAATTTCTGATAAAATTTTTTGTGGCAATAGAACAATAGATGTTTTTACTTTTGAGGAAAAATTACCAAATAATAAGACACATAAAACTGTATATCTAAAAAATTTTCCATTCAATAATTCTGATCCATTTATTGTTCCTAAAGATCATTATTTTTTCCTAGGAGACAATAGAGATTGTTCTAAAGATAGTAGATTTTTATCAAGTGTCGGATATGTTCATAAAGATAATCTTGTTGGCAAAGCTCAATTTATTTTTTTTTCTTCTGACAAATCAATCGGTAGTTTTTTTGCATTTTGGAAGTGGCATAAATCTATTAGATTTAATAGATTTTTTAAGAAAATTATTTAATGAAAATAGATTATTTCAATTTAGAAAAAAAAATTAACTACAAATTTAAAGATAAAAAACTTCTAGTAAAATCATTAACACACAAAAGTTATGATAAAATCAATAATAACGAAAAAATTGAATTTTTAGGTGATAGAGTTTTAGGACTTATAATAGCAAAAAAACTTTTAGAAATTTATCCTGATGAAAAGGAAGGTATTTTAGATAAGAAATTTGCATCTTTGGTTAACAAAAAAACATGTCTTCAAATAGCTAATAATATTTCTTTAGAAAAATATATTCTAACATTTAATCCTAAAAATAAAAAAATTAAAGTTGAAGATAAAGTTATTGCTGATTGTTGTGAAGCATTAATTGGTGCTATATATTTAGATAAAGGCTTTACGGCTGTAGAAAATTTTATCTTAACTTTTTGGAGTAAAAACATTAAAGAGAGCGTTATTACGCAGATAGATGCAAAAACTAAATTACAAGAATATTCTCTTAAGAAATTTAAAAAACTACCTACATATAAGATAATTTCTAATACTGGACCAAGACACAAACCAATTTTTAAAGTAGCAGTTAAACTTCCAAATACAAAATTCTATATTGGTCAAGGTACATCAAAAAAAGATGCTGAGCAAAATGCAGCAATTATTTGTTTGGAAAATAATCAGTAATTTATGAACTGGGATGATACTGGATTTTTGTTGTCAAAAAACAGGTATAATGAAAATTCCATAATAACAGAAATATTTACAAAAGAACGAGGGAAAGTTTCTGGTATAATTTTTGGTGGAACATCAAAAAAAATAAAGAATTATCTCCAAGTTGGAAATTTACTTTATACAAATTATAACTCTAAATCAGTCAATAGAATTGGTTATTTTAAAATTGAAATTTCTAAAGCCTTTACTCCTATTTATTTTGATGATCCAAAAAAATTAAATTGCATTTCATCATCTATGAATTTGATAAAAATCTTAACAGCAGACTCTCAAAGAAATGAGGACATATATAAATCAATAAATGATTTATATAAAATTTTAGAAGAGCCAGATTGGTTAAAAAGATATATTTTTTGGGAGCTTAAACTTTTAAGTATTCTTGGTTTCAATTTAGATCTTAAACAAATGGTTAATAAAGAAATTTTAGATAATAAAACGGTGTATTTTGCTAAATCATCAACTGAAAGAAAATTAGTTCCAAATTTTTTGATAGACAAAGATGAAAACCAAGAAAATATAAATGATCTTTTAAATGGACTTAAATTAGTTGGAGATTTTTTGGATAAAACAATTCTTAAACCAAATAATATTAATCACCCTTTGACTAGAGAACAGTTTATAAATTCTTTAAAATAATTAAATTAAAATTTTGTCTAATCTATCTGCGAAATAAGTTACTATCGCATTGGCACCAGCTCTTTTAAATGCAATAAGGCTCTCATAAATAGCATTCTTATCAATAATGTTTTTGTTTATAGCATTAGACAGTAAACTATATTCACCTGAGACTTGATAGGCAAATACTGGTATTTTAAATTTGTCTTTAATAGATTTTATAATATCTAGATAGGGCATACCAGGTTTAACCATTACCATATCGGCACCTTCTTTTATATCTAGAGAGATTTCTCTTAAAGCTTCATCAGTATTTCTAAAATCCATTTGATAAGTTTTTTTATCTCCCTTTAGTGAACCTTTAGAACCCACTGCATCTCGGAAAGGACCATAATAACTCGAAGCATATTTTGCTGCATAGGATAAAATATTAATATTTTTCAATCCTTCTTTATCTAGAGCAGAACGAATTCTTTTAATTCTTCCATCCATCATGTCTGATGGTGCAAGTACATCGCAACCCATCTTTGCTTGTAGCAAAGATTGATTAATTAAAACTTCAATAGTTTCATCATTAATTATCTCATTTGATTTTATTAAACCGTCATGTCCATGTGATGTATAAGGATCAAGTGCAACATCACACATGATGCCAATTTCATTTTTGTATTTTTTCTTAATTTGTAAAATAGCTCTACAAACTAAATTATTCTCATTAAGAGCCTCAGTTCCAAGTTCATTTTTTTTGATTTTTTTTGTTTTTGGGAACAGAGCCACCATTGGAACTTTATTTTTTATCGCTTTATCTATTATTTGAGAAATTCTATCTATTGAATATCTGTAAACATCAGGCATTGATGGTATTGCTTCTTTTTTATTTTTTCCATCAATCAAGAAAATTGGCAAAATAAAATCATTTGAACTTAAGGTGTTTTCTTGAACAAGTCTTCTTGTCCAGTCATATTTTCGATTTCTTCTTAGTCTAAGAGATGGATATTTACCTGTGATCATAATATTAATTTATAAAATGCGACAAATGTATTATATAAATCTTATTTTAAAAGAGTAATTAAAAATCATGAATTTAAATTTTGACGATTTTCAGCAACTAGATTTAAAGTTTGATATCAATAAATTGCAAGAAGCTTACAAAGAAGTAATAAAGATTAAAAATTTTGAAAGTCCTGAGGAAGTGACTAATTTTGGTGCAATTTCTTTAACACAAATCCCAGGAGATCCTGAGTCTATTAAAGGTCATAAAGCCAGAGGTGTTTTTTGGACAAAACCAGATGCAAGTGGAAAAGAAGTTTCCAGAGATGTTTCTATTGAAGAAGATAAATATTCAGAATTTATAGAAGATTTTAAAAATACATATTTTAAGGAAGTTTTTGATTCTCTGACAAAAAAATATAAACTAGGAAGAGTAAGAATTTTGCTTAAACAACCTCGATCAACTTTAAGTTGGCATAGAGATCCTGAACCAAGATTACATATTCCAATTATAACCAACCCTGGATGTATTATGGTAATTGACAATGTTGCAAAACATATGCCTGCTGATGGTTCTTGTTGGATAACCAATAATACAAAATACCATAATTTTTTTAATGGTGGTGAAGAAAATAGAATTCATTTAGTTGCTTGCGTTCTAAATCATAAATTTAATTAAATTGAAAAAAGTTTTCATTGCTTCTGATCACGCTGGTTTCAAACTAAAAGAGCAAATAAAAAAAAAATTTTCAAATAAAATCAACATCATTGATCTAGGCACAAGCAACTCTACAACGTCTGTAAATTATCCAAATTTTGCTCACCAATTGTGTAAAAAAGTTAGTTTAAATAATAAAAATATTGGTATTTTAGTTTGTGGATCAGGAATGGGAATGTCTATGGCTGCAAATAGACATAAAAAAATTAGAGCTGCACTTTGTTATTCAATAAAAAATACAAAATTATCAAGATTGCATAACAATTCAAATGTCATTACATTAGGTTCAAGGTTGATTAAAAAAGAATTAGCATTTAAGTGTATAAATACTTTTTTAAGTACACCTTTTGAAAATGGTAGGCATTTAAAGAGAGTTAAAAAAATATAGTTAAAATTATGTCAAAAGAAACAAATTATCTAAATACTCAATACAAAGATTTTTTCGAAAAAAGTTTATCTGAGACTGATCCAGAGTTATTTAAAGCAGTTAATGATGAATTAATAAGACAACAAAACCATATAGAGTTAATAGCATCAGAAAATATTGTTTCAAAAGCAGTGTTGGAGGCACAAGGATCGGTTTTAACAAATAAGTATGCTGAAGGATATCCTGGAAAAAGATACTACAATGGATGTGAACATGTTGATGTGGCTGAACAACTAGCGATAGATAGACTTAAAAAAATTTTTAATTGTAAATTTGCAAATGCCCAACCTCATTCTGGCGCTCAAGCAAATGGTGCAGTTTTTTTAGCTTTATTAAATCCTGGAGATACTTTTTTAGGAATGAGTTTAAATTCTGGGGGTCATATCACACATGGATTGAAGATCTCAATGTCTGGGAAATGGTTTAATGCGATTGGTTATGATGTTGATAAAGAATCAGAGTTAATTGATTATGATAATGTTGAAAAATTAGCTCTTGAACATAAACCTAAACTGATCATTGCAGGAGGAAGTGCTTATTCACGAGTAATTGATTTTAAAAGATTTAGAGAAATTGCAGATAAAGTTGGAGCATATTTGATGGTAGATATGGCGCATATATCTGGACTAGTTGCAGGTAAAGGTTATCCAAATCCTTGTGATTATGCTCATGTTGTCACTTCAACAACTCATAAAGTTTTTAGAAGTGCTAGAGGTGGAATAATTTTAACCAACCATGAGGATTTATCTAAAAAATTTAACTCTGCTGTATTCCCGGGCTATCAAGGTGGACCTTTGATGCATGTTATAGCTGGTAAAGCTGCAGGTTTTTTAGAGGCTCTAAAACCAGAATTTGAAAGTTATATAAAATCAGTTTTAGCTAATGCTAAAATTTTAGCTGAAACGTTAAAAAATAAAGGATTTAAAATTTATTCTGGTGGAACAGACACACATTTGATGCTTGTTGATTTACGACCATTTAACGTAAAAGGAAATCTAGCAGCTGAAAGTTTATGTAGAGCAAACATTACGTGCAATAAAAACGGAATACCATTTGATACAGAAAGTCCAATGGTTACATCTGGTATAAGACTGGGTTCTCAAGCTGCAACAACACGTGGCTTTGGATTAAAAGAGTTTGAAAAAGTAGGTGAACTTATAACTAGAGTTATTAAAGGTTTATCAGAAAATCCTAATGACAATAGTAAAATTGAATTAGAAGTTCAAAAAGAAGTAGTTGAGTTATGTTCTTCTTTTCCAATTTATAAAAATCTTAACAGATGATTTGTTCAATCTGTAAAAAAGGTGAGACCTCTGTTGTGGACTCCAGACCAACAGAAGATGGCACTGCAATTAGAAGAAGAAGACTTTGTGTTTGTGGAGCTAGATTTACAACTTTTGAACGTGTTCAATACAGAGAGTTAATGGTTGTAAAAAAGAATGGTAGAAAATCATCATTTGATCGAGATAAACTAGCCAAATCAATCTTTATAGCACTTAAAAAAAGACCAATAGACACTGAAACAACTGAAAAATTTATTAGTAAAATTTCAAGATCACTAGAAGAGCTTGGGCAAAGTGAAATTTCAACGAACACAATAGGTACAATGGTGATGGACGGTTTAAAAGAATTAGATCCTGTTGCTTATGTAAGATTTGCCTCAGTTTATCGAAATTTTAAAGAAGAAAAAGATTTTGTTCAATTTGTTGACAGATTAGATGTCTACAAAAATAAGTAAATCTATTAACAAAGATAATTTTTTTATGTCTTTAGCCTTTGATTTGGCTAAATCCAAAATTGGCTTAACAGGTGTTAATCCCGCTGTTGGATGTGTCATTGTTGGAGAAAACGATGAGATTTTATCTGTAGGTTCAACAGGAATTGGTGGAACACCTCATGCAGAAAAAAGTGCAATTAATTCAGCTATAGAGAAATTAAATGGCTCAACACTTTATTCAACTTTAGAGCCTTGTGTGCATTTTGGTAAAACCCCACCTTGTACAAATTTAATAATTAAATCAGGAATTAAAAAAGTAATCTTTTCTTTAAACGACATCGATCCTAGAGTTAAAAATCGTGCAAAAAAAATTTTATCTAAAAATGGTATTATAGTTAAAAAAAACATACTTAAAGATAAAGCAAAACTTTTTTACAATTCATATATAGTTAATAGAAAGCTCAATATTCCATACGTTATAGGAAAAATAGCGATCACTCAAAATAATGTTATTCACAGTGATCAAACTAAGAAAATTACATCTATTGAATCAGATAAATTAACTCATTACTTAAGATACAAAAATGACTCTATATTGATCAGTTCAAAAACAATTAATATAGATAATCCAAGATTAGATTGTCGCTTAACTGGTTTAAATAGATTTTCTCCAAAAAGAATAATTCTTGATAAAGATTTAGAATTAAATGAAAGTTCCTATATTTTTAAATCTATCAATAAACAAAATACCATAATCTTTTATAATTCAGGTTTAAAAAAAAAAATTAATATGCTTAAAAAAAAAGGCGCATTACTAATAAGATTAAAACTAAATAGAAATTTACATTTTGATTTAAAATTGATTTTAAAAAAACTCTACAATCTGAAAATACGAAATCTTTTAGTTGAGGGAGGGCAAAAATTGACTGAAAGCTGTTTAAAACAAAAAATTTTTAATGAATTTTACTTATTTAGAAGCAATAAAAAAGATTCTTTGGAAAATAATTTTAAAAAATTTAATAATGCTGATTTATTGGAAAAAATTTTTAAACATAAAAAAAAAATATTAAATAAATTAAATAAAGATAAGATAACATTATATAATTAAATGTTTAATGGAATAATTTTTAACTCAGGTGAAGTAAAGAAAATTTTAAAAAGACCAAAGGGAATAAATATTTTTTTAAAATCAAATTTAAAGTTAACTCCTAAAGATCTAGGAGTATCAGTTGCTTGTGATGGAGTTTGTCTGACATTGATATCAGTCAAAAATAAACTGTTAGAATTTTATTTATCAAATGAAACTATTGTGAGGTCAAACTTTAAGAATATTACTGTTGGAAAGATTTTAAATTTAGAGCTTCCATTAAGATACAAACAACAAATCTCAGGTCATATTTGTCAAGGTCATGTAGATTGTGTTGGAAGAGTCATTTCAATCAAAAATATTGATAAATCCTATAAATTTAGATTTTCAATACCTTCAATTTTTAAGCAGGATTTAATAGAAAAAGCTTCAATAAGTATTAACGGAATTTCTTTAACTATATCAAAAGTTGTTTCATCCGGTTTTGAAATTTGGGTAATTCCCCATACATATAAATTAACTAATTTATCAAAATTAAAAAAAAATAGTTTGGTTAATATTGAGATCGATATTCTTTCAAAATACGTTAAGAACTATTTTAATGCAAAAAAATAATTTTTCTCCAATAGAAGCAATAATCAAAACTGCCAAACAGGGAAAAATGTTTATTCTTGTAGACGATGAAAAGAGAGAAAATGAGGGTGACCTCGTAATATCATCATCATTTGCAAACACAAAAAATATTAATTTCATGGCTAAATATGGAAGGGGATTAATTTGTCTTGCGATGGAAAGTTCACAAGCAAGAAAGTTGAATTTGAGTTTAATGTCCCCAGTAAACCAATCACGAAATAAAACTGCTTTTGCTATCTCAATAGAAGCTAAAAAAGGTATTACAACCGGTATATCTGCAAGAGATAGAGCTAGAACAATAAAAGTTGCTTCAAAAAAAAATGTAACGAAAAAAGAAATAGTCTCACCAGGTCACATATTTCCTATAATAGCTAAAGATGGTGGTGTATTGGTAAGAGCTGGACACACTGAAGCATCCGTTGATATCTCAAAACTTGCAAAAAAAAATAATTCTGCGGTAATTTGTGAAATAATGAAAGATGATGGATCTATGGCAAGAGGTAAAGATCTTTTTGTTTTCGCTAAAAAACATAATCTTAGAATAGCTAAGATTGAAGATTTAATTTCTTATAGACTAAAAAAAGAAAAATTAATTAAACTTAAAAAAAATTTAGATATTAAAATTCAAGAGCAAAATTTTAAGCTTAAAATCTTTGAAAATAAAATCAATGGATCTGAACATCTAGCTTTTACCAAAGGTAAACTTGGATCTAAAATCATTCCAAAGGTTAGGGTTATTTCATCAAATTTATTGCTTGAAAATATTCTTACAGGAGGAAAACTACCTGATACTTTCAATCGAACAATGAAGTATTTCAAAAAATTTAAAAACTGTATCCTAGTCTTTATTAATGAAAATAATTTATCTTTAAATAATGTTTCTTTTAAATCAAAAAAAACTTATTCAAAAATTAAAGAAAGTAAAAAAGAATATTTAATTAAAAATTACGGAATAGGAGCTCAGATATTGAAAGAGTTAAAAGTTAAGAAAATGACATTATTAACTAAAACACCAAAAAATGTTGTTGGTTTAGATGGATTTGGTATTAAAATATTAAATCAAGAAATTATTTAATGAAAAAAATATTATTAGTTGTAGCAAATTACTATCAAGATATTTCTAAAGGACTCATTCAATCTGCAAAAAAGAAATTTTCAAAAAATTATATTCTTGATTTTAAAGAAGTACCCGGTGTTTTTGAAATACCAGTTGTAATATCTAAGAATATAAAAAGATATGATGGATTTTTAGCTTTAGGATGTGTAATTAAAGGGCAAACACCACATTTTGATTTTATTTCTCTAGCTACCACAAATGCAATAATGGATTTGTCAGTTAACTCAAAAAAACCAATTGGTAATGGCGTAATTACTTGTTTGAATATGAAACAAGCTAAAGCTAGAAAAAGAAAAGGAGCTGAAGCCGCTGATGCCGTTATTTCTGTTTTGAGCCATTAATAAGATGAAAACTCATTATAGTCCTAAAAATAATCCAAGAGTTATAATTATTCAAAAATTATATGGTAAAATTTTTAATGAAGAGGAAGATATTACCTTTCCTAAACACCGTTTTAAAAAATTTATTAAAGATATAGTTTTGGGGTCATTAGAAAGAAATGAACTGATTAAAGAAGAACTAGATACCAAACTTGGTGAGGAATTTTCATTTAAAAATTTAGATAAAGTTTTTCAGATTATTTTAACTGCAGCCACCTATGAATTTTTATATAAACCAAATATTTCAATAAATATAATTATTAAAGAATATTTAAACTCATCAAATTTTTTTTTAGAAGACTCTCAAACAAAATATTTAAACGCTTTACTAGATAATATTGGTAAAAAATTAAGATCTAAGAATGCATGAATTTGATTTAATTAAAGATTATTTTTCAAAATTAACAAAAAATAATAAATCTGCTTTAAATCTTAACGATGATGTCTTTTTTGACAAATCAAAAGAGTTAGTTATTTCTGTAGATACCTATAATGAAGGTATTCATTTTCCTAATTTTGAAAACGCTTCATTAGTAATTAAAAAGATTTTAAGAGCATCAATTTCTGATCTTATTTGTAAAGGAGTAAAACCAAAATATTACTTTATATCTGGGTCTGGTAATAAAAGAAGTTTTTCCAAAAAAAAATTAAGAGAAATTACCAAATCTTTATCAGAGGAACAAAAAAAATATGGTATCCAACTTTGTGGTGGTGACACAACTTTTTCAAACAAACTTACTTTTTCATTTACTGTAATTGGTTTTTCCAAAAAAATAATTTTTAGAAATAAAGCCAAAATAAATGATGATGTCTATGTAACCGGAAACATTGGAGATAGTTATATTGGTCTAGATATTATTAAAAAAAGAATTAATTTGAAAAAGAATCAAAATAACTATTTTTTAGATAAATACTTTAAACCTGACGTTCAAATAAAATTAGCTGAAGAATTATTAAAATTTTCTAATACCTCAATTGATATTTCAGATGGTTTGTTTGCTGATCTAGAGAAATTGATCAATAATCAAAAAGTTAGCTATAAAGTAAATTTAAATGATGTTCCAATTTCAAAGCCAACGAGAAAATTGTTACTTGATCGTAAACTCAAAAAAATTAAAACAATTTCTAATGGAGATGATTATCAAATTTTGTTTACGGCAAGTAAAAATAAATCAAGAATCATTAAAGCAATCTCCAAGAAACTTAAAATAAAGATAACAAAAATTGGTGAAATCTTATCACCCTCAAATAAATCATCAATTATTGACGAAAAAGGTAAGATTTTAAAGGTTAATAATAAAGGCTATCTTCATCATTTTTAAAACTTATTATTGTCTTTTTGAGCTTTTTTTGTATTGTCCGGGCTTAAAATTTAATAACCAACAAACTTAAGGTAATTATGAGCACATCTGTAGAAACTATACTTTTATATACAATAGGAGCTGGTTTTTTATCCATTGTTTATGGATTTTTGACTGGAAAAAATATTTTAAATTCGAGCGCTGGAAATGCCAAGATGCAAGAAATTGCTTCTGCAATTCAAATCGGTGCCAAAGCTTATTTAGCTAGACAATACAAAACTATTGCAATTGTTGGTGTAGTTGTTTTGGTAATTGTCAGTTTTGCATTTAGTCCTTTAGTTGGTTTAGGTTACTTAATAGGTGCAACTTTATCAGGTATTGCAGGTTATGTTGGTATGTTGGTTTCAGTTCAAGCTAACGTTAGAACCACAGAAGCTTCTAGAAAAGGTCTTGCTCAGGGCTTATCAGTAGCTTTTAAATCAGGTGCTGTAACTGGTATGTTGGTTGCTGGCTTGGCTTTATTGGCTATTGCAGTTTATTATTATATATTATTAAAATTTAATGTTGATGAGAGAGAAATTGTTAATGCTCTTGTTGCATTGGGATTTGGTGCTTCTCTAATTTCTATTTTTGCAAGATTAGGTGGTGGTATTTTTACTAAAGGTGCTGATGTTGGTGCTGACTTAGTTGGAAAAGTCGAGGCAGGCATTCCAGAAGATGACCCAAGAAACCCTGCTGTAATTGCTGATAATGTTGGAGATAATGTTGGTGATTGTGCAGGTATGGCTGCTGACTTGTTTGAAACTTATGCAGTAACTATTGTTGCTACTATGGTTTTATCTTCAATCTTCTTTATTGGTGATATTAATATGATGGTCTATCCATTAACAATTGGTGGTGCTTGTATACTAACTTCAATCGTTGGAACATTTTTTGTTCGACTTGGTAGTACAAATAATGTGATGAATGCTTTATATAAAGGTTTTGTGGTTTCAGCTATTGCTTCACTTGCTATCCTTTATCCAGTAACAGATTATGTAATTGGTTTTAGCAATGAGTATACTGTAAATAATAAAACTTTTAATGGTATGGATTTATACTATTGTGGTGTTGTTGGTTTAGTAATAACTGGATTATTAATTTGGATTACAGAATACTATACTGGAACTAATTATCGTCCAGTGAGATCTGTAGCATCATCTTCTACAACAGGTCATGGAACAAATGTTATTCAAGGTTTAGCTATTTCTATGGAGGCAACTGCAATTCCAGCATTAATTATTGTTGGTGGAATTTTACTAACTAATTCTGTAGCTGGTTTATACGGAATTGCGATTGCAGTAACTACAATGCTTGCACTAGCAGGAATGGTTGTGGCTTTAGATGCTTATGGACCTGTTACTGATAATGCAGGTGGAATAGCAGAAATGTCAAATTTAGATAAAAAAGTAAGAAAAACTACTGATGCACTAGATGCTGTTGGAAATACTACTAAGGCTGTGACCAAAGGTTATGCTATAGGTTCTGCTGGTTTAGGAGCATTAGTTTTATTTGCTGCATATACAGAGGATATTAAACATTTTTCAAAAGAGGCAGGTTCGGCTTTAGAAGGTATAGTTGTTACTTTTGATTTATCAAACCCCTATGTTGTTGTAGGTCTGCTTATTGGTGGAATGCTTCCATATTTGTTTGGGTCAATGGGAATGCAAGCAGTTGGAAGAGCAGGTGGTGCAGTGGTTGTTGAAGTTAGAAGACAATTTAAAAAATATCCAGGCATAATGAAAAGAAAACAAAAGCCCGATTATGCAAAACTTGTTGACTTGTTGACTATTGCAGCAATTAAAGAAATGATTATACCATCTTTATTACCAGTTTTATCTCCAGTGGTTTTGTACTTTATAATTCTATCAATTGGTGGACAAGTTGCAGCTTTAGCGGCAGTTGGTGCAATGTTATTAGGTGTAATCATTACAGGTCTATTCGTGGCTGTATCAATGACTGCTGGTGGTGGTGCTTGGGATAATGCCAAAAAATATATAGAAGATGGCAACCATGGCGGTAAAGGTTCAGAAGCTCATAAGGCTGCTGTAACAGGTGATACTGTTGGAGATCCATATAAAGATACTGCAGGTCCAGCTGTAAACCCAATGATTAAGATAACCAATATTGTAGCCTTGTTGTTGTTAGCTGTAATAGCAGGTTAAAAATATATTTTAGTTTTTGATCCTCTTTTTACCAAGAGGATCATCAACTTTTTTTCTCATAGAACTTAAAAAATTATAAATAAATGATTTTTTAGAATAATTAATTTCAGTTTCTTTACCTTCAAATTTTATGTTATTCATATCTTCGATGTTAAATAGATTTTTACTTACCAATATTCCTTTGTTGTCTATTTCAAGAATCAAAACATCATTTTTTAAAAGTGTTTTTTTTCCAAGTTTTAATAATTTTGAATTACTAGTCTTTCGCTCGATATAAATATAAACATCATTATCAAATACACTTTTAGTTGAGGGTGGACCAATTAATTTTTCTATTTGATTTCTATTTGTATAATTCACTTTTAATTTAGCTTGTTTTTTTTCAAGATTATGAACACCATGATGTTGAACAACTTTATTCAATGTACAACTTGCTAATAAAATCAAAGATAGTAATAATATTTTTTTCATGAAAAAAAATTACGTAAATTTTTATAATAATTTAATAAAATTAACTACTAATAAATCTCTTTACAAAGATTTAATTAATGAGAAAGACACATTTAGCGATAGATTGTCTTTATTTCTTTTTCATTTTGCTTTCATTCTTAAACAATATAAAAATGTTAAAAATGAAATGTTACTACAAGAATTATACGATTTTAACTTTCGGCAGTTAGAATTAAGCATCAGAGAGATAGGTTATGGTGACCAATCAATTAATAAAAAGATGAAAGATTATATTAATGTATTTCATAGTTTAATTTCAGAAATTCATTTTTGGGAAAAAATAAGTTTTGTTGAGAAAAAAGAATGTTTATCCAAATTTTTACCAAATTTTAAGAATATTGATAATTTAGTAACTTATTTTGAGGATTTTAGTTTAAAATTAAAAAAATATGATTTGAATTCATATTTAAAAAGTGTAAATAATCCATAATTATGGCAGTTCCAAAACGCAAACAAACACCTTCTAGAACAGGAATGAGAAGAGCTCAAAATATGAAGTTCTCATCAAAAAATATTGTAGAAGACAAGAAATCTGGTGAATATAGATTGTCTCACCATTTAGACCTTAAAACTGGTATGTATAAAGGAAGACAAGTTTTAGACCCCAAAGATTAAATTTATTAAAGTAAAATGTCATCAATAATTAAAATTGCAGTAGATGCAATGGGAGGTGACAATTCACCAAATAAAATTGTTGATGGTATTGTACATCATCATAAATCTAATCATTCAACATTCTATAAAATATTTGGTGATGAAGATAAAATTTTAAAATTATTAAAAAATAGAATTAGCAAAAATAATTATGAAATTGTTAATACGTTAAACAAAGTTTCAAGTGAAGATAGCCCCTTAGAAGCAGCAAAACGAGGTAAGAACACAAGTATGTGGCTGTCAATTGAAAGCGTTAAGAAAAAAGATTGTGATATAGTAATATCAGCAGGTAATACAGGTGCATTATTAGTCATTTCTAAACTAAATTTAAAAATGATTGATAATATTGATAAGCCTGCTTTATCAGCATTATGGCCAAATAAAACAGGCATGAGTGTTGTTTTAGATTTGGGTGCTAATATTGAATGTAGTTCAAAAAATTTGTTTGATTTTTCTGTAATGGGTGCCTCTTTATACAAATCTCTTTACCCACAAGAAACTCCAAATGTAGCTTTGTTAAATATAGGCTCTGAAGAACTAAAAGGTAATGAAACAATTAAAGAAACTTATCAATTAATGAATGAAAAAAAATCTAATGATTATAAATTTTGTGGTTATATTGAGGGTAATGAATTAATGAATGGAGAAGTTAATGTTATTGTTTCTGATGGATTTACCGGTAATGTTGCACTTAAAACAGCAGAGGGAACAGCAAATTTTATTTCCGATGAACTTAAAAAAGCATTGGGTGGCTCTTTAATTGGTAAAATTTCATCTTTATTGAATATCTCAAACTTAAAGAAATTTAAAAAAAGATTGGATCCAAGATTATATAATGGTGCAATATTTATTGGTTTAGACTCACCAGTAGTTAAAAGTCATGGTGGAACTGACTATATAGGTTTTGCAAATTCCCTTGATGTTTGTTGTAGAATTGTTAGTGGGAACTTAATCAATAAAATTAAAAGTAATATTTAAAATATGAGAATTAATTTAACTAAAAAAGATTTAGTTAATTTAATTTATATGCAAATTGGTTTTTCAAAACAAATTTCTGAAAATTTAATAGACGATTTTTTTCAAACAATTATTCAAAATTTATCTAAAGAGAAGTCATTAAAACTCAGTAAATTTGGCACATTTTCCATAAGACAGAAAAAATCAAGAATAGGTCGTAACCCAAAAACAAAAAAAGAAGCTATGATTTCAGAGAGAAATGTTGTTTTATTTAAACCATCAAAAGAATTTAAAGATTTTGTTAATCTTAAAAATGACTGAAAAATCTTCTAATGCCTATAAAACTATTGGTGAAGTCGTTAAGATATTAGATTTAAAGAGTAGAACAGGGCAAAAAACTCCCACTTATACAATCAGATTTTGGGAAAAAGAATTTAAACAAATTAAACCTAAAATTTTAAACAATAATAGAAGGTATTATGATCAATCCAGTATTGATTTACTCAAAAAGATAAAATTCCTTCTGAAGGATCAAGGTATGACCATTAATGGTGTTAAAAAACTACTTAATTCAAGTAATTCAAAGGATCTTGACGAAATTTCAAATAAAACTATAAGAGCAGATAATTTAAAGAACAAAATTAACAAAATATCGAACATAATAAAACAACTTAAGAGTTTAAAATAATATGGCTAAAAAAACCCACGTTAAAGTAAGACTGGTCCCTGAAGAAAAACCTGATAGTGCATTTTTTTATTATGTAAAAAAACCAGCTGGTGGTGAAAAAGCTAAAGTTAAATTAAAGGCAAAAAAGTATAATCCGGTAACTAGAAAACATGAAGTTTTTGTCGAAAAAAAACTTCCACCTCACAGTAAGTAATTACTTTTTTTTAAAGTTTCTTCGCTCATAATTAATATAAGACCAAATCATATTTTTCCATATTCTATTGGTGATTTTTGGATCTATATTTTTCTTTATTGACTTAATTTTTATATTTTTAAGTATTGAGGAAATTCTTTTTTGATCAACGATCTCACTCTTATTTTCTTTAAGTTTAACAACCTCATTAACAAGTGAAGTTCTTTTTTTTATAATTGCAAGTAGTTGATTATCTATTTGATCTAACTTCTTTCTAATTATATCTAATTTTTTTTTGTTTTTTGGCGACATTTAATCAATTGGTTATGAAAATTATTATTATATGTATTAATTATGATTGTAAACACGGATCCATTTAAAAGATTTATAGAAATTTGGCTATATACCATGTTTATTTTAATTTTCTTAATTGTAGCTGTTGGTGGACTTACTCGATTAACTGATTCAGGTTTATCAATAACAGAGTGGGAGTTATTTAAAGGTATCTTGCCTCCTTTATCTGATGAAAAATGGATATTCTATTTCGACGAATATAAAAAAATACCCGAATATACAGAAATTAATTACAATATGACTTTATCTGAATTTAAAGTAATTTATTACTGGGAATATGGACATAGAATTTTAGCTAGACTAATTGGACTTTTTTCAATTGTACCACTTATTTACTTATTTCTTAAATATAAGAATGAGAGAAAAAATATTTATAAATATTTTTTAATTTTCATTTTAATTTGTTTTCAAGGTTTTTTAGGATGGTTTATGGTTAAAAGTGGACTTGTTAACAATACTGATGTTAGTCATTATCGGCTAGCATTACATTTGTCAGTAGCCTTATTGATAATTTCTTTAGTTTATTGGTTTTTAATTAGTAATCTTAATATTAAAAAATTTTTAGTTAAAATACCTAATAGAATTCTTAATATATTTTTAATTCTAATAGTAATTCAAATTATCTTTGGAGCATTTCTTGCAGGCCTAGATGGAGGTCTTTTATACAATACATGGCCAGACATGAATGGTTTTGTAATGCCTAGCGATATTATTTTAAAAGATTTATTTGAACTAGACTCAACAAATAATCCATCTGTAATACAATTTTATCATCGAAAAATTGCTTATGTAATTTTCTTATTTTTGATTTATCTTAATTATTTGTTTTTAAAAAAAGGAATGGATTATAAAATTTTTATTATTTTAAACTTAGCAATTCTATTTCAGATAGCTTTAGGGATTATAACTTTACTATCTGGTGTAAAAATTTCGTATGCATCTTTACACCAGCTAGGTTCAATATTAGTTTTAATAAGTGTTGTAACGCTAATTTATAAAAATAATTAGCTAACAGCCTTTAATTTGTTTTTGGATGATTTATTTAAAGCTTGATCTAAATCTTCAATAATATCATCAATATGTTCTATACCAATACAAAGTCTTACGTAACCTTGAGTAACACCTGTTGCTGCTAACTCTTTTTCATTAAGTTGACTGTGTGTTGTGCTTGCTGGATGTATTGCTAAACTTCTCACATCGCCAATATTTGCAACATGATAAAACATTTTTAACGCTTCTATGAAATTTTTTCCAGCTTCCATTCCACCTTTTAGCTCAATACCAACCATAGGTCCATTTCCACCTTTTAAGTATTGTTTAGCTCTATCTGCAATTGGCTTGTTATGTTCAGTAGAGTAAATCACTCTAGCAACTTCATTATGATTTTTTAGAAAATCAACAACTTTTTGAGCATTTTCACAATGTTGTTTCATTCTTAATGTAACAGTTTCTAAGCCTTGTATGATTGCGAATGCATTATCCGGAGAACACGCAGAGCCAAGGTCTCTAAGCAAACAAACTCTTGCTCTTACAGCAAATGGCACATTTGCTCCTGTTAATTCAGGAACAGCTTTGCCCCAAACAACACCACCATAACTTGCGTCAGGTTCATTGAACAATGGTTGTCTTTTTGGGTCTGCAGTCCAATCAAAATTTCCAGAGTCAACTATACTCCCAGCTATTGCAGTACCATGACCACCAATATATTTAGTAAGTGAATGAATTACTACTGCTGCACCATGATCGATTGGTCTACATATAACGGGTGCTGCCGTGTTATCCATTATTAGTGGAATATTATATTTTCTTCCGATATCAGAAACCTCTTTAATTGGAAACACTCTTAAATAGGGATTAGGAAGTGTTTCACCATAGAAAGCTCTAGTTTTATCATCAATTACTTTTTCAAAATTTTTTGGATCTGAAGGATCTGCGTATCTTACTTCTATACCTAGTTTACTAAGTGTATGTGTAAACAATGAAACAGTTCCTCCATATAGATCAGTAGAACTTACAATATTGTCACCAGCCTGAGCTACGTTTAAGATAGCAAATGTTGATGCAGTTTGTCCTGATGAAACGGTTAGACAAGCCAAGCCACCCTCTAAAGACGCAACTCTTTTTTCGAGAACATCATTAGTAGGGTTCATAATTCTTGTATAAATATTTCCAAATTCTTTAAGTGCGAATAGATTTGCTGCATGTTCAGTATTTTTAAACTGATATGAAGTTGTTCTATAAATTGGAACAGCTACTGCATTAGTTGCTGGATCACTTTTGTAATCACCGCCATGAATTGCTATGGTTTCAGGGTTATTTCTTTTAGTACTCATTTTTTTCTCCTTTTTTAGTGCTTCAACATTGTGTTAGGTGCACAATACAGTTCAAATACCTACCGATTATGTTATGAAAATTCCATTTTAGCAGTTTAAAGCCCGCAATAGGATCAAATCGGCAAAGAGATATTTATCATAAAAGTCATTAATTGCAATAGAATTATCAAATTGACTTTGAATTTAATAATAGTATTAATCCTGGCACAATGACGAAATTCTTAAAAAAAGATCAGTTAACCTCTAACTGGTATGAAATTGATGCTAAAAATGCTGTAGTTGGGAGATTAGCGACAGTAGTATCTAAAATTATAAGAGGGAAAAATAAAACTACCTTTACACCACATATGGATGATGGTGATTTCGTAGTAGTAAAAAATATTGAGCAGATAAAGTTTACTGGAAAAAAATTTCAAAATAAAAAGTATTATAGACATACAGGACATCCTGGTGGGATAAAAGAAACTACTCCTGAAAAATTAGCAGATAAAAAACCAGGTGAAGCCCTAAAATTGGCAGTTAAGAGAATGTTGCCAGGTGGAGTACTTGGAAAAAAACAATTAACAAAATTGAAAATATATTCAGGTAATGAACATCCACACTCTGCTCAAAATCCAAAAATAATTGATATTGCAAAACTTAATAGTAAAAACTTAGTTAGAAATTAAAATGGAAACGACTGAAACAACTTCAAAAAAAACTAAATTAAATTTAGATTTCAAAGATAGTAAATATGCTACTGGAAGAAGAAAAACCTCAATTGCAAAAGTTTGGTTAAAAAAAGGAACTGGTAAAATTTACGTTAATGGGAAATTATTTGATCAATATTTTGTAAGTGAAAACCACAAAATGCAAATAACTAGACCATTTGAAATTATTAACCAAGCTACAGATTACGATGTAAGATGCAGTGTTACAGGTGGAGGTCATACTGGTCAAGCCGGTGCAATGGTTCACGGTATTTCTAAAGCATTAGTAATGTTTGATGCAAATCTTAAAACTACTTTAAAAACAGAAAATTTAACTACCAGAGATCCTAGGGCAGTTGAAAGAAAAAAACCTGGTAGAAGAAAAGCTAGAAGAAGCTTTCAATTTTCTAAAAGATAATTTTTTTTTAAATCTAAACTGTTATAATATAAAATGCGTAAGCTTAATGTATTAGTTGCTGGATCAACAGGCTATATAGGTATTCAATTAGTAAATATACTTTTAAAACATAGATATGTTAAGATTAAATATCTTTGTGGAAATACCTCAATAGGAAAAAATATTTCTAGTTATGATTCAAGATTGAAAAATAAAAAATTACCAAAAATTGTAAAATTTAATTATAAATTTTTAAATGATATTGATATAATATTTACTGCATTGCCAAATGGTGAAGCTCAAAAAATTTCAAAAAAGCTATTAAAAAAAAATACTTTAATTGATTTAGCTGCTGATTTTAGATTAGAAAAAGCCTCAGAATATTTAAAATGGTACAAACAAAAACATCAAGCTCCAAATTTAATAAAAAGATCATTTTATTCATTGCCTGAACTAACAGGTAATAAAATCAAAAATTTTCAAATAATAGGTTGCCCTGGATGTTATCCAACATCGATCTTACTTGCATTGACACCTCTAATAAGAAAAAGATTAATTAAACAAAATAATATTATTATAGATTCAAAATCTGGATATTCTGGTGCCGGCAGAGGGGTCCATAAGAAGTATAAGAATAAGAATTTATATGAATCTTTTAGCGCGTATGGTGTTAGTATTCATCGCCATAATTCAGAAATTCAACAATTTCTAAATAAATTGAACAAAACAAAAGTAGAATTTACTTTTACTCCTCATTTGACTCCAATGTTTAGAGGTATTTTAAGCACAATCTATATTGACTTAAAACAAGGTATAACAATCAATAAATTACATAAAGAACTTGTTAATTTTTATAAGAAATCTACTTTTATTAAGATTGCTAAACTAAACTCTATGCTAAGTACTAATAATGTTATCAATTCTAATAAATGTGAAATATCTATTTGTAAATCTAAGAATAAGAATAAAGCAATAATACTCTCTACAATAGACAATTTAATCAAAGGTGGTGCTGGCCAAGCTGTTCAAAATATGAATATATTAAAAGGATTTAAAGAGAATGAGGCATTGACATGAAAAGATTGTTTATAATATTTATTTTATTTGCTGGTTGTTCAATGAACACTGACAAATTAGAAAATAATTTTTCAGATATTAAATTTACCGATGATATGAGTTTTGAGGAATTTCAAAATAAACTTAAGGAATACGCAGAAAATAGTCCTTATCCTAATATAGATAATTAATGAATAATCAGATTAAAATTGCAATAGTTGGATTAGGTCAAGTTGGAAATTATTTATATAATGAAATAAAGACTAAACAAAAAGATATTGAATTAAAAACAGGTAAAAAGATTAAGATAGTTGGAATATCTGCAAAATCAAAAAATAAAAAAAGAAAATTTAAAATTGATAAAAAAATTTTTTATTCTAATCCAATTAAAATCATTAAAGAACTAAAACCAGATATATTATTTGAAGTTGTTGGTCAGTCTGATGGAATTTCTAAGCGTATAGTTGAATTAGCCTTAAAAAATAAGATTCATGTAATAACTCCCAACAAAGCTTTAATTGCAAAATATGGAAATAATCTAGCAAGGTTGGCAGAAAAAAATAAAGTTAATCTTGAATTTGAAGCTTCAGTTGCAGGTGGAATACCAATTTTAAGAACAATAAAAGAGGGCTTAGCCACAAATAAAATTTCAAAAATTTATGGAATTTTAAATGGAACAACTAACTATATTCTATCTGAAATGGAAACTTCTAACAAAAGTTTCTCTGAAGTTTTAAAGAAAGCTCAACAATTAGGCTATGCAGAGCCAGGAAACCCTAAATTAGATTTAAACGGTTACGATGCTTTTGCCAAAGTTAGAATTTTATCATCTCTTGGTTTTAATTCTAAAATTGCAAATAACAAATGCTTAATGGAAGGAATTGAAAATATTGATTTGAAAGATATTCAAATTTCAAATCAGTTAGGCATGAAAATAAAACTTCTTGGTATCACTGAAATTATAAAAGGCGAGTTGTTCGAGCGAGTTCATCCTGCTTTGGTTGATGGTAAATCTTATATCGGGAATGTTAATGGTGTAATGAATGCAGTTATTTTAAATAGTTTACCAGTAGGTGAGACTATTTTACAAGGTGAAGGGGCAGGGCCTGGCCCAACTTCTTCTTCTTTATTATCTGATTTATTGTCAATCCTAAGAGGTAATATTAAAAACCCTTTTGGTATTTCTTCTTTCACACAAAAAAAATTTAAACACTTTAATTTAGCAAATTATACGAATTCTTTATATTTAAGATTTGAGGTTAAAGATGTACCTGGTGTAATGTCTAAAATTGCTGACAAATTAGCAGCATATAAGATATCTATTAAAAGACTTATTCAAACACCCAACCATAAATTTAATAAAGCAACAATTGTTATGACTACTCACAAAACAACAGAAAAAAATATCCAACAATGTTTGAAAATTATTAATAAAGATAAGGCTGTTTTACAATTTCCTACATTAATAAGAATTTTTAATTGATGGATCTTTTATTAAGATTGTTTGAAGCTGTATTTCCAGTTTTTTTTGTGGTTGGTATTGGTTATTATTTAGGAAAAAAAAATCCAAAAATAGATACTGATTTTATTACAAATTTTTCTGCAAATATAGGATCTCCTGGTCTAATTTTTTTTTCAATTACATCTACTGGTGTAACATTTAAAATATTTTCACTTTATTTTGGTTATTTTTTTATAGCTGTATTAGCATTTTCAATAGTGGGCTTGTTATTTCTTTTTTTTTTAAAAAAAGATGTCATTGAGGAGTTACCTCCATTTATACTTCCAAATACCGGAAATATGGGTCTTCCAATATGTTTATTTGCATACGGAACAAAAGGTTTTGGTGTTGCTTCTGCTATTGCAGCAATCATTATGTTATTACATTTTACAGTAGGTATTTTTCTGGCCAAAAAAAAATTTGATATTAATCTAATTTTTAAAACACCTGCATTTTATGCAATACTCTTTTCAATTTCTTTCTTATTTTTTGAAATAAATCCGCCTATTTTTCTTATTAATCTCACTATGCTTTTGTCTTATGCCACAATTTTTTTAGTTTTAATGTCCTTGGGTATAGCTCTTACCAGATTAAAAATTTTTGATTTTAAAAATGCAATTATTTCTTCTTTCTCTAGAGTAATTTTAGGGCCAATTATTGGATTTTTTATAATAAAATTTTTTAATTTAAATGGTTATGCAGCTGGTTCATTATTAATACAGTGCGCAATGCCTAGTGCTGTTTTAACTTATCTTGTTGGTTCTATGTATTCTAAGAAAAAAGTTGTTGATAGTATTGCTAGTATGATCGTGGTATCAACTATAATGTCTTTCTTCACTATTCCTATAGTTGTATTCTTTGCTTTAAAGTATTTTAATTAATCTATATCTTAATTTGATGAAGGCTATAATTCTGAATGCATCTGCTTGGATGATTGTACCAGTAATGGATGCTTTAGCTAAATTTTTAAGTAACTCAATGAATGTGTTTCAAATAGCCTGGGCGAGATATTTTTTTTCTGCACTTTTTACATTAAGTCTCATGCTTTTTTTTTATAAAAAAACTCTTGTGTGGAGTAAAAACCCTAGATTACAAATAATTAGAGGTTTTGTTTTAGCTTTTTCAACTTTATGTTTTTTTTATGCAATTTCAGTTATCTCTCTTCCAAAAGCTTTAACTTTAGCATTTGTAGCTCCTATTACTTGCACAGCATTTTCCCCAATATTTTTGAATGAAAAAGTTGGAATTAGAAGGTGGTCAGCTGTATTAGTGGGTTTTTTAGGTGCTTTAATTGTAATTAGACCAGGATTTATTGAAGTTAATCTAGCAACATTAGCTGCAGTATGTTGTGGTATTTGTTATGGCTTTTATTTTATAATAACTAGAAAACTTAGCACTTCAGATAATCCTTTATTAACTCTATTATTTACCAGTGTAGTAGGGCTTTTGATAATTTCATTATTTTTACCCTCTGTATGGGTCAAACCTTCATTAAATGAATGGATTATTATGGCTTTAATAGGCCTTATAGCCTCTATAGCTCATCTTTTTCTGATCATTTCACTTAAATATGCAGATGCCTCTAAATTAGCTCCTTTAGGTTATACCGAAATTATAACTAATATCCTTATTAGCTATTATTATTTTAATGAGCTTCCTGATAATTGGACTTATTTAGGTCTTTTTATTATAGTTTTAAGCGGTTTATATATTGCAAAGAGAGAATATTATCTAAATAAGATTAAATATTAGTAATTATTAATTTACTATATATTAAAGTATTACTTTAGATTATATATATAAATAATTGTTATTATTTAATAATTTAATAATATATATATTTTAATATTCAAAAAAAATTATAAAGAAATAGTCTTAAAATGAGTAAAAATTATAATAGAAAAAGAAAAATTTGAGAGTTGGTATCCATAAATAAAAAGATATTTTTAAAAATCATTTAAAATCAATACTTTTTAACGCTTTATATACTATTTTGTTTTAAAAGTAGGATTTTAGAGTGCAAATTATAACTTAAAATATCATAATTAACGCAATTTTAATGATCTTCTAAAAGTGTTGTTATTGTTAAAAACTAGAGCAATGCAGTATTAGAATATGCAGTTTAAACGGCCGTAGAGTACCTAATTTTAAGCAATTCTATATATTTAGTACAACTAAAGGGTGTATAATACTATTTATACTAAAAATGACTAAAATCGCTTAAAAGTGTTTATTTTAGCTGTTAATTTAAGCATTGAGTGCTTTAAAAATTTTATTTAATGAAGACTTTTTCTGATCTTAATAAACGTCTTTTTTGCTGAATCCCACCTTTTCCAGAATATCCACCGAGACTACCATCAGATCTGATTACTCTATGACAGGGTATTTTTGGAGGAAAGGGGTTTTTGCCAACAGCATTAGCAACTGCTCTAAAGGCTTTGGGTTTTCCTATAGCTTTAGCAACTTCTAGGTATGTTTTAACCTTACCTTTAGGGATTTTCATTAAATAATTCCAGACTTTTAGCTGAAATTTAGTTCCTTTTAAGTTCATAAAGTTCAAATCCTGTATTGTTAGCTATTTTATCGTATAATTTTTTTGCATTTTCATTAGAAGAGTGGGTGATCCAGCGAATTCCTTCCCAATTATTATCTTTAGATAGGGATCTTAAATAATTAATTAGCTTTTGAGCTATTTTTTGGCCTCTAAAATCAGGTTCTACAAATAAATCATCTAAAAACCCAATATATT
The DNA here is from genome assembly GCF_052047915.1 of Candidatus Pelagibacter sp. HIMB1505. Taxonomy (NCBI): domain Bacteria; kingdom Pseudomonadati; phylum Pseudomonadota; class Alphaproteobacteria; order Candidatus Pelagibacterales; family Candidatus Pelagibacteraceae; genus Candidatus Pelagibacter; species Candidatus Pelagibacter sp. HIMB1505. The sequence continues at coordinate 989,227 of NZ_JBNAIR010000001.1, read as the reverse complement.
CACCTTTAATTGGTCTTGGCATTGTTCTAAAATGAGCTATTCCTACTATTTTACCTTCTAATTCATAGCAAATACCCTTAATAACATGGTTTTTATCATGTATCCAATCCCATAAAGTATCTAAAATGGATTGATTCATTGGGACTTTGTAAAATTTTGCGTATCCACAATACAATTTTATCCAATTTTCTTTATCTTTTCTCTCTATATTTCTAATCATTTACTTTAATATATATAAATAAATTATTGTTATTATTATATTATCTTGGTTTATTAATAAATTCATAAAGTTCCTTAATTTTGTTACTTGCACTAGTTTGAAATACACCTGGAATTAGACCATGGATTAGTGCCAATAAACTTCCATAGAACATTTTAAAACTAACTTTTAAAGCAACTAACATATGTTCAAAATAATTTTCATTTACCGAACTTAGATGATCTTTAGATTTTTTAATCATTAATTGATTGATTATTTGTATTGACATTAAAAATCTACTAATATATTACTAACGATAATTAATGGTTATCAATAGTAATATAATATTATGACACTAAAAAAACCTTATTCAATGTTCCAAATTAAGCCTAAAGCTAAATCAGAATTAAATATAAATATAAAAAAACTTCAGGAAGAAACACTATTAAATCTGCAAAATTCTAAAGCAAAAAATACGATAAGAGCATATAAGTCAGATTTTAATGATTTCAGTTTGTTTTGTAACAAGAATGGTTTCAATTCTTTTCCAACAAATCCTCAAATAGTCTCATTATATTTAACAAATTTGTCAAAAAACGATCTAAAAATGAGTACTTTAAAACGCAGACTTGTTTCCATTGGCATCGTACATAAGCTTAAAGGCCATTATTTAGATACAAAACATCCTTCAATTATTGAGAATATAATGGGAATTAAAAGAAGAAAAGGAAGCATACAAAGAGGTAAAAAACCTATATTAATCAATAATTTAAAAAACATAATTAATGTAATAGATGATCAAAAAATTGAGGAAATAAAAAAACTAAGAGATAGATCAATAATTCTAATAGGCTTTTCAGGTGGATTTAGAAGAAATGAAATAGTTTCGCTAGATTATGAAGACCTAGATTTCGTCCAAGAAGGATTAAAAATCAACCTTAGAAGATCAAAAACCGATCAATTTGGAGAAGGATCAGCAAAGGGACTACCCTACTTTGAAAATTCTAAATATTGTCCAGTTGTTTCAATCACTGAATGGATTAAAATTTCAAAAATTAATTCTGGAGCATTATTTAGAAGATTTAATAAAGGATCAAAATTATCAGAAAAAAGATTAACAGATCAAACAGTCGCTTTACTTATAAAAGAATATTTGAAATTAGCAGGAATTGAAAACACTAATTATTCAGGACACAGTTTGAGGTCAGGTTTTGCAACTTCTGCAGCAGAAGCCGGAGCAGAAGAAAGAAGTATAATGGCAATGACTGGTCATAAATCAACAGAAATGGTTAGAAGATATATTAAAGAAGCAAATCTATTTAAAAATAATGCTCTTAATAAAATTAAATTGTAAAAAAAAATTTTATTTTACAAGTCATAAGGCCAAAAATATAATTCAAAGATAATTTAGGCTTAGTTAGTGGCCCTTTATATTTTGTCTTTGATTTTAAATAATATTTTTTAAAAAATTTAGTTGTAATACCCCATTTTTTTAAAAAAGTTTTATCACCTCTATTCTGAATAAAATTTTTTTTCTTTCTAGTAGTTAATGAGCCAAAATGGTAGACTTTAAAATCATTTAGTCCTTTGAATATTCTCACACCTTCTTTCCATAATTTCATATTAAAGTCAGGATCAGATGCTATACCAGGATTAAATTCTTCACTAAAGCCACCTACCTTATTCCACATTTTTTTTGAAACTAAATGTGGAGCAAAGTGAGTGCCTTGATGATCGTAAAAATTTATATCCTTATATCTAATTAATAGTTCATCCTCTTTAAAATTACTGAAATTAGTCCCAAAATTACAAACAATATGACCAGAGTAAGGCTCTATCATTGTACCTGACAAATAAAAATTTTCATGATTTAAACTTTTAACCTCATTTGATAAAACTTTATCCCAATCAGGACAAAAATACATATCATCATGACTATATAAAATATATTTATTATTAGATAATTTTGCAGCCTTGTTTATTGAAGAGCATAATCCAATATTATTTTCTGAATGAGTAAATTTATAACCTTCATTTTTAATAAAAGCTAAACTACCATCAGATCCATCATTAATATGAAAGATTAACTCATGATCATATAATGAATTTTTTTTTATACTTTTAACACAAAGTTTTAAATAATTATAATTGTTATATGTTGGAATAATAATGGAGAACATTCTACCAAATAAAATGATATTTACTTTTTCTTTCGAAAGTTTTTGAGATTATATAATCTGAAACTATATTTGAATTAAAATACTTAAAATATTTTTGTTTACCATTCTTAGCTATTTTTCTACCAAATTTTTTGTCTTTTTTAAATTTTGATAATTTTTCACTTAAATCATAAATGTCTTTATAAAATACTATTTCCTTATTTGAAAAAAAATCATTTAAATAGGTTTTTTCATGAATAAAAGTCAAAAGTCCATTTCCAATTAGCTGCGCAATTCTATCACTACTATAGTATCTTATTGGAGCGCCTCTACTTAAATTGATACCCATATAACAATTTGAAATTTTTGAGATAAACTTATCGCCCCAGATGGGTTGAATATTATTCATGCCATATATATCAAATGAAACTTCATTATTAATTTTTATAAGCTTGTTTATGAATTTTTCTCTATCATCGTGCTTACCTTTTTTCAGCAAGCCTCGATGCACACCATGACTCATTGCAAAAAAAACGTCGTAATTACAATTTCTTTGATAATTTGAAAGAATTTCAAAGGATTTATCACAGGGATTTGGCATAAAACTTGAACGACTAATATTAAAACTTAAGGATTTTGGATCAGTAGTTAAAAAAGTTTTATCAATAAAATTGATCTTATCTAAGATTCTTTTCTTATTATTCCTAAAATCTGGCCCATTTTTAGATAAAGGATCAAGAAACCATTGAGCAATTTTAATAGACCTATTTTTTTGTTTAATTATTTCTAGCGTTTGATTGGAGACTTTATCTGCATGTCCTAAAACAATCAACTCAGGTTTAAAATTTTCATATGTTTCTAAAATTTTTTTTTGAAGTAAATTTGAACCATCTAAATCATTAATTTTTTTGTTGTTATGAAGAATATCTCTATCACTAATACTTAAAACATTATGGTCATTCCTTAAGAACCCATTATTTAACCTTCTACCAGTATTGTAATGTAATCTTCCATTAAACCTTTCATTTAAATTGGTTATATGCATTATTTTTAGAGATTTGTTTCTTTTAACAAAAAGATTATTTTCTAAAAAAAGATCTTTTCTATTTATATCAATCAAATTAGAGATAAATTTGTGATCAAATACAAAACTTTTAAAATTTTTTTTTTGTAACCTTCTAAGTAGTTTTGGATTTAATATTAATTTCTTTATTTCATTGTAAATTTCTTCAACACTTAAATCTTTTAGAATTATTGAATTTCTTGAAGTTTCAGGTAATCCCCCTTTATTACTAATAATTACCGCACAGCCTCTGCTAGATGCCTCAAGACTAGTTCTGCCAAATGGCTCATCCCATCTTGAGCAAACGACTGAAATACTAACTTTTTTTAATAATTCCAATATTTTTTCATGTTTGGTGTAACCAGAAACATATAATCGTTTATGTTGAAAATTAATTTTTTCTCTTGGTTCGTCACCAACTACTAATGCTTTCCAATCTGGGAACTCATCTAAAATTTTTAAAACACTTTTTCCAAACAAATCATATCCTTTTGCAGAATTCAATTTTCCAATAAACGAAATAATTTTTTGTTTTTTATTAAAATCTATATTTGTGGATGAAGTTGATTGATAACAAACAGCTGTTTTATGTTTTAATAAAATTTCATTTTCTAAACCAATAAAAAAACGTTCTTGTGACCATTTACTATTAAATAGTATTTTATCAATATGGTTTAATAAAAAAATTCTATCTGATATTTTTTTTGACCCTGTCATTGATAAAGGATCATTATGAAAATATAAAATTTTTCTTTTATTAATACCTTTTAGATATCTTAAATAATTAGGTCTATTATGAATCTCAATTATATCAGAGTTGAAATTTTTCTCTTGTTTTAAAAATTCTTCTACGAAAATTTTACTTGTACTTTTTAATAAACTTTTTTTTAGAGGAATGTTTACATAGCATTTTTTTAAGAAAGTTCTTTTAAATGAAGTATTTCCATAAACTTTTGTTGTTTTAGAATAAACACTATTTTTAGTTATATCTCTGACAAATATAGAAACTGCTCCTGCGTAATTTTCTGAAAAATTTTCTTTATATGGAAGTAAAATTGATATTTTCATTGGCTATATAATCTTTTTTAATCTTTAATCTTAGTTTATAGTTTTTTTTTAGTTTGTATTCTTCTTTTAAAGCTAAAATCTTTGAATTAAATTTTTTATAATAAATTAATTTCCAGTACCTGCCTCTAGTAAATTTAGCTCCTTTCGAGGTGTTATGTAGTCTAATTCTCTTCGTAATATCACTGGTATAGCCAACATATGAGATAAGCTTATTTTTACTTTTTGTTACAATTAAGTAAACATAAAACATAATTTGGCGGTCCCTAGGGGAATCGAACCCCTCTTTCGAGGATGAAAACCACGTGTCCTAACCGATAGACGAAGGGACCAGAAGGCATGTATTTATTGGAAAAAAATCAAATAATCAAGTTTTATATAACTTTAATTAAATCAATAATTTCTAATTCTATAGTATTTTTATTGTTCCATTTGTTCAGTTTAATTCTAGCCACTAAATCAAAAGTATTATCAGAGTTTTGTAATTCATATGAAATAGAAGAATTTATATTATGAAAAGATGATGCTTTTATCATTTTTTTATTTTTCACAACAAAACATGTAAGAAAATTATTCTTTAAATTTTTTGATTTAACAAATTTAACATCTTGTAATAAGAATAACGGATTTGGATTATTATTACCAATTGGACCAAGTAAATTAATAGATTTAATGAAATCTTTATTTATCCCATTAAAAGAAATTTTAGAATCATAACTTAATTTAGAAGAATTTATATTTTCAGAAAAGAAACTATTAATAAAGTTTTTAAAATTATTAATATTTTTTTCTTTCAAACTAAGTCCAGCAGCAAGGTTGTGACCACCACCATTAAGTAATATTTTTTTTTGTACAGCTTTATTAATGTAATTTCCAAGATTAAAATCATTGGTTGATCTTGCTGACCCCTTAACAATTCCTCTTGATTTTGTTAATACAATACATGGTTTATTAAAATAGTCTTTTATCCTTGATGCTATTATGCCAATAATTCCTTCATGTAAAAAAGTATTGTAAATAAAAATTACACTATTTTGTTTTTCTATTTTCTTTATGTCTAAATTATTTAATATGTTTTTTTCTAAAATTTTTCTTTTTTCATTAAGCTTATTTATACTATCAATGATTTTTACTTTAAGTTTATCAGAGTTTGTTGTTAATAATTCTATAATTTGATTTGCATCCTCAAGTCTACCAGCTGAATTTAAAATAGGAGCAATTCTATACCCAAGATCATCTATTTCTAATTTTTTTTTAATTTTTAGAAGCTTAAATATATATTTGATTATAAAATTTTTATTAATGTCAAAACTTTCTATTGTGTTTTTTGCAAAAATTTTATTTAAGCCTCTTATTGGCATCACATCAGCTACAGTAGCTAATAATACAAAAATCTTATAATCTTTCGATGATTTATCAAATTTATAAAATTTGATTAAAAGATCGATAAACCAATAAGTTAAAAATGCAGTACAAAAATAATCAAATTCTTTATAATCTACATCTTTTTTAGGATTGATTAAAACATTACAAGGCGGATATGGTTTTTGTGCATTGTGATGATCTATGATGATCGATTTAATGGACTTTGAGTTTAGATATTTTAAAGCTTCATATGAACTCGATCCACAATCTAAAAAAATAATTAATTCTGGCTTATATTTTTTTAATAATTTTTTTATTAATTTCTCACTAGCTCCATAACCATCTTCAAATCTATTTGGTATGTAATAATCTGGGTGAACATTATTTTTTCTTAAAAAATTTACCATTAGACTAGTTGATACACAACCATCCACGTCATAATCTCCAATTATAAGTATTTTACCTTCATTGATTATTGTATTATTCAATATTTTTATACCAGATAAAAAATCTTTAGTTTTTAAAAAAGGATTATGTAAAGGAATTTTATTTTTGATTAAAAAAATCTCTTCTTTAGTATAATTTCTAGATAAAACTAATTTAGCTTGAATATCATTTAAATCATGATCTATTTTTATTTTTTCAATAATCCTTTTATTAATTGATAATTCTTCCCAGTGTTTACCGGAAACTGATTTCATTAAATTGTATTTGTAGATCGATATATCTTCTTTATACCAAATGACTTATGAGTAATTAAAGTTTCTGATGTAAAACAGTTTTTATCAATCTTTATACCTTGAACCAAATCACCAGAAGTTATTCCTGTAGCACAAAAAATTGAGTCACCTGAAACAATTTCATTTAATTCATATTTTCTATCAAAATCCTCAATTCCCATTTTTTTTGCACGAATTTTATCATTATCTGTCTCGAATATAAATTTACCTTGAAAAAAACACCCAAATGCATCGAGAGCAGATGCAGCTAATACACCTTCTGGACCGCCACCTATACCTAAAAAAATATCAACATTATGATTATCATTAGTTACTAAAAGAGCACCAGAAACATCGCCATCTGTAATTAACTTCAATTTTACATTTAAAGCTTTCAATTCATCAATATGTTTTTTATGTCTCGGTCTATCCAAGATACATGCTGTTAGATTTTCAGGTGTAGTATTTTTATAATCAGCAAGATTCATTATATTTTTTTTTACGGAATTATCTAAATCTACAATACCTTTCTTATTTTCAGAGATAGCTATTTTATCCATATATGTTTCAGGTGCGTTAAATAATTTTGATTTTTCAGCCACCGCTATAACTGATAATGCACCAGGCAAATTATTCGCTGCAAAATTTGTTCCTTCCAAAGGGTCAACGGCGATATCTAATTTTGGACCATTCCCATTACCAAGTTTTTCACCAATATAAAGCATTGGCGCTTCATCAAGTTCACCTTCTCCAATAACAATTTGGCCATTCATATCAATCTTATTTAATTCATTTCTCATTGCATCTACTGCAGCTTTGTCAGCTGCAATTTTATCTTTTTTTCCAACTAGATGATAAGATGCATAAGCTGCCTTCACTGCAACTTTATGAAAAAAATCTAAATATTTTTTATCAATAGCCATTATCTTGCAAATTCAGTTTCAATTTTTAGATTTAATTTTTCCTCAAATTCTCTTAATCTTTTCCAAACAGAAATCAACTCAACTATGGTTGACCAGCTTTTTACCAGATATTGTAAAGAACCCTCGACCCTACCGAATGCTCTTGTAATTTGCTGAACAAATCCAAGTGTAATAGCACCAGTGACAATAGTCGGTGCAAGTGCTAAATATGGGACAATTACCATACCTTGAAAATAACTCCACTTAACAGTATTGAAATATAAATAATGAAAATAGGATTTGAAGTGAATACCTCTAACTCTATCATATAATTGTCCAATGGTTGGAGGAGCAGCTCTTATAGGATCATCTTCACCAAGAACTAATTCTTTTCTATAACCAGCTTCTTCCTTTTGAATATCATATTCAATACCAGGTAATTTAATACCAACAGCAGCAAGAAGTAATGTTCCACCTAATGCAGAAATAATTGCAACCCAAACTAAAGCATGATCTACCTCACCTATCCATGGTAATACATTTATTTGTTTTGATAATGCCCAAAGTATAGGCGTAAAAGCTATTAAAGTCATAATGCTATCAAGCAAACCTGTACCAAGGCCTTCCATTATTCTTGCAAATTTTAAAGTATCTTCTTGAACTCTTTGGGAAGCACCTTCTGTTAGGCGTGCCTTTAGCCATTGCTCATGATAATAATCTGCCATTGATGTTCTCCATCTAAAAACCCAATGACTAGTAAAAAAACCTGTGAAAACTGCAATTATTATCCAAAGTGCAGCAATTTTAGCAAATGAAAAAAGATATCCAATAAATTCTGTTTCGGTAACAGAGTTTGGTGTAGTTAAAGCTTTTTGAAGAGTATCGTAAAACTGCCCAAACCATTCATTTATTTTTACATCAAGTTGAACTTGATACCATGTTGAGACCAAAATAAATAATGAACCAAAAATACTCCATAAAAACCATTTTTTTTGAGTAAAAAATTTAAACATTAATTATCTTAAAAAATTATCTGCGTAAGATTTCTTAACTACTTTTCTTTTTCTTGGTTCTATTATCTCAAAATCTATTTTTTTCTTTTTTGCATAATTAATTGCTAATTCTTTTGATGAAAATTCTAATTTTATCTCCGTGTATGTATCAGATGAACTTTCCCATCCCATTAAAGGATTGTTTGAAGGATCTTTAGTTTCATATTCTAAAATCCATTTATCAGTTTTTCCCGTACCAGATTGCATAGGGTTTTTATTTGGAATATAAATTTTTGCTTTTCTCATAAATGGTCGGAGTGGCAGGATTCGAACCTGCGACCCTCTGGTCCCAAACCAGATGCGCTACCAGGCTGCGCTACACTCCGGAAATTGTACTAATACAGTACTTATTAAATATTGCAAAGTATAAAGATTAGTAAATAAAAGAATTATTTTGATAATATGTTATAAAAATTAATGATTATAGATTGTATCAGTTGTTCAAAAAAATTTGAGGTAAACTCCTCTTTAATTCCAGAAAATGGAAGAACCATACAGTGTGGCTCTTGTAATCATGTATGGTTTTATAAACCACAAATTGATACTCAAAATGATGAAACTATTTCTGATGAAAGTGAAAATCAAAATAAGAGTGAAATTGAAATTTCTTTAAAAAATAAAGAATTAGATGAATCTTATAAAAATCAAACAGAAAAAGGAAAAATTGATACTAATGAAAAATTAATTTCAGATAAACTTAAAGATAAAAATACAACTATAAAATCATCAGGAATTAGCAAGTTCTTATCTTATTTATTGGTATCTATAATTTCATTTATTGCATTAATAATAGTTTTAGATACTTTTAAATCACCCCTTAGTAACACTATTCCAGGCCTTGAAATATTCTTGTATAATTTTTTTGAAACATTAAAAGATTTATATTTATTTATTAAAAATTTATTTATTTAAAAATGATTCAATATATTTCAAAACCCTTTAAATGGTTTTTTAAACTTGAAGCTGCAAGTGGATTAGTTCTTTTAATAGCTGCCATTTTTGCTTTAGTCATAAGTAATAGTGCATTTAGTAATATTTATTTTGAAACGTTGGAAAAATATCTTTTTATAGGAATAAATGACTTAGGATTAAAATTATCAGTCCATCATTGGATAAACGATGCTTTGATGGCAATTTTTTTCTTCTTTGTAACACTTGAAATTAAAAGAGAATTTCTTCAAGGCGAATTATCAAATATCAAACAAGCTTTACTTCCTATTATTGCTGCGGTTGGTGGAATGGTTGTACCAGCTCTATTTTACGTAGTTATTAATTTTGGAAATACAGAAACAATTAATGGATGGGCGATACCTTCCGCAACTGATATTGCTTTTTCTTTAGGAATATTATCTTTACTTGGTTCAAGAGTTCCGATTTCGTTAAAGGTATTTTTAACAGCACTTGCAATAATAGATGATTTAGGTGCAATTTTAATTATAGCGTTCTTTTATTCAGGCGATTTAAGCATACCTTATTTGAGTTTAATATTGATAAGTTATATTTTATTATTAGTCCTTAATAAATTTTCAGTTAAGATCTTTACACCATATTTATTAATAGGATTGTGTATGTGGTTTTTTACTTATAAATCTGGAATACACGCAACTATTGCTGGTGTTTTATTGGCATCAACAATACCTCACAGACTTAAAGAACATGATTTTTCATTATTAGTAAAACTTGAACACGCTATTTCTCCTTATGTAGCATTTATTATTATGCCAATATTTGCTTTTGCTAATGCTGGCGTAAATCTCGAAGGATTATCTTTATCAAGCTTATTAAACCCTGTCCCACTTGGAATTTTAATGGGTCTTTTCTTTGGAAAACAAATTGGTGTATTATTATTCTCTTATGTTTCAGTGAAATTTAAATTTGCTGATATGCCAAATAATTCTAATTGGTTAAGTGTATATGGTGTTTCAATTTTAACTGGAATTGGTTTTACAATGAGTTTATTTGTTGGAAATTTAGCTTTTGTTGAAAATACCCAATATATTGATGGAGTTAAAATTGGTGTTTTGACAGGATCCTTACTCTCTACAGTTTTTGGTTACTTCATATTGTTAATTTCTTCTAAAAATAAATGAACCAATTTAAAGGATTAATTTATACTATAATTTTTATGATTTCATTTTTTAGCACAGTGAATGCGAAATATGACAAACTATTTTTCGATTTTGAAATTAAAGATATAAATGAGAAAACTTTTCCTCTAGAAAATTTAAAAGATAAAACAATTTTACTTGTAAATGTTGCAAGCAACTGTGGTTTCACAAAACAATATTCTGAACTTCAGGAACTATACGATAAGTATAGTGAGAAAGGATTAGTAGTCTTGGGTGTACCCTCAAATCAGTTTGGTGGTCAAGAACCAGGTAGCAACAATGAAATAAAAGATTTTTGTGAAACGAATTTTAATATAACGTTTCCAATGACTGCAAAAATTGATGTTAAGGGAGAAAATGCACATCCTATTTATTTATGGGCAAAAGAAAATTATGGAAATTCTGCTGTCCCAAAATGGAACTTTCATAAAATATTGATAAATAAAAATGGAAAAATTGAAGATACTTACTCATCCTTCACAAAACCAATGTCAAAAAAGTTAATAAATAAGATAGAAGAAATACTATAAAGTTATTGTTAATCCATCATAAGCAGGCATAACATTTTTAGGTAAAGTTCTTTTTAAAAAATTATAATCTAAATCTGAATGTAGATTTGTTAAAATTGCCTTTTTCGGTTTGAATTTATCTATATATTTTAAGGAACTTTCTAGATTTAAGTGGGATGGATGATATCTCAACCATAAACAATCAATTATTAAATATTTTAAATTTCTAAAAAATTTATAATTCTTTTCAGAAATATCACTAATATCACTGATATATGCAATTTTTTTATCAATTATGTAGCAAACACTGTTCACTTTACCATGTTTAACATTAACACCCTTAACTTTTAGTTTCTTTTTACCATCAGAAATAGACAAATTATCATTTAAAGAGTTTAATTTAAGAGTGGCTGGATATTCTTTGCTATTATTAATGAAGCAATATTTAAAGGTGTTGAATAAATATTTTTTAGTTGGATTATCTGCATATACAGGAATAGTTTTTTTGTTTTGGATGTAAAAAACTCTCAAATCATTAATGCCATGTGTTTGATCAGCATGCATATGAGAATATAGAACTTTATCTATTTTTTTAACTTTGTTGTAAATCAATTGTTGTCTTAAATCTGGAGAGGTATCAATTAAAACATTTTCAGATTTAGTTTGTATTAAAGCAGAACATCTTGTCCTGTAATTTTTTTTGTTTTTTGGATCACAATTACCAAAATATCCATCAGATCTTGGTACACCCATTGAACTTCCACACCCTAAAATAGTAAACTTCATTAATTAAAAAGATTATTAAAGTTTGATGTGGTATTTTTTATTAAATCTAAATTTGAAATATTTTTGATATCAGCAAGTTTTTGAGCTGTATATTTTACATAAGATGGCTCATTTTGTTTACCTCTATTTGGGACTGGTGCTAAATATGGACTATCAGTTTCAATAAGTATTCTATCTAATGGAATATGTTTAAATGTATTTTGCAATTCTAAAGAATTCTTAAAAGTTATAATTCCACTAGCAGAAAAATAAGCCCCAAAAGATAGCAAATTTTCTGCAAATTCTTTTGAACCAGTGAAGCAATGCATTAAAATTTTTAAATTCTTATTTTTGTATTTGCTAAAAACTTCTAGTGTGTCTTTTTCTGCATTTCTTGAGTGAACAATTAAGGGAATGTTTAGTTCAAGTGAGGCTTTAATATGCTCTTCAAAACTAGTTATCTGATCATCTTTATCACTATGATTATAATAAAAATCTAACCCAGTCTCACCAATACCAATTATTTTATTATTATTTTTAACTTCTTTGATGATTATATCTGAATTTACTTTATCATTTTTAGCTTCATGAGGATGGATTCCATATGTCCCAAAAATTATATCGTCTTGCTTTACTAAAAGTTTTATTTTTTCAAAACTTTTTATGGTTGTGCAAATTGTAAGCAATTTTTCTATCCCTACTTCTTTAGATCTTTTAATGACATTAACTATATCATCAAAAAGTGGTGAATGATCTAAATGACAATGTGAATCAATCATTTTGTTTCTCAATTTTTTTAAACAAAATATCTATTTTATTAATTGCATCTAATTTAGTTAAATAATTATGATTATCAATTGTTGAAAAATCAATTTGATTTTCATTTATTGAAAAAATTTTTAGAGCATTTAATGATGACTGAGGGATTATTGGATATAACATAAAACTTATTTTTCTAACAATTTCTAATGTTGTAAAAACTATCGTATTCAATCTTTTAATATCACTCTTTTTTTTCCATGGTTCTTGGTCATTAAAATATTTATTTGCTTCAAATAATGAATTGACAATAAACTCAATATAAAAATTTAAGTCTAATTCATCAATTTTTTTTCTAATTAAATTAATATTATCTTTAAATTTATCTAAAATTAATAAGTCATCTTGATTAAATTCAATGTCTTTAGGAATTTTACCTTCACAGTTTTTAATCGCAAAAGCTGTAACTCTTTGACACAAGTTTCCATAATTGTTTGCTAGATCGCTATTTATACAATCCTCCAATCTATCTTGTGAAATATTGCCATCATTTCCGAATGAAACTTCTTTGATTAAATAATATCTTAAAGGGTCTAAGCCATATTGATCAATTATTTCTATTGGATCTAAAATGTTACCTTTTGACTTAGACATTTTTTCTTCACCAGAAAGTATCCAACCATGACCATAAACTTTTTTAGGCAAAGGTATATTTGCAGCTAATAAAAAAGCTGGCCAATATACAGCGTGAAATCTCAATATATCTTTGCCTATCAAATGTACATTTGCAGGCCAATATTTTTTTAAAAGCTCATTATCCATATCAGGGTAGTTTAGTGCGCTGATATAGTTCGTTAATGCATCCAACCAAACATAAATCACATGTTCTTTATTACTAGGTACTGGTATCCCCCAAGAAAAACTTTTTCTACTTACTGATAGATCTTTTAAACCTCCTTTAACAAAACTAATAACTTCATTTCTTCTTGTTTTTGGAGATATAAATTCAGGATTTTTTTCATAGTAATTCAGTAAAGGTTTTTCCCATTTAGAAAGTCTGAAAAAATAAGATTCCTCATCTATCCATTCAACTGGTGATTTAGAAGTTTTAGATAATTTTTTACCATCAATTTCTTCAATTTCATCATCTGTATAGAATGCTTCATCAGATACAGAATACCATCCTGAATATTTTGACAAATATATATCGTTATTTTTTTCCAATTCTTTCCATAAACTTTGGACAGATTTTTTGTGACGATCTTCAGTAGTTCTAATAAAATCAGTATTTGTTAAATTAAGTGTTTTAGATAAATCTCGAAACGTTTTACTTATCTCATCACAAAATTTAAGAGTTTCTACCCCCTTTTTTTCAGCTGCTCTTTGAATTTTAAGTCCATGTTCATCTGTGCCAGTTAAAAAATTAACATCAAAACCATCAATTTTTTTAAATCTTGCAAAAAAATCAGCAATAATACTTGAATATGCATGACCCATATGAGGTTTTGCAGAAGGGTAATATATTGGTGTTGTGATATAAAAATTTTTAGGCATCTAAAATTTCTTCATTAAACTCCATAAATAAAGATTCTTTATCTAAGTTATAAATTTTTGTATCTGAAATTCTCTTAATAAAATAGCTATACTTTTTATTGATTAATTTAGAAAAAGATTTGTTTAATTTTCTAAAATAAAATTCAATAAAACAATACATCATATTATTGATAAAATTATTCTTTTTATAATGCGCATCTTTAATCAAAATTTTTAGAAAATTTCTTAAATCTATGTTTGATAAATCATACTTATGTTCTAAGGAAAATTGAACTAAATGATAAATTTCACCAGGTGTAAAATAATAATTTATTAATTCATTTGAAATCAAATTATTTATATCATCTTTTAAAAGTTGATTTGAAATTTTCAAATATTCTTGATTTGATAAATTGATCTTAAAATTGATACATCTAGATAATAAAGTTGGTAAAATTTTTTTGTTATTATGTATTAATATAAAATTAATATTCTTATTAGGCTCTTCAAGAACTTTTAGTAATGCATTAATTGAATTGGTATTTAATAATTCAATATTATCAATTAAAACAAATCTTGGTTTTTGATTAAAGGAGGATTTATTTAAATCAATTATAAGGTCTCTGATTTGTTGAATATCAATAGATCTTTTATCTTCATTAACATCAATTGTTATCAAATTTGTATTAGATTTGTTATTTATCGTTTTAAATTCAGAGCTTTCTGTATTTATTTGAAAATTTTCCACATCATAACTTACTTGTTCACCTATTGTTAATACATAGTTTATAAAATGAAATGCTAACGTAGATTTACCGATACCTTTTTGACCACTGAATAAAATCTTGTTTGGAAATTTTTGGTTTTTATAAAACTTTACAAGTTCAGTAAAATATTTTTCTAAGCCATAAAGTTTATATTGATTAATAGGTAGTAAATTACTCATAGTATTTTATCTATTGTTCGTAATATAATTTTCTTATTATAATCAATACTATAATTCGAATTAACAATGCTATACTTTTTTTTATTTTTATTTGCCAAAGTTATAAAACCTCTCTGAACTTTTTGATAAAAACTAGTCTTAAATTTATCGTATCTATTAAGTGATTTTCTAATTTTTAATCTCTTAATCATATTGTTTTTATTAACAATATTTAAAAATGTATAATCAACTTTAAATTTTTTTAAGATAAAATTATTGATAGTGTTTATTAATTTTATATCAACGCCAAAGCCATAATGTTGATATGCAATTGTAGAGTCAGTAAATCGATCAATCAAAATTACTTTTTTTTTATAACTTTTTTTTAATTGTTCAATATTTTCACTTCTGGAAGCAAGATAAAGCAATAAATCTGTTATCTTATTAAAATTAGACTTTTTATTTAAAATTAGTTTTCTAATTTTTTCAGCGTTCGTAGAACCACCAGGTTCGCGTATTTTTATAAAATCTATATTTTTTTTTTTAAGATATCTTGCTACATTAGAAATATGGAAGCTTTTACCACTACCTTCTATACCTTCAAAAACTATTACAGGATATCTAGACATCACCCCAGATTAAATAGTTCAAAGACTTTATTAATCTAGTAAAGATATTTACTCTCTCTATGTCTTTAGCGGCCAAAAGTTCATATTCACCTATTAACTCTTCATCATAAACAACTCTGAATTTTCCCAATATATCGTTTTTTTTAATTGGCGCTTCAACAGGTCCTTCATACTTTAAAGAAACTTTTAATAATCTTTTTTTAGCCTTCTTGATTGTTTTATAAATATTTTCATTAACATAAACTTCAACTTGATCTTCTTTTCCGAGCCATACATTAATTTTATCAATTGGTTTATTTGCATTATTTATTTCGACAACATCAAAATTAGTTAATCCATAAGTTAAAAGTTTAGAGCTTTCTCTAGATCTTGAGTTTTTAGTTTCAAATCCACTGCCAACAGCAATTAATCTTCTTCCATTTCTTATTAATGACGAAGCTAAAGAATATTTTTCAACAGCTAAATATCCAGTTTTGATACCATCAGCACCAATATTTTTATATAATAGAGGATTACGATTTCCTTGTGTTATAGGATCGCCCCCTGTTCTATCCCATGTAAATTCTTTAATTGAAAACCATTCATAAAAATCTGGATGTTTTTGTATTAAATATCTGGACATTTTTAATATATCTCTAACAGTTGAATAATTGTTAGGATCATTAATACCTGATGAATTTGCAAAATTAGTATTATCCATACCTAATTCTTTCGCCTTAGCTGTCATTAAAATTGCAAATTCTTCTTCTGTTCCAGCAATACCTTCAGCAAGTGCTATACAGGCATCATTACCTGATGCTGTTATTATACCATGAAGTAAATCTTCAACTGAAACCTCATCACCAACCATGATAAACATCGATGAATATCCTGCAGTTGAAAGTCTCCAAGCTTTTTCAGATACAATAAATTTGTCATCTAAACTTAAGTCTCCAGATTTAATTAAATCAAATGCAATTATGGAAGTCATAATTTTAGTCATGGATGCCGGATAGATTTGAATATCTGGTTCTTTTTCATATAAAATTTCACCAGATAAAAAATCTTGAAGAATGGCAGTACGAGCTTTAATTTCAATATTTGAATTTGAAATAGAAATTAAAAAAATAAAAGATAAAAGATTAATAATAATTATTCTAAACATTTTTAAGTATTTCTAAATTTTCAAAATTAAGTGAGTTCATTTGTTCAAAAGATTCTTGTAGAGATTTTATATCATTAAAAGGACCTAATAATACCCTGAAATTATTTTTTGATAATTCAACAAGTTTGATATTTTTAATGGTTGTTTCTGATTTAATTCGATCAATCATTAAAAAGGCACTTTTTTTATAGTAGAAATCGGCAACTTTTATTGAATAGGATATCTTTTGATCAGATTTATTTATCTTTATATTTTCTTTACTCTCATTGAGACTGCTAATTTTAATTCCATCAATAGGTGCTTTTTCTGCAACTTTTTTTTCTTCATCAAATGTTTTTGCTTTATTAGCTATAAATGTTGAATCTTTTGAAATTAGAACAATTTCTATATAAGGTTCTATTGGATTAATTTCCAGATCTTCAGCAATTCTTTCGCTAATTACCGAATTATAAAAATTAGAAAATTTTACATTATTTGATTTAATTTTAGCTATCAAAGATTTTCCATTTAAAGGATTTGTAATTTTTACTTGTGATTTTTTTTTTAAAGATTTGTGAAAAATTTCCAAAGATCTTTGATCAAGTTTTTTTAAATCTAAATTTTCATTATAAATTAATGCAAATCCAGTGTTTCTATATTTAATCTCAGGTTTGAAATTTACTTTTTTTGATTTTCCGCTGTATTGTTCGCAGCCAGATATAAATACAAGAATAAATAAAAAAAATATATATCTAAATTTCATCTTTAAATTTATCTTTCAATGTGCAGACAGCAAGTGCAAACCTTAATGATCTATTCCATTTTAGAATAACTTCATAATTATCAAAAACTATATAAGCTGGATTTAAAGTTTCCGCACCTGGTATGATATCTTTATCAGGAGTTATAATGGCTGTGTTAACATTATCATCTACATCATTCAATTTAAATGAATCTTTTATATATTTTTTAAAAAAACCTAATTTCTTTTTGTTATGAAGTTTTTTTGCAGAAATATTTAAATATTTTTTTGGAATATTATTTTTTAATTCAATTCTATAAAAACATGGTTCATTTTTTTTCCACCCTATTTGATTAAGATAGTTAGCAGCAGATGGATAAGCATCCTTATTATCTTTTAAGTTAATCATTTCATCTTTATTATAATCAATCGCATAATTAGTTATTGTACTTGGCATGAATTGAAAAAAACCAAAAGCACCAGCCCAAGATCCATATAGTGTTTGATAATCAATTTTCTTATTTTCTATTAATTTCAATAAAGTTATTAATTCTTTAGTAAAAAATTCAGATCGTCGTTGGTCATAACTTAAAGTTGCCAAAGACGAAATAATATCCATTTTTCCAACATAGGTTCCAAAGTTTGTTTCAATACCCATTAATGCTAGTAATAACTCTTTTTCAATATCAAACTCCGCCTCAACTAAATCAATAATATCTTTATTATCTTTATAAAAGTTTTTACCTTTTGTTTGTTTTTGTTTTGAGGTTCTTTTTCCAATATATGTTTTCGTATCTTCATAGAATTCAGGTTGGAACCGGTCATACTCAATTACTTTTGGTAAGTATTTGACATTGGACATCACCATATTAAATGTGTTTTCAGATATATTATTTTTTAAGGCTATTTTTTTAAAATTAAGCTTCCATTTATTGAAGTCATTAACATCATATGAAAAAGAATATTTAGTAAATATTAGTAAAAAAATAATTGAAAACTTAATTAGTTTCATAAAGATCTTTTAAATATATTATTACTGCAATCCAAATTAAAATAAAACTAACAAATTTTATTGTGGAAAATGGCTCACCATAATAAAAATAACCCAATAAGAACTGCAAGGTAGGTGTAATATAAAAAATCATACCTGCTGGACCTAAACCACTTAACTCAACACCTCGCACATACAAAAAAAGTGGAATCACTGTCATTGGACCAGCCAACATAATAAATAAAGATAATGGAATATTATTTGTAGAAAAATCATTTAACCCTTTTTGATAAACAAAATAAAAAGTAACTAAAGCAAATGGTAAAATAAACAGGCTTTCTATTAAAAGACCAATATCAGTATCAACATTTATTTTTTTTCGTATTAAGTTATAAAATCCCCAACTTAAACCAACAACTATTCCAACCCATGGTAATGACTTAATACTTAGAAATAATAGAATGATAATAGATAGTATGACTAATGAAATCGAAAATATTCTTTTCTTATTTAATTTTTCTTTAAAAAATATGTAGCCTAAAAAAACACTTAAAATAGGCATAATGAAATATCCAAAACTTGCATCGATTATTCGATCAGTTGCAACTGCATAAATCCAAACAGCCCAATTAATAAAAATTAATAATCCAGAAAAAAATAATCCAAAAAGAAATTTCTTATTTCTGATTGTAGAGATAAAAATTTTCCATTTAGAAAAAAAAAATGTAGTAATAATTAATGTAAAGGCTGTCCATACACATCGATGAATAATGACTTCTACAAATCCTATAAATTCTAGATATTTAAAATAAATAACCCCAATAAATCCCCACCAAAAAGAACCTAATGAGGTCAATAAAAGTCCTTTATTAAATTCTTGATTCATATTTTGGTGTTTGAGGCTATAGTCAGTTTATTAGACTATTTTATAGTTGAATTAAATAATTATAATTATAAAAACTAGCTCACGGAGAGATGGCTGAGTGGTTGAAAGCACCGGTCTTGAAAACCGGCAAAGGGGCAACTCTTTCCTGGGTTCGAATCCCAGTCTCTCCGCCATCACTTTTTATAAATGTGATTTTTATATAATTTAATCATTTCTTCGTTTGCGTGATCTATTTTTTCTAATTGGTTATTATAAAATTTATATAAAGTGTCATCGTCTATTGATAAGAATTTCTCTAATTCATTAAGTTTATCTAAATCAAAATTATCAATATGAGTTTTTACAAAACTACCAATTAATTTATCCATTTCTTTGGTACCTCTGTACTGGGATCTGTAAATTAATCTTTTTTTTAAGTTTTCTATATCGTTATTCATTAAAAATTTATAATAATATTAAATGGTCAATAATACATATAATTATTTATTATCAGATCTTAAGAAATTAAAAGGTGTTGGCCAAAAAACCTACAACATACTCAAGAAAAAAAAAATTAATAACATCTTTGATTTATTATGGAGATTGCCAAAATCTTACACAGATCGAAGTAAATCTACCAAAATAAAAGACCTTAAAATAGGCGAAGAACAAACAGTTATATTAACACCTTTAAAATATAATTTCCCCAGAATAAGAAATCTCCCTAATAGAATTTACTGTAAAGATGATACCGGTGAATTAGATTGTGTATTTTTTAATAGTTACGAGGGTTATATTAAAAAAATTTTACCATTAAATAAAGAAGTCACAGTAAGCGGAAAAGTTGGTATTTTTAAAAATAAATATCAAATTACAAATCCAAAATATGTTTCGGAGGATTCAACATTAATTAAAAATAAACATAATAAATATTCCTTAACAGAGGGAATATCTGAAAAAGTTTATAATAAAATTATTAATCAAATTTTGACTAATTTACCTATTTTAGAAGAATGGCATAACAATAAGATACTTGGAAAATTTGACAATATTTCCTGGAACAAAGCAATAATTGAATTACACAAACCTGATAATGTCGGTAAATACAATTCAAATTTTTATAGAAGACTTGCTTATGATGAAATTTTATCAACATTTCTTGCTCATTCTGAAATTAGGCAAAATATTAAAAAGATAAAAAAACAAAAAAAATTTTTTGATATGAATCATCAAAAAAAAATATTAGAAAATCTAGATTTTAAGCTTACTGGTGATCAACAAAAAACATTAAATGAAATAAACAACGACCTTCAATCAGATCAAAAAATGTTTCGTTTGTTACAAGGCGATGTTGGCAGTGGAAAAACAATTGTAGCTTTATGTGCAGCAATAAATACTGTTAATTCTGGTTTTCAAGTCGCAGTTATGGCACCTACCGAAATTCTTGCAAGACAGCATTTTAATTTTGCTAAAAAAATTTTTGATAAAAAGATAAATTTAGAAATCTTATCCAGTAAATCTGAATATAAAGAAAAAAAAATTATTAAAGAAAAATTAGAAAATAATCAAATAAATATAATTTTTGGTACCCATGCTATATTTCAAAAAAAGATAATATTTAAAAAACTTGGACTTATAATAATTGATGAACAACATAAATTTGGTGTTAATCAAAGAAAAAGACTTTCTGATAAAGGTGGTGATAATTGCGATGTACTTTTAATGTCTGCCACGCCAATACCCAGAACATTAACTATGACTATCTATGGGGATATGGATTTATCAATTATAAAAGAAAAACCCAAAGCAAGAAAAGAAGTTAAAACTTATAGTAAATTAGAAACTAAAATTGATGAAATATTGAAATTTATTGAAAAGGAAATTAATAATAATAATCAAATTTTTTGGGTATGTCCCTTAATTGATGAGTCAAAAAAACTTGATCATACTTCTGCTGTTCAAAAATTTGAATTTCTCAAAAAAAAGTTTCCCAATCAAGTATCATTACTTCACGGAAAGACTGAGCCTGGAAAAAAAGAGATTATATTGAAAGATTTTTTAAATCAAAAAACCAAAATTTTAGTTTCAACAACAATTATTGAAGTTGGAATTGATTTTCCAAATGCAAATGTGATCATAATTGAAAATGCAAATAAATTCGGTTTATCACAACTTCATCAGTTAAGAGGTAGAGTTGGTAGAGGAGAAAAACAATCCACCTGTATATTGTTGTTCAAATCATCTTTAACAGAAAATGCCAAAAAAAGGCTTAACATACTAAAATCTTCTACTGATGGATTTGTTATTTCAGAAGAAGATATGAAATTAAGAGGATTTGGTGACATTCTTGGTTTTAAACAAAGTGGGATAAAGATATTTAGATTAGCTGACCCAGTACATAATGAGGATTTATTCAAGTTAGCTGAAATAGAGATTAAAGAAATGGAAAAAGATAATATTTCATTGAATAAATATAGAACTTTAATGAAACTTTATGATCAAGCAGATGTTATTAATGATATTATTTAGTTTTCTTTTACAGTGGTGCCAGCAGAAACAATAAATTTAGAAGCCTCTTCAAAATTCATATCTAAATAAACAACATCTTTTTTTTCAAACATTAATAGAAATCCACTTGTTGGATTTGGTGTTGTGGGAACAAATACATTTATTAAATGTTTTTTTGTTTTTTTTGATATCTCACCTTTATTTTCTTTTGTTGCAAAACCAACCGCCCAAACTCCTTTTCTTGGATATTGAACTAACACTACACTTTTAGATTTGTTCCGATTTTCTTTTAATGAATTAGACATTTGTTTTACTGCAGACCAGAATGTTCCAAGTAAGGGAATTTTTTTAAATAAATAATCAATAATATTTAAAAATTTTTTACCAAGATAAGATAGTGAAATAAATCCAATAAAAGTTATAATAAAAATTGAGCTAATTATTTCCAATCCAGGTATTTGAAATGGTAAATAAGTATTTGGGTTAATATAATTTGGTAAAATTTTTGATGATGTATTAATCAAAAACTTTGATAACCAAATTGTTACTCCAATTGGAATTAAGACTACAATACCTGTAAAAAAATAATTTCTAATTTTTAAAGAAAATATATAAAACCATAGGCCAGCAATTTCTTTTTTTGAAATAGGTTTTTTATTTTTATTCATAAAATCTCAATGATAACTTGAATAAATTACAAATGCTAAACAGACTATAAATAAAAAGATTAAAATTTTATTATTTAGATTCATATTTAAATATAGTATCAATTTCATTATTAAATGAATAGAAGAAAATTCCTATCATATATAAGTTGCGGTTGTTGTGGATTTGTTTTGAATGCGTGTTCAACTGCACCAATTACAGAAAGACGTCAATTAAAAATCATCCCTGAATCTAAACTTAATGCTCAAGCAGCAGAAATATATGAAAAAGTTAAAGAAAAAGAAAAGTTAATCACAGATACAAAGCAAATAGATGAGATTAAAGAAATTGGTAAAAAAATGGAAAATGCAATTGGAGAATATTTTTATAAAGAAAAATTAAATGATCCAACTGTGAATTTTGACTGGGAATATATATTAATTGATAATAAAAAAGTAAGAAATGCTTGGTGTATGCCTGGTGGTAAAATTGCTGTTTATACTGGAATTCTTGAAGTAACAAAAAATACAAATGGTCTTGCTGCTGTAATGGGTCATGAAATTGCTCATGCAGTTGCAAAACATTCTGTTGAGCGTGCTAGTCGTGGTGTAATTTTAAATACTAGCACTCAATTAATAGACATTTTTAGTGGGGGTAAGTTATCTCAAGTTAACAGAGCAACAGGTATGAATACGGTAGGTCTATTATCACAATTAGGTATTATGAACCCATTTAACAGGAAACAAGAGAGCGAAGCAGATTATTTAGGCATGATTTTCTCATCTTTATCTGGATACGATATTAGGGAAACAGTAAAAATCTGGGAAAGAATGAAAGAGTTTAACAAAGGTAAAGCACCACCAGAATTTATGAGCACTCACCCATCTGCTGATAATAGAATTAAAAAGATTAATGAGTGGACTAATGAGATAATTTTAGATTATCCACCAATTAAAGTTTAAACTTTAAATGGTGAGCCGTGATGGACTCGAACCATCGACCCATTCCTTAAAAGGGAATTGCTCTACCAACTGAGCTAACGGCCCACATCATTCAATGAATGAAAATTGTGTATACAGAATTATTTTGATAATTCAAACCCGAAATCCCAAAAATTATCTAAATTACAACTTATTTATGTATTTATTGTGAAAATCATCAAATGTACCATTAACAATATTCTCACGTATAGCATTCATTAATTCTTGATAAAAATTGATATTATGTAGTGTTAACAACATTGAAGCTAATATTTCATTTGTATTGAATAAGTGGTTCAAATAATTTTTAGAATATTTATTTAAGTTTAAATTGTCACATTCTGGATCAAGAGGTGAATTATCATTTTGGTATTTATTATTTTTTATATTTACACGACCACCCCAAGTGAACGCTAAACCTGTTCTGCCAGATCTTGTAGGTAAAACACAGTCAAACATATCTATGCCTCTCTTAACTGCGCCCAAAATATCTGATGGCGTTCCAACACCCATCAGGTAATGTGGTTTTTCAGATGGTAAATCAGATTTGATATCATCTAGTACTTTAAACATTTCATCTTGACTTTCGCCAACTGCCAAACCACCTAAAGCATAACCATCAAAACCTATTTTCATAAGTTCTTCTAAAGATTTTAATCTTAAATCTTTAAACAAACCACCTTGGACTATACCAAATAAAGCTTTGTGTGGATTTTTACCAAAAGCCTTTTTGGATCTTTCTGCCCAATATAATGATAGTTCCATTGACTTTCTAATAAGTTCATAATCTGAAGTATTTTTAGGACATTCGTCCATAATCATTACAATGTCAGAATTTAAACCTAATTGAATTCTAATACTTTCCTCTGGACTTAAATAAAATTTTTTACCATCAACATGGGAATTAAAAATTGCACCCTTTTCTCTATCAATCTTATTTAATTTAGACAATGACATAACTTGAAATCCACCTGAGTCAGTTAAAATAGGTAAATCACAATTCATAAATTCATGCAGACCACCAGCACTTTGAATACGCTCTACTCCAGGTCTAATCATTAAATGATAAGTGTTAGATAGAATTATATCTGAACCAGTTTTTTTAATATCTTCAATTCTACATGCTTTAACAGTAGCCTGAGTTCCAACAGGCATAAAAGCAGGTGTTCGAATATTACCTCTGTGGGTTTCTATAATCCCACATCTTGCAAAATTATCTTTATTAAGAATTTTAAAGGCAAAATTTTTTAATGCCATTTAAAAGACTACAACGATTTAAAACTAATAATCTTATCTGGATCTGATACCGATCCGTTATTACTTTCGTCGCCTCTTTTAATTTTGTCAACAAATTCCATACCTTCAATCACTTTGCCAAA
This sequence comes from Candidatus Pelagibacter sp. HIMB1505, assembly GCF_052047915.1. NCBI lineage: Bacteria > Pseudomonadati > Pseudomonadota > Alphaproteobacteria > Candidatus Pelagibacterales > Candidatus Pelagibacteraceae > Candidatus Pelagibacter > Candidatus Pelagibacter sp. HIMB1505. The sequence goes on along the minus strand of NZ_JBNAIR010000001.1, from coordinate 964,242 downwards.
AACAGTGTATTGATTATCTAAAAATGGAGCTGGCTTAAAGCATATAAAAAATTGACTATTAGCACTGTTTGGATCTGACGATCTAGCCATTGAAAGAGTTCCCCTATCATGAGGAAGGTTACTAAATTCTTGTTTTAAATCTGGAAGATCAGATCCTCCCATACCTGCTCTTCTTAAATCAAAATTGTCTGAACCTGAATTTCCAAATTGAACATCTCCTGTTTGAGCCATAAATCCATCTATAACTCTGTGAAATACCACATTGTCATATTTACCACTGTCAGCCAGCTCTTTTATTCTTTTTACATGGTTTGGGGCAACATCAGGAAATAATTCAATTTTAACATCACCATCTTTTAATTTTAATATCATTAGGTTCTCCTCTGAGATTGATTGATTGGTTAAGATTAATAAAAATAATATTATCTTTATAAAAAATTTATTCATATTTTTCTTTTAGTGATCTAATTGTACTTTTTGTAGTAAATTTTTTTATATCTCCACCTAATTTAACTATTTCTTTAACAAATCTGGAAGAAATTATTTGATTTTCAACATCTGACATCAAAAAAAGAGTTTCAATATTATTATTCAATTTTCTATTCATACCAGCTAATTGAAATTCATATTCAAAATCAGATACCGCTCTTAATCCTCTTAATATTATATTTGATTTATATTTTTTGCATAAATCGGTTGTTAGTGAAGTAAATGATATAACCATAATTTTTTTCTTATTTAATTTAAGATCTGAAAATAAAGCTTTTTTTACAATCTCAATTCTTTCATTTACATCAAATAAGTATTTTTTATTTTCACCGTCTGAAACTGCAACAATTACTTTATTAAATAATTTTAAAGATTTTTTAATAACATCTATATGGCCAAAAGTTATTGGATCAAATGTTCCAGGATATATAGCTACGTTAGACATTAAACAAGATTATCATCAATTTTTATTGCTGAAACAACTTTTTCATCACCTGTTAATTTAATAATTCTAACACCTTGTGTATTTCTACCTGCAGTTCTAATTTCTTTAACAGCAACTCTTATAACCCTTCCTTTGTTGGTTGAGATCATAATTTCATCGCCCTCGTAAACAGGAAATGAAGATGATATATTTCCGTTTCTAAGAGAATTAATTATTCCTATAATTCCTTTACCGCCTCTATTGGTAACTCTATAGTCGTAATGTGAAGTTTTTTTCCCATAACCATTTTCCGTAATAGAAAGTATATATCCTTCACCAGCTTTAATTTCAGCTTTATCATCTTTAGATTTTTTTCCGTTTTTAGAAGTTTTATCATTGTTAATTACTGACAAAGAAACAATTTCATCATTAGGAGCAAGTTCAATGCCTTTAATACCTTTAGATGATCTTCCTTTAAAAATTCTTAATTTTTTAGTTTCAAATCTAATACATTTTCCGAATTTAGTGCTTAAAATTGCATCTTGATCAACTTTACAAATTTTTACACCAACAATTTTATCATTATTATCAAGCTTCATTGCAATTTTACCTGATGCGTTAATAGAAGAAAAATCATCTAAACTATTTTTTCGAACTTTACCTTTGGCAGTTGCAAAAATTATTTGATAGTCATTTAAATTTTCATCTCCTTCTGGAAAAGGCATAATTGAACTTATTGATTGATGGTTTTTTAGGGGCAAGATATTGAATAATGATTTACCTTTGGAAGATGATGATCCTTCAGGAATTTTCCAAGCTTTAATTCTGTAAACTAGCCCTTCAGTTGAAAAAAACAAAACAGATGTATGTGTATTGACAGATAGGGTTTGAACTACTGAGTCTTCATTTCTTGTTGTAATTCCAGTCTTTCCTTTACCACCTCTTTTTTGAGTTTTTACATTATTTAGTGAACCACGCTTTATGTAACCCTGCAAAGTTACTGTTATTAAAACTGCTTGTTTTTGGATAGTTTCTTCAATGTCGTAATTCAATACGGCATCAATTATCTTGGTTCTTCTTGGTACAGAAAATTTTTCTTTAATATTTTTTAATTCTTCACTTATTACTTTTAAAAGTTCTTTCTTTGAGGATATAATTTTTTTGTATTTTGCAATAAGTTCGGCTAATTTTTTAATCTCCACTTCAATTTCATTAATCCCAAGCGCAGTTAATTTCTGTAATCTTAATTCTAGAATCGCTATTACTTGAGGTTCAGATAAACTATAATCACTTTTAGTTTTTTTACCTTCAACCAAAGAAATCATCTTTTGTGATTTATTAATTTTCCATTTAGTACTTAAAATAGATTTTTTAGCATCATCAGGAGTTTTTGAATTTCTTATAATCTTGATTATTTTATCTAGATTTTCAACTGAAACTGATAAACCAATTAAGATATGAGCTCTTTCTTCAGCTTTTTTTAAATCAAACTTAGTTTTTTTAATTACTACATCTTCTCTAAATGTTAAGAAATTTTCTAAAAATTCTTTTAGATTGCAAGTTTTAGGTTTGCCATCAACAATTGCCAACGTATTAAAACCAAACGAACTTTCAATTTGAGTATTTTTATAAAGTTGTCTTTTAATTGTTTCAGGTTCAACACCATTTCTCAAATCTATAGAAACTCTTATTCCTTCTCTGTTAGACTCATCTCTTATATCCTTTATACCTTCAATCTTTTTTTCTCTAACTAACTGTGCAATTCTCTCATTTAAAATTGATTTGTTAACTTGATAAGGAATAGAATTTATTATCAATCTTTCTCTTCCATTTTTTTGTGTTTCAATAGAAATTTCACCCCTGATCTTAAAAGATCCTCTTCCTTTATTATAACCTTGTTTAATTATATCTTTTCCTATTATCACTCCGCCAGTTGGAAAATCAGGACCAGGAATATGTTTCATTAATTCTTTGATCTTAATGTCTTTATTTTCTATTAAAGCTAGAGTTCCATCTATAATTTCTCCTAAGTTATGTGGAGGGATACTTGTAGCCATCCCAACAGCAATTCCTCCTGCGCCATTTACCAGTAAGTTTGGATATTGAGCTGGTAAAACTGTTGGCTCTTTTTCAGTTTCATCATAGTTACTTTTATAATCAACTGTGTTTTTTTCTATGTCGTCAATTAAAAATTGAGAAACTTTTGAAAGTCTTGTTTCAGTGTATCTCATAGCTGCTGCTGGATCTCCATCAATTGATCCAAAGTTTCCTTGTCCATCAACCAAAGGTAAACTCATAGAAAAATCTTGCACCATTCTAACTAGCGCATCGTATACAGATTGATCCCCATGAGGGTGATACTTACCAATAACATCTCCAACTATTCTTGCAGATTTTCTGAATTGTTTTGACCAATCGTAACCACCTTTATACATTGCATATAGTATTCTTCTATGAACAGGCTTAAGACCATCTCTAACATCAGGAAGAGCCCTACTAACTATTACACTCATTGCATATGAAAGATATGATGAGCTCATCTCATCATGCATTGAAATGAGTTTTATGTTTTTATCTTTTGAAACTTCAGTTTTGTTCATGAAAACTAGAATGGAATTTCGTCATCCATATCATTTGCAACTTGCGAAGCATCCTCTGGAGCATTTGATGAAGATTGATTGTTGTCATACTGAATGCCACCTCCAGAATTTCCACCACCTAACATTGTTAAAGATGAGTTGTATCCTTGAATAACAATTTCTGTAGAATATTTATCTTGGCCAGATTGTTCATCTTTCCATTTTCGTGTTGCAATTTGACCTTCAACATAAACTTGAGCACCTTTTTTTAAATATTGCTGAACAACGTTAACTAAACCTTCATTGAATACAACTACACGGTGCCATTCGGTTTTTTCTTTTTTTTCGCCTGTATTTTTATCTTTCCAAGATTGACTGGTTGCAAGACTTAGCCTTGCTACACTTTTACCGTTAACCATTTGTTTTATTTCAGGATCTGCGCCTAATCGACCAATTAAAAGAACTTTATTTAAACTTCCAGCCATAATATTTTTTAAATTTGATTGTTATTTGAATTAAATTTATACCACATATTGCTCTGAATATTAATTATATTAATCCATAGCAAGAAAATTTATGATCAAAAAGATAGTTATTAAGGGTGCTAAAGAGCATAATTTAAAAAATGTTTCTCTTGAAATTCCTAAAGATAAATTTGTTGTAATTACAGGTCTATCAGGATCAGGAAAATCATCCCTCGCATTTGATACAGTCTATGCAGAGGGACAAAGAAGATATGTTGAGAGTTTATCAGCTTACGCTAGACAATTCTTAGATAAAATGAAGAAACCCAATGTTGATCTAATAGAAGGTTTAAGCCCTGCGATTTCAATAGAACAAAAAAATACCTCTAAAAACCCAAGATCTACAGTTGCAACAGTAACAGAGATTTATGATTATATGAGAGTATTATATGCAAGAGCTGGTATACCCTACTCGCCCTTTACAGGTAAACCAATTACATCGCAAACGATAACTCAAATAGTTGATAGAATTAAAGAGTTGCCAAAGAAAGCAACAATATATTTATATGCCCCTGTAGTAAGAGGTAGAAAAGGTGAATATAGAAAAGAAATTTTAAATTATAAAAAAAGAGGTTTTAGAAAAATTAAAATTGATGAAACCTTATACGATATTGAAAATGTTCCTGAACTTAATAAAAAAGTAAAACATGATATTTCAATTTTAGTTGATAGAATTGTTTTAAATTCATCACTTGGTAATAGATTAGCTGAGGGAATAGAAACTGCAGTTAATCTTGCAAATGGATTGATATTTGTTGAACACGAAGACGAAACTTTACCAAAAAAATTTAGAAAAGTTGAAAAATTAATTTTCTCGACCAAATTCGCATGTCCTGAAAGTGGATTTACAATTGAAGAGATTGAACCAAGATTATTTTCTTTTAACAGCCCTTTTGGAGCTTGTGAAGAATGTGAAGGAATTGGAGTAAAACTAAATGTAGATCCTAATCTCGTAATACCTAATGAAAAAAAGAGCATAGCTGATGGTGCAATTGAACCTTGGGCAAAAACTACAACTTTGTATTATGCTCAAACTTTAGCATCTTTAGCTAAGCATTATGATTTTTCATTGGAAGAAAAATGGAGCAAATTATCAAAAAAAATTAAAGATGTAATTCTCTATGGATCAGATGATGAAGAAATTAAATTTTCTTATGATGATGGTTATGAAAAATACTCTCACAAAAAAACATTTGAAGGAGTGATTAATAATTTAGAAAGAAGATATTTAGAAACCGATAGTGATTGGAAAAGAGAGGAAATTGCCCAATACCAATCTGATACTAAATGCGAGAGATGTAATGGTTATAGGCTTAAGGATGAAGCTTTATGCGTAAAAATTGATGGGCTCCATATTAGTGAAGTTACCGAAAAATCAATTTTAGATGCAGCTGCATGGTTTAAAAATTTGAATAATAAATTGGATAAAAGACAAATTAAAATTGCAGAACATATTTTAAAAGAAATCAATGAAAGATTAACTTTTCTATTAAATGTTGGATTAGATTATCTAACACTCTCAAGAGAGTCTGGAACTTTATCTGGAGGAGAAGCTCAGAGAATAAGATTAGCATCACAAATAGGTTCTGGTTTAACGGGAGTTTTGTATGTTCTTGATGAACCTTCAATAGGTTTGCATCAAAAAGATAATGTTAAACTTATAAGTGCTCTAAAAAGATTAAGAGATTTAGGGAACACCGTTATTGTTGTTGAGCATGATACAGAGACAATGGAAAATGCGGATCATATAATTGATCTTGGTCCAGAAGCTGGTAGTAAAGGTGGAGAAGTAGTCGCACAAGGCTCTTTTAAAGAAATTTGCAACAATAAAGATAGTATTACAGGAAAGTATTTATCGAATAAATTTAAAATTAATGTGCCAACAAAAAGGAGATTGGCAAAAAATGGTAGATTTTTAGAAATAACAGGAGCAACTGGAAATAACTTAGATAATGTAAATTTAAAAATACCACTCGGAAGTTTAACTTGTGTTACTGGTGTTTCAGGATCTGGAAAATCAACACTAGTTTTACAAACTTTATATAATGCATTGAATTTGACTTTAAACAACAATAAGTCACGTAAAATTCCAAAACCATTTAAGGGATTTAAAGGAACAGAATTAGTTGATAAAATAATTGATATCGACCAATCTCCAATTGGCAGAACACCAAGATCAAATCCAGCAACATATACAGGAGCTTTTGGCCCTATAAGAGATTGGTTTACCGCCCTACCAGAGTCTAAAACTAGAGGTTACAAACCTGGTCGTTTCTCGTTTAATGTTAAAGGTGGAAGATGTGAAGCTTGTGAAGGAGATGGGGTGATAACTTATGAAATGCATTTTTTACCAGACGTTTATATTCAATGTGATGAATGTAAAGGTACAAGATATAATCGAGAAACATTAGAAATTAAATTTAAAGATAAAAGCATTGCAGATGTTTTGAATATGACTGTAGATGAAGGTTGTGAATATTTTGAAAATATTTCTAATATTAAATCAAAACTATTAACACTCAAAAAAGTGGGGCTTGGATACATAAAAATTGGACAACAGGCTACCACACTATCAGGTGGGGAAGCTCAACGTATTAAATTGGCTAAAGAATTGTCAAAAAGATCAACTGGACGAACGATGTATATCTTAGATGAGCCAACGACTGGTTTGCATCAACATGATATTAAGAAACTTTTAGAAATTCTTCATACATTCGTTGCATTAGGAAACACAGTTGTTGTTATTGAGCATAATCTTGATGTAATTAAAACAGCAGATTATGTTGTTGATATGGGCCCTGAAGGGGGTGTTAAAGGGGGTAAAATTATTGCCGAAGGAAAACCAGAAGAAATTTGTAAAGTTAAAAATAGTTATACTGGTCAATTCTTAAAACCACTTTTAAATTGATTTTAAATTTACTAAAATTGATGTATAAATCTTAAGAATCATGAGTAATTTACTTTCATCTTTATCTAAAACAGTTCATGCTTCAGTAATTTTAGCTATTGTGCTGTTTTTGGGTTTGTTTTACCAAAATGATGGTTTTACTTTTGATGTAACTTTTTATAGCTGGTTTGCTAGATATACTCATGTTGTAGTTGGGATAATGTGGATTGGTCTACTTTGGTATTTCAATTTTGTTCAAATTCCAAACATGGCTAAGATTCCAGATGAACAAAAACCAGCAATTGGCAAAGTTATAGCTCCAGCAGCGTTGTTTTATTTTAGATGGGGTGCAGCTTTAACAGTTTTATCTGGCTTAATACTTGCATATTTAAATGGTTATTTACACGACGCTATGACATTAAGTATTGGTTCAGGTATACCTAAACACACAGCAATTGGTATTGGTATGTGGTTAGCAATAATTATGGCAATTAACGTTTGGTTTGTAATTTGGCCAAATCAAAAAAGAGCTTTAGGTATTGTTGAATGTGATGCTGATTTAAAAGCTAAATCTGCAAAAACTGCAATGTTATTTTCAAGAACAAATACGTTATTATCGCTTCCAATGTTATTAACAATGGTAGCAGCTCAAAACTTATATTAGATTTTTTCTTCTTCTTTAAGAATTGTTTTTTGCGAGACGTTCAATCTTACAAGTATTGTGTTTGCAATATATATTGAGGAATACGTTCCGAATATAACCCCAAAAATCATTGCAAGAGAAAATCCTTTAAGGATTTCACCTCCAAAAAAGAATATAGCGAATAATGCTAATAATGTTGTGATAGAAGTGATTAATGTTCTAGACAATGTTTCATTAATTGAAATGTTTGTTAATTCAAAAATTTTAATATCAGAATATTTTCGTAAATTTTCTCTAACCCTATCAAAAATAACAACTGTATCATTCATAGAATATCCAACAATTGTAAGTACGGCAGCAATAATTGATAAATTTATTTCTAAACTTAATAACGAAAATAAGCCTAAAGTAATAATTACATCATGAGATAAAGCTACAATTGCTCCCAAACTAAACTGCCATTCAAATCTTATCCAGATATAAATTAGCATTAAAGCTAAAGAAACACATATTGCAATAATCCCTGATTTTAGTAATTCAGCACTTACTTTTGGTCCAACATTTTCTACTCTACGAAAATCAAAATTATTACCAAAAGATTTATCTAAATTAGATTTTATTTCCTCAACAATATTCTTGACATTATTTTTGTTTTCAAATTTTATTAGATAATCTTGATCGTTACCAAATCTTTTTACAGATACATCACCAAGATCCATCTGGTTTAAATTATCTCTTAAACTAGAAACATTTATTTTTTTATCTGAAGATCTTAATTCAATTAAAGTTCCACCTTTAAAATCTATACCAAAATTTAACCCTTTAAAGATAAGCAATCCTAATGAAATTAGAACTAATAGAGCTGAAATTATATTAAACTGTGTATTAAATTTGTTAAATCTTATCATTATATTAAAGCCTCTTTATCCTTGTTTCTAGAAACATAAATAGCCGTTAATAATCTTGCTATAAAATAAACAGAAAATAATGTTGTAAATATTCCGACACCTAATGTAACTGAAAAACCTTTTATAGGTCCTGATCCCATAAAAAATAGAATAATGGCTGCTAATAGAGTTGTTATATTAGCATCTAGTATTGCTGTTCTTGATTTTGTATAACCACTATCAAAAGCAATAATATTATTATTTTCATTTTTCAGCTCTTCTTTAATTCTCTCAAATATCAAAACATTTGCATCAACTGCCATTCCAACTGTTAATATAATTCCTGCAATACCAGGTAACGTTAAAGTTGCTTCAAATAAAGTAAGAACGCCAAGAAGGATTATCAAATTAATAATTAAAGTAAGATTGGTTATTAAACCAAATATTTTATATTTAAAAAATATATAGAAAATTACTAATAAAAAACCTATTAAGAGTGCAATCATTCCTGCGTTTATAGAGTCTTGCCCTAAATCAGGACCAACAGTTCTCTCTTCAATGATATTTAATGGTGCAGGTAAGGCTCCAGATCGTAATAATAAAGCTAAATCTGTTGCAGATTGAAAGGTAAAACCGCCACTTATTTGTCCATTACCACTAGCTATCGTATCTCTTATAACAGGGGCACTAATAATTTTACCATCTAAAACTATCGCTAATTGTCTTCCTATATTAGATGAAGTCGCTTTACCAAATCTTTTTGCTCCCACTCTATCCAGTGTAAATGAAACCACAGTTTCATTAGTTTGATTATTCATCCGAGGCTGAGCATCAAGTAAATTTTCGCCGCTTAAAATAATTCTTTTACTAACAAAGTCTTCACTTGAACCATCTTCATATTCAAGTTTTTCAACACCAAATGAATCTTGATTGTCATTTGAAACAAATCTAAATGTTAAATTAGCAGTTTTACCTAACAGAGATTTTATTCTCATAGGATCATCTAAACCTGGTAACTCAACTAAAACTCTATCATTCCCTCTTTTTAGAATATTTGGTTCATTAGTACCAATTTCATCAATTCTTCTTCTAACTATTTCTAATGCTTGATCTTGAGAAGATGTTTTAAGTTCAACAAGACCTTGATTAGAAAAACTAAGTTCAAGTTTATCTTCAACCTCATTAATATCAAACTGATGAGATTTAAATACAGGATAATATGGATTGATATCACTATTTTCACTTATGAATTCATCAATCACTTGTTGTTTGAATTGATCCTCTACAGAAAAACTTAATTTTTGATTATTTAAATCTATATTAGCAATACGAATATTCTTTTCCTTAAAAAAAGATCTAACTAGTGTTGAGGTATTTTGTAATTTTTGCTCTATAACTGGAGCATTATCTATTTCAAGCAAGAGATAGGAACCACCTTGTAAATCAAGACCTAAGTTAATCTTCTTGTCTATAAATCTGTTATCTGAACTGAGTATATTATTTGATGTAATAGTAATAAAAAATAAAACAAATAAAGATACTAATATAATTCTTAACTTAGAAAAATATAACATCCCTTCAAAAATGATTTAGTTTATTTTTTTACTTCAACGTTATTAAGTAAACCTTGAATTCCAGTAGCTTTTACAATTTCAACTTTGACATTTTCTGCAATTTCAACTTCTACTTTGTCATTATCGATAATTCTTTCAACTGTTCCAGTGATACCACCAGATGTAATAACCTTGTCACCTCTTTTAAGACCTTCTACCATCGCTTTATGTTCTTTAACTTTTTTTTGTTGAGGTCTGATAAGAAAAAAATAAAAAATTACAAAAATTAAAATTAATGGGATAAACTGACCTATTCCTGAACCTTCCATAAAACTCCTTTATTATTGTTGTCTATTTATACTAGTTAAGAAATTAAAACAACTTTAATTAGGTGCAATTTTTTCTAAATTGTTCATGTACGGTCTTAATTTTTCAGGAATAAGAATTGAGCCATCATTCTGTTGATAATTTTCCATTACAGCAATTAAAGTTCGTCCTACTGCTAATCCACTACCATTTAGTGTTCCGACATGAAGTGTTTCTTTTTTTTGATTTTTATATCTAGTTTTCATTCTAGTTGCTTGAAATGTGGAGCAAGATGAACATGATGAAATTTCACGATATTTTTCCTCTGATGGTAGCCAAACTTCAATATCATAAGTTTTTTCAGCACTAAAACCCATATCACCACTACATAAAATTACTTTTCTATAAGGCAAGCCAAGATCATCTAGAATTCCTGTTGCGCAATTAGTCATTCTTTCAAGTTCATCTAAACATTTATCGTTCTCAACAATGCTAACCAGTTCAACTTTATAGAATTGGTGTTGTCTAATCATGCCTTTAGTGTCTTTGCCGTAACTACCAGCTTCTTTTCGAAAACAAGGAGTAGATGCAACAAATCTCAAAGGTAATTGTTTTAAATCTACAATTTTATCTTTTACAATATTAGTCAGAATTACTTCTGCTGTGGGGATCAAAAATTTACGATCAGATGCTTCATCAAACTTAATTTCAAATTGATCATTTTCAAATTTAGGTAATTGACCAGTACCATACATTGTATTTTCAGAAGCAATAAGTGGAGGTGAAATTTCTTTATAACCATTAGCTAAAACATGTTTGTCTAACATAAAATTTGATAACGCTCTTTCTAGTAAAGCTAATTTATCTTTAACAAATACAAATCTTGATCCAGTAGTTTTTGTTGCAAGATCAAAATCAAGCATATTAAGTTTTTCACCTAATTCATAATGTGTCTTAGGCTTAAAATCAAAACTTGGAATTTCTCCAGATTTGGAAATTTCAACATTATCATTTTCATCTGTACCAATTGGTACATCCTTATGAGGTATATTTGGAATACTGGATAATATTGTGTCTAATTCTGATTTGATCTGTTTTTGTTCATTAGAGATAGCATCTAATTCTTTTGATATTTCTTTAGATCTTTTAAAAAGGCTTTCATCTTTTGATTTAGAAATATCTTTTTTTTCACTTTCTAAAGCCTCTTTTTTTTGAATAAGTTTTCTATTATTTTCATCTAATTTCTTAATTTCATCAATATTAACTTCAATATTTCTAACCTTTAATTGATTTTTAAAATTTTCAAAATCAGTTCTTATTTCTTTGATATTATGCATCTTAGTTTTCTAAATTTTTATTTTCAATAAATTTTACAGAAAAAATAGATAATTCATATAATATTAATAATGGCACAGCTAAACCAATTTGCGTGATTGGATCTGGGGGTGTCAATAAGGCAGCAGCTGCAAAAATTATTACTACAACATATTTTCTTCTTGTTTTTAGAAAATGAGAGTCCACTACTCCAACTCTTGCAAGCAAACTCAAAACTACAGGTAATTGGAAACTTATTCCAAAAGCAAAGATTAATTTCATAACCAAAGATAAATATTCATTAACCTTAGCTTCAAGTTGAATTGGTAAATTTGTTGATAAGCCAGAACTTTCAAAAGATAAAAAAAACTTGATAGCAAGTGGCATGATTAAATAATAAACAAGCATACCACCAAGAAAAAATAGGATGGGTGTTAATACTAAATAAGGAAGAATTGCTGTTTTTTCATGTTTGTATAAACCTGGAGCAATAAATTTCCAAATTTGCATAAGTATAAAAGGACAAGTTACAAAAAATGCAGCAAAAAAAGATACTTTTAAATAAGTTAAAAATGTTTCCTGTAATGCTGTGAATATTAACCGTCTTTCGGTCCCATCGTCTCTTACTGCTTTTGCATAAGGTTCTACTAAGAAACCATATAAATGTTCAGCAAATACATAGCATCCAATAAAAAAAATTATCAAAAAAATGAAACTATGAATTAATCTTTTTCTTAGTTCAGCTAAATGACTAACAAAACCACCTTCTTGATCTTCGTTATGCATTTTTATTTTCTTCTTTATTATCTTCTTTTTTAATTTCTTTTTTCTGGATACTGTTATCTTCTAAATCAATATTTGAAACTTCACTTTGAATATTATTAATATATTTTTTTGTAGTTCCAATCCATGAACCAACTTTTTTTAACATAACTGGAAAATCTTTTGGTCCTAAAACGATAATAGCAATTGCCACAACTATTAAAATCTCAAACCAACCAATAGTGGGCATGTGATTTATTCTTTATCTTTTGAGTCTTGATTATTTTCGGAAATATTTTTTGGTTCTGTGTCATCTGTTACATCAGATGCCATCCCTTTTTTAAAGCTTTTTATGCCTTTAGCAACATCACCCATTAAACTTGAAATTTTACCTCTTCCAAAAAGCAAAACCACCAAGATAACAACAATTGCTATTTGCCAAATTCCTATGCTCATAGGTAAGTTATAACTTGTTTAGAATTTTTTTAAAGTGACTTTTTACTTATTATCATCTTCATTTAAAGTACTGCTGAGCATTTCATCAATATTTGAATAAATATCCTCTTTTTTTTCATCTTGTTTTTCTTTGTAAAATTTACCAGTACCAAATATTGCATTATCAACGCTTGATGTATCAATCAGTCCAGCAGCACCTAATTCATCTACTGTTGGTAAGTCTGATAGTTTTTGAAGATTAAAATGACTCAAAAAGTCCTCAGTAGTTACATACTGGATAGGTTTGCCCGGTACATCTTTTCGGCCACCTGGTTTAACCCAGTTTAACTCCATTAGAATTTCTAAAGTATTAGTTCCAAAAGCAACACCTCTAATTTCTTCAATCTCAGCACGGGTTACAGGTTGATGGTAAACAATGATAGCAAGAGTTTCAACAGCAGCTCTAGATAATTTCTTTTCTACTGTTTTTTCCTGTGTCATTAAATTTGATAAATTTGGAGAAGTTCTAAAAGACCATTTTTTTGAAATACAAACTAGATTTATGCCTCGATTAGAATATTCTAACTGAAGTTTATCTAAAGATTTTTCTATATTAACTTTTTTAGACAACTTACTTTCAATAGTTTCAATATCCAAAGGTTCAGCAGCTGCAAAAATAATAGCTTCAATTTCTTTTTCTACAGGAGATAATTTTGTTGGAAAATTTACTATATTATCTTTTTTTTCTATCTTTTTTTTGTTCATTAATTTTCTTTTATATAAATATTATCAAATAACTTATCTTGTTTAATCTTAAGATTACCTTCTTTAACTAATTCCAAAGATCCTGCAAAAATTCCAGCTTTACCAGTTTTCTTTATTTTTTTTCCTGATTTAAAATTACTGGGTATCAAATCTTCTAAATTTTTCCAATCAACTAATTTACCAAAAAAATCTTTGATAGTTTTAATTCCATCCTCTGTAGTAAATACAGGTAATTTAGGTATGTTCATTTTCTGAAAATCTTTGGTCATGATGATCGAAGAATATGCTTTTAAAAGTTCAAATAAATTCAATTTATATTCTGCACTATATATTGATCTTATATTTCCCTTCATTCCCCTAGTTCTTATTTCACGACCTAATCTTTTCCTTTTTAACATTTGTTCAGAGAGTAGACGTATTAATTCAAGTTTTTTTAGTTGTAATTTTAATTTTTCTGCCACTTCTTGAACTTTAAATTCTTCCTCAGGTGTACCTGGTAATAATAATTTTGATTTTAAATAAGCTAACCAAGTTGCCATCAAAAGATATTCCGACGCTACTTCTAAATTTAAATCTTTCTTATTAGAAATATAATTATGAAATTGATCAGCTAATTTTGTTATTGATATCTCTTCAAGGTTAACTTTTTGGGCTTTAGCTAAATCTAAAAGAACATCAAGTGGACCATTGTAATTCTCAACATCTACTTCAAATAAAGGACTTTCAGATTCGAACATGTTTAAACATTAACTCAAAATCTTATAAAATTCTGATGTTTTTTTGATTATAAAAGAGTTCACTTTTGGAGAATTTTTAGCAACAATAGTCATTTCATTTAAATTTCCATTACAATGCAATGCAAGATTGCACCCAGCTTCAAATAATCTCTTAGTATTATCCTCAATTGATAATTTCAAACTTTTCATTGATATATCATCAGAAATTATCAAATTTTTAAATCCAATTTGGTTTCTTATAATTTTGATTAATTTTTTTGAATGAGTGACAGTATTTATAGGATCAATTTTTTTAAAGATTACATGTCCAGTCATAGCAAAAATTGATTTTTTCAAATTAAATGATCTAAAATCATTTTTCTTTAAATATTCTAAATCTTTATTCACCACAGGAGTAAAATGGTGGCTATCTACCTTAGCTAATCCATGTCCTGGTATATGTTTAATGACTGTTCCAATTGAATTAGTTTTAAAATATTTAATGCACAAATCTCCAATTTTTGAGACTAATGTAGGGTTTCTAGAAAAAGACCGATCACCAATAATATTTGAACTACCTTTGTATCTTAAGTCAAGAACAGGCAAAGTATTAATATTGATACCCAATTTATTTAAAAGATGACTTATTTTATCAATAAAAATTTTATAACTAATATCAAATTCTTTTTTGTTTTTAACATAAACATTTCCAAAATATTCAGACGTAAAATTGTCTAAGGAAATTAATTTACTTAATCTATTTACTCTACCCCCTTCTTGGTCAATCATTATTGGATAATTTTTATCTTTAAATATTTTTTTTATATTTGATGTAAGTTTTTTGATCTGATTAATATTATCTAAATTTCTTGTAAAAAGAATAATTCCCCATGGCTTATGCTTTCTTAAAAAAAGAATTTCCTGATTAGTAAGTTTTTTACCTTTTATACCAGTAATAAAAGATTTTCGATTAATCATCTTTATTCAATAATTCCCAAAAATAATATTTTTTCTTTTTTTTTGTTTGGGTATTTTTAACATATTCAATAATATTTTTTGTATCATCCTCCAAAATAGGTAGATTTTGAGAATAATTTTCAATTCTTTTATCTATGTTTGTAAGTGAGCGAAATGATTTTTTTTTATATGAGTCTGAAAAATAATATTTTGCAGTAAAGAAAATAAAAAGAGTGATTACTAATAAAAAAATTAAATATTTGACCTCTTTTAACATTACATTTTTTCAGGCGTTTCAACGCCAATAATATTCATTCCTGAACGTATAACATTTGAAATAACTTTTAAAAAAATCAATTTATCATCAGATATTTTTCTATCTTCACTGATAAATCTTTTTTCTGGCTTATCTTTTCCTAAATTCCAATAAGAATGAAACTGTGAGGCAAGTTCATACAAATAAACTGGAATTCTATGAGGTTCTAATTTCTTTGATGCAGCATCAATACATTTAGGCCATTCAGATATTTTTTTAAAAATCTTAATTTCATCAGAACCATATTCAAAATTTGATACTGATATTTTTAGATCATCATTTAAATCTATATTTAAATGACGATATACTGAAGATATTCGAGCATAACAATATTGAACGTAATAAAGTGGATTTTCTTTTGATTTATCTTTTACGTCATCAAAATCAAAGTCTAACTCAACATCACTACTTCTATTGAGCATAATAAATCTAGTAGCATCTTTTCCAACTTCAGAAATCAAATCATCAACAGTTATATAATCCCCTTTTCTCTTTGACATTTTAAAAGGTTTTTTATCCTTAATAAGTTTAACTAATTGACTTACTTTGCAAATTAATTTGTTTTTCGAACTTGATAACGCATCAACAGAAGAAGTTATTCTTTTTATATATCCTGCATGATCAGCACCTAAAATATTTATTAAATAATCATATTTTCTATCTATTTTGTTTTTATGGTAAGCTACGTCGCTTGCAAAATAAGTCCAAGACCCGTCTGATTTTTGAAGAGCTCTATCTTTATCATCACCAAAGTCTGTAGATTTGAATAGAAGTTGTTCTCTTTCAACCCAATTAGGATCATCTTCACCCTTCGGAGCTTTTATTTTGCCTTTATAAACATGATTATTTTTGGTTAAAAAATCTATAACTTTTTCAACTTCTTTAGCTTCTACAATAGATTTTTCACTTACAAAATTATCATGTTCTATTCCAAGACTATTTAGGTTTCTTTTAATCAAATTCATTGCTTCAGCTATAGACAATTTAGTTAGTTCTGCTGAAATCTTTTCGTAATTTTCAAAATTTAGGTCATTATTCGAATTGATAATATTGTTTGCAAAATCAATTAGATAATCACCTGGATATAAATCCTCATTATTAACTGGAAATGGTTCGTTAAATTTAATTTCTCTTATTCTAGAGTAAACAGATTTAGTAAAATTAATTATCTGATTTCCATAATCATTAACATAATATTCTTTTGTAACATCATGGTTGTTGAAAGATAATATATTTGAGATGACATCACCTAAAATAGCACCTCTGCAGTGACCTACATGCAAAGGACCTGTTGGATTAGCAGATACAAACTCTACTAAGTATTTATTCTTCTTTTCTTTTTCATTAACTCCATAGGTGTCTGGAATTTTAATTATACTGCTTATAAAATTAGTCCAAAAAGATGGCTTTAATTTTATGTTAATAAAACCGGGTTTTGCAACTGAAACATCTTCTATATATTTATCTAAAGATTTTATCTTTTCAGATAAAATATTAGCGAAATCAAAAGGAGATTTACTATTTATTTTGGAAAGAACCATTGCAACGTTTGTGGATATGTCACAATTAAATTTCTCTGGTGGTATCTCAGCGTTAATACCTTCTAAGGATGAAGGTAAAATAATTTGACCTTCTTTATTGAGGTCATTCAACAAAATTTTAATTTTTTCTAAATAATAATCAAAGATATTCATTTACTACTTTTGTAAAGGTTAATTGCATATCGATCAGTCATACCAGATATAAAATCTGAAACTGCTCTAAATTTATCATGGTTTAAATCTTGTTTATCAATAAACTTTAAAGGTCTTTTAATAATCATCTTAAACAATTGATTTATTATTTTTTTTCCTTTGTTATTTTTCTTTAACACATCTTTATTATTGTACATTTTGGTTCTTAGAAATAATCTTATCTCTTTTTCAGATAATTTTATTTCATCTGAAAAATCCACAATTAATTCTTTTGAAAATTTTAAATTCTTATGGTTTTTAATATTTAATCTATTAAGATTTTTTTTTGTATTTGAAATTAAATCCTTAATCATTAAATCAATCGAATCTCTTATAATCTGATGAATTGCTATTTTGTAATTTTTTTTATTAATTTTTTTTTTGTATTTGTTGTAAATATCTTTAAAAAAATCTATCTCAACTAATTCTTCTAGTTTAAACAAATTAGCTTTAATACCATCTTGAATATCATGGTTATTATAAGCTATGTCATCAGAAATAGCAGCTATTTGAGCTTCTAAAGGGGGATAGGTTTTAAAAATAATCTTATTTTTAAATCTATTTTTTCCAATCAAAGTATCAACTAAATCTAAGTCCTCAACTGGTCCATTATGTTTAAGGAGACCCTCTAAAGTTTCAATTGTTAAATTAAGACCTTTAAATTTTAGATATTTATTCTCTAAAAACATAACAATTCGCAATGTCTGTAAATTATGATCAAAACCACCGTAAGTCGACATACAATCATTTAGGGCATCTTCTCCTGCATGACCAAAGGGAGTATGACCAAGATCGTGGGCTAAACTTAAGGTTTCTGATAGATCATCATTTAGACCAAGATAACTTGAAATTGATCTTGCTATTTGAGCAACTTCAATTGAGTGAGTTATTCTTGTTCTATAATGATCACCTTCTGTATTTACAAAAACCTGCGTTTTATGTTTTAGTCTTCTAAAAGATGCACTATGAATTATTCTGTCACGATCTCTTTGAAATGGAGTACGATATTTTGACAAAGGTTCTGGTATTAATCTACCGACACTAGAGAACTTTCCAAGTTTTGATTTGCTATTCATCCTTTAAATTAAAAAATTAAGTATTATATTAGTATTATCAGTGTTGAATAATGATTAAAGAAATTAAATTTACCGATAAAGCTTTAAAACAAATCAATAGTTTGCTTAGTAAAAAAGATGAAGGCTCCTTTTTTAGAATCGCTATTAAAGGGGGCGGTTGTTCAGGTTTTCAATACGAATTTACTTTTGAGAAAAATAAAAATGATGATGATTTGAGTTTTGAAAATATTGTAATTGATAAAACATCAGCAGACTTACTTAAAGGCTCAGAAGTTGACTATGTTTCAGAATTAATTGGTGAGTCCTTCAAAATTAATAATCCACAAACCAAATCCTCTTGTGGTTGTGGTGTGTCTTTCTCTCTTTAATGATCATTTCTTCTTGGAACGTTAACTCTGTTAGAGCACGTATTGAAAATATTAAAAGCTATCTCTTAAAATATAAGCCTGACATATTAATGATGCAGGAGATTAAGACTGAAGATATAAATTTTCCTTATAATGATTTTTCATCAATGAATTATGAAAGTCACGTATTTGGTCAAAAAAGCTATAATGGAGTTGCAATAATTTCTAAACACAAATTAAAGAACATAAGAACAGATTTAATTAAAGATAAATTAAAACAATCAAGAATTATTTCTGCAGAAGTTGAATTTAAAAAAAAAGTTATTCAATTAATTAATATTTATACTCCAAATGGAAACCCTGTGGATACTGAAAAATATGATTATAAAAAGAATTGGCTTGATAGTTTAATTAAACAACTAAAAAATTTATCTAAAAAAAATGAAAATATTATTTTAGCAGGTGATTTTAATATAATTCCTGCTGCAGAAGATGTTTATAACGTTAAAAGTTTTGAGGATGATGCTCTTTATCGTTTAGAGATTAGAAAAAAGTTAAGAGAGATAATTAATCTTGGTTTCAGTGATGTTTATCGTCATTTTAATGAAGATAAAGAGGGTTATACATTTTGGGACTATATGAGAGGTGCTTGGCAAAAAAATAATGGGATGCGAATTGATCATTTCTTAGCATCAAATTCAATTTTAGATCACATCAAAAGTGTAAACATTAATAAAGATCCAAGAGGAAGAGAGAAACCCTCTGATCATACTCCAATTGAAATTAAATTAACTTAAAGACTTTATTTTTTTTACTAAATCTTCGTTTATATTTCTTGGGCCTATATCTAATCTATTTTTATGTCTTCTCTCACCAGGTAATCTAACTTCGCCCATAGACTTCATTTTTTCAAAAAATTCCTCTGCATGTTTTTGCCATTCTGTTCCTGATGTTTTATTTGGACAAATAGCAAGTATGAATTCGCCTCCACTAGGAGGACCGCCATCATTGTTATCTTTTGCAGCAGTTTCATAACTAAAATTATCTCCAACTAATGCTCCAGCTAATAGTTCAACCATCATTGCGATAGCAGACCCTTTATAACCTCCAAATGGTAGTAAAACTCCACCATCAGTTATTTCACTTGGGTCGGTTGTCTCTTTACCCTCTTTTGTAAGTCCTGTTCCTAAAGGAACTTTATGTCCTTCTCGTTTTGCAACTTGAACCTCACCCATTGCCATGGATGCAGTTGCCATATCATATACTACTGGTGTTTTTCCAGGCCTTGGCCAAGCAAATGAAATTGGGTTTGTTCCAAACAAAGCTTTGCTAGCACCTGCAGGTGCCACAGCAGGTTTGTAAGAAGTGCAAGCAAAAGCAACTAATCCATCTTCTGCTAATTTTTCTGTTTCAGGCCACATAGCGGCCATGTGATGAGAATTATTAATTGCTAAAACAGCTACACCATTTTCTTTAGCAGCTTTTGTTAATTCTGGAAGACCTTTTGATAATACTACTGGCGCAAGACAATTATTTCCTAAAACTTTAATAACAGATGGAGAGATTTTTTTAACTTCTGGTTTACCCTTGCCATTTATTTTTCCACTTTTTAAACCAGACACGTAAGCAGGTAACCTAAATAAACCATGAGATACAGATCCATCTCTTTCTGCATTTCTAATTAAATCTGCTAAGATTGATGCTGTTTCATTATCACATCCATTAGCAACCAAGGTTTTCTTAGCTAATTTAAAAATTTCATCTAAGGTTAAAGCAATATTGGCCATATGATTATTAGATATTATTTATGTTTGCTTTTCAAATCTTTTATTAAGTTATATTAAAATTTCTATTTTACACGCCCATAAACATCTTGATATCTGACTATATCTGTTTCTTTTAGAATAGATCCAACTTGGGCTTCGATTATCTTAACTGGTTTTTTTCCAGGATTTTGAATTCTATGGATTGCTTCTAATGGAATAAAAATATGTTCATTTGGTTTTTTTATAAAAATATCTTTATTAAGAGTAATTTTTGGATTTCCATTGGTGACTAACCAATGTTCAGCTCTATGATGATGTTTTTGTAAACTTAGAATTCCTTTGGGTTTTACATACAACTCTTTTATTAAGAACTCTTTTCCTTCAAATAAATTTGTATATCTACCCCATGGTCGGTAATAAACATTTTTTTTCTTAATATATCTATTTTTATTTTTGTCATACATTTTTAGGATTTCTTTCCAACTTCCAAGATCTGACCAAGGAATATCTAATTTAATTGCATTAATATGTTTTGTCTTTTCTAATATTGCGTAATCAAATGATTTAGCAGTAGCTTTTATAAATGAAGTTTTATTTAAATAATAAGTATTAGATTTATATTTAGCTTTATTTGCAGCTTTAACGCAGTTTATATAAATTGTTGGTTGGTGTTTTTTAAAGTTATTGATAATTGAGTCTTTTCTTAGAAAAAACATCCCTGAATTCCAATAACCTTTTTGCTTAATTACTTGTTTTGCTCTTGCTTCATTTGGTTTTTCAATAAATCTTGTTACTTTATTTATATTATCTTTTATTTTCTTTGTTATGAAATAGCCATATTCACTAGATGGCGAGGTTGGTTTAATTCCAAAAATGAATATATTTTGATCAGTTAAATTAGTTTTATTTTGATTAATAGCTTTATTAAAAACATTAGTTTTTTCAATTAAATGATCAGCTGAAAAAAACATTAATGGTTGTTCCATTGGAATATCTTTAATTAATGCAGTACTTAATATAGCAGGTGCTGTGTTTCTTTTTGCTGGTTCTAAAACAATTTTATACTTTGAAATTTTAGCTTTTCTTAAATGTTGCTTTACTTGATTTAAATATTTTGAATTAGTACTTATAATTGGTGCATCAAATATAGAAGCTTTAACTCTCTCTAAAGTTTTGCCAAGTAAAGTCCAATTACCAAAATCAATAAATTGTTTTGCTTGATGATTTTTTGAATTAGGCCAAAGTCGGGTTCCAGCACCACCACATAAAATAACTGGTCTTATTTTCATTAAATCTTAGAATATTCTCTAACTTCCTTTTTCTTTCCAGGATGTGTTGGTGCACCTAAATAAGCAGGACCAACTGTTTGAGCATATTTCCAAATTGTTCCAGATCCAAAATTAGATTTTTTTGCTTTCCATCTTCTTTTTCTCTTAGCTAGTTCTGCTTTGGATAATCTGACATTTATCGTTCCTTTGTTAGCATCAATATCAATGATATCACCATTTCGTATAAGACCTAAAGGGCCTCCTAAAGCAGCCTCAGGACCAACGTGACCCACGCAAAAGCCTCTAGTTGCACCAGAAAACCTACCATCAGTTATAAGAGCAACCTTCTCACCTTTTCCTTGTCCGTAAATAGCACCAGTTGTTGATAGCATTTCTCTCATACCAGGGCCACCTACTGGTCCTTCATATCTAATAATTATTACATCACCATCATTATATTTTTTACTTTGAACGGCTTTCATTGCACTTTCTTCATTGTCAAAACATCTTGCTTTTCCAGTAAACTGTAACTTTTTTAGACCAGCAACTTTAACTATTGCGCCTTCTGGAGCTAAATTTCCCTTTAAACCTACAACACCACCTGTTGGTGATAAAGGATCTTTATAAGATCTCATAACTTTTTGTTTTGGATTAAATTTAATTTTTTTCAAATTTTCTTTCATGGTTTTGCCTGTAACTGTCATACAATCTCCATGAATGTATCCACCTTCGTATAAAGTTTTTAGTAACATAGGAACACCACCTGCTAACCACATATCTTTTGCAACATATTTTCCACCAGGTTTTAAATCAGCAAGATACGGTGTTCTTTTAAATATTTTAGCAACATCCATTAAATCAAACTTAATACCTGCTTCATTTGCAATAGCTGGTAAATGTAAACCTGCATTGGTTGAGCCACCAGTTGCTGCAACGATGGTCGCTGCATTTTCTAGAGCTTTTCTTGTAACTATATCCCTTGGTTTAATTCCTTTTGCTAAAAGATTCATGACAGTTTTACCACTTTCTTTTGCGTACTTATCTCTTTCTTCATATGGCGCAGGTGTACCAGCGGAGTAAGGTAATGCTAAACCAATAGCTTCAGATACACATGCCATTGTATTTGCAGTAAACTGACCTCCACAAGCACCAGCGCTAGGACATGCTACTAGTTCTAATTTTCTTAATTCTTTTGATGACATTTGACCTGATGAATGTTTTCCAACAGCCTCAAATACATCAACAACAGTTACATCTTTTCCTTTATATTTTCCTGGAAGAATTGATCCACCATAAATAAAAACACTTGGAACATTTAAACGAACCATAGCCATCATCAAAGCGGGTAAAGATTTATCACAACCAGCAATACCAACTAGCGCATCGTAACAATGACCTCTAACAGTTAATTCAGCTGAGTCCGCTATTACTTCACGTGAGATCAAAGAAGATTTCATTCCTTCATGACCCATAGCAATTCCATCGGTAACTGTAATTGTACAAAATTCTCTAGGTGTTCCACCATTAGCTCTAACACCTTTTTTAACTGATTGAGCTTGTCTCATTAATGCAATATTACAAGGAGCTGCTTCATTCCAAGTTGATACAACCCCTATAAAAGGTTTTGATACATCCTTTTCAGTTTCACCCATTGCATAATAAAAAGATCTGTGAGGAGCTCTATCAGCTCCTAATGATGTATGTCTGCTTGGAAGTTTCTTTTTATTAAATTTTGGCATTATATCCCCTCTATTGTTAATGAGATTTTCTTAATATCATTTTCTAAGTTATTATAATTAGTTTTTTCTTGTTCAACAATCTCTTTTGGTGCTCGATCAATAAAACTTTTGTTAGATAATCTTTTAGAAATACTGTTTAACTCATTTTGATATTTTTCTTGTTTTTTAAGTAAATTTGATTTGATCAAATCAAGGTCAACATTTTCATCAAAATAAATCTTATAAATTTCACCTGATATTACCATTGAGGCTGCAGATTTATCTAAATCCTCATCATGAAAACTATTTATTCTTCCAAGTTTCTTTAAGACAGTACCGTTCTCTTTAATAAATTTTTGACTATTTTTATTTAAATTCTTAATCGATATATCCGTAAAGGAACCAGGACTTACATTAAGTTCATTTTTAAATGATCTTAAATCAGAAATAATATCAATAATTTTCTGTACATCTTTTGAAGATTGGTCTTTTTTAGCTTTATCATTAGGCCAATTTGAATACATCAAATAGTCTTTATTTGAATTATCAAACTTATTATTCAGCCATATTTCCTCTGTCACAAATGGTATAAATGGATGAAGAATTTTTAATAATTGTTTAAAAATATATACAGCAGTGGCTCTAACTTCTTTTTTTGCACTATCATCGTCTGAATATAAAATTGTTTTTGATAATTCTAAATACCAATCACAATAAGAATTCCACGCAAATCTGTAGGCATGTTTTGCCGCTTCATCAAAACGATAATCTTTTATATTTTGTTCAATGATATTTTTAACCTCGATCAATTCATTATATATCCACTTATTAATATTTAATGTTAAATTTGGCTTATCATTTGATCTAAAATCACATTCATTAGTTATTAAAAAATTGTTAGCGTTCCACAACTTGTTTAAAAAATTTCTATAACCTTTAACTCTATCTTCAGATAGTTTAACATCAGTTCCTGGCGATGCCATTGAAAGCAAGGTAAATCTTAATGCATCCGCACTATATTTTTTAATTAAATCTAGTGGATCAATTACATTACCTTTAGATTTTGACATCTTCTGTCCCTTCTCGTCTCTTACTAGTGCGTGAACATAAATATCTTTAAATGGTTCTTTGTTTAAAAACTCCATTCCAAACATCATCATTCTTGCAACCCAAAAAAAGATAATGTCAAAACCAGTTACAAGGACAGTTGTTGGGTAAAATTTTTCAAGATATTCAGTTTTTTCTGGCCAACCTAATGTTGCAAAAGGCCATAAACCTGATGAAAACCAAGTATCCAAAACATCTTGATCTCTTATTAATTCAACATCTTTATTATAAAAATCTTTAGCATCTTTTTTTGCTTCTTCTTCATTGTTTGCAACAAAAATTTTACCATCTGGAGCGTACCATGCAGGGATTTGATGGCCCCACCATAATTGCCTTGAAATACACCAAGGCTCAATATTATTCATCCATTGAAAATAAGTCTTTGACCAATTTTCAGGAAAAAAATTTGTTTTTTTATTATTAACTATTTCTTTTGCTTTAACTGCTAATTTTTCTGCATCAACAAACCATTGATCAGTTAAAAATGGTTCTATAACTGAATTAGATCTATCACCATATGGAACTTTATTTCTTATATCTTCATCCTTAACAAAAAAATCTTTTTCTTTTAATTCTTTTAAAAGTTTTTTACGTGCATCAAATCTATCTAAACCAATATAATCTTTAGGTGCATTTTCATTAACCTTTCCATCTTGTGTAAAAATATTAATTACTTCTAAATTATTTCTAACTCCAACTTCATAATCATTAAAATCATGAGCAGGAGTTATTTTTAATGCCCCTGTTCCTTGCTCAGGATCAGCGTAATCATCTTCAATAATTTTGATTTTTCTATCAACAATAGGGATGGTTACTGTTTTTCCAACAAATGATTTAAAACGTTCATCACTTGGATTTACAGCAATAGCAGTATCTCCAAACATGGTTTCAGGTCTTGTTGTTGCAATAGTTATAAAATCAGAAGTTCCATCTATTGGATAACGAATATAATAAATCTTTGAATTAACTTCTCGTTGATCAACTTCCAAATCAGAAATAGCTGTTTTTAAAACAGTGTCCCAATTAACTAATTTTTTTGCTTTATAAATTAATTTTTTTTTATGTAGTTCAACAAATACTTTTATTACTGATTTTGAGAGATTTTCATCCATTGTAAAGGCATTACGAGACCAATCACATGAACAACCTAATTTTTTCAGTTGATTAATGATGATATCACCATATTGATTTTTCCATTCCCAGACTTTTTCAATGAATTTCTCTCTACCAAGATCATTTTTACTAACTTCTTCTTTTTCTAATTTTCTCTCAACAAGAGCTTGTGTTGCTATACCAGCATGATCAGTTCCTGGTTGCCAGAGTGTTTCGTAATTATTCATTCGATAATATCGAACTAAAAAATCTTGAATTGAATTATTTAAAGCATGCCCCATATGTAGGGATCCTGTTACATTAGGTGGTGGAATTACTACTGAATATTTTTTTGAATTAGATCTTGGTTTAAATAATTCATTTTTTTCCCAATAAGAATAAATCTTATCTTCAACATCTAAATGAATGTATTTATGGCTACTCATGGGTGTATTTAGTTTATAATTTAATAATCTAAATTAACAATAATCAAATTGGATAGTTATTTAATAGACTAATTAAAAATATTTTATATAAAACTGCTTGTAGCTATTTACTAAAACTTAGGGCAACGTGGCGGAATGGTTACGCAGAGGATTGCAAATCCTTGTATCCCGGTTCGATTCCGGGCGTTGCCTCCAAAAAAAATCTTGTTTTAGTTATAAAAAAAAGTAAGTTCTGTTTTTTATATTCCTCGGTAGCTCAGTTGGTAGAGCAGTTGACTGTTAATCAATTGGTCGCAGGTTCGAGTCCTGCCCGGGGAGCCAAAAAACTTTTATCCAACTTTTGAAATTGTATTAGTTGTTAGCTGCAAAGACTTATTAAATTTTAATTTTTGATCTGCGTTTAGTTCAGAATATAATTTTACAAGAAAATTATAATTTACATTCATATGACCTTCTTGTGATTTTTCTAAGTTTATTAAATATTCTGAAAAATCTTCAAAAAAATAATTAATTGGAACTTTTAAATAATTAGACAATTGTAATAATCTAATTGAACTAACTCCGTTAGTGCCTTTTTCATATTTTTGAATTTGTTGAAATGTTACGTTGATTGCTTTAGCGACTTTAGTTTGAGTTAATCCTAAAGCTAGTCTTCTTAGCTTAAGTTTATTACCCAAGTGCTTATTAAAATTATCTTCCATTAAGACCCCTCTTAATTTGTTAAGTACTTATTCAACTACTTTCACAACAAACTTCAACTTTTAAATTTTTTTTTTTTTTTAAAAAAGTGGGAATTTAAAAATACCGTCAAGTGTTTTTTAAGATTAAATAATTAATAAATAGGTTTAAATTATAGAATTTGGCTAAGAAACAATTTCGTTCTGTCACTTTTAGGATTAGCAAAAAACTCTTTGGTATCAGCTTTTTCTACAATCATTCCTTCGTCCATAAAGATCATTTTATCAGCTACTTCTTTAGCAAATCCCATTTCATGAGTTACAACGATCATAGTCATACCTTGTTTTGCTAAATTTACCATCACATCTAGCACTTCTTTGATCATTTCAGGATCTAATGCGGATGTAGGTTCATCGAATAACATTATCTTAGGCTTCATACATAAAGCTCTCGCTATTGCGACCCTTTGTTGCTGACCACCCGATAGTTGACCGGGATATTTTTGTGCTTGATCTAAGATTTGTACTTTTTCAAGGTGTTCTAAAGCTAATTCTTCTGCCTCTTTTTTTGGTAATTTTTTAACCCAAATAGGAGCTAAGGTACAATTGTCCAGAATAGATAAATGTGGAAATAAGTTAAATTGTTGAAATACCATCCCAACTTCTGCTCTAATTTGCTCAATATTTTTAGTATCTTCAGTTAATGTTGTACCATCAACGATAATATCACCTTCTTGATGTTCTTCTAATCTATTAATGCATCTAATTAATGTAGATTTACCAGATCCTGATGGACCACAGACAACTATCTTTTCTTTTGCTTTAACTTCAAGATTGATATCTTTTAGAACTTGAAACTCACCAAACCATTTGTTCATGTTGTTTATTTGGATAATGCTGTCTGACATAAATCTATCGATCTGTTTTATATTTTTGTTCTAAATTATAGCTATATTTACTCATTGCATAACAAATAATCCAGAAAATTATTGCAGCAAAAACGTATCCCTCCATTGCAAAACCTAACCATTCAGGGTTAGTTTTTGCAAGATTTAACATTCCAACTATTTCAAGTAATCCTACAACAAAAATTAATGGTGTATCCTTAACTAATGCTAAAAAGGTATTTGCGATACCAGGTATAACTAATTTTAAAGCTTGAGGTAAAATTACAAATATATGCATTTTCCAATAACCCATCCCAAGAGATTTAGCAGCTTCATATTGGCCTCTAGGTAAAGCCTGCAAGCCTCCTCTTATAACCTCTGCAACATAGGCAGCTTCGAACAACGAAATTGCAATAATTGCTCTTACCAATTTATCTATAAAGAGATCCTCAGGCAAAAACATTGGAAACATCACTGCAGACATAAAGAGAACCGTAATTAAAGGAACGCCTCTCCAAAATTCAATAAATCCGACTGAAATATATCGAATAAGTGGAAATCCAGATCTTCTACCAAGTGCAAAAGCCATTCCAATTGGAAAACAAAATATTAAACAAAAGAACGATATAATAAATGTTAGAGACAAACCACCCCAAGCGCCTGTTTCAACCCAGTTTAATCCATCTAATTTACCAAGTTCAATTAATTCCTCATAAAAAATAAAATATTTAAGTAAGATATAAATTGTAATTGGAACTAATAAAAAATAATAAAACCTAAATTTACTTGGAATAAAAAAACCAATTATTATTGAAATAATTGCTGCAATTATTCCATATGAAAAATCAAAAAATACAGGGCCCCCTGAAATAAAAAAGAAAATAAATAAAAAAGCTATAAAAGGATAAATCACAACATAATAGAGTGTGAGATATTTCTTATATTTTTCTGTTGCAAAGTAACCAACGGATCCAAGAAGAGCCAATGAAATAAAAGATAAATTAATTCTCCATTGTTCAGCATTCGGATACATGCCATACATAAATCTGTTGAACCAGACTTTTATATAAGTCCAACAAGCACCAGATCCAGAACAAACATCCTTACTATCACCGGCAAAATTTGCATCAATTACAAACCAACTTAATAAAGGTGGCAAAGATTTAATAATTATAAATATTATTAATAATGATAAAACTGCATTAAAATTATTTGTATTAATATTTTTATTTAAACTATCTAGAAATTTATAACCACTTTGTTCAATACGGATAAAAAATAAACCTATAAAGCCTATTAATATGGGTAAAATAAAACTTATTTTGTTAGGTAAAAAACCAGTAATATTTATTTGAAAAAATGAATTTAGAAATACATCGATAATACTTAAAAAAAACAGAAATGAACCTGTATATAGAAAAGTATTTAAATTAGAAATATCAGGTTTTAAAAAATTTATTTTTGTCATTCTTATTTTTCCTGAATTGCAATTTTTTTATTATACCAATTCATAAACAAAGATATTGAAATACTTAAAGTTAGATAAGTAAACATCGTCATAAATACTATCTCAATTGCTTTACCAGTTTGCATTAGTGCTGTTCCTGCAAAAACTAAAACAAGATCTGG
This sequence comes from Candidatus Pelagibacter sp. HIMB1505, assembly GCF_052047915.1. Classification (NCBI taxonomy): domain Bacteria; kingdom Pseudomonadati; phylum Pseudomonadota; class Alphaproteobacteria; order Candidatus Pelagibacterales; family Candidatus Pelagibacteraceae; genus Candidatus Pelagibacter; species Candidatus Pelagibacter sp. HIMB1505. Next base: position 934,939 of record NZ_JBNAIR010000001.1, on the reverse strand, counting down.
ATATGCTATTGCAGCTGCAAGTGATGAATTTTTTGTTAAATTCAAATACTGATTAGTTGTTGGTGGAATAATTATTCTTAACGCTTGAGGCATAACCACAAGTTTTAAAACTTGATTTGGAGTTAATCCAATTGATGCTGCAGCCTCTTTTTGACCTTTACCTACACCTTGTATTCCAGCCCTTACACACTCAGCAATAAATGTTGCAGTATATAAGGCTAAAGCTAATGTTAATGCAATTAACTCTGGAGGTAAATTTATTCCTCCTTCAAACTTAAATGATGTTTGAGCCAACTGAATTAATTTTGGTGTTTCTAAAGTTGCACTTACACCACCAATTAAAAAACTTAACAAAGGTAAAATTATAATTAAACCGATAGAAATCATAAACACAGGGATTTGTTTTCCTTGAGTTTCTTGAACTTTTTTTGCGTGAACTTTAATTATAATTATTGAAATAATTGCAGCAATAACTGAATAAAAAAATATATTAAAATTTTCCCAAATAAAAGTTGGCACATAAAGACCTTTAATGGTCATATACATATTACCAAACATAGGTTCAGCATTTTGGGGTAATGGTAAAGCTCTTAAAGCTGCAAAATACCAAAAGAAGATTTGAAGTAATAAAGGAATGTTTCTAAAAAATTCTACATAAAAAGCTGCAAACTTATTAATTAGATAATTTGGAGACAATCTTGCAACTCCAATTATTACGCCCAAAATAGTTGCTAAAATAATACCTATAACAGAAACAAGTAATGTATTGAGTAGTCCTACTAAATAAGCTCTAAAATAAGAGTGTGATCCATCGTAATCAATTAGTGAAAATTGAACATCAAATGATGCAGCTTGAGATAAAAAACCAAAACCAAAATCAATACCTCTATTTTCCATATTAACAGAAGCATTATTTGCAAAAAAACCAAAAACTAAAACTACAGCCATGACTGTAATCAACTGAGGTATTATATCTTTTAATTTAAAGTTCACAGTAGATGTATAAAAAAAAGGGCCAGAATAATCCAGCCCTTTTTAATTAATTATAAGTGCAATTATCTTGCAGGTGGTACGTATAAAATTCCACCCTTAGTCCATAATTGGTTTGGACCTCTGTCAGGTAAAATTCCAGTGTCAGCTATGTTTCTCTTATAACTTTCACCGTAATTTCCAACTTGCTTAATAATTCTTAAGCTCCACTCATTGTCTAGACCAAATGCAGCACCTAATTCACCTTCAGCACCAACTAATCTTTTAATTTGTGGGTTATCTGAAGTTTTCATCATGTCAGCATTAGCAGATGTAATTCCATACTCTTCTGCTTCGATCATAGTGTTTAGTGACCATCTTACGATATCTTCCCAAACAGCATCACCTTGTCTAACAACTGGACCTAATGGCTCTTTTGAAATTGTTTCTGGTAATACAATGTGTTCATCAGGGTTACTCATTTTTGTTCTTTGAGCAGCTAATCCTGATTTATCAGTTGTATATGTATCACATCTACCTGCATCGTATGCAGCAACAACTTCGTCAGCTTTTTCAAATGCAACTGGCTCATAAGAAATTCCTCTTGAATTGAAGAAGTCTCTCATGTTTAGCTCAGTTGTTGTACCAATGTTTGTACAAGCTGAGATACCATTTTTGAATTGGCTTGTTGAAGTGATACCAGAACTTTTTCTAACCATGAAACCTTGACCATCATAGAAGTTTACTCCTACGAAAGTAAGTCCAATATCAGCGTCTCTTGAAAGAGTCCAAGTTGTGTTTCTTGATAAGATATCAATCTCACCAGATGTTAAAGCTGTAAATCTTTCTTTAGCACTTAGTGGTGTAAACTTAACTTTGTTTGCATCACCTAGAACTGCAGCAGCTACTGCTCTACATACATCAACGTCAACACCAGTCCAATTTCCAGCAGCGTCAGCATTTGAAAATCCTGGAAGACCTTGAGATACTCCACATCTAACAAAACCCTTCTTTTGAGTGTTTTTTAGTGTCTTAGATTTTTTAGCAGCCATTGTTTCTGTTGTAAAAGTAAGCAACACAGCAAACACAGCAACTAAAGAAGTTAATTGTTTTAAGTATTTAAACATTTTTCTTCCTCTACGTTATAGTTTTATTTGTTAACAAATAATTCAAAAGTTAATTTGAATATTCAAAATTAAACCATCATGAGAAAAATAAGCAAGTTATAAAAATGACCTATAAATATAGAAAATGGCGCGCCCTGGAGGATTCGAACCTCCGACCCTCGGTTTAGAAAACCGATGCTCTATCCAGCTGAGCTAAGGGCGCAGAATTTGTATTACATATACAACATTTATTTAATCTTTAAATAAAAAATTCTTAATTATTATTAGAATTGTTAATAATTCAATTCTACCAATAATCATAAATAAGATTAAACAGTTTTTCGAAAAAATATTTAGATTATTAAAATCAAAATCGGATAAACCGTAAGCTGAAGAATTAACTGTGTTCATAATTGTGAGGATAGAGAGTTTAAAAGCACTCTCAAATTCTAATAAGGATAAACTTAATAGTATAGTTAAAGAAAATAGAGAAATTACAAAGACAATAATAGTCAAAAAATATTTATTAATTTCAGAAAAATCAAAGTTTATTTTTGTAAAAATTAACTTATTCATGAAAATATTCTTTGGCCTACTAAAAGATAAAATTTGATTAATGGAATATTTAAATAAAGAATAGACTTTGATTAATCTTAATCCTGAACTGGTTGAAAAAAAAGATCCACCTATAATTACTAAAATCAAATATATAAAATTAAAATTAGATTGATCAAAATTTAAAGAAAAACCAATATTAGACATACTACTTGAAATTGATAATAAGATTTTAGAAAAATCATTCTGATAGGAGAAAAAAATAAAAAAAATTGAAACTATAATTAAATAATAAAATATTAAATGAACATCTTCATAGAAAAAATTTATATTTTTTTTTCTTATAAATAATAAATTGTAGGTAAAAAAAATACTGAAATATGAAAACAACAATAACAAAGAGAAAATTATAATTTGAGTATCATTTTTCAAAATATCAGAGAGATTGTTTGTTGGTAAGAAACCACCCGAAGAGATTATTGTAAAAGCTAAATTTAATGAATTAAAATATCTTACTGATAAAAAGTTTAAAACTATAAAGATGAATAGTGTTAAGCTTGAATAAAGCAAAAAAATTTTAAATGACTGTTTTAAAACTTCTGAGCTACTAAAGGATAAATAATTTGTAAGAGATTTCTTAAAATTCTCATCATATATATCAATTAGATAAATTATAGAGAATAGAAAATATAAACCTCCTACCCACTGTATTGTTGATCTCCAAAGAATTAAGCTTTGATCTATATATTTTATATTTTCAAATATAGTAAAGCCTGTTGATGTAAATCCTGAAACAGACTCAAAGTAAGCATTTAAAAATGTCAAATCGTATATACTAAAATAAAATGGTAAACATAAAATGATGGGTAATATTAAATAACCAGAAAAAACTGTTAAGATTTTATCAAAAATTGTTACTTTTAATTTAATTTTTTCAAAATAATAAAAAGTTACTCCAATAATAATAGAAGAGATAAAACTTATGTAATAAGTATTTAAGTTTAGATACAGATTAAGCTGATAAGAAAAGGCAACATTCAAAAGTGAGAGTATTGATATTAGTCCAAAAAAAAAACTTAAATATCTAATTCTTATACCGGACATGAAAATTGATTAACTCAATCTGAAAATATTCTCAACTACTGGAATAGTGTCATTTTTTGCAATGAAAACAACATTATCATTTTTCTTAAAAATAAAATCAGATTTTGGGATGATGACTTTTTTATCTCTTAAAACTGCTCCAATTCTAATGTCGTCTGGTAAATTAGAATTTTTGATTTCTTTATTAATTAGTTCAGAAGTTTCTATTATCTCAGCTTCAATAACTTCATATTCACCATTAGATATAGAATAGGCATTTTCTATAGTTCCTTTATGAATATGTTTTAAAATACTTGATACCGTATTCATTCTTGGATCAATTATATCATCAATTTTTAATGAAGATTGCAAAAGAGAATAATTAGGCTTGTTTATTAAAGCCATAGTTCTTTTGTCATCGACATCTTTTTGATCTTTTGCAAATTTTTCAACTAGAACACTTACCATAAGATTGTCTTCATCATCATTTGTAAGAGCCAGAACAGTCTCTGCTTCACCTAAATTGGCCTCTTCTAAGGTCTCCTCATCTAGTCCACTACCATTGATTATTATTGTATTATTTAAATTGTTAGCAAGATATTCAGCTCTTTCTTTGCTTTTTTCTACAATTTTTACTCTTACAGATTCTGAACTTTCTTCTAAATTTTTAGCTAAATTGAATCCAATATTTCCTCCACCAATGATTAATAATTTTTTTGAAATTTTTTCTTCATGTCCAAATGCATTAAGTGTTTCAGCCATTTGCGTAGAATTAATAACGACATAAATCTTATCATCAAACTCAATTTGATCAGTTTTTTTTGGAATAAATGTTTTATCTTTCCTTATTATAGCGACTATATTTGCATCTAATTGAGGAAATTCTTTTGTTAATTGATTTAGCATATGACCAATAAGTTTGCAATTATCCTTAATCAAAATCTCAAGTAACCTAATATTATTTTCTGAAAACGGAACGCTATCTAACGCACCGGGCGCTTCTAATTTTCTTTGTATCGATTTTGCAATTTCAATTTCAGGAGAAATAATTACATCAATTGGTAAATTTTCCTTATTATAAACCCTTGTAAATTTAGGATTTAAATAATCTTGAGATCTAATTCTTGCAATTTTTTTTTGAATATTAAAGATAGAATAAGCAATTTGACAAATTAACATGTTAATTTCATCATTTCTTGTTACAGCGATTATCATATCAGCTTCTGATGCATTGGCTTTTTCTAAAATTGATGGGTATGTCCCTTTACCAACAATGGCTTTAACATCTAAGCTATCATTAATTTTTTGAATATCTTCACTAGATTGATCAATTACAGTTATAGAATGTCCTTGTTCACTCAATAACTTTGCAATAGTAAAACCTACTCTACCGGCACCACAGATTATAATGTTCATTTAATTGAATTCTTTTATTCCTAGTCCTTTAAGCTTCCTGTGAAGTGCACTTCTTTCCATACCAACAAAGTTTGCTGTTTTTGAAATATTTCCATTAAATTTTTTTAATTGTACTGTTAAATACTCTTTTTCAAACTTTTCTCTAGCCTCTTTTAGTGGCACAGAAAGGCTATTTTCTGTAATTTTTTCTTCAAAATTTTCACTTTTTAAAGATTCCTTAATAATATTAGATATTTTATCTTTACTTTCAGGTTGCAAAATAGCAATTCTCTCTATCAAGTTTCTTAATTCTCTTACATTACCTTTCCAATTATGGTTTAGAATATAGCTATCATTTTCATCTATATCTAAAATCTTAATATTATAATTATTTGAAATTTTTTCTGAAAAATATTTTATCAGCAAAGGAATGTCTGAAATTCTATTATTTAACGGTTCTACGTGAATTTCAAACACGCTTATCCTATGATATAAATCCTCTCTAAAATTTCCTAATTGAATTTCATTTTTTAAATCTTTATTTGAAGAACAAATAAGTCTTACATCAACTTTAATATCATTAGAACCATTAATTCTTTTGAACTTTTGGTCAATTAAAACCCTTAAGATTTTAGACTGAATATCTAAAGGTATCTCTGAAATATGATCAATTAAAAGAGTTCCATTATTTGCTTTTTCAAGTGCACCATATGAAATAGATCCGTCTTGTTTTTCTTCTCCAAATAATTCTGACTCATATTTATCATTATCAAGTAAAGCACCATTCAAAATTATAAATGGTTTATTATTTCTTTTTGATTTTTTATGAATTTTTCTTGCAATAAGTTCTTTTCCAGATCCTGACGGGCCTGTAATAAATATTCTGCTCTCTGTGACAGAAATCTTATTAATTTGATCTCTAATTGATGAAATATTTTTACTATTCCCAATTAAATCATATGAATGAAAAAGTTTATTTTCAAACTCTTTGTTTTGATTTTTTAAACTTAAATTTTCAACTGCACGTGATATAAAATTCAATAGTCGTGCTTGATCAAATGGTTTTTCTATAAATTCAAAAGCTCCATGTTTAAGAGATTTTATAGCCATTTCTATATTTGCATGGCCAGAAATCATGATAACAGGGACGTCTGAATTTTTAGACTTAATATGAGTCAAAAGTTCAATACCATCATTGTCACCCTTATCGAGTTTAACGTCTAGTATTGCAACATCAGGTAATTTTTTATCTATTTCGCTCAATGCTTGGCTGTAGTTCGCAGCTAAACGGGTTTTATATCCGGCGTCCAAAATCAGTTCTTTTAGGATATTTCTAATATCCGAATTATCATCAACTATCAATATTTCAGCTATCATTTAAAAAAAAATTAATTTTAATTTCAGCTCCTTCTTCAATTGGGATAAATTCAATTTTACCATTATGATCATTTATAATTTTATTAACAATTGATAGTCCTAATCCAGTGCCATTTTTTTTAGTCGTAAAGTATGGATTTAAAATATCTTTAATATTTGCTGCAAAAATTCCAAATCCAATACCGTTATCTATTATTATTATATTAATATTGTTATCTAGCTTATTAATTTCAATAGTAATTTTTCCTTCATATTTAGACTTATTTTCATGTTTTTGTTGAATACTCTCAATAGCATTTTTAATCAAATTGAAGAATACTCTGCTTAACTGTTCTTTGTCACTATTAAGAATAATTTTTTCTGAATTAGAATTTAATTGTATTAAAATCTTATCATCAAGTTTTTTTAATAATCTAATATTTTCATTTAATAAAGAAATTAAATCATTATTTTTTAATACAGGTTTTGGCATTCTTGCAAAGTCTGAAAATTCATTAACCAAGTTACCAATTTGTTTAATCTGGTTTTTAATTATATTAAGGTTTTCGTTATAATTCTTTTTATCACTACTTGAAATTTGTTCCGAATATTTGCTTTGAAGTCTATCGATGGTTAATTGAATTGGAGTAAGAGGATTTTTTATCTCATGTGCAAGTTTTCTTGCAAGATTACCCCAAGCTTCATGCCTTTCATTTATAATCAATTTTTCTTGCTGATCTTTTAATTTACTAATCATTGAATTAAAATTTCTATTCAATGTCTCTAAATCTTTATCAGTTTTTAATTCTGGCACTTTTGCAGTAAGATCACCATCTCCAATTGAGTTTGAAGCAAATATCAAATTATTAATTGATCTAAAAAACCTTGATGAAAAACGTATTGCAATTGTTATAGAAATAAACATCAACAATGTCACAACTATAAGATAGATAATTGCAAAAGAAATTTTAATGCCAGAACTTTTTTCTTCTACAGTGTAATAGAAATTGATTGCTTCTTGTGATTCATTTAAATAATTAGAAATTTTTGTATCTAAATATTTAATTACATAAAGAAATCTATCATCAAATGCTTGAAGTCTCATGATTGCAGCAGAAATATTTTCTTGAGCATTTATAATTTTAAGAGGTCTATCATCTTCTATCACTAGTTCTAAAGCACCTTTAACAGGTGGAGAATATTTAGTTATCTCATCTAAATTTGTAAAAAGTAATTTTTTATCTATATCAATGATATGTATTTCATCTATTTTTCTTATAATTTTTTGAGTTTTTAAAAATCTTGAATATTCATTTACATTATCATTAAGAAATTTTGCACTTTTGTTAATATCAAAAGCAATTAATACAATTTCGGATTTAACTTTATCTTGAACTTCAGCAACATAATTTTTAGCAAGTTCATATGAGTTATTGACTACGGTCGTAACTTTCTTATCAAAATACTTTTCAAGTGCGAATGAGAATAAAAAAAGTGAAAAGATTGAAATAAGAACTGATGGTATCAATGTAAATAAAGAAAAATAAGTAATATATTTCTTATTAGAACTAATCCCATCACGATCTATGTCAGATTTTATTGATTTTCTTATTTCAAAATAAACAAATATAAAAAGTAGGAAAATTAATATTAAATTTACTATTAGTAGATATTGAAGATTTGATTGATTAAGCTGAATGAAACTTTTATCTATAAATGTTAGAAAGGTAAAAAAACCAACAAAAAGAGTAATAATAAATAATCCAATGATTATGAGATTTTTTTTAAGGAACTCGATCATAATTATTTAACTATATACATGTTCGTATATATATTTTTCTAAAATGAACAACTTTTTTGTAATTTTAGCAGCTGGAAATGGGTCAAGGTTTAAGAAAAATCAAAAAAAACAGTATACAATTTACAAAAATTTTAAGCTATTTGAACATTCAATTTCTAAATCGATAAAAACAAAATTATTTAAAAAAATTATATTGGTCGTAGATGAACCTCAAAAAATTAAAAAATCATACTCAAAAAACTTAATAATCTTAAAAGGTGGAAATAAAAGATCTATCTCCTCTAATATAGCTCTTAAATATATTAAAAAATTTAAACCAAAAAATGTCTTAATTCATGATGCAGCAAGACCAGATTTTTCATTAAATTTAATAAAAAAAATAGTTAAGGAATTAAAAAAGAATGAAGCTGTTATTCCAGCAATCAAACCAACAGATTCAATTAAATATGATATAAAGAAAAATCTATTTAATTTAGATAGAAATAGAACCTATTTAACACAAACACCTCAAGGTTTTAATTATAAGACGTTATTTAAGTTAGCATTAGAAGAAAAAAATAACATAACCGATGAGGCAAGCTTATTTATTAACAATGAAAAAAAGATAAAATTTATTAAAGGTGAAAATAAAAATAAAAAGATTACATTTGCAGAAGACTTAACATCAACTAAAAATTATATTGGTCTAGGATTTGATATTCATAAGTTAGTCAAAAGAAAAAAATTATATCTAGGAGGTATTAAAATTCCTTTTGATTCAGGTCTGCAAGGTCATTCAGATGGGGATGTAATTTTACATGCAATTATCGATGCACTACTTGGTGCTTTAAGACAAAAAGATATTGGGACTTATTTTCCTAGCAATAAAAATAAATTTAAGAATATTAGATCGCCTAAAATGTTAAAACCAATTAAAGATAAACTAATAAAGCAAAACTTTTATATTAATAACATTGATATTAATCTAATTTGTGAAAAACCTAAGGTATCTCAGTTTAGAGATAAAATAATAAAATCTATTTCACGTCTTTTAGAAGTTGATGAAAATATAATAAATCTTAAAGGAAAAACTGTTGAAAAACTAGGTTTAATTGGAAAAGAAAAAGCTATTGCATGTGAGGTAATAGCATCAATTATTAAATATGATTAATACATTAAACACTTTATTTGTAACAATGTTCGGTCTTGGTAAAATAAAATTTATTCCAGGAACATTTGGGTCATTAGCAACAATAATTATTTTATATATATGCTTTCATATACTTGAAATTAACTCAGGTGTTATTTTTCTCGGATTAATTTTAATTTTTATTTATTCTTTTTCAGCTGTTACACGACATACAAAAAACAATGAAAATAAAGATCCTGGTGAAATAATTATTGATGAATTTATAGGTCAATCAATACCGATATATCTTTATGAAATTTCACATGCAAGTAATAAAGAGCCAGATCAAGCAATAATAATTTATTTTGTATGTTTTATTTTATTTAGGTACTTTGACATCATGAAACCCTTTCCAGTTAGTTACTTTGATCAGAAACATAAGAATAGTTTTGGAGTAATCATGGATGATGTTTGTGCAGGATTTTATGTTGTCCTGTCATTAATTTGTTTCATGATATTAAAAAGTTATATTTTATGATCGAAACTCTAGTAAAAAAATTAATCAAGAAAAAATTAAGGATTTCTCTAGCAGAGTCTTGTACAGGAGGAATGTTAGCTTCATCAATTACATCGATAAGTGGGGCATCCAAGGTATTCAATCTTGGTTTAGTAACGTACTCTAATGATGTAAAAATCAATATTTTAAAAGTAAATAAAAAAATAATTCAAAAATATGGTGCTGTAAGCGCTGAATGCTGTGAGGCTATGGTAAAATGTTTATCAAAAATTTCTAAAGCTCATATAAATGTATCAATCACAGGAATAGCCGGACCTAAAGGTGGATCTAAAACAAAGCCTGTAGGGCTAGTTTATATAGGAGTAAAAAAATCAAACAAATTACTCATAACTAAAAATTTATTTAAGAAAAAAACAAGAAGTGCTATCCAAAAATCAACAGTAAACAGAGCCTTAGAGCTGGTTAATTACTTAATCTAAATTGTTTCTGCTCTTTTTTGAAAAGCATCGACTATTTTGTTTAAGCCATATTCAAAAGATTTTTCCATTAACATGTTGAGAAATTTATTTTTAATTTCAAAGTCGACGTCAAAATAAACTTCAGTCATATTTTTTTTTTCAATAAACTTCCAATTATTTTGCAGGTGAGTTAATGGACCTTCAATATTGGTAACATTAATTGTATCGGTTTCTTTATCAAACCTTACATCACTTTTATAGGTATCGTTAAATGGACCTTTTCCAATTGTGAGATCTGCAATAATTAAAATTTTGTCCCCTTCTTCTTTTCTTTCATAAACTTTAGAACCCAAACAAAAAGGAATGAACTCAGGGTATTTTTCAATATCAAGTACAAACTCAATAAGTTTATCTTTTTTTTTATCTATTATTCTTTTAACTGATGCACTAGGCATTAATGACTGTTAATTCTATTTTCTTTCAATTTCGCGAAGTCTTCGTCCGCATGATAGGAAGATCTTGTTAAAGGAGATGATGATACTAATAAAAATCCTTTTGCTTTCGCAATGGTACCTAAATCATCAAATTCTTTAGGATCATAATATCTATCTAACGGATAGTGTTTTGTTGAGGGTTGCAAGTATTGACCGATTGTTAAAAAATCAACATCAGCAGCTCTTAGATCATCCATTACTTGTAAGATCTCGTCTCTAGTTTCACCAAGACCAACCATAATTCCAGATTTAGTAAAAATATTTTTATCATGAAGTTTTGCATTTTTTAAAAGTTCTAAAGAAGCAAAATATCTAGAACCTGGTCTAACTTTTAAATATAAACTTGGAACTGTTTCTATATTATGATTAAAAACATCAGGTTTTGCCTCTAAAACTTTTTTATAAGCATCACCTTTTCTTAAAAAGTCAGGTGTTAAAACCTCAATAGTTGTATTTGGGTTCGTTTTTCTAGTTTGATTAATTACTTCATAAAAATGATTAGATCCCCCATCTTCTAAATCATCACGATCAACAGATGTAATAACTACGTGCCTTAAATTTAATTTCTTGACTGCTTCTGCAATTTTAACAGGCTCTAATTGATCTAATTTTCCAGGAACACCCGTTTTGACATCACAAAAAGCACATGCTCTTGTACAAGTATCACCCATTATCATAAATGTTGCATGTCTTTTACTCCAACATTCAGTAATGTTTGGACAGTTAGCTTCCTGACAAACGGTTACAAGATTATTGTTATTAACAATTGTTTTAGTTAAAAAAAATTCCTTACTATTAGATAATTTAGATCTAATCCATTCAGGTTTTTTTTTTATAGGATTAATAGGTTTATTTTCTTTTTCAGGATGTCTAATTTTCATGATTAATTTCTTATTATATAGATTTTTTCACCTTCTTTACCAAACAAAAATCTTTCTCTAATTAATGTCTCTACATAATCAAGATCAAGATTGTCACTTAATAATGAGTTTTTAAAATCTAAATCTTCAATATCTTTAATTAAGCTAACTTCCTTTAATTGAAGATCTTTTAAAATTTCTTTTTTTTCTAAATATGAAACAAAACCTCTTTGACCAGACATAAAATTAAAAAAGAAATAGAAAATAAAAAAAGTAGAAATTAATAAAAAGTAATTTTTTTTTAAATTTTTAAGCATTAATGAATTTTATTCATTCTTGCTTTTTTTCCAAGTTCTTCTTCAATTCTCAATAATTGGTTATATTTAGCTACTCTTTCAGACCTTGCTAAAGATCCTGTTTTAATTTGATTAGAATTCGTACCAACTGCCAGATCAGCAATGAATGTATCTTCACTTTCTCCAGATCGATGCGAAATAATTGTTTTAAATCCAATAGTTTGAGCAAATTTTATAACATCTAAAGTTTCAGAAACTGTTCCAATTTGGTTAAGTTTTATTAAAATTGAATTTGAAGATAGATTTAGAAAACCTTTTTTCAATCTCTCTAAATTTGTTACGTATAAATCATCACCCACAATTTGAACTTTGTTGGTTGCTTTCATTAACTTATTCCATGCTAACCAATCATTTTCTGCAAATGGATCTTCAATAGATTTAATTTTATACTTGTTAATCATTTTTTTATATTCAGAAATTGATTTATCAACTGAGATATATTTCTTTGTATGGATAGAATATTTTCCTTTTTTAAATAACTCATTAGCTGCAACATCTAAACAAATTGAAACATCTTTTCCGTTTCTAAAGCCTGATTTTTTAATTGCTAAAATAATTAAATCTAATGCTTGATTGTTGCTATCAATCATTGGTGCAAAACCACCCTCGTCTCCTACAGATGAAGATAAACCTTTTGCTTTAATTAATTGACTTAAGTTTTTAATTACTAAATAACAAATTCTCATTGCCTCTGAAAAAGATTTTGCCTTATCAGGTCTAATCATAAACTCTTGAATTCTAAGACCGTTATTGGCATGTGCTCCGCCATTAATAATATTCATCAACGGGTACGGAAGTTGAAAATTTTTTGTTACATAAAAAGATTTATAAAGTGGAATTTTTTTAACTTTTGCTGATAACTTTTTTGCTGCCATCGAAACTGCCAAAATAGCATTAGCACCTAATTTTGTTTTTTGTCTTGTGCCATCTAAATTAATTAAAACTTCATCAATTCGCTCTTGATCATGTAAATTTTTATTTCTTAAAGCTTTTGATATTTTAGTGTTAACTAAATTCACTGCTGAAAATACACTTTTACCTAGATATCTTTTGTTATTGGTGTCTCTTTTTTCATAAGCCTCATAAGTTCCAGTTGAGGCTCCTGAAGGACATATTGCTTTTGCACTTTTGTTTTTAACATAAACTTCTGCTTCAACAGTTGGATTTCCTCTACTGTCAAAAACCTGTCTTGCTTTTACTTTAAGAATTTTACTCACTTAATTTTTAATAAGATTATCTATATCGCTTAATTGTTTTAGAAGATCCTCTAACTTGTCAATTGGAACCATGTTTGGCCCATCAGATGGAGCATTATCTGGATCTTGATGGGTTTCAATAAAAACGCCTGCAACACCAACAGCTACTGCTGCTCTTGCTAAATACTCAACAAACTCTCTTTGACCTCCACTCTTCTCACCTTGACCACCTGGTTGTTGAACAGAATGAGTTGCATCAAAAATTACTGGATAACCATTTTTAGCCATTATGGGCAATGACCTCATGTCAGATACTAAAGTATTATAACCAAAACTGGCTCCTCTCTCGGTTACTAGTATTTTATCATTTCCTGAGTCTGAAATTTTCTTTGTTACATTCACCATATCCCAGGGTGCTAAGAACTGACCTTTTTTAACATTAATAATTCTATTCGTTTTAGCAGCAGCAATTAACAGGTCTGTTTGTCGACATAAAAAAGCTGGGATCTGCAAAACATCAACGTGTTTTGAAATAATTTCACATTGTTCAGCATTATGAATGTCTGTTAAAATTGGAACATTTAATTCTTTTTTAATTTTATCAAATACAGGTAATGATGCATCTAGTCCTGCTCCTCTTTTACCTTTTAAACTAGTTCTATTCGCTTTATCAAATGAAGTTTTGTAAATAAATCCAAGATCAAATTTTGATGTAATTTCCTTTATTTTACCAGCCATATCCATGGCATGTTGCTCAGTTTCTAACTGACAAGGACCTGCAATAATACAAATCTTATTGTTGTTTGAAATTTCTATATTTTTACAATTTACTTTAATCGTGCTCATCTATGATTTTTTGCTGCTTTGATAAAAGAAGAGAATAAAGGATGTGGGCTCAAAGGTCTAGATTTAAATTCAGGATGAAACTGTACACCAATAAACCATGGGTGGTTTTTAAGTTCTATTATCTCTGGAAGTTTATTATCTGGGGATAAGCCTGAAAATATTAATCCTTTCTTCTCAAATATTTCCTTATATGAAATATCCACCTCGTACCTATGTCTATGTCGTTCTTTGATTAATCTAGATTTATAAATATTTCTAATTTTAGATTTATTTTTTAAGATCGCATCATAAGAACCTAGTCTCATAGTGCCTCCTAGATCTTTATCTGTTCCCTTAACTTTTCTGCCACTTTTCTCCCATTCATGCATCAAGCCAATTATATGCACACCTCCCTTATCAAACTCAGAAGAAGTTGCTTTTTTAATTTTCAATTGATTTCTTGCAAACTCTATAATTGCCATTTGCATTCCATAACAAATACCAAGGAATGGAATTTTATTTATTCTTGCATATCTAATAGCTTCAATTTTACCCTCTGTTCCTCTTTTACCAAATCCACCTGGGATTAAAATCCCCGAAACATTTTTAAGTTTATTCTTTATTTCTGAAATTTTTAATTTTTCGGAATCTATTCTAACTAAATTAACTTTAAGATTGTTGGATATACCTCCATGAGTAAGTGCTTCATCTAAAGATTTATAAGCATCTTTTAATTCAACGTATTTTCCAATAATTGCAATATTAACATGTCTCTTTGTATTAAGGGTAATTTTGGTAATTTTTTTCCAAGGTGAAAGGTTATTTGATTTTTTCGATTTTATTTTGAAATAATCTAAAACTTGGATATCTAGTTTTTCTTTTGCAAAACTAATCGGTGCTTCATATATTGTTTTTACATCAACAGTTTCAATTACATTTTTAATATCAACATTACAAAACAAAGATATTTTTTTTCTATGTTCTAAAGGTATAGGTCTTTCTGACCGACAAATAATTATATCAGGCTGAATACCAATACTTCTCAATTCTTTAACAGAGTGTTGTGTTGGTTTAGTTTTAATTTCATCTGATGCTTTTAAATAAGGAACTAAAGTTAAATGAATGAATAAAGCATTTTTTTTATCAATATCATTTGAAAATTGTCTGATAGCTTCTACAAAAGGAAGGCTTTCTATATCTCCTACTATTCCCCCTATTTCACAAATCACAAAATCTTCTTTATAAGAATCGTGTTTGATAAATTCTTTAATTCTATTTGTAATGTGAGGAATGACTTGAACTGTTTTTCCTAAGTATTCACCTTTTCTTTCTTTTCTTAGAACATCACTGTAAATTTTTCCTGTTGTAATATTATCTGTTTTCTTCGCAGTGACGCCTGAAAACCTTTCATAATGACCTAAATCTAAGTCTGTTTCTGCCCCATCATCGGTTACAAACACTTCACCATGTTGAAATGGACTCATTGTTCCCGGATCAACATTTAAATAAGGATCTAGTTTTCTTAAACGAACTTTATAACCTCTTGATTGCAATAAATAAGCAAGGGATGCAGATGAGAGACCTTTACCAAGGGAAGAAACCACGCCGCCAGTGACAAAGATATATCGCGCCATGGAAGAACCTTATAGCGATAAAAGTTGTAATTGGAAAGAATTAATTATTTTTTGGAATTGACGGAGTATCTTCAGTTTTTTCTTCAATTACATCTAAAACTGAATTAGTTGGAGTAAGTTCGCTTCTTGAAACAATTGTTAAGGCAAGACTGCAAATAATAAACAATGTAGCAACCACAGCAGTAGACTTAGTCATAAAATTACCTGCAGATTTTGAAAACATCATATTTTCTTGAGAAACACCAATACCCAATGCACCACCTTCAGATCTTTGCATTAAAACCAAAAGCACAAGAACAATTGCTAAAATAATGTTCAAGACCAATAAAATATTTTCCATGTCGCCTAATTAAAGCTTTTTTTTATTATATCAATGAAATTATTTGGATTTTGAGATGCACCTCCAATTAAATAACCATCTAAATTGTGAATTTTTTTTAATAATTCAATATTTTTAAAATTAACTGAACCACCATATAAAACTTTTGAACCATTAAGTTTATTTTTTATAAATTTAACAATTTCAAAAATTTCTGTTTCTTTGGGAATTAAACCGCTGCCAATAGACCAAACAGGTTCATAAGCTATAATAATATTTTTTTTATTTTTAATATTTTTCAAACCTTGAGTAATTTGTTTTAACAAAACTTTTTTGGTATTTTTTTTTCTTTTTTGATTTAGTGTTTCACCAATACAAAAAATTACCTTTAATCCTGAATTAATTGAACTCCTAATTTTAAGATTAATTATATTATCACTGTCACCAAATTTTCTGTTCTCTGAATGTCCAAGAATAATATATTTTGCTCCTGCATCTTTGAGCATGTATGAATTAATTTGACCAGTGAACGCTCCATATTTTTCATTAGGATGACAATTCTGAGCACCAACTTCAATTGGTGAGGTTTTAAGTTTTTTATCGAATAAATTTATTAATGTGGCTGGAGGAAAATAAATTACTTTTATATTATTTTTTTTATGTTTTTTTACAAAAGATATAACTTTATCCAATAGACTTATTGATCGCTGATTGCCAAACATTTTCCAATTAGCTATAAAATACGTATATTTATTTGTCATAAATGAATTTTTAATCTATAGGTTTGTTTTTACAGATCAATACAAAATAAAGCTTAAATGAAACTTGGAAACTATCTTAATAAAAATAAAATTGGTGGTTTAATTTTAATTATTGTAATTATAATTGCATTTGGTTTTGGTGGTTTTGGGGGTGGATTTTTATCTAATAATCAAAATAATATAGCTAAGATAAATAAAACTAATATTACCTCACAAGATTTAATAGAATTTATTAATAGAAGTGGAATAGCACAAGAAACAATTCAAAAAAATTTGAACAATAATGTAATTGAAGAGCTCCTTACAGGACTTGTGTCAAACACATTGTTAGCTCTTGAGATAGAAGATTTTGGAATTACTATTTCAAAAAGTTCACTGTCAGAAAAAATTAAAAATAACAACAACTTTCAAAATGAAAATAGAAAATTCGAAAGAATTAAATATGAAAAATTTTTATTGGAAAACAATATCTCAGCGCCATTATTTGAAAAAAGATTGAAAGATAGAGAATCACAAAAAAAATTATTTGATTATATTGGGGCAGGATCAGTATCACCGCAATTTCTAGTAAAAAAACTTTATGAAAATGAAAATAAGAAACTAAATATTAATTTTGTAGATTTAAATACATTTTATAAAAAAAATGATGAAATTACTGAAAAGGATTTATTAGACTTTATTGATGAGAATAAAGATCAATTAAAAGTAGAATATATTGATTTTAAGTACGCATTAGTAAATCCTCAAAATTTAATTGGCATAAGTGAATATAATCAAGAATTTTTTGATAAAATTGATCAAATTGAAAATAATATTTTAAATGGAGTTGAGTTTGACACGATAACATCTGATTTAAATTTAAATGTAAGTACAATTTATGATTATAAATATTCAGAAAAAAGTGACGAAATACAAAAAAAAATTTACGAAGTTAGAAATAATAGTTTTGATATTTTTGAAAATAAAGAAAATTTTATAATTTACAAAATAGAAAATTTAGAAAAGAAAAAACCTAATTTAGATGATGATCAGACTAAAAAAGAAATTTTAGAACTTGTGGCTCAAAAAAGTAAATTTGACTATAATAAAAATCTTTTAGAAAAAATTCAAAATAAAGAGTTCACTGAACAAGATTTTTTTAATTTAGGAAAAGATAAAATTGAATCTTTAAAATTGAATTCCATTAAAGATAATAATAAATTTGAAATTAACTCTGTTCAAATACTTTATTCATTACCACTTAAGTCAATTACATTAATAAATGATGAGAAAAATAATATCTATTTAGCAAAAATAAATAATTACGACGATCTGGATGAGGAAATAAATCCAAAAGATTATGAAAAATTTTCAAGTAAAGAAAACACAGAAATTAGAAACAATATATTAAAATCATACGACTTATTTCTTAATCAAAAATATGACGTTGATATCAATCAAGTGGCAATAAATAATGTTAAAAATTTATTTCAATGATTATAAATCGAAGCTTCAAAGATTTTAAGTTTCGACATAGAAGCAAAAAAAATCAAATAATATACACCTCTAAAAAAGTAAATTCAGATGATGAGATAATAAATTTGATTGATAATTTTTTAGAGGAAAAAAATAGTTTTGTATTTGAGTCTGTTGAAAAAGGAAAAATCAAAGGTAGATACACAATTTTTGGTAAAAATCCTGATAAGATATGGGAGTTCAACAACCAAAAGTCATATTTGATTACTGAAAACAAAAAAATCATTCTTGAAGATAAACCAGAAGAGCTAATAGAAAAGATTATTGAAAATTTTAAATTTGATACACCTAAGAATTTACCTAAAATTTGCTCACTCATTTCTGGTTATTTTTCATACGACTCTATTAGGTACATAGAAAAAATTCCTAATTCATGTAAAAATGATCTTAATTTACCTGATGTAAGGTTAATGAGACCAAGAACTTTGGTTATCCATGACAATTTAAAAAAAGAAATTTTTTATATAAGTAATATTTTTAGTGATGAAAAAATTATAAACTATCAAAAAAAGTATGACTCTATAAAAACAGATCTATTCAAATTATTAGTTCAATCATCCATCAAAAACATTAATACAAACAAAATATTAAAAGAAAAAAAAATTAAAGTTAAATCAAACACATCTAAAAATAGATTTCTTTCTATGGTTAATAAAGCCAAGAAATACATTAAACTAGGTGATATTTTTCAAGTTGTTTTAAGTCAAAGGTTTGAAGCAAAATTAACAAAAAAACCTTTGGAAATTTATAAAAAACTTAGAACAACCAACCCCTCTCCTTTTATGTTTTACTTCAACTTTCATGATTTTCAAATTATTGGGGCAAGTCCAGAAATTTTAGTACGACTAAGAGATAATAAAATTACAGTTAGACCAATAGCTGGTACTAGACCAAGAGGGAAAAATAAAAAAGAGGATCTTTTTTATGAAAAAGACCTTCTTAAAGACAGAAAAGAACTTTCTGAACATTTAATGCTTTTAGATCTAGGGAGAAATGATGCGGGCAAAGTATCTAAAATTAATACCGTCAAAGTTACTGAAAGTTTCATAATTGAGAGGTACTCTCATGTAATGCATATAGTTTCCAATGTAGTTGGTGAATATAATAAAAATTTTTCAAAATTTAAATCGTTATTGGCTGGATTTCCTGCTGGTACTGTATCTGGTGCCCCTAAAATAAGAGCAATGGAAATTATTGATGAGTTAGAAACATCTAGAAGGAAAGTGTATGCTGGAGGAATTGGATATTTTTCTGCTAATGGTGAGTTTGATACTTGTATTGCTTTAAGAACAGCGGTGGCAAAAAATAAAAAATTCTATGTACAAGCTGGTGCAGGTATTGTGGCTGATAGCAAACCTATAAACGAATATTATGAAACAGTAAACAAAGCGAAAGCTTTGATAAATGCTTTAAAGTAATGAAAATATTATTAATAGATAATTATGATAGTTTCACGTTTAACCTTTATCATTACATCTCATCATTGGGCGTAAAAGTTGATGTCATAAGAAATGATAAAATTAATTCAAAAGAAATAATAAGAAAAAAATATGATAGAATTATTATTTCACCTGGACCTGGAAACCCAAATCAATCTGGAAATTGTATAAGTATTTTAAAAACACTTCATAAAAAATTACCCTTTTTAGGTGTTTGTCTTGGACATCAAATTATTGCTCAAGTTTTTGGATCAAAAATTATTCAAGCAAAAAAATTAATGCATGGAAAAACTAGCAAAATTAAATCAAAAAAAATTGGGATTTTAAAAAATCTACCTCGTTCTTTTGAAGCCACAAGATATCATAGCTTAATTATTGATAAAAAAACTCTTTCAAAAGATCTAGAGATTACAGCTGAAACTAATGATGGGATAATTATGGCTATTCAACATAAGCAGTTTAATATTCATGGTGTACAATTTCATCCAGAAAGTATTAAAACTAAGATGGGAATGAAAATTTTAAAAAATTTTATAAATCATTAAATTTATGGAAGAGATTTTAAAGAAGCTTAAAAATAAAGAAGATTTAACCTTTGAAGAAAGCAAATCAGCATTTGAAATTTTAATGACTGGTCAAGCTAATGAGGATCAAATCTATAATTTTTTAACACTTCTGTCAGAAAAAGGCGAAGTGGCTGATGAAATTGCTGGAGGTGTTTATGTCCTTAGAGAAAAATCCAAAAGAGTAAACGTTAAAGATTGTATAGATACATGCGGTACAGGTGGTGATGGTATGAACACTGTTAATATATCTACTGCATCAGCCTTACTTTTGGCTAGTATGGGTGTAAAAGTTGCAAAACACGGTAATAAAGCTGTGTCTTCAAAATGTGGATCTGGAGATGTCTTAGAAGCACTTAAAATTAAAATTGATTTAGAACCAGAAGAAATAGAGGAAGAGATTAATAATAACAATTTTGGTTTTATGTTTGCTCCAAATTATCATAGTGCAATGAGATTTGTAGGCCCTGTAAGAAAGAAAATTGGCAAAAGAACTATTTTCAACATGATTGGTCCTTTAAGCAATCCAGCTCTAGTTGAAAGACAGGTTGTCGGTGTTTTTGATAAAAAGTTATTAAAAATTTTTGCAGAGGGATTAAAAAATTTAAATATAAAATTTGCGTGGATAGTAAACAGTGAAGATGGATTAGACGAGATTTCTCCATATGCTAAAACAAATATAATACAATTGAAGAATGGAGAAATATCTGAGATTTTAGTAGATCCTAACATAATTGGTGTGAATGCAGAAAAGTTTGAAAATTTAATTGGTGATAATGCAGAATTTAATGCAGATAAAATGATTGAAATATTTAAAGGTAAAGATAATGATTTTTCAAAAGCAGTTTGTTTAAATGCTGCAGCTGGTTTAATCGTTGCAGAAAAGTTTATAGATTTTAAAGAAGCCTATAATCATACAAGACAATTTATTCTTTCTGGTAAAACTTTTTCACATTTGGAAAAAATACAAAATGCCTGAAAATATTCTAGAAAATATAATTAAAAAAAAAATTGAAAAAATTGATAATCTAAAAAAGTCAATAGATCTTAAAAAATTAGATGAATTAATACAAAAAAATAATTCTTACATAAATTTTAAAGATAAAATTGAAAACAATTTTAAAGAAAATAAAACTTCTATTATTGCTGAAATAAAAAAAGCTAGTCCTTCTGCTGGCGTAATAATTGAAAATTATAATCCAGTAGATATTGCTAATATTTATCTAAAAAATAATGCTACTTGTTTATCAGTTTTAACTGAAGAGGATTATTTTTTAGGAAATTTAATCCATATAAGTAAAATAAAAGATAAAGTTAATTTACCGATATTATGTAAAGATTTTTTTATTGATACGTTTCAAGTACCACTTGCCAAAAGTTATGGTGCAGATGCAATTCTAATTATTTTAGCTGGTGTCTCAGATGATCTTGCAAATAATTTATATCAAGAGGCACTAAAATTAGATATGTCAGTAATAGTAGAAGTACATACAGTTGAGGAGGCTCAAAAAGCATTAAATTTTGAAGATGCACTTATTGGTATAAATAATAGAAACTTAAAAACACTTAAAACAGATATAAATACAACCTATGATATTTATGATGTTGTAAAAAACCACAAAGGACCTCTGATTTCTGAGAGCGGTATTAAATCTAAAGAAGAGTTATTGGAATTAAACAGTAAGACTTCAATTAATACTTTTTTAATTGGAGAATCACTATTGAAAAAATTGGATGAAAATTCAATTTTTTCTGTTTTGTAGTAAATTTAATCCATATTTTACTCACTTTTTTAAGTATTGTTAAAGCAAAAGAACTTTTATAGAACATTGTTTGTACGATATTTGTTCTTATGCTAACAAAAAAACAAAAAAACTTACTTTTATTTATCAACAAGAAGTTGAGAAGTTCTGGTGTGTCTCCTTCTTATGAAGAGATGAAACAATCTTTAAACTTAAAATCAAAGT
Source organism: Candidatus Pelagibacter sp. HIMB1505 (assembly GCF_052047915.1). Lineage (NCBI taxonomy): Bacteria > Pseudomonadati > Pseudomonadota > Alphaproteobacteria > Candidatus Pelagibacterales > Candidatus Pelagibacteraceae > Candidatus Pelagibacter > Candidatus Pelagibacter sp. HIMB1505. The sequence goes on along the minus strand of NZ_JBNAIR010000001.1, from coordinate 912,662 downwards.
CAGGTATTCATAGATTGATTAGTGCATTAGAAGAAAGAGGATTTATTAAAAGATTAGCTCATAAAGCGAGAGCCTTAGAAGTAGTAAAATTACCTGAAACAGCTTCAGCAAATGATATTTACAATAGTTTTTCACCAAGTGTTATTAAAGGTGGCTTAGATGAGGAAATTAACAATTCAGATGAAATAGAGGTGCCAGTATTAGGAAAAATTGCGGCTGGTACACCTGTTGAGGCAATACAAAATGAAGTTTCAAGAATACCATTACCAAATAATTTAGAAAAAAATGGAGATTATTTTGGCTTGAAAGTTCAAGGAGACTCGATGATAGAAGCTGGAATCCACGAAGGAGATACAGTTATTATTAGAAGAACAGATACTGCAGATAATGGAAAAATTGTAGTCGCATTAATTGACGAACACGAAGCAATGTTAAAAAGAATTCGAAAAAAAGGTAAAGTTGTTGCATTAGAAAGTGCAAATAGAAACTATGAAACCAAAATATTTGGCCCTGATAGAGTAAAAGTTCAGGGTGTTTTGGTATCTTTATATAGAAACTTCTAAAAAAATAGTCTAAACATCTTTGATGTCTAAAGTAGCAACTCGTTTTGCTCCATCTCCTACTGGAGCTCTTCACATTGGTGGTGTGAGAACTGCCTTATTTAATTGGTTGTATTCGAAAAATCAAAAAGGCACTTTTCATTTAAGAATAGAAGATACTGACAAAGAAAGATCGAAAGAAGAACACAAAATACAAATAATTAAATCCTTAAATTGGTTAGGGATAAAACATGATGGTGAGGAATATATTCAATCAACAAAAATTGATAATCATGTAAAAATTGCAAATGAATTATTAAAAAATGGCTATGCTTACAAATGTTACTGTTCACCTGAAGAGATAGAAGAGCAAAAAAAAAGAGCAAGGCAAAAAAAAATACCTTACATTTACAACAGAAAATGGAGAGATGCAGAAGAAAAAGATGCTCCAAAAGAAATCAAACCTGTAATTAGATTTAAAAGTAAAATTGAAGGAAGTTCAATTCTTAAAGATTTAGTTCAAGGTGATGTTGAAATTGAAAATAATACTATAGAAGATTTTGTAATATTAAGAAATGACGGAACTCCAACTTATAATTTGTCAGCAACTGTTGATGACCATGAAATGGGAATGACACATATTATAAGAGGAGATGATCACAAAATAAATACATTTAAACAAATGCAAATTTATCAAGCTATGAAATGGGATGTGCCTGCTTTTGCCCACATACCTTTAATTCATACTATAGAAGGTAAAAAATTATCTAAAAGAGATAATGCTTCAACGCTAGATGACTACTCAAAAATAGGAATTATACCTGATGCATTGCGAAATTATTTGCTAAGACTTGGATGGTCGTATCAAGATAAAGAAATATTTACTTTGGAGGAAAGTATAAAATATTTTAACTTAGAGGGTATTGGGAAATCACCATCAAAATTAGATATGGGCCGAATTTTATCAATGAATGAGCACTATATTAAAAATATCAATGAAAATGAATTGTTTAAGCAGCTTATTGATTACAGCAAAATATACAAAAAAGAAATTAAGACAGATAAAACGGAAAAAATCAAAAAATCCTTAACATTCTTAAAAAACAAAGCAAAAACATTGGAAGATATTATTAACAATGCTCAGTATTTAACAATTGATGAAGTTGAATTTAACAAGGAAGATTTCAAATTGATTGATGAAAAAGCCAAAAAAATTATTTCAACTTTCATTAATAAATTAACTGATATTAAGAAATTTAATAAAGAAACATTAGAACCAATAATAAATGAACTTATTAAATCTTATGAAACTAATTTTAAAGGTGTTGGACAACCATTAAGAATTGCATTAACAGGCTCAAAATTTGGACCTGGTATATATGATATAATTATTTCTCTAGAAAAAGAGGAAGTTTTAAAAAGATTAACTAATAAGAAACTTGCTTAATACTAAAGAAGCTTCATCTGAAGATGAGGTTTTTGATCTAATTTTTTTTAACGTATTCTCACAATTATTTAATTGCTTTTTCATTAGCTCAGGATTTTTAAGAAAATAGACAACCGAATTGTAAATTTCTCTAGCATTGCACTCTTTTTGAATTAATTCTGGGATGATTTCTTTGTTATTAATGATATTAATAATGTTAGCAAACTTTATTTTTACAAGCATTTTAACGATTAAAAAATTTAAAAAGTTCATTTTATAGATAATTACAGAAGGTATTTTTGCATTACAAATCTCAAGAGAAACTGTTCCAGATTTAGAAACAGCAAATATTGAATTTTTTAATATTTGTTTTTTTATATTTTCATCTGAAATAACTTCAATATTATCTAAATTTTTTAATTTTACTTTTTCATAAATTAGATTTTTATTTGTATCGGTCGAATGAAAAATAAATTTGAAATTGTTATATTTCTTATTCATCATAATGATAAAATCAATCAATATAGGTAAAAGTAAATTTACTTCAGATAATCTACTGCCACAAAATAGAGAGATTATTTTTTTATCTTTTTGTATAATATGAGATAGATCTATCTTATTATTATTTTCTGTTTCTACTAACGGATGACCAACAAAAGTATTTGGAATATTTTCTTTATCAAAATATTTTTTTTCAAATTCAAATAATAACAAAATATGATCTAAAAATTTTTTAAACTTTTTAACTCTTCCTTCTCGCCAAACCCACACTTGAGGGGCAACATAATGAATTGTTTTTATCTTGTGGTTTATTTTTTTAACCTTTTCAGCAACTCTAAGTGTATAATCAGGGCTATCTACACTAAATAATATATCTGGGTTAAATTTTATTATTTCCTTTACGGTATTATTTATTGTTTTTTTTATTTTAAAAATATTCAACAAAACACTAGTAAAACCAATAAATGTTATTTCGCTAAGATTAAAAATTGATCTTATTCCTATGGATTTTAAATGAGTTCCACCAACACATAAATATTCAATATTAGGATGATTTTTTTTTAGCTTTGATATTACTTTGTAAGCGAGCTTATCACCTGATGGTTCTCCAGTTAAAATAAAAATTTTTTTCATTTAACTGTGATAAACATCTTGTTTTTATTTGCAAATTGAATGCATTTTTTTCTATCTAAAAAAACATGCTGTCTATTCTTAACAACAATACCCTTTAATCCAGCTTTTTTACTTTGGATAAAAGTATCTAATCCAATAGTGGGTAAATCAATTCTAAGATCTTGTTTTTTTTTAGGGAATTTAACTATAACACCATAATTTTTAAATTTTTTGTTTCTACTTTTTTCAAGCATCTTTTTTGTCCCTCCTCTGCCCTCTATAGCAATCACTTTGCCTTTTCTAACAACAACACCTTGACTAAAATTATATTGTCTTAAATTATTTAATATCTTAATTGCTTTATTAATATCAAATCGATCTTCTTTATTGGGTTTCAGCTTTGAGTAACTTCCTTTTGCTAATGTTAGATCAGGGTTAAATTTTAGTGAATTTTCAGTTTTTATTTTATTTTGGGCTAATATTTTGATTACTTCTTTGAGAATAGCTGCGTCGCCAAGTTTAGAGGCTTTGATTATTCTTGGTATATAATAAATACCTTTAAAATCTAATTTCAATTTTGAAAATTGAGGTTTTTTTACTTTACCAGCGAATAAAACTTTTTTACAGTTATTTTTTTTTAAGATATCAAGGATTTTACCAAATTGACCAATTGAAATTGAGTAAGAATTTTTATCATTCCGAAATTTATTATTTTTAGATAAATCAATTATCAAATAATTAATTTTCTTTTTTCTTATGGTTTTAAGAATTTCATTTGGAAAATTAGTATCTCCAAGTATTAATCCAATCATTTTAAGAAAAAGGTGTACAGATAGATCTTTTTTTATCTTTTATTACAAAATCAATAACATCTTTAACTAATAGATTCTTAAGATCAGTGTCATCTATTTTACTGATATTATCTATAACATTTTTTGAGGAAAAAATTTTTTTATATGCATCACTTAAACCTAGGATATCTTTATTATCAAACTTAGCTCTCCTTAAACCTATCAAATTAAGGCCCTGAAGTGAATTTCTATTTCCTGTTGATAGTCCATATGGAATTACATCATGTAACACACCTGTCATTCCACCAATCATTGCCATTTTTCCAATTCTCGTAAATTGTTGAACTGCAGAATTTCCTCCTATAACTACATTGTCTTCAATAATTGCATGGCCTCCTAAAGGTACATTGTTTGCGATAATTACATTATTTCCAACCTTGCAATCATGTGCAATATGAGAAGAAATCATAAATAAACAGTTATTACCAATAATAGTCTTACCACCACCTCTAACTGTCCCTGGATTTATCGTTACATACTCTCTAATTCTATTATTATTTCCAATTATAAGATTAGTTGGTTCTCCTTTATATTTTAGATCTTGAGGTTCGTTAATAGATACAAAAGGATAAATTTTATTTCCATCTCCTATTTTTGTATTTCCAAAAATACTTACATGTGATTGAATTGTAGTATTTTCTCCAATTTCAACTCCTGGTCCTATGACTGTATAAGGTCCTATCTCGACATTTTTACTAATCTTTGCTTTCTTATCAATAATTGCTGTTTGATGTATCATTTATTATCTTTTAAAAATTGTCTCAAATCTTTTGAAGGATATCCCATAACTTTACTATTATCTGGAATATTTTTTATAACTCCACTGCCACCACCAATCTGAACATTATTACCAATTTTGAGATGTCCCGAAATACCTGCTTGTCCACCAATCATGACATTATTTCCCAAGGTAGAGCTACCAGCAAATCCAACTTGTCCAGCAATTATACAATTATCACCAATTTTATTATTATGAGCTATATGAATTTGATTATCTAAAAAAGTGTTTTTGCCTATCACGGTATTAGACATCGAGCCTCTATCTATTGTCGCCCCACATCCAATTTCTGAATTTTCACCAATTATAACAACACCAATGTGTGGATATCTTAGGTTTTTTTTGTCATTAGGAAAAAAACCAAAACCCTTTTTTCCAATAATACAACCATCAAGAATTGATACATTGTCCTCTATAATTGTGTTTCTTATTATTACATTTGATCCAATTGAACAATTTGAACCAATCACAACATTTTTTTCAACAATAGTATTATGTCCTATCAAACAATTCTTTCCAATTTTAACATTTTCTCCAATTAAAACATTTTGACCATGCTTAATACTGTTATCAAATTTTAGTTCGTCAATCTTTTGAACTGAACTGTCAAAATTATCATTAATAGCATCTGGGTAAAATTTAGAAGTGATTTGGGAAATTATCGATAAAATATTATCAACATATATTGGTTTACAGTTATTTGGTAAATAATGTGCTAAGTTTTCAGAAGTTATACAAAATGATGCTTTTGTTTTAGATGCATGATTTTGATATTTTTTTGAATGAAAAAAAGTTAAATGTTCTTTATTTGCTGTTTGGAGATCTTTAACATCAATAATCAAATTGTTTTTAAAATTTTCTTCATTTTTGATATTTAAATCTCTTAAAATTTCATTGATTTTAAATGGTCCATGATTTTTAAAGAAAGGATGTTTCACTATTTGTTAATATCAAAATTTTTAAAAATTGATTATCAACAAATATTTCTAATTATTTTTATCTACTATTGTAGCTGACCATTGTGCGTCAGCCATTCGTTTACCTTTAACAAAAGCCTCGCCTTTGTATTTCCACACTCTTCCATGCGATCTTATAGCTTCAATTTTTAATTCTAATTTACAATCAGGGATAACTGGATTCCTAAATCTTGCTTTTTCTACGCTCATCAAAAAAACTAATTTATTTTCATATTCTTTTTTATCAATGCCATGTGCCGTTAAAGCTGCTGCTGCTTGACCAAAAGCTTCTACAATTAAAACACCTGGCATTACAGGGTTATCTGGAAAATGACCATTTACAAAAAAAGAGTCTTTTTTGACGTTCATCAAGGCTGTAGCAGAATGAAGTTTTTTGATATCATAAAGTTCATCAATTAATAACATTGGCTCTCTATGTGGTAAAAGGTCTCTAATTTGATCTTTATTTAATTTCATATAATTTAAAAAGTTGTACCTAAATTAAATCTAAAAGTTTCCGTTACATCAGAGTCTTCTTTAGTTATAGGTTGACTAAAAGAGAAATTTAATGGTCCAATTGGTGTAAAGAAATCAACTGCAATGCCTGTAGAACTTCGTATAGATCCACTATCATCAAGACGATCATTAAAATCGGCACCCCAAACATTTCCGGCATCAATAAAATAAGAAAAATCAACATTCTCTAACGTGTTAAAAATAAAAGGTAATTCAGTAGATAAATTTAAGGAGGCAGCATAATTACCACCAACGAACTCATTATTATCTTTTGGTCCAATTTTACCTTTTTCAAAACCTCTCAGTCTATTTGAGGGAATATTCACTCTTTTGGAAATTCTTACGTTTTCATCACTATCGATTGAATTAATAGATTTAAAATAAATACTACCTTTTCCAATCATATTGTCATTCTGATTTAAAGGTAAATACTGAGTAAAAATTAATGTATTAGCTAATTCATTGCTATCTGAAACTATTGGTAGTTCTTGTAAAAATGAGCTTCTATTTCCACTTGTTGGCCTATACACAGAATCTCGATTATCTAGTGTAAACCCATAATTGAAATAAAAATCATTATAAGATCCTTCTTGCTTTTTTAATGCACTTGATGCTTTGCTGCTAGTTTGTAGATCTTCTGCTGAAATTAAAAATTCAGGACTAAAAAAAATATTTTCAAATTGTTCATATTGAGTACCTAAAGAAAAACTTATCTTATCAATTTCATAACCATAATCAGTCATAAAATCAGAATTATCAATTTTAAATTCTGTAAATAATGTATTATCCGTATAGGCAAAATTTGGTCTACTATAATTAAATTTTGTTTCTACTGTATCATCTGAAATCATAAAATTAGTATCTAGTTTTATTCCTTTTCCTAAAAAATTTTTTTCTGTTATCCCAGCGCCAAGTGTTGTGCCATTTGTACCAATTCCAGCAGCAACTGAAATCTCACCAGTAGGTTGTTCCTCTACAATAATATCAATATTTTTTAAATTATCAGAGGAACCATTTGTTATTTTTTTTTCAACACTTTTAAAAATTCCAAGTGACTTTATTTGATCAATTGATTTATTAAGCAAAAGATCATTTAAAGGATCTCCTTCATCTACTATAAATTTATTTCTGACAACTTCTTCAATTGTTGTGTAATTTCCAAGAATATTAATTCTTTCAACATAAAATTTTTCTGAGTTTTTAATATCAAAAGTAAAATCAATTTTATCTTCAAAAATACTTTCGTTAACATCAGCAGTAATAAAATCATAAAATTTTGAAGATGCTAGTTTATCAATTTCTTCTAATATAGAATTTATACTATTAAGACTATAATATTGACCTTTTAATTCCTCGAATAATTTTGAAATGGCATCAAAATCATCTAAATTGTAATCATCAGGAATATTTAACGATAAATTATTAAATAAAAATCTTTTTCCAGATTCAATATTATAGGTTAATTCGAAAAATCCTTCTTTATTAAACTCAGCGAATGAATCTAATACACGAACATTATAGTATCCTAAATTCTTATAATAATTTTCTAATAATCTTTTATCTAGGTTAAGTAAAGATTGGTTTAAATAGACATTTTTTGAAACAAATTTCCAAAATTTATGTTCTTCAGACGCTATAATTTCTAATAATTTTTTGTCTTTAACCTTTTTATCACCTATAAAATTTATTTTTTTTATTTTGGCTTTTTCTCCAAGATCAATGGAGATATTTAATTTTACTGAGTTTAACTTTTCATCATTAACTATCGAAGATTTTATTTTAGAAAAATAATATCCACTCAAACGTAAATTATTTTCAATTTTTTTTAAATCATTTTCAAATAATACTTTTGTAAAAGATTGTCTTTCTTTGAGGCTTAATATTTTAGAGATATTTTCCTTAAACGTTTTATTTTTAATTCCAGTAATTTCTATTTCCTCAATAATTGGATTTTCTAGAATGGAAATTTTTAAAACTCCATTTTCAAGATTAATTTTGATATCATTAAAAAAATTTGTCTCATAAAGCTTATTTAAAAATTGATTTAATCTGGAATCATCAGCAGACATGCCTTCCTTAATATCGCCCAGAACTAAAATAGTATTTTTTGAAATTCTTTTATTTCCATCAATTTCAATATTCTTTATCACATCAGAAATAGCAGCAGTCTGAATAAAAAATAAAAATAACAGTGATTTAATTAATAAATTCATGATAATTTATGATTTTATATACCTTTTTTGTTTAATTTAAAAAGAACATAATTTCTAGTATTATAGATATCATTGATATTTCTTACTTTTTGTATCTTTAATTTAGTAAATTCTTTGTTAAATAAATGATTATAAATTAACTTAATTAAATTCAAATAGCTTATCTTTTTTTGCAGAAATTTTTTCACAAAAAAATCATTTATCGTTATCAGAGCAGTCTCATATAAAGAGCCTTTTTCAGGCAATGTATTCAAAATTTTAGTTAATGGAAACTGGTTTTGATTTAAATTTTTAAAATTTAAATTGTTTAAAATTTCAAAATTAATTTTACTTGATAAATTTTTTTTTAAATCATTTTCAAATAAAGAATTATGAATAGGGATTTTCATATCATTATCATGTAAAAGTAATTTAGTTATACCGTTATTAAATTTAGCAATGCCATGAATATACGATTTTGGATGAATAATTATTTTTATTTGTCTGTAATTGAGAGAAAAAATATTTTTTGCCTCTATAACTTCAAAAACTTTATTCATCATAGTTGCTGAATCAACTGAAATTTTAGGTCCCATTATCCAATTAGGATGTTTTAATGTTTCTTGTAAAGTTACTTTTTTTAATTGAGATTTAGTAAAATTTAAAAAAGGTCCACCAGAGGCGGTTAAATAAATTTTTTCTACTGATTTAATGTTTTCATTTTTAGTTAGTGAGTATATTGAAAAATGTTCTGAATCAATTGGAATGAACTTAGTGTTATATCTTTTTATTTCTTTTTGAATAATAGACCATCCACATATAAGAGATTCTTTATTAGCGATACCAATATTTTGAGATAACTTAATCATCTTCAGACATGGATCTAGTCCATCAATACCAACAATAGAAATCATCGTATAAAATATTTCTTTATTAGTTAAAATTTTATCTAAAATTTCAAATGAATTATAAAAACTTATATTATAATTTTTGTATTTTTTTTTTGCTCTTAAAAAGGAATTATGATGATTAATAATAACATTCTTAACATTAAATTCTTTTGCTTGGCGTACTACTAAATTTATATTTTTATTAGTAGACAAAATTTTTACATCAAATTTTTTTTTATTTTTTTTTAAAATATCAATAGTATTTTTACCTATCGAACCTGTAGAGCCTAATATAACAATTTTTTTTTTCATTAATAAAATAATTTTATTAAATAAAAAGTAGGTAATGAAAATAACAGACCATCAATTCTATCTAACAAACCTCCATGACCTGGTATTAATCTACCAGTATCTTTAACATTAGAAATTCTTTTGAAATATGAAATTACTAAATCACCAACTTGACTAATAGATGATAACAATAAAACTAGTAATAAAGTTATTGTATTAAATTCAATAACTAAGATCATAAAAGCAACATAAATAAATGATAAAGTTAAGATATAGGCACCGATTACACCGCTTATAGTTTTATTAGGACTAATTTTTGTTAACTTTGGACCTTTTAAAATCTTACCAAAAATAAAACCTCCTAAATCACTGAAGATAGATATGAATAATACAAATAGAAAATTATAAGGTATTTCATTTTCTTCTAATAATCTTAGTTTATAAGTAAAATAAAATACTACTGATAAAAAAAAATATCCTAGAGATTTTATTAAATACGATTTAACAAGTTTCGACCATTCTAGTAAAGAAACAATATATAAAATTATGATTAAAGTTAAAAATAAATAAGATCCTTTTAAAATAATATACAAAATCATTGGCAAGATGATTATTGAACTAAGAATTCTCTTTTTTAATTCATTTGTCATGAAACTGATCCAAAATTTCTTTTTATTTTTTTATATGAGTTAATAATTTGTAAGAAATCTTTTTCATTGAAATCTGGCCATAATTTTTTTTCAAAAAAAATTTCAGTATATGCAATTTGCCAAAGCATGAAATTACTCAATCTTTTTGTATTACCAGTTCTTATTAATAACTCTGGATCCGGTATTTCTTTAGTTAATAGAAATTTCTTTAAATTATTTTCTGTAAATGCTTTATTTTTTTTTTTTAAAATTTTAAAGGCATTAATTAATTCTAACTTTGACCCATAATTTAAAGCTAAATTAATTTGTAAGCTTTTATTATTTCTTGTTAATTTTTCAGATTTTAATAATAATTGATTTAATTTTACTGAAAATTTTTTAAACCCAATAACTTTTAGTTTGATTTTATTTCTATTTAAATTATCAATTTTATTATACAAAAATTTCTCAAGTAAATTGAATAAATAGTTAATTTCTTTTATTGGTCTTTTCCAATTTTCAGTAGAAAATGCGTATAATGTAAGATGTCTTATCTTGTTATCTAATGAAACTTTGATAATTTTTTCAATTGTTTTAAGACCAGCTTTATGTCCCGCATTTCTTGAATTTTTATTTTTTAATCCCCATCTACCATTACCATCCATAATAATGGCTACATGATTTAATGGATTCATATAGTCATTATTTCTTTTTCTTTTGATGTTACTTTTTCATCAATAATAGAAACATGATTATCTGTTATAACTTGAATTTTTTTTTCAAAAGATTTTTCATCATCTTCACTAATTTCTTTAGATTTCAAAAGTTTCTTAAGATCTTCATTTGCATCTCTTCTGATATTTCTGATTGAAATTTTACATTTTTCTCCCATTGATTTTATAATTTTTTTCAATTCAGTTCTTCGTTCTTCATTTAATTCTGGCACTGGTAATCTGATTAACTGTCCATCAATTTGGGGATTTAGACCTAGCTCTGATTTTTTGATAGCAGAGTCAATAAGAGAAACATTATTTTGATCCCAAACCTGAATATTTATCATTCTAGGTTCGGGTGTGGTTATACTCCCAACTTGATTTATTGGCATTAATTGACCGTAAACATCAACTTTGATTAAGTCTAACATCGATGCATTAGCACGACCAGTTCTTAGAGAAGAAAGTTCTTTTGTAAAGACATCAATAGTTTTAGCCATTTTAAGACTATATGATTTTTCATCAAACATTATTCACCTATTTTAAATCTAACAAATTCTTTAATCTTTAAATCAGTTATTGCTAAATCTTTTAAAATATCTTGAACCTTTTTTTTAGGCTCCATCACCCATGCTTGAGTCAACAAGGCATTCTCTTCTTTAAACTTATTCATTTTTCCTAAACTAATTTTTTTAGCTATTTCCTCTGGTTTACCAGAATTTTTTAATTCTTCTGTTACCAACTCTTGTTCTTTATCAATAATCGATTGGTCAATCGATTTTTGATCTAAAGCTAATGGATTAGACGCTGCGATGTGCATTGATAATTGTTTACCAAAATTTTTAACTACATCTGAGTTTTCTTTGGTTTCTAATGAAACAGCTACAGCCAATTTTGCCAGGTTATCTTTTACTACTGTATGTAAATATTTTGAATTAATAGAACCTTCATTAAAAACAGTTTTAGTTTTACCTATAGTAATTTTTTCACCTATTTTAGCTATAAGAGCAACAAGATTTTCATCTACAGTTTGTCCATTTTTCATTTTTGAAACTTTTAAATTATCTAAGTTTGAATTAACTTGATTATTCAAATCACTTAATTCTTTTACAAAGTTTATAAAATCATCATTTTTAGCAACAAAATCTGTTTCGCAATTAACCTCAATTAATGAAATTTGCTTTTCATTTTCAGAAACTGCTATGACACCTTCTTTAGCATCTCTAGACATTTTTTTTGAAGCTTTAGAAATTCCTTTAACCCTTAAAATCTCAATAGCTTTATCTAAATCTCCTCCAGACTCTTTTATTGCTAAATTGCAATCTTTAAAACCAGCACCTGTTGCTTCACGAAGTTTTTTAACTTTTTCAATATCACTCATTAATTTAATTTCTCCTTACCATCGTTAGAAAATCTATTTTCTAATTTTTCTCTATCTAACTCTTGAATTGTTTTAGAAGATTTATCATCACTTTCAGATTCAACTTTTTTTTCATCTTTTGGTGTAGATTTTTTTGCAGAATTGATTGTTTCTTTTAAAAGGTTGCAATATAGATCAATTGCTCTTCTTGCATCATCATTTCCTGGAATTGGAAAATCAATACCATCTGGGTTTGAATTACTATCTAAAATTGCAATTATAGGTATTCCTAATTTTACAGATTCTTGTATTGCAAGAGACTCATAATTTGTATCAATTATAAATACTAAATCTGGAACTTTTTTCATTTCAGCAATTCCGCCTAGTGATCTTTGTAATTTATCTTTTTTAACACTCATTTTTAAAAGTTCTTTTTTTGTAAAACCTCTATTTTCAGCAACAAGATCTGTTTCTAACTTTTTCAATTTTTTAATAGAATTTGAAATTGTACCCCAATTAGTTAACATTCCTCCTAACCATCTATAGTTTACAAAATATTGATCAGTCTCTTTTGCAACCTCTGCAATAGCCTCCGATGCTTGTTTTTTTGTTGATACAAAAAGTATCTTTCCATTATTCGAAATGGTTTCGTAAACTTTTTGAAGAGCAACTTTAGTAAGTTCTAAAGTTTGAGTTAAATCAATAATATGTATTGAGTCTCTTTTTCCAAAAATATATTTTTTCATTTTTGGATTCCATCTTAAAGTTTTGTGTCCTAAGTGAACACCAGCTTCTAATAATTCTTGAATTGTAACATTAGGTATTTTCATATTTTTTCCCGGTTAAGCCACCATAGTAATTTCCACTTAAGGACCGGAGGTATAAAACCAAATACTATGTGCGTATTAGTTAATTTAGCGTTTATTTACAATAATTTTAACTTAAAACAAGCTTAAATTAATGAATATTTAGCTCTATTTCTTTATTTCTTATAATATTAACTGTTTCTCTATCAAAATTTCTTGAAGTCTTAAGCTTATATATACTTTTTTTTTCATTTTCTGAAATATGAATATTTACAAGAGTATCACCTTTTTCATCTAGAAAGGTTTGTATTTCTTTAAGCTGTGATTTTGATGAAAGATTAATAGTGATTTCTTTAATTGGGCTATTAAAAAGTTCTTTTAATGATGCAATTTTTCTTACATTAATCCTTTTTGTTTTATCTTCATCAGATGAAATAGTTTTTGTTAGTGTTAAAATTAATGATGAACCTTCCTTTAAGCTTTCTCTGTTTAATTCTAAAACATCAGAAAAAATAAATAGCTCAAAAACACTGCTTAAATCTGTTAATTTTAATACAGCATAAGAATTACCTTTTCCAGTCTTTCTCTCAGTAACCTTTAATAAAGTTGCTGCTATATTATTTTCTTTAATTTCGTTATCTTCAAAAAAATTTTGATAATCAATTATCTTATAGTCATTAAAAATTTCTTTAAATTGATTTAATGGATGATCAGAAATAAAAAAGCCTACTGCTTCAAACTCTTTAGATAATCTTTCTTCAAATTCCCAATCCTTAATATTTTCAATTATATCATTTTCAACCTCATTATTATCACCAAATAAATCAATTTGATTAGCTACTTTATTATCAAAATCATTTTTCGATTTAGTAATAATATTTGGAATAGAGTTAAAAATTGATTGTCTATTATTATTCAAATTGTCAAATGCTCCTGCTTTAACTAAACCTTCAAGTTGGAGTTTATTTATATCTTTAGGATCTACTCTACTAATAAAATCATTAATAGATTTAAAATTTCCATTATTAATTCTTTCTTGCACTATGTTTGATATCGCTTCAGAGCCCACTGCTTTTATACCACCTAGTGCATAATAAAATTTATCATCTTCAGTTCTAAATTCAGCAAAACATTTATTAATGTCAGGTCTAATTATTTCTACATTAAGTCTTTTTAATTCCTCATAAAATTCACTTAATTTATTTTGGTTTGATATATCCATTGTCATTGATGCGGCTATAAACTCTTTTGGATAATAAGTTTTTAAAAAAGCAGTTTGATAAGAGATTATTGCATAAGCTGCGGCATGACTTTTATTAAATCCATATTCTGCAAATGGTTCAATCTTAAGAAAAATTCCAGCTGCAACATCCTTGCTGATTCCATTGTTTACTGCTCCTGCAATAAAATTCTGTTTCTGTTTTTCTAACTCTGCCCTTTTCTTTTTACCCATAGCTCGTCTTAGAATATCTGCTTGTCCCGCAGTAAAACCTGATAATTTTTGAGCAATTTGCATAACTTGTTCTTGATAAATTATTACCCCATAAGTAGGTTTTAAAATATCTTCTAATAATGGATGCAAATAATCAGGTGTTTTTCTTCCATGCTTACAATCATTATATATCGGAATATTGCTCATGGGACCTGGTCTATATAAAGCAACTAAAGCAATAATATCCTCAATATGATTGGGCTTCATGTGAATTAATGCATCTCTCATTCCTGCACTTTCTATTTGGAATAAGCCAACTGTTTTACCAGAAGACATTAATTCAAACACTTTTTGATCCTCAAAATTAATATTTTCGATATCAAAATCTTTTTGTTTTTTTCTGATTAATTTCTGAGTGTTATTGATAACTGTTAAGGTTTTTAAACCTAAAAAATCAAATTTTACTAAACCAGCATTTTCTGCTGAGTACATATCAAATTGTGTTGATGGCAGTAATAAATCTGCTGTTGCATCTTTATAGAGCGGCACAATTTCAGTTAATTTTTTATCAGCAATAACAACACCTGCTGCATGTGTTGCAACGTTTCTGTTCAACCCTTCTAATTTAAGAGAAAGTTCAGTTAATTTTTTTACTCTTTGATCCTCATTAATTAATTTTTGTAATCTTGGTTCACCTGCAATGCATTCTGATAATGTTTGAGGTCTTGAAGGATCAAATGGGATCATCTTAGAAATACCATCCACAAAACCATAAGCAAGACCAAGAACCCTTCCAACGTCTCGTATGACCATTCTAGCTTTTAATTTTCCAAATGTAATAATGTGGGCTACGCTATCTTTATATTTCTTAGTAAGATATTCAAAAACTAAATCTCTTTTATCCTCACAAAAATCAATATCGAAATCAGGCATTGAAATTCTATCTGGATTAAGAAATCTCTCAAAAATAAGATTGTATTTTATTGGATCTACATCTGTGATTGACAAACACCAAGCTACAAGTGAACCTGCACCAGATCCTCTTCCTGGACCAACTGGAATGTCATTATTTTTTGCCCATTTAATATAATCCGATACAATTAAAAAATAACTAGAATATTCCATTTTAATAATAATTTCTAATTCATGTTCTAGCCTATCTTTGTAAATTAAAAATTTTTCATCTCGCTCTAGGTTATTATTATTTTGATTAAAAAATTTTCTAAATTTTTCTTTAAGCCCTTCTAAAGAATTTTTCTTAATAATTTCATTAGCATCACCTTCATCTGATGAACTGATATCTGGTAAAATAGGTTTTGAAAAAAGGGGTCTAAAACTGCACCTATGGGGAAAATTATAATTATTTTCTAATGCTTCTGGCAAATCAGAGAATAAATCAGACATTTCTTTATCATTTTTAAGGTAATGTTCTGAGCTATATTTAATTCTATTTTTTTCATTAACATATGTTTTGTTACCAATACAAATAAGAGCATCATGTGCTTCATGAACATCTTTTGATAAATAAAATACTTCATTAGTTGCAATAATAGGAATTTTTAATTTTTTTGATTGATCAAGATTAAATTTTTCAAATGCATCTTCATCTAGATCATTATGTCTCTGAATTTCTAAATAAAATCTATCGCTGAAGTTAGTATTTAACTTTTTATAAAGACTCGATATGTCATTGTATTTAGCTTTATCAAATAATTTACCAAATAATCCAAATATCGTTCCAGAAAAAATTGAAATTCCATTAGTATCTAATTCAAATAAAGTATTAATATCTAAGTGCGGATCTGAAAGATTATTATTTTCTAAATAAGATCGAGATGAAAGTTCTATTATTTTTTTATATCCTTCAAAATCTAAAGCAAACAAAGGAAGTAAACCCGTAGTTTCATTAAACTTAAAATTTATTTGAGTTCCAATAATTGGTTGAGTTCCAACTTTTGATAATTTGTCAGAAAATTCAACAGCACCACATAAATTTGAAGTATCGCAAATACCTAAAGATCTAATCTTTAATTCTTTTGCATTCTCTTTTAAATCATCAATTTTAACTGCACCTTCACAGATAGAATATTGAGTGTGTATTTTTAGGTGATTAAATTTTTTATAATCAGACTCAGGCATTTGTTGATTTTAACTTCCCATCAACAATTTCCAATAAGCAATCTGACTTTTTTGCAAGAAATCTATTATGAGTTGCAAATAATATTAATCTATTTGGTGTAATTTGTTTTTTTAATAAATCAAAAATTTCATCAGCAGTTTTTTTATCCAAACTGCCAGTTGGTTCGTCAGCAAGTATAATATTTGGTTCGTTAACTAAAGCTCTTGAAATGGAAACTCTCTGTTTTTCACCGCCTGAAAGCTCATTTGGATAATGATCAATTCTATTACTCAGACCAACTTTTTTTAAAATATTTTTTGCTTTAATTATTGAAAGATTTTTTTCTAGACCTGATGCTAAACATGAGAAATAGACGTTTTCTAGTGCAGTAAAATCATTCAGTAAATTATCTTGTTGATATATTATTCCAATATTATTTGCCCTGAAAATATCATTTTCTTCTTTCAAATCAAAATCTATTGATTTATCTAAAAATTTAATAAAGCCATTTGTTGGTTTATCAATTAATGAAATTAGATTAAGTAATGTTGATTTTCCTGAACCAGAAGGGCCCATCAAAGAATAAATTTTTCCTAATTTAAACTTGAAGTTTATTTTTTTTAAAACATTAATATTTTTTTTATCAAAAAAAGTTTTAGATAAATTTTTTAATTCAATAAAATTATTCATATTTTAAAGATTTAACTGGATCAAGTTTTGCAGCTTTAATTGCAGGAAAAATTGAAACAAATATCGTTATAAAAATTGAACATATTGAAATTAAAAAAATTGAATTAATATTAATTTCAGACGGCATTGTGCTTAAAAAATAAATTTCCTCTGGAAATAAAGTCAAATCAAAAGCTGAACTTAAAAAGGCTCTTAGATTTTCAACATAAAAAGAAAAAGTTACTCCAATTATAATACCAAAAAAAGTTGCTGTTGTTCCAATAATTACACCAACTAGAAAAAAAATCTTAACTATAGATTTATTTAAAACTCCGATTGATTTTAAAATGGCAATATCTCTAGTCTTATTTTTCACTAAAATTGTGAGTCCAGAAATAATATTGAATGCTGCAACAATTATTATTAATGATAAAATTATAAACATTACATTTCTCTCAACTTTAAGTGCAGAAAATAAAGATCTATTCATATCAGCCCATGTAAAAACTAAATCATTTGGATAAATTTTTTGAATTATCTTTTTTTGTTCATCAATGTTTTTTGGGTTCATTAAATAAATTTCTAAGTTTCGGTCATCTTTTGATAGATTAGAAAATTCTTCAAGAGTATTAAGATTTAAAAAAATAACATTATTGTCAAAATCAGCTAAACCGCTTTCAAAAATTGATGTAATAACAAATTTTTTTTGTTTAGGTAAATTACCAATTATCGTTTCAACTCCAGAAGATGACATCAGCGTAATATTGTCACCAATATCTAAATCAAGATTAAAACTTAATTCCTTTCCAATCGAAATTGAGTTATTTTTAAAATTTTTTTTATCTCCTAAAAAATTTTTGTTATTAATAAGGTCAAGCTTAGAAAAATCTTCTTCAAGATAACCTCTCAAAAGAACTCCTTTTGAATTTTGTTCTCTAATGACGATTGCTTCACTAGAATTGCTCAATATCAAATCTTTAGAAATTGAGGTTAAAGTACTGTTTAAATTTTTATAATCTAAGGGTTTGTCATAAGGTTTGATTGTTGCATGGGAGTTAAATCCTACAATTTTATTAATTAATTCTGTCCTAAAACCATTCATCACTGACATCACAATGATCAGTACAGCAACACCCAAGCTTATTCCTATAAAAGAAAAAATAGAAATAACATTTAAAAAACCATCTTTTTTTCTAGCTTTTAAAAATCTAAAAGTAATTTCTTTTTCAAGTGTTGAAATCAATTTGATACTTTTTGTTCTTTGATAATTTTGATAGCTTCTTCTAATTTAATTTTCTTAGCTTCATTTCCTGTCTCTTTAAACTCTACTAAATCAGCATCAGTTTGTTTTCCAATTATTATTTGAAATGGTGATCCTATTAAATTCATTTTTTTCATTTTTGATGAAAAATTTTCATCTGTATCATCAATAATTGAATCAATATTATTAACCATTAGTTCTTTTGAAATGTTAACTGCTTTTTCAAGGGCACTTTGATCATTTTTATTAACCATAGGTATTATAGAAACTTCATATGGAGCAACAGAAATTGGCCATTTCATGATTTCACTTTTTTCATCATATTTTGCTTCTATTATTGCACCAACTAATCTTGATACACCAATTCCATATGAACCCATTTTCACAAAATCTTTTTTTCCACCAGGTAAATCAACTGATGCACCCATTGGTTTTGAATACTTGTCTCCAAAATAAAAAATATGGCCTACTTCAATACCTTTAGTAATCAATCTATTTTCTTGTGAAACTTTCTCCTCGAATTCCTTTTCATTAAATTTTTCGTCAGTTACAGCATAAAATTTTTCATATTTTTTTCTTAAATCCTTTAAGCTTTCTTTATCAACATTTGTTCCATCACTATCTAATTCAAAAATTCTTTTATCTGTAAAAATTTTACTTTCACCAGTATCTGCTAAAATAATAAATTCATGTGAAAGATTTCCACCGATTGGTCCTGTATCAGCTGCCATTGGAATTGCTGTTAGATCCAATCTCTTAAATGTTCTTAAATATGAAAGAAAAAATTTATTATAAGAAAAAAAGGCTTCTTCGTCAGAAATATCAAATGAATACGCATCTTTCATATAAAATTCACGACCTCTCATAATTCCAAATCTAGGTCTAACTTCATCTCTAAATTTCCATTGAATATGATAAAGCAATTGTGGCAATGACTTATAAGATTTAACGGATGCTCGAAAAATATCAGTAACTAATTCCTCATTTGTTGGTCCATAAAGCATCTCTCTATTTTGACGATCTTTAATACGAAGCATTTCTTCCCCATAATCTTCATATCGTCCGCTTTCTTTCCAAATTTCACTAGATTGAATAGTTGGCATTAAAATTTCTTGAACACCAATACGATTTTGCTCTTCTCTTACGATTTGTTCAATTTTTTTCATTACTTTAAATCCTAATGGAAGCCATGAATAAATCCCTGCTGAGGATTGTTTTATCATACCAACTCTAAGCATTAATTGATGAGATTTTATTTTTGCTTCTGAAGGATTATTTTTAAGTATAGGTATGAATGATTTTGATAAGTACATTTAGCTAATTATATTTCTTAAATTCAAGTATTCAAATCTCATTAATAGATAAATTATCATAAAAATAATAGTGGTTATTCCAGTGCAATAAATAAATTTTTTTAGCATTTTAGGATTTTCTGGAGATCCTGGGTCTTCACCATCAATTTTGATTGGTTTTGTTCGATTAACATCAATTGGTAAAATAGCAAAAAACACTACCCACCAAATAATTATATAGATTATTGCTAATCCGGTATAACTCATTTCAAATTCTAACTAAATTAATGTTAGTGAAAGGTTTTTTACCAGTTTTGTCTTTTGAAAATTTACGACAACAAACTTTTAAAGCATCAATTAAGTTATGTTCTTGCTGTTTACTTCCTATTTTAAAAGTTCTAACTGTTTTTTCAATTTCATCTTCAATGCCATAAATAAATTCATCTCTGTCATCTATTGGTAATCCTCTAAAATTCAAAACAGGATTATTATGTATGTTACCTTTTGGTGTTATTAGGATTGTTACTTCTAAATATCCATTAGCACTTAAATTTTTTCTATCTTTTATTGATTGAGCATCTTCATCAACACTTATATTTCCATCTAAATATAATCTGCCACTTGGTGCTTTATCATACACTTCAGGTTTGTCTCCAGGATGTAACCTAACAATATCTCCATTTTCAACTTGAACAGGATTAGGAACTTGCATTTCTTTTGCAAAATTAATGTGTTCAATCATATGTCTATGCTCACCATGCACTGGTATTACACATTTTGGTTTTACCCACTGATACATGTCTTTTAAATCTTCCCGATTTGGATGACCAGATACGTGTATAAACTCTGTTTCTTCTGAAATTACTTCAATGCCGTCTTTGACTAATTGGTTATGTAATTTGTATAATTTTTTTTCATTTCCAGGAATAATTTTTGAAGAAAAAATGACTGCATCTCCTTTTTCTATAAAAACATCTGGATGAGTGTAACTGGAAATTCTCATCATGGCACCCATTGGTTCTCCCTGACTACCAGTACATAGATATACAATTTTTTCTCTTGAAAATTTTTTAGCTTCTCTTGGATCGATCGGCTCAATGGTATCCTTTAAATAACCACATTGTCTTGCAGCTTTATAAATTCGATGCATAGATCTACCCACTAGAGAAATTTGTCTTCCTGTTTTTTCTGCACAATAAAAGGCTGTTGCCATTCTAGCTACATTTGATGCAAATGATGTGATAATTATTCTTTTATTTAGTCTACTCATTACATTTAAAAGATTTTTTCTAACATCGAACTCTGAACCAGATCTTCCAGCGCTAAATACATTAGTAGAGTCACAAATCATTGCAAGTACACCCTCCTCGCCTATCTCTTTCAATCTTTGAGCGTTAATATTTTCTCCAATTAATGGATTGGGATCTACTTTCCAATCACCTGTGTGTAGGATAACACCGGCTGGTGTCTTTATTCTTAGTCCGTTAGGTTCTAAAATCGAATGAGTTAAAGTAATATATTCAATATCAAAAGGTTCTAGTTTTACTGTTCCATTTAGCTCAACAATCTTTAGGTCATTTGTAATATCAATATGTTTTTCTTTAAATTTTTCTCTGATTAGAACAGCTGTAAAAGGTGTTGCAAAAATTTTACATTTTAGTTTAGGCCATAAATGAGCAATGGCTCCAATATGGTCTTCATGAGCATGTGTTAAAACTATACCTAATAAATTATCTTTTCTCTCAACAATAAAACCTGGATCAGGATATATTAAATCAACACCTGGAATAGTATCATCAGCAAAAGTTACACCAATGTCAACCATAACCCACTTATGGTCACCTGGTTGACCATAACCAAATAGATTCATATTCATACCTATTTCACCAGATCCACCTAAGGGACAAAAAAGTAGCTCGTCTTTCATTATTATAAAATTTCTAAAATTTTTATTAAACCTTTGATAGTTATGTTTTTGTCTATTTTTACTTTCGTTTTAATAGGACTTTTAATTAATTCTGCAAAACCTCCTGTGATTATTATGTCAAAAGGTTTTCTTACTTCTTTCTTAATTAAATTAATAATATTGTCAATCAAACCAGCATATCCCCAAAAAAAACCTGATCTTACCGCTGAGACAGTATCTACACCAATGACTTTTTTTATATTTATCAAATTAATTTTTGGAATTAGGCTTGCTCTATCAGAAAGAGTATTTAATGATAATTTAATACCCGGTGCAATAATACCACCTCTATATGATTTATTGATTAATACATCAAATGTAGTAGCTGTTCCTAAATCTATAATAATGTAGTTTTTATTATTATTAATTAAACTAATTGCATTAGCTAACCTATCAGATCCAACTTGCTTATAATTTACTTTAATGTCAATTAATGTTGACAATTTCAATTCTTTAATTTCATAACACTTAATTTTGGTTTTTTTATTTAAAAAATTTTTGACTAACTTAAAAGTACTTGGAACAACGCTACAAAATAATATTTTTTCTATTTTTAAAAAATATCTATTAATTTTTTTAAAATTATGTGAAATTTTTTTTAATGAAATCTTATTATTTGGAAAGCTAATTTTTTGGATAATTTTTTTATTATTATTTAATAAACAAATTTTAATTTCAGAATTTCCTATATCTCCAATTAAATACATTGATTATTTATTTCTAAAATAATTATAAAATTTTTTTTCAAAATTAAATTTCAATAACTTTTCTACATCATTTTTTTTGATATTCTTACCTGTAATTTCACAAAGATTTGTGGTTGGATAATCTAAAATCACAGGATTTTTTAAGATATTGATGCCTATACCAATAACTAAAAACTTATTTTCTTTTTTATAGATTGTCTCTTGTAATATTCCGCAAATTTTCTTTCCATTTATCAATAAATCATTTGGTTCCTTAAAAAGGATTTTTTTTTTATAAAAATTTGAGATAGTTTTTTTAACCAAATTACAGTTTAATTTTGTTAATTTATTTATTGATAAATCTATTTTATCAAGGTTATAAAAAAAACTCACAAATAAGTTACCTTTAATAGATATCCATTTACGACCATATTGTCCTTTACCTTTGCTTTGTAAATCAGCCACTATCATTCCATAATTCAATTTTGTTTTTTTTAGAATATTGATTGCGGTAAGGTTAGTACTGTTTACTTTTTTAAAAATAAATTTCTTAAATTTCATCAAATGAAATTAATTCTTGAAACTATTTCAACAAGCTGACTAGGTGAAATAAAGTAAAAAAGAATTAATATAGTTGATAAAGTGAGAGAAAATTTTAACCAAGGACTGTGATCATGATCATATTTTTCTTTTTCAGGATCAAAATAAATAATTTTAATTATTCTTAAATAGTAAAAAGCAGCTATGACTGTTGATAATAATCCAACTATAGCTAAGAAGAACATTGATTGTTCTATCACTGCTTTAAAAATATAAAACTTAGCAAAGAAGCCTGCAAGTGGTGGTATTCCTGCTAATGAAAAAAGGATAACTAAAAGTGAAAAAGATAATATTGGATGGTTTTTTGATAAGCCTGAAAGATCATCTATACTTTCATAATAGTTATCATTTCTTTTCAGCATTAATAAACAAGAAAAAAGACCTAAATTCATTAAAATATAAATAGTTAAGTAAATAACAGAACTTTGAATACCATCATTAGATGCTGAGGCTACGCCCGCTAAAGCATATCCAATATGACCAATTGAACTATAAGCAATAAGTCTTTTTATGTTTTTTTGTCCAATAGCTGCTATTGCACCAAACAACATCGAAGCTATTGATAAAAATACTAAGATTGTTTGCCATTGATCTATTAGATTTAAAAAAGGTACATATAAAAATCTTATAAATACAGTTAAGGCAGCAATTTTTGGTACCATGGTGAAGAATAATGTAACAGTTGTGGGTGAACCCTCGTAGACATCAGGTGCCCACATATGAAATGGTACTGCTGATATTTTAAAGGCTAAACCAACTAAAATAAAAACAATTCCAAAAGTTAATGCATAGTCTGAAGGATTAAGTTGTGAAGCAATGATTTCAAAATTTGTTGATCCTGAAAATCCATAAATTAATGAACATCCATATAACAAAAGTCCTGAAGAAAGTGCACTTAAAACAAAATATTTTAATCCAGCTTCAGAAGATTTAAGATTGTTTCTATTGAACGTAGCTAAAACATACAGAGCTAAAGATTGTAACTCTAAACCCATATAAAAAACAATTAAATCATTTGAGCTTATCATTACCATCATTCCTAAAACTGAACTTAAAATTAAAATTGGATATTCAATTTTTGAAATTTTAAAATCATCTAAATATTTTTTTGAAATTGCTAAAACTATAAATGCAGCTAATAAAGTAATTATCTTCATAAATGATGAAAGATAATCAATTATTATACTGTTATTAAATAAATAAGTTTCTTGGATATTTATAGTTTCATTAAAAACAATTACACTTGTTATTAATAAAACCATTAATGACAAATTATGAATTAATCCAAAACTATTTTTTTTGAATACACCGAGTACTAATAAAAACATAATTGTTATAGAGATGAATATTTCTGGTATTATTAAGTTTAGGTTTTCCATTTTATTTATTAATTAAATTCGAATTATACATTTCTATAAGATCATTTATTGATACTTCAACAGTATTAAACAAAGGTTCGGGATAGAAACCAAAAAATAAAGTTGGTATTGCTAAACTAATCAAAATAAAATATTCCGATTTATCAAGATCTGATAATTTGTTTAAATCATCATTTACTAGTTTTCCAAATACAACTCTTTTATATAACCATAACATATAGGCAGCACCTAAAATCACCCCTAAACTAGCAACAAAAGCAACCAAAAAGTTGTCTTTAAAAGCACCCATTAGAATTAAAAATTCTCCAATGAAACCACTTGTACCTGGCAAACCAAGAGCAGCTAAAGTGAATAACATAAATAAAACTGAATATTTTGGGATAATTGAGACAATTCCACCGTATGTACTTATCAATCTTGAATGCATTCGGTCATAGACTACTCCAACACATAAAAACAAGGCAGCAGACACAAGACCATGACTAATCATCTGAATTATACTACCTTCAATACCTTGTTGTTGAATTGTAAAAATTCCAAGTGTTACAAAACCCATATGGGCAACAGAAGAGTAAGCAATTAATTTTTTCATATCCTCTTGCATTAAAGCGATAAGTGAAGTGAAAATTATAGCAATAAGGCTTAATACATAAATTAATGGGGTAAATAAATCTGAAGCAATTGGAAATAATCCAAGTGAAAATCTAATAAAACCATATCCAGCCATCTTTAATAAAATTGCAGCTAATAAAACAGAACCTGCTGTTGGTGCTTCAACATGAGCATCAGGAAGCCAAGTATGTACCGGCCACATTGGGGTTTTTACTGCAAATGAACTGAAAAAAGCTAACCACAAAAGATTTTGATATTTAGAGTCAATTCCAAGTTGATACAGTTTTTCAACATCTGTTGTCCCTGCAATCCAGTAAATTGAGATAATTGCAACAAGCATCAATACAGATCCTAGTAGTGTGTATAAGAAAAACTTAAATGCGGAATAAACTCTTTTAGGACCTCCCCATATACCAATTATTAAAAACATTGGGATTAGTCCAGCTTCAAAAAACAAATAAAAAATTACTAAATCTAATGAACAAAAAACTCCAATCATAAAAGATTCCATTATTAAAATTGCAATAAGAAAATCTCTTAATCTTTTTTTGACACTATTATTTACTGAAATTATACATAGTGGCGTTATGAAAGCTGTTAGCACCACAAATAGAATTGATATTCCGTCCACACCCACTTTATAGTTTACAATACCAATTAACCATTCTCTATCTTCTACAAATTGGAATGCTGAAGTTGTTGGGTCAAATAAATACCAAAGGTAAATTGATAGCAAGAAATTTACAATAGATGTAAATAGTGCAACATATTTAATTGTAGAGTTATTTTGATCATTAGATTTTGAAAATATTAAAAATAAAGAACCAATTGTTGGTAAGAGTATTAATGCTGATATAATTGGAAAATTCATTATTTAATAATTAAAAAAGTTAGTAATGCAGAAAAGCCAAGTAACATAATAAAAGCATATTGATATACATACCCGCTTTGAAATTTATTAGCTTTCATTGAAAATTTTTTAATCAGGGATGATATTCCATCTGGACCAAACCCATCAATTATTCTTATATCGAAAAACTTCCAGAGAAATAATCCAATTTTTTTGGAAGTTTTGATGAATAAAATTTCATACAATTCATCAAAGTACCATTTGTTAACTAAAAAGTTATATAATGGTTTATTAATCTTAACTATTGAATTTGGTAAATCTTTATTTTTTACAAATAAATAATAAGAAATTGGTATGGACAAACATACCAAAGTTGGCGTTAATAACAAAAACCACATAGGAGGATGTTCTTTACTTAAAGGTTCTAAGAAAAAAATTGAATCTCCCCAAAAAGCTGCATCTAAAAATAGTCCTTTAAAAGTATAGCCTGCCAAAACTGCACCAATTGATAAAATAATGAGAGGTAACAGCATTACTAGTGGTGATTCATGCGTTTCCTCTATCTTGATGTCTTTATTATTATATGTGCCGTGAAAGGTTTTAAATATTAATCTCCATGAATAAATAGAAGTTAAAAATGCTGTAAAAATTCCTATACCAGCAGCATAATATCCTGCCGTATTATCTCTTAAGTATGCAAATTCAATAATTGCATCTTTAGAATAAAATCCAGATAATAATGGAAATCCTGTGAGAGCTAATGTTCCTATAATCATTAAAACATATGTGTAAGGAAGTTTTTTCCAAACTCCTCCCATAGAGTTTATATTTTGCTCATCTTTGAAAGCATGTATCACAGAACCTGATCCTAAAAATAGGAGTGCTTTAAAAAAAGCGTGAGTAAACAAATGAAACATTGCAATATTGTACGCCCCTACTCCTGCAGCAAAAAACATGTAACCAAGTTGACTGCATGTTGAATACGCGATGATTTTTTTTATATCTGTTTGAACCAGGGCTACTGATGCAGCAAATATTGCAGTAGTCATGCCAACAATAGTGATGAGATTTAAAGCTAGTTCAGAGAATTCATAAATGGGAGAGCATCTTACTACTAAAAATACTCCAGCTGTGACCATTGTAGCTGCGTGAATTAAAGCTGATACAGGTGTAGGTCCTTCCATAGCGTCGGGCAACCAGGTATGAAGTAAAATCTGAGCCGATTTTCCCATAGCTCCGACAAACAATAACAAACATATCAAATCAATTGAATTTACTTCAAACCCTAAAAAATTTAATTTTTTATCAACAATTGTTGGAATTTGCTGAAAAACTTCATCATAATTTACTGTTCCAAATAAATAAAAAATTAGAAATATTCCTAAGGCAAATCCAAAGTCCCCTACTCGGTTTACAACAAATGCTTTTATTGCAGCAGCATTTGCAGTTTCTTTTTTAAACCAAAAACCAATTAAAAAATAAGAACATAATCCAACACCTTCCCATCCAAAAAATAGTTGAATAAAATTATCCGAAGTTACAAGCATAAGCATTGCGAATGTGAATAAAGATAAATAAGCCATAAATCTTGGCTTATGAGGATCGTGAGACATATATCCAATTGAATAAACATGCACCAAGGCAGAAACTGTAGTTACAACCACTAGCATTACAGCAGATAAAGAGTCAATTTTCATCGACCAGTTTACATCCAAGGTTCCAGAATTAATCCAAGTCGCTATTATAATATTGTCTTCATATTGATTAAAAATAACATTGTAAAAAACTACAATTGATAAAATTGCTGATATTGAAACTAGTAAACTTGTAATAATCTCTGAGTTTCTATCTCCAATATACTTTCCAAAAAAACCTGAAATTATTGAAGCAACTAAAGGTAAAGTGATAATTGATAATTCCATTTTAACCTTTTAATTTATCAATTTCTTCAACTCGAATAGTTCCAGCATTTCTATAGTAAACTACAATAATTGCTAAACCGATTGCTGCTTCAGCTGCAGCAACAGTCAAAATAAATAGCGTAAATACTTGTCCTGCAAGATTATCTAAATAGATTGAAAATGATACGAGGTTAATATTTACCGCTAATAAGATTAATTCAATACTCATAAGCACCACTATTATATTTTTTCTATTTAAAAAAATCCCAACTACACCGATGGTAAATATTATTGCACCAAGAGTTAAATAATGTCCTAAACCAATATCAATCATCTACGCTAACTCCTTTTTTTGACTGAACGTCTAAAACTTGTACACCTTCAGATCTTTCTCTTGAAATTTGTTTGATATAATTTTGTTTTTTTACACCTTCACGTTGACGAAATGTAAGAACTATAGCACCAATCATTGCAACTAATAAAATCATTCCACTTATTTGGAACACATGTATGTAATCGGTATAAAGAATTTGACCTAAAGAGTGTGTGTTACTAATAGTTTCCGTTACAGATATTTTTGCACTATCAAATAACTCTGGTTTATATTGCCATCCGCCAATAACAATTATCAATTCAAAAAATATAATCGTACTAATAATTAATCCAACAGGTATGTGGCCTGAGCTTTCAGCAGACAAAAACCACTGATTTTTTTGCTGTGCAACATTCAACATCATGACTACAAATAAAAATAAAACAGCAACAGCACCTACATAAACAATCAGCATAATCATTCCCAAAAATTCAGCACCAATCATAATAAAAAGACAGGAAATACTTATAAAATCTAATATTAAAAAAAATACTGAATGCACAGTATTTCTAGAAACAGTCACCATTATTGCTGAAATAATTGCTATTGAAGAAAAAATATAAAAAAAAATTGCGTGAGCCATATTTCTTATCTATGTGGGTTATCGGCTTTTATGTTAGCAGCCAAAATGTTTTCCCATCTATCTCCATTATCTAATAATTTTTCTTTGGTGTAATAAAGTTCTTCACGTGTTTCTGTTGAAAATTCAAAATTAGGACCTTGAACAATAGCATCTACAGGACAAGCTTCTTCACATAAGCCACAATAAATACATTTCATCATATCAATATCATAACGAGTAGTTTTTCTACTACCATCCGCACGTTCTGATGATTCAATGGTAATTGCTTGGGCGGGACATACGGCTTCACATAACTTACATGCTATGCATCTTTCCTCGCCATTAGGATATCTTCTTAAAGCATGTTCTCCTCTAAATCTTGGGCTAATTTTTCCTTTTTCAAACGGGTAATTAATTGTTTTTTTTGCTTTAAAAACCTCTTTGATAGCAATTATTAGACCGCTTAGAAAATCTATCATAAATATTGTTTTAAGGAATCTTGATAGTTTCATTTAATTGATTGGTAGTAGATTAAAATAAAATAAAAAACTTGCTGTTAAGACAACCCAAGTTAAAGACAACGGTAAAAAAATCTTCCATCCAAGTCTCATTAACTGGTCATATCTATATCTTGGGACAATTGCTTTCACCAATGCAAACAATATGAATAAAAATATAATTTTGAAAATTAACCAGAAAGCTCCAGGTATTAAATTAAATGGATATAAATCTATTGGAGATAACCAGCCACCTAAGAATAGAATTGAACCCATTGCGCACATCAAAAGAATATTTGCATATTCACCTAACCAAAACATTGCATACATCATGCCTGAATATTCAGTTTGATAACCAGCGACTAATTCTGCTTCAGCTTCAGGTAAATCAAATGGAGGTCTGTTAGTTTCAGCTAATGCAGATATAAAAAATATTACAAACATAGGAAAAAGAGGAATGACAAACCACATATTTTGTTGTGCTATAACAATGTCATTAAGATTTAATGACCCAACACACAAAAGAACATTTATAATAATTATTCCAATTGAAACCTCATATGATACCATTTGTGCAGCTGATCTAATGGCTCCTAAAAATGGATATTTGGAATTAGATGCCCAACCACCCATTATAATCCCATAAACACCTAATGAAGAAACTGCAAATAAATACAATATACCAACATTAATATTTGCTAGAACTTGTGTTTCACTAAAAGGGATCACAGCCCAAGCAATTAATGCTAAAGTCATTGTAACAATTGGAGCTAATATAAAAATAACTTTATTAGAACTTGCAGGGATGATTATTTCTTTAAATATATACTTTAAGGCATCCGCTAAAGATTGTAATAGACCAAAAGGACCAACAACATTTGGACCTTGTCGTTTCTGAACAAAAGCCCAAACCCTTCTATCTAACCATACAATCATAGCAACAGAAACAAGGACTGGTACAAGTAAAAATAAGATTTTGTAAACTTCTTGAAAGATAATATTTAAGTAATCCATTTTTAACCGTCTGTGCCTGTTTTTTGGGTTTCTAATTTTGAATTATAACAATCAAGCATGGTCTTAGATGATCTTGCTACAACATTTGAAAAATAATAGTCTTTGTAATATACAATTAAATTTTCATTACTTGGAGATTTACTAGAAATTTTTCTTTGATTAACTGAAGTTTTGTTATCTTTTTGCAAGTTTATAAAATTAAACATACTGCTTTCCAGCTCATCTTTATCATTAAATAATTTTCTATTATTCATAAATTCAGCTAAATCGTTGATGATTTGCCAATCTTCCTTTGCGTCACCTGGAGGGTAAGAAGCTTTAAAAGCTTTTTGCACCTTGCCTTCTAAGTTTGTAAAGTATCCATTCTGCTCTGTGTAAGCTGCACCAGGTAAAATGATGTCAGCAATTTCTGCGCCCTTGTCGCCATGACTACCTTGATAAATTATAAATTCATCTTTTTTATCAAAATTTAAATTATCTTGTCCTAACAAATAAATTATTTCAAATTTATTAGATTTTAAATCATCAAAAATATTTCCACTTTCGTTGATAATTTTTAAGTCTAAACTTCCAACTGTTGAGGCGTCATTAGTAAGCTTGTTTAATGAGTTCCATTCATTGTTAATCTTATTATTTTTGTTAAGAAAATCCTTTATTAGTTTAAATAAATAATCTGCAGATTCTAATTTAAAGAATGATTCACCCAAAATAAACAAAGGTTTTTGAGCATTTATAATTTCATTAGTGAAATCACTTTTGCCTTCACAAATATTTATCAATGTTTTCGTTTGACCATCAAGAGATTGATATGGATATGTTAAATCACCCACATCAGAAAGTGAAAGTATCTTTGTTGAATTATTTATAAATGATTTTCTAATTCTTGCATTTAAAATTGTTGCTTCAAATCTTGGATTGGCTCCAATTAAAAAAATTAAATCTGCTTCTTCTATGCCATTAATCTTTGAATTAAATAAATAATTAGTTCTCTCGCTGAGATCTGTATAATTTTTAGTTGGTCTACAATCATAATTATTATTATCTAAAGTTCTGTCAAAAAATTCTTTAAAAATATAGCCAGTTTCCATATTTGTTAAATCACCAACAAATCCTGCAATTTTCTCTTTAGGTGTATCTATAATTTTTGATTTTATGATTTTAAAAACCTCTTCCCAAGAAGCCTTTTCAAATTTTCCATTATATTTAATAAATGGTGTAT
This sequence comes from Candidatus Pelagibacter sp. HIMB1505, assembly GCF_052047915.1. Lineage (NCBI taxonomy): Bacteria > Pseudomonadati > Pseudomonadota > Alphaproteobacteria > Candidatus Pelagibacterales > Candidatus Pelagibacteraceae > Candidatus Pelagibacter > Candidatus Pelagibacter sp. HIMB1505. Next base: position 881,170 of record NZ_JBNAIR010000001.1, on the reverse strand, counting down.
CTAGTCTTTGATTTGAAAGTCCATCACACGCATATCTAGTTTTATCTGAAATCCATTCTTCATTAATGTCTTCGTTTATTAATGGCAATACTCTCTTTACTTCCCATCCGTACGTATCAACCCTTATATTTGATCCAACAGCATCCATTACGTCAATAGACTCTGTTTTTTTAAGTTCCCACGGTCTAGCTTCAAAAACATATGGTTTAGAAGTTAGTGCACCAACCGGACAAAGATCTATAACATTTCCAGATAACTCTGATTGAATTGATTGTTCTAAATAAGTGGTTATTTGCATATCCTCACCTCTACCAATTGCCCCGAGCTCTGGTACTCCAGCTACTTCAGTTGCAAATCGAATACATCTAGTGCAATGAATGCATCTTGTCATTTGAGTTTTGATTAATGGCCCCATATTTTTATCAGGCACAGATCTTTTATTCTCTTTAAATCTGGATTTATCGATTCCATAATACATAGATTGATCTTGTAGATCACATTCACCACCTTGGTCACAGACAGGACAATCTAGAGGATGATTGGCTAACAAAAATTCCATTACTCCCTTTCTTGATTTTTCAATTTTAGGAGTGTTAGTTTTTATAACCATACCGTCAGCTGCTGGCATAGCGCAAGATGCAATAGGTTTTGGTGATTTTTCCATTTCAACTAAACACATTCTACAATTACCAGCTATTGATAATTTTTCATGATAACAGAATCTTGGAATCTCAACTCCTGCTTTTTCACAAGCTTGTAAGACGGTAAGACCCTCTTCTACTTCCACCTCAATTTCATTTACTTTTAATTTAAGCATTTTTATCCAATAAATGTTGATCAACTAAATAGGGAATATTTTTCTCTTTTTTAATAATTGGATCAAACTTGTTTCTTTTTTTAATTTCATCAGAAAAATGCCTTAATAAACCTTGTACTGGCCAAGAAGAGCCTTCTCCAAAGGCACAAATTGTATGTCCCTCAATTTGTTTTGTTACATCCATTAACATATCAACTTCATCTCTCGAAGCTTCGCCTTGAGCCATTCTTTCTAGCATTCTCCACATCCATCCAGAACCTTCTCTACAAGGAGTACATTGACCACAGCTTTCGTGTTTATAAAATCTAGCAATTCTTGCCATACATTTAATTATGTCTTGATCTTTATTAATGACAACAATTCCAGCTGTTCCTAAGCCACTTTTTTCTGCCATTAATGAATCGAAATCCATCGTAATTGTATCACAAGTTTTTTTTGGCAATAAAGGCATTGAAGATCCACCTGGTATTACAGCTTGTAGATTATCCCAGCCCCCTATGACACCACCAGCATGATTTTCTATTAAATCTTTCAATGGTACACCCATTTCTTCTTCAACATTGCATGGATTATTTACGTTTCCTGAAATACAAAAAATTTTGGTACCAGTGTTCTTTGGTTTTCCTAATTTAGAAAACCACTCTCCACCTCTTCTCAAAATTGTTGGAACAACAGCGATAGTTTCAACATTATTAATAATCGTTGGGCAACCATATAATCCTATTAATGCTGGAAATGGTGGTTTTAACCTAGGTTGACCTTTTTTACCTTCTAAGCTCTCAAGTAAAGCTGTTTCTTCACCACAAATATATGCCCCTGCACCATAGTGAATAAAGATATCGAAATCCCAGCCTGTACCAGAAGCATTTTTTCCAATTACATTATTTTTATAAGCTTCATCTATAGCTTTTTGAAGTTTTTGACCTTCATTATAATATTCTCCACGAATATAAACATAACAAACATGGGCATTAACAGCATATGAAGCTATTAAACAACCTTCTATTAATTTATGAGGTTCAAATCTTAAAATATCTCTATCTTTACAAGTTCCAGGTTCAGACTCATCAGCATTAATAACTAAATAATGCGGCCTTGAACCAACTTCTTTTGGTGCAAAAGACCACTTAAGTCCAGTTGGAAAACCAGCACCACCTCTACCTCTTAATTCTGACAGTTTAATTTCATTTATTATCCAGTCTCTGCCCTTGTTACAAAGTTCTTTAGTATTAGACCAATCTCCTCTTTTTGTTGCAGACTCAAAGTCAGCACCTAAATCATTATATAAATTTCTAAATATTCTATCTTTATCGTTAAGCATTTTTCACATCCAAAAGTGTTTTTCGATTATTTTCTGGCTCTGAATTTAATCTTCCTCTATAGGAACCTGGTTCAGGTTTTTTTCCAGAAGTAAGTTCCTCTAAAATTTTTAGGGCTTTTTCTTTATCAAGATCTTCATAATAATCGTCATTAATTTGCATCATTGGAGCATTAATACATGCACCTAAGCATTCAACTTCCATCCAAGAACAATTTTTCTCTTTTATAAATTCATTTTCATTTTCTGAAATCTTTTCCTTGCAAGCTTCAACTAATTTGTAAGCACCCCTAATCATGCAAGGTGTAGTAGTACATACTTGCACAAAATTTTTACCAACAGGAGTTAAATTATACATTGTATAAAACGTGGCTACTTCATAAACTTTTACATAAGGCATGTTTAAAATTTTACCTATATGTTTCATGGCTGATAATGGGATCCAATTATCATTTTGTTTTTGTGCTAAGTATAATAAAGACATAACAGCGCTTTGCTGTTTACCTTCTGGATACTTTTGAATAATTTTATTTGCCTCATCTAAGTTTTCTTTAGTAAATTCAAATTTTTCTGGTTGCTCTTTTGAGATTTTTCTTAATGTCATCTATCAACCTCTCCAAAAACTATATCTAGAGAACCTAAGACTGCAGGTACATCAGCTAGCATATGACCTTTAATTAGATAATCCATTGATTGTAGATGAGAGAAACCAGGTGCTCTGATTTTACATTTATAGGGTTTGCTTGTCCCATCTGAAATTAAATAAACTCCAAACTCACCTTTTGGTGCTTCAACAGCTGTGTAAATTTCATCTTTTGGAACTCTGTACCCTTCGGTAAATAATTTAAAATGATGAATTAAAGCTTCCATAGATTGTTTTAATTCTTTTTTGGGTGGAGGACTTATCTTACCATCTAAAGATTTGATTGGACCTTTTTCCATTTTTTGAAGACATTGCTTGATAATAGAAACACTTTCTTTCATTTCTTCAATTCTGCATAAATATCGGTCATAACAATCACCATTTTTTCCAACAGGGATTTTAAAATCTAATTGTTCATAACAATCATATGGTTGAGACTTCCTTAAATCCCATGGGACACCTGAACCTCTAATCATTACCCCAGTAAAAGAATAGTCTAGTGCGTCTTCTTTTGTTACAACACCTATATCTACATTTCTTTGTTTAAAAATTCTATTATCAGTAAGAAGATTTTCTAAATCATTAATTATTTTAGGAAATGTCTCACAGAATTTAAAAATATCCTCCTCTAAACCAGATGGAAGATCTTGATGAACTCCACCTGCTCTAAAATAATTTGCATGTAACCTTGAACCAGAAGCTCTCTCATAAAATGTCATTAATGTTTCACGCTCTTCAAATCCCCACAAAGATGGCGTGAGTGCACCAACATCAAGAGCTTGTGTAGTGACATTTAATATGTGACTTAATATTCTCCCAATCTCACAAAAAATTACTCTTATATATTGAGCTCTAATAGGCACCTCTATGTTTAAAATTTTTTCAATAGCTAATGCAAAAGCGTGTTCTTGATTCATTGGAGCTACATAATCTAACCTATCAAAATAAGGTACAGCCTGCATATACGTTTTGTTTTCTATAAGTTTTTCAGTTCCTCTATGAAGTAAACCAATATGTGGATCTGCTTTTTCAACAACTTCACCATCTAATTCCAGAATTAATCTTAAAACACCATGCGCAGCAGGATGTTGTGGACCAAAGTTTAGATTTAGGTTTTTAATTTTTTTTGTCATTACTATCTGTTTGTTCTTTAATATATTTTGTTCCCTCCCAAGGACTCTCGTAATCAAAATTTCTATAATTCTGTTCTAATTTAACTGGTTCGTTAATTACTTTTTTTTGTTCCTCGCTATACCTAACCTCAGTGTGACCTGTTAACGGAAAGTCTTTTCTTAATGGATGACCTTCAAACCCATAATCTGTTAAAATTCTTCTTAAATCTGGATGATCTTTGAAATTTATTCCATACATATCAAAAACTTCTCTCTCCATCCAATTTGCTGCTGGAAAAATACTTGTTAAAGAACTTATGACTTCATTTTCATTAATATTATAACTTAAAACTATTCTTTGATTAAACTCATGACTTAACAACAAGTAAACTATTTTGAATCTTTGTGTTTCTTCTGGATAATCGACTGCAGTAATATCTATTAATTGTTTAAATTTTGTATCTTTGTTAGTTTTTAGAAAAAGGATAACGTCAATTAAATCTTCTTTATTAATTTCTAAATAAAGTTGGTTGTGTGAAATCTTAGAATTATCAATTTTCGTATTTAATTCTGAATTAATTTTTTTTTCTAATTCTATTAATGTGTTCATCAAATTATCTATTGAAAGAACCTTTATTTCTAATTTTTTTTTGTAATTGCAGTATTCCATACAGCAATGCTTCGGCTGATGGAGGACATCCTGGAACATATACATCTACAGGTACAATTCGATCACATCCTCTTACAACAGAGTAAGAATAATGATAATAGCCTCCACCATTCGCGCAACTTCCCATTGAAATTACATATCTTGGTTCTGGCATTTGATCATAAACTTTCCTTAAAGCTGGAGCCATTTTATTCGTAAGTGTTCCAGCTACTATCATCACATCTGATTGTCTTGGTGATCCACGTGGAGCCGCACCAAATCTTTCTAAATCATATCTTGGCATTGCTGTTTGCATCATTTCAACTGCACAACAAGCCAAACCAAAAGTCATCCAGTGCAATGAACCAGATCTTGACCAATTAATTAAGTTATCTAATGAGGTTGTAATAAAACCATTTTTACCAAAATCTTCCGCTAATTGTTTAAATTCATCAGGTACTTGTTCTAATTTATTATTCATAAGATTAATCTATTCCCAATCCAAAGCACCTTTTTTCCATTCATAAATGAAACCAATTGTAAGTATGAATAAAAAAATCATCATTGATACAAAACCTAATAAACCAATGTTACCAAGTGAAATCGCCCATGGAAAAAGAAATGCAATTTCTAAATCAAAAATAATAAAAAGAATTGCTACAAGATAAAATCTCACATCAAACTCCATTCTTGAGTCTTCAAAAGGTTCAAAGCCACATTCATATGCTGATAATTTTTCTGGATCTGGGTTTTTTGGTGAAAGAATAAAATTTACAACAACAAAAGCACAACTTAAACCTAAGGCAATTATTAAGAAAAGTATAATTGGTAAATATTCTTGTAAAAATTCTGGAAACATAATGAGTTATATATCAGTTTTTATTGCGTGATGAAGTGTAGTTAGGTCACATTATAGTAAATATACACAACTTATAATGCTCTATTTTAATGGAAAAATTATATTATGAAAGTGGCGGGAGTGAAGGGACTCGAACCCTCGACCTATCGCGTGACAGGCGATCGCTCTAACCAACTGAGCTACACCCCCACTTTTAATTATTTTGGTGGGCAGTAAAGGACTCGAACCTTTGACCCCCTCGGTGTAAACGAGATGCTCTACCAACTGAGCTAACCGCCCCAAAATATCGGTACTATTACATCAACGAGACTACAAAGTAAATTATTTATTATTGAATACTAGCTTGAGATTTATCGTCTTTTTTACTCAAATCTACCTCAACCCATTCAGTTCTTTTTAGCTCTTTGGTTAGAGCGATCTTTAGAACTTGATCGGCAAATTCTACTGGAGTAATTTTTATTTCATCAATAATTTTTTTTGGCATATCAATTAAGTCTTTTTCATTTTCTTTCGGAATAATTGCCTCTTTAATTCCTGCTCTATGAGCCGCTAATAATTTTTCTTTAAGGCCACCAATTGGGAGTACCTGACCTGTAATTGTAACTTCACCTGTCATTGCAATGTCTCGTCTAACTGGAATATTTGTTAATGATGAAACTATTGATGTAACCATACCTATACCAGCTGATGGTCCATCTTTAGGAGTAGCTCCCTCAGGAACGTGAATATGAAAATCTTTTTTCTCAAACAAAGGCGGAATAATTCCGTATTCTAAACATTTAGATCTAACAAATGATTTTGCAGCTTTGACAGACTCTTGCATTACATCCCCTAATTTACCTGTTATTTGCATTCTGCCTTTACCAGGCATTGTTACAGTTTCAATTTTTAAAATCTCACCACCATATTCAGTCCAGGCCAAACCTGTTACAATTCCAACTTTATCTTTAGGTTCTAATTCACCAAATTTATATTTAGCAACACCTAAAAAATCTGAAAGATTATCTTTATTGATTTCAACCTTGTCTTTTTCACCAGCTACAACCTTTTTAACAACTTTTCTTGCAAGTTTTGAAATTTCTCTTTCTAAATTTCTAACACCAGATTCTTTTGTATAACTTCTGATTACTTCTTGAATAACATTATCTTCAAGTTTCATCTCATTTTCTTTAACACCATTATCTTTTATTTGTTTTGGCAACAAATATTTATTGGCAATGCTAATTTTTTCATCTTCAGTGTAACCAGCTAATCTTATAACTTCCATTCTATCTAGTAATGGAGGAAGTATATTTAGAGTGTTTGCTGTTGTTACAAACATTACATCTGATAAATCATAATCAACTTCTAAATAATGATCATTAAAAGTAGTGTTTTGCTCTGGATCCAGAGCCTCTAATAAAGCTGATGAAGGATCTCCTCGGTAATCATTTCCAATTTTATCAATCTCATCTAGTAAAATTAAAGGATTTTTTGTGCCTGCTTTTTTCATCATTTGAATAATCTTACCCGGTAGGGAACCAATATAAGTCCTTCTATGACCACGTATCTCAGCTTCATCTCTCATTCCACCAACAGACATTCTCACAAATTCTCTGTTTGTAGCTTTTGCTATAGATTTTCCTAAAGAAGTTTTTCCAACACCAGGAGGACCAACTAAACATAATATTGGGCCTTTAATTTTTTCCATTCTTTTTTGAACTGCCAAAAACTCAATAATTCTCTCTTTAATTTTTTCTAATCCATAGTGATCTTTATCAAGAACATCTAAAGCTTTAGCTAAATCAATAGCTACCTCACTTTTTTTATGCCAAGGAAGTTCTATCATCCAATCAAGGTAATTTCTCACAACAGTAGCCTCAGCAGACATTGGACTCATATTTTTTAATTTCTTTAATTCCTGAAGACATTTTTTCTCAACATCTTTAGGCATCTTAGCTTTTAGAATTGATTTGTTTAGACTTGTATTCTCATCTTTGCCATCTTCAATTTCACCAAGCTCTTTTTGAATAGCTTTAAGCTGTTCATTTAAATAATATTCTCTTTGAGTTTTTTCCATTTGAGTTTTAACTCGACCTCGAATTCTTTTTTCAACACCAATAATACTGGTTTCATTTTCCATAATCTTAATTATGGAGTTCAATCTCTTTTTTACATCAACAGTTTCGAATATTTGTTGTTTTTCAGAAATAGTTGCAGTTAAGTGAGATGCTATATTATCAGCTATCTGGGAAGGATCTTTGAGCTGTTTTATTGTATTAATTGTTTCAGTTGAAACTTTCTTGTTTATTGAAGTAAGTTTTTCTAATCTTCTGATAGCTGTAGCTGCTAAAGGATAAAGGTCTTCATCTTTAACAACAACATCATTGTATGGGGTGTATTCACATGTGATAAATTTTTCATTATCTTTGAAATCTAATATTTTAACTCTTTTTACACCCTCGACCAAGACTTTAACTGTTCCATCGGGTAGTTTTAAAAGTTGTAAGATGCTTCCTTCACATCCATACATAAAGACATCTGTTTTTTTTGGATCGTCTATTTCAGAATTTTTTTGAGTTACTAAGATGATTTTCTTATCTTTTTTCATTACCTCATTTAAAGCAGAGATAGATTTATCTCTCCCAACAAACAAGGGTATTACCATACTTGGGAAGACGACTATGTCTCTTAAAGGTAATAGTGGTAGTGAAATTTTAACATCCATTCATTAAATATGGATATTAAATTAGAATTTGCAATAGCTTTTTGGAAGTTATTAGAGTTATTAAGCCGCTGATGTTTTATTATTTTTAGTTTTAGTCTCACCTTTTGAATGGACTAAAATTGGCTGAGTATGACCTTTTACAGCTGACGCATCAACAATTACCTCTTCAATGTTATCTTGACTAGGTAAATCAAACATAGTTTTTAATAAAATATTTTCTAAGATTGATCTCAAACCTCTAGCACCAGTTTTTTTACTAATTGCTTTTTGAGCAATTTCCTTCAGTGCATTTTCTTTAAATGTTAACTTAGCACCATCAAGTTTGAATAATTCTTGATATTGTTTTGTTAAAGAATTTTTAGGCTCTTGTAAAATTTTGATTAGAGATTTTTCATCTAGATCTTCCAAAGTTGCAATCATTGGCAGTCTTCCTATAAATTCAGGTATCAATCCATACTTTAACATATCTTCGGGCTCTAGACTTTTCATCCATTCACCGGTTTTTTTATCTTGTGTGTTTTTAACATCAGCTCCAAATCCTATAGATGTTCCTTTGTCTCTTTGAGAAATAATTTTATCTAAACCAGCAAAAGCACCACCACAAATGAATAAAATATTTGTTGTATCAACCTGTAAAAATTCTTGTTGAGGATGTTTTCTTCCACCTTGAGGAGGAACACTGGCAACTGTTCCTTCCATTATCTTTAGTAAAGCTTGTTGAACACCTTCACCAGAAACATCTCTAGTAATAGATGGATTCTCTGATTTTCTGCTAATTTTATCAACCTCATCTATATAAACTATTCCTCTTTGGGCTTTCTCTACATTATAATCAGCTGCCTGAAGTAATTTTAAAATTATATTCTCAACATCTTCACCTACATAACCAGCTTCTGTTAAAGTAGTCGCATCAGCCATTGTGAAAGGAACATCCAAAATTCTAGCAAGTGTTTGTGCTAATAAAGTTTTTCCACAACCTGTAGGACCAACTAATAAAATATTTGATTTAGCAAGTTCTACATTTTTACTTGTTTTATTTTCATAATTTAATCTTTTGTAATGGTTATGAACTGCTACTGATAAAACTTTTTTAGCGTGCGCTTGGCCAATTACATAATCATCTAAAACAGTACAAATTTCTTTTGGTGAAGGAAGTCCATCTTGGTGTTTTACAAATGTATCTTTATTTTCCTCCTTAATAATATCCATACAGAGTTCAACACATTCATCACAAATAAATACAGTTGGTCCAGCTATAAGCTTTCTAACTTCATGCTGACTTTTGCCACAAAATGAGCAATACAAAATATTTTTATTATTTGTGTTCATAAACTTTAAAACGAATCAATTTCATTACTTTATTATAAGAGACTCATTGATATCAAGTTTCAAATTAACTGACTTCAATATATTGTGTATTAGGATCTTTTTTCTACAACTTCATCTATCAAACCAAAGGATTTTGCCGTTTCAGATGTCATAAAGTTATCTCTTTCTAGAGCATTTTTTATTTCATCTACACTTTTACCAGTATGTTTAGAATAGATTTCATTTAATCTTTTTTTTAATGAAAGAACTTCATTTGCATGGATTTCTATATCTGTTGCTTGGCCTTGGAACCCAGCTGAAGGCTGGTGGACCATAATTCTAGAATTTGGTAATGAAAATCTTTTACCCTTTGCGCCTGCTGCAAGAAGAAAGGAGCCCATCGATGCTGCTTGTCCTATACATAACGTGCTAATCTCTGGTTTAATGTATTGCATTGTATCATAGATCCCTAGCCCAGCTGTTACTAATCCTCCAGGGCTATTAATATATAAATAAATTTCTTTTTTTGGATCTTCGGCTTCTAGAAATAAAAGTTGAGCAGTAACTAAAGATGCAACATTATCATTGATTTGACCTGTTAGGAAAATAATTCTCTCTTTAAGAAGTCTAGAGTAAATATCATAAGCTCTTTCACCTTTGCTAGATTGTTCAACAACCATTGGTACAAGATTGCTCATATGTTCAGAAATTTTGCTCATAAAAATGATTCGAGTTGTTTATACAACTTCAGATTACTTTTTACTAACTTTTTTTGAGGAAGTTTTTGCTTTTGATGATTTCTCTGAAGTTTTTTTAGCTGAAGTTTTTGCTTTTGATGATTTTGAGGATGATTTAGTTGTTTCAGATTTTGCTTCCTTACTTTTTATCTCAGTATCATCTGTCTGATTTTGTGATGCCTTTAAAATTTTTTCAGCTTCATCTTTTGAAATTTCTTTTTTATTTGCTTTGGCCTTATCTTTGATTAAGCTTATAATTTTTTCTTCATAAACTGTTCCTCTAAGACTTGCGACTGCAGAAGGATTTTTTTGATAGAAATCCATAACCATTTTTTCTTGACCAGGCATCATTCTTAATTGTTTTTGTATCTCAGCCTGTAATTCTTGTTCGTTTACTTTAATTTGATTTTGCTCACCAAATTCATTTAAAATTAAACCAGTTTTAATTCTTTTTTTTGCCACCTCTTCAAAATTTTTTCTACTTTTCTTAGCATCTTCTTCACTCATACCTTGCGACAAAATTTTAACCTCTTCATCAATTAAGTTTTCAGGTATTTCATCAACCTTAAATTTTTCTAATTCTTTTAGTATCTGATTTTTTGACAATCTATCTAATGAGTTTTTGTATTCATCATTAATTTGATTAGAAACTAATTTCTTTAAATCTTCTAAATCTTTAGCACCTAAGTTTTTTGCAAATTCATCATCAATTTTTACGTCTTCAGGATTTTTTACAGAAGTAATTTTACATTCAAATTTAGCTTTTTTATTTACAAGTTCTTTCTCTGGAAAATTTTCAGGTAAAGTTGCTTCAACAATTTTTGTTTCATTTTTCTTAACTCCAATTAATTGTTTATCAAAACCTTTCAAAAACAAATCTTTTCCAAGTGTTAATTGAGTGTTTTTACCTTCACTTCCTTTAAATGAATTCCCTTCTACTGTTGCATTATAATCTAAAACAACCAAGTCTCCTTCTTTTGCTTTAGTGTCAGCTGTGGCCTCTTTGAAGTTTGGTTGATTTTTAGCAATCTCTTTAATTCTTTTGTCTGCTTCTGAAGCATCAATTTTTACAGTGTATTGATCAAATTTTATATCTGTAATTGATTTAATATCTATTTTAGGTAATTCTGTAACTGATAAAATATATTCAAGCTCTTTATCTTCACCATAAGTTTTTAAATCTAGCTTTGGTTGACCAGCAGGTTTAATTTTGTTTTCTTCTAAGGCTTTGGTTGATGTATCTTTTAGTACTTTATCTAAAACTTCGCTAAATACAGCTTTACCAAATTGTCTTTTTAAAATTTCTTTAGGAACTTTTCCTGGTCTAAAACCTTTTAAATTCACTGTACTTTTGATTTCTTCATACTTTTTATCCATATAAGAAGACATAGTTTCCTTATCGATGAAAACTTTTACATCTTTGTTAAGACCTTTTTTATTTTCTACAGTAACTTTCATAATTATAAGTGGTAGGGCGAAAAGGACTCGAACCTTCACATGTTGCCATATTGGTTCCTAAGACCAACGCGTCTACCAATTCCGCCATCGCCCCACAAAATTAATGGTTTTATATATTATTGAATATATTTGTCCAATGACAAATATTATGTAATTTTGATAAAATACTTTATAAATAAACAATTTAGTTATGATTATTTCACCATGCATAAGCATTTGTAGAACAGATCCTAAAACAGGTTATTGTTACGGATGTGGAAGAAACAATGAAGAAAAAAAAATTTGGAAGCTTGAAGATACATCTGATGAATGGAAAAAAGAAAATATAATAGAAATTAAAAGTCGATTAAATGGTTGGCAACTTGAAAGTTTTGAAGAATCATACACTTATAAAATTGAAAATGGGATATCTTTGTATAAAAAAGAATTAAATAAAAAATGAGTAAATCAACAATTTTAATAATTATTTATATTCTAGGATTAATCTTTGGTGCAGTTGTGCTAGATTTATGGAGTGCAGAAACGAGTCCAAAAGCTCTTCTAGGAATTGGTTGGACAACACTATTATTAATTGGTCTTTTCATTACTGAAAAAAATGAAAAAAACTAGCATTATCACTTTAGTTTTTTTTATTTTATCAATATCAAATTCTTTAGCAGAAAAAATTATTCTTAGCTCATGTGAAAACAATAAAGATGGTTTTTTAAAAAATGAATACATTTTAGATCTTGAGCAATCATTAATGATAAGAAATTATGTATTTAATGATAAAACATTCAAACAATATAGAATTACAGATCTAACAGTTAAAAAAAAGAACAAGATAGAAAGATTGATCTATAAAGATGGAAACAAAATTTTAACTGAAAAACTAGGATATCCACAGTTTTATACTCAATTAGTTTTTGAAGAAAATAATCCAGAAATAAAGATTAAAACAGTAATTAATAATGAGGAAGGTATTGATTTACTGTCCACTTGTAAAAAAATTGAAAGATTTAAAAAAGAAAGTTAGTTTTTCTTATTCTTTTTATTTATTAAACTTTTATTTTTTGAGTTAAATCTTGAGTTAACAATATTGCTTCTATGTTTTGCAAAAGCTTGTTTCTGTGCTTGTTTCATTGCTTTTTTAGATGACATAATTTTATTTTAATATTCAATTTCAAAACTAGCAATCTTATTAAATTTTTTATCAGCTATTACTATTTCTCCAGAACTTGGAGCGTAATTTAATGTTTCTGAAATTAAAACATAATGCGTTACAAACACTATATTTCCAGAACTTTTCAAATTTCCTACAAATTTATTTAAATCTGCAATTTGTTTCTTTTTGTTTTTTGCGAATTTTTGACTAAAAAAGGAATTTAGAAAACTTTTTGTTTTAAAATCCTTAAATGCAATTTCAGCAGTTTCTTTGCATCTGCACCATTCACTGGAATATACTGCTTCAAAAGATATTTTATTTTTTATAAAAAAATTACCAATATTGGTAGCTTGTTGTCGCCCACTTTCACTTAAATTTCTTTGAGTGCTACAATCTTTAATATCAAAATTATCAGGATCACCACCCCCAGGAGCATAGGCATGTCTTATAAATATTAATTTATTTCCGTCCTTAAGAGTATTTAATAAATCATTATTTATTTCAGCTTTAAGAGATGATGATAGAATAATAAAAATAATAAATATAAGTTTAATAATTTTCATCAATGAACATTAAAATTAAAAAGCTGAATAATACAATAATAAAATGCAAAAAATGTCCGAGATTAATTAATTTCATAAAAAAAATAAAAACAAAAAAAAGAAAACAAAATATTAATGAGAAGTATTGGGGTAAACCAGTACCTGGTTTTGGTGAAAAAAATGCAAAATTATTAATAATTGGATTAGCACCAGCAGCACACGGTGGTACAAGAACTGGTAGAGCATTTACTGGAGACAAATCTGGTGATTTTCTTTTTAAAACTCTTTATCAAACAAAAATTTCAAATCAAAATTTTTCAATAAATTTAAATGATGGATTAAAATTACAATCAACTTTTATCACAAATATTTTAAAATGTGTCCCTCCCGATGATAGACCTACAAATATTGAAATTAATAACTGCTCCAATTATTTTAGCTCTGAGCTTGAATTTTTGAAAAATTTAAGAGTAATTGTTACTCTTGGCAAAGTAGCTTTTGATAATTGTATAAAATATTATAAAAAAAAATATCCAATAACACTTAAATTTGTTTTTAAACATGGTAGAAAATATAAATTACCTGATGGACGTATATTGATACCTTCATACCATCCAAGTCCTAGAAATGTTAATACAAGATTAATAAATCAAAACAAATTAAATAGATTGTTCTATAAAGCAAAAAATCTTGCTAAATTTTAATAGTGTCACAAAAATAAGGTTTGAATTTTAAAAAAATCTCTTGAGGAATTTTAACTGGTTTACCTTCTGTACTTACAAAAACTAAATGTATCTGAGCCTCTACAATTATATCTTCTCCTCTTGTAATTATTTGATTCATAAAAAAAGAGGTTTTTGTTATTGATTTTACAAAAGATCTTATTGTTAATTCATCTTCTAAATATGCAGATCTTTTGAACTCAATATTACATGACTTAACTATTATTAAAGATTTAAACTGTTCTTTAATTTTCTTGTTACTGAAGCCAATCTTAAATAGCGACTCTGTTCTTGCTCTTTCTAAAAATTTTAGATAATTGGCATAATAAACTACTCCACCAGAGTCTGTGTCTTCATAATAAACTTTTAATTTGTGAAAAAAATTTTCATGCATGATATTAAATATATTTGTTACATTATTATTTTATTGTTTTGTAATATAAAAGGATTTTATGAATATTTTTATAATATGGTTAATAATGGTTATTGCATGGAATTTTGGTTTTCCTAATGCTAGTCCTCTGGAAGATGTTTTGGTTGCTGTTATTTTATCTTTATTAAATATAGCTATGAAAAAATTCTTAAAATTATAATTAGTTCTCTGAAAAGTATATATTTTGATAATAAGCTATTGCTTTCATTTTTGAATTGTCAGTATCTGACATTATTGCCAACCCATCTAGTTCATTCACATCTAAATCATGAAACCTTTTAAAATCTTCTTTAACATTTGCTTTTACTGTGACCCACTCATCAGGATTTTTTTTTGTACTAGCCAAAACATTATCAATTGATTTTTTAGTATATGGACTTGGTGAATTAAATCCTATTTCATTATTACTTGAAAACACATAGTTAATTGCTCTATTTGAAAGTGGCGTAGCTCCAGTTTTTTTTATCACAAAAACTCTAGCTGCAAAATCATGTCCTTTTTTCGTATTTTCTTTTATTCCAGGTAAATCTTTTTCTATTTTCCAAGTTATATTAATGAAAGGTGTTTTATTTAGATCTATTTTGACCTCTTTACCTAAACCTGATGCAGCATTATTTGCTACAGCTTTTAAATAATTTCCACTTTCATTAGATCCAACAGTATATACTGTATTATTGTCTGCACCTCTAACTTTTCTTACATCTAATTCTGATAACTCTTGTTCTGTGAAATCAAATATATAAATATTTTCACCTACTACTGGCCCTGAGAAGAGTGTTATTAGAAAGAGTATTTTAAAAATATTTTTCATTTTAAATGTCTAATACATGTTTTTGACAAAATTTCGACAATCAATATGCAAATTAAAAGATTAAATAAAGTATATGCAGACAATTACAGCTTTTATTTTAATTATTTATTGGTCATTTATAATTTTTGCACCAATAATCTAATAGGTAGATCTTCCTCCACTAATATCAAATACTGCTGCAGTAGAAAAAGAATTTTCTTCGGATGCCAACCAGCATACAAGTGAGGTAAATTCATATATTTCTAAAAATCTTCCTCTAGGAACTTTTGAAAGCATTCTTTGAACATGTTCTTTGCTCATTTGCTCTAAAATACGGGTTTTTGCACCAGCAGGTGTAACTGCATTTACAGCAATATTTTTATCAGCCAATTCTTTTCCAAGTGATTTCGTTAGACCAATAGCTCCAGCTTTACCTGAGCTGTAAGCACTTGCATTTGCATTTCCATCTTTACCAGCTACTGATGCTACATTGACTATTCTTCCATAGTTATTCTTAATCATATTAGGAACAATAGTTCTGCAGCAATTGAAGGTTCCAACTAAATTTATATCAACTATTTTTTTCCACATTTCAACATCGTATTCCCAGAGAGGGCCTGTAGGTCCAGTGATACCAGCATTATTTATAAGAATATCAATATTGTTATTTAAGGTAATGCCTTTAACTGTTTCTTCAACTTCTTTATAATTTGAAATATCAACCTTTTGTGAAGTTAAGTTTTCACTATTTAATTCTTTAACAGCTTCATCTAAAAGATTTTGATCAATATCCCAAATAATGACTTTAGCACCTCCTTCTAAAAATCTTTTTGCAACATCCAAACCAAAACCTTGTCCTCCACCTGTTACAATTGCAGTTCTTCCTTTAAAATTAAAATTATTTTTGTTCATTTATTTAATCTTTTTTTAACAAATAATAAGTTAATGATGAAAATAAAACACCAATAATCCATGCATAAGATTGTAAAAACATTAAGTTTAAATTCCAAATTGTGGAAGATGAAAATATAAAACCAATTAAGATTGAATATAATGCTTTTATGTCCCAGCCATTTGAAAAATGAAATGAACTATTAGATGATGCTAAATGTATATCTTTTATATTAATTTCAGAATGATTAATTACAAAATAGTTAATAATCATAACCCCACAGATAGGTCCAAAAAAAGATCCAAAAGTATCCACAAATGAAAGGATACCAATTTGACTTAATAAAGTTGGCCACAGCAAAGAAACAATAAATCCTAAAAAACCTATAGTATAACTAGCTGACTTCAAATTTAATTTTCCTGGTTTAAAATTAATTAATGAATATTGAGAGGGAATAAGATTTGCTACTAAATTTGTTGAAGCTGAAGCAATTATTATAAAAAACAACACAATTGTTGTTATTTGTAAATTATTAAGTTTACCGATTATATCTGTTGGGTTTGTAAATATTCTATCAATATCTTCGAACTGTTGATTTAAAAAAACGTCTGATCCTGTAACAATAAATACAGCAAAAAAAGAGAATATTATTAAGTTAATTAATAAACTTATATTTCCATAACTTAATTGTTTTTCATTTTTTACATATCGCGAAAAATCACCATAACTTACTATGATAATTGAAAAATATGCAAATATTGTTCCAGCTACAGTTATCAATGGAAAAAAATTATTAAGGTTAATAAAATTTTTAAAATCTAATATTTGTACAAAAGCATTTATCGCTAATTTTGTGTCTGAAAACAAAACAATACCAAAAAAAATAATCATTCCGCTGTAAACAGAGATAGCCGAAATTTTTATTAATTTTTTATTAAAAACCATTCCCTTGCTAAATAAGTAAGTTTGAAAAATGATTGACATAATAAGAGAAAACCAATCAATAATATTTAAACCAAGTAAAAATATTAGAAATATATCCTTATCTAAAAAAGAATTATCAATACTAAAAATCAATATTCTAATTAGATAACTAATGGCTTTAGAGATAAAATATGTTTGAATACCAAACATAAAAATTCCAACAATACTTCTTATAAATCCAAAAAATCTTGCTCCACTATACCCTAAGGAGGTTCTTAAAATTGTTGCAAAAGGTAATCCATATTTTTGTGATGGTTTGCCTATTAAATTAGAAAAGAAATAAACAAGTAGTGAGCCTAATAAAGTCCCAAAAAAAACTACAAAAAAATTTAAGCTATAGATGGTATATAGAGAAGCTATTAATGAGAATCCTATAACACTTTGAACATTGACACCCCAGAAATAAAATAAATCTTTCCAATTCCAAACTTTATTGTTTGGGTTGATTGCAACTAATTCCCAATTAATTATGTTTTCAGCTGATTTTTTCTGACTCACTTATTAGATACTAAACTAATATTATTTACTGTCCATATAGATAGGATGGTAGCCAAAGAGCTATCTTAGGAAATATTATTATTAAAACCAAACCTATCACCTGAATGACCATAAATTGCATCATTCCATAATAGATATCTTTTAAATCCCATTCAGGGACAACACCTTTTAAAAAATATGCTGACAGAGCTACTGGTGGGGACAGCCAGGCGGTTTGTAAATTAACAGCAACAAGTATAGCGAACCAAGTTAAGTTAAATCCTAAAGCTTCTATTAATGGTAATATAATCGGTACTACAATCATCACAATTGGCACCCACTCTAATGGCCAACCTAATAAAAAAATCATTACCATTACAATTGCTAAAATAAGATATTTATTCATCTCAAGACCTAGTAAAAAGTCTGTTAAAAGCATTGGAGTTCCTAGTCTAGAAAAAACAGCTCCAAAGAAATTTGAAGCAGCAACTAATACCATTATCAAAGCAGAAATTTCTAAAGTTTTAACTAAAGAGTCTTGTAGTTTTTTGAATGTCAATTTTTTATAAGCTATTGCTAATAATAAAGAACCCATTGCACCACAACCCGCAGCTTCTGTTGGTGTTGCAAATCCAAATAAAATACTTCCAAGAGCAGCAAAAACTAGAGCAGCTGGTGGAACTAAACCTAAGAAAAATTCAATCCATACTTCTCTCATACTCGTAGCTCTTAACTCTGGCGGAAGAACTGGACCTAATTTTGGATTAATAATACATCTAATTGTTGTATATGCAGCGTAAAGAGTTGCTAATAAAACTCCTGGAATAATTGCTGCTGCAAATAAATCAGTAACTGGGATTTCCATAATTGGCCCCATAACTACAAGCATAATACTTGGTGGAATTAAAATACCTAAAGTTCCACCTGCTGTAATTGTTCCAGCTGCAAGTCTTACATCATAACCAGATTTGTTCATTGACTTTGCGGCCATAATCCCAAGTATGGTTACTGAAGCTCCTACTATACCGGTTGCTGCTGCAAAAATTACAGAAACAAATAAGACTGCATAATATAAAGAGCCTCTTACTTTAGCTAACATTAATTGAAATGCTGAAAACAATCTCTCCATCAGACCACATTGTTCCATCATTATTCCCATAAAGACAAAGAGTGGGACGGCGGCGAGTGTTTGTTCGGTCATGACCATTGAGAACTGCAAGGTCATCAAATAAAAAACTAACTTACCAAATCCAAGATAACCAAATACAAAACCTAAAAAAATTAATGTAAATGAAATTGGAAATCCTACAAAAATTGAAAAAAGCATTACACCAATTAAAATGAAACCTAGGACAGCAGGATCTATAAATTCAGCTAACATCTATTCATCATCTCCTGGCCATTTACCTCTAGTAGATGCCCAATAACTTTTTAATAACTCTGAAACTCCTTGAATAAGTAAAAATAATATACCAAACCATAGACATGCTTTGATTGGCCACATTAAAGGCATCCAAGCAGTATCCATTCCTCTTTCACCTCTCATAATAGATTCTTGAACAAAACCTGTTGTCATCCATAAAAAAACTATTAATCCAGGAAAATAAAATAACAGATATAACCAAAAATCTATTAGCCCTTGAGTTTTAGTTTTAAAATTTCTGTACAAAAAGTCTGCTCGAATATGAACACCTTTAGATAATGCATAACCTGCACCAAGCATAAAAAGAGCTCCATACATAAATCTACTTAAATCATATGCCCACATTGTAGGGGCTGTAAAAAGTTTTCTTGCTAATACTTCATAAACCATAGCAAGTATTAAAGGTACTGTTATCCAGCAAACAACATTACCTACCCATTTATTAAATAAATCAATTTTTGTTATTGTTGATGCCATCCATTTTGGCATGTCGTCAGGCATTTTACCTGAACCACCACGCCTTTCAGCGATCATTTCATCTGTTATATCTAATTTAGATGGTTCATCTGACATAATAATTCCTTAAAAAAAACTGAAGCGAAAAATTAATTTCGCTTCAGTTTATATTTTATAATCTATCTAAATACTATTTTAAAGTAGCTGCGTGAGCCATTCCTAGCTTCGCATTAGACATTTGAGCTCCAGACCAGAATGGTACTGCAATATCAGCAAATGCTTTTTGTGAATCCCAAACTTTTTTGAAGAAAGGATTTTTAGCAGCATTTGTCTCTAAGCTTTTCTTTGCAGCAGCCATATACGCTGGGAAATAGTCAGCTGGAGTGTCATGCAAAATAACACCATGCTTATTTGTAAGCTCAGCTAATGCTTTTCCATTTTCGTATATTCTGTAACTCATTGATTTTGATAGAGATGCATTCGCAGCAACTTCTAAAGCTTTCTTCTCAATAGCAGACATTTTCTTATATTTGCTACCATTAATATAGAAGTCAGCATTTACTACTACTTGGTGTAGACCTTGTAGGTAGTAATGTTTTAGAACTTTTTGGAAACCGAATGTCATGTCTGGTTTTGGACAACACCATTCAGCAGCATCAATTGTTCCTGCTTCAAGAGCTGGAAGAATATCTCCACCACCCATTGCTACAGAAGCTACACCAATATCTTTATAAGTTTGTCCTGGAATTCCTGGAGGAGTTCTGAACTTATACTTTCTAAAGTCAGCCATGCTATTAATTGGCTCTTTGAACCAACCTAAAGCTTCTGGACCAACTGGTTGTAGCATGAAACCTTTAATGTCTCTTCCCATTTCGCTCCATAATTGGTCGTAAAGTTCTTTACCACCACCATATTGGAACCAAGATAAGAATGCTAAGTTATCAATACCAACACCTGCACCTGCTACTGGAGATCCAAATAACATAGCTGCTGGGTGATCACCTGACCAATAGTGAGTCCAAGCGAAACCACAATCGATTAATCCTTTATCAACTGCATCAAGAGTTTCCTTAACACCTACTACTGCTCCTGCTGGCATAATTTCAAACTTAAGTGAACCTTGTGTTAGTTCAGTTACTGTATCTGTGAAATCTTTTAACATTTTCACTTCATCAGCTTTTGCACTAATTACAGTTTGACACTTAAGAGTTTGTGCAGAATTTGCTCCTGTAACCGTCATGACAGTTAAAAGAAGAGTTCCTACAAATAATGATATGATTTTTTTCATACTTAATTTCCTCTTTAGTTTTTATTAATAAAGTCGTTACCCTCTCAAAAATTAGAAAACTATACAAGTGTTAAAATTGTACTTAAAAATTTATAAAGCTTGTATTTACTAGCATTTTAATAAAATATTATTATAAGCGATTTATTTATGGACAGTTTTGATTATATTATTTTAGGTGCGGGTTCTGCAGGTTGTGTTTTAGCAAATAGATTATCCGAAAATCCAAATAATAAAGTTTTACTTTTAGAGGCTGGGGGAAAAGATACTTACCCATGGATTCATATTCCAGTTGGATATTTTAAAACAATGCATAATCCAAAAGTAGACTGGTGTTATAAAACTGAGCCAGATGAAACAATGAATAATCGATCAATAAGATATCCACGTGGAAAAACATTAGGTGGCAGCTCCTCTATTAATGGACTTTTATGGGTTCGAGGTCAAAAAGAAGATTATGATATTTGGAGACAATTAGGCAATACAGGATGGAGTTGGGACGATGTTTTGCCTTACTTTTTAAAATCTGAAAATAATGAACTTGGTAAAAGTGAATTCCATAATGATAGCGGACCTATAACTGTTGCTAATAAAAAGATTAATTTAAAATTACTTAATGAATTTGAAAATGCTGCAGAAGAATTTGGAATTCCGAAAACGAATGACTTTAATACTGGAGATAATCATGGTGTAGGTTTTTTTCAATTCACTACAAGCTTCAATAAACCTGGATTAAAATTAAGATGTAGTGCTGCAAAAGGATATTTAAACCCTGCAAAAAAAAGACCTAATTTAAAAATTGTAGTTAAAGCTCATATTCAAAAAATAAATTTTGAAGGAAAAAAAGCAATTGGTGCAAGCTATTATCAAGGAGATAAAGTTGTCTCCGTTAAAGCTAACAAAGAAGTTATATTGTCAGCTGGTGCTATTGGTTCACCTCAAATACTTCAAGTTTCAGGAATTGGTAACGGTAATAAACTTAAAAATAATGGTATAGAAGTAATTCATGAATTGGATGGTATAGGTCAAAATTTACAAGATCATCTAATGTTTAGACCTGTATATAAGGTTAAAAATTTAAAATCTCTTAATAGAAAAGTAGAGAGCTTGTTTGGCAGATTTATGATGGGCTTAGAATATATTTTAAATCAAAGTGGTCCAGTTACAATGGGTGCTAGTCAAGTCTGTGGATTTACAAAAAGCGATCCTTCAAGAGCAACACCTAACCTTCAATTTCACGTTTCACCTGTAAGCACAGATATTTTAGGAGTAACACCAATGCATGATTTTGAAGGTATCACACCAACAGTTGCTAATGTAAGACCAACTAGTAGAGGTGAAATTAATATTGTTAGCTCAGATAGTAGAGATCATCCAAAAATTAAGATGAATTATCTATCAACTGATGATGACAGAAAAGTTGCAGCTCAAGGATTAAAAATAATTCGTAAAATAATGCTGGAAACTGAAACCTTTAAAAAGTACCAACCAGAAGAGTATAGACCTGGAGTACATATTACTGATGATGAAGAATTAGTTAAAGAAGGATCTAATTTTACCCAAACAATTTTTCATCCTGTTGGAACTTGTAAAATGGGTCAAGATGAAATGTCAGTGGTTGATGAAAAACTTAAAGTTAGAGGCATTCAAAATTTAAGAGTAATTGATGCATCGATAATGCCAAATATTACTTCTGGTAATACTAACGCACCAACAATTATGATTGCTGAAAAAGGTGCAGATATGATATTACAAAATTAATGCTATCTGAATTATTTTCACCTGATCAATTAGCAATTTTAACACAAATTATATTAATTGACTTAGTTCTTGCTGGTGACAATGCAATAATTATTGGAATGGTTGCATCCAAATTCCCAGTTGAACAAAGAAAAAAAGTAATTTTTTGGGGTATTGGTGGAGCAATTATTTTAAGGGTAATCCTTACTTTATTAACAGCATACCTATTACAAATACCTGGTCTTAGACTTATTGGAGGTATTTTGCTCTTATATATTGTCTACAAACTTTATGTAGATGTTATTAAAGGCGCTAGTAAAGAAGAGGATATTAAAGTTGATAATTCTAGTTTTATAAAGGCTATATGGACAGTATTGTTAGCTGACTTTACTATGAGTTTAGACAATGTTCTTGGTGTAGCAGGAGCTGCAGGTGAACATTATGTATTGCTTGTATTTGGATTGTTACTTTCTATAATCCTAATGGCAACAGCTGCTAATTTGATTTCTGGATGGATACAAAAGTATAGATGGATAGCCTGGGCTGGCTTGTTAGCAATTTTAATTGTTGCTATTGATTTAATTAAAACAGATATTCAAGTATTACTTTTTTAAATGTATTTACAAAAAATTAGTCTTAAAAATAAATATGCACTTGTAACAGGTGCTGGAAAAGGCTTGGGAAGAGCTTGCTCTATTGCATTGGCTGAAGCTGGTGCAACTATTATTGCTTTAAGCAGAACTCAATCAGATTTGGATAAATTAGAAAAAGAAATAAAAAAAGTAAAAGGAAAAACAATAAAAATTCTTTGTGATGTAATGAATTATGAGGAGACAAAATTAAAATTAGACAAATTAAAAGTAATAGATATTTTGGTAAATAACGCTGGAACAAATTTGCCAGAACCTTTTGCACAGGTTAAACAAAAAAGTATGAACTACTTAGTAGACCTTAATTTAAAAGCTGCATTTAATGTTGCACAATTAGTAGTAAAAAAAATGCTGAAAAATAAAAAAAGACCTGGCTCAATTATAAATATGTCTTCTCAACTTGGTCATGTAGGTTGTGAGGGCAGAAATGTTTATAATATGACTAAATTTGGGATAGAAGGTCTCACAAAGGGTATGGGAGTAGAGCTTGCTAAACATGATATACGTGTAAATACTGTTGCGCCTACATTCGTTGCAACTCCAATGGTGAAAAATTTTTTTAAAAATAAAAAATTTAAAAAATCCGCTTTAAGTAGAATTCCAATGGGCAAACTTGCAACCGAAAGTGATGTTGCAACCACTGTATGTTTTCTAGCATCATCTGCATCTTCAATGATAACTGGTACATCAATTTTAATCGATGGTGGATGGACAGCTCAGTAATTTATAAAAGCTTATTCATCTTTTTACTAATTATCTCTCAAGCAAAATCAATTGAATTTACTGGTAAATTTTTTCAAGGTCATTTTATTATTGGTAAAACTGATCCAAATGCAAAAATTGTTATAGATAAAAAAAACGTTAAAGTCTCAGATGAAGGATATTTTGTATTTGGCATTGATAGAGATAGAAAGTTTGATTTAAAAATAACTAAAGTTTTAGATAACAAAAAAGATATATTTATAAAAAAAATTTTTAAGAGAAAATACAATATTCAAAGAATTGATGGATTGCCTGAAAATAAAGTAACTCCTCCTGAATCTGTTTATAAAAGAATTAAAGAAGAAAATAATAAAATTGGTAAAGCAAGAGCAATAAATTCTGATCTGATTTTTTTTAAAGATAAGTTTATAATGCCTGTTGATGGAATAATTAGTGGTGTGTATGGTAGCCAAAGAATTTTAAATGGCAAACCAAAGTGGCCTCACTATGGAATAGATATAGCTGCCAAAAAAGGAACTCCAATTAAATCTTCAGGGAGAGGTGTGGTAACTATGGCTGAAAAAGATTTATACTATACTGGTGGAACTATAATAATGGATCATGGACATGGAATTTCAACTATCTATTCTCATTTAGAAAATATTTTAGTTTCAGTTGGTGATCAAATTAATCAAGGTGATATAATTGGAACTGTAGGATCCACAGGAAGATCAACTGGACCTCATTTAGATTTTAGAGTTAATTGGTTTCAAACAAGACTTGATCCAATGACAGTTATAAACTAATTATTATTTTTATGAAAAAAACTCTTGTCGAAAAAACTTCAGACAAATTAGTTAATGCTTTCTTAAGAAATAAATTAATAGGTCCAATTCCAAGACAATATTCAAAAAAATTAGTTAACGCTCAAAAGTTTAGAAAGCTTTGTGAAAGTAAAATAAAAGAGCCAATTGTTGGTTTTAAAGCGGCTGGAACGGGTATTCCTGTTATGAAAAAATTAAAAGAGAAAGAACCATTTTATGCATCTATTTATAAAAGAAATGTCGTTAAAAGTGGAGAAAAAGTAAAAATAAACAAAGGCACATTAGGTATTGAGCTTGAAGTTTGTTATCAAATTAAAAAAAACTTTTTTTCATCCAAAGGTTTAATTACAGCCAAAAATATCTCAAAATTTATTTCCTATATGGCACCTTGTATCGAGGTCGTTGGTTACAGACAAAAAAAGAAAGGTATTACATCCTTTGGAGATTTGTGCAGTGACTTTGGAGCCAATGTTAGATTTCTAGTGGGTAAAAAGAAAAAGTATAAAAAAATTAATATTGGTAATTTAAAAACAAATATTCAAAATAAAAAAATCAATCAAAGTGTTGATGGAAATACTAACACAGTTTTCATAAATCCTCTTAATTCATTAAAATTTGTCTTAAATAAGATAAAAAAAGATAAAATTGATTTGGGTAAAGATTTTTGGGTATTCACTGGATCAACGGTAGGTGTAGTTCCCATCAATGGAAAAGGTCTTTATATTGGAAAAATTTCAAAGCTAGGAACAGTTAAATCAGTAATTTATTAGAATGATTAAAAAATATTCTTTGAATATTTTTTCCAATTATCTTGATAATGTTTTGTATTTTCTATCACAGCCTTTTTCTCATCCTCTGTAACTTCTCTGATAACTTTTCCAGGTGATCCAACAACCAATGAATTATCAGGTATTTCCTTATTTTCAGTGATCAAAGCTTTTGCACCAATAATACAATTCTTTCCAATCTTTGCCTTGTTAAGAATTACAGCACCTATTCCAATTAGACTATTATCACCAATACTGCATCCGTGAAGCATAACCATATGGCCTACGGTTACATCTTTACCAATTTTTAATGGACAACCAGGATCAGTATGAAGGATACTCCCATCTTGAACATTTGAACCCTCGCCTACAAAGATATTTTCAATATCGCCTCTTAAAACTGCATTGAACCAAATACTTGTATTTTTTTCTAAAGTAACATCTCCAATTATTGTTGCATTAGGTGCAACCCAATTTTCACCTAAACTTTTGGGTTTTTTATCTTTTAAATCATAAAACATAACATATATATTATTACAGTATGCTCACTCAAACTCCAATATGTGATTTTGGTAAAAAAGCTATTCCATTCAAATTAAAATCCACTGAGGGTAAAATTATTTCATTAGAAGAACTTAAAGGTGAAAATGGAATATTGGTGATGTTCATTTGTAATCACTGCCCTTATGTTAAAGCAATTACAAAAGATATTGTTGAAGATTGTAATGAATTAAAAAAAATTGGTATTAACTCAGTTGCGATTTCATCAAATGATCCAACAAATTATCCTGAAGATTCTTTTGAAAATATGATTGAATTTGCAAAAAAAAATGATTTTAGTTTTCCATATTTAATTGATGAAACTCAAGAAATTGCAAAAGCTTATGATGCAGTATGTACTCCAGACTTTTTTGGATATAATAAGGACTTAGAACTTCAATACAGAGGTCGATCAAGAGAGTTAAAAAACCTTATTCCAATAAGAGATGGTAAGAGTGACTTATATAAAGCTATGAAATTAATTGCTGAAACTAGTAATGGTCCAAAAATTCAAATCCCAAGTGCGGGCTGCAGCATTAAATGGAAATTTGATTAATGTATTTGGTGGTAACTAGATCTTTTCCTCCTGAACTTGGGGGGATGCAAAGTTTAATGTGGGGTTTATCCAAAGAATTATCAAAAAATTATTTAATTAAAGTATTTGCAGATTACCAAGATGGTCACAAAGAATTTGATGAGAAAGTAAATTTTTCTATAGAAAGAGTTGGTGGAATAAAATTTTTAAGAAAAATCAGAAAAGCACAATTAATTGATGAGGTCACTAAAAATAATCAAGTGGAGGGAATTATTGCTGACCATTGGAAAAGCTTAGAAGCACTAAAAAACAATAAAAAAAAATATTGTTTAATTCACGGAAAAGAAATTAATCACCCTCAAGGAAGCAAATTAAACTCTAGAGTGCTTAAAGTTTTAAATAATGTTGAAAAGGTAATAGCTAATTCAAAATACACAAAAAATTTAGCAATTGAAATTGGAGTTAATGAAGAGAAAATTGTGGTTATCAATCCAGGTGTTGATCAGGTTAAAGAATTAGACAAAAAATCCCTAGAAAAAGTTGAAAGTTTATTAAAAATTAAAACACCAAGATTAATTACCGTTTCAAGGTTTGATAAAAGAAAAAATCATGAAAAAGTAATTATGGCTCTTAGAAATCTTAAACAAATGTATCCTGATATTGTCTATCTTTGTATTGGATATGGTGATGAGGAGGAAAATATCAAAAGATTAGTTAAAGAGCTTAATTTAGAATCTCAAGTAATGTTTTTCAAAGATATTTCAGATGATTTAAAAAATGCATTAATAACAAAATCAAATATTTTTGTTATGCCGTCTATAAAATACAAAACTTCAGTTGAAGGATTTGGTATCGCTTATATTGAAGCTGCACAATATGGTGTTCCATCTTTAGGAGGAAAAGATGGTGGTGGTGCTGATGCTATTGAGCATGACAAAACTGGTTTAATATGTGATGGAAACAACTTAGATGAAATTTACTCATCATTAAATTTAATGATTGAGAATAAAAAATACTTAGAATTTGGTAAAAATGCAAAAGAATATGCATCTAAATTTACTTGGGAAAAGACAATAGAAGAATACAAAAAAATTATTTAATCTTCTAAAACTTAATAATCTGGGAAACTCGTTCAAAAACTTTTTCTGCTGAAAGTTTTGATAATTCTGGCGCTTGTATTGCTTTAAAATTTTCTCTTTCAATACTAACTTTAAAAGGAGTTGTATGAGAACCAAATAAAGCAATTCCTTTTGATCCTAAATGCGCTGTTATATGAGCAGGTCCAGTATCATTAGCGACCACAAACGAACTATCTTTAATTAATCCAGATAATTGTGAAATATTCAAAGCTTTACCATTATCCAAAACACATAAAGCATTTATATTTTTTGCATCTTCAATTTCATCTGGTCCAGGTGCAGTAACAACTTTAAATTTATTTTCAAATTTTTGATTAATGATACTGATTAAGTCATTGTAATAAGGCCATTTCTTTGAAGTCAAATGAGGTGAGCAAAAAGGAAAAAGTATTATGTATTTATCTAGTTCGTAATTTTTTTTTATTTCTGAAATATCAACTGTACTCCATGAAAAGTCTGGTTTCATTGTATGATTGGTATTAATTCCTGAAGACTTTAACTGATGATCAAATCTTGAAAGAACAGAGTCTTTATCAAAATCTTGTTTTGTGGTTCCTTCTGGTAATGTAGTTTCAGTGGATGACCATATTTCTTTTGTAGCTTTTGGAAATAATATTCTTTTATAAAAAGCTGTTCTACTCGAGTTTTGAAGATCGTAAACTTTAGAAAAAGAATATTTCTTCAACTCACGCATTAGAAAATATAAATAAATTAGATTATATCTAGGAAGCCTTTTGTCTAAAATTACGCCCTTTAAGAAAGGATTTTTTTTAAATAAATCAAAATATGGTTTTGTAGTTAATAAATACACATCATCATTTTCATGATTTTCACAAATATCTTGAATTGCACCACTAGCTTGAGCTATATCTCCTAATGATCCATGTTTAATAATTAATATGTTAGACATTTAATACATAACTTAACATAGTATCAAATATTATGAATAAAATTTTAGTTGAAGTTTCAGTCGGTGAACTCTTAGATAAAATTTCAATTTTAGAAATTAAACAGGAAAAAATTAAAGATCCTGAAAAACTAAGATTTATTAATGACGAACATTCAATACTAAAATCTCAATTAGAGCAAAATGTTAAAACTGATGAAAAATTAGAAAAACTTTTCCATTCTTTAAAAGAAATTAATTCAAAACTCTGGGTCATAGAAGATGATAAAAGACTATGTGAAAAAGAAAAAGATTTTGGAGAAAAATTTATAAAACTTTCTAGAGATGTGCATTTTTTAAATGATGATCGAGCTAAAATAAAACTTGAAATGAACAATCATACAGGTTCAAAAATAAAAGAAATTAAAGAATATACTAGTTACTAAAACTATATTTTTTCTCTAAAAATTTAATTAAGTTGTGAATACAAAAGGTCATAAATAGGTAAATACTGCCAGCAACAATAAATACCTCAATTGGTTTAAATGTTGTTGAAATTATATATTTAGCAACTCCAGTCAGATCCATCAATGTAACAGTACTTGCAAGTGATGTGCCTTTAAGCATTAAGATAATTTCATTTCCATAGGCAGGCAAAGATTGCCTAATAGCAATTGGAATTTGGATTTTGTAAAAAATTATTTTATTTGAAATTCCAAGACTTTTACCAGCTTCTATCACTCCAATTTTAATAGTCTGAAAAGCTGATCTTAAAATTTCAGATGTATAAGCGCCTGTATTTAATGAAAAAGCAATAATTGCACACCAATAAGGTTCTTTAATGATTGTCCATAAAAATGTTGATCGTAAATATTCAATTTGAGCTAATCCATAATAGATTATGAATATCTGAACAAGTAGTGGTGTTCCTCTAAATAAATATGAATATCCATATGCAAATTTATTTATTAAGACATTTTTATTTAATCTTAAAATAGCAAATCCCAAACCTATAAATAATCCTATTATTAAAGAACTTATTAAGAGTTTTAATGTAACTAATGCTGCTGGAAGTAATTTTGGTAAGCTATTTAATATTAAGTCTAAATCCATATTAGTAGCCCCTACTATATCTTAATTCTAACTTGTTAATTATTTTCATACTTAAAAAAGTAAGTAAGAGATAAAGAACTGCAGCAAATGAATAAAAGAATAAAGGATCTCGTGTTGAGCCTGCTGCAATATAAGATTGTCTCATAATTTCAACTAAACCTGTCACTGAAATTAATGATGTGTCTTTTAGAGTAATTTGCCAAACATTGCTTAAATTTGGAATGGCAAGTCTTAAAACTTGTGGGAGTATAATCTTATAAAATTGAGTAAATTTACTAAGACCTAAAACTTTAGCAGCTTCAAACTGACCTTTGTCAATTGATTGAACTGCACCTCTAAATACCTCTGTTGAATATGCTCCTGAAATTATTCCAATTGCTAATGAACCAGTAATAAATGCATTTATTTCAATATATTCATAATATCCAAATATTGATGCTACATACATTATTGCACCACTACCTCCAAAAAAGAAAAGATAAATTACGAGTAGTTCGGGAACACCCCTGATAACTGTTGTATAAAAATTTCCAAAAAAATTTAAAAATTTAAGTTTTGATAATTTTAGTGGCGTAAAAATTAAAGCAAATAAAAAACCAATTAACATTGCTGTTATTGAAACAGCGATCGTCATTAAAGTTGCATAGAATAACTCGTCACCCCAACCAGTTTTTCCAAATGCAAGAAGTTCCATATAGAAAAGGCGGTTAATAAATTAACCGCCATTTCAAAAATTTAATTACATAGAAGCATCAAAGCCAAACCATTTAATCGCAAGTCTAGAGATTACTCCATCTTTTCTTGCTTGATCTATAGCTTTATTAAATGCTCTTAAAAGTTCAGCATCTCTTTTACCAATAGCTGAATCTTCGCCCATTTGAGCTGCTTGTCTTAAACCAACACCAACTCCATTTCCAAATGCACCACCTGAAAATGTTGGTCCCACTAATACAACGGGTTTTCCAGATTTTTCAGCATAATCAACAAATGCTACTGCTGCAGCTAAAGCAACATCACATCTGCCAGCTTCTAGGTCTAAATTAACCTCATCTTGAGTTTTGTAAGTTCTTAAATTGATTTTACCTACATCACCAGACTCTAAGAAGTTTTGATGAATTGTTCCAGTTTGAGTACAAACTGTTTTTCCAGCTAAACCAGCTTCAATTGTTTTTAAAGCTTTTTTTGCAGCACTATCAGGCTTTGTAAGATTTATCCCAGCAGGAGTTTCCATACCTTCTAAATCAGAACCTTTCATGACAGCTAATGAAGCAACTTCGTCTGCATATCCTTGTGAAAATGTAATTACTTTTTTTCTTTCATCAGTAATTGACATTCCAGCCATGATCGCATCATATTTTCTTAATTGTAAAGCTGGTATCATTCCATCCCAATCTTGTTCAACAATTTCACACTGTCTTCCAATATATCTGCAAAGAGACCAGGCTAATTCAACTTCAAAGCCAATTAATTTTCCAGCTTCATTTTTTGAATTCCACGGAGGGTAAGCTCCTTCAGTTGCTATCTTAATTTTATCTGAAGCATTTACATTTCCGATAATTAATAAAGATGCCAAAACTGAAAAAATGGTTTTTTTTAATTTATTCATTATTATCTCCTAATTAATTTAATAATTAATTATTCCATAAATTAATGAATTAAAAAAGAAAAATTAATGATTGATAGAAGATGAGAAATTCCAAGAACAATCAAAACTTGGAATATATACTCTCGATAATTTAGTATTTCCAAAGTGATGATTAAATACATTTAACCAACTATCAACTTGTTGAGGTTTTTTGTCTTGAGAACCAACTTGTGCTGTAATTACCCCTTTTGGTTTTAATATCCTAACAAGTGAGTCCATATTTTTGGCCGCTAAATCAATACAAAACTGATCATCATTTAAATCTACAAATATATGATCATAATTATCATCATCTATAGACTTTATACTTTCAAAAGCATCCCCCCAAACACATTTGACTGAATTTTTTTCTGTAGATTTATTGCTAATTTCACCTAAGTGTTTATTGCAAACATCCACTACTTCTGGATCTAATTCATACCAATCGACAAAATTGAAATTTTTTGAAATACACTCTCTAGCAACACCACCATCGCCACCGCCAATTATAGCAGCTCTTTCATTTTGTTGATTTAGTTTAAGTCCAGCTCCTACAAATGTTGAGCTGTACAAATGTTCATCATTACTTGCAACTTGGATCTCTCCATCAATGAATAAAGATTTACCAAACTGTTCTAATTCTAATATTTCAATATGTTGACCAACTTTAGATTTAAAATCTTCCAATACATCATTTACAACATAAGATTTTTGTAAACCTGGTGAGCTATAAATGTCGTGATAAAGAGATTTGGTATCTCTATTAAATTCCTTTTTAACAATTCTTTTATGTTTAAATTCTTTTTTAACAATTTCTAAAGCTATAGAGGGGCTAACTTTTCCACATGTAAAAAAATCAAAACTTATTATTCCTTTTTCAGGGAATGTGTGAAAGCTAATATGACTTTCTGCAAGTAATGCCAAAATTGTAAAACCTTGTGGTTCAAATTTATACTTAGAAATATTTAAAATTGTAACTTTTGCGGCTGTTGCGATTTCTTTAATAACTTTCTCGTAGATAGAAGGATCGTATTCTTTTGTTGTACCAATAATATCTAAAGTAATATGCTCACCAACTTTAGTCATAAAACTAACCACTTTTATAATTTTTTACTTTATCTAAAATTTTTTTCATTTCTTGAAATGAAAGAATTTTAGGTTCGCCCATCTTTAAAGCAATAACATATTGATAGCAAATATTTTCTACCTCTTGAGCAAGTTCAAAAGCTTTAGATAAATTTTCACCAAAAGCAACTTGACCATGATTAGACATCAAACATGCTTTTCTGTCTTTTAAGGCTTTAATAATATTCCTTGATAACTCGTGTGTACCAAAAGTGGCATATTCAGAGCATCTTATATTTTCACCTCCTGCGAGAGCAATCATGTAATGAAATGGTGGTATTGATTTTCCATGTGTAGAAATTGCGGATGCATGTGGTGAATGCGCATGAACAATTGCTTTAGCTTCCCATTTATTTTTATAAATATCTTGATGAAATCTCCATTCTGAAGAAGGATTTTTTCCAGAATTGAACCATGCTAAAAAATCCTTCTCTTCATCTAAGGAAAGAAAAACTATATCTTCAGGTTTTAGACTTTCATACTTTTTACCAGAAGGCGTAATAAAAAAACCTTCTTTGTCATCCTCAAAACCTCTAACAGAAATATTTCCAGATCTTAAGGGAGATAAATTTGTTGTATTAAGTTTAATAGAATATTCAATTACTTCTTCTCTTTCTTTTAAATTTTTCATCTAAATAAATTATTTAGTCCTTCCGAAGAAGCGTCACAAATCCCTTTTTCTGTAATTAATTTAGTTACATACCTTGCTGGTGTAACATCAAAAGCTAAATTTAAAGATTTACTTTTTTTTGGATAAATTTGTATCTTTTTAATTTCTCCTTGCTCATCAAAACCCTCTAAATGAGATAACTCTTTAGAATTTCTTTCTTCTATAGGAATTTGATTACGATCTTTAAGCTCCCAATCAATTGTTGAACTTGGTAGAGCGACATAAAAAGGAATATTGTTATCATAAGCTGCAAGAGCTTTTAAATAAGTTCCAATTTTGTTACAAACATCTCCATTAGATAAAGTTCTATCTGTTCCAACAATACACATATCTACTTCTCCTCTTTGCATTAATATGCCACCGGTATTATCTGCTATTATTGTATTATCTATTCCCTCTTCATTTAATTCAAATGAGGTTAAATTTGCACCTTGGTTTCTTGGTCTTGTCTCGTCAACCCAAACATGAACTGGAATACCTTTTTTATGTGCATGATAAATTGGAGATGTAGCTGTACCCCAATTAATTGTTGCAAGCCAACCTGCATTACAATGAGTTAAAACATTCACTGTTTTATTTTTCTTTTTATAAATATCTTCAATCAAAGTAAGTCCATTTAAACCAATTTCATTACAAAATTTTTCATCTTCATCACAAATATTTTTTGCCTCATTAATAGCAAGGTCTAAAATTCTATTTTTTTCAGCAACAATTAATTTTTGCATCATTCGATCTACAGCCCATTTTAAATTTATTGCTGTTGGGCGAGATTTTATTAAATTTTCAGATGATTTTTTTAAAAATTCTAAATCATTATTTTCAATTATTGATAAAACTAAACCGTATGCTGCGGTCGCTCCAATTAAAGGGGCACCCCTAACTTCCATATCTTTAATTGCAATAACAGCATCATCACAAGTTTTAAGTTCTTTAATCGAAAAGTTGTGTGGAAGTTTAGTCTGATCAATTATTTTAACTTTATCATCTTCAAACCAGATGGTTTTATAATCTTTACCTTCAATTTTCATTTATTCAAAACTCGACCAGCTATTGTGTTAAGTTTTTTAATAGTTTTTTGAGTTCTTTTTTCTGGAGCAGTTATAATTGCAACGTCTAAACAATTATTGGTTGGATCTTTAGGGTCTATATATTTTTCAAAATTATCTATCAAAATTTTAATCATTACTTTTGCTTTATCTGCATTACTTAATAAAACTTTTATTACTTGTTGAACATCAACATTGTCATGATCTGGATGCCAACAATCAAAATCTGTGACCATAGATACAGATGCATATCTAATTTCAGCTTCTCTCGCTAATTTTGCTTCAGGCATATTAGTCATTCCAATTACATCAGCTTTCCAAGATCTATATAAATTTGATTCAGCTAGTGTTGAAAACTGAGGCCCTTCCATTACTACATAAGTCCCATTTCTCTGATAATCTATATTTGATTTTTTTATTGCATCTTCACAGGCATTCATAAGACCATTTGAAGTCGGATTTGCCATCGAAACATGTGCAACTATTTCATCCTCAAAAAAAGTTTTACTTCTTGCAAAAGTTCTATCAATAAACTGATCTACAATTACAAATTTCCCAGGAGGTAAATCCTCTTTAAGCGAACCCACTGCCGATACAGAAACAATATCTGTTACACCTAATTGTTTTAAAGCATCAATATTTGCCCTAAAATTGATGTTTGAAGGTGAAATAAAATGACCTCTTCCATGTCTTGGAAGAAAAAAAACTTCCTTTTCTTTATATTTAGTTTTCAAAATTTCATCAGATGGGTTTCCCCAGGGAGTGTTAAGTTTAATCAATTCTCTATTTTTAAACTCCTCAACATCATACAAACCACTACCACCAATTATAGCTAATTTATTTATTGTCATATATTAAATTTAAATTATTTATAAATTATAGAATACTATTATGAATTTAAAAGACTTTATAAGATCTATTCCTGATTATCCTAAAAAAGGAATATTATTTAGAGATATAACAACACTAATTAAAGATGAGAAAGCTTTTGCAGAAACAATTAACCAAATAGTTCAAAGATCAAAAAATTATAAAATTGATAAGATAGCTGCAATAGAGTCAAGAGGTTTTGTATTTGCTTCAGCAGTTGCTTATTTATTAAACAAACCATTTATTCTTTTAAGGAAAAAAAATAAATTACCTGCAGATGTTCACTCAATAGATTTTGAATTGGAATATGGAACTGCAACAATAGAAGTGCATAAAGATTCTTTTAAAAAGAATGATAAAGTTTTAATAATTGATGATTTAATAGCAACTGGTGGGACTGCAGAAGCAGCTGCAAAATTAATTGAAACTTCTGGTGCTACAGTAGTGGCTTTTATATTTGTTATAAATTTATATGATTTAGGTGGTTGCAAAAACCTTATAGATAAAAATTATTTAGTTGAAAATTTAATTGAATTTCCTGGTCATTAATCCTCTAACTTAGGTCTATAATATGATTTTAATCCTATCATAGAACTAACCAATCCATATAATCTCATTAAGTAAATTTGACTTTTGAAGATTCTAAATGTGATTAAATAAAATAAAATTTTTAATAAACTAGTAAGCAAATTATTAAAATTTGTTAAAAATGCATAAATATAACCAGAATGTTTTTTATTATAATAAAATTTTGACCACATCCAATGCCAATTTCTTGATAGCTCTATTTGTTTTTTAAATTTTGGATTTACAGCACCTCCTCCAATATGATTAATTTTAGAAGTTGGTACAACGTAAATATTTTGATTTCTTTTTTTTATTTCTTTGCACAAATCATCATTTTCTAAATATAAAAAAATATTTTCATCAAAAAATCTAAAATTATCTAAATTTTTTAATTTTTTAAGATTTAGTAACATTGCATATCCATCAATACTTATCACTTGAAATGGAGATCTATTATTAAAATTATATTTTTTTCCTAAATTAAAATTTGGATACTCTAAATTGTTTGAGATCGGAGCAATTATTCCAAAGTCTCTAATGCTTTTAGAGGCTATAATTATTTCATCTATGGTATCATTATTTAAAACTACATCAGGATTAATTATAAAAGCAAAGTCTGTAATAATTGATTTAATAGCAAGATTATTACCCGCTCCCATTCCAAGGTTTTTAGGCGACAAAATACATTCTACGTTATCAAATTTATTTTCAATATATGCCTTAAAATTTTCATCATTTGAGTTATCAACAATTAAAACTTTAATTTCTTTATCTATTGAATTAATACAATCTTCAATCACATGATTGCTTTTAAAGCTTACAATAATAATAGTTAAATTTTTCTTGGTTAATGACATGAATTAAATTTTATCATATATACTAAGATTTTATTCTAATGTAAAAATTTAAGTATCTATGAAAAAAATTATAGTGACAGGTGGACTTGGATTTATTGGAAGTAATCTAATAGAATTGCTTTTAAATAAAAATTATTCAGTTCTTAATATAGACAAAGTAACTTATTCATCTAATTTTTATAATGTTAAGGAATTTGAAAATTCAAGAAGATATAAATTTATAAAACTTGATATTAAAGATAAAAAATTAAATAAGATAATTAATA
Source organism: Candidatus Pelagibacter sp. HIMB1505 (assembly GCF_052047915.1). Lineage (NCBI taxonomy): Bacteria > Pseudomonadati > Pseudomonadota > Alphaproteobacteria > Candidatus Pelagibacterales > Candidatus Pelagibacteraceae > Candidatus Pelagibacter > Candidatus Pelagibacter sp. HIMB1505. The sequence goes on along the minus strand of NZ_JBNAIR010000001.1, from coordinate 844,493 downwards.
ACTATAAACCATCTGGTATCTTTAATTTAGCTGCAGAAACTCATGTTGATAGATCTATAGATAACCCTGAAAGCTTTATTCAAAGTAATATTGTTGGAGTTTATAATTTATTGGAGTGTTTTAAAAATTTTACAAAAAAAAATAAATCAAGACTAGTCCATATATCAACTGACGAAGTTTATGGTGATATTTTATCTGGTAGAACTTCTGAGGATTATCCCTATCAACCAAGCTCTCCATACGCAGCAAGTAAAGCTGCTTCAGATCATTTGGTGAGTTCTTACGTAAGAACTTATAACATACCTGCGATAGTGACAAATTGTTCAAATAATTATGGACCTAAACAACATCCTGAAAAACTAATACCAAAATTGATATATAATATTCTAAATAATAAACCTTTACCAATTTATGGAAAAGGAACTAATTCAAGAGAATGGATTTATGTCAAAGACCACTGTGAAGCTTTATTAAAAGTTTTTTTAAGAGGCAAAATTGGAGAATTTTATAATATTGGATCCAATAAAAATTTAAACAACCTTGAAGTTTGTTCCCAACTATTAAATGTTTCAAAAAAAATTGTAAAACTTGGAAATAATGTAAAAATAAATTTTGTTAAAGATCGTCCAGGACATGACATTAGATATGCTCTAAATAGTAATAAGATTATTAATAATATTAAATGGAAACCGAAAGTAAATTTTACTAATGGAATTAAACTTACATTCAATTGGTATAATAAAAATAAAACTTATTATAAAAACTTATTAAAAAAAGATATTATAAAAAGATTAGGAAAAGCATGATCAGAAAAGGCATCATATTAGCTGGTGGAAAAGGAACAAGGATGAGCCCCTTAACTAAAGCTGTAAACAAACAGCTTCTCCCTATTTATGACAAACCTTTAATTTTTTATCCATTGTCAATTTTGATGCTTGCTGGAATTAAAGATATATTAATTATTGTAAATGAAGGACAATTAGAGCAGTATAAAAAAATTATTCCTAATGGAGATAATTTAGGAATTAAAATTACATATTTAGAACAAAAAAAACCAAGAGGTTTACCTGATGCATTTGTAATAGGTGAAAAATTTATAGGTAAAAATAATGTTGCACTTATCCTTGGAGATAATTTTTTTTATGGGCAAAATCTAACTACAAAATTAAAAAAAAATACTAAGATTAAAAAAGGAGCAAGAGTAGTGCTTCACAAAGTTCAAAATCCTGAATCATTTGGCGTAGCAAAGGTAGATAAAAAAAATAATATTTTATCTATAAAAGAAAAACCTAAAAAATTTTTATCAGATTTAGCAATAACCGGATTATATTTTTTTGATAATAAAGTAGTTGAATTGGCAAAAAAACTTAAACCTTCTAAAAGAGGTGAAGTAGAGATTGTGGATTTATTAAACTTTTATAAATCAAAAAAACAATTAAATGCTGATATAATTGGTAGAGGTGGAGCATGGCTGGACACTGGAACTATAGAGGATTTTTATAAAACCTCAGCCTTTGTTTCTGCTATTGAGAACAGACAGGGTTTCAAAATTGCTTGTCTTGAAGAAATAGCCTTAATCAATAAATGGATTTCAAAAAGACAAATTTTAAATGCAATTAATTTTTATGGAAATTGTGAATATTCAACATACTTGAAAAAAATTATTAAAAAATCTTAAATGTGGTATCGGGAAATGGGATCGAACGACTGACCTCGGGTTTATGAGTCTATCGCCATGAACCCTGCTCTACTCATCTAGAACAATTACTCCTATAAATGCTCTCTTTCCTTTCTAGTGATATTGAATCAAATTAAAGAATCTTAGTCAAAAACCAATGTCATTGACGCGTATATGGGTCAAATATTTACAAATGTAAAAAAAATATTATCAATTTCTTATGAAAAAAATTTTAACATTATTAATTATATTTTTATTATCAATCTCTCCAGTTTATGCAAAAAAGGACAAAGGTGATAAAGGTGGCAAAGACAACTCTTCATCAAGTTCAAATTCTGGAAGCTCATCATCTTCATCAGGTTCAGGCAAATCAGAGTCTAAATCTGCAAAGTCTGAAACTAAAGCAGCAGAGAAAGCAGCAAAAGAAAAAACAAAATCATTAACTAAAAATGTTAAAGCACCTAAAGGAGCTAGCAAACAGGAGAAGGAAGAGGTTAAAGCAATAAATAAATCTTTAAAAGAAACTAGAAAACTTGAAAACAAATTAGCAAAAGCAAAAAATGAAGAACAAATACAAAAAGCGTTAGAAAATTTTGATAAAAAAGTTTCAAAAATTAATAACGGTCAGAAAGTTTCAACTTATGTAAAGGTTGCAAAAAGTTTAGGACTGAATGCTTCAATTGGTGCCTTACAAGCTAATTTTGGTACTCCACAAGAAACTGGAATTTTAGAATTACAAAATCAAATACAAGTATCCAATTCTCTAATTAGTTCACTACCAAATCAAATTCAATCAACTGAGTTAACTATTAATAACTTAAGTCAATCAATTTCAGAACTAAATGGATCAATTAATACTTTGCAAAATGAAATAGATGGATTGAATACACAGCTTAATCAAATAGATGAAGAATTAAAAAATACAGATCTAACTGAAGAACAGATTGAAGATTTAAATAACCAAAGAACTTCTATTGAAAATCAAATATCAGATACTCAAAATACACTAGATAGTTCTCAATCTGAATTAAATACAAATACTGATCAATTAAATACTTTAAACCAAAACTTAAATAACTTTCAAACAGAGTTGGATGCTGCAACAGCAAGTCTTCCCCAGTTAGAACAACAACTAGATGAGACAATTGAAAATGTTAATATTGGACAAAGAGATAGTGGATGGACTACAGTTAATCTAGATGCCAATAATGATGGCGTCATAGATGAAAATGATATTCAATAACTAATTTAATTAACACCTCAGAGACGCAAAACAGACTAATGCTTCTAGAATGGTAGCGGGAAGTGGGATCGAACCACTGACCTCGGGCTTATGAGTCTATCGCCATGAACCCTTGAGCCTACCTCTAGAACAATTACTCCTGTAAATGCTCTCTTTCCTTTCTATGCATATTGAATCAAATTAAAGAATCTTAGTCAAGAACCAATGTCATTGGAGCACTATTGGAGCAAATATATCTCCTTGTAAATTTAATTATTAAAAAATTCTTTCGAGGAATTTTATTAAAAATTCATTTTTTTCAACATACCTGGTAAAACACTTTGACTGTGGAATATTATGACCTTTATCACTTTCCATATTCCTATCAACATCTGCCCATGAACAACTATTTGGTTTAATATTACTATAATCAACAAAATTTATTTCTTTAAAATTTTTAAAAAAGGATAAAGTTTTAATATCTTCAAATTTATCTTTATTATGAGCAAACAAAATTGCTTTTAAATTTTTATTTCTATTCAAAATATCAATTTCTTTATCTCTTATTTTTCCCCATTCAGGGTATTTTTTCTGCCAACCATTTTTTTTTCCTGCAAAAGCAGGATTAATCGCTATAACTCCTTTTATTAATTCAGGAAACCTTGCCTGCAAATTTAAAGATGCCCATGCACCAGCAGAATAACCAGCTAAAATTATATTTTCAAAACCTAAGTCTTTAAATTTTTTTACTTCGTTAATAATTATATTTTGCCTTTTCAAATTTTTATACTCATCCTGTAAAATTATACTGCCAGTCTCTTTTAATTCTTTTCGATATTTCTTCATTGTCTTTAATGAAATTCCTTTAACACCTGAACACAATCGATAAATTCTAACGGTTAAATTATTTATTTTTTGATCATGTAGTTTTAATAATGCAGGTACAACTGCTCCTTTCCATAAATAACCTTTTGGGGGTTTTTTATTACAAGGATCAATCTTAAGATCATTTTCGCTACCATGATTATAAATTATTAAAATTGAATTTTTTATATCTTGAATTTTTTCTATAGAATAAGGACTTCCTTTATCATCAAAAAAACTATTATTTTTAGATAGTTTATCTAAATTTTTATAATCAGTAGTATGTGCAATAGAAATATTTAATAAAAAAATACTTATTAGAAGTAATAACAATCTCATAAATTGCAATCTACAATTAACAATCATCAATATGCAACAGGAAAAACATTTTTAATCTAATGTCATTGGAGCATATATGGAGCAAAATGATATCGATCGTCTAGAATGGTAGCGGGAAGTGGGATCGAACCACTGACCTCGGGCTTATGAGTCCCGCGCTCTAACCAACTGAGCTACCCCGCCAAAGAAAATGTTGTATAATATATTATAAATTATTTATCAAATTAATACTTGCATTAAGAGAAATTTGATTAAAACAATATCTTTCTTAGTAAAAATTTTAACTTTGCAACAACGTGTAAAACAAAATATTTCGTATTTTTGATAAATGTTCTTAGTTGAACTAGATTTTTTCCACTTACAAGTCTTCTATTATTAACAAGAATATTACTTTTCTCTAAATTCTCGTTTTTTCTAATTACTATTAGATTGTGGTAAAAATGAATCTCAGTAATATTTTTATCAAAAAAATCTGCTTTATAAAAAGGATTTTCAATTTCTTTATAATTAATTTTGTCTACGACTTTTTTGAAATAATTTATAACTGTACTTTGATTTAATAAATTAGCTCCATCTCCACCTAGCTCACGTATATATGATGATTGAGTATCTTCTATAAAATAGTAGCCTCCATTTTTTAATGAGTGAAAAATATGTTCAAATGAAAATTTGACATCTTTGTAATTATGAGAACCATCATCAATTATAAAATCAAATTTTTTATATTTATTAATTATCTTATCTAAAACTTTTGGGTCACTCTGTGATCCATGAAAAATTTTTACTCTTTTTCCTAATTTTAAATCTTTTTTAACTATATCTAACCCAACAATCATTCCTTTTTTAAAAAAATCTCTCCACATTCTTAATGACTCACCACCAGTTTTTAATCCTGAATATCCAACTTTAGGTTCAAGTCCACCTACACCGATTTCAAAAAGATTTATTTTTTTATTTTTTTTTGACTCCATGTATTTTTGATAAACTGGGGTGTAAAAATGAGAGCCATATTTATCAGACTTGTATTTGATAGCTAATTTATTTAAATTCATTTTATACTTTATATAGACTATTGAATTGTAATTCTATGCATTTTACGATTGCCATTAAATGAAGTTGCTTGGTGCAACATTGATCTGTTATCCCATATAGCTATCTGATCTTTTTCCCATTCTAAAGAAAATTGAAATTTCTTTTTTGTTTGATGTTTAAATAAAATATTTTTTAAATTTTTAAAATTTTTAATAGATTTATTGAAAGCAATTAAATGACCAGGGCTACAATAAATAGTTTTCTTACCATTAACTGATCTTATTATCTTATGTCTAGCAACTAATTCTTTTTTTAATACTCCTTTTTCTTTTGTTCTTTCAATAGTTGTGTTTGCAATTGGTCCATTTGAAGAAAAAGTTCCTTTTAAGTCTTTTAATTCATTTTTAAGTTTTAAAGGTAAATATTTGTAAGCTAAATATTGTGATGAAAAATCAGTATTACCTAATCCTTTCTTGGGTACAATTTTAGAAAATAGCATTGTAAATTTTGGTGGTCTTTTTGTGTAACTTGAATCAGTATGAAATTGTTCTCCAAAGTTTGGGCCTTTGTCTGTAGATTTTCTTTGAACAACAGTTATTTGAGGATATTTTTTACTTAGTCCTTTTAACCTTGGATAATAAGCAGGTTTTCCAAATATTGTTGAAAATTTTAAATATTCTTTAGAAGATAATTTTTGTTTTCTAAAATAAATTAAACCATATTTAATCAAACATGATTTGATCTTTATGATCTCAGTTTTTGTTAAGGATTTTAGATTACATTCAATTTCTGCAACTATATTATTTTTATTTGGAATAACTTTTATCATCCCAATTATTTAATACTAAAATTTAGATTTTAAAATATTAAAACACCAAATAAAACAGCTCCTAATAAAATTGCTGCAGTAAATAAAATTTTTTTTTGAAACTCTTTTCTTTTATTAACACTCACTCTATTCAATAAAATATTAATATTTGTGGATTTATTATGTTCATTATTCTCGCTCATTATTTCATGTCTTTTTATAATTTTATTTTTAAGCGATGAGAATGAATTTTGCATAAAGCACAATTAATCATCTAAAACTAAATTTTTCAATTATTTTTTACTCAAGAACAAATTTCAATTTCCTGGTATAACTTTTGAGTATAATTAGAATAATTTAAATGGAAATTGTAACAAAAATTGCTCCTTTAATCTTAGCATTAATAATGCTTGGTCTAGGTTTGGGTTTAAAATTTGAGGACTTCACTCGAGTATTAAAAGTACCTAAAGATTTTGTTATTGGTCTTTTTTCTCAATTAATAATTCTTCCAATTGTTGCATATGTATTAATTTTGATTTTAAAAACGCCACCAGAAATAGCTATTGGGGTTATGATAATTGCTGCAGCACCTGGAGGTGTTACCTCAAATATTTTAACTAAGTTTGCTAATGGTGATGTTGCTTTATCAGTATCTTTAACAGCAGTCATTAGCTTAATAAGCATTGTGAGTGTTCCTTTAATTATTTTTACTTCGGCTGATTTATTTGGAATAACAAATGTTGCTCAAAATATTTCAATGCTAGGGATAGCTCTAAAAATGTTTCTAGTCGTAACAGTTCCAGTAATTTTAGGAATGATTATAAGAAAATATTCTGAAAACTTTATTTCTTCAAAAGTAGAAATATTTAATAAATTAAACATAATTTTTTTTGTTATTTTTTTTATTGCTGCATTTTACGAGGAGAGAGAAAACTTAATTAATTTTATAATCCAAGCAGGTTTAATTTCTTTAATTTTGAATATATCAATGATGGTAATTGCTTATTATTTAGCAAAAACTTTTGCCTCTGGAATTAAGCAGCAAAAATGTATTGCATTAGAATGTGGTTTGCAAAATGGAACTTTGGCAATATTTGTCTCAACTCAGATATTTGGCACTGATATATTGTATGCAATTCCAACCGGCGCTTATGCGATAATTATGTATATTACTGGATTGTTGTTTGTATTTTTTTTAAAGAATAAGTCTTAACTATTCTTAAAATCTGTTTGCTTCAAAGGTTTAAGTAATAATTCTATTGGATATTTTTTCTTTTCAACTTCAATAAATAGATTTTTAGATTGAATCTCTTCGTTAGTATGATTATTTTTTATATATCCAAAAGATAGATTTTTTTTGAAATTAAATGAATAGTTTCCGGATGTTGTTCTTCCTATAATTTTATCATCTAGATAAATTGGTTCATCATGCAACAATAATGGTTCACCAGGTTTGTTGTCTTTTAGAATAAACATTGCAAATTTTCGATCTACTTTTTGATCTTTAATTTTTAGTAATGCTTCTTTACCAATAAAATCCGTATCTTTTTTATAACTAATTGTAAAATTTAAGCCTGCTTGATATTGATTTTCTTCTGGCGAAATGTCATGTCCCCAATGTAGAAAGCCACTTTCCATCCGCATTGTATCTAAGGCATGCATACCACAATTTGATAAGTTAAATTCTTTACCTTTTTCCACTATTAACTCATAAATCTTTTTTGCATCATTAGTTTTTACATATAATTCAAATCCAAGTTCACCCACATAAGATAATCTTTGAGCCCAAATCTTTATTCCTTCAATTTCAATATTTTTGGAAGTTGCAAATTTAAAGTTTTCATTACTAAAATCATCAGTGCTTAAAGCTTGCATTAAAGATCTACTTTTTGGTCCAAATAAACCAAATACACAATAATCATCAGTTATATCAACTAGGTCAACACCATTAGATAAATGTTTTCTAATATGAAATTTATCTCTTTCCCTTGTTGCAGCTGAACTAATAATCCTAAAATGATTTTCATTAATACAAACAATTGTTAAATCAGTTTCAATTCCTCCATCTGAATTTAGCATATGAGTATAAGTACACTTTCCAATTTCTTTTTTTATATTTGATGTGCAAATTTTTTGTAATTCTGCATGTGCTTTATCTGATTTAATTTCAAATTTTGAAAAGGGTGTTAAATCATATAATCCAACATTCTTAAGTGTATTATTTGTTTCATATTCAACCGATGGATACCAATTTTGATAATTGTAACTGTAATTATATTCTGCTTTTTCTCCATCTAATGAAAACCACATGGGTCTTTCATATCCAGCTGAAACTCCAAAACATGCACCAAAGCTTTTTAATTGATCATGATAGGGAAGTGTTTTTACATTTCTAGAGGTTTTATGTTGTTTGAAAGGCCAATGCATTCCATATAAATCTCCAAGACTTTCAGTTATTCGATCTTTGATAAAACTTAACTCTGAATGAAACTTTTGAAATCTTTTAATATCATAATTAAAAATATCTTCATTAATATGACCTGTCATTAACCACTCTGCAGTTACTTTCCCAACTCCCCCACCACTACCAATTCCAATACTATTTAAACCACAACTTAAAAATAAATTTTTAACCTCAGGCACTTCTCCAAGTAAAGTATTGGTATCTGGAGTAAATGATTCTGGACCTGCAAAAAATTTTCTAATTCCAACTTTTTCTAAAACTGGAAATCTTTTCATTGAAGCTTCCAAGTAAGGCTCAAAATGATCAAAATTTTCAGGAAACTCTCCAAATGAAAAATCATTTGGTACTCTATTAGTTTTATCAAATGCAGGAATTGATTTTCCCTCAAATATTCCAATTAATAATTTTCCAGCATCCTCTTTAAAATAGGTGCTACTATCAAAGTCTCTAATAACAGGTAAAGTTTTTGGTAACTCTTCAATTGGTTCGGTAATGACATAAAAATGTTCTGCAGGATATAAAGGAATACTAACCCCCATATTTTCACCAATTTGTCTAGACCACATCCCAGTTGCAAGTACAATATACTCACATTCTATTTCTTGTCCATTTACTCTAACACCTGCAACTCTACCATTTTTAGTCAATATCTTTTCAACTGGAGATTTTTCAAAAATTTGTGCACCATTCAATCTTGCACCTTTTGCAAGCATATGTGTTACACCACTTGGATCGGCTGCACCATCACCAGGCATCAATACTCCACCCTTAAGATCATCTGTAAAAACCATTGGGTAATTTTTCTTTATTTCGTCTTTATCTAATATTTTAATATCAACATCATAAAGTTGAGCAGTTGTTGCTTGTCTTTTAAGTTCTTGCCAACGTCCATCGGTTTGAGCAATTGAAAGTGCACCATTTAATCTTAAACCCGCTGAATGATCTACTTCTTTTTCTAATTTTTTATAGAGGTCTAAACTATATTTTCTAATTTTTGTTACTGCTGCAGTTGGACCTAACTGGCTTACTAAACCTGCTGCATGCCAAGTCGTACCCGAAGTTAATTGATCTCTTTCAAGAATGACAACATCTTTCCAACCAAATTTAGTTAAATGATAAGCTACAGAACAGCCTATTACACCACCGCCAATTACAACAACTTTAGTATTTCTGGGTAATTTTTTAGACATTCATTAAAAGTATATCACAGTATTAATAAAAAAGATTAGTCAAAAAATTATTAAAATTTAAATTCATTTATATATTCATGGAGAAAAGGAAATATTGTCTCAGCAATTCTTTTAGAACCCTGTGGTGTTGTATGAACTGTGTCATAAAAATCATTTTTTTTCATTTCAATTATTTCATCCAAGGCAATTAATGGATAATTGTTTTTTATTGAAAATTTTTTTAATTCATTATTTACTGCAAATAATCTTTCATCTTTTAGACCGTTAAACATTATCTGTGTAATAAAAATTGGTTTTATTTTTTCTTTATCTAAAATTCTTTTGAGTTTTATTAATTTATTATGAAATGTTTGAGCTAAGATTAAATTTTCTTTTTTTAAATTTTTATATAAAAGTTCAGCTTTTTTAAAGTTTATATATTCAAAATTTTCATATAATAAATCATTAGTTAAATCGTAAGCAAAAGTATTTTTTGGAAAATATTTATTTTTGATTATTTTAAACTTATCATAAAAAAAACTATTATTTTTTATGTAATCTTTAACTTTATCAATTTTTTTTTCACTAATTTTATTATCTAAATAAAAGTTTCCATTTAATGATCTATCGTTTACACCGATATAGAAAATAACTACTTCTGGATTTAAATTAGGAATATTTGGAAACCAATTGATAAAATCATTTATATATCCATTGAGAGATTTGCCATCAGTTGAAGCATTATAAATTTTATAATCTGTTTCAGATTCTTTAAATTTTTTATTAATTATACCTACAATTGTTAAATCATCAGGGGTAAAACGTTGATTTCCTGTGCTACCACCTTCAAAAATTATTTTAACATTTTTTGGATCAAATTCCTCATTTCTAAAACCCCAATAATTTCTTTTATAAAAAAAGGAATAGTCTTTGTTATTGAAATTTGAATTTGTTTGCCAATATAATTTTCTTTCTTTTCGCATATATATGCCAAAATTCTCATCCTTAAACCAATATCCAAAAAAAAATTCAAATAAAATTATTAATAAAAAAAAAATTAAAAAATTAAAAAATATAATCTTTGAAAGTTTCATTTGAATCTTAATCTAGCTCAAATTCAGTCTTATAATCTTTTTTCAAATTTAAATTCTGTTTTGTTTTGTCAAGAATACTATTGCCAATTATAAGATAATCTAAATCAGTTGCCATAAAACAGTTAAAAGCATCTGTAGGAGTGTTTACTATTGGCTCTCCTCTTACATTAAAAGAGGTATTTACTATCACTGGACAACCTGTTTTTTCTTTAAATTTAGAAATTAAATCATAATAACGACTATTAATTTCTTTTGAAACTGTCTGAACTCTGGCTGAATAATCAACATGAGTTACTGCTGGAATTTTTGATCTTTTTATATTCAACTTATCTATGCCAAAAAGTTTTTTTTGTTCACTAGTCATTTCAATTTTTTTTTTTAAATTAATTTCTGCAACTAACAACATATAAGGGCTGTCAACATTCATATCAAACCATTCTGATAAATCTTCTCTAATCACTGATGGCGCAAATGGTCTAAAACTTTCTCTATATTTTACTTTGAGATTTAAGTTTCTTTGCGTTTTATCAGATCTTGGATCACCCAAAATAGATCTTGCACCTAAAGCTCTAGGTCCAAATTCCATTCTACCTTGAAACCATCCTAAAGCTTTTTCTTTGGACAAAAATTCTGCAGATTTTTCTATTAATTCATCATATTTAAGTGTTTCAAATTTTGCTCCTACCTTTATTAAATCTTTTTCAATTTCATCTTGACTAAATTCAGTTCCTAAATATGAACCTTTCATTTTATCATTTAAACTTACCAATCTTTTATTACCTTGATCAATATGCCATAAAGCTAAGGCAGCACCTAAGGAACCACCTGCATCTCCAGCAGCTGGTTGAATCCAAATATTATCAAAAATTTTTTCTTTAAGAATTTTTCCATTTGCAACACAATTTAATGCTACACCCCCAGCTAAACATAAATTTTTAATACCGTATTCTTTTCGAATTGATTTTGATAAATTAATCATAATTTCTTCAGTAACTTTTTGAATTGACGCTGCAATATCCATATGAAATTGTTCAATATTTTCTTTTTGGGGATTACGTGGTTTTTTGCCAAACAATTTTTCAAATTTTTTATTTGTCATGGTAAGACCAGTTGCATAATTGAAATATTTTTGATCTAATCTAAAGCTTCCATCTTCTTTTAAGTCCATTAAATGTTTTATTTTATCTTCATAAATAGGTTCACCATAAGGTGCCAGACCCATTAATTTATATTCCCCACTATTAACTTTAAAACCTGTATAATATGTAAAAGCAGAATAAAGTAGCCCAAGTGAATGGGGGAAATGAATTTCTTTTTTAATCTCTAGATTTTGATTTTTACCAACAGCCACTGTAGTTGTTGCCCATTCACCTACTCCGTCTGCAGTTAGAATAACTGCCTCTTCAAAAGGTGATGGATAAAAAGCACTTGCGGCATGACTAAGATGATGGTCAGAAAAAAAAATATTTTTATCCGATACATAATCCTCATCATGTTCTTTAAGATTATTAAACAGTAAATTTTTTTGAAAAAGCTTATCTTTAATCCATAAAGGCATTGCCTTACTAAATGATAAAAAGCCTTTTGGAGCAAACGCTACATAAGTTTCTAACAATCTTTCAAATTTAAGAAATGGTTTTTCAAAAAAAACAATTTGATCGATTTCACTCAATTTCAAATTTGCAAATTTTAAAACAAAATCAATTGCATTTTTTGGATAACTTGAATCATGTTTTTTTCTTGTAAATCTTTCCTCTTGAGCAGCAGCGATTATCTCTCCATTAATTAAAAGAGTAGCAGCGCTATCATGATAAAAAGCTGATATACCTAAAATTTTAGACACTTAAAATATTGTATATATAAAAGGTGCTACTGCAGATCCTTGAGTTAAGACAATCAAACCACCAAATAAAACCAAGACTAAAATAATAGGTAAAAGCCAATACTTTTTCCTAATTTTTAAAAATTCCCAAAATTCTTTAATAAAACTCATTTCAAAATTGATTTTTCATTTTACTTTTTGGACCAGTTTTTTCAATCCAATATGATTTATCATTATTAAATTTGAGATTTAATAAATCTTTATTTAAAACTTTCATAAGAATTGCAATAGGTGTAACAACTATAAAAAAAATTAATCCCATAATTATTGGGGAAATTGTTTTGCCCAAAAAAGTGCCAAATTTAAACCAAAGCTTATTGAGTGGTGTTAAAATTCTTGAGTTAACTAACCCTAATATCAAAAAAATTAAAGATAAAATTAATGACCAATACCTAATAACACTGTCATGAATTAAGGGATATAAAGCGATTATTAAAAAAAAGACAAAAAATACTATACCAAAACTTTTGTTTGTGCTTTTATTAATATCATTCATATGGTTACTTATGCTTATCTAAAAATTTATTACAATAATTTTATATTTTACAAATCATTTTTTGCTCTAAATCTTTCATATTGAAGTTTAATTTTTGCTCCAAAATTTAATATGAAATCTGGAGGAAATTTAGTTACATTTATTTTTTTCTCAATAACTTTTATTTCTTTTGACGTTTTACCAGATGCTTTGATAGCTATTTGTTCTCCGAATAAAGTACCAACCCCAATACCAGAACCATTATAACAACCTGCAACAAATACATTATCATCTATTTTTTCAAAAATTTGTGAACTATTTCTTGTCCTTGAAACAATGCCAGACCACGTTGACTCAATTATATTATCTGGTAATTGAGGAAATCTTTTTTTAATTCCAATCTTTTGTATTTTTGCTCTTTTTTCTAATTCTTGTTTTGTCATTTGAAAAGGATTTAGAAACTCAGCAGTATTTCTAATAAGAATCCTTCTATTTCTAGTCATTCTTATTGTGGCCCCCATAGGTCTAACAGGCAAAAGACCCCATTCCTTTGGACTTCCTATATTTGCATATTCTTTGTCACTCAAAGGCCTTGTCATACTTGCGGTTAACGTTAATGGAAAATTATAATTTTTTTTAATACCAAGAGATTTTAAAAATCCATTTGTAGCAAATATAATTTTTTTTGTTTTTATTGTTCCTTTTTTAAATTCACAAATAATTTTACCACTATTAATTTTCCAATTAATTAGAAATGAATTTTCAATTAGATTGACATTACTTGGTAGCGTATCAATCATTGCTCTTACTAATTTTCCAGGATGTAATAAAATTCCACCTTTTGTATAAAGGCCAATATTATAAAAATCTGTACCTAATCTTTTTTTAAGATCTTTATTAAATAATAGTTCATTTTCAAAATTTAAATTCGATAATATTTTAGAAAAATTTTCTAAAATTTTTTTATCTTCAAATTTGGAAGATGCATAATATTTTCCAGATTCATTGAAATCACAATCAACCTGATATTCTTTTATAAATTTTTTAACTGCTTGAATTCCTAATTGATAAATATGTGTCTTTTTTTTATAATTTTCTAAATCTTTATTAGAAGTAAACCCATCATTAAGTGTTGTATCAACTAAATAACCTGAATTTCTTGAACTTGCACCTTCACCAGCTAACTGTGCATCAACTAAAGTGATTATTTTATTTGGATATATTTCTCCTAACTTTCTTGCGGCTGATAATCCTGTAAAACCTGCACCAATGATTAACCACTCACAATCAATGTCATTTGTAAGAGATTTTATATCTGTTCTTGATTCAAGATCATTAATCCAAGAACAGAAATCATCATTACTTACTTCCATTAAGTAAGTTTATAGTAACTATTTTAAATATAGTAGTCTTTAAGAAACCAAAGAAGGTTGTTTTTTCATATCTTCTTTGTTGATACCAGCAACTCTTACTGGTTTCTTCATTGCATCTCTTCTAAATGGTTCACCAAGCTCTTGGTTTAGAATTACTTCAATAAATGTTGTAATTCCTTTTTTTTGATCTTCACAAGATTGCTTGATTGCATTTGTAGTTTCTTCCATTGTTCTAACAGTAACACCCTTTAATCCACAAGCATCAGCTACTTTTGCGTAGCTTAATTCTGGATCAAGTTCTGTTCCAACAAAGTTATTATCAAACCATAAAGTAGTATTTCTTTTTTCAGCTCCCCACTGGTAATTTCTAAAAATTACCATAGTAATTGCTGGCCATTCTTTTCTGGCACATGAGCTCATTTCATTCATGCTGATACCGAAAGCACCATCACCAGCAAATCCTATAACTGGAGTTTCAGGACAACCAATTTTAGCTCCTAAAATTGCTGGAAAACCATAACCGCATGGACCAAACAATCCTGGCGCTAAATATTTTCTTGGTTTTTCAAATGTTGGATAAGCATTTCCAATTGCACAATTGTTTCCAATATCACTAGAAATAATCACATCATCTGGCATACCTGCTTGAATTGCTCTCCAAGCTTGTCTTGGCGACATTCTATCAGCATCTCTTTCTCTTGCTTCCTTATTCCAAACTGTTCCTTCATCATCGTCTTCATGATCAAGACTTGAAAGTTTTTGTAACCAAGCTGATTTAGTTTGATGAATTAAATCTTTTCTTGTCTGTCGATCAGTATCACCCGCACCAGATGAAAGTTTTTCAAGAATCTGCGTTGCAACTAGTTTTGCATCTCCACTAATTCCAACAGTTACTTTTTTAGTTAATCCAATTCTATCAGGATTAATATCTACTTGAATGATACTTGCACTCTTTGGCCAATAATCAATTCCATATCCAGGTAATGTAGAAAATGGATTTAATCTTGTACCAAGCGCTAAAACAACATCAGCTTTAGAAATTAATTCCATAGCTGCTTTTGAACCATTATAACCTAGTGGTCCAACTGCTAAAGGATGACTTCCAGGAAAACTATCATTATGTTGGTAACCTGAACATACTGGTGCATCTAATTTTTCAGCAAGTTTTTTTGTTTCTTCTATTGCCCCACCAATTACAACACCTGCTCCAGATAAAATCACTGGAAATTTTGCTTTTGATAAGAGATCAGCTGCTTTCGTAATTGCATCAGTACCACCACTTTGTCTTTCAAGCCTTACAATTGGAGGAAGATCAATATCAATAACTTGTGTCCAATAATCTCTTGGTACATTTATTTGAGCTGGAGCTGAGCCTCTGATAGCTTTTTCAATAACTCTATTCAACACTTCTGCCATTCTTGATGGATCTCTTACCTCTTCTTGATAGCAAACCATATCTTTGAATAAGTTCATTTGTTCAACCTCCTGGAAACCTCCTTGACCCATAGTTTTATTTGCAGCTTGAGGTGTAACCAATAATAAAGGTGTATGGTTCCAATACGCGGTTTTAATAGGAGTAACTAATCCTGTTATACCAGGACCGTTCTGTGCAATAACCATTGACATTTTTCCAGTTGCTCTAGTGTATCCGTCTGCAATCAATCCACCGTTAGTTTCATGAGCAACATCCCAAAAAGTTATTCCAGCATCAGGAAAAATATCTGATATAGGCATAAATGCAGAACCAATAATACCAAAAGCATGCTCAATACCATGCATTTGCAAAACTTTTACGAAAGCTTCTTCAGTTGTCATTTTAGCCATAAATTATTCTCCTTAATATTTTCTTTTTAATTTTGTATGTAAAATTTATAAAAATTAATTTGTTAATCTGCGCGATTAATATATAAGTTTTTCAAAATTTCAAACAAACAAATCGACACTAATATGGCTACAGATATAATTATACATGATGAAAAAGACAACGTAGGTGTTGTTGTTATAGAAAAAATTACACCAAAACAGGATTGTTCTTGCTGGATTATGGAAAATGATAAGACAGTAAATATTCAATCTGTGGATGAAATACCTTTAGGGCATAAAATCGCAATGATCGACCTAAACGAAGGCGACACTATTCTAAAATATGGCCATGATATTGGTAAAGTAGTTAAATCAATAAAAAAAGGTGAACATGTTCACGTTCACAATGTTAAAACAAAGAAGTGGTAGGAAATTATGGAAATCCCAAAAAGTTTTTTAGGTTATAAGAGAGAAAATGGAAGAGCTGGTACTAGAAACCATGTAATCATTCTTCCTGTTGATGATATTTCAAATGCGTGTGCTGAAGCTGTTGCAAATAATATTAAAGGTACGATCGCTCTTCCTCATTCTTATGGAAGATTACAATTTGGAGCAGATTTAGAATTACACTTTAGAACTATGATTGGAACAGGTAAAAATCCAAACGTAGCTGCTGTAATTGTAATTGGTATTGAGCCTAAATGGACAAAAAGAATTGTCGATGAAATTGCAAAAACTGGAAAACCTGTTGAGGGATTTCACATTGAAAGAACCGGTGATATCGGAACAATTATGAAAGCTTCTAAAAAAGCTCAAGAGTTTGCAATGTGGGCATCTGAAAAACAAAGAGAAGAATGTCCATTAAGTGATTTATGGATTTCTGTGAAATGTGGAGAGTCTGATACAACATCAGGATTAGCTGCGAACCCAACAGTTGGAAATCTAATGGATAAATTAGAGCCATTAGGAGTTCATTTATGCTTTGGAGAAACATCTGAATTAACAGGTGCTGAACAAGTTTGTGCCACAAGAGGTGCAACTAAAGAAGCTTCAGATAAATTTATGAAAACATGGAGTGACTACAATGATTTCATTTTAAAAGAAGCAACAGATGACTTATCAGAAAGTCAACCAACAGCTGGAAATATTGCAGGTGGACTAACAACTATTGAAGAAAAAGCTTTCGGTAATTTCCAAAAAATTGGGTCTAGAAAATTTATTGATGTTTTAGAACCAGCAGAAGAACCTACAAAAGGTAAAGGTTTATATTTTATGGATACTTCTTCTGCAGCAGCAGAGTGTATTACGCTTCAAGCAGCAGCTGGATTTAATATTCATTTATTTCCAACAGGACAAGGAAATATTGTTGGAAACCCAATTGAACCAGTTGTGAAATTAACTGCAAACCCTATCACCGTAGCTGGTATGGGAGAACACATTGATTGTGATGTATCAAAAATTCTATCAAGAGAGATGAATTTAGATCAAGCTGGAGATGAATTAATTAAATCAATGTTAAGAGTAGCTAACGGAAGATTAACTTGTGCTGAAGCTTTAGGTCATAAAGAATTTGTTATGACTAAGCTTTACAGAAGTGCTTAGAATTTAATAATCAAAATTAATGTTAAAAAATAAATACCTGGTAGTGATACCAGGTATAGTCCTTGCATTCGTTCTTTATACCCTATCTCAAGGTTTCAATAATATAATTGGAATTGAGCTGCTTGGTTACGAAAAGAGCCCGATTTCAACAGCAATGATTGCTATCTTAATTGGTATTTTTTTTGGAAATATTTTCCAAGTCAGAGAAATGACAAGTATTGGATTAGATTTTACCCAAAAATATATATTAAAATTAGGAATTATTTGTTTAGGTATTCAACTAAAACCTTTCGAATTTTTAGAATTTGGAAAGATTGCAATCCCATTAATTATAATTTGCATAATAAGTGTTTTGGTTGTTGTTAAATTACTTATTAAGAAACTCAAAATTCCAAGACATATGGCTTATTTGATTTCAATTGGTAGTACAGTTTGTGGAACAACAGCAATTATGGCAACCGCTCCAGTTATTAAAGCCAAAAAAAATGAAATTTCTTATGCAATAGCAAATATTACGGTTTTTGGAATTTTATCAATGTTGATATATCCATATTTTGCTAACTATTATTTTGAAAGTGATCCTTTACAGATTGGATTATTTTTAGGCACATCTATCCATGAAACATCACAAGTAGCAGCTGCAGGATTAATATATGATCAACAGTTCAATAGTCCTGAAACACTCAATGTTGCAACAGTAACCAAACTAATTAGAAATACATTTTTAGTAATTATGATACCTTTATTTGCATATCTTTATAATAGAGGTGAAGCTAAAGAAAAAAATTATTCTATAATTAAAATTTTCCCTTATTTTGTGCTTGGATTTGTTGGGATGATCATTTTTAGAAATATTGGTGATCATTTATTTTTAGAAACTAATTTATCACAAAATTGGTCTCAAAAAGTTGATATTATAAAATCTAGCTCTAAAGTTTTTCTTACAATGGCTATGGCCGCGATTGGTTTATCCACTAATCTAAGAGGCTTGAAAACAATGGGGTACAAACCTTTTCTGGTTGGATTTATTGCTATGACTACAGTTGGTTTAGTAAGTTTGATAACTATTAATATAGCTTATTTAATATTCTAAACTTTTAATTTAAAAGAATTTTTTAATTCGTCAGCAGCCTTGGCTAATAACGCAGAATCCGCACCACAACCAACAAAATCAAAACCTAAATCTATACATCTTTGAACTAGATTAGGTTTTCCTAATATAGTTCCAACTGGAATATTTTCTGATTTCAATTTTATTAAAGTTTTCTCAATTAATAACCATAAATCCTTGTTTTCAAAGTCTGCCAATATATTCATATCGGCAGATAAATCAGCTGGACCAATAAATACTGCTGAAACACCTTCGGTAGTAGCAATTGAAATGCAATTTTTCATTGCCTCTTGTGTTTCAAGTTGTGGTATTAAGCAAATTTGATCCTCTATTTCTTTTAAGTAATTAATTTATCTACCATAATCATCTCCTCTATGATTAAATGCTACTCCTCTAATACCTTTAGGAGGATAGAAACATGCTTTAACAGCTTTTTCTGCATCTTCTTTATTATTTATCATTGGAACAATTAAAGTATTAAAACCATAGTCTAATAGTAGTTTCACTGACAAAGGATCATTCCATGGGATCCTGACTAATACTGATGATTTTCCTTTTGATTCTATTGCTTGTGTTTGACTTACAACAGTTTTTAGATCATTTGGTGCATGTTCCATATCTAGAACAATCCAATCAAATCCAGAGCCACCAATAATATCTGCTGATATATCGCTACAAAGTAATGACCATAATCAAAGTTGACACTGATTATTTTTAAGTTTTTCTTTAAAAATATTATTCATCTAAAAGTATTAAGATGCCTTTGAAAAATGTTTTTTTCTTAAATCAGACATAAATCTTCTAATAAATGCTGCGCCAATTCCAAGTCCAACAGCAAAAAATATAGAAAACAAACTATATACAATTGGCATTTCTTTAGAGAATTTTTGTACTAACATCGATAAAGCATTTAATTCATTATTTGTGATCTGATTAATTTCTTTTTCAACATGTTCAACAAAAAAGGTATCGTAAGCAATTGCTATACCTACGGCTAACAATAAAATTGCTAATAAAGCTTTTAAGCCAGAACTGTTAATTTTTTCACCAAGTTTTTGTCCAGACTGAACTCCTATAATTGATCCAACTACAAGTAAAAAAACTAAAACTAAATCAATTGATCCATAATTAAATGCATGAAGAAATGTAACAATTACACTTACGAAAATTGTTACAAATAATGAAGTTCCAGGAACTAATTTAGTAGGCATTTTTATAATATAAATCATAGCTGGAACTAAAATAAACGCCCCACCAATTCCCATTATTGCAGCAATAAATCCTACCATGAGACCTATAATGATTGGTGTAAAAATACTTTCGTACAACTTAGATTTTGGAAATCTCATTCTAAATGGAAGACCGTGTATCCAATAATGAACATGTAATTTTTTCTTAATTAAAGCATTTTTTCTTGAATTATCTATCTCACCTAAGCTTTCAACTAACATCAAGGTTCCTATAATTGCAAGGATGTACATGTACGCTAATGATATAACAGTATCAATTTTACCTATCCCTTTAAAATAACTAAAAGTATAAATTCCTAGTAAAGTTCCAATTGATCCACCAATAACAATCATGAAACCCATTTTGTAATCTAAAGTATTTTTTAAATAATGAGTTGTTGAGCCTGATACAGAAGTAGCTAAAATATTATTTGCTTCATTCGCAACTGCATATGCTGGGGGTACACCTAAAAATATTAAGAAAGGTGTCATCAGAAAACCTCCACCAACACCAAACAACCCTGATAAAACACCTACAATTCCACTGAGTAATAAAATTTCAATAGCACTAATTGAAACTTGAGCTATAGGTAAAAAGACTTCCATTAAATTTATTTGTGAAACTTAAAAATAACTTAACTAAAAGTTATAAGAGTGCCAACTAAAATCACACCCCAATATGCAGCTAATCCTGCAAAAATACTAGTTTTAATAATTATTGTTTTTAAGTTTAATATTTTGTTAAGAATTTTATTGTGAAATAATTGCATTTATGGAGGTCAATACACCTACAAAGTTATTTGTCAAATAATTTATAATTAAATATAAATTTTTTTTATTAATAGATAGTTGCACCAAAAACTTTAACGACCCCGTCTTCTACTCCAAGAACCAATCTGCCAAGAAATTCCCCTGGGATCTCTGTATTCAGCTGTTTGATAAGAATAGTTATATGATCTCCTCTTCTTAATGTACCGAAAGGCTCATACATTTCTTTTAAATTAACTATTAATTTATTGTTAGCCCATTGTTTACCAAGCTCAACTTCATTAGCCCCAAACAACATTTGAGTAGAAAAATCCCTAGTAAAACCACCATAATCTTTTAAATTTGATGATTTCACTAAGTTTTCCCAAATAGGTTTGGCTATAGCAAATATCTCTTCATCTGATTTTGCTAGAAGATCCATGAAATTACTCTTTTAATTAATTTAAGAGGCTTTCTTCTTCTCGTTTTCGTCTACGATATGGTAAACAGGCACTTTCTCCATGCTAAACTTACCAGTTTTAGGATCTCTTCTTGAAACTGTTAAACAATGCCAATTATCATCATCTAATTTCATATGATCACCTCTGTAGTAATATCCAGGCCAACGAGTTTCTTCTCTAAATAGAGTATGTTCAGTAACACACTGAGAAGTTAATGCTCTATGCTTTAGCTCCCAAGCTCTCATTAACTGGTGATAATCCTCTGCTCCAACATACTCTAGATCTTCTTGCAGCCAATCTAGTAGCTCCAGACCTCTTTTTAGCATATTGCCATTAGTCATATAGTTAGAAGTAATACCCCCTACATACTCGTCCATAATTTTCTGAAGTCTTTGTAAACCTTGAATTGGAGATATGTAGCTTGGAGATACTGTTCCTCCTGTAATCTCGTTTCTTGCAATTGTGTAATTATCTAAAGGTTTGTAAACAATTTCCTTAAAGTTTTCACACTGTTTGTCTGAAACTTTAATTCCATCTGCTTTTTTATCCTCAATGTATTTTACAGCAGCTTTTGCAGCTAATCTACCTTCAGTAAAAGAACCTGATGAAAATTTGTGTGCACTTCCACCAACAGTGTCACCCGCACCAAATAATCCATCAATAGTTAACATTCTGTTATAACCCCAGAAATATTCTGGAGGAGATAAATCCTCAGGTCCACTCACCCAAGCTCCTGAACATGTTGCATGAGATCCCATAACGTATGGCTCTGAAGTTGTTAGCTCTGGATTTGTATATTTAGGATCGATATTTTGAGAAGCCCAAACAACAGCTTGCCCAACAGTCATACCTAAAAAGTTTTCCCATCCAACAGTTTCTAAATGTGGATCTTGAAAAGCCTCAGTTGTAACCATATGAATTGGTCCACCACCTGCAGCAACTTCTTGAATAAATGCATGGTTTCTTAAACAAGTAGGAGTTGGATGATGATCAATATATTCGCCAACTAGCTCTTTAGTTTGATCATACCATTTCTTCTCGTAGTTTTCTCCGTTGGCATTTTGAGTGTATGTTTTTAAATGAAGAAAATAGGCACCAACTGGTCCATATCCATCTTTAAATCTACATAAAACAATTCTATTTTCCATCTGAGTCATTTTAGCACCAGCTGCAATAGGTAATGCATAAGCAGAACCATTACTCCACGGTGCATACCAAGTTCTTCCCATACCTTCACCAACTGCTCTTGGCTTAAATATATGTGATGCACCACCAGCAGCAACAATTACTGCTTTAGCTCTAAATACATGAAAATCACCTGTTCTCATGTTAAAGCCTACAGCTCCACCTATTCTATTGTCTTGAGCTTCATCCATTAATAGATGAGTAATCATTATTCTATTGTAAATTTTATCAGCGGATTTTTTTGCAGCTTCAGCAACAATAGGCTTATAACTCTCACCATGGATCATTATCTGCCATTTACCTTCTCTTAGATATCTTCCAGTTTTTTCATTTTTCATCATTGGAAGACCCCACTCATCAAACATATGAACAGTTGAATCTACATGACGAGCCATGTCATAACCTAAATCTTCTCTAACCATTCCCATTAAATCATTTCTTGCATATCTAACATGATCTTCAGGTTGGTTTTCACCCCACTGCATACCCATGTAGCAGTTAATTGCATATAGCCCTTGAGCTACAGCACCACTTCTATCAATGTTAGCTTTTTCAACACAAACAATTTTCATGTCTCTACCCCAGTGCCTTGCTTCAAACGTGGCACCGGTTCCGGCCATACCACCACCAACAACTAAAATATCACAATCTTCGTAATGAGTTTTATGTTTTGCCATTAGTAGTATACCCCTTTCTTGAACGACTCTTTAGGAACAACAGGCAATTCACCACCCGTATTTAATCCCTCTGGTTCTCTGTATAATCTTTGAGAATTTATTTCTCCTTGATTTGGTTTATCACCATCTGCAAGTTTTGGAATAAATTGACCCCAAGGTTTTGTTGTAATTGGAGAAACAAAGTTTTTTTCTGTTCCATTTCTAAATTTTATTTTCCAAGAGATTGTTCCTTTTTCCTCTTCTCTTCTAACTCTAACACTGTGTCCCATTGGAGCAAAGTCTGCATAACCTCTTACATCAATTGCATGGTTAGGACATGCTTTAACGCATGAATAACATTCCCAACAAAAGTTTGGCTCTATGTTTTTTGCACGTCTGATATTTTCATCAATGTGCATTATATCTGATGGACAAATATCTACGCAATGACCACAGCCATCACATCTAGTCATATATACAAATGTTGACATATTATTTTTTCTCCTTTTCCAAATTTAATAGTGTTTAGGTTGTTCTCTTTTAATACCAAGACCAAATTGCTCTGGTGCATCAGCTGGTGGTGGAAGATTATCTCTTGAACCATCTGCTTCAGCTAAATTTTTTTGTATTGCTGCCCCTGGTTTGTAAAACATGTGAGCAAACTTAGACCAATAAACGCCTCCAAATAAAACAATATTTGCAGTTACAAATAAAATCAAAAATAAATAAGATAATCCAACTTGACCATTGAATTGAGTGTATGACCAAGCTAATCCAAAAGTAGCGCAAGCTAAAAGAGCAAGTACAAATAAATCTGCTTTAATAATTCTATACCAAGGATGCGCTTCTGAAGAAACATCTACTCTTAGGAAAAACCAGAACCAATAACCACCTAGACAAGTAAGTATTGCCCCAACATGCCAAAGCATTGACCAAATTTCTGAATTTGATTTACCTGCACCAGTATAACTAAAAACCAAAACTACTGATGCAATCCAAAATAATATTGTGCCATACATACCAAGTACATGAGCAAGTCTTCTTTTTCCAAAGCCAAGTTCCGAAGTTGTACCAATATCTACAACAGCTGTTTTTGCTATTATTGCTGTTTTTTCTCCAGCACTAAGTTCTTTAGTTGCTGACAATTTTGCTTTTTTTGCATTATTAAAAAAGTAAGTAATATTTTTATGATGGATCATTTGAATAATTGTTCCAACAGCAATTAAAATGACCATAGCTATAATAAAGATTTGCATAGCAACAGGTGAGATGGTTCCAGCTAAGGTAGAAAATGGGTTTGTGTATATCATAGATTATTTAAATTAGTTAAATTGTGAAAACACTTAGTATAGTTGAAAATAATCTTCAACTGATAAGTATTGTACATTTTGTCGTTATTAAGGTTATTTTTTTCTTATATAATGTTGTTTTTTTGGGATTACTGACCTTACACCACCTTGAGGGTTCTCAACGTCACCAGAACGTCTTGGAATCACATGAATATGACAATGCATTATTGACTGTCCAGCAACAGTTCCTGAATTAGTACCTACATTGAAACCTTCTACACTTGTATCTTTATTTAAAATTTCATCTTTAACTAATTTTATAAGATCATTACATGCTAAAAGCTCCTCATTTGTTAGGTCAAAATAATTCTTAATATGTCTTTTTGGAATTATCAGACAATGATGATCAGAGACTGGGTAAGTGTCATAACTTGCATAAGCTAAATTATTTTCATGTGCTACTCCACTTTCTTTAACATTGCAAAATAAACAAGGATTATTTGGATCTCTCATATCAAAATTTTTTTACATTTCTTAATTTCTGAATTTAAAGTTTTAGATATCAAATTAAAATAATTTAAACCTTTTCTTTTCCAGCTATTATTATGAATTTTACTTACTGAAGCAACTCCTTTACCAGAACCAACTAAAACAATTTCATCAAATTCTTGCAATTGATTTACATAAATATTTTTTTTATGAATTTTAGGTAATTTTTTTTCTAATGATCTAAATGTAATACCTTTATAATAACCTTTTATAGGTGAATATATTTTTTTATTTTTTGCTAAAAGAATATTTGAAGTACCTGTCTCTAAAAGTTTTTTGTCACTTATAAGACCTATGTCAAATTTACTGGTATCAAGTTTTGATAAATGTGAAAGGATCTTTCTATATTTAAGATTTTTATATTCTGGTTTTTGACGTTTTAATTTTACTAATTTTAAAACTAAATTATTTTTAATCTTTATCTTGCTCCTTATTGAAATTGAAATAACTTTTTTATTTAAAGCTATTCTTAAAAGATGATTATATTTTTTACTATTAGATAAGTTTTTTCTTAAAAGTTTAAAAATATTTTTTTTTAGATTTTTTGTATCTATTCCATAAGCTTTTGCAGACTTGATTAAATTATTAATATGATCTTTGAAAAAAAGAATTTTAAAAGATCTATCAAAAATCCACATAGTAGTGAAAACCCCATGATCCCCCCATAGGTCTTTAAATTTTATCTCTTTTAAATTATTAAGCTGATAAGATTTTTTTAATAAGAAAGTTGCCATTTAAAGTTAAAAAAGATTCTGGGTGAAATTGAAATCCATAAATTTTATCTAAATTATTTTCAAATGCCATAGCAACATTTGTAATTTTGCAACGCATTGTTATATCAAAACTATTCTTATTAAAAGGCTCTTTAAGCTTTAATGAATGATATCTACCAACTTTAAATTCTAAATTGTTATCAAAAATTTTACTTTTATTGTTAACTTTTATTTCAGATTGAAAACCATGATAGATATTTTTCTGTTCTACTATTCTAGCCCCTTCATTAAACAAAATTTGTTGAAATCCTAGACAGATTCCAATTATCCTTTTTTTTCTTTTATATTTTTTATAAATTTTTGAAGTCCTTGGATAATCTTTTGGATTTCCAGGTCCTGGTGAGAAAACTATAGAGCTAGCTTTTTCTAAAATATTATAATTAATTTTGTCATAATTATCACAAACAACTTTATCAAATCTTGAAAATTGATGAACGACATTGAATGTGAATGAGTCATTATGATCTATTATGTAAATCATTAATACAAATCTATTAAAGCTTTTGCTTTTATATAATTTTCATTGAACTCTCTGTTGGCATTGCTGTCTATCACTACACCTGAGGCAACAGCTACTTCTGATATATTTTTAAAATTTAAAATTGATCTAATAATTATATTAAATCTCATGTCTCCATTGAATTTTATATAGCCAAAGTTTCCTGTATAAATATTTCGATTTTCTTTCTCTTGATTATTTAAAAGTTTTAAGGTGTTTATCTTTGGACAACCAATTACAGAACCTCCAGGCATCATGGCTTTAATGATATCTAAATTTTTAACTGATTTTCTAACTGTACCTTTAATTAAGCTCACATAATGAAATAAGTCTCGGTATTCTTCAATTATTTTTTCTTTAGCAACTTTAACGCTTAAAGGAACACATATTTTAGATAAATCGTTTCTTTCCATATCTACAATCATGTTATGTTCTTTGTTCTCTTTAATATTTTTTTTAAAGTATCTTAAAGCTTTTGATTTATTCATTTTATCTATTTTTTTTACAGTTCCAGCGATAGGTTTAGTTGAAATTTGGTCACCTTTCTTATCAATGAGATTTTCTGGCGAGCAGCTAACGATTGAAAAATCCTTATCTCTGATCATGAATGCTTCTGGTGCTAAATTAAACTCAGATAATCTAGAAAAAAAATCTAACGGATCAACTTTTGATTTAGATTTATATTTAGTGCAAATTTTTATTTGATAAGTATCTCCTGCCCTTATTCTTTTTTTAAATTTATCAAATATTTTGGTATAATTCTTTTTATCAATATTTATCTTAAAATTTTTAATCGATTTTTTGTGACTATTTGAATAACTAAAATTTTTGATATTAAGAATGGACTCAGGTTTATAAAAAATCCCTTTGTAAAAATTTAAGGACTTTTGTTTTGGAAGTTTAATATCTATTAAATTATTTAATAATTCATAACCAAAAAAACCTATAAATAAATCTGTACCTTTAGATTTTCTTTTATTTGGTTTAAAATTTAAGAAATTTTGAGCATCTTTATTATTTCTTAAAATTAGTTTTTTTGAAAAATTAAAATAAATTTTGAACCCTTTATTAGATTTATAAATAATATAGGGCTGATTAGAATTATGTAACTTGTAAAGTTTATAAATATTGCTCAATTTATTCAGTTTTTAATCTTAAAACAGCTTCTTCTTTAATTGGTAAATGAATTATTGCTGCAAATACTGATAATGCAATTGCTAAATACCACGCATAATCATATGAGCCATATAGATCATGAAACAAACCTCCAAGATAAGCACCAAAAAATGAACCAACCTGATGACTTAAAAAAACAATTCCATATAAAAGACCTAAATATTTAGTTCCAAATAAATGAGCAACTATTCCACTTGTTGCAGGTACTGTTGAAAGCCATAAAAATCCAAAACTAGCACCAAATATAAAAGCATTTAGATTGCTAGCTGGAAGAAAAATAAATAAAATTATTGAAATTCCCCTTAAGAAATAAATTGAACTTAATATAATTTTTTTACTTATTTTAGTTGATAAATAACCACTAAGTAATGATCCGAAAATATTAAAAAGGCCAATCAGAGATAATATTGCTGCAGCAGTCCAGTTTTCTAAACCTCTATCGATAACATATTTAGGAACATGAGTTCCAACCAACGTAATGTGAAATCCACAAACAAAAAAACCAGAAGTTAACAAAATATAGCTTTTTGTTTTAAAAGCTTCACTGAGTGCCTGAAAAGTTGTTTGAGAACTAGGTTTTTCTAAATTCTCACTAACTGATGGAGATTTAACAAAATAAGAAATAACAAGACCAATTAGTAAAAACACAACAAAGGAATATAATGTATTAATCCAACCGTTATTCGCCAAGCTATAGTTTGTAAAAATTGGTGAGATAAAATAACCAAACGAACCTACTGCAGTCACAAAACTCATTGCAATTGTTCTATTAGATAAAGGAAAGTGTTTACCAACAATAGACATTGGAATACTTATCGCTGTGCCACCTAGTCCTATACCAACAAGAATACCAAGATCTAACTGAAAAAATATCCCATTGTTTGGCCCAGAATATAAAAAGTAGATACCTAATGTATAAAAAATAAATGCAAGCATGATTGCTTTGTGGCCACCATATCTATCGGCTATTGCTCCAAAAATTGGACCTGTTAATCCCCACATTAACATTTGGATTCCAATTGCAAGACCTGACTCTGTTATTGAAACACCAAGATCTCTTTGAAAATCATTAAAGAACAAACCAAAGGTTTGTCTTACACCTAAAGATATTAAAACCACTCCACAAGCTGCAAAGAGAGTTATTAATGCAGTATTTGATTTAAAAAATTTTTCAGTTGTCATTTAAGATATCTTAATGCCTGTTTTATATCAGCAATAAGATCATTTGGATCCTCTAATCCAATATGTAGTCTTACAAGATGTTCATCTTTTGAAAGTTCTAGGTATTTACGAACTCCTGTTTCTCTCAATTCTTGGTGAAGCACTAAACTTTCAAATCCACCCCAGCTATAACCATACCCAAATAATTTTAATGAATTAACAAATTTTCTAACTGAATTTACATTTTTTGATTTAATCTTAAGACCCATCAAACCTGATGCACCTGAATAATATTTTTTCCACATTCTAAAATTATAACTATCTTTTTTATAAGGATATAAGAGTTTAACCTTTTTATTTTTAGACAAAAACTCAGCAACCTTTTTAGCATTTTCTCTATGACGATCTAATCTTACATCTAAAGTTCTTAGACCTCTGGTAATCAAATAAGCATCATCAGGGCCTAGTCGCAAACCTGTTATTCTCTCAGCATCTTTTACTTTTGAAAAAACTTTTTTATTAACTGCCAAACTTCCACCCATTACATCAGAATGGCCTGAATAATACTTTGTTGCTGACACAATTGACATGTCAAAACCTAGTTTAATAGGTTTTAAAAAATAAGGTGTGCCCCAAGTATTATCTATTGCAGTTAAAATTTTATTTTTTTTAGCAATAGATAAAATTTTTCCTAAATCTTGAAAATCAAAAGAATTACTACCAGGATTTTCTACAAAAATTAATTTAGTTTTTCTTGTTATTGCCTTCTCGAGAGTTTTTAAATCATGAGGATTATAAAAAGTTGTTTTGATATTAAATTCTTTTAAAAAATTCTCAGTTAATAATCTTGTTGGACTATAAACTGGGTCTGCAGCTATAATTTCATCACCAGGACGAGTTACACTAAATATTGCTAAAAATACTGCACCAAAACCTGTTGGTGTTGTAAATACATGATAGCTTTCCTCAAGCTTAGTCAAAATTTTTTGTAAAATAAATGTTGTAGATGTACCTTGACGACCATAATCAAAGTGACCACCTGTAGGGTTCTTTTTAGCTTTATCTTGTGTTTTTCTAATATGCTTCATTGATTTAAAGATAATTGTAGATGCTCTAACTACTGGAGGATTTACTGACTGATTATGAAAGTCTTTTGCGGTATGTTTTAAAAAAGTTTTGAATGAATTAGACATAAAAAATTTGATAACTGCTAACGACAATGCTATATCCCGCAGATAATTTCAATTAAAATTATAAACAAAGGATAAGATGGGTTACCCAAAAAAACATAGAGGCCGAAGAAAACAAGGGTCTAAAAAAAGAAGAGCTAAGAGAAAAAATAAGAAAAAATAATCTCCAATGGAACAAATCAATAAGGTTAAATCCATAAGTGTATGGATCTTTATTGTGCCGTTTGTTGCAGTTAACACTTGCTTAATACTAATTACACAGTTTCAAGGATTATTTCCAAATCAAGAAGATATTATTCATAACACAATACCATATTTTGATGGTGGGGCTTCTATTAGCAGAACGGCAAGACCTTATCCGTCATGGTTAGTTTTTAAACCTGCAATGTTTTTAACTTCTTTTTTATTAGTTAAATATTGGCTCTTTAACAAAGCAATAGTCTCTTCATTTGAAAAAGATCATAAATATATTAAAAAATTTGTTTATTTTGGAATAGCTTCTGCTGTAGCTTTAACAATCCATTCAATTTTTCTAGGAATAAAATTTGATAATGATTTTTATAAATTGTTTAGACGAGTAATTATGTTGATGTTTATAATCTTTGAAATTGTTGCACAAGCTTATCTTGTAGCAACTTTATATTCTTTTAAAGGGAAGTTGTTAAACTATATCAATAAAACTTTTTTAACTTTAAAATTATATCTAGTCTGTATTCTAATTGTAGTGGCAGTTATAAGTGTGCCTATTATTAGTTTACCTGGTAATGATGTTTTGGGATTTAATGTAAAATTTTTTAAACATGGATTGGAATGGAATTATTTTATTGGAGTAATTACTTTTTATCTCTTAACCTTTTTTATGTGGAAAAAAACTAATTAACAATCCATCCGCCACCTAAAACCTTGTGACCTTGCTTATCAAGATCATAAAAAACACAAGCTTGACCTGGTGAAATACCATCTTCAAAATCTTTCAAATTTACTACAGCAGAATTATCATTTTTTAGATTTACTTTAGCCTCCAATAATTTTCCAGTTGATCTAACTTTCACTAGAATTTCTTTTGAAAGTAGATTTTCATTAACAAGTAAATTTAAATTATTTATATTAATATTTTTT
Source organism: Candidatus Pelagibacter sp. HIMB1505 (assembly GCF_052047915.1). NCBI lineage: Bacteria > Pseudomonadati > Pseudomonadota > Alphaproteobacteria > Candidatus Pelagibacterales > Candidatus Pelagibacteraceae > Candidatus Pelagibacter > Candidatus Pelagibacter sp. HIMB1505. The sequence continues at coordinate 813,543 of NZ_JBNAIR010000001.1, read as the reverse complement.
TTTCCAAGTTTTTCTCTTGGTCCAACTATAATTTCATTTTTGTCAGAGTTAATTTTTAAAACGTACAAAGGCTCAACATCTGAAACTTTAATTCCTTTTCTTTGACCGATGGTAAAATTTATAATCCCATCATGAACACCAATAACCTTGCCATTTAGATCTTTAATATTTCCCTTTTTAAAAGAATCTGGTCTAAATTTTCTGATAACAGATGCATAATCGCCATTTGGAACAAAGCAAATATCCTGACTATCTGGTTTGTCAGCAACATTTAATTCTAATTTTTTAGCAATAGATCTTGTTTCATCTTTTAGCATTCCACCAAGGGGAAATCTTAAATAATTTAATTGTTCTCTTGTTGTATTAAATAAAAAATAACTTTGATCTCTATTTTCATCAATTGCACGGTACATATTAGTTTCAGTTCCAGAAGTAATACTTTTTACATAATGACCAGTAATTAATGCATCTGCTTTTAAGTCTTTTGAAACCTCAAATAAGTCTTTAAATTTAACAGTTTGATTGCATTGAACGCAAGGTATTGGTGTTTCTCCTTTTAAATAGCTCTCTACAAAATTATCAATAACACCTTGTTTAAATTTACTTTGATAATATAAAATTTTGTGTTCAATATCTAATTTGTGGGCAACCCTCTTTGCATCCATAATGTCTTGACCTGAACAACATTGTTTTGATGAAGCAACTTCTTTTCCATCATCATATAGTTTTAAGGTTATTCCAATAACTTTATAACCTTCTTTTTTCATCATGCCTGCAACAGTGGATGAATCAACTCCTCCAGACATTGCAACCACAACTGTTGTATCGGATGGTTTTTTTTCTAGTCCTATAGAGTTTAATTGGTTGTTCATTAACTGGTATTTATACTTATTTCTAATATAAGTTAAATAAATGATATTAGATTTTGAACCAGGAGATAAAGTGGTTAATCCAAAAGCTAAAGAATGGGGAATTGGGCAAGTTCAATCTATAATCAAAGAAAAAGTTACAGTCAATTTTCAAAATGCTGGAAAGAAAGTGATAAATTCAAACAACATTGATCTTAAAAAAATAAATGACTGAAATTAACATTGAGCAAATTGTAAGAGGCTTAATTGATACTTTTTTAAGTGCAGGAGAGGTTTCTATTAATCTAAGAAAAAATGGTCTTACCAAAAAAATCAAATCTGACAATACACCGGTAAGTAATGGTGATATTGAGGTAAATAAAATAATTAGTAAAAAATTAGGAGAATTAACCCCATCAATACCTATCATTTCAGAAGAAACATCTGATAATAAATTAACAAAAGATCTTAAAAATTTTTGGCTTGTTGATCCAATTGATGGCACCTATGATTATATTAATGATCTTGACGAATTCACAATCAATGCAGGTTTAATATTAGATCGAAAACCAGTTGCAGGGCTTATTTATGCGCCTGCTAAAAAAAGAATGTTTTATTCTTATAGCGAAGGTAATGCATACGAATATACGAATGGTAAAGAAATAAAAATAAATGGTTCAAGAAATTTTGATAAGGATAAAATAAAGTTTGTTTCATATTCAAATAAAATTAAGCCTGAAATTCAAAAAGTTTTTGATGAGCTTGATGTGAAAGAATACACTCGAATGAAAAGTTCGTTAAAGTTTTGTGTAATTGCTACCGGTGAATTTGATGGCTATGTAGCAGAGCCAAGAGCATGTGAGTGGGATATTGCAGCTGGACATGCAATTTTAAAACACTCTGGTGGCACTGTTACTGATTTTGAACATAATGAAATATTATATGGAAAAAAAGACTTTAAAAACCCCAGTTTAATATTAAAAAGTAATATGTTAGTCTAATGGATGAACAGCTTAGAATTATCTTAATAATAATTGTGTCAGTATCTATTTTTGGATTACTGGTATTTGTGTTTGTAAGAAACTATATCAAAAATAAAATTGATTACTTGGTTGAACAAGAAAAGAAAAAATTAAAGTAAATTTATTATTTTTAAATAATCATCCTTTTCGATATCCATAACTTTTTTAGATGTTTCAAAATCAAATCCATTTCTTGCGAGTAAAGAGATGTCTTTCTTATAAAATAATGGCCTGTTATCCTCTGTTCTTGCTGGTCCAATTCTTTTCTTTTTGCATACTTTGATTGCAGAATAAAAATCTTGATCAGAGTTATCATCTTTAATTTTATTTACAGTTTCTTTTATAAATTCATCTTGAATACCTTTGCCAACTAAATAATTTCTAATTTTGTTTATTGAATTTCCTCTTTGGATCATGCTTCTTGCTTTACTTTCTGAGTAAAATTTATCATTAATAAATTTATTTTTTTCAAGATCAGATAGAACAATATCAATTAGATTTGATACATCTTGTTTTTTAACATTTGGTACTGATGTTTTTAGATATTTCTTAAGTAAGTAAGTTTTTAATTGTTGTTTTGATGGTGCGTACTTTTCAACATAAACAAACGCAAAATTCCGCATTTCCTCAACGGTAACTTTGAGAGTTTTTTTACGGTTTCTTATAGGAATCATAATTAGATTTAATATAATATATTTAAAAATGATCGAAGAAATTTATACTTTTTTTACAATTGAAATGCTTTATCTATGGATAAACATTGGGGTATTACCTTTTTGGGTACTAATTATATTTTTTCCTCAATCTCATCTTTGTAAATATCTAGCAACTTCAATTTTTCCAATTTTTTTACTAAGTGTGGCTTATATTTTTATTTTATACAAAGCATTTTTAGGCGAATTTGATTTTGATAATAATTTCAGTCTTTACTTGGGATTAGGTAATGTATCAGAATTATTCAGAGATGATTATTATCTATTAATGTTTTGGACACACTTTGTGGCAGTTAATCTGTTTATTGGTGGCTGGATTTTAAAAGATTCTCAAAAACTGTATATGAATAAAATTCTTTTAGCATTTCCACTTATTATTACTTATTTAACAGGCCCTATTGGAATTTTTATATATTGGATCATTAGAATTTTTTATGCAAAACGATTAAATCTATATGACTAAGTCTATAGATTTTTACTTCGATATCATAAGCCCCTACTCATACATTGCTCATAAAAAAATTGAAAAAGTTATAAAAGAAAAAAATATACTGTTTAATTATAAACCTATTTTATTAGGCGGTCTTCATAAAATGGCAGAAATTACAGCACCAGCATTTAATGAATTTAAAATGAAAAATATGAAAAATGATTGTGAATTAGTCTCAAGAAAAAATGATATCCCTTTTAAATGGAATGAAAAATTTCCGATAAATTCTATTTCTATTATGAGAGGTTGCCTATTTATCAATACTGAAAAAAGAAAAGATTACCTAGAAAAATTCTTTAATGCATACTGGAGAGATAATGTTGATCTATCTATACAAGAAAGTTTTATAAAAGTATTAGAAACTCTTGAAATTGATCAAACAAGTTTTTTAGATGGAATTGGCAATGAAAAAATAAAGGAAAAATTAAAACATTTAACAACTGAGGCTTTTAATAAAGAAATATTTGGTGCACCCACATTTATTTGTAATGATAAAATATTTTGGGGCCAAGATCGTTTAGAATATGCAATTGATGAATTTCTAAATAAAGATAATTAATAAATATGAAAAAAATTTTTATAAAACTAGCTAAAGCTTTAGGTTATGAAATTATTGATCAAAATAACTTTGTTTCACCAACATTAAATAAAGAATTAAATGAAAATTTATCTAGTATTAATAATCAATCAATTGTTCTTCCTTTAGGAGAAGTAAAAATTACTAGAAAAATAAATTCTTTATTAATTATATTTAGAACAAATACATCTGTTGAAATATGGGATCAAAATAAGAAAAGATTGTTTGAACAATCAAAGTTAGAGTACTCTTTACGGTCTTTAAATTCACTTATTAAATCAATTAAATATTTAAAAGAAAAATTACCAGAGATAAATGTAAAACTAATTATTTTAGATGATCACTCTAGTAATGAAAATCTTGAAAAAATAAAAAAGATATCTCAAAAAGAAATTGGTTCTCAAATAATTTCTTTAGATCACTCTAAATATAAATCATTTATCAAAGAGCAAAAATCAAAAGAAACTTTTTCAAATCTTGCAAGTTTATTAAATTCTTTCGAAATTGGAAAAGATCAAGGAGAAGATCTAGTTTTTTTTGTTGAAGATGATTATTTGCACTTTGAAACTATGTTAGAGGAAATGCTTTCATCATTTCAGCGAATATCTTCACAACTTAATAAAGATATTTTTATTTGCCCTTCTGATTATCCATATCTTTATATGAATAATGAAAAAACAAACCTTTTAATTGGAAGTAAGAGACACTGGCGAACAATTGATAAAACCTTATGTACGTTTTTAACTTCTAAAACTCTAATTAATAAATACTGGAATAATTTTAAAAAAACATGTGAAGATCGCCATGATCCTTTTGAAAAATACTTAAATGAAATTTACAAACAAGAAATATGCATTTCACCTATTAAAAGTCTTTCACTGCATTTAACCAATATTAATTCAAGCTATGGGCTAGCGCCATTTATCAATTATAAAGAACTCTGGGAGGAAAACAAAATTAATGATTAAGGTAAATACTAAAGCACCATTATTTAAAATTCCATCAACGAACAAAAATGAATACTCGTTAAAAGATTCTCTTGGTAAATATGTTGTGATTTATTTTTATCCAAAAGATGACACGCCAGGTTGTACAATTGAAACAAATGATTTTAATAAACTTCTTCCAAAATTTAAGAAGCTAAACTGTGATGTTTTTGGTATTTCAAAAGATAACCTAAAAAGCCATGATAAATTTAGAGATAAATACAAAATCAAATTTGATCTTTTGTCTGATGAAGAATTAACTGTTTTAAAAAAATATAAAGTATGGGCTAAAAAAAAGTTTATGGGCCGAGAATTTATGGGAATTTTAAGAACTACTTTTTTAATTGATCCTAAAGGCAAAATCATAAAAATTTGGGAAAACGTCAAAGTTAAAGACCACGCCAAAGACGTTCTTGCTACATTAAATTCTATTCAAAAATAAAAAGGCCCCGAAGGGCCTTTTAGTTATTAACTATTAGAGAGAGTTAAAGTTTTTAAGGGACTCCTTGTTAATGAGTAAACAATGAGAGCAAAGAGCCCCTTGATTGCATGCAATTAGTCTCTTATTGCGTAAGCAATTACACCTGTTTCTGAAACGTCTGTTCCTTTTGTTTCAGCTTCTTTACTTAATCTTAGACCAACAGTTGCTTTCATGATTGACCATATGATGTATGCAACAATGAAGATAAAGATGTTGACTGCAAGTACTCCGATTAACTGAGCACTAAAAGAAGCATCAGGGTTAGTTGCTGGTACAATTAATGTTCCCCAGATACCTGCGAACAAGTGAGCTGGGATCGCACCTACTACATCATCAATTTGTAATGAGAATAATAGTTTAGTACCGTACACAACGATTACACCACCTACACCACCAATTAAAATAGCAGCTAATGGTGATGGCATTAATGGTTCAGCTGTTATTGCAACTAATCCACCAATACATCCATTTAACATTTGAACAACATCTGTTTTGCCAAATCCTAATCTTGTAACAGTTGCAGCAGCCATTACACCACCCGCACCAGCTAAGAATGTATTAATAAAGATTGTTGATACAGCGATTGCATCATCAGCTGTTCCCATTGCAAGTTGTGAACCACCATTGAAACCAAACCAACCTAGCCATAAAATAAATACACCAATTGTAACTAATGGAATTGATGAAGCAGCAAATGGTTTAATAGGAGCAACTGCACCAGACTTAGTAAATCTTCCAAGTCTTGGTCCAATAATCATTGCACCTGCTAAAGCTGCAGCACCACCAGTTGAGTGTACAAGAGTTGATCCAGCAAAATCAGAAAAACCGATTTCAGCTAACCAGCCTCCACCCCACTGCCAACCCATTACGATTGGATATAAAATTCCTGATAAAATTGCTGCAAATAAAAAGAATGGCCATAGTTTAATTCTTTCAGCCATAGCTCCTGATACAATCGATACTGTAGTTGCACAGAATACCATTTGGAAATACCAATCGGATCCATCTGAATAACCCGTATCAATTGCACTACTGTCAGACCATGGAATAAAACTTCCTATGTATCCACCTTCTGGTATGCCGTAAGCTAAATTATAACCTACTAACCAGAACATTATTCCAGCAATTGAAAATAAACCGATATTTTTTGCACAAATTACCGATACACTTTTTGAAGTTACCATACCAGATTCTAGCATTGCAAAACCTGCCGCCATAAACATGACAAGGAAACCACAAATCAAAAATAATAGGGTGTTAAATATAAACCCTACTTCTGCTGATACTGTTGTCTCAGCATGTCCAGCACTTGTTAAACCCATTAACATAACTAATGAGAGTAAAGGTGCTGATATTAGTTTAATCATTTTAGTCATAAGACCTCCCGTTTAATAAAAGGATTTATATTTTAATGACTTTTAAAAACTAACGCTGATTAGGAAAATTGGATATGCAGTATTTGCATATAGAAACAGCCTAAATGCTTATTTGAAAAACATTTAGGCTGTTTAAAAAAGTGTTATTTATTGAATACTTCTTTTAAAGCTTTTGCAGGTAAGAACTTAACCTTTTGTGATGCAGCAATTTGAATTTGCTCACCAGTTCTAGGGTTTCTTCCAACTCTTGCTTTTCTTTTAGCTACTTTATAAGTACCAAATCCAGCGATTTTCACTGAATCATCCCCTTTTAAAGCATCCAAAATAGTGTTGGTAATTGTATCAAAAGTTCTTTCAGCATCAGCTTTACTTAAGTTTAAAGCGCTTGAAAGCTTTACTACTAGTTGTTTTTTGTTCATTTTAGCTCCGGTTTTATTGGTTAATTTCTATCTTTCAAAAAACCCCCGTAAAATCAACCTTTTTTTTAGTAGCAATCAAAAATATAAACACAATATATTGTATAAAGTTAAATTAGTGTTGATTTTATTAGTTTTTTTACGATTTTATAAACTTAAATTATCTAAATAAACCAAGGTCTTTTAAGTCATTAAAAGTGGTGAAAAACATCAATGATATCAATAAAAACATCCCGATTCGAAAAAAACCTTCTTGTGTTTTCTGTGATAAGGGACGACCTAAAACCTTTTCAAATGCATAAAACATTAAGTGTCCACCATCAAGCATTGGTATTGGAAATAAGTTAACTAAACCAAGGCTTATTGAAATATAAGCCATCATACTAATAAAAGCGAGTAAACCAATATCAGCAACTTGGCCTGATATTTTAGCAATTCTTATAGGACCTCCTAATTGTGAGGTATCAGCCTTACCAACAATCATTCCACCAATGTATTTTAAAGATGAAACGCTTACATAATATACCTCATTAAAGGCATGCAATATTGACTGGGCCGGACCGAGTTTTATGTGGTTTACTTGATCATTATAAGCACCAAGTTTTATTCCAACCATTCGTTTATTAATTTTATTTCCTAAATTATCTTCTCCTTCAACTAAATCAGGTTTTATTTTTAAGATTAATTCATCATAAGAACGCTTAACTTTAAAATCAATAACATCAGCTGTAGACATCATTATATACTTTGAGACATCCATAATGCTTTGAACTTCATTATTATCTATTTCTAAAATAACATCACCTTCTTTAAGACCTCCAACCATAGCAGGACTATTTTTTTGAACTTCATTAATCACCGCTGGTGTAAAATCTTTACCAATAAAGGTATAAATTGAAAAAAAGATCGCTAATGCCAATATAAAATTAGCAAGTGGTCCACCAAAAACAATTAAAGCTCTTTGATATAAAGGTTTTAAAGTAAACAATTTATCTTGTTCTTCTTTGCTATATTTTTTTATGATTTCATCGTGATCAGCTTGTGAATATACATTTCGATCCCCAAAAAACTTAACATAACCTCCAAGTGGGATCCAACATATCTTCCATCTAGTGCCAGATTTATCATTCCAACCAAATATTTCTTTGCCAAATCCAATGGAGAAATCAGTAACACCTACTCCATATTTTTTAGCAAAATAATAATGACCATACTCATGGATAAACACCACTATTAAAATCAAAACTATAAATGGTACTATATAAGTTAGCATAATTATATATTGTATCTAATTCTCAATTTATCTCAACCTCTCAAAAAACACTTTAATTTAAGTTATTTTTGATTGTAGTTACTAGATTTGCAGAACTTTGTGCGCCTGAAATAAAATCATTTCCTATTTCAAAAAATGGAACCCCTGTTATATTTTTTTCATTAGCAATTTGTCTATAGGAATTAACTCTTTCAATATTCTCTAAATTAAAGAATTCATTAATTTCATCTTCATTAATATCAAATTCTTTTCCAATATTGATCAAAATTTCTTTATCTCCAATATCAAGCCCTTCTATAAAATAGGATTGATAAATCTTTTCTTTAATTTCATTTTGTTTATTCTCTTTTTCACCTAAATTAATCAATAGGTGTGAAAGAACAGTGTTTGGTGTTTTTTTGATATTATCAAGATTAAAATTAAACCCTTCTTTTTTTGCTTCTTCAACCATTCGATCATACATAGGTTGTGCATTTTCTTTGCTATCAAACTTTATTTGTAAGTACCTGCTTCTCTCTATTCCTTCTTTTGGCATATCGGGATTAAGTTGAAATGGTATATGCTCAATTTCAAATTGAACATCTTTAAATTGTTCTAAAGCTTTATTTAGTCTTGAGTGACCAATATAGCACCAACCACAAATGGTATCTGCAAATACTTTTATTTTCATAATACCCTTAATTCATTAATCATTTTCAAAATCTAATATCTACAAATTTAAACTCAATTTTATAATTAAGTTGCTCAAAAAATGCTTAATAGATAAACTATTTTCATGAAATTGAATGGTATTTATACTGCTTTAATTACTCCTTATAATTCAGATTATTCAATTAACGAACAAGCTCTAGAAAAAGTTGTTAATAATATAATTGAAGAAGGTGTGCACGGGATAGTGCTTGCAGGTTCTACTGGTGAAAATTATTCACAAACTTTAGATGAAAGAATTCATTTAATGAAGTTGGCTACAAAGTTTATTGATAAAAGAGTAACTTTAATTGTTGGAACAGGTGCGGTAACTCGAACAGAAGATTCAATAAATTTAGGAAAAGAAGCAAAATCAGTTGGGGCTGATGCAGTTATGATTTCATCCCCTCCATATGCAGTTCCAACCAGTAAGGAAAATGCATTAAATGCTCTTAAAATTGATAAGGAAGTCGATTTACCGATTTTACTTTATAATTATCCAGGGCGTACATCTGTTGATATGGATAAGGAGTTTTTAGACATTGTTTCAAAATCTAAAAATTTTTGTGGCATTAAAGAGAGTTCTGGTGAAATTGAAAAAATTGATTTTTTAATGAATAATTATCCTTCTATAGATTTATGTTGTGGGATGGATGATCAAGCATTTGATTACTTTAAAGCAGGTACAAAAAGTTGGGTATGTGCTGGAAGTAATTTTGCAGCAAAAGCTCATATCGCACTTTGGAAAGCTTGTGTAGTTGAAAATGATTTTTCAAAAGGTGAAAAATTATGGGCAGCTATTAAACCTTTAATGATTAATTTAGAGCAAGGGGGAAAGTTTGTTCAATCAATTAAATATGGAGTAAACTTAACTAGTGTTGATGCAGGTCCACCTAGATTACCATTGTTACCTCTTGATGATAATGAAAAAGAAAAATTTGAAACAATAGTTAATCAAATGAATAAAACTATTGATCAAATAGTTTAATGACTAAAACAATTGTAGCTAAACGATTACCCATTGATCCTGGTCCTGCTGCTTGGAAACAAATATTACCAAAACAAAAAAGATATCCAGAGCTTAATGATAATATCAATACTGATTGGTTAATCATTGGTGGTGGGTTTGCAGGTTTATCTGCTGCAAAAAGAATTTGTGAATTAACTCAAGATAAAGTCACTTTAATTGAAGCAAGTGAAATAGCATCTGGCCCTGCTGGAAGAAATTCTGGATTTATGATTGATCTTCCTCATGAATTAGGATCAGGCAGTTATCAAGATACAATCGAAAGAGATAAACTTCATGTAAAACTTAATCGATACGCCTTAGATTTTGCACTTAAAGCATCGAAAGAATATGAAATGCCAAAAGAGGCTGCTGATCCCGTTGGAAGAATTAATAGCTATGTCAATAAAAGCGGTAAAAACCATAATCAAGAATATTCAAAACATTTAGATCAGTTAGGTGAAAAATATAAAGACTTATCAGCTAGTAACATGAAAGAAGTAACAGGTTCAGATTTTTATAGTGGAGGTTTATTTTTACCCGGTTGCTTGATGTTACAACCTGCTTTGTACATCAGTAAACTTGCTGAAGGGATTTCAAATCAATACCAGAGTAATTTTAAATTATTTGAAAATACCCCAGCCCTTGAATTTCAAAACAATGTTAATGATTGGATTGTAAAAACACCAAAAGCAACAATTCATACAAATAAGATTATTATGGCTGTTAATGGTCATGCAGAGTCGTTTGGTTTTTATAAAAGAAGACTAATGCATGTGTTCACTTATGCCTCAATGACTAGATGCTTAACTGATGAAGAACAAAAAACTTTAAAAGGACACAAAAGTTGGGGTATTACTCCATCGGATCCAATGGGATCAACGCTTAGAAGAATAACAGGTATTGGAGGTGATCGAATTTTAATTCGTAACCGTTGGACCTTTGATCCTAAAATGGAAGTACCGATAGATCGAGTAAAGAAATTTGGAAACGATCAAGATGAAAGTTTTAAAAAAAGATTTCCAATGATTAAAGATGTGAATATGGAATATAGATGGGGAGGCAGATTATGTCTTTCTCTTAATTCTGTACCTGCATTTGGTGAAGTTGAAAAAAATATCTATTCTGCATGTTGTCAAAATGGAATTGGTACTGCAAAAGGCACCTTAGCTGGAATTGGTGCAGCTGATCTTGCAGCTGGAATAAATTCTGAAATTGTAAAAGATATGCAAACATACGATCAGCCTAAAAAATTACCTCCAGAACCCCTTTCAACTATTGGTGCAAGAACAGTTATTAAATGGAGAGAATTTAAGGCTAAAGCTGAATTATAATTTTTTCTAAATTTAAAATTAAAAAATAAGGGATATCAGAATAAACATCCCTATTAATTTTAAGGTCATACTGGTTACCCCACCTTGAACCAACCAAACAGAAAATTTAATCCAGAAATTTTTCATACTTAAAATAAAGTTTTATCAACTACCTTGCAGCTATAACTTCCGTAAGCTCCAGAAATTCTATCTAAAGTATCAGGTTTAAAATCACGAGGTTCACCAATTTCTTTCATTTTTTTACTTTTCCAAAATGTAATGAATTCTTTAGTCCATTTGACAACTTCTACTTCAACCCCATCAAGAATAAGTAGTTGTTTTTCATCATTAACAATAAAGCTAGTTTTATAGTTAGTCGTACTTATACAAGACAAATAAATATCCTTAGCATAAGAATTGCTGCCAAAAATTAATGTAAAAGTTAAAATAATTAAAAATTTTTTCATAAATTTAATCTAAAAGCCACCACGCCAATTATCTTTAGACTTAAAAGTTTTCTCTTCACTTTTTGATGTGGGTCTAAATAGATAATAAACAACTAATATTGCAATAAATGAGAATATAATAATTTCCATGAGAAAATCTTACTATTTTGTAATCTTATCTACAAACTTTCTAGCAATAGGGCCAACTAAAAGAGCAGCAGCAATTGCAATAGGTAACCCAACTACCCAGGCTTTTAAAAACCTATTGATATAACCACTATCCATACCAGTATTAATGTAGGTGATAATTAAGGTCATTAATAAACTCATGCTAAAACCCATTACCAGTATAAATATTAGATTTGAATATTTTTTAGGAAACATTGTTTATTGATTAACACTTGTGAATTGATGATCAAATAAATAATTATTCGTTATTAGTATTTTAAAAATAAAAATTAAAGATAGGAGCAATAATGAGTAGTTGGTTTAAAGTTTGGTTATATGCATTAGGGAGTTATTCAGATAAAAAGACAAAACCCTATGACAAGCAAATTGTTTTAGTTAGAACATTTTGGGTATTCTTACATATTTTTACATGTCTGATGATCATCATCGGTAATGGTCGATTGATGGGTTGGTGGTAAAATTTAATAATTATTAACGTCTTGCAGGAGTTTCTGAGGCTATATACTGATCTCTAACTTTTTCTCTAAAGTAAATATAAACCCCAGCAGAAATAATGCAGATAACTCCAATTAACGTTCTTAAAGATGGAATTTCATTAAATAGAAAATATCCAGGGATCATCGACATAATAATTAATGAATATTCAAATAAAGATACAACAGAAGGTGATGCAACGATATAGGCTGAGAATATACAAACGAATGCAATAGAAGCTGCAACCCCAAAGAATAAGATAAATTTCCAAGTATAATCAAAGTTTGAAAACCATTCTCTAAAGATAAATTGTGTAGTTGGATCAAAGTTCACACTATTAAACTGACCACTTCCCATAAATATATAAATCACACCACAAAATATAAGAGCAATTAAATAAAAGTAATAAAGCTGAGTATTTACATCATCTTTATCAGATGTGTACTTCGTAATCGTCATTGAGGCTGCATAAAGTAAAGCGCTTAATACAGGAAGTAAATTTCTAAATTCAAATTCTGAAAAATTAGGATTTAGTACAATTAATACACCGGTAAAACCAAATGCAATTGCTGACCATCTTCTAATTCCAATAAACTCTTTTAAGAAAAACTTTGCAAAGATAGAGACAAAGAATGGACAGGAGAAAAATAAAGCATTTGCAGTTGCAAGTTGCATATAAGTTAAAGAAATAAAGAAAAATGAAAATGCAAAGAAATGAAGTATGACCCTTACAATAGTTAAAACAGGATAATGAGTTTTAAGAGTTACTTTCTGCCCTCTAAATTTGATGTAACAAAACAACAATATTGCAGCAACCAAGTATCTACCAAAAAATATTTCATACAAAGCAGATTGCTCAAAAATAAACTTAATCAACGAGTCTTGCATTGCAAACAAGCTCATTGCAATCATGATCAAGATAATCCCTTTGGAATTATTATCAGCTGTCATAAAAGTGATAGAATAACAGTGCTAGCTAAAGCGCAATAAGAAAGTAAATCATTTCTTCTTAAATTTAAAATATAATGAAAATAAAATAAGACCTACTAAGACAATCCCAACAAATACTCTTAAATATTGATTAAAGAATACATCTATTAATTCAATCATTTAAAAACTTTATAATTATCTAAAATTAAAAATAAATTACTTTAATTGACAGTGACTATTTTCAACGATACAGCCAGCCTGTTCCATTTCATCATCAAAAATTTTTGGATGTCTTAAAGCATAAAGATTGGTTAGATAATTAACACCATATCGTTTGAACTTACCATCGCTAGTCAATGCACCACTCTCATGACCAAATGATGTAATATCCTCTAATAAATTACCCTCTTTATTATAAAGGGCAGTTTTGCCATAACAGTTGCAAAAATAAGTTCTGTTATGCTTTGGCTCGATATCAACAAAGATTGAAGTACCTCTAATTCCAATAGTACCATTTGGAACCTCAACTGTTAATTCATCCTTACGTTTTCCAAATACTGCATGAACAGATCCTTGAATAACTTTTAATAATTTTTTAGATGCAAATTCAATTTTTGTATCGGGTCTAATTAAAAAAAAGTCATCTTTAAATTTTATAATTGATTTTTCACCTTTAGTCTCAATTGTAGTGTTATCTAAATCCTGAAAATTTGTATCTGCTTGTTTTCCATCAATAAAAAAATTTCCTGATAAAATCTTATTAGTTTCTGAAGCAAAAACTAAACTGGGGCTTAAACCAGAAGCTAATAAAAGTTGAGTAGTTAATTTGATAAATTTTCGTCTATTATAAAAATCTGTATTTTTAAGCATTATTATTTATATCACATTTAAATGATTTTGATTAAATAATTTAAATATCAACGTGAATTCAACTATTGATATTTTGCACTGGTAATGAATTCATTAAAGCTTTCACACCAAATTACAATAGTGTTGTATTTATTGACTTGAATGTCGTTAGAAACATCAATTGCAAAATTATTAAATGATTTTACTTCTGCTACGTATTTAGCTTGATCTTTGATCGCCAAAAATTCGTCCTCATGCTCTACAAACTCATTTGTTAGATATAGCTTATAATCTGGACCAGGTGCAATGGAGCCATTGACTGTGATTTTGTCTTTAGAAATTGTAACTTTGGCCTCTCCCCAATGAAAAAGGTCGCTACCTTTTAAATCTTTAACAAATTCTGTTTGATATAACGCCTTTTGTTCATATTCATTAATCTTAAGTGTATCTAGTGATTTTGGTGCAGTTAAAATTGGTAAAAAATAAACACCTAGACCAAAACCCACTATGAGCACAAATAGATGACTAAACAAAAGTAGTGCTTTATTTTTCATTATCATTGATCCTATAAATCAAGTTTGATTAATATCAAAGTCATTTTAAAACAATAATTGCTTTAATGATTATATTGACTAGGATTAAACTCAGATTATATTCTATTCATGAGTTATTCAGAAAAAACAGAAAACGATGTTCTTATAATCACAGCTAACGGCGAAATTGATTTAGAAAATTCTGGTGGTTTAAGAGAACAAATTGCAAGTGCCCTAGATGCTAATACTGCTGTTTCAATAATCATGAGTGATGTAAATTATATTGATAGTTCAGGAGTTGCAGCATTGATTGAAAGCAAACAAAGAGCTGGTGAAGGTGGAAAAGAATTTAAAATCATAAAACCAAGTGAAGCAGTTTTATCAGTGATTAAGTTAGCAAAACTTGATAGTTTTTTTGATATCGAAAATTAATCTATAAATATTTAAGGCTTAAAACATTCTGCTATTTGAGTGTTAATATCATAAATGCAGCTAACTAACTTAGGCTCAAATTTTTTATCTTCAGTATCGTCTCTTAAAAGATTGTATAAAATTTTATTTTGATCAATTATGTTTACTGATTGTATTTGATAACCCATTTCCAAATAATCATTAATCGTTTTATTGGTACCTAAATTATCTGCACAAACATTTAAGGAATAGAAAAAAAATAAAAATATTAATAAATACTTTTTCACGTAAAAAAATTAATATCTAGTCGTAATCTGCATCGGTATCAATAGCATCGGCTCCTGTATGCCATGCACCATGGTCAGTTAAATTCCAACCACAATCCGCTTGTCCATCTGCAGCACTACTTGAAAAAAATGCTCCACCAATTGCTTTGTGAGAGTAGTCTCCAGTATCCCTATGAATGATTACTCTAAATCTAGCTTTATCCATTGGGCATCCTCCCCCTGAACCATATCCACCTGTGGATTTATAACAAAACATTTGGATTTGACCTCGTTTGTGATTACCCCAAGATTCATTATCAATTGTAATACTTGTCTTATCGGGTTTCCATGGATTTTTAAATGTGGAGTTGTCTGTACCGCCATCTAAGAAATAATTTTTCATTGAAATTAAAAATTGTTTACAGGTAGTGTCAGAATTAATCATATCCCCAGTTAACATATTACTGTCATCATATTCAGGAGTTGCACTTCCAAGATCGTTTTGAACAATAATAGTTTCTGTTTCCATATATTTTGTAATTGTTGTGTAATTTTGCTCTAAAACTTTTAATCTAGTTGAGTCTACATAAGTTTGATAACCAACTGTACCAACTCCTGCTAATACTCCAATAATTGCAACTACCACTAAAAGTTCGACTAGGGAGAAACCTTTTTGAAAATTTTTCATAAACAGTTAAATTTATTTTTATTAATTATTTTTTAAATAACAACAATAAAAACTGCAGATATTTATCAAAACTGCAGATATTTATAAATATGAATTGATTAAACGATTGTAATCTTAATAGTTTGCATCAGTGGATATAGCTATAGCACCTCTTGTATAACCTGATGAACCACATAATGCTGTTCCAGCGGATGTAGTCATGTAAGGTTGGCCTAAAGTTGATCTATCAGCATCCGGAGGATTAGTAAAACCTCTGTTATACCATTTAGAATAAACAGTAGAGCCTGCTTGCCTTGTTCCACCTAGCTCATTACTTGTATCGACTGCACCTGCACCAGCCTGCTCAGAACCATCCCTATAATAAGCAATTATATGAAATAATGAATCTTGTACTTTACAATTCCAACCATTTAAAAATCCTTGAGATCTTTGACAAGTAATTTGAACTTGTCCTTGCTTATGACCAGCTTGACCTTGGGTATCTACTGTAATCATTTTCTTAGTTCTATTCCACGGATTTTCAAAATGTTCAAAATGTTTTTTAATGGTAAAATTAAATGTTTCACAAGTGGAGTCTGCATCAATTTTACCTCCTGTTAACATATCAGACGAGTCAACTTCATCTAGCGCAGAACCTAAACTATTTTTTACAACAATGTATTCAAAATCTATTGCCTTTACAATTGTTCTAACATTTTGTTCAAACGCTTTTACTTTGGATGCTTCAACATAAGATTGGTAACCAACTGTACCAACTCCTGCTAATACTCCAATGATTGCAACTACGACTAAAAGTTCGACTAGGGAGAAACCTTTTTGAATTATCTTCATGATAAAATCTTATTATAAAATATTAAAAAGTGAAAGTACCTATTTTAGTTAATAAAAATTTATTTTTTAATAATAATAATTAATGATTTTCCAAATAAATTAAAACATAATTTATCAAGTACCTTTGACAAAGGTATCAAAGAGTTCCAAATTTTAATTTTTTGATGAAAATTTTTTTTATAATTGTTTAAAAAAACCTTTGATATCAAAGAAAGTAAATAACCAATACTATCATAATATTTCATTTGATAGCTTGATGGGTCAAGATTTTGTATTAAATCCTTAATGCTTTTTTTATCATACCTTCTAAAGTGATTAACATCTTCATCAAATTTCGAATATAGATGCTGAAAAGCTGGAACATTAATAATCAAATTGCCCCCTGATTTAAGTGAATTAAATGCCTTATTAATCTCTTCTAAATCATTTTGTATATGCTCTAAAACATCAAGATATAAAATAGTATCATAAGTGTTAACAGTGAGAGAGAACTCTTTATTTTTTAAAAATACGTTTTGATTATCTTGGTATTTAGATTTTAGATTTTCAAATAAAATTTTTGAAGGTTCGAATAAATCAACTTTTTCTACTCTATCTAAATAAAGTTGTAAATTCTCACCATTACCAGGACCTATTTCAGCTGTATACCCACGGATATAATTTTTTATTAAATCATTTTGATAGTTTCGAAAATTTTTAGAATTATCAAAATGTTCTAGCTCCCAGCCCTGATAATCAATTTTAGTCATAAATAGATAAGTTATTTATAATATCATGTTGGTTTTACAATTTTTTATTTTGATATTAAAAATTATCGTCTAATAGATGTAAGTATATTAAATATGATTGATAAACTAATTAAAGATATTCAAAAAAATATTATTGGAAATGAGTTTAAGATTAAAATTTCCATAGCCACCATTTTGAGCGGTGGTCATATATTAATCGAGGATCTTCCTGGCACTGGCAAAACAACATTTGCAAAATCTTTAACTTCAGCAATGAACTTAAAATTTAAAAGAATTCAATTTACATCTGATTTATTGCCAAGTGATATTCTTGGATATACTTTTTTAAAAAATGATGAGTTTATTGTTAATAAAGGTCCAATATTTACAAACATTGTTCTTGCAGATGAATTAAATCGTGCAAGTCCAAAAACGCAGAGTGCTTTTCTCGAGTCTATGGAGGAAAAAACAGTTACAATCGATAAAGATACATTTGAACTTCCTAAACCATTTTCAGTCATTGCTACTCAAAACCCCTCTGACTTATCTGGAACTTCATTATTACCCGAATCTCAATTAGATCGATTTACTATCTCATTTTCTTTAGAAGAATTAAGCAAAGATCAAAGAATTAAATTATTAAAGAATGAAATAGATAACAATTCAATTCAATCTAATTTTTCATTTAATGAAGTAGTTAAAGATATTAATCAAATAAATGTAAATGATAATGTAATTGAATATTTGGATAATATATCTGAGTATATTAAAAACAATTTTAATAACACTCATATCTCTCCTAGATGTTTAAAACAAACTATTCATCTATCAAAATCGTTAAGTTTTCTAAACTCAAACAAATATGTGACCTATCAAGAGATTAAAGATATTTTGCCTTTTATACTTCGTCATCGTCTAAATATTGTTGAAAAAAAAGAATTTATAGAATTCATGAATAATGAAATCTTGAATAAAGTACCACTACCTGATGAAAAATAGTTTTTGGAAAAAAATTATTTTAAAAAAATCCTTAAAAAATCTTAATACTATCAGTAGAAAAAATTTATATATTTTTCCAAATTTAAAAGGATTTCAAATTGCTGCTTTAATTTTTTTTTGTTTTGCAGTAGCTATTTTTTATCAAAATAATTTTGCATTATTATTATCAATTGTTCTTTTTTTTATCTATTTCATTTCAATTTTAATCTCTTATCAAAATTTACTCAATTTAGACTTAGCTATTAATAATAAACTTCATCCAGCAAATAAATTTGTAAATTTAATTTACCTAATCAATGACAAGCAAAATAGAGAAAGGCTAAATATTAATTTTGATCTAGAAAACGAAACTACTAAAAAAGATATCAATCATAAAACAACAATTAATTTAAAATATAAATTTGATCAAAGAGGTAAAGTAGATGCTCCTACTTTAAACATTCACTCTTTATTTCCTTTTGGAATTATAAAAACATTTACTAATGTATCTTTTAAAGAGCGTTTAACTATCTATCCAGAGCCCATTAGACCTTCAAATGAAATATTTGATCAACTATATCAACTTAATACTGATGAAGGCTTTGATTATGAGTTTGATAAAATAGAAGAAAACAAAGAAAATATTAATTTATCAAAAATTTCATGGAAACATTCATCTATTAAAAAAAAGCTTTATGAAAAAAAATTCAAATTTTCTAATAATTTGCAACACATAACAATAGATTTACAAAAGATTACTGCTGAAAGTTTTGAAAAAAAACTCTCTTATGCCAGTTATTTAATTGAATATTTCTATCAATTAAAAAAACCATTTTTACTAAAGAATAAGGACTTTATTTCTGCAATTGCTTGCTCTTTAGATCATAGAAATAAACTTTTAACCTATCTTGCTAATGCCTAGTATAAATTTATTGAATTATAACTTTAATGCTTTAGCGATACTGGTTTGCAGTTATTTAGTTCTAATTCCTGATGTTGAAATTTCCACTAATGTTTTTTTTCTAATATTATTCTTTTTTGCAATTATTCAAAAAAGCTTTAGTTATAAATATAAGAAAGTATTTAGCTCTATTTTAGCTATAACAACAATTTACATTTTATTTGTTTTAAATGACCAAACATTATCTAAAGAATATTTTATCAATTTAATATTAGGTTTAATATTTCTTAAATATTCAGAGATAGAAAAAAAAGAAAATCATTATTTTTTTGGATTTTCGTGTGTGTTTTTAGCGGTAGGCTCTCTAGTATATGGCCAAGATTTAATCAGCTCATTGTTGTCATTTATTATAATCTTACTATCGATCATTCATTTATATTCTTTAAATCAAACCAAAATTTTAAAATTAAACTTAAATAACCTTTTCAGATATTTTATATTTGCGTTGAGTATCATTCCAATCATTGCAATTATTTATTTTGTCTTTCCAAGAGCAGAATTAAATATCAAATTATTTGAAACTAAAAAAAATCAATTAGGAATCCCTGACAAAATAAGCTTAGGTTCATTTCAAAATATTTCAGATAGTGAAGAAAATGTTTTTATTTTTAAAACTAATATTCAAGATAATGATCAAAAATATTATTTTAGAGTAAAGGTATTTGACAAATTAAGTGTTAGTAAAGATTGGTTAAATTCTGAGTATAAAATACTATTAGCCCAGTTTAAAAATAGTTTTAAGGTTTCAAATCCTATTGAAAAACAAGATGTAGATGCATCTTTAATCATGTTCCCTCATGAAAAAAAATGGTTTCCAAAATTAGACAATTATAACTTTAAAAATTCAAATTTAAATTTAAACCTTATAAACAATACTCTCACAACTAATAAGATAGTGACCAACAAAAAATCTTACAAACTAATTTATGATAAAAGAGATGTAATATATCAAAAAAAACTTTTAGATTTTTATACACTTTTACCTAACAATATTTCCCCAAAGTTAAAACAGTGGGCAAAAACAAACTTTGAAAATGCAAATAGTCCTAAGGATTATTTAGATAAGATATTAAACGAATTTAAAACGAATAATTTTTTTTATAGCTTAACTCCAGTTAATCAAGGTAACGATTATGAAAACTTTTTCTTCAATACTAAAACTGGATACTGTGAGTATTACGCTGGAACTTTTACTATACTTGCAAGGTTAGCTGGCATCCCAGCTAGAATTGTTACTGGTTATTATGGTGGATCGTATAATAATCTTGGTAATTTTTATACTTTTAAACAGCGTGATGCCCATTCTTGGGTGGAAATATTTATAGATAATAATTGGGTTTTATATGATCCAACCCTTTCTGTGCCAAATGAAAATATTCTTAATTCAAACAATTCTAACTTCGAAAGTTTTGAGACATCTACGGTAACTTCGAATAATGAGCAAAAAATAGATATTAATAGAGTTGGAATTTATTTTGAATATATCAATTATGTGTGGACTAATAGTTTTTTAAGATATGATGAAAGATCTAGAACAAATTTTATCAAAGAAAAACTCTCTAACACAGATATGTACAAATCAATTTTCTTTATTTTATTTTCAATAATAGCCATCATTTATCTTATAAAGATATTGCTATTTATTTATGCTAGAAACTTTTTATACAAATTATTTTTTAATAAACTTAGAAAAAATAATAAGAATTTATCAAATTATATGACCCACCAAGAAATTTACAAATCGTTAAAAAATATAGATCAAAGAAGATTTGAAGATTTATTTAAACTTTATGAACAAATTAAATTTGATAAAAAATATAAAATTTCATTTAAAAATTTTTACTCAATTAATTTTCAAATAATTAAATATGCTTACTTTAAATAATAAAAATAAAGCATTATTCATTTCTTTAGCAGTTCTAATATTTGCAATTCATCAAATAATGTTTCTATCTTATTTGAATATTGGATCTTTTCATTTTGACTACCAATCAGCTTTATCAAGATTAATATTTGGGAAAATTTGGTTTTTAAAGAATGGATTAACTGTTCCTTGGTTTACACCACATATTTGCTGTGGTGCACCCTTTTTTTCAAATCCTCAATCAGAATTTTACTCACCTATTCAATTTTTATTTTTTTTTTTAAAACCTTTAACAACATTTAAGGTTGTCTTTTTTATATATTCCTTTTTGGGATATCTTGGCTCTTTTTTAATTTTAAGAAGAATATTTAAACTCACTAATAATGCAGCTTTAATTGGATCAACTATATTCCTCTTTAATCATTATTTTGCTTTTCATTATTTATCAGGACATATTGGTTGGGGTTTATTCTCTATTATTCCAATATTTTTTTATATTTCAGCAATATCTCTAGATCAAACCAATAAAAAATACTCTTTTTTTCTAATTACAAGTTCAGCATTAATTTTTGCAATCATGATGCATAGTGGTGGCACTAGAATAATTATGGAAATTTTAGTTTCTGTATTTTTTTTAACTTTATTGCATTTAATTAAATACAAAAATTATAAAATCATACTTTATGTTTCAATTAGTGTTTTAATTGGATTGTTAATTTCTGCCTCTAAAATATATGCTGCATGGTCGTTTGTAGAAGGTTTATCTAGAGATGTATCGCCAATATACTTTGATAGTATTTGGAAATTTGTCTCTGTATTTTTTGACTTTTTCTTTTTGTTTCCAAGAGAAAGCATAGAAAATGATGTTAGCTCAATGTCAGCAAATTTATCTATTGAAGAATTATCGTTCAATGTAACAATTTTACCTTTATTAGTTTTCATAATTTATCTAAGAAATTTACCAAAAATTACTGATGATAAATTTAAATTAACTTTTAGTTTTATTTTATTCGTAAGTGTTTTTATTCTAATCCTGCTAAATTTTTCAAATACTACTCTTGGATCAATTGTAAGAAAAATACCTTTTATAACAAATGATTGGATATCTTTCAGAATGCTTGCTCCATTAATAATCTTATTTTCAATACTTACTGCAATGATGTTTGATAAAATTTCTTTTAAAAAAAATAATACTTTTGCGATTATATTTTTATCAATAATAATTATTCAAAACTTATCTTTTGATAGAAATAAATTATATAATCTTTTTTCACACACAAATCTGAAAGACTTATTAAATTATGAAGTATCAAGATCAAATATAGATGAGTATAATATTGAAAAAATTCTAACAATTTTAGACAAAGACTCTAAAGTAGACGGTCCTAAACAACATGACTTTTTTTTAGAAAATGAATCTATTCAATTTTGTTATTTTTCAGTATTCGGATATAGCCTAGAAGCACTTAAACCTGTGGTAAAACCTTTAATATTTAATCATCATGAGATTTGGACTATTAAACATGAATTCTCAAATGATCAAAATTTTAATCAAACTATGAATATATATAAGGGAGATCCTTTTTTTGAAAGAAATGGAAATCTTAATTTCATTAATCCATCGTGTTATCTAAATCCTGAAGAAAATAATTGTAAAGAAAATTTTCTATTCAAGGCAACTAATAAAGAAGAATTGACTAAATTTTTAAATTACAAACCTTATGAATTTAAACAATTAAAGTTACAAATATTTTTTAATTATTTAAGCTTAATAACTTTTATTTTTACTTTAATTTCATTTTTTTATTTTTTAATAGCTATAAAAAAAACCCCCTCTAAAAAAATTTAGAGGGGGTTTAATTAAATATTTTAATTTTAACTTAATTTACTTAAGTTGAAATTCTTTTGCTTTATATTCTCCAGTGCTTCCAGCGGAGCCATCTTCAGTGTAATATTCCACTAAGAAATATCCTGAAGTTGAACCTGATGCAAAAATTCCTCCAGAAGGAATTACCGCACCGTTAACTGTTGCATCAGCAGAAGGGAAAAATTTTACGTTAACTTGACCCTTTTTAACAGCAGCGGCTGCAGAGTTAAATACTATTTGGTTTCCACCAGCTGCATCATATGGGTTTTTAAAAGCATTACCATATCCATCAGTTGCAAAGTAACAAGTTAGTCCTTCTACAAAGTCAGACAACGTATTACTGTAAACTGTGTAAGGAGTTAATGAAGAACAAGAACTACCTGCACTAATTGCTCCAGAAACTGTTTGGATATTGTTGTTCAACAGAGTTAATTCTGTTTCAACAAATCTTTTTACTGAGTTAAAGTTAGCAACAGCTACTCTGCTTTTAGCAGAATCTGTATAACTTTGATAACCCACTATTCCAACACCCGCTAATACTCCAATAATTGCAACAACAACTAGAAGCTCAACAAGTGAGAAACCTTTTTGTAGTGTTTTTTTCATAATTATGTTTTTCCTTTAATTAAAGAATTATATATATATGAGCTTCTTCTACTGATTTTGGTTATGATGTAAATGATAAAAATAACCTTTTTAGCTTGTAGTATAAGAGTTTATTATCACCCATTTTGGGGTGTAATTAGCTTATAATGGAATATAAAGAAAAATATTCATAAAAATTTTTACAATATTGATCTGTAAGTTAAAGAATTAAATCAAAATAAATTATTAAAAAAACTTTATGAAACTGACAGATACTCAAAATAAAATATTTGAATATGTCATCTATTGCATCTCGTTTAGTCTTTTTTTAATTTTTTTCGGACATACTTTAGATTTTGGAAGAACATATGATGATTTTGCTTTAGTAGATCGTTTCACGAAATCGCCTGGAGACGCCAAGCTTATATCAAGTTTTTTTTATGCTAAATTTCATTTTTATCCTGTTTATTTTTTAACGCATGAATTGGATAATTTTTTTACTTTTTTATTAAACTTTAATGGAATTGAAATTTTAAATTCAAAAATAGCTAAATTTACAAATATTTTCTTACATGTAACAAATAGCTATTTAGTTTACCTATTAATAAAAAAAATTTTTAAAGTCGAACATAATTTAAGAGTCAACATATTCATTTTTTTAAGTTCTTTAATTTTTTTATTTCATCCTATCACATCACAAATTATTTTTAATATCACTACCCGAAATGAAAGCTTAGCTTTATTTTTTGGACTTTTAACTTTCATCTATTGTATCTCAAATGTTCATAATAAAAGAATTATAAATTATTTTTTCATATCATTATTATTTTTTTTATCTTTGTGCTCTAAATTAATGACTATTTATTTAGCGGGTTTAATTCCATTGACTATTTTTTTACTCAATTTCCATCAAATGAATTTGAGGGAAAATTTTAAAAAGAATTTTGATATTTTTATTTTGTTGTGTGTGACTTTTATTGTCTACTATTATTTAAGAACAGTTTTTACTGAAAAAAATAGTCTTAGTTTTTATGGAAATTTTGATGATTTATTATTTTATTTTTTAACTTCACTAAAATTTTATTTAATTGGATTATTTTTCCCCTACGAGCATATATATGTTTATGCAACAAACTATGATTTAGGTTTATCAATAATTGTATTTATCCTTTTTTTAATCTACACAATATTAGCATTTTATTTATTTTTTAAAAAAAAAGATCCTATTTTAATAATTACTGTTTTTTGGATTATCGCAAGTTTAACTTTACCTGTCATGTTTGGGATGATTGAAACAGGTTTTCCTTTAATCTCAAATTTAGCTGAAAGATATCAGTACTCATCAGTTGTATCAGTATCATTATTATTAGCCTGGATATTTAATAAATTTTTTAATCATCTTTATAAAAAAACCTTAATCTTAAGTTTTTATGGGTTAATCATACTATCTTCAGTATTTGTTCTTTACGATAGAAGTAAAGTTTATATCAATAATACTGTGTTTATGACTTTAACAGATGAAAATAGTCCTAAAAATGTTTTTAGATATTCTTTTGGAGTTGAAATGAGAGATGCCATTTTAAAAAATGATATGACAACTTATAGATTTAATTTGTATCAAATGTACCAATTGGATACATCCTTTGATGAAGCTATATTAGAGTTTTTAAGATACTACATTTATGAAAAAAACGAAAAAGGCATTGAATTTTTTGAAAAAGAGTTTGAAAAAAATTTCAAAGATAGTCCGCCAGCAAGGTTTAAATTAGCAAGGTTCTACACATTGTATGAAGATTATAATAAAGCCGAAGATCAAATAAAAAAAATCTTTGAAAAATACGAAGAAATAAGAACTCAGTTAGATACACCTTCAAGAAGAGTGACATTTTTAGATCCTCCTATAGATGATTTATACTTTGAACTAGGGAAAATAAGTTTTTATCGAGAAGATTATGAGAAAGCTTTAGAAAATTTTAAAACAGCAAATGTGATAAATCCTCTCCATGCAACAGCTTTATATAATGCAGCAATTACCTTGAAAAAACTTGGATTAGATGAGGAAGCCACTAAACTTTATAAAGATGCAATCAAAATGAATCCTTTTTTAAGAGAAACAACTTCTAACTTAATTGCTGAAACAAATTAAATGGGACATGAAATAAGTATAGTTATACCGGCTCTTAATGAAGAAAAAAATATTAAACCTTTAACACTAAGAATTATCAAAGTTTTAAAAAAAACTAAATTTGAAATTATTTTCGTTGATGATAATTCGACTGATCAAAGCAAAAAAATATTATTAGCTTTATCTAAAAAATATAAATTTTTTAACCCAATTTTAAGAAAAAAAAATAGAGACCTAACCCAGTCTTGTTTTGATGGTATTAAAAAATCAAAATATCAAAATATTTTAATTTTAGATGCAGATTTACAGCACGATCCAAAATATATTCCACAAATGTTTAAGGAATTTTACAAAGGAAAAGATGTTGTTATTGGAGCAAGAAAATTAACATCTGGGAAAAACAAAGGTTTATCTGAAACAAGAAGATTTGCGTCTGTATTTCTAATTTTTTTGTTTAAAGTTTTTAACATTCAAACAAAAGATCCAATGAGTGGTTTTTTCTTATTTAAAAAAGATATTTATTTAAAAAATAAGAACAGATTTTTTGGGAAAGGATTTAAAATTTTAGCTGATTTATTAATTAACTCAAAAACAAAATTAAAAACTAAAGATGTCTTTATAGATTTTAACAGACGCTATGAAAGTGAAAGTAAAATGAATTTCAAAATTTTATTAATATTAATTCAATTTTATGTGACTAGTTTAGTGAAGAAACTATTAACCTAATAGCTTTTTTGCAATCTCATCAATCATAGTCTCGTTATTTTTCAACCAGTCTCTAGATTTTTTTGAAATCGAATTTTTTACATATTTTCTTGCATCAACCAAATTTGAAAATCTTTTAATTGGTTTTTTAAACTCTTTATTAAGGTCAGTTGAGCCAATTTTATCGAAGATACTTTTTATTTCATATTCAGACAGTTGTTCTCTCAATAAATTAAATTGTTTATCCATTTCTTTTTGAATTTTAGGAAAAAATTCTTTTTTTATTTCTTCTGAAATTAATTCAGGATCTATAGATTTTTGCTCAGATGCTGGAGCAGAGGTTTTAGTTTCCATGTTTTTTTGTAAAATTGAATGACTATGTTGCAGTTCTGATGAATGGTACATCTGTAACATTCTCATATTTTGCAAATCCATAATTTTAGACATTTGATCGAACTTATCCTGAAGTTTTTCAGACTCACTTTTATTTTTTTGTTTTTCCTCAATTTTATTAATTAACTCAGGCTCTATATTTTGAACTTTTTGATTTAATTCCTCAATTTTTTGAGTTGCTTCATTTCTGTACGCTGAAATATTATCTAGAGTTTCGTCAATTTTATTATTTAGATTATTCAATGAATTTTCAATTTTCAAATTATAGTCTTTTAGATCACTAATTTTATCTTCAAACCGTTTTTCTAAATTTAAATTTTCACTTAATTTTTGCGGGTCATTTAACTGATTGATATTCTCATCTATTTTTGAAGAGATTGTATTAATATTATTTTGAATGTTATCAAATTGGTTATTTAATTGAGCAATTTGATCTTCTAAATTTGCAAAGTTTTTATTAGCTTCATCTTCATATTTTTCAAACTCTTTATGATAACTATCATTGATATTATTTAGTTTGTTCTCAATACTTTCTTCAGATCGAATAAGTGCATCGGTTAATTTAACATCTAGCTCATTATTAAATTTCTCTGAGAAAAGATTTTTTTGATTAAGTAATTCATCTAACTTTTCAGTTAACTCAGAAC
The DNA here is from genome assembly GCF_052047915.1 of Candidatus Pelagibacter sp. HIMB1505. Taxonomy (NCBI): domain Bacteria; kingdom Pseudomonadati; phylum Pseudomonadota; class Alphaproteobacteria; order Candidatus Pelagibacterales; family Candidatus Pelagibacteraceae; genus Candidatus Pelagibacter; species Candidatus Pelagibacter sp. HIMB1505. The sequence continues at coordinate 785,885 of NZ_JBNAIR010000001.1, read as the reverse complement.
TATTTAAATCAAGATCATTTATTTTAGCATTCAGCATCTCCAATTGTTCATTGGAAAATATTTGAGATTTTTTAATTTCTTCTTGTTCTTGACTGCTAGCAATTACTTGTTGTTGTTCAGCTTCTTGTTTGCCCACAACAACAGTTTCTGCAATCTCTTCGGTTAAATTAATGATTTCATCAACTTCATCAATTAAATCTATGATTTTTTGATCATCTTTTTTAGAAACCTCTTCTTTTAATTCAATTATATTTTCATCAGAATTGCCAAAATTAAATAGCTCTTTATTGGCCTCTTCTATTTCGCTTAAATTATTTTCAATGACTTCGTTATTTAAAAAAATTATTTTCTCATTTTTAGAGTTTTGATGCTTTGGTTTTGATTGAACAGTTGTGGTTGTTGTCTCGTTAGTAGAGCTGACTGCAACAGTTTTATCAGTTCCAGTGGATGACATTCTTGTTTCAACACCATCTTTTAAATCAATCACTTGTTCATTAAATATTTCTTTTAGCTTTTGAACGTAAAGTTGTCTTGATAGTTGAAGCTTTTTATCCTTCAATAATTCAAGTTTAATCTCATCAAGGGTTTTTTTGATGTAATTTGGGCTTTTTTTCATGTAATAATTTTTAAGTACGAATCATTAACAGTTTATCAAACCAGTAAATGATAGTAAAAAAATTATAATGTTTGGATTAGGAAAAAATAAATCAAAAGTAGTTGAAGACGAATCGATAAGAGACAAATCTAAATTTGTTGTTGTTGGTTTTACTGTGATGGTTTTTTCTTTTTTACTGTTAATCATCAGTGAGATCTATACATCACTACAATTATCCAAACAAAACAGACTTATAGCTAGCACTGGAGACATCCAGGAAAAATCTGACGACATTGTTCTTGAAATGGCAAAAGTTGGTAGAGATGTAAATAAAAGTGAATATGAGTACATCAAAGAAATCATGATGTTTATGTCACCTACTGAATTTCAAAACTTTAAAAACTCTATTTCTGGAATGGCAAATGAATTTAATGTACAAATTAACAGCTTAAATGAGAGTAAAGCAGATCAATTAGGCAAAACTTATTCAATAAACTACATTGAGTACCAATTTTTAAGCACATATGAAAATTTAACTTTTTTAAAAAATAAGATTTCTGAAACAGATTTTAAGATCAATATAATTGAAGAAGAGGTCACAAGAGAAAATCCTACTTCTGATAAAGTATTAGCAGAGGGTAAAATTGGAGTTTATGTTTTTCCTGGTAAAGAAAAATTATTAAAAGATAAAGCTAAAATAATTGAAAAATTTAAAGCTGAAGAAGAAAAATTAGCTGAAAAAAATAAAAATAAGCCTGAAAATAATTAAATTAATTTTTATTCAAAGCCTAATGGTTTTTTGATGTAATCATACATCGGTTTTAAAAACTCAAGATATTTTTCCATAAATGGAAAAGCCATTCCAACTTCTTCTCTTAAAGGCACAATCAGAACTGAAAAAACAATAAATAAAAGTATTAATAAATAAAATAATAACCTTGTTCTTCTTGCAACATCAATTTTATTTTTTTCTTCTGATTGTTGTTGATTTTTCTTTTCCTCTAAAGCTTTTGCTGCTTCTTTAAGTCTATCTTTTTTAAATAATTTTTGAAAAAAATTTAAATTTTTATCTCTTTCTAATCTAAAGTTATCTAAATTTTTATCCATTTCCTCTTTTGAAGGAAATTCTTTTTCTTCATCAGTAAATATTTTAAAATTTGAAACAGTTTCTTCACTTTCTTTTTCTTCTTCAATTTCTTTGGTAACCGCATCATTGTCTATAGTAGATAATAATTCTTCTGGATCATCGCTAGGTGGAGTTTCTGCATTAGTCTCTGTTGGATTTTCAACTGGTGCAGGTTCTTCAATTATTGTTGATGTTTCAACCGCATTCTCTTCAACTGGACTACTTGTTGGTTCTGTTTTAAAACTTTCTTCTGAAGTTTGTGAGCTTCCTTCATTTGGATGATAGAACCATACCTCAGAACAGGAACCACATCTTACTTTTGATCCTTCGGCTGGCATAACGCCATCAGCCAATCTGAACTTTTTTTTCCCACAAATACAGTCGATAATCATATGTTGTATTTTTAGACTATTAATATAAAAAAATACATATGTCTATTGAACAAAAAATTGATGGGAATATAGGTAAACTATTTCTTTCAGGTGAAATTGACCTCGATAATTCAACACAAGTCAGAGAAAATATAAAAGATTTAATCGACAAAGTTAAAACAATTGAAGTTCAACTTTCAAAGGTTAACTATATAGACTCTTCTGGTATAGCAGCCTTAGTTGAAGGTATGCAGCTATCAAAAAGTGGCTCTAAAGAATTTTCTCTAACAGATGTGAGTAACGAAGTGATGAAAGTTATTAAATTAGCTCACTTAGATAAAATATTTAAAATCAAAAGTGTTACAAACCAAAATGCAGCTGAAGACAGTTCAGAACCAACTCCTGCCCCTGAGCCAGAGACTCAAGCAAGTGAGAATGTCGATCTTTCTGCAAATGAAGAACCTCAACAACAACCAGTAGATCAAGAAGTTGAAAATAATCAAACAGAAGAAACAAAACCTAGCATCAAACGAGATGATGATGACGGTGATAAAATAAAATTTAAAAGGTAAGTGCTTACCTTAATATCCTTTGTAATTGGATCAATCGTTGGAAGTTTTTATAATGTCTGTATTTACAGACTTCCTAATGATTTAGATGTGGTTAGCAAAAGTTCATTTTGTACTTCATGTAAATACAAAATTCCTTTTTATTTAAATATTCCAATAATTTCCTACATCCTAAATTTTGGTAAATGTAAAAATTGTAAAAATAAAATTTCCATAAGCTATCTAATAGTTGAAGTTTTAACGGCAAGCTTATTTGTCTACGCTTATATGTTATATGGTATTAGTTTTAATAGTTTAGCTTTTATAATTTTTTACTCTGGACTATTAATAATATTTTTTACCGATCTTAAGTATTATTTAATTTTAGATAAAATCACTATTCCATTATCAATAGTAGGTTTGGTGTTTACTTTTTTTAATTTTAATCCTTTCGATGTTGATATTTTAAGTTCCTTACTAGGAGGAGCGGTTGGTTATTTGGTAATTTATATTATTAGATTTTTATTTTTTAAAATAAGGAAAGTTGAAGGAATGGGCCTTGGTGATGCGAAATTATTTTTAATGATTGGTATATGGCTTGGAATAAAATCAATTTATTTAATATTAGCAAGTTCAGCTCTTGTTGGGGCAGTTGTCGGTTCGCTAATTATTTATTTTTATAAAAAAGATAAAGATTTTCAAATTCCTTATGGATGTTTTATAGTGATTGCTTCAGCCCTGTATCCCTATTTGGGTTCGCTCTTTTATAATTTGATTTAAAGTTATAATATTAATTAATTGATTCGTTAAAAAATGAATAAATCGTTAATTGCACAAAATATTAAAAAAAATTATCAACTTTTAGATAATAGACAATATGGTCTAGCTGAACAAAATGCTTTTAACTTATTAAAACAAGATCCCAATAATCATGAAATTTATAATTTAATTGGTGACATTCATTATAAACAAAATAATTTTGATAAATCTCTCTGGTATTATTTTTCATCATTAGACAGAAATTTTGATCCTAAGGCCCTAAATAGATTGGGCACTAATATTTTTTTACTCAATAATAATGCAGTTGCTGAAAAAGTTTTAACTAACTTATTAGCACACGATCCTCATTATGTTGCAGGTTACCTGAGTTTAGGCTTGGTTTATGAACAGAGTAAAAAATTAGAAAAAGCAATTGATTGCTATAAAGCAGCAATCAAAATTGATCCAAAAGAAATAAAAGCTTATTTAAGTCTTGCAACATTATACAAACAAGATCAAAATTATGATGATGCTATTAAAGTATATCAACAAGGATTAATTAATAACCCAAGTAATCACTTTATTTTAAGTAATCTTGGTAATTTGTTTTACCTTCAGCATAAATACGAAGATGCAATAATTAGTCATCAAAGAGCAATAAAAGCAAAACCAGATTCTCATGTAGTGCATTTTAATTTTGCTAATACCCTGCTGAATGCAGGTAAATATTCTGAAGCAATTGAAATGTATAGAAAGACAATTGAACTTAATCCAAGATTTAATCGATCAAAAATTAATTTAGGTTCTACCCTACTTTCAATGTCAAATTTTGAAGAAGGTTTTAAAGAGTATAGCCACAGAATATATGAAGATAAAAACTTTAAATCCGTTTTACATAAGAAAAACTTATTATGGAATGGTCAAAATGTTGAAAATAAAAAAATTCTAATCGTAGCTGAAGATGGGTTAGGAAATACTCTACAATTTTCTAGATATCTTGAAACTCTAAGTCAACTTAAATGTAAAATCATCTTTCAATGCCAAGAAGAATTACATCATCTATTTGAGGATATGGAGTTTATTGATGAAATAGTAAGTCTTGAGAATGATTATGACAATTATGATTATTGGGCACCTTTGCAAAATTTGATATATTTACTGACACCAGATTTAAGTAGCAATTGTCCTTTCCCAGCAGTTCTCAAAATAAATGATAACAAACTTTTAGAGTGGGAAACATTAATTGCAATTAATGATAATGTTAAAATTGGTTTAAATTGGCAAGGAAGTGCTTCAAACCCTAGAGTTGCAAACAATTCAGTTTCTCTAAACAAATTTAAAAATATTATCAATAATCCTTTAGCAACATTTATTAGCCTACAAAAAGGTCCTGCTGTATCTGATATTGAAAAATTCAAATTTGAAGAAAACATTATTAATTACGATTTATTAATGGATACAGGATCAAAAAAATTTCTAGATACCGCAGCAATAATTAAATATTTAGATTTAGTTATTACTACTGATACCTCTATTGCACACTTAGCTGGAACTCTTGGCACTCAAACATGGTTGCTACTACCAAAAGTTTCTGATTGGAGATGGTTAAATTCAAAAGATGAAACCATTTGGTATGATAATTTTAGAATTTATAGACAAAAAGTCCAAGGAGACTGGTCTGATGTTTTTTCTAGAGTTGAAAAAGATAGTCTAGAATTGATTAAAAATATAAGTGATTTAAGACAAGCCTAATTAAGCTTTCTCCAAAAATTTTTATCTATTTCTTTTGACAATCCCTTTAGTCGAGAAATCATTAATTGAGATTTTTTCAATAATATTTCATCATTCGCTATAGCTTTTTTAAAAGCATTATGTTTAGAGATCATAAAAGCAAATAATTCAGCTTTATCTTCGGCTGAATTATTTCTTGCATAACCAGATATAAAACCTTCAACAGAGGTATCTATGCCTAATGCCCCAACGACTAAATCACTAGAATACGGGTTCTTATTAATTTTTTCCCAACGCTCATCTAACTGCATCAATGATAGAGATGCATCAATGATATGATAAAATTCATGGTGAAATAACAACCTAATATATTCTTTTTTTACCTTGGTATTTTTATACTTATTTACAGCAGAAAGATTTAAATAAAAAACTCCAGGAGATTGATCAACATGACCTGGAGCTAGACCTCCTGGTTCAAAACCAAGAGATTTATCTGTAATTTTTTCACAAATCATTACATATTTTAAACCTGAGTTTTGTAGAAAGCTTGATGGATAGATATTTATTTCTTTCACTAAATCATTAATAACGTCTCGATAATTCGATTTTGTTTGACCACAAAAGAAATTATTTTTATTTTTAAAATTTTCTGTACTAATCAATATATCTATACCCTTTGATGAATAAATTTTTTTTGATTTAATAAACTCCCCTAAAACATTTAAACTATTTTTTGAGTTAATAAATTTTGCGTATCGATTATATTTTAAATTTTTCTTAAGCGTCCTAAATCGAACTAAACAATCAATGCCTCCATCTTTTTTACAATCTTCTAGAGCAGTTTTATCTAATTGATTTTGAGGGATAGGCCCCATTCTTGTGTAAAGTCTACCAGATACAGACTCGACAATAGTTCCTCTAAATTTTTTATCTTTTTTTCTATTTTCTTTGATTGTTGAAATATAATTTTTTACAAACGCTGCTCTTTCTTTGTAAGATTGTCTAACTTTTTCTGTAATGTTACCTGCGAAAACTTTATTTTGAAATAAAAGAACTAAAATTAGGATAAATAAAATCCTCATTAAACATTTTTAAAAAACTTAATACTAAAGCTCGAAGTAATATCTCTAAATTGTTCTGTGTAACAGGAAGCAAATATTTCTATACTGTTTTGTTGTGGTGCATCCGTCAGCACAAAGTTTAGCAAATTATCGTTTGGTTCCTTTTCTATTAAATCAAAGCTATTAAAATAATCTTTCCACATAGAGATTTTTTCCTTACATCTATTTAAATCTCCTTGTTTCTCACTATTAAATGCAATGATTGAATAAACTTGGTTTTGAGAATTGGTATAAAAATAATAGTTATCAAAATGGTTCGATAGTTTATTAGGTTCAACTTTAAAACATTTTCCATCAGCAATATTTTTTTCACATTCACCTATAATATCTAATTGATCCTCATTAAGCTCTGCTAGAAAAAGCTGATCAAAAATTTGTTCTAGTCTATTTTTTGGTAATATAATTTCTGTATTTTTAGGTTGTAATAATTTATCAATATTTGAAACATCTAAACCTTCTTTTTCCTCGGGCTTTTCATCAAACATTTGTTCTGGCTCATTAACTTCTTGACCTGGTAAATCACCTGGTTCTCCAGAGATCGCATTAAGGTTTGTTAAGAATAACAATAAAAATATTTGAATTAATAGTTTCATTTATTTAAGACTCTATAATATTAATAATTAACTAATATTAAACATAAATCAATGAGTGAAGCTCTTCAAAAAAGCATACAAGATATCAATAAACTTCCTGGTCTTAAAAAAGTAAAAGAAGAAGTTAAAAATCTAGTTGCTTATTTACAAAGTACTAAGGAAAGAAAAGAACAAGGTCTAGGAGAAGGTCCAGCTTTAACTTTGCATTTAATTTTCTCTGGCAATCCTGGAACTGGTAAAACTACCGTTGCAAGAATATTAGCAGAAATTTATAGAGACCTTGGATTAATTCAGGGGGGTAAACTTATTGAAGTCACGAGGAGTGATTTAGTTGTTGCTGAAAAAGGAAAAACGGCTGAAAGAGCTGCTGAAAAATTTAATCAAGCAATAGATAATGTATTATTTATTGATGAAGCATACACTTTAATCAATAAAAAAGATCCTAACGATAATGGTCAAGAAGCAATTGATGAATTGCTTAAATACATGGAAGATTACAGAGATAGATTAATTGTTATTGTTGCAGGTTATGAAAAAAATATGCATGATTTTGTTGCTGCTAATGCTGGTTTAGCATCAAGATTTAAGAGAAATATTATTTTTGAAAATTATAACGATCTCGAGCTTTATCAAATTTTCTACAAAATGTGTCGTGAAAATAATTATATGATTGCAAATGATGCAAGTGGCACAATCCAAAATGCATGTAAAAAAGTTATAGAGATAACTGGTGAACGATATTCTAATGCAAGGGATGTAAGACGTTTTTTTGAGGGTTGTGTTCAAACTCAATCTGTAAGACTAAGTCAGATGAAAACGAAAACAAAATTAGATCTCATGATGATTAAAAAAGAGGATATTGAAACAACAATTAATAATTTTAGTTAAACAGTATTTTTTGCTCTAAAATGATTTACAATATATCTTCTAATAAATTCATAAGCTAAAATAATAAAAGCTACAAAAGTTACAAAAGGCACATAACTTAATATTCTTAAATATTTATAATAAATTTTTTGTAAAGCAGTTGTTTCATCCAACTGAATTTGATGTAATCGGTTTGCAATTAGATGTATTTTTGGATTTGAAAGCTTATTACATTTATCTAAAATTTTATATAATTGCTGCTTATCATAGTAATTTACTAAGTGGACTAGTTTGTTTTCAATCGCATAACAATTTGCACTTAAATTATTATAAACATCATTTAAAGTTAATTGTCTTTTTATTTTTGAATTATTACTAATACTTTCATATACTTTAGCAACCTCCTGTTCTGTTGGACTTTCTTTTAAAACAATTTCAATATTTTCTTCAAACTCCTCTAAAGTTTTTTCAACTTTTTTAATAGTATTTTTATCTTTAGGCGACGCTTCTTTTATAACCTCTTGATCATTTTCAGGTTTTTTTGCAATAACTGGAGGAACATTACCTTTAGCAAAATCTCCAAATAGTTTTCTAAAGGTTAAAGAAAAAATATTTGAATTCATATCACTTTCCTCGTTTTGCATTAAAAATGCATTTGCCATTAAGCTTGTATCAGTTTCTTTATTTAAGAAATTATATCCAAGTCCTAATGAATAATAAGTTTCTTGATCTCTTGGCAAATCAACATTGAACGATGAGCCTGAGCTATAACGAGCATTAGAAGTGGTACCATCTATGAAATGATCTTGAGAAGCAAACATTGCAAGGCTTAACTCATTATTAATGTTCTCTTTTTTACTTAGATCGACACCAATTGAAATTCCAAGCTCAGGTTTAACTATAAATAAATTTTCATTATCAACATTTAAAGCTAGCTCGCCCCCTGTTTCTTCCGTATCGCTTTTAAATACATAAGTTGAATTAAATTTTGCTGATGGTGAAACACTTACTTCACCAAATTTATACTTTTTAATATATTGAACTTCTTGATTTACTCCAACATCCCAATAATCAGAAACATATTTGTCATTTACTGAAGTTCCAAATACTGAAACATTTCTCTCACTTTCTGTTTTCGAAACATACATTCCAGATATTAAGTTTAAACCATGGTCTTTTTTATCATATTGTTTGAATAAAGAGGCATGAACTGAATAGGTTTTGGACTCACCATAGTTATTTTTATAATCAGTATCTGTACCTGTAAAACCGTAAGAGTAACCGGTAAATGTTTCTTCATCATTTTTAAATTGTTGACCAAATAAAATTCCTGTTGTCTCAGAGTCGTAACCTGTATAATTGGAATTGATATTATCTCGATCAGCTGTGGTCCCATAAGTTCTTATAAATGTTGCAGAGTCTTCAGATTGAAAATCATTGAATATAGATCTATTCTTATTATTTTTAACAAAGCCTAAAACACTGGTGTCTGAATAATCAAAATATTCATTAAAATTTGTCTTATCCCCATATAAACCAGCATCTTGTAATGAAGCTAAAGTTAATTCATTTGAACTACTCGTGAAGCTACTAACTAATGAAGTATTTACATTAGAAGAAGTAACACTACTTAAAGCTCTGTTAAAATTGTTATGATTTAAAGTAGGTTGAGTAAAAGTTGTAGCAAGCACTGTACCTTTTAATTTTCCAAGCTCAGTATTTACTGAATTACTATCAGAGGCTTTTAATACATTTGCAACTTCAAGAGTTTTACCAGTTGTCGCTGCATCAAATACTTCAGCAATGTCTTTAAAATTATTTTTTGTTGTTAAACTTTTAACAGTATTTGATGAAACCCCACCATCCTCATCAATATTTAAAAATACTTTTCTATTTACAGTGTCATAAGAAATAGAGGTAGTTGCATCACCTAAATTTGAACTATTATTTACAGTAGTTGAAGCAAAGGTGCCAGATAATGAATTACCAGATCCTCCAGATCCATCAAAAATTGTAAGTGTTACATCAGAATAAGTTGTGTTTGCTGGTTCTAAAACTAATGCACCTGCAAGTGTAATATTTCCAGATACGACTACTTTATCAGATGTCGTATCATTAAATTCAATTGTAGTAGTTGAGTTGTCACCCAAAGTAACATTGCCATCTATTGTTAGAGTTCCAATACTATTTCCTGGTGCTAAATTAGCTGTAGCAACTGTAACATTTCCTCCAATAGTTGCCCCTCCAGATAAAGTACCACCACTGACAGTTATATTATTTTCAATAACTTGATTTCCACTATCTGAAGCTAAACCTGCAAAAAGAGTACCAGCAGATACTGTAAGATCTCCATCAAAAGTATTTACCCCTCTTAAAGTTAAAGCACCACTTCCTGATTTTGTTAATGCCCCTGTACCAGAAATAACACTTGCTAATGTAGAGTCGCTACTATTTCTAATTTCTAAATCATTATTTAATGCTATTGCTGCTGCAGAAATTTCTGTTCCAATTAATGTTGAGCTTGCAGATACAGTTGTTGTACCAGAATATGATTGTGTTCCTGTTGTTGTAACATCTGCACCTATGTTTGATGTGCCTGATACTGATAAATCAGTTACTCCTGATATAGCGCCATCTAAGTCTAAATTTCCTGTTACTGTTAAAGCGTTTGATCCACCAGTAACAGCCGCCATTGTAATTGTCGAACCTTGTAATGTTCTATCCCCACCAGATAATGTTGTTGTACCTTGATAATTCTGAGTACCTGATGTTGTAACGTTTGCACCCAAATTTGATGTGCCAGTAATATCCAATTCAACAACATTTGTAACAGCACCATCTAAATCTAAATTACCTGTAACTGTTAAATCATGTGACCCTGTACCTGTGACAGCTGCCATTGTAATTGTCGAACCTTGTAATGTTCTGTCACCACCAGAAAGTGTTGTTGTACCTTGATAATTCTGAGTACCTGATGTTGTAACATTTGAACCAATGTTTGATGTGCCTGATACAGACATATTAGTTACACCTGAAACAGCACCATCTAAGTCTAAATTTCCAGTCACTGTTAAAGCATTAGATCCTCCTGTTACAGCATTTAAAGTAACTGTTGATGCAGTTAATGTTCTGTCTCCACTTGAAAGAGTAGTTGTACCATCATAAGACTGGGCACCAGTTGAAGTAACATCTGCAGCTAAAGTAGATGCTCCAGTAACACTCAAACTTGCAAGTCCTGTAGCATCATTGGTAGAAAGTTGAAATCCTCCATCAACTGTTAAACCTTTTGAAGCACCAGTAATTCCATAAAATGTTATATTACTTCCGCCTGTTGAAGTAACAGTTCGGTTTCCTGTACCTGATAATGTTGCATTGCCTAAAAATTGAACACCAGCTGTTGTAATATCAGCACCAATATTAGAAGTTACTCCTGCGCCAGAAACACTGAAAGCATTAGTGTTAGTTATTGCTCCATCAATATCAGCGTTACCAGAAATAATAATATTATTGTTTCCACCATCAACAGTGGAACCAAAATTTACAGTTGAAGCTGTTAGTGTACTAGAAGCACTAAAAGTAGTAGCACCTGAGTAGGTTTGTGAACCTGTTGTGGTTACGTCTGCACCAATATCAGAAGTTCCAGAAACACTTAAGGTAGTTAAACTAGATGCAGCTCCATTTAAATCTAAATTACCTGAAATAGCTAAAGCATTTGTACCACCAGATATAGCTGCTAAAGAAACAGTTGAACCTGTTAGATTAACATCTGAACCTAGTGTTGTTGTTCCGCTATAAGTTTGAGTTCCATCTGTATTGACAGTACCATTTAGGGTACTAGTGCCTGAAACTGTTAAGTTAGCAGTGGTTCCATCAGCGTCACCATTTGTAATCCTATTTCCAGAACCCGCACCAGAAATTTCTAAACTTGCAACTGATAGAGTATTTCTTAAATCTAAAGAACCAGATGCACCAATCGTTAATGATCCTGTTCCTAGATCACCACTTCCAGAAACTCTTAGTGTTCCAGCTGATACGGTTGTTCCACTTGCATAATCATTGTCCGCTGAAATTATTAATGTACCATCAGCTGATTTAGATATTGCACCACTTGAAATAGCTCCAGATAATGTTGCACTTTTTCCACTAGCAACAGAAAAAGTTTGTGTTGCTGAACCAAGGTCTATACTACCACTTAACTCGATATCACTATTAGCTGTTAACGTATTTGTGCCGCTAAAGGTTGTATTCCCTGATAAAGTTATTTTACCTGTATTTGTGCTATCTCCTAATGCGCTGCTTGCAGAAATAGCAATTGCTTCATCTAAAGTTCTTGCTGTTGTTGAATTGGAAGATAAAGTTCCACCATTTAAGGTAATTGTCCCCGTTCCTAAAGATCCGTCATTGCCAATTTCAATTTTACCTGCTGAAATTTGAGAACCTCCTGCCCACGTATTATTACTAGTTAATGTCAATGTTCCAGTGCCAACTTTTTCTACAGTTAAATAATCATTTGTCATCGCATAATCACTAATCCGTCCTGCATAAGTAGTATTGTTTGAATCACCAATTGTTAAAGTTTGTGAAGAGCCATCACTATTCAGGCTGATTGACGACGAAGTAGAGTTTCCAGATAATGAGGATAATGTTAAATTGCTTGAGTTATCTAAATATAATGTCCCACCATTCATAACTAATGATGAACCGGAAGGAAGTGCTCCAGATCCAGAAAGTCTTACACTACCTTGACTTATTGTAAGAGAGCCAGAATAAGAATTGTCAGCAGATTTTAATTGTAATTCACCATATCCTTGCTTAATTATTCCACTTGATGCACCTGCTAAACTAATTGCATCTTCAAGAATAATCTTACCTTTAGAGTTACCGACTATATTAAAAGTTACTGTTTCTGAGTCTGCAGCGTTGGTATTTTCTATAGCATTGCCTGAACTTACATTGATAGTAAAATCTCCATAGTCACCTGCTGGACCGCTATTTCCACTTATGTAATAATTTTTTGTAATGGTAGTATCACCAGATATTGTAATTTTTCCTGTTAAATCAATCAAACCATCTACTAATAAAGCTCCAGTATTAGTTTCTCCAGAAATTCCAGAGCCAACTATATTTAAATTATTTCCAACTGTTATTTTTGTAGTTGTGCTATCTATTTTCAATGAAGTTCCAGAGTCTACAGTAACAGTTCCTGAACCCAAACCTGATGCAGATGAAGAAATTAATGTACCTGCTGAAACTGAAATGCCACCACTATTATCACTTGTACCTGATAAAGATAAAGTACCAGTTCCTGATTTGGTCAAAACACCTGAGTCAGTAATTGAGCCAGCATAGGTTAAAGTTGTGCTAGCATCAGTATCAATCGTACCTGCACCAGTCATGGTAATACCCTTGTTAGCACCTAAGGTAAAATCAGCTGTTGTGTTTAACGTACCTCCATTAAAAATAATGTTATCTGCATCTGCTGATCCTGGAGTTGCACCTAAATTAGCTGATGAAGCAACTGAGATTGTTCCAGCATTAATTGTTGTTGAACCAGTGTAAGTGTTTGTTCCAGATAAAGTTAGAGTACTAGAACCTGCTTTAGAAAAATTTCCTGCTCCCTGAATAACACCTGAAAATTCTTTATCATTTGCATCACCAGCAGTTAAAGTTGCTCCAAATGCTATATCAATTGTTCCACTTCCTTCAATTGAAGCAATTGTATTAGTTGGATTAACATCAAATGTTGCACCACTTGCTACATTCACTGATGTACTATCCGATAATGTTCCACTACCACTTAATCGTAATGTTCCATCACTAATTGTAGTTGTACCAGTGTAAACATTACTTTGGTTTAAAAGAAGAATACCTTCTCCAACTTTATCTACAGATCCTAGACCAGCTATTGTAGCACTAATTGTTAAAGTATTGCCATTTGATACGTTAATACCAATATTAGATCCTGACACAGTATTAACTTCACCAGTGATCTGATCACCATTATCAGTTATGGAGTTGATAGATATTGATCCACTATTAAAATTTAGTTTACCTGAAGCATTAGCAGGACCTTTTAGTGTTAAAGTGTCTCCATCATCAAAAGTATAACCTGTTGAGTCATTGCCGTTAATTGTAACGTCTGCAGCATTAACTAAAAATGAAAAACCAATAAAATTAGTGATTACTATAAAAAATAATAAAATTTTTTTCATTTATAAGAATAAGTTTTTTATTTTTAATCTTTTTTAATTATTTTGGTATACCCATAATGAGTGCTCAAATTAGTGCCTAAATACCTTTATTATTTTCAAGTTATGTAAGATAAGTTCAATATGTCAAAAATAGATTTAGATGAAATTTATAATCCCTCACATAAATTAAAATCAAATATCTACAAAGCTATTCAGCAGCAATCTTTAGATAATAAAAAAAATAAACTTTTTAAAAATGATATTTTAAATTCAGTTAAAGAAAAAAAAGATCCATCTTCAAGTAAAGTTTTATTTGAAAAATTAACTGAACAAAAAATTATTGAAAATGAAAAAAGTAAAAAAATTAAATATATAATTTTTGGATCAGCAGTTCTTTTGGTATTTTCAACTTATTTTATAAATTAATATAAAGTCTCGCTTTAATTTAGAAAATTATTTTCATAAATTCGTTCAAATTATAATGAAAGAATTTTCTTTAAAGTGTTAAGATTAATATCAAATAAAGACATATTTTTATTTCTAATTAAATAAATCTGTCTTGAAATTTTTGGCTCATCAATAGGTTTATAAATAAGAGCATTATTCTGAGCAATGCTTTCTGGAATTATACCAACCCCTAATCCTTGTTTAATACAAGTTGAAGAAGTATTTTCATTTTCAGTATAGATTATATCTGAATGGCCTCTATTTTTTTTCCTAATATCAATTAAGTTATTAAATTCTTGTTTATTAATAATTTCATTTTTTTCATCTTTAATTTTGTAATATAAGAATTCACATGAGTCTCTAAAAACATAATTAGATTCACTTTGCACATCTTTTAATTTTATTTTTTTTGATTTTTCAAATTTATGTCCTTTTGCAAATGCTACACAAAAAATATCATCAAATAAAAAATCTTTAATAATATTTTCTTCTTCTTGAGGTAAACTTGAAATTGCATAATTAATTTTGTTATTCTTAATTAGCTTTATCAAATCAAAAGAATTAGTCTCGACTACTTTTAATCTTTTGTCTTTAAAATAATCTTTCATAAACCATATAAAATGATCTTTATGTAAAGTAGATAGTGTAGATGGAAAACCAATTGTAATTTGATTTTTAACTTTATCTTGATTTAAAAGTGTGTTGCTTTTTATGTTTGTAACAATTTTTTGATTTTCAATTTCTCTTTTTTTTGCAAAAGCGTATAGGATTTGTCCTTCCTCTGTAAGTTGTATCCCCTTTTTCCCTCTTAAGAATATTTTTTTCTTGAGATTAAACTCTATAATTTTGATACTTCTTGTAATTGATGGCTGACTAATTCTTAAATCTTTACTGGCAGCCAAAATACTTCCCTTGTCTGCAACAACTAAAAAATAATTTAGGAATTTAGGGTTTAAAAACTCATGTTTATTAATCATGTATATAATTTTTTTATATTTAAAGTAATTATATATAATAATTTTATTATACATTAAACCCATTATGAGGATACTCAAATTATGGATTCTGTTAAAAAGATTATTGAGGTAGAAAAATTAATCACTGCAATTTACGCAGATGAAATACACCTGTATGGCAGTAGACCCTATTATGCTCAAATTTTAAAAATTATTTATCATATCAATTTAAAGACCTGGAAAGATGAAGATTTAATCTGTGATAATGAAACTTTTATTGCTCACGCATTAGGCAGTAACATTAATGCAGTAACAAGAGGTCTAAATTTACCAAGAGAAACTGTTAGAAGAAAAGTTAATGAGCTGATTGAATTAGATTATGTGATGCGTGTTGATGGTAAATTGTACGTTACTCAAAAATACAGAAAACCTACATTTGAAAAAAGTGTTTTATTTCATAAAAAAATGTCTAATTTAGCATAAGTACCTGCTAATTAATGTAAGTGAATAAATCTAAATCATAATGTCTAAAAAACTAATAAAATTTATTTTAAGCTTGATTGTACTTGCTAATGTTTCTTTTAATTCTATAGCAAATGAACCCAATTCAATTACAAAGCAGTACAGGGATTGGGTATACCGATGTGTTAATGTAAATAAGAAAAATCAATGTGAAATTATTCAAACATTAACCATTAATAATACTAATATCCAATTTTCTTTTGCCTTTTCAAATTTTATTAATGATCAAAATGAACTTAAAGAAGTATTAAATATAATTACTCCTTTAGGCGTAAACGTTCAAAAAAAAGTTGAAATTAAGTTCCACGAAGGCACAGCTGTAAATTTACCAATTAGTAAATGTGAAGCATTTGGATGTATAATAAATTTAACAAATAATAGTAAAGATGATGTAAATGTAAGTTTATTTAATCAAATAAAAGCATCTATGAATAAATCTGCTTTTTTTGAGTTAAGTATCGATGGATTTCAAAAAGATCCTTTAGTTATCAAAAGTTCATTACAAGGTTTTAGTAACGCTTACAAAGAGTTAAGTAAATCTAAAGGTTAATTTTTATAAATGAACAATGTAAAGAAATATACAGGCATTGTTCTATTGATCTTTCTAGTTTTTTTTAAAATTCAAGATAGCAACTTTGTCATGAAAGTTGAGAATATTGCCTATGATGCTTATCAAAGTTTATTTATTAAAAAAGATAATTACGATGGTGTTGTAATTGTTGATATTGACGAAAAGAGTATTGGTGAAATAGGTCAATTTCCATGGCGAAGAGACGTATTTGCAAAACTAATTGATCGATTAAATCAATACCAAGCATCTGTTATTGCATTTGATATTTTTTTTAGTGAGGAAGATAAACAAAATCCTAAGAAAATCTTAGAGGAATTTAATATCAAAAGTGATCAAGTAATTGACAGTGATCAATCACTATTAGAGAGTATCAAGGGATCTAATGTTGTTCTTGCAGTCCTTGGGGACGTGTCAACTTATAATAAGAATAATCCATCAAAACCAAAAACAAATATTATTTCTCGAGGAATGGATATATCTAATTATGTTTACAGTTTTAAAAATAAAATTACATCACTTGAAAAGTTTAATGATGTTGCAGCTGGCATAGGAACAATTTCATACCTTGATAGCCCAGATGCAGTTTTAAGATCAGTTCCGATTATATTAAAAATTGATGGTGATATTTGGCCTGCACTGAGCTTGGAAAGTTTAAGGGCGCTGCATGGACATAAAAGTATTTTAATTAACTCTGACGAAACAGGAATAAATTCAATTAAAACAAGAAAATATCTAATAGAGCCAGATCCAAATGCAATTGTTTATATAAATTACAAAGAATTTGATAAAAAAAATTATATCCCAGCAGTTGATGTTTTGAATATGAGTGTTGATGCAAACAAACTAAAAGATAAAATTGTAATTATTGGAAGTTCAGCTCAAGGTTTATTTGACTTTGTTAAAATCCCCAATGGAGATGTAATACCTGGTGTACAAACTCACGCTCATCTAATTGAAAACATTGTCAACAATGATTTTATAATTAAGAATTTATACACAACGATTGCAGAAAATTTATTACTTATTATCTCTTTGATACTCGTTTTGATTATCCCAAATAAAATTTTACCAAAATTTAGTATAATTTTCTTTAGTGGATTAGTTTTAATCTTAATTGCAGCAAGTATGATTGTTTATCAATTTAACTACTTTGTTGATGTATTTTACATTATTTCAAGCTCTTCAATATTATTCTTAACCACTCTTTACTTTAGATATCTAAAAGAAAATGAACTTGCATTGGAAAATGAAAAAAAACAAATTGTATTAAAACAAGAAAGAGAAATTGCCGGTGAGGTTCAGAAAAAATTATTTCCAAAAGAATTTACCAATAAAGACTTAATTTTTGCTAAAAATGTTCCAGCCAAAGATGTATCAGGAGATTACTATGATTACATTTCTATTAATAATAATGAGGTTTATTTCACTCTTGCCGATGTGTCAGGCAAAGGTGTAAAAGCTGGTATCTTAATGGCTAATGCAGCAGCTGTTTTTAGATCTATGGCTAAACTTGAAAAATCAGTTTCTAGTATTGCCCAATTTGTTAATAACCAAGTAGCAAATAACTCTTATCAAGGTATGTTTATCACTGCTGTAATAGGAAAATTTAATATAGATAACAAAGAAATTGAATATATAAACCTCGGACATGAGCCAATAATGATCTTCGATAAAGAATATAAATTTGAATACTTAAAATCTACCCTACCGCCGCTTGGAATAATGAGCATGGATGATGAAAGTTTCTTTCAAACTAATAAAGTAAACATTCAAGACAAAAACTTAATGATTTATACTGATGGTGTTACTGAGGGATATTTAGAAAATGGTGAAGAACTTCAAGTCAAAGGTTTAGAGCAAGAATTAATTAATAACAAATTTATTAAGCCTACTGAAATAATAGAACATATCAGTAAAATTTTAACAAAAAGAAATGCACCGTTAAGAGATGATGTAACATGTATAGTTGTTTCGGGCCACAATAATTGATGAAAAAATTTATCCTAATTCTTTTTGTTTTATCTTTATCTACACAAGTTAAAGCTGAAGTAACTTATTTAGAAATTTTAAAAAATCCAACTGACTTAAGGTTAAATCTTCAGTATGCAAAAGAACAAGAGGCATTAGGTGAATTTAAAAGTGTAATTGCTACTTTAGAAAGACTAACAGCTCTTTATCCTACTAACATTGATTTAAAATTATATTTATTATCTATTGCAGTTAAAACAGATAGTACTGAAAAAGTTTTAAGACTAATTGAAGAGATTAGACAATCAGATGAAATCACTGAGGATGTTAAAACTAGAGTTGCTCAAGTATTTGATGATATCAATAAAAAAAGAATTGATGATGAAAAAACCATTGCACGTCAAAAAGCAAGGCAAGTTGTGGAAGAAGAGGAAAAGAAAAGATCTCAAGTTGCTAGTAAAGAAAATAAATGGACTTTTTATCAAGATATTGGGTGGAAAGCTACATTACACTCAAATATTGGAAATGTATCTTCATCCAAGACTCAATATTCTGGTGGAAGTATTGTTGCGATGAGTGGAGTTGAGGGAGATAATATAGAAACTATTAATACCGTTACTGGTGCAATTTATCAAATTAATGATACTTCAAATATTTCTCTTTCTGTTGGAACATCTTCATCAGAACAAAATAGAGGAACAACAGACGAAAATGACACCAATACATTTTCATCAAGTTACAGTAAATTTTTTGAAAGAAATTCTTTTAGTGCTTCCTACTCTTTCACTGATACTAATACAAGAAGAGCAGCAGATACTTATGCTAACAATTTAAGTTTTAATAACACTTTTAGTTTGAATGAAAATCATAGATTTAATGGTGGGATTACTTTAGGAACTAACAAAGGAAATCAAAATCCATCAAATGCAACTCGTAGAAACCAAAACACCTGGAAGCAAGGTTTTACAACTGGATATGATTTGTTAATGGGTGAAGGAGCTCAACACAAATTAAGTTTAAAATATACCTATACTGACACTCATGCAATCGCTAACCACAATGCTTTAGATGATCATACATATTCTATTTCTTATACTGAAAATACACCGTGGGGAAACTTTACATATAGTTATTCTGAATCTGATAAAGATTATGATACTAGAGATAGTTTTGTAAGTTCAGCAATAACTAGAAGAGAAGATTCTGCTACTCACACTGTTTCAATGAATGGAAGTTTGGGACAAATTGCAAGATCAATGCCTACTTTAGAATTGCCAAGTTATATAATGAACCAATTAAACACATTAACTTATAACATGTCATGGTCAGAAACTGAAAATGATGGATCCTTACTTCAACACAATTACGAAAAAGAAACCTTCAATTTTGGTATCACAAAAAGGATTTACTATTAATGAGGAACAATTATAAGACTTTGAGGATGAATTATTTACTTAAAATAGTAGCCATTTTAATCTTGTTTTCAAACATCTCTTATTCCTCTGAAATAGGTATAATCGGATTTGTTATTGGTGAAGCATTCAATCAAGATGGAAAAAAACTAAATGTAGGTGATCCAATTTACTTTGGAGACACTATTACAACTAATGAAGGAGGAAAATCTCAAATACTATTTGTTGATCAAACTGTGATGACGGTTGGATCTAATACTGAGCTAACTATTGATGAATTTGTTTATGATGCAGAAAATACAGATGGCAAATTATTATCTACTATCAAATCTGGAAGTGTAAAAATTCTAACAGGTAAAATAAGTGAAAAAAATCCAGAAAATTTAGTTGTAGAAACACCAGCTGGTACAATTGGAACAAGAGGTACAGAATTTAAAGCAGCAGTTGATCCTGAAACTTCAAAAAGTAAAATATTATTAATTGGACCTGGCCCAAAAAATTCATTAGGACTAAGACCGGGTGCTGTTGAAGTTTCTAATGCGGCTGGAACTGTTTTATTAGATAAAC
Organism: Candidatus Pelagibacter sp. HIMB1505; assembly: GCF_052047915.1. Classification (NCBI taxonomy): domain Bacteria; kingdom Pseudomonadati; phylum Pseudomonadota; class Alphaproteobacteria; order Candidatus Pelagibacterales; family Candidatus Pelagibacteraceae; genus Candidatus Pelagibacter; species Candidatus Pelagibacter sp. HIMB1505. The sequence continues at coordinate 765,540 of NZ_JBNAIR010000001.1, read as the reverse complement.
CTTATTTGTTTACAGAGGTAAATCAAAACACAGCTCCCAGACAACCTGTTATTGTTCCTCAAACAGAATTAAAAAAATTTCAAGAATTAGAAATAGAACCTGACGCACCAGTAACAGAAAATAATCAGCAAGATGAAGATACACAACTTGCTCAAAATGAAGAAGAAATTAAAGAATTGATTAAAGCAGAAATATTTAATGAAGACGAAGATCTAGGAGATTTAGTCTTAGATACGTTAGTGACTGCGCTTGCAAAAGATGACGGTGGTATAACTGCTCAACTTCTAGGAAAATCTTTTTTGAATAGTGGTAATGCAATCCCAAGAGCTCTAATTCCTGATGATGTTAAAGATCAATTACCTGAAGGAGTGGATATCAATTCGCCAGAAGCTGATGCTTTTTTTGCAAACGAGCTTCAAAACGAACTTGAGAAAGTAATGTTGGTATCTGCAAGAATTGAAGATGTAGATTTTGTCCCTACTGAGTTTAATCAATTTAATGCAGGCTTTAATGATATCAAAGTACCAATACTAAATGAAGAAACTGGTGATGTTGTGTTCTTAGAAATGGGAGATATTGATTTTAGACCACAATTTGCTGGACTACCTGGTGATAACTTTAACTTTGGAGAGCCTGCATTACCTGAGCAAATTTTTTTAAAAGGTCAAGAAGCAATTGCGATAGATATAGAAAAGGGTCGTTTCTTTGAACAAGAAATTGATCCTCAAATGGAAGCTTTAAATCAAAGATTTGAAACATTACTTGAAACAGGAGCTTCTTCACAAGAGTTAGATGAGATTGTATTTGAAATGGACAAAGTGATGTTTGAAGCTAATGAAGCAGCTCAAGCTTTTGAAGTTGCTGCTTTCCAAAACCAATTTGGTAATGATTTTAAATTAGATGTATTTTCAAATGAGGAATTTTTACAAACTAAGGAAAGTTTTATTTTTGATACAAATCAATATTCTCAAAATTGGAAAGAAGCAGATAATCAGGGTTTAGTTCCTATATTTCAACTTGATGGTGGTGTAAATTTTGTTAATAAAGAAGAAGCAGATTTAGAATGGCAAAGGGTTGATAATCAATATGAGCAACAGTTTGCTGAACAATTTCCAGAATTATACCAGGCTGAAAAAAGAGTTGAAGAACTAGCGCTTCAAGCAGATCAAGAAGCTACTTTATTATATTCTAGAGTTGATGAAGCTATACAAGCGGGTGCTAGTGAAGAGGAAATAAATCAACTTTATAACGATATTGATAAGCAGCTAGATGAAATTTATTCTGAGGTTGATAAAGCATATGAAGAAATAGCATTAGCTGAAGTTAAAACAGATGTGATTGAATTGGGTGCTGAAAGTATTGTTACTGATAACTCAAGAGAAGAAGTTAAAATTGAAGATCCAAAATTTGACGCATATTTAGATGAATATTTAATAGCTTTATACGGCGAAGAAAGACTTGGAGAATTATATTATATAAAAGAAGAGGCTGATAGTTATACTGTAGGCACAACTTCTTATGCAGATCTTAATACAAGATCAACTGGTACAGACACATATACAGGTACAAGTACTAATTTATTTGTAGACTCTGCAGGATCTAATGCAAATAGTGCTGTAGATAGTGTTGGAGATTTAGCAGGAACATTTACCCCTACTCATACAATTGACTTTAGTAACAGGACAATCAATCAAGGGATAACCGCTAAAGTTCAAATTGGTCGCGCTGCTTCAAGATCTTTTACTATATCTAAAGACGTAGATTATACCAGTGCATCAGGAAATGTTACACCTGCATCATCTTTTTCTGTAAATAGTAGTGGAACAGTCACTGATGTTGCAAGTTCAGCAACGGGTGATATTTCAACAACTGTCCCATCAAGCGGATATGACGATAATGCTGGAGGAACTAATAATTATTTTGTAACTGTTGAATCTAATTTTCAAAACCAATCAGGAAGATCTTTTGCTGATACTGTAGATACAACCTTAACAGTCCAAACTGTTGATGGTTCTGATACAAATATAGTTTCTGGAACTGCATCGAATGGTAGAGATTAAAAAATTAATTAAAATTTTTTTTTCTTCTATTTTTTTTTTATATTTAGTAATTAACTCCTCATCAGCAAACATTTATCAAACTAATTGTAAAACTGTTGAAAGAAAAAATAATGTTAAATCATTATCTTTTGTTTTTTCATTCAAAAGAGGAAACATTGTTATCAATCAAATAAATAAAAAAAATGCTAAATACAAAATTAAAATTTCAAATATCCTTGATGAAAAGAAATTCTTATTTAATGCTGAAGATAAGTTTTTCAAATTGGAATTTAAACCTGGTTATTCTTATCTGAAAAAAAATTATACAAATACACAATTTGACTTGGTAAGTGGTGAGCTTACAGGAATTAATATAAATTGTTCTTATCCAAAATTAATCAAATCTGAAGCAGTGTCAGTAGAACTGGTAGAAAATGAAAAAAATGATTTATCAAATAATGAACAAATAAAAAAAATTTTAGATCAACTTAAATCAGGAAAAGAAATTGATAAATCAAATTTAAATCAATTTATATCCTCTTTGCAGGAAAACAATAATCAATCAGATATTGATATAAGTCAATTACAAGGTTTACTGCAATCTCAAAGTTTTCTAAGTCAATTAACAAAAGGAAACCTATTAAACAAATTATCCTCTGAAGAATTTTTAAAAATGATTATTGAAGAATTCAAAAAATTTTCAAAATAAAACCTTTAAATACTATCTGTTATTCCACGAGATTGGAGTTACGGTTACAGCATTTCTACTACCGATAGCTTTTACTATACCAATTTCCTGATTTAAATTTGTATCACCATAAACAAGTTCAATTTTAATTTTTCGGTTTCCTGGTGTAAAGTCACTTGTATCAATATTTTCATAATAAACTTTTTGAAGTTCATCTCTCCATTGCTGAATAGTTACAACCTGCCCTGCTGGTGAAGTAATTCTCATTGGAGTATTGCTTGATGCAACAAAATCTGCTGCTTTAGACCAACCTGTGGATAATGCTCTATCTCCTGATGTATCAACTTTAACAGTATCCTCGTCACTTATGAATATACTGTTGTCACTACCATCATTGAAGAAAGAAATTTCTGCTCTAATTGGACCTAATAGAACATTGATATCATTATCTTCCTCCTCAATGTCGGCGCCTGTAAAATCACCAACACTTCCTCCATATCTTGTCACAAATCCTTCCACATCAGAACTAGCCATTCCACCTCTTGTTAAAATTCCAGTGGTTGACGCTGCATTGGTTTGTTGAAAAACAAGATAATCATTTGTATTTGCAGCTGGATGAGAACTGATCCAATTTGAACTTTCAAAAGGTCCAACCCTTACACTTGCTTGGTTAGTTCTTGTTGTAGAGAAATTACAACTTGCCTGATTTTCTATATTATCAATCACTTCTTGATTAGTGCCCACAGGTACATTTAGTCTAACTCGCCAAAATTCCTTATCCTGCCAAGGTCCAGATGTATATCTCCAAAATCCAGATCTAAAAATTCCACCTTGACACTCATCAGTACCATTAACCCAAACTTGTTTATTATTTGTTACTCCAAGCTCTTCTAAAGCATCAAGATCAGCAGATGTAGTTACATTTGCCAAGTATCCTTGAATACCACAAAGATTTTGATAACTTGCTTGAAAGTTTGCTTGATTGTAACTTAATTGAGTTTCTTTTAACTGGTAATAATGTTCGGCACCAGTTGGTTTTTGAACATCCCCTAACAATACTTCTATTTCTCTTGTTCCATCAGCAGATGCATTATGTTCAAAATACATGGATTTAATTAAATCAACATAATTTTTACAAGTTGCATCTCCAGATAATGTTACTTCGCTACTTTCGTTTCCAGAAGCAGTTATGCTAACTGCATTTAATTCATCAGTACCTGCCACAAGCTTGTCACCAGTTTCAGCTCCAGATTTTATTCTTACAATTGCTTTGGTTACTCTTCTATCATACAATTTAATTACTCTTTTAATTGCAATTCTAATATTTGGGTCTTCATCATTTTCCATACCACCATATTCAAGAACCACTCCTCTAATAGAATAATTAAAGTTATTTGAGTAACTTGCACTCCAATTGTGTAAATCATTCCATGTCAGTTCAGCATCATCTGAAAAATGAGTACCTAACAAATGGATACCATGCTCTGTTTCTGCAACATTATTTGGCTCTCCAGTTCCATTCCAATTTCTAAATGGCATACCATCAACAAATACTTCACCAATTTGTTGACCTTGAGGGTCATTTGAGCCAGCTGTAACACCCCTTTCCCATGTTCCATTATTTGCAGATGGTGTTCCAGAAGCTGTTCGAGTTGGAGCAAAAGCAAGACCTCTCCCATTCCAAAGCATTCCTTCAGGACCTGTCATCCATCTCCATACAGGACATTCCGTGCTGCCTACGGTGTCATCTACATTAGTGAATGAATCTGTAAAATATCTTTTTGTATTATTACCTGTAATAGCTGCATTAGAAGATAAAGCTATTTTTGGATCTTTATAAAACAAAGTCAAACCAGATTGAGATTGTGGATTTGCATTAGAAGCTGTTAAGGATGTAGATCCTTTTCTGTAATATTCATTTTGATATCCCTCTAATCTCCACATTCGAGCCGAATTTGCTGTGTAATCAGACCATGATGTTGAATTTATATTTTCTCTAGTATCTAAATCAACTAATCTAAAAGTTGTATTAGAGACAACTCTTACTCTATAAAATCCTGTTGCAAGTTGTGTCATACCATCAACATTCATTTGATTGGCAGTACTGTCATCTGCAATTTTAATGATATCATCACTGGTAAGTCCATGTGCTGAACTTGTTGTAATTAATGCCGGATTAGCTTTTGAAATTGAAGAAATAGTATAAGCCGTTGTTGTTTGATATTTTTCAACAATATTTCTTATATATCTTGTATTAGCACTATACGTTTCACCATTTCGATAAAAAGGTATGTTTTCAAAATCTCTTAACGCTTGAAAATCGTCAGTAGCTTGAGCTCTATTTGATCTTTGTCGGAACCCACCACATTTATTCAAATTAGCTGTAGTGTTTGCATTATCTGACATTGCTAGTCCTCCCATCCACCCATTACCAACTGCTTTAGTGGTAATGATATCATTTTCAGACTCACTAGTGATTGTTGCGAGGTATCCACTTTTTCCAAAATAATCTAATTGTCTAGATAAAGAGAATGCTTCATTCATTCTTCTATTTTTATTGTTATATAAATTTTGGCTTGCGTTAGCAGTTCCAGCTGGTCTTGCAGGAAATTCATAAAATTCATAAAAATGATTATATCCATCTCGATGTTCTTCAACATGAAGAGGACCTAGAGAAAATAATATTGTTCTTTCTCCAAGCGAGGCTGTAGTTGTTTCTTCAGACTCACCTTCTGTACCATCTGTGCCATCTGTTCCTTCATAAGCAAATGGATTTTCTCCGTCTTCAGCATCTACTTCTTTTGAGTTGTAGTATTTTATAGATTCGAAAGCTTGCGTCCAAACATCAACATCAGCACAAGGTGCATCAGATTCATTTCCTTCAATCATGGTCCAATTATGTGGATTATTAATCGTTGGAGTTTGAGTTAAATCTAAAGAAGAACCACCCGTGATTGTTCCTCCTGATGTATTTTGCCAAACTCTATTATTAAACCACACAAAATCATTAGCAGAATATGTTGTTGTAGAACTCCAATCATCTGGTTTACCAGAATGAACCATAGTTAAAACACCTGTATAAGCGTTCCATCCTGGATAATCATCACTGGTATCGTGATCAACTGAAGATGAAGAAGTATCTCCTGTTATAGCTGATGGATAGTCTTCAGCTGTTGTGTCGAGTTTTAAATAATCTTCAATAACGTCTGGGTTTGTATCTGCATCAAGGTCTAATAAGTCTCCATCTGTATTTCCATCAATAGGAGCCACATATGTATCTGCTTCGATAGTTGCTCTTGCAACACAGAAATTACGATCACTAATATCAATCTCATCTGCATCATCAGTGTCACCATCTTGATTAATATCATGCTCCAAATTAAAATGATCAAATCCGCCATATTCAACAACATAACCAGTAATGCAATCTAGCCCACTACCATTACAATTAGGGATTCTTCTTAAATCATTCCATCCACCATCTTGTCTTCCGCTATCACTCCTATTAAGTTCCATATCTGCATATGGTTCATTAACATTATTTGGTTCTTGATTGGCACCTCCTGGTATCTGCCAGTTTTCAAAAGCTACTCTCATACCCATTAAAGGACCGGATTCTGACTGCATATTTGTTGCATTTGCTGTTGGATTTCTCCAATCTGAGTTTGATAACCAGACAAAATGCATATCATTTTGATCATCTAACCTTGATCCATAATACTCAGCTCTAGTTTCTCCTGCAGCTACATGGAAAGGTGTAATTCCTGAACAACCACTTTCTGTACTACTGTCACACAATACAGAGTCTTTAATAAACTCATTTTCAGCTGCACTTTCAATTGATACTAAATAACCACGCATACCGCCACAAGTAGATTGCTCTGCTCTTCTTTTTGCTTCCCACCAATCTATAGAGTCACCGTTGTAACCAAGGTCTGAGGTTACATTTGGAGCAGTTGAAAAATATTTATAATAATGCCCATAACTATTATCATTTAAAGATGAAGTAAACTGAACACCATCACAATCACTGCCTAATACTTCGGACCAATCATCTTCAATAAAATCTTCACTAGCTGATTTTCCATCATCCTTTTCAAGATAATATAATTTATCTTCAAACTCTGCACAGTCCCCTTCATCATAAGATGAAGCGGCACTGAAATCAGCAAAGCTAGTTGAGTTACTGCATTGTTCCATGGATCTTTTAAATACATAAAAGTTTGTGTTTGTATTATCTTTAGTTTGAATTTTAATATCTCCTGCTACGCCTTGTTGCGCAATATAATTGCTTAATGGTGTTTTTAATGGAGTACCTTCTTGTCCAGTTAAGTTGTCTAAATCCTCTGAAGTAAGTGCAATTTTACCATCTCCAACATCTCCTTTTTGAACAGGTGCTGAAACGATTAATTCTAAAGGAACAATTTGACCTTGAGGACCATTTCCACACGACAAAATTTTATAATAAACAACATCTTCTCCCGGTGGAACATTAATCGCTGGTGCATCATCAGTCGTAGAGATTACTGGATATTTAACAATTTCTGTTTGCCATAAAGTTCCTTTATTACCTATTCCATAAATTGTTGCATCATTAGTTCTATCTGATCCTCTTGAGGTATTATAATCAACCGCAGTATTACCAGAACCTTCATTAAATTTATAATAAGAGACAAGTCCTGGTTCAGAACCTGTCAGTCTTCTTCTGTTGTTATTTGCAATATCTGTTTCAGATCTTGAAATATTCCAAATTCTCATTTCAGAAATATTTCCTAGCCAAGGAACACTTTGAATTACAGGAGCACCAGACAGGTAACTGCTAGGTGAAAAACCATGTAGACCCTCACCTATAGCAAGTGGCCAAACGTCCATTTCAGGTAATGTTTCTGGAGGATTTTCATAACCCGATTTACTTCTTTTTCCAATGTCTGCATTAAAAGTTCCCACTAAAGATCCATTTTGATAAATCCTAACATTGCCAGTATCCGTACTATCAGGATCACCTCCATCCCAAACCCAAGCGATATGAACCCACTCATCTTTCACAGGGGTTCCAACATCACCTTGATTATCTAATCTTACTTCACCTAACCTTGGTGACCACTCATCGTTTAAAACTTTAAAGACTAAATCCCACTCTCTCCCCCATTCAAATGCATGCATATTATATGTGGATGTGGTTTGCATATTTTTAATCCACATCTCAATCGTAAATTGTTCAGTTGGAAAATCTTTAAATTGTTCTACTAATGCAAATGAACGGTCTGTGTAAGTGGTGTCGCGATCGCTATCTCCTGAAGAACCTTCTGCTGAAAAATATATTGATCGAACTATATCTGCATGTCTTTGAACATAGACTTCATATGACATGTCTTCAAATTTTTTGTCATCAGTTCCAAGATTGGCAAATATTCTTTTGGCATAATAAACATCTTCACTAGAATTTGTAAAACCATGTCTATTTAAACATTTGTTGTCTGAGTCTTCTACACTTAAAGTGTTTTGAATATCTACTAGAGAAAAACTATTTGAATTTAATTGATCTGAGATCCATTTTTGTCCCTCTTGAAGTCCTGTTTCAGCAGCAAGGTTAACTTGTTGCATCACAGAATTTCTTGAAACACTTTTTAAATCGTTATCATAATAAAAAAACATTGCTCCTGTCATAATTGATAAAGCAGACACAACAGCTATTACAAAAACAAGAACAAATCCTTTTTGTTTATTATGATTTTTCATAATTATGAATCACTCCATAATTGTTGTCGATCAATAAAGTTATGAGTATCTTTGCAACGATTTGATAACATTCCTATTATTACGTCTTCCCCATCAACAGTCACAGTTTGTTCAGATATTTTAACTGAAGGCTGTACATTTCTTTCAGGAAAATCAAAAGTAATAACTGCTTCATCTAAACTACTAGTAAAAGGTACTGTTTGTCGTCTAAATACTTTTTCTCCACCTTTCCCTTGAATGTAGCCTTCAATAGTCATCGCAGCTTTTGTTTTATAAATTTGAATATTTTCCATTGCTGTTTCTGAGCAATCAACTCTATCAACGTAAACTTTTTCAGTAGTTGCTAATTGATTTCCTCTTAAATCAGTTGCAATGATTCTAACCGAAAAATACTTTTTATTACTTGGTAGATTTGCCCATCTGATATCTGAGTCATCATTGAGCACTAGATAAAACTTATCATCCTTTTGATCTATTCTAAATCTTGATCCATGATCAACATCACTGTCAGCATCCATTTCTGGCACTTCTCCTAAATTAAATCTGACAAAATCATGGGTATCAGGTTCTTGTGTGCTATTTGCAAAAATTTCTCCAATTACAAAATCTTTATCAACGTCCTCTGCCATATCAAAATCTGTGTTATTAGTGATAGCTGTTCCATCCTCTTCTTTAAAAGACACGCCGGTTGGGGTGGTGTTACCTATGTTAAATCCAATGTAGACTTTCTTAATATCTGATATTCGATCATTGTCTGTATCTTGAGTTTGAACTGCATAATAAAAAGAATCTTGATGAGGTTCACCGTCATCAAAACCTGTTGGTAACGTCTCGTATCTAAAAGATCCATCAGCAAAAACAAAAATTGTTCCACCCGCTTCTGTGGTAACGGATGCTCGAGCTCCACTGTAACTTGATTTGTTCATTGTATCATACATTTCACCGATATTAGGTAATTCAGTATTATTTGCCCAAACAGCTGTAGTTGCCCGCCAAGTTCCACTTAATCTACAATTCATTGTTCTTGTTGATCCATCAACAGATTGTGTTTTTACGGTTCCAGTTTCTGCTAAATCGTTAGCAACACTTCCAATTTGAGCACAATTATTGGTATCAGAGTTAGACTCTACTAAAACTTCTAGATGTTCTCCTTGAGGATCGTATGATTTACTCAAAAGTCCATAAATTCTATTTACGGTGTAATAATCTTCATCCATGTAATAATAAAGATTTTGAGCTTTAGGCATTGGTTTATTAGTTGCAGTTTTTGTTGGAACATATCTAGGCAGCCTTGCAATTTGAATATTAGAGTATCGATTATCTGGCTGAGAAAACGAAACTATGGCAACTGAGCCACGTTGAAATCTTTGAAACATTGTAGATTTTAATTCGTCTGTATCTTGTGATCTTTCAGGTAATGAAACCTCTGTACCAGAGGTATTTTCTGTAAAAGGAAAAGTTGAATTAGTGTGGTCGTTTAAAGTACCAGAGGTGTTAAACCTATAATCAAAAGCTGTAAAACGTTGGCTTAAACTATTTGCAACATGAGGTTTATTTTCAATATTTGCTCTAAATTTATTTGGATGATAGGTCAAAGTAACAGTATTTTTAACGCCAGTATTTTTTCCATTACCGCAGTTCCATTCGTGGGTTGCACCAGGGTTGTAGCTTATTCTTGAAAAAGAATTTCCTCTATTGCTACAGTTTCTTGTACCTGTAGTTGTGTCTCTTGTATCATCAAATCTTGCAAATAATCTGTCATAGCCCAAAGTATTATAATTCATAAATTGAGAAGAGCTTGGTGTAGACCAGCCAGTTAAATGACTCATATTTGCATGAGATAGATACGAACCTTCTGTTCTTCCGCAATTTCTTGTATGTTCAAACTCATATCCTTTAAAATGATGAAGATGAATTGCAGATTGATTTCCTCTTGCTCCCCACCAAGACCATAAATACATATCATAAGTCATATCAGCAGCTTCACCCCACCATTCATTTTTTTCAGCATCGGTTAAGCCATCCCATTCAGTTCTGTCCACTCCGCTTAATGAATTTCTCAAATTTGTTGAACTAAAATCACTTGTGCCATCTAAATTTTCATAATCTATTCCTGCACAAGCTCTTATTTTTCCATCAGGCCATTTTTTTTGAACGACACTTGGTCTTTGATAGCCTGCTGCAAAACCAAGCATGTCATCATCCATCCAAGTTGACATTTGAGGGTTACAATCTGGAAAACCTCCAGAGCAAATCATTCCTTTTAAAACAAATGAGTCGTACTCTTCGTCAGAAACTAAAAATGTTGGTGAGGCTAAATTTTGCTGTATATAAAATGATCTACCATCATCTGTTAAATCATAATCAGGTCCACCAAACTGGCTTGCTGTTCCTCTACTCTCATAGTTTTGATCTCCATATGAAAAACCTTTAGGTTCCCAAGTATGCAAATTAACATCAGAAAACTGTGGGGCACTAAATTTCATTACTCTTACTGTATAATCTTTGTAAGCTTCATTTTGGTCGTCCCAGCCTTCACTATCACAATTGGTATCTAGATTTGCTTTAAGTCGAATATTAAAATCTTGATAGCCATCTGCATTAAAAGTGTAACTACTATCAGAATTATTCAAAGTGCCTGATAAAACTAAACTTCCATTCCACTCACCTGCATCAGCTGAGTTATTATCATTGTTATCATCATAACCTGAAGTGGCAGTTAAACCTGGCGGTATTGTTGTATCTGATGATACTGTCTCTAACTTCAATCTCATCTCATCGTGACTAACACTTGGTATTCCTGTAATGGCTGGAGGTTTTTCAGATGAAAATCTTATTTCTTCAAACGTTCTATTTAAATCAGATGTTCCAACTTTTTCCCCTTGATGAAGAATAATAATGTCATCATCTGTTACAAAATTTGCTAGCTGAATATCTCTTGTTAAATTGTTGGCACACTGAACTTTCAAACTTCCAGTAAAAGGAATTACAGGGGTTCTGTTTTCATGTAAATCTTCCTCATTATAAACATAATATGTGGTTCCTCCAAAATTCAAGTTTCGCATGTAAGCTGAAGCAGAATAGGTCTCCGATACTTTTCCGTCCTTAGATTGTAGTTGGATTTCAAAATCGATATGTTTGCTTCGAAGTCTAATACCTAATGTATTGAAAAATTGAGCAACTGGCATCCAATCCAAATCAACTGTGGTTCCACTATCTGTTTCATCACAATTGTTAGTATTCCATACCTTTTTCTTTAAAACAGTTTTGTCTGTTAATGGCGAATAGGGAACTTGCAACTCATACTTAATTAATTTCCTTTGAATATTTCCATCATCATCCTCTGTGTCAAAACAAAAGGAAACTGCTTCTCCATACTCAGTGTCATCAGCTACTTCTGTGCCATCATCATTTAATACTTTAACAGGCTCTTGAACTTCACCATCAGTACTATCAGGGTGTTTATAGCCTGCCATTTTACTGTCATGCTGCAAAACATGAAGGGCAAATCTTGCTTCTTGTTTCATGTTGTTGTGATTAATTTGTCTAACAAACGTTCCCTGAAAATTACTGTAAATTGTATAAGTTGCACCCATAACAATTGTTGAAACAACAACCGCAACTAATGCTTCTGTTAATGATAATCCTTTTTGAGTTATAAATTTTTTTAAATTCATATTAAGTGCCTGCTAAGAATAATCTTCTAAATTTTTCTTCAATCTTATCTTGTTTAATAATTATAGTGACTTGTTTTTTTTTAACTGTTTCATAAACATCTTCACCATCTACCTGATCAGTGACACCGTCGTTATCTTTATCTACTGGAACATCTTTCTCGATATCTTCAATTTCTAATAATCGTTTGTCTCCATCTCTTGCCGGACCTAGATGTTTTTTTAACAACGTTCCCCAATTATCTAAATCTGTTAAAACTTTTTGATTAGTAATACTAGCTTTATAGGTAGTGTCTTCAAATTTAGTCATATCTAAATCATCATATGGATCCAGACTTCCTTCAGAATTTGAGATAAAAGTGATGGGTGCATTTAAAGTTGCATCCGATGCCATATTTTTATTTGGAGTGTCATCAGGCACGTCAGATCTTTCTAGAGATAATGTGGTATTATTATCACTATCAAAAGCTGTTGAAGCTGTTATTTCGTATCTACCTCCCACTCCTTCAATAATTATTTGATCACCATCGCCTGGCAATTGAGCTAGTCCTTTAACCTTTAAAGATGCACCAGCTGAAGTATCTTCGAATACTCTTGGATTTCCATATTGAGCTGCAACAGGATTATAAACAGCAGCAAGTTCTTCAAACATCAATTCAACTGCATAAGCTGCTTTGTCAAATTTTCTAAGATTAGCAAAGTCTCTTTCTTGATAAGATTGAAGTGTCATAAACACAGTAACCGCTAAACCTAGAACACCAGCAGCAGTCATTCCTTCAACCAAAGAAACCCCTTTTTGTAATCTAAATTTCAAATTCATTACATTCTTGTTCCGTTATTAAAAAAGCCTGTTTGATAGGTATGCAAATATTCTTTTTTAGATCCTGCATTATCAGAAGATTGCATCTCGCCCCTTGCATTTTCAGGTGCAGACCCATCAGGTAAAAAACAAAAAAAATTATTTGCAGCTGAAACTGCTGTGCAATTTCCTGTTGTTGAAGAACATCTTTTGATTGTCATATGCTGAAGTTTTTTTGTTAAACTTGCAATTTTTGTTCCTTTATCATCGGTACCATCAAAGTCTGAACACTTTGTGGATGTCGATTTATGATACTCTACATTATATCTATTTAATCCTTGAGCCTGCCAAACTTCTAGATCAGCTGTATTATTAGAAGTATCATTGATAATTCTTATTGTATAAGCGTTTCCATCTTCTAAAGAGAGTTGTCTGACATAATTTATTTGACCTCGTATGGTTGCAAGATCATTTTCATAATTTTCTTGATCACCGAAGTTGTCTATTGCTGGAAAACCAACAGCACCAATAATAGCTACAATTGCTATAGTGGTCATCAATTCTAAAAGACTAAAGCCTTTTTCTTTATTTCTCATTGAAACTTATCCTACTGCTTGACCAATACTGAAGATTGGCATGTATAAAGCTATCATAAGAACACCAATGATTGCTCCAATGATCACGATCATGAGTGGTTCTATAATTGAAGATAAAGCAGCAACTACACCATCAAATTCTTCCTCATAATAATTTGCAATCGATTGAAACATTTCTTCCATATTACCTGTACGCTCACCAACAGCTGTCAATTGAGCAAGTGCAGGTGGAAATATATGTTCTTCTTTTTGAAGTAAGGCCGATAAAGTTTGACCGGTTACAATCTGTTTACCAATTCTCTCCAATGCATATATAAAGACAAGGTTGGTTGTAACAGACTTTGATATTTTAATTGTATCGATAATGCTTACACCAGCTCTGGTTAAATTGGCCATAATCATACACATTCTTGATACAGTGGCCTTTACAATTAAATCTCCAAACAATGGAAACTTTAAAAATCTTTTATGCATTACATGTCTGAAACCTTCAATATTTTTGTACATAAAATTATATAAAACTCTGATGATGATAATTGTCCCAACAATCTTCATAATGTTTGTTGGATTAGCTATAAATTGGCTAGCATTGACAATCACTAAAGTAGCTGCAGGAAGTTTCACGCCCATAGCGCCATACATCTTCTCAAATACCGGCACCACTTTCCATAACATGAAAATTGTAATAACTGTTGCAACCGTTAAAAGCATTACCGGATAAAATAATGCACTTTTAATTCCTTGTCTTATTTTGGCATTTTTTTCTAATAGTTCTACAAGCTTAATTAAAAACTCATCTAATTTACCACTGGCTTCACCAGCTGAAATCATATTTAAATAAATGTTATCAAAAATAGTTGGATGCTTTGCAAATGCATCTGTTAAATTCATACCTCCATTTAGATCTTTAACAATCGAATGAGCTGTCATTTTCATTTTCATATGTACTGTTTGATCCCTGATCATCATAATAGACTCTAAAATTGGCAAGCCAGCCTTGATCATGGTGGATACTTTTTTTGTAAATTGTAATAGTTCTTTTGGAGGAACTTTTGCCCAAGGGCCAAAATTCAAATAAATATTGCCTTTAGCAATTATAATTGGTGCATTACTTAATGGAATGTCATCTAAAGATGGTGGGCCTTTAGTTTCTGATTTACCATTCCCTTTTTTAATTGAAGTAACAATTATTTTCTTTTTTCTAAGTTCAACTGCAGCAGCTTGAGGATTAGAAGCAGAAATAATTCCCGTTATTTTTTTTCCTGCTTGAACACCTGCGTATTGAAATGATGCCATAGATTAAACTACCAAGATTCTTGAATATTCTTCAACAGATAATATACCTTTTTTGATAAAATTTCTGCCTATAACTTGCATAGTTTTAAATCCATCTTTAACCGCAACTTCTAACATTTCATCTCCTCTAGCATCTCTTAAGATTGCTGCTTCTAAGTTTGGAGTTTTTTTCAAAACCTCATAGATACCTTGTCTACCTTTATAGCCAGTGTTATTACACTCAGCACAACCTTCACCCATTTTGGGTGTAAATGTACTTAACTCTTCTTCTTTAAAACCAAATTGCATTAAACTTTCTTTAGTTGCTTTTGGATCATCTACCAGACATGTGGAACAATTTTTTCTAGCTAATCTTTGAGCAACAATTAAACTCAATGCAGAGGCCACCATGAAACTTGGCACTCCCATGTTGACTAATCGAACAACTGTAGAAACTGCATCATTAGTGTGGAGTGTACTTAGTAATAAGTGACCCGTTAATGCTGCTTTGATTGCAATATCGACAGTAGATTTATCTCTTATCTCTCCAACTAAAATTACTTCTGGGTCTTGTCTTAAAAAAGATTTTAAGATGGCTTCAAATGTTAAACCAATTTCATTGTTAGCTTGAATTTGACCGACACCCTTTAAATAAAATTCAACCGGATCTTCGGCTGTCATTATATTGGTGCCAGGACTATTTATTTTTTTGATACATCCGTAAAGAGTTGTACTCTTACCACTTCCAGTTGGGCCAGTTACTAAAACCATCCCTTGCGGAGCAGTAATAGCTGCAACCAAATTATCATAATCTTCTTTGTCTAAACCAATTTGTTCTAACCCTAAATCAGGTCCTGCAGCAAGTAAACGCATAACCACTCGTTCACCTTCTTTAGCTGGAATTACTGAAAACCTAACATCAATATCGACATCATCTTCATTTTTTGGTGTTGGGTTTTTAAACTGAAGTTTACCGTCTTGAGGTAATCTTTTTTCTGAAATATCACATCCAGACATAATTTTTAATCTTGTGATGATCGCATTATAATTTTCCATCAAAAATTGTTTAAATTGAAGTTGCTCTTGAAGAACTCCATCTTTTCTAAATCTTACTCGTGCTTCACCTCTTCTAAAAACTTCAATATGAATATCGCTGGTGCCACTTAAAAAAGACTCATTTAAAAGCTTATCCACAAAATCAACTACAGCATTTCCACTGTCAGTAGTTTTAGTGTTGGGAACTTTAACATTTAAGTTTGGTTTTGAAACTTTTGGTTGGGTGCTTGTAGGAGTAGTATTTTCCTGTGTTGCTTCAATAACTGCTTTGAATTTTAATGCTTGATCTAAATTAGATGGCTTTGCAACGTATAATTCTACATTACAACCTGTCATACTTTTAATTTTACCGGCTAAGGTAGATTTAGTTGGATCAAATAATGCTATTTTTAAAATCCTACCATTTAATTCAAAAGGCAGCATTTCATTTTCCATTATAAAATCTTTTGGAAGTTTTTTTACAGCATCTTTTTTAACAGTTTGTTCAGTTAAAATAATTTTTCTTAATGCATAATTTCTTGAAACTGCTGCAACAATATCGTCTTCACTGACAAGATTGTCATTGATTAAATATTCTAATATTCCAAGAGGTGCCTTACCATTTCCCTCATATTTCTTTTTTGCATCACTAAAATTAGCTTCAGATATTTTTCCACTGTTTTTAAGAAGGGTTGAAATTTTTAAACTAATTTCAGCGTTTATTGATGGCATGTATAAAAGTTATAATAAAAATTATAACTTATACAACATTAGCACTTAAGAATATCAACAGTTGAGTTTTATTGTCTTGATCTGTTTTTTGTCTAAAAAATGCTCCTAAAACTGGAATTTTTGAAAAAAACGGAACATAGTTTTCACTATTTTCTCTTGTATTCTTATACACTCCACCAAGTACTGCAACATCTCCTGCATTAATTTGCACTATAGAGGTTATTGATTCTTCATTAGTTGTTACACTACCATCTGACAATGAGGCGCCAGGAGTATCATTAGAAAGTGTTAGTTCCATTTTGATTGTACTCTCACCAATAATTTCTGGTGTTACAGTAATACTCAAATTTTGTGGTATCTCTTCTGTTGATCCTGCCGCATCTCCTGAAGCTGGAATTACTTTAACTAAAGTTGTTCCTTGAGTAAGTTGAGCTTGCTCACCATCCATTGCAAATAATTTTGGATTTGAAACTGTTTCAGTATTAGAGTCGTTTACTGAATTTGTAATAACTGCTTTAATTTTTGTCATACCTATATTACCTAATAAAAAGGCTCCACCTGCTACATTGGCTGCATCACTTAAATCAGTATTCGAAATATTTTCAGGTAAGGATACAGTATTAGTAGGCGTTATTTCAGTTGTATTACTTGGATTTGTATCAATTCCTGCAAAAGTAATTCTGTCTCTTCCATTTTGTGCGTTTTGTGCATTTATTAAATCTAAATTAGCACTAAAGTTTTTATTAAATCCATCTGTTGCATTTACAATGTAAGCCTCGATCATTACTTGTTTTTTCTCTAAATCAATTTTATTTAAAATATTCTCTGCTTGATTAAGTTGAGCGTATGTTCCTGTAATTATAATTTGGTTATTTTGCTCATCATCAACCATTGTAAAGCCTTCTGCTTCACCCATGATTTCTCCAAGTGACTCGACTAAATCTGTAGAATTTTGATAAAAAACTTTAAATATTTCTGTAACCATAGGTCCAGCATTATTTTCATCACTTGATACAGATCCACCAGAGTCTAAAGAAGCTAAATTATTATTTGCTTCAATTGTATTATCTATTTTAGATTTTTCTAATTGCGCAAAAAATTCTTTTGTATGAACTCTCAATAAGCCAGAGTCTTCATCCACCGTCATAACTAAACTATTAATATCTAATATAGCGTAAACTGCAGATCCCCATTTTATATTTTCAAAATCGATGGTTATTTCGCCATCAACTTCATTACCTATAATTATGTTTCTTTGAACTAATCCAGCAAATAATTTTAAAGCTGATCTTATGTTCATATTGTTCAATTTTAAACTAACTTCAGTATCCTCTAATTTTTTGATCTTTAAATTTCTATCAAGAAGTTTAAGTGATTTTTTTTCTGGCTCTTTACCCTCTGTTAAAGAAATTCTTCTAACTAACTTTTCTTCTTTTTTATTTTTATTTAAAATATCTTTTGTATCTTGGCTAAATTGTTCAGATGTTTTTCTGAAATTTTCCGCACTTGCTTTGACATTAAAAGCTTCAATTTCTTGAACAGCACCTTTGTCTTTTTGATCATAAGCCATCTTTGGTCTTTTTGAAGTGCTACAACTAGCTAATAAAACAGAAACTGTGATTACCAAAAATAATTTAATAAAACTTTTCATTAATTAAATAAGTCCTCAACATTGGTAACAGTTTCACTGTCGTTATCATTATTATTGTTTTCATTACTTTCTGTTTGATTATCAACGTTTGTATTATCAACATTAATATCATTGTTAATTAAATCTTCAGTGTTTGTTTGTGGTAATGAAGCAATCGTTAAACCAACAATTGGTGTATTGATTAAGAACTCGTACTCTATATTATCTTCTAATACAATCATTCTAGTTCTTTCAATTGAAACTATTCTACCATCTTTATTTCCAATTCTATCTCCTTCTCTAACCATAAATTGTCCACCACTGATTTCAACTATAGCTAAATTTTTTCTATCAATTGCAAAATCATTAATACTTTTCTTATCTAAGTTTTCATAAGAAATATTTTGATTAGCATAAATTGGTATCTTCACTAATTGATTTTCATTTAGCACCACTGTGTTTTCTTCGAATATGTTAAATTGAATTAATTCATCAATTTCTCTTTCATATCGTCCAGCAATATCTGCAATTGTTTCATTCATGTTTGTTACGTGAATAAAGAAAGGGAGCAATAATTTATCACCAATGAACAAAATGCTTTCCTCATCAAGATCATTATAAGATGCTAATTGAGTTACATTTAAATTATATCTGTCTGCAATGGTTGTTAGGTTTTGACCTTCTTTAACAATATGAAATCTACTTGGTATTACAATTTTATCTCCTGTAACTAATTTTCTAGATCCTGGATAAATTGCATTTGCTAATTCTATTTCTCTTAAAGAAAAACCATATCTAAATGCAATTTGTTCAACTGTTTCATTTTCTAAAATAGTGTGGGTAGTCGGTGTTTTTGCCCGGTCAAATTTTTTAATCTTAGCTCTTTGAAATTTATGCTCAGACTCTTTACTTAATGCTACCCCTTTTAATAAATAGTCCTTTAATGAATAAGCAACAATTGGATCAATATTTAAAATAGTAACTAATTCAGTATCCTGAGGTTCAGCTTCAGCAACTTCAATTGTTTCTTCAGCTTCAATTGGTTGCTCCTCAATAATCTCTTGATCATTATTATCATTTTCAGCAATTAATTCTTCTTCAGCTTCAATTGTCTCTTCTGGCTTTACTTCAACCACTTCAGGCTGTCTTGTAATTCCTATTTCATTGGTAAATGGATCACTATAAGAATTACTTTGAAATAAAGTTATAAGAAATATTAATAATATTCTAAATAGCATTATTTTTTACCTGCCTTTAACAAATTCATAACCATTGCTTCATCATCAAAAACCTCATCATCAACAGGTTTTAAAGATAGTCTTGAATTAAATTTTTTAGATATTTTTTCTTTTGGTAAATCTTCTAGTTTTGGAACAGGCTGACCCTGAACCGTATAAAGCGCTACTCTATCGTCATTAGTGAACTCTACCATTGCTTCAATTTTACTGTCACTTACAACTTCATTATCTGAAAAATTATTCATCATGTTAACCACTGCTTGGTCATTCTTTGCAACCCCTGAAAATAAAATATTATTTTTCTCCTCAATTCCAAAATTAGTTAATCTTATATCTTTAGGAACTATTTGACTTAAACTTGCATAAAGATTTGCAGTTGTTTTTAAATTAGAACCTAATGATGCTGCTATTCTTGTATCTTCATTTATTTTTTGAATTTTAGCGTTGTAACCTTGTAACAAACTTTGTTTGCTTTCTAGATCTTCTTTGAGTGTTGCTGCTGCAGTTATTTTTGAAGAATTATTAGAAATTTTTAAAATCTTAAATGGTAAAACATGAGCAACAAAACCTAAAATAAAAATCATTGATATCATCAAACAAAAATTACCTAAAGATTTTGATCGTCTATTAATTTTTACTTGATTAAAATTAGATAATAAATTGACGGACATTATCTCATTAGTTTCAAGATTAAATGAGTTCAGTTTTCTTGATGCAACACCGATTGCTTCAGATGCTAGTGATTTATTGGATAAACTATCTATATATTTCTTTGCATCATTTGAAAATTCAACTGTTTCCTCTGGATTGTAATGTTTTACAATTACATCTCCTAATTGTCGTTCAATTCCTTTTGAAACGTTTTTAATTTTTATCTTATCTGTTACAATGGTGATAATACTGATTGGATCAAATTCATATTTTGTTTCATACTCAACCAAATATTGTTTAATCTGTGAACCTAATCTTTCAAAAATTTCATCCCAAAATTCTGTTTCTATACTTTCAACTTCTTCAACAGTATCTAGTAACACTTGATCAGCTTCAATAATGTTAAGTTCAGAATATTGAAAACCTTTATTTGAACAAATGGTAATGCTTTTTTCCTCTTTCGTATAATTAAAGACTACATTTGGAGTTTCAAAACCTTCTTTGCCAAGTACAATTCCTTGAGCATTAACATGTGCAAACGGCGCTAAATCTATAACAACTGGATTATAACCTGCTAATCTAAAAATATTTGAATAGGCTTCAACAAATTTTTTTTCCATAGTAACCAAAACAACATCCATAACTCCGAGTTCTTCGTTTGTGTTCACTACTGAGTAACTTGTTTCAAACTCTTCTAAACTTTCTGGTGTTTCATCAAACTGATCCCAAAAACCACTAAAGGCTGTTGCTTCAGTTAAACTTTCCTGATCCATTATAGGGATTTGTAAATTATAAATTTGTGCTTTGGAGGTATCTAGTGAAATTGCAACATCTCTTGTTTTTGTCTTAATAGAATCTAAAGCATTTTTAACTTGATCACTTAAGTATGTGGTTGCTGATAGAAAATCTTGATCTTCACCAATTCCTGCTATTTGTTGGTTTGTAAAATTATCAACTTTACAAGTATTTTTTTTATATGAAATTTCTGCTGCTTGAATAAACTTATCTTTAAAAACTACTCCAATAACCTTTTCTTTTTTAGAGTGGTAATTGCCCAACATTTTTATTACTGGTGCAAATGCTTTTGCAATTGGTGGGCCAAGTTTATCAATCATAAATTTTTAAAAAGCTTAATAGAATCACAATAATAAATAGCGAATCGGTACACAAGCATTAGTTGTGTTACTTTATATATAGATCAACAGTAAAAAAAACTTGAAAAACTGTTACTTTTAGAGCATCAAAACATTAATGAGTTTACATGATAAATTAAAAACATATCCAAAAAATTATGATTTATCTGATATTCACATCAGATCGAATCAACCATTTGCAATCAGAGAAAATGGTGAGATCAAAGTTTTTAGCGATGATATAATATCGAGACAAGACATCGAGTCATTTTGGAAACAATCTTTAGATAAAGCTCAATATGATTACTTAATTACAAATGGAGATTTAGACTTTGCAGTCGTTGTCGATGGACAAAGATTTAGAGCAAACGGTTATTATTCTTCTTATGGACCTAGTATGGTTCTTAGAAAAATTATTAGTGAAATACCAAATATTGAAAAACTTGGTTTACCCCCTGCAGCTCATGAAGCAATTACTCATAAAACAGGTTTAGTTCTTGTCACAGGTCAAACAGGTTCAGGAAAATCTACATCTCTTGCAGCAATGATTGATCAAATCAATTCACACAGAGCAGAAAATATAATTACTATTGAAGATCCTATTGAATTTGTTCACCCTGCAAAAAAAAGTATTATTTCCCAAAGGGAAGTTGGAAAAGATACAGGCAGTTTTGCTAAAGCTTTAAAATCTGCATTAAGACAAGATCCAGATGTAATTTTAGTTGGTGAAATGAGAGATCTTGAAACTATTTCATTAGCATTAACTGCTGCTGAAACAGGTCACTTAGTTTTTGGAACATTGCACGCAAGTAGTGCCTCATCAACTATAACAAGGATCTTAGATGTGTTTCCACCAGCGCAAAAAGAACAAGCACAAACGATGTTAGCTGGATCAATTCGATTAGTAATGTCTCAACAACTTTTAAAAAAGAAAGGTGGAGGAAGAATTGGTTGTCATGAGGTAATGACCGGTACACCTGCAATTAGAAATTTGATTAGAGAAGGTAAAACAGAACAAATCCAATCTACACTTCAAACATCTGCTAAAGATGGAATGTTTACGATGGAAAAATGTTTAGAGGGTTTAAAATTAAAAAAATTAGTTGAATAAAACTAATTAGGACTTTCAGTAAATCGTTGTTGCGGAATAGTAGCTGAGAAAGTTCCGGTTCCTACACAGTTATTTTCTGTTTGCTCTCCAAGGCCTCTATTAACATTTGAAGGATTTGGATTATTTGAACCTTTGCAGTTTAAATTTAGATTAACTTTACCGTTCATTTCTACTTCAACATCGATAAATTTAATATTGCTAGCAGTAGACTTCGTTATGATATTATTATAAAAATAATGAGCAGCTAAAAATGCAAAAAAAGCAATAACAAATAATTTAATGCTATCTAAATTTTTTTTAAACTTAATCATATTTACTATAATTATAGCTTTTATTCCTAAAAATTCTAATGCAAATATTTATGAGTTAAGTTGTAAAAATAATAAAAATACAACTACTTGGGTTTATTCAAATAAAAGACAACAAGTTATTTTAACAAAAATCAATAATTCTAAAACAAAAGTAAACTTTAAAATGGATAGACAAACACCGTCATCTTTTTCTTCAAAGGGCAACATTGGTGGCTTTCAAACTAATGTAACATTCAGCAAAAATTCAAAAGAATTAGCGATGTTGCAAAAATCTCTAAGGGGCTCTAATCAATTTTACAAATGTTCTGAGCCTAAACTTCTAAAAGAAGAGTAATTAAAATACCAAAGTTAATAAAGTTCCAGCTTCATCCTTATGTTCATATGTCATTTCTTTAGAAATACTCTTAATAAAATGCACACCTAAACCACCTGGTTTAATGTCATCTAATGCTCTATGTTTAATTTGATCTATTGGAACCCGTTCGCCAAAATCTCTAATCTCTGCTTTAAAACTATCTCCAGATATTTTTTCTAATTTTATGGTTATCTTTTTTGTTTTATCAAATTTGTATGCATAACGAATTATGTTTTGTACCGCTTCATCAATCGCTAATTTGATATTTAAAATATTTACTTTAATTTGATTTTTTTTACAAAAATCTTCAACTTTTTGTCTAACATTTTTTAGCTCAGCAGGGTCAGAATTAAATTCTAAAATCATTATTTCTATGATTTATCACATTTATAATTAATATTATCATAAAATTTCATGCAAACTTTCATACCTTTCTTACTAGCAACTTTTTTATTACTGGTGGTTCCAGGTCCATCGGTCTCAATTATTATTGCTAATACTCTAAGATATAATTTTATCTCAGGAATAAAAACCACTTTAGGTACTGTGACAGGATCTGCGTCTATGTTTGTTTTATATGCTTATGGTTTTGATTTCTTAAATAATCAACTAAATCTTTTTTTAATTATTGTTCAGTGGATTGGTATTTTTTATCTATTTTACATTGGCTTTAGCATGTTCAAAAATGCAAAAGATTTAAATATCAAACTACCAAATGTTGAGAAAAAAAACTTTTATATTCAGGGTTTTTTAGTTTTATGGTCCAACCCTAAGATGATTGTGTTTATTGGATCATTTATTCCAGTGTTTTTAGATATGAACCAAGACCCTTTTAATCAAATAATAACTTTTGGAATTATATTTTGTATCTTAGGTTTTGTCTCTGATGGATTTTATGCAGTGATTGTAAATTTTATGAAAGAAAACTTCTTTAAAAAAGATTTATCTTTGATTGGTAAATTATCAGGTACGTGCTTAATGATAGGATCTTTATGGTTATTAAGTTTAAAGTTTTAATTAAATCTTAAACTTTTCTTTTGATTTAAGTTTTTATCTAAATTTTTGCTTGATAAATATTTTAAATACCCTTTTTTTAATTTTTTCCATTCTTTATCAATAACTGAAAACCATGCGGTATCTCTATTTCTTCCTTTAATCACTGCTGCTTGTCTAAACACACCTTCAAATTTAAAACCTAATCTTAAGGCAGCATTTTTAGATTTTGCATTACCATTATTACATTTCCATTCGTACCTTCTATATTTAAGTGTCTCAAAAACATTTCTCATCATTAAATACATCGTCTCCGTTGCCTCAACTGTTCTTCTTAAAATTGGAGAATAAGTAATATAACCAACCTCTATTGAACCAGCTTTTGGTTGAATTCTTAAATAAGATGCTAATCCATAATATTTTTTATGTCTTTTTGAGTAAATTGCATAAAAAAAACAATCTGTATTTTTTATATAATACTTTAATTGATTAATATTTTTAAAAGGTCCATCAGGCATATATTTCCATAACAAACCTTGTTTATCCAAACTAAAGGTTTCAAATAAATCTTTACCGTGTTTTGAGGGATTGGCTGGTTCAAGAATTACAAATTTACCTTTTAGAAAATTTTTACCTGGAACTTTAGGAAGTTTAAATCTTATTTTTTTCCCCAACATTTAAAAATTTTATAATCTTAAAAAGTAGTTTTCAAATAAATTATATAATTACCAAAGTTTTTTATTTCTAAATGGTAAGACACATTTTGGTTTAGATTTTATTTTTAATCTTTTTGAAGAAATTTTATTAACTAACCACCCAATAGGTTGAGAGAGTTTATAAGGTGCTGGAATTAAAGATGTATTGGTTTTTTTAAATCCTGATTTTTTATAGTAACTTGGATCACCATAAGTCATTAATAAATCTACCTTTTGTTTCTTTAAGTACTTTAAAGAAAATTGAATAATTTTTTTTCCAATTCCTTGTTTTTGTAAATTACTATCCACTGCAACTGGTGCTAATAAGTAAACCAAATAATCCTCTTTATATTGAAGTTTAGATAAAAAAATATACCCAACAATCTTAGTATTAATTTTTGCCTCAATGCCAATAACATTTTCACCATCTATTAACTTTGCAAGTTTAAAAGATAATCTGCTTACAATATTACCCTCTTTCTTGCCTTCAGATTTTGTAAATACTTTTTTAAAAAATAGTTCAATTTTTTTAGATTTTTTGGTTTTTGATAAAGAAATACTAATCTTGTTCATTAATCTATTTGGCAACTGCTTTTTTACTGTGATGATGATAACAATGAAAACAAATAGGTCTGTCTTCTATTTCAAATTCTGAAAAATATATCTTTTTATCTGTTCTAATTTCTTTTTCCTGACCACAAAATCCACATCGCTCAATTCTTTTTTGCTTACTGAATTCTTTAGCAATAGGATCCGTGTTATTTAAATTATACCAAGCCATAAACTTTAATATTAATTTAAAATAAATATTTAATCTAAAATAATGTCAGGTTTTCCCAATAAATCTTTGTCAGGCTCAACCCCTAAACCAAATCCAGTAGGTGCAGAAATTCTTCCACTAATTCTTGTAGGTCCATTTTGATCTAAACGGGGTGACACATATCCTGATAAATCACATACATTAAGTAATCTTGATGGATCACAACTTATTCCTAAATGAAGCAATGCTGCAGTTGCAATGTCACTTCCCCAAGTATCTTCAATACACATTTTAGTTCCAAAATAACTACATAGTTCTCTTGCATCTCTAACCGCACTTACTCCACCAAACTTTGAAAGTTTTAATGCAGCAACATCCATAATTCCTTTTTCATATCCTTCTAAAAGAGTTTTGGTGTCATACACACCTTCATCTAATTTCATTGCAAGACCTGTTGCTTGTTTAACGGATGCACATTCTGATAAAGTTACACAAGGTTGTTCTAACATAATATCTAGATGAGCAACTTTTCTACTTGTTCGGATTGCATCTAATGGGGTTGCTCCACAATTCCAATCTCCATAAACTAAATGATTGTCATCAATTACTTCTCGAACTTTAATCAATCGTTCAGCATCAACCTGCCAATTATTATCAACTCCTAATTTTACTTGAAATTGAGTAATGCCTTCTTTTTGTTTTTCTTTTGCAATCTTGACCATTTCATCTGGTGCAACACATGTAATTGAATGATATAAAGGCATGTCTTTTTGTTTTTGACCCCCTAACAATTTAAACAAAGGTAATTTTGCAACTTTTGCAGTGATATCCCATAAAGCAATATCTAAAGGAGACTTTGCATAGTTATGCCCTTGTAAATATTTATTCACCTTTAACATTAAAGCTTCTGGTCCAACAGGGTCAGATCCGATGATAATTGGTGCAAGTTCAGTTAAAGCAGGTGCAATGCCTTTTGCATATGCTGGTAAATAATGAGGGATAGGACAACATTCACCCCAACCTTGAATACCACTATCCGTATCAATTGAAATAATTACACTTTCAACTTCATCGCAGGTTTTATTACCTGCCATATAATAAGTTTCATGACTTTTAAGATTAATATTCCAAATAGAAATTTTAGTTATTTTCATTAATTTCCTACTCGCTTTGCAACACCTTCTTGTTGTTGTTTATTAAATTCATCATCATTCATTTTATATAATTCTTCAATTCTTAAATTTTTGGTTTCAATTGTAGGTAAATTTTTATTTTTCATTCCAAGATGTCTTGCAAAAACAGCTTTCTTTTTACTTGTTTGGTGAGGCTGGAAATCTTTTATATCTTCAATAGTAAGCTTATCTCCTTTATGGATATAACCTTCTTTTACCGCTTGATTAAAAATCTCTATTCCTTTTTTAGTTCTAGTGATCACTGCATTAAACCCTTCATCTTCTCCTTTTGGAGATCCACCTCGCCAGGTATCTAAAGCTGCAATATCTGCACTTTCTCCTATTGCATCAGGACATATCTTGCATCTAAATGGAACTTTCCAATTACTTTCATCGCCCCAAAAAGAATTATAATCTTTATCAAACTCACGATTATCTTTTGTTTTAATGTACATCCTGCCAG
This sequence comes from Candidatus Pelagibacter sp. HIMB1505, assembly GCF_052047915.1. NCBI lineage: Bacteria > Pseudomonadati > Pseudomonadota > Alphaproteobacteria > Candidatus Pelagibacterales > Candidatus Pelagibacteraceae > Candidatus Pelagibacter > Candidatus Pelagibacter sp. HIMB1505. The sequence goes on along the minus strand of NZ_JBNAIR010000001.1, from coordinate 738,451 downwards.
GGTTTCCATAACCTCTATATCTAAATTCTTTAAGTTCTTGTTCTTTTACATTAAAGCTTTCAATAAATTCTTGTGATTTAGCAAGTTCTTGAAATCCTCCACAAACTAAAGTGAAAATATATTTGCAATATTGATCTACTCTCTTATCTGATTTAGCAAGTAATCTTATAGCGCCTGCATCACAAGGTTTTCCAACGAATGCAAAAGTTTGTTTTTTATCTAAAGCTTTATGAAATTCACTTAAAGGCGAAGATGGGCCGTATCTTGATCGACTTTCGCAGTTTAATAAATCTTCCCTGTTGTAACTGTATTTTACAACATTTCGCATCGGGTTATCTTTATCCCCTGCAGTATGCATTATAAAATCAACTTTATTTTTCTCTAACAGATATAAAGACAAACCATTTAACAAACCACCTGTTGAACTTTGAAAACGAATTTTTGGATCTAACGACCATGAATAAAATAGATCATAATAATATCCCCAAATATCATCATGCTTTGACCCTTCATTTTCTTTATTTTGAACAGGTCCTTCAGCAATAACCCCGGGGCAAACTTTTTTAATTTCTTCTAAAGTTTCATCTGAAATTGGTTTTAATTCTTTAGGCTCTAAATTGCCTTTGTCACTCATTTCTATTTGAAGTGAGTTGCCTGCAATACTTTTACAAAGACCACAGCCAATACAAAGGCCATTTTTTACAATATCATCTAAAGAATTAATTTTTGTCATTACTCTTTATAAGAAGGATCTTTTGCATCACATCTTCTAAGTAATGCTGGCCACTCGTTTAATCCAGGTGAAAATAATTCATATTGTTTTTGAGATAATTTCCACATTTCTTCAGTTGCTCTTTCAAGTGGAAGTCCTGAACTTGTTGCTTGGATTGCAACTTCACACATTCTAATTGCATAATACATATTCATAAAAGCCTCGCCTGCAGTTGCACCAACAGTTAAAAGTCCATGATTTTTCATGATTAAAACTTTATTGTCTCCCATGTTTTCTGCAATTCTAACTCGCTCGTCTTTATTAATCGATAAACCTTCCCACTCATGATAGCCAACTTTACCGTACAGCATTGAACTATCTTGAACAAAATGAGGAATACCATCTTTCAATGCAGTTGCAGCTAAAGCAGATGGTGGGTGTGCATGAAAGACAAATTTTGCATTTGGATGGTTTAGATGAATAGCACTATGAATAATAAAACCTGCTGTATTTGCTTTTTCAGGTCCTTCTAATACTTTACCATGTTCATCAACCTTAATTAAGTTTGAGGCTTTAACTTCTTCATATAACAATCCCATTTCATGCATAAAAAAAGTATGATCGGTGCCAGGTGCTCTTGCCGTAATGTGGTTCCAAACCGTATCATCCCAACCCATCATATTAGTTAATCTAAACATAGCTGCAAGATCTACTCTTACTTTCCAATCTGCTTCACTGATATTATTTTTCATCTTCCCTCCTTTGAAAAAGTTAATTTGTTATTTTGCTCTAAAAGTTTAATCACTTTTAAGTGATTAGATTTTGGTCCATATTTCTTAAGTGCTTGTTTATAAATTTTTGAAGTTAAATTCATAATTGGTAAATTTAATTTTTGATATTTGATTATTTCATTTGCTAAATTGATATCCTTCATTGATAACCCTAAAAAGAAAGAAGGATCATAATCGCCATTTATCATATTAGGGCCATATCGTGTTGAGGTATAACCACCACTTGCACTTTTATCGATAATCTCCAACATTGTTTTTGGTCTTATTCCTGACTTAACCCCTAACATTAACGACTCTGATAAAGATAAATAATTTAAGTAACATAAACTGACTTGTGCAATTTTTGCAGCATAACCAGCACCAGGTTTATTGAGATAATATAGATTTTTACCTAACAGTTTAAAAATAAACTTAAGTTTACTCACTGTCGTTTTATTACCACCAATAAAGATAGATAATTCACCAGATTGAGCTTTTAGATTGCCACCTGATATAGTTGCATCAACAAATTGGTAGATCTTTCCTTTAAGTTTTTGTTTTAAAAAATTAAAGCAACTCAAGGAATTAGTGGAGCAATCAATCCAAATTTTACTTTTACTCAATTGATCGATGATTTTACCTTTGCCAACTGATAATGATTTAATTTGTTTAGGTCCAGGGACACAGGTGATTATGATATCTGAAAATTTAATAAGCTCTTGCAACGATTGAGTTGCCTTTGCTTTTTTTGATTTAAATTTTTGAATAGATTTTGAACTGACATCATATCCTAATAAATCAATTTTTTTTGATTTATGAAGATTAAAAGCCATCGGTAATCCCATGTTCCCAAGTCCAATAAAACCTATTTTAATCATTAATCCACCAAATCATCATCACGTTTTTTATTTCTTTCATAATGAATAGGCATTGCTCTACCGTAAACAATTTTAGAATGTGCAGGTGTATTTACTCTCCAACTATCTAAAACATAAGTTGGTAAAGCAATATAACGAGTAGTGTTCCCTTTAATTTTTGTAACTCGATGCATTGAAAATCTTCCTTTAAAGATTTGAAGATCTCCTTCACCTAACTTTAACACTCTTACTTTTTCTCGATCACCACTTAAAACCTTTTTGACATCCTCGAATTTGTTATCACTTGGAGCTCTTAAGTTTGGAACATATTCAAAGTCTCCACCCTCATCTGCTTTTTTAACCAAGATACTTAAAGTAAATTCATTACTATCAAAGTGCCAAGGCAAAGTGTGACCTGGGTCCATACAATTATAAGGATTTCGACCAAGTGGATCAGCCCATTGAAAAATAGGTTTAACTCCTAAACAATCAGAGACAAAATCTTTTAATTCATCTGTTTCATAGATAAATCTTAAATCGCTATCATCACTTAAAACATCAGAATTGAGATAACCATTCTTTCTTTCATTAAATGTGTTGATTGGATGATTTGTTTCGTAATTTTCATCTTTAATACTAAAGTATGGATTGTGACTTTCATCAGACCAGTAAATATGCTCACGTCTTGTTGAAACTTCCTTAAACATTTTATCAAGTGAGTCTTGTTTAATAAAATTTGGAATTTTGCAGCAACCTACTTCATCTAACTCATTTTTATAATGAGCGACCATCTCTTTACGTTCTTTTGATTGTAAATCGTGAATTGGGTATTTTTGTAAATCTATAATTTCCTGTAATCTTTCCATTTTCCTCCTTTTAAAAAAATAATTAATTAAGATTATTTAAGAAGGATATTTTTTACAGCTTCGTGGGCGTTGAAGAATTTAAATGATTTTTACAGTCTATCTTTTGAAGTAATAGAGAAAATAATTTTGAAGAAAGTCTTGAACTTAAACCCACTCTTGCAAGTCTATGATGATGAGTCGATAAATTTAAGTTCATATCAAAACGTTATTATATTTCTAAGGTCTCGTAAACAAAATTTACAAGGTGCCTTCAATGACATACTTTAATATTCTAACAACCTGTTTTTGATCAGAAGCAATGGCTGAAGCTGCAGCATCGACTTCTTTTAAAGCATGCTGGTGATCTTCACTATGGATTACAATGATTGATTTATCTAAAGCTGCTGCATAACCTGCATCAAATGCTGCATTCCATTGCTTATATTTTTCGCCAAATTTAACAACAACGACATCGCTGTCTTTAATAGATTTTTTAGTTCGAATTGAATTGATATTTGCGCCCTTTCGATCTTTCCAGAAATTTTTCTCTTCAGGGCCTAAAATCTCAACTCCACAATCATCAGATGAAGGATGATCAGTTACAGGAGATGAAAATTTGATATCTAAATTTTCTTTTTTACAATTTTCAATTATTTCTTCTCGCCAATTCGTATGAATTTCACCAGCTAAATAAACTTTTAACATTTTAATTCTTTATTTTTTAATCAAAATAACCTGATTGTATAAATTTAACAAGATTAACGGTTGAATTATCACATGTATGGTCTACCACTTGATTAATGAAAATTTTAAAATTTCTAATCATTTTAATAACTATTTTTGCTCCAATACACCTTCAAGCAGAAGAAAAAAATTCAAAATTGTATGAAGGAGAATGGATCAGTAATTGCTCTGCAGATGATAAAAAACAATGTGTTCTTGAAAGAAGTGTGTTTGTAGATAAAGAAATGAAACAAAAGATAGTTACTATTGCAATGCAAACAAAGTCAGGATCTAACAATGTTAGATTTGTATTGATTAGTCCTCTTGGAACATCAATACCACAAGGAGTTAAAATTGGTTTTGATGGAAAATTTATTAGTGAAAAACCATATGGTTTTAATATTTGCAGGCAAAATGGATGTATTACCAGCATGATGGTTAAAGATGAAACGTTAAGTAAATTTCAAAAAGGAAATGAAATGAATTTAGAGTACGTTGCACCAAATGGCCAAAAAATAAATATCAATCTTGGTTTAAACGGATTTAGTAAAGAATTTAAGAAAATTGCCTCAAACTAAATAATTTTAAAATTACTTTGTTTAATTGCACCAAAGCCACCTTCAACATGAGATACTTTTTCAAATCCCATATCCTGTAATGCTTTAGCAGCTAATGCTGATCTTGATCCTGCTGCACAAAATAAAACTATTTCTTTATTAAGGTCTAATTTTCCTTCTTTAAAATATTGGCTATTTGGATCTATCCAAAACTCTAACATTCCTCTTGGAATATGAACTGCATTTTCTATTCTTCCCTCTTTTTCTAATTCCCTAACGTCTCTAATATCAATTAGATTACATTTGTTCTCTTTAACTAATGTTAATGCCTGATCGGTATTGATGGTTTTAACCTCAGTATAAGCTTCTTGGACTAATTGTTGTGCTGATTTGATTGCCATAAGTATTATTTATATCAAAAAAATTTATAATCAATTTCTTATATTGCACTATCCACTATTAAAGATATAAGCGCAGTTAAAATATATATATTTATACTTTTCCCAACCTCAATGAACTTTTCAGATTTACAAATAGAAAATAAGCTTAAAAAATCAATTGAGCTTGCAGACTTTAAAACTCCAACTCCTATTCAAAGCCAATCTATTCCAGTTAGTTTAACAGGAAGAGATATATTAGGAACTGCACAAACCGGAACAGGTAAAACGCTAGCTTTTACCATTCCAATGATAAATAAACTTTTAAAAGACAAAAATGCTATGGCATTAATAGTTTGCCCAACACGTGAACTTGCAACGCAAGTGATGGCAACCGTTTTAAAATTAAATGTTAGAGAAATTGGAATTGGTAATGCTTTATTAATTGGTGGTGAGAGCATGCAAAAACAACTTAGAAAACTTGGCAAACGTGCAAGAATTATAGTTGGAACTCCTGGAAGAATTAATGATCACTTAAAGAGAAAGAGTTTAGATTTATCCAAAGTTAACTATTTAGTACTTGATGAAACAGATCGAATGTTGGATATGGGTTTTACTCCTCAAATAGAAGAAATTTTAAACTACGTTCCAAAAGATCATCAAACATTATTATTTTCAGCAACACTACCTGATAATATTTTAAGAATTTCTCAAAAATATTTAAATAATCCTGAAAGAATTTCAGTTGGTTCATTATCAACTCCAATTGAAAAAATTAAACAAGAAACTTTTGAAATTACACAAGATAAAAAATATCACGAGTTAATTAATCAACTAGTGGAGCGATCAGGATCAATTTTAGTATTTGTTAAAACCAAACATGGGGCAGATAAAATTGTTAAACGATTAAAGTTTGATGGTCATAAAGCAGATGCTATTCATGGAAATTTAAGACAGAGTAAAAGAGATCGAGTAATTACTGGATTTAGAAATGGAAACAGTCGAATTTTAGTTGCAACTGATGTTGCTGCACGTGGATTAGATATCCCAGTTATTAAACACGTTATAAATTATGATCTACCACAGGTACCAGAGGATTATATTCATAGAATTGGAAGAACTGGTCGAGCAGGAAAAGATGGCTCTGCTTTAACTTTTTTAACTCCAAGTGATCGATCGATGTGGAATTCAATTAGTAAATTAATTGATCCAAATTACAAAACACCACAAAGAGACAGGAACCAAAAGAAAAATTTTAGAGGTGGTAAAAAAGTTAAAGGTTCTTTTAATAAAAATAAACGATTTAGAGATGATAAAAAACCAAACTTTAGAGACAAAAAGAAATTCTTTAAAAGAGATGACAATAAAGAGTCTGGTTTTAGAGGTAGGAAAAAATTTAATAAGAAAAATGATAATAGAAAGAAGGCTTTAAAAGATAAAAAGCCTTTTGGTTATACAAATAACCCTCAATATTTTGGTAAAAAAAATGATGAAAATTCTAGATCAAATGATGATCGAAAATCCTCATTTAAAAATAAAAAAAAGTTTAAAAATAGAAAAAGACCTAAAAATTTTAAATTTAAAAGATTTAAAAGAAATTAATTAAGTATTTGTGGATGAAATATCCACCCACAAGCAGAAATATTCCACTAGCGTAAATAAGCCAGAAATTCATATTCAATGAATTTGCGAAAAAGAATGGTAGAAAAAATAAATAACTGACAGGTACGGCAATTAGTATACTTTTTGTAAACGTTATTGTCTTTTCAATATCTTGATGTTCATAATATGAAAAGATAATTGCAATTAATGAAGCGATAGGTAGTGCTATTATAAATCCAGCTAACTTTGGATATTGACCTGAAAGCCAGCTTGCAAATGATATTAAGGTTGCAGCAATTAATATTTTAATTAAAAATATCATAATTAAACTTTATCTTATCTATTTTTAAAAAACTCTAATGTTTTATCAGTTATAAAATTACAAACTCTTTCATTAGATTGAGTAGTCACTCCAGAGATATGTGGGGTTAAAATACAATTCATATTGCTTTTAATTTTATTATAAAAACTTTCTTTTATTGGTTCATTTTCGAATACATCTAAAGCAAACCCAGAAATAAGATTAACATTATAAGCCTCAATTAAATCATCTTCATTTATAACTGATCCTCTGGAGGTATTTATTATAATTGGTTTTTCTTTCATTTTTGAAAATGAGCTTTTATTTATTAGATTTTTTGTTTCATCTGTAAGTGGTAAGTGAAGAGATATAATATTAGATGTTCCATATATTTCATCTAACTCAACAAACTTAACATTTTGATTGGCAGTTTGATCTTTCAAATAAGGATCATAAGCAATGATATTTAAACCAAGGTTTGAACAATAGTTTGAAACTTTTCTTCCAATTGTACCATAACCAATTAGTCCTAAAGTTTTACCACTTATCTCTTCAGATTTAATTGAAGTTCTTGGCCATTCACCTTTGATAGTTCCATTATGAAATAAAGGTATTTTTTTAATCAAAGATAATGAAGAGGATACAACATATTCTACAACAGAGTCTGCATTCATTCCTGTTGCCGGCTGAACATGGATATTTTTTTCTTCACAAAATTTTGTATCAATATTATCTAACCCAACTCCCAATCTTCCTACGAACTTTAAATTATTAGTTTGTTTTAAAATATTCTGGTTAACTTGGGTTTTGTTTCTTACAATTAAACCATCATAATCATTTATTATTTCTTTTATTTTATCAACTTTTTCCCAAAGTTTATCATCATAATTAACTTTAAATTTATCATTTAATAAATCTAAACTATTTTGATTAATAAACTCTGTAATTAAAATTTTAATCATTAAAAATTATAGATCTCTAAACCAAAGACCTTCAGGAAGGGGTACTAATAATAGATTTTTAAACCCAAAATATAAAAGTAAAATGAATAAACTACCTAACACCATATAAAGTATGATTTTTTTTATACTAAAATTTAAACCTGTATTAACTAATATTAATAAATTGAAAGCAATTAAACTAGTTAAAATAAATCCAGTTCTTTCTAAAAAATAAATCCAAGCAAAAAATACAATGCAGAGTAAAATTATTTTTAAAGTATCTACCTTCTCTTTATCTACTTTAATTTCTAACTTTAACGATCGATAAATTAAGATAACTGACAATAACAATAAGACAGAAGTAATTGCATACGGAAAAACTGAAGCAAATGGACTTAATTGGTTTGCTTCATAAAATAAAACAAAAGACAATAAAATAAAACAAACTCCAGAAATTAATGATGTTAAATCCTTAATCATTTACAATTCCTTTTCTTCTTTTGTATAATTTTTTAAAAGCTGGCAAAAATAAACTGATAATAATTAATAACACTAAAACAAATGATATCGGTCTTGCAAAGTAATTTGCAACAATACTCCCCTGCGCATTTCCAATAATATAAGCTTGAACGAACCCTTGTTCTGCTATTTGACCTAAGACTAAACCAAGAACAATTGGGGATGCTTTAAAACCTGCTCTATTTAAAACCCAGCCAATAAGACCAAAGAAAAACATAAAATAAACATTTAAAATATTATTTTGAATAGAGTAACTGCCAATAATGGTTAAAAATATTATTATTGGAATAAGAACTTGTTTTGGAACTTTTAATAAAGACTTATAAGCATATCTTCCCATCAATAATCCAAGTGGCAACATCATGATTGTTGCAAGAGCTAAACCAAATATAAACGTGTAAACAATTGAAGATTGTTGGGTAAATAAAGTGTCCCCTGTTCTAATTCCCTGAACAAGTAATGCTCCTAAAATTACTGCATCTGGAGGTGTTCCTGGAATACCCAAACATAAAGTAGGAACAAATCCACCACCAACTGTTGCATTATTTGCAGTTTCGGATGCAATCAATCCTTCAGGTTCTCCTTTTCCAAAATTCTCTTTATTTTTTGAGGTTCTTTTTGCCTCTCCATAAGAGACGATACTAGCGATACTTCCTCCTGCACCTGGTAAAATTCCAACAAATGTACCAATTAAAGCACCTCGAATTGCTTCAAATTTATTTTTAATCATTATTAAAAATGACTCTTTTAATCTTAAACTTTTAGGAGTTTCATTATCTCCTAAGTGTTTTCCTTTCATACTAGTTAAATCTAAAATGACCGGGATACAGAAAAGACCAATCATGGCACTTACAATTTCAATTCCACTATTTAAAAAACTTATATTCCAGGTCATTCTCATATCACCACCAACTACAGCAACACCAATCATTGACATTAATAATCCAATGCAAGCTCCAATTAGAGATTTAATATTATCTCCTTCTGATAGAGTTGAAATTAAAGTTAAACCTAATAACGCTAACCAAAAATATTCTGTCGGTCCAAACATTAAAGAGACACTTGCTAAAGGTGGGGCAAATAATGCTAAACAAATTACACCTACAATACCGCCAACAAAAGAAGACATGCAACTTATAGACATTGCAAGATCTCCATCTCCTTTTTTAGCTAGTGGATAACCATCAAATGTAGTTGCAACCGCTGAAGGAGTACCAGGAGTATTAATTAAAATTGCTGACCATGAACCACCAAATATAGCACCAGTGTATATTGCTCCAAGAACAATTAATCCTGATGAGGGTTCTAATGCAAAAGTAAAGGGAACTAAAATAGCAACAGCCATCGTTGCTGAAAGTCCTGGCAAGGCCCCAATAATGATCCCTGCCAGAACTCCTAAAAATGCTAAGCCTAAGTTAAGAAGACTTAGTGATGACAAAAAATCTGCAAAAAGATTTGCCATCTAATGATTTAATTATTTAATTAAACCAAGTTCTTTAGCAATTGCTTCATTAGCTGCTTTTTGCTCTTTCATGAAACTATCTATTTGATCATGACCGATATTAACAACTACGAAAGCACCGTCTTCCATCTGTTTTTTGAACTTAGGATCAGAATTAATTTTCATAATTCTGTCTGACCATTCTTTTACAGTCTCTTTAGATGCAGATTTTGGTAACGCGTAACCTCTGTAAGCACCTGAAACAATGTCAAATCCTAACTCTTTAAAGGTTGGAACATCAGGAAATGCAGGAAGTCTTCCTTCTGATGCAACTGCCAACATTCTAACTTTAGAACCTTGTTTAGCTGCTACAGTTGAATAACCAGCTTCAGCTACAACTTGTTTACCAAGTAATGCTTGAACTGCTGCACCTGTACCTTTAAATGGTACATAAGTAGTTTTGATACCTGCTTTTTGGTTTAGTGAAATTGTTAATAAGTGATTAGCTGAATAAGTTCCTGATCCACTAAAAGTTAATTTACCTGGATTTTTCTTTGCATAATCAATTAAATCTGCAAGAGATTTGTATGGGCTTGACGCCTCTACTAAGATTGCATCTGGAGTGTAGTGGAAAAATGAAAACACATTAATGTCATCAGTTTTGTAACCAGCACTGTCGCCTTTTGCAATTGGTTGCATAATAATGTGCGGAAGGTTAACCCCCATGATTACACTTCCATCACCTTTTTCAGAATTTAAAGAAGACCAACCTACTGATCCCCCGCCACCTGGTTTATATTGTACAACGATATCACTATTATAAATGTCTTTATAATAAGGTTGTTGCATTCTAGCAGTGACATCAGACTCGCCGCCAGGTCCAAATGGGATTATATTTGTAACACTTTTACTATGACTTCCTGCATTAGCACCACTGATAGTGATTACTAAAAGTGATAACGCTGCTAGGAAATTAGTTAAGAAAGTTCTTAATTTCATTTATTTCCTCTTGTTAATTATTTGTATAATAAAGCTGGAAACCTAGATTTAACTTGTATAATTGTCAATGTGGTTAAAATTTATTAACACTAATTTTTAATCTAATTACCAACTAAAACTTATGAAAATTATCGATATTCAAGAAAAGATCGTTCCAATTAGCTCAGAAATTAAAAATGCATACATCAGTTTTGCCAAAATGGATTGTAGTGTAGTTGCAATTAAAACAGATGTAAAAGTTGATGGTGAAAATATAGTTGGTTATGGTTTTCATTCAAATGGCCGATACGCTGTAAGTGAGCTTTTAACAAAAAGATTTATTCCAAGATTAAAAGAAGCTGAAGAAAAAGAATTACTAAATGATGATGGAACTAATTTTAGTCCTGAAAAAATTTGGAAAGTATTAATGCAAAATGAAAAGCCAGGTGGACATGGTGAGCGAAGTACAGCGGTGGGTACAATCGATATGGCAGTGTGGGATGTTGTGTCTAAAATTGCAAGAGTTCCATTATATGAACATTTAGCAAAAGAATATGGCAACGGAAAATTTACTAATAAAATTTTTGTCTATGCTGCAGGTGGCTATTATTATCCAGGCAAAGACATTCAAATGCTTCAAGATGAAATGAAAAGTTATTTAGATTTAGGATTTACTACAGTTAAAATGAAAATTGGAGGAGCATCATTAAAAGATGACATCAATAGAATTGAAAGTGTTTTAAAAATTGTTGGTGATGGAAAAAACTTATGTGTTGATGCAAACGGAAGATTTGATCTTAAAACTGCAATTGAATATAGCAAAGCCATGGAGCCTTACAATCTTAAATGGTATGAGGAAGCAGGTGATCCTTTAGACTACGAATTAAATGCAAAGTTGTCTGAAAGTTATAAAAATGGATTAGCAACAGGTGAGAATTTATTCTCCATGCAAGATGCTAGAAATCTAATTCGTTATGGTGGAATGCGAAGCGATATTGATTGGTTACAATTTGATTGCTCTTTAAGTTATGGTCTTGTTGAATATTTAAGAACCTTAAAAATGATGAATGAAAATAATTGGAGCTCTACAAGAGTAATTCCTCATGGTGGACATCAAATTTCATGTAATATTGCAGCTGGATTAAATCTTGGAGGAAATGAAATATATCCAAGTTTATTTCAACCTTTTGGTGGTTTTCCAGACTCCTCAACTGTCGAAAACAGTTATGTAACCTTTCCAAAATTTATTGGAATGGGTTATGAAAAAAAAGATAAATTAAATAACTTATTTAAAAAATTATTTAATTAAGATTATTTATGTTTGCTTTTCAAATCCTTTTCTAAATCTTCATGATCACCAACCACTGTGTGATATTTACTTTTGGTGACATATTTTTCTAAAAATGGAACTGCTATTAATGGTAAAAAACCACCTAAGACAATTCCTATTGCTGCACTTTTTAAACTTGGATCAGCTAATGCTGCTATAAAATCAGCAATAATGTGAGCAAAAACGATTCCAACAATTCCAGCAATAGCTCCATTGGATACTATTTTTAAAAACCGATTGATGCTCCAGCCAGAATAAAAACCAATTAATGGAATTAAAGTATGAATAAAACCAAATACAAAACCTCTATAAATGTCATTACCTTCAATTATATCTTCAATAAAATGTAAAAATTCAGGTAATTCATGAGAGTGTCCTTCAGCAGCCTTAGCAAAAGTTAGAGTTAAAATATAAATACTAAAAGTTAAAAAACTTATTTTTTTCATTAGTTACATCCCTTACATGTTGTGATGATTTGCATAGAAAAATCATTTAAGTCATAATTTTTAAGTGATTTCTTTTTAAGAATTTCGGTAAATACATTGGATTTTAATTCTTCAGTGCCTCCACATTTTTTACAAATTGCTAAAGCAGTATTGTGGTCTTCTTCATGATCATGATTGCAAAGAACAAATGTTTTATTAATAGAGTTTTTGTGAATTCTTTCTTCTTCAATCAGTTTATCAAGCGCTCGATAAACCGTCATAGGTTGTGTCTTTTTAATTTTCTGCAACTTATCTAAAATTTCGTAAGCAGTGAGGTTTTTTGAAGACTTTTTTATAATATTAAAAACTATTTCTGTATTTGACATGTTATGTTATAACATAACATATTTATAAATCAAGTAAAAATATAATATTAATTTCACACACTAAATAAAAAGATTAGGATAAATAATGAATATGTTTATTAAAAAATATCTTAAATGGATAAGTACAGCTTTAGTATTAATTGGAATATTACTTACTAATTTAAACTACTACCCTATTAACATTTATTTTCATGGATTAGGAGTTGTAGGCTGGACAATCGCAGGATTTCTATCAAAAGATAAGGCGATACTAACTAATTTTGGTCTACAGATACCTTTGTTTTTAATTGGAATTTATAAAGTTATATTTTAGCTTAAATTAAAGAGTAGCCTGAAGCTCGAACTGTTCTAATCAATTCTTTTTTATTATCAATATTAATTGATTGTCTAAGCCTTCTAATATGAACATCTATAGTTCTGCTTTCTACATTAATGTTATTTGGCCAAACATTTTCTAAAATTTGGTCTCTGCTATAAACCCTTTTTGGGTTCATTAAAAAAAACTCTAATAATCTAAATTCTGTAGGACCTAGTTTAACTTCTAAGTTATTTCTGAATACTCTTTTTTCAATCCTATCTAACAATAAATCTTCAAATTGAAGATTATTTGAAACAATTTCAGGATTAGATCTTCTAAGGACAGCTTTAATTCTAGCTAATAATTCTTTGTAGCTGAATGGTTTAGTTAAATAATCATCAACTCCACTTTCTAATCCTTTTATCTTATCTTCTTCTTCACCTTTTGCGGTTAACATTATTATAGGTAAAGTTTTAAATTTGTTATCTTTTCGAATATGTTTGCAAATTTCAATGCCAGATAAATCTGGAAGCATCCAATCTAATAAAAGTAAATTTGGTTCAAATTTCTTTAACTGTTTTAAGCCCTCATTGCCATTTTCTGATGATGAAACGATAAAACCTTCTTTTTCAAGATTATGTTGAACGAGTTTAATTATTGAAGTCTCATCTTCAATAATAAAAATTTTACCATTCATTTATTCTTGGATAACTCTACCTTTAGGTCTATTACCTTTTAAATATTCACCTTTTACTAAATAACAAACATTTTCTGCAATATTAGTAATATGGTCTCCTGCTCTTTCTAAATTTTTAGTAGCGAAAATTAAATGGGTAGAAAAATCTAAATTCTTTTTATCTTTTGATAAAAAATCAATTACACTTTCCATTGCTATATAAGTCAGATTATCAACTTGTTCATCTTTTTCCCAAACTTCTTTAGCTTTATCAAAATCTTTGTTTACAAAACTATCTAAAACTTCTTTCAATTGTTTTATAACTAAATCTCCCAATCTTTTTAAGTTACCTAATAATTCATCAGGTAAATCTTGTGGTAACGGTTTAATTTTTTTTGCATTACTTTTAGATAAATCGCCAATTCTCTCTAGATCTTGAGAAATTTTTAATGAACTAATTGTTTCTCTTAAATCAATTGCCATAGGTGCTCTTTTTACAAGCAGGGTCATGATTTGAGTATCAATTTTTGATCTAAATTTATTTATCTCATCATCACTCTTTATAATTTTATCAATAGCATCTTTATCGACTTTAATAATTGCATCCATCGAGTCTGCCATTTGAGATTCAGTTAAACTCCCCATTTTAATAACAGAGTCGATTAACTGTCTTAATTCTTCTTCGTATGATTTTACTGTATGTTCACTCATATGTTATCCAAACCTACCTGTAATATAATCTTGTGTCATTTTATTGTCAGGATTTTTAAATATTTTTTCAGTTTCTCCTACTTCAATTAACTTTCCTAAATGAAAAAAGCCTGTTTTCTGTGAAACTCTGACTGCTTGGGCCATTGAGTGAGTAACAATAACAATTGTATAAGCTGTTTTAAGTTCATCAATCAATTCTTCAATTTTAGCTGTTGCAATGGGATCAAGTGCAGAACAAGGCTCATCCATTAATATTACTTCAGGATTTACAGAAATTGCTCTTGCAATACATAGCCTTTGCTGTTGACCACCAGATAAACCTGTTCCAGGTTCATCTAATCTATCTTTAACTTCTTCCCATAATGCTGCTTTTCTCAAACTACTTTCAACAATCTCATCAAGCTCATCTTTACTCTCGCCTTTACCATGAATTTTAGGGCCATAAGAAATATTATCATAAATACTTTTAGGGAAAGGATTTGGTTTTTGAAATACCATTCCAACTCTTTCACGAAGAGATACAACATCTAAATTTTTATCATTAATTTCAATTCCATCAATTTCTATATTGCCAGTTACTTTGCAAATATCGATTACATCATTCATTCTATTTATACATCTAATAAAAGTAGACTTACCACAACCTGATGGGCCAATAAGAGCTGTTACTTCTTTTTCATTTAAATCTAAATTCAC
This sequence comes from Candidatus Pelagibacter sp. HIMB1505, assembly GCF_052047915.1. Lineage (NCBI taxonomy): Bacteria > Pseudomonadati > Pseudomonadota > Alphaproteobacteria > Candidatus Pelagibacterales > Candidatus Pelagibacteraceae > Candidatus Pelagibacter > Candidatus Pelagibacter sp. HIMB1505. Next base: position 723,306 of record NZ_JBNAIR010000001.1, on the reverse strand, counting down.
ATCAAATAGAGCTTGTTTTTCTCCATAAAAAACATTCAAATTTTTAGATTTAATTTTTGTATTACTCATTTAATTCCATCTTTTTTCAAATTTTTGTCTTAAATATACTGCTAAAAAATTCATTACAATTAAAAAACTTAATAGCATCATTATAGTAGCTGAAGTTTTTTCAACAAAACCTCTTTCAGCAGACTCTGACCATAAATATACCTGAACTGGTAATGATGAAGAAGGATCAATTGGTGTAGATGGAATATCTACAACAAATGCAACCATACCAATTAATATCAAGGGTGCAGTCTCACCAAGCGCTTGTGCTAATCCAATTATAGTTCCTGATAAAGTTCCTGGAAGTGCTAGAGGAACTACATGATGAAATACAGATTGAAATTTTGATGCACCAACAGCTAAAGCACCTTCTCTAATTGAAGGTGGGACTGCTTTTAAAGATGCTCTACAAGGAATAATAATTCTTGGTAAAGTCATCAAAGCAAGTGTAATTCCAGCTACTAAAGGAGTTGATCTTGGTAATTGAATAGTTGCTAATAATATTTGAAGCGCTAACAATCCATAAACAATTGAAGGAACTGCAGCTAAATTATTAATATTAATTTCTATAAAATCAGTAATCTTATTTTTTGGCGCAAACTCTTCTAAATAAATTGAGGCTAAAACTGCAACAGGAAACGATAGTAATAAACAAATCAAAATACTATAAAAAGAACCAACCAATGCACCCCCAATACCTGCTAGCTCAGGATCACGAGAATCTCCATTTTGGAAATAATAGGTATTAAAATTTTTAACTATTTTATTATCTTCAACCAAAGTATCGTAAATTTGAAGTTGATAATCTGAAATTCTTCTTCTTTCTTCAGGTAATTCTCTTGGGTAATTTCCTTTGTGCAACTGATCAATATCATCAGAAGCAGTAATTTCTAAAGTAATTGTTTTTCCAATTAAATTAGGGTTTTTGATTAATGCTTTTTTAATTTCTATTTCTGCATCAATTGTAAATAAATCTATCAATGCATTTTCTTGATCTAAACCAGAAGCTGGATAAACCTTTAAAATACTTTCAATAGCTACATCATATAAATCAGCATCAGATATCTGTTCTTTTGATGGATTATTTGGAATACCTAATAACTCCTGATCAAAAAAAACATCAACATTAATTGCTGTTTTCATAAATGCTGAACTACCTTTTGAAAAAATATTATGAACTAAAATGACTACAAATAATAAAGCAATAAATATTGAAGCAAGACCATAAAACCTAAATCTCTTTTCAGCACTATGTCTTTTTTTTAATCTTTGTTCCTTAGTCATATTTTTCTCGATATTTTTTCACTGCTCTTTGAGCGATATAATTCAAAATTAAAGTTGCTATAAATAACGTTAAGCCTAATGCAAAAGCAGATTGTGTTTTTGGACTATCAAATTCTTGGTCTCCTACCAAAATCATTACTATTTGAGTAGTAATGGTTGTTGTTGAGTCCAAAGGATTAATTGTAAGGTTAGCAGCCAAACCTGCAGCCATTACAACGATCATCGTTTCACCAATTGCTCTTGATACAGCAAGTAAAACTGAACCTATTATTCCTGGTAGTGCCGCAGGGATAACAACTTTTTTAATCGTTTCAGATTTTGTTGCACCGATTGCATAAGAACCATCTCTTAAAGATTGTGGAACAGAATTAATTACATCATCAGATAAAGATGAAATATATGGAATAATCATAATTCCCATAATTAACCCTGCAGCTAAGGCACTTTCTGATGAAACTGTTAAACCTAAATTTTCTCCTAACTTTCTAAAAAAAGGTCCTACAGTTAAAGCTGCAAAAAAACCATAAACAACAGTTGGTATGCCGGCTAAAATTTCAATAATTGGTTTTGAAACTCTTCTAACTTTTAATGAAGCATATTCTGCCATATATATCCCTGAAAAAAGTCCAATAGGGACTGCAACTAACATTGCAATAAATGCTATAAATGATGTGCCTGCGATAAGTGGTATAAAACCAAATGCATCTTTTAACTCAGCATACTCTGCCTCTGTAATTAAAGAAGCATCTCTTACAAACGCTTTCTGGGGACTCCAGTTAGTACCAAATAAATAATCAAAAATATTTATAACTGAAAAAAATTTAATACTTTCAAATAAAAGTGAAAAAATGATTCCAAGAGTTGTTAATATTGCAATTAATGATGATACAAACAGTAAGCCTTTTAAAATTACCTCAACATCATCTCTAGCTTTATTATTATTTTTAATTTTATTGAGAGAATAAATAACTGAAGCAATAACTATTCCAAAAATTAAAACTATTTTAGAATTTGTAAATAAATTAGTAAATTTTGCATAAGAAAGAGCACTCTCTCTTAAAATGCTGTCTATGTCTCCAATATAAGTTCCAAGATGAATTGCTTTAATCTTTTCATAAATTAAATTTGCTTCATTTTTATCATTAAAAATTGCACCTTGATTGGCTGCTACTTCAATAATAATTGATTTAATTATGGTGGGTTCAAAAAGAGACCAGATTAGTAAAAATACTAAAGCTGGTATTGAACACCATAAGACTAGATAGTAACCATAAAATTTTGGTAAAGCATTTAGCTTAATGTTCTGTTCTATTGAGATAGTTTTTGTTTTTGATCTTCCATAGAAAAATAATGATAACGAAAATATTGATATTAGAAATATTAGAACAAAGTTCATGAGCCACTCTCATATCTTTCAAATGTTACAGATTTATTACAAATTAACTTAAGAATTGAATAAAAAAAAAAGGCCAGTAAAAACTGGCCTTTTTGTTGTGGATAAGTTTAAACTTATTTTATCTCAATTGTATTTAAATCTACAGCAGCTGTTCTAGTAACTTCATACTTATCTGATGCAAGTGGCACTAAACCAATTTTAGATAAGTAACCTCTGTTACCCATTGATTTTTTAGAAGTAAATTCCTTTAAAAATTCTTGGATACCAGGAACTACTCCAATATGAGCTTTTTTTACATAGAAAAATAAAGGTCTAGCAATTGGATATGAATAATCCTGAATGCCTTCTAAAGATGGTTTAACACCTTCAATTGCAGCTGCTTTGACTTTATCTTTATTAGCTATTAGATAGCTGTATCCAAAGAAACCATAAGCATCTGGATTAGAAGTTAATTTTTGTACAATTAAAGTATCATTTTCTCCAGCTTCAACAGCATAACCATCTTCTCTCATTTTAACACATTCTTTTTTAGCTTTATCACCAAATAGAGATTTTGCTGTTTTTGAACAACCTTTTCCCATTACAAGAGAATTCCAAGCATCTCGAGTTCCAGAAGTTGGAGGTGCAATTAAAATCTCAATTTTTTTATTTGGAAGACTTGAGTCAATATCACTCCAATTTTTATATGGATTTTCAACTAATTTTCCATCTACATCAACTGTTGCTGCTAAAGCTCTCCAAAGTTGCTCTTTTGTAAAATTAGAATCTGGTGAACTTGCTGCATGAGCAAATGATATTCCATCATTACCAACTACTATTTCTATAATTTCAGATACACCATTTTTTTCACATAAAGATTTTTCATTTGTTTTAATTGCTCTTGAAGCATTAGTAATATCTGGATGATTTACGCCTACGCCAGCGCAGAACAATTTCATTCCACCACCTGTACCAGTACTTTCAATAACAGGTGTTTTAAATTTGCTACCTTTACCAAATTTTTCTGCAACTACTGTTGAATATGGATAAACTGTTGAAGACCCAACAATCTTAATTTGATCTCTTGAGTAGCTTGTTGTTGTAAAACTTAAAGCTAACAAAAGTCCAAAAAATAAACTTACTAACTTATTCATAATTTTCCTTTTTATATTTGTTAATACAATCTTTCATTTAAATTCAATTTTTAAAAATTTTATTAAAGGAAAGTTAAAGTTTTATTACAAAGACTAACTTTTCAGTTGTATTATAAAGCCTTAAATTTGATATCTATTGTCGTCCCTTGATTTTCAACACTATTTATCAACATTTCAGCTCTATGTTGGGCTACCAAATGTTTTACAATTGCAAGACCTAAACCTGTTCCACCAACGCTTCTACTTTTACTTGGATCAACAGTAAAAAATCTTTCAGTGATTCTGTGTATTAATTCTTTTGGAATTCCAATTCCTCTATCTTCGACAGATATAATATTCAAATCATTTTCTTTTTTAGCCGTGATGGTAATTTCTTTATTTTTATCACTATATTTAATTGAATTATCGATAAGGTTTGTAAAAATTTCGATTAATTTATCCCTGTCACCAATAATTTTAAAATTATCAATTTTATTAAATTTTAATTTAATTTTATTTTTACTAATAATTTTATCATACGTTTTAATGATATATTCCATTAACTCTATTAAATCGATTTCATGTGTTGGTCTAATGTGCTCTTGTAGCTCGATTTTTGAAAGAGAAAGCAAATCTCTAATTAAATTTTCCATTCTTTCAGATTGAGAAGTCATTATCGGTAATAAATTTTTAACTTCTAAATTGTTTTTAATATCTGAGTTGGTTTCAAAACTTTCAAGACCCATTTTTATTGATTGAAGTGGTGTACGAAGTTCATGCGAAACGTTTGCAACAAAATCAGATTTTAATTGTTGAAACTTATAAAATTCAGTTAGGTCCCTAATAAACAACACACAAGTTGTTTGGTCAAAAAATAAGGAATTTTTATCAAGATAAATTGTGATATTCAATCTTAATACAGATTGATTTCTTATTTCGATTTCTAAATCAGAAACATTTTTACCTTCAAATGATTGATCTATTGAGTTTAAAAGATCAGGATGTCTTAAAATACTACTAATATTTTCTCCTGACTTAATTTGAAACAAATTCTTTGATGATTTGTTATTGAAAAGTATTTTTTTACTTTTATCTAAAATTAATACCTCTTCAGGGAAATAATCTAATAAATTATTAATATTTTTTCTATAATCCTTATTCTCAATTATTTTAACCTGATCTTTATTTTTGCTATCATCAGTATTAATTCCTAGAACTCGCTCTTTCTTTAATAATAAAAAAGTTAATATACCAATAATGATTAATAAGATTAAAAGTAAGAGATCCATTTAATTATTTAATGGTTGTATCAATGATGCAATATTATTGGTAGGCTTATTGACATCCTTTGATACTTCATGAAAAATTAAGTGTGGTTTATTAGCCTCTTTTAAAAAGCTTGAACCTGATAATTCTAAGTTTAAATATCGATTAACATCTGTTTGATTTAATATCACCGGCTGACGGTGATGAATTTCTTTAATATTGTCTGATGCTTTTTCTGTAATTAGACAAAACTGATCACTTTCATAAATACCAGCAAAGAAAATTGGTTTTTTATCTTCTCTTACAAAATAATGAGGAGTTTTTTCTTTTTCTTCCCTCTTCCATTCATAAAATCCATCAGCAACTGCAACACATCTAAAATCTTTTATTAATTTTTTAAAAGAAACTTTTTCATCAATTGTCTCTAATCTTGCATTAATTAATGCTTTAAAATCTTTATCTTTTGCCCAACTAGGTACCAATCCCCATTTTAAATTTTCTAATGTATTTCCATTTTTGTATTTTTTAATAACCGGAAGTTTTTGATAAGGATGAGCATTGTAATTTTCATTATCCTCAACCTGGATTGCAGATTTTACTAATTTATCAGTTTTTGAAACAGGGTTTGTAACCACATATCGTCCACACATAATTTAAGATAATACTAGGAAATTTTAAGATTCACAAAGAAATCGTTTTTTTTAAATTAGAGAATAAAAAAGACCAATTACAAACTAATTATAATTGGTCTTTTTAAAAAAATTTATAATTTAACAGTTCTTAAATATGGAAGTTTTATATCAAGTTTTCCATATTTTTCTTTGGCCTGCTCATCATTAAGAGACAATGCAACAATTACATCTTGTCCAACTTGCCAATCTGCAGGTGTTGCAATTGGGTTTTGGTAAGTTTTTTGTAATGCATCTAAAGCTCTTAACACTTCAGCAAAATTTCTACCAATTGTCATTGGATAAGTCATAACTAGCTGAAGTTTTTTCTCAGGACTAATAATAAAAACACTTCTAACTGTTGCAGAGTCTGCTGGAGTTCTTCCCTCAGGTAAGTGTGCTTCTGAAGGTAACATGTCAAAAGCTTTTGCAACTTTTAAATCAGTGTCAGCAATAATTGGAAATCCAGCTTTAGAACCACCGAATTTTTCAATATCCGATTTCCATTTTGTATGATCTTCTGCAGAATCTACTGAAATACCAATTACCTTTGTGTTTCTCTTAGCCCATTCATCACTTAACTTTGCAACTGCAGAAAACTCTGTTGTACAAACTGGTGTGAAATCTTTTGGGTGTGAAAATAATATTCCCCAACTATCTCCAATATAATCATGTAAACTTAGTTCACCTTGATCTGTTGTGACTTTTAAATTTGGAATTTCATCATTAATTCTTAGTGACATAATTTTTTCCTTTCGTTGGGATTCAGATGGGTATTAAATAAGATTATTAAAGTGTGTCATTTAATGACTAATTAGTAATATTTAGGTTTCACAAAGAAATCATTTCGATCCATTGTAGTAAGCTTTAAGCTGATAATTTGATTGTTTCTCTCTATTTCAAAATCAAGAAGCGTGCCCGGTCCACCTTGTGACCAAACTGTTTTATAAAAATTTTCAGTATCAGGAATATTTATCTTATTTACTTTCAAAATAATATCATTCTCCATAAATCCAGCTTTTGCAGCAGGTCCTTCATCGTTTACTCTTGTGATCATTACTTTTCCAGTGTCATCATTTGAAGTAAGACCCATGTATGGTTTTACATCAGATGTTCTTTTACCATTTAAAATAAGATCATCTAAAATTGGTTTCAAATCATTGATAGGAACAAATAAATTACCAGGGGATGGTATTCCTTTAGCTGCAGCGTCAGATACATATAATGATCCAATACCTAATATTTCTCCAAATTCATTTATTAAAGCTGAGCCTGCAAAAGAACTGTTCATTGGATGGGTATAAATTGGTTTATCCAAAAAATATTCCCACCAACCAGTAAAAGATCGTCTTGATACCATTTTAACAGCAGAGGGAGCTCCTTCTGTTAAATAAGGTAAAACATAAAGTGTTTCCTCTTTATTTAGATTATCAGAGTCTCCAATTTTTAATGAAGATAAGTTAGAAGGTAAAATTGTTTTTAAAATTCCAAAACCTGTTGTGTGATCATAGCCAATTAATTCAGCAGGGACTACTCCACCATTTGGAAGGGTGATTGTAATTGTTTCTGCTTCAACCACAATATAACCAATCGTTAGAATGTGCTTATCATCAATAACAACTCCATTGCCTCCTCTTATAGTTCCAAGAGCTTTTGCTGTTCTTGCATCTGGTGGCACTATGCTATCTATTTTTACAATTGATTGATAAATTTTCCTGATATCTTCTTCAGTAGATATCTTTTTTTGATCAGATAATAAAATATTTGGGAACGATATTAGAAATAAAAATATTGTTATTAAAAATCTCAACAAAATAATTTTACTAAACCAACAGGTTGTATTCAATAAATAATTTTATGATTAATTTACTTTTAGATTATTAAGCCAGTTTCTAACTTCATAAGTTCTATTATCAAAATCTAATTTTTGATCTTCTTCTTTAATAAATTTAACATGATCCTCAAATTCAGCAGCATCCTTAAAAATATTATTTTTTAACAATCTATCTTTTCTAGCATTGGATAAATTTACCATTTGCCAGTATTCATAATCTGGATGGTATTGAAGTCCCCATATTTCAGATTGACCAGATTTAAAATAAATTGCCATAACTTTATTAATACTATCACTGGATAAAAGCTTTGCACCTTCAGGTAATTCAACTACTTCATCAAAGTTAAATGCTGGAGTTGTAAATATATCTTTTTTATCCTTATAGATTAAATTTTTTTTTCCTTCTTCATTAATTTCAACATTACTTGCAATACCTATATGGGCACCTTTGATTGCTGGAGCAACTTTTCCTCCTGCTGCAGTAGAACAAACTTGCAAACCCCAGCATATAGCTAAAATTTTTTTTCCATGTTTAAAACAATTGGATGCAAAATTAATATGTTTTTTAATTTCATCAGTCATATCATTAATTCTCATAGCGCCACCTGTAAAAATAATTCCATGATATTGATCCATATTCTCTAATGCTTCTGTTGTTTCATTATCTTTAGAAGGATTTATTATTTTTACTTCAGCCGATGGCTCTATTTTTTGAACTAAATTCTTTAAATTTTGAGAACAACTTGCTTTTGCAGCTTTGATAAAAACGCTTGAGTCTTCTGGGTTATTTCCTTCAACTACTAAAATATTCAAACTCATTAAAATAATTTACCTTCCATACTATGTAGATACATGGTTTTCATATCAGCTTCTGTTAATTTTTTTGGATTTCCGCCTGTGGATGGATCTGCTAAAGCCATTTTTGATAAACGAACTAATTGTAAATCTTTTTCATTAATTACCTCAGATAATTTATGTGGCATATCTAATTTTTTTCTTAAATCCAAAACCCAATTAATAAATCCATCAAAAGATCGATCTTTTAATTCTAAGTAATTGCATATCTTAATTATTTTCTCTTCTATGACATCTTTATTAAAAGTAAGTACATAAGGCATGAAGATTGCATTAGATAAACCATGATGAATATTATTTAGTGCATTCACAGGATGACTTAATGAATGGATAGCCCCTAACCCTTTTTGAAAAGCAGTAGATCCCATACTTGCTGCAGTTAACATGTTCATTCGAGCTTCTAAATTTGAGCCATTATTTACAGCTTCAAGCAGCCATTTGTTAACTAAACTCATTCCTTCTAGTGCAACTCCATCAGCCATAGGATGATATCCTGGCGCACAATAAGCTTCTAAATTATGTGCTAGTGCATCCATACCAGTTGCAGCTGTAATTTTTGGAGGAAGGCCAACGGTTAATGTTGGATCTAAAATTACAATTGAAGGTAAAAATTTAGGATGAAAAATAATATTTTTTACACCAGTTTCCTCATTTAAAATTACTGACGCTCTTCCAGTTTCTGAACCGGTTCCTGCTGTTGTTGGTACTGCAACAATTGGTGATATTTGATCAGAATTTGCTTTAGTCCAATTATCACCAACATCCTCAAAATCCCAAATAGATAAAGTCTGACCAGACATAAATGCAATAGCTTTTCCAACATCCAAACCACTTCCACCACCAAATGCAATTACCCCATCACATTGATTATCTTTATAACTTTTAACACCTTCACTAACATTGGTACCTGTTGGGTTTCCTACAACATTTGAAAATAATTCAACTTGAAGATTGTTATCTTTTAAAATTGAAATAGTATTTTTTACAATTTCACTATTTGATAAACCTTTATCAGTAACAAGTAATGGTTTTTTGATATTTAATGTTTTGCAAGCTTCAGCGATATCATTAATTCTATTTTCACCCACCCACATTATTGTTGGATAGTTCCAGTTGTATTTTTGCATAATTTTATTTAGTCTAACGTTAAAAATTATTTAACCAAGATTACTTAATGTCAAAAGATTTATACTCAATTGCAAAAAAGAAAGGTATCAAATATTTCTTTATTAGTTTTGTTGATTTCTTTGGGGTAATGAGATCAAAACTCGTTCCTTTTCAAGCCATCAAAGATATGCAAAAAAATGGTGCAGGTTTTGGCGGTTTTTCAACATGGTTAGATATGACACCAGCTGATCCGGATATGTTTGCATTACCAGATTCTGATAGTTTAATTCAATTGCCATGGAAAAAAGAAGTGGCTTGGCTTGCATCGGATTTATATATGAATGGCAAACCAGTTAAAGCATCTCCAAGAGTAATTCTTAAAAATCAAATTAAAGAATTATCTAAGAAAAATTTACAAATGAAATCAGGGGTTGAATGTGAATTTTTCTTACTGACAGAAGATGGAAAGTCAGTTGCAGATCCAAAAGATATTCAATCAAAACCTAGTTATGACCAAATCGCATTAATGAGAAGATTTGATCTAATTAAAGAAATATGTGATTGCATGATTGAACTTGGCTGGGCTCCATACCAAAATGATCATGAAGACGGTAATGGTCAATTTGAAATGAACTGGGATTACTCAGATAGTTTGGTTACTGCAGATAGGCATTTATTTTTTAAATTCATGGTAAAATCTTTAGCTGAAAAACATGGGCTAAGAGCAACATTTATGCCAAAACCATTTCATAATCTTACTGGTAATGGTTGTCATGCTCACGTTTCTGTATGGAATAAAAAAGATAATAAGTTTTTAGATAAAAAAGATAAGCTTGGTTTAAGTAAACTTGCTTATAATTTCTTAGGTGGAATTTTAGAAAATGCTCGTGGATTATGTGCTTTGTTTAATCCAACAATCAACAGCTATAGAAGAATAAACGCCATCCCTACTCAATCAGGTGCAACGTGGTCACCGAATACCATTTCTTATACGGGAAATAATAGAACTCACATGATTAGAATTCCAGACCAAGGAAGATTTGAATTAAGATTAATGGATGGATCTGCAAATCCTTATCTAATGCAAGCAGCTATTATTGCTGCAGGAATTGATGGCATAAATAAAAAAACTAATCCAGGTGAACCATTGGATTGCAATATGTATGAAGATTTTGAAAAATATCCTCACCTTCCTAAGCTTCCTAATACAATTGAAGAGGCAATTACTTGTTTAAAAGAAAATAAAATGATCAACAAAGCTTTTGGTGAAGATGTAATTAAAAGCTACATCAAACTAAGATCTATAGAACTTATTGAATTTAATAAAACTGAAAAATTAGATAAATCACAACCTATTAGTGATTGGGAAAGAAAAAATACTTTAGATTGTTAAATTAGTTGTTGTTTTATTAATTCTTGAATTTGTTCAATCATAATTTTTGGAGATTGCATTGCAGGATAAATCTCTTGAGCTCTTTCATAGCTTTCAATTGCCTTTTCGTAATTTTCCAATTTAATATTAACCAAACCTTGTCCAGCTAAAGCTCCAAAATGTCTATCTTCTAACTCTAAAACTTTATCAATATCCTTTTGTGAACCTTCATAATCACCAATTAAATATAAAGCAGTTGCTCTTTTATTCCATGCCTCAGCCCAACTTGGATCAAGATCAATAAGATTAGAAAATACTTTTATAGACTCAGCTAAAGTATTGCCTTGCATAAGTTTTGTTCCTTTAGATAACTCCATCGTAAGTTTTGAATCAGTAGGATGAGTAGTCCAAATCTCCCAAATTTTTTGCTCAGTTCCATAAACTAAAGCAGCATTATCAATTTTTAACTCATTAAATAATCTATTTAACTGAACATCTCTTTCATCAGAATATAATTTTGTCGTTGAAAGGATTATAATAAATAAAATTGCAAAAATTTTTTTCACTTCAAAACTATATCAAAAAATAAAGTTTTTTTTAACTAATTTGAATTTACTTGATCTAAAGTTGGTATTGAATTTGCTGCACCTAGTTTTGTTGTTGAAATCGCAGCGACCTTATTTGCGAAAATTATGGCATCCTTTATCTTTTTATTGTTTGCCAAAGCACATGCAAAAGCTCCATTAAAAACATCTCCAGCACCAGTTGTATCGATAACTTTATTCTTTAATCTATATTCGTCAACCAGATATTCCTCATTTTCACTTTTAAAGTAGGCACCTTTTTCACCAAGAGTAATAATTATATTTTTAAATCCAAGATTTAATAAATCGTTTCCTGCCTTATTAAGATCTTCAATTTTATCAATTTTTCTATTTAGATAAAATTCAACTTCTGTCTCATTAGGCGTAAAATAATCAATTAACTTAAAATATTGTTTATCAATTATATTAGCTGGTGCAGGATTTAGGATTGTAATACAATTATTTTCTTTTGCTTTATCTAAAGCATACATATTCACTTCAATTGGTATTTCTAACTGGGTTAAAAAAATTTTAGATTTTTTTAAATTATCTAAATTATTATCAATATCTTTTTTAGAAATATTGTTAGCTACTCCAGGAATAACATTTATTGAGTTATTACCTTTCTCATCAATAAATATTCCAGCCACCCCTGTTGGTTTATTGCTATCTTTAATTACTCCATCAACTTTAACTCCATTAGATCGGTGAATTTCTAAAGCCATTTTTCCATATTCATCTTCACCTATTCTGGTTATGAAATTTACATCACCTTCAAGCTTTGCAATTGTAATAGCCTGATTCGAACCCTTTCCACCTGGATTGATTTTAAAATTATCTCCAATTTGGGTCTCCCCTACTCTTGGAATATTTTTTCCCTTAAAGCAAAGATCAGCAACAAATATTCCTAATACTGTTATTGAGTTTGACATAGCCAAATATTTATAATGAAATTTATTAGTTATTAAAATTACTTTCTAAATTCTTTTTATTTTGTTATAAAAATTGCAGCGCTGATTTAAAACAAATTGCTGGCGCTTAAAAAAATACGCTAAAGCGACATTTCAAAAAATTGCCGCTGAAGTTAAAACTGAGAGGATAACAATATGTCTAATAAATTAGTAGATAGATTAAATAAAGGTCCTGTTATTTGTGCAGAAGGCTTTTTATTTGAAATCGAAAGAAGAGGTTATATGGCATCTGGTGAATTTGTTCCGATGGTATCTTTAGATCATCCAGAGGTTCTTGAAAATTTACATAGGGAATTTCAACATGCAGGTTCTGATGTAGTTGAGGCATTTACTTATAACGGTCATAGAGAAAAAATGAGAGTTATTGGTAAAGAAGAATTACTAGAGCCCTTAAATAGATCAGCATTAAAAATTGCTAAAAAAGTTGCTTTAGATACGCCTAAAGGAATGGCGCCAAATTTAATGGCTGGAAATATTTCTAATTCAAACATTTGGAAAGAAGATGACAAATCTGCTCAAGCAGATGTTGAAAAAATGTTTTCAGAAATGATTGGATGGGCTGTAGATGAAGGTGCTGATATGTTAATCGGTGAAACTTTTTATTATGCAGAAGAAGCTTTTAAAGCTTTGGAGATTATGAAAAAAACTGGTCTTCCAACAGTACTAACTATTTCACCAATGGGTGAAAATAAAATGAGAGATGGAATGTCTGTAGTTGATACTTGCAAAGAGTTAGAGCAACGTGGTGCAGATGTGGTTGGATTAAACTGTTTTAGAGGACCTGAAACAATGATGCCTTACTTAAAAGAAGTAAGAGCAGCAGTTAAATGTCATGTAGGTGCATTACCTATTCCATATAGAACAAGTAAAGAGCATCCTACATTCTTTAATCTTCCAGATTATGATAATTGTGGATGTCCTTCTCCCCATGGAAGAACATTTCCAACAGCACTAGATCCATTGTTCTGTAATAGGTACGAAATGGGTAAATTTGCAAAAGAGGCTTATGATCTTAAAATTAATTATATTGGTGTATGCTGTGGTGCAAACCCAATGCTAATTAGAGAAACAGCGGAAGCAGTTGGTTTAAAAGTTCCTGCTAGTAAATATAGAGAGAACATGGAAAACCATTTCATGTATGGAAAAAATAAAAGAATTCCAAAACACATGACTGAGTACGGAGATAAAGCTTAAGAATTAAATTTACTAGCGTAGTTTTTATAAATTACGCTAGTAAAAAATTATTTAATCTTTTCAAATAAATCTTTTGGAAATTCAATATTAGTAATTTTCCACCTCAAACCATCTCTAGTAAAATATATCGGATATTCTTTTCCTTCATTTTCATAATTAACATAAAATGAATTAAGTCCGTTGTTATCCATAATAGTAAAACTACCAAGGAATGTAATTATTGATGGTTTTGGAATTTCATCTTTTTTTTGGCTCTTTTCTAACAACAAACTAATTCCTTCAGAATTTAGATAAGTATCGATGGCAATTTCAACAAATTTACCCGCAAACCCTGAAAGTAAAACCCCAACATCCCCTAACTGTTTGAAAATTTCTTCTGATTGGGTTTTTTTTAAAATTTCTACATTAATATAATTTTTGACATTTCCTCTTACACTTTGCCAATCTACATAATTTTCGATCAATTGTTTATCATTGAAATATATTCCCTTGTGAAGTTGATGAAAAGAATACATCGCCGTAAATGAATAAGAAAAAAAGACAACTATAATTGAAATCAAAGGATATTTAATTTTATTGAGCATTAAACTTACAATCTCTTTTGATTAATCACCACGTCAACAAGAATGGCAATTAATAAATTTAACATTGTAATTCCACAAATAATAATAAAACTAAAGAAGTAAACCCAAGCCCACCAATAGATTTCTTGCAATGGTAACATAACTTGTTCCCAACTAGATAAAGTTAACACCTGGAATAATGTAATCATAGATACACCAACATCATTCCATCTTTCAGGTATGTCAGCGCTAAATAAAATAGAGCCTATAGTTGCGTATATATAAAGTATGATGAATAAAAGTAGACCTACATAAAACACTCTTTTTACAGAGTCTAACAATGCCTCAATAATTTTTTTCAATTCTGGAACAACAGATATAATCCTTAAAACTCTAAAAACTCTCAAAAGTCTCAAAAGTAAATAGCTAGAATTATTAGGGATTGGTATTAAAGATATTAAAACAATTGTCGTATCAAATATATTCCATCCACTTTTAAAAAAATTTATTTTTTTTGGTTCTCCAATAAATCGAATAATGATTTCAATTACAAAAAATATTGTAATTGAATAATCTAAAATATTTATGGCTTGTTTTGTAAATTCACTTAAATCATAAGTGTTTATACCAATAGTAATTGCATTGAGAATGATAATAGTAATAACGATAAATTGAAAAATTCTACTTTCTTTTAAATTGTACAAAAATTTATTCATGAATTTATCCCTTGATATATTTTTCTAAAGTTTTACTGATAATGATTGTGCCCTCTTTATTTGGATGCATACCATCACTTTGGTTTAATTCAGGATTTAAAGCTACACCCTCAAGTAAAAAAGGAATTAGTGGAAGGTTATATTTTTTTGAAAGATTTTGATAAATCATATCAAATTTTTTTTTATAATCGATGCCATGTGAAGTTGGAGCTAACATTCCAGCTAAAATAACTTTAATATTCTTAGACTGAGCAATTTTAATTATTTTTTCCAAGTTTTGCTCTGTTTCATTTGGAGGAATTCCTCTTAACATATCATTTGCTCCAAGGCCTAAGATCATTAAATCAATGTCCTCATCAGATAAAGACCACTCTGCTCTATTTAATCCACCAGATGAAGTGCTTCCTGAAACACTACCATTGATTACTTTAATATTTTTACCTTGATCTTTTAATCTTTGTTCTAAAACAACCGATAAATGATGCTCATTTGGAAGACCATAACCAGCCATTAAGCTATCACCAAATAAAACTATTTTTTCAATTGCAAATGCTTTTATGCTCAGTAGACAGATTGCAATTACTTTAATAAATAAAACTTTATTCATGAGCACTCTTCTTAAAT
This sequence comes from Candidatus Pelagibacter sp. HIMB1505, assembly GCF_052047915.1. Lineage (NCBI taxonomy): Bacteria > Pseudomonadati > Pseudomonadota > Alphaproteobacteria > Candidatus Pelagibacterales > Candidatus Pelagibacteraceae > Candidatus Pelagibacter > Candidatus Pelagibacter sp. HIMB1505. The sequence continues at coordinate 707,712 of NZ_JBNAIR010000001.1, read as the reverse complement.
TAAAAAAAATAAATCTCAAATATCAAACTGACAAAGAATCTATAAAAGTCTTAAAGGATATCGATTTAACCACTAAAAAAAAAGACACTATTTCAATTGTTGGAGAAAGTGGTTCGGGTAAGACAAGTTTGATTATGTTAATTGGTGGTCTTGAGAAAGCCACATCAGGTAAAATCTTTTTTCAAGATCAAGAAATTACCAATTTATCAGAGGATGAAGTTTCGGAAATAAGAAGAAAACATATTGGGATTGTCTTTCAATCTTTTTATTTAATTCCAAATTATACTGCAGTTGAAAACGTGGCTCTTACATTGGAATTGAACAAACTTAAAAATCCAGAAAAACAAGCTAAAGAATTATTAGATCGATTTGGTCTTAAAAATAGATTTAACAATTTACCAAGTCAACTTTCAGGCGGTGAACAACAAAGAGTAGCAATTGCACGAGCGATTGCAATGAAACCAGAGTTAATTTTGGCAGATGAACCAACTGGAAACTTAGATACTGAAAACTCATTAATGATTTCAGATATTTTATTTAAATACGTAAAAGATGAAGGGTCTTCATTAATAATGGTAACCCATGATCCAAAACTTGCTGATAAAGCAAAAAGAAAAATAAAGATCAAAGATGGAAAGATTAAATAGTATTTCAGATCTTAAGCTTATTATTAACTATGCTTTTAGAGATCTAGTTAGAAATTATAAAAAAATTTTTAGTATTATTTTAACTCTTTTTATCAGCCTCTTTATATTAAGTGCAATTTTAACAATAGAAGAGAGTTTGAAAAAAGAACTTAACGATAATGCTAAAGCATTATTAGGTGGAGATCTTGAGATTGACTATAATAGAGATAAAGGCAATTTAGAATTAGTTAATGAAGTAAAAGAATTTACTACAATTTCTCAAATGATTGAGTTTAGTACCATGATCTCAACAAATCGAGATCAGGATAATCAATCATTATTTACCAGAATTAAAACTGTTGATGAACAATATCCTTTATATGGTGAGGTTGTTCATGAACCTATTGGATCATTAAACAGAATTCACAATGAGAAAAATACAATTCTAGTTAATGAAAATATTTTCAAAACATTAAATCTTAAAATTGATGAGCAGATTAAAGTTCAAGATCAATTATTCAAAGTAGTTGGTGTCATAAAATCAGTTCCTGATGTAAGTGGTTTTGTTGCCTTTGGTGATTTTGCTTTAGCTGGCAAAGACACATTGGAACTTTTAAAATTAAATACAATGGGCAGTTTCCTAAACCATGAATACAAGGTTAAATTTGAAGACAATGCCAATATTAACGATACAAGAAAAAAAATTCAGGAAATATTCGTTAATGATCAAAAAGTACAACTTCGTTATCCAGAAAATTCTGCAAGTGGTTTAAGGAGAGTAATTGAAAATTTTTCTCAATTTTTATCATTGGTTTCCATTAGCGCAATGCTAATTGCAGGAATTGGAATTGCCAACACTCTTTTATCATTTCTAAATCAAAGTAATATGTCGATAGCAGTTAAAAAAGCTCTTGGTTTTTTTTCACTTAACATAAAGACAATCTATTACTTTCAGCTTTTAATTTTGCTTACTTTTATAAGTATTGCTGCATATGCCTTAAGTTTTTTATTGGTGCCTATAGCAGATACCTATTTATCAAAAGGACTTGGATTAAATATCAAACCATTATTTTCTATATTCAACTTTATAAAAATATTTTTAGTAGGCTTAATTGTTCTAATTATATTTTCAATTCCAACCATTAATGCAATTGATCAAGTGAAAGCTTCTAATTTATTTAGAAATGTTTTTCAAAATTTACAATTTTATTATTCAAAAAAATCAGTGTTTGTAAGTTTATTATTTTTATCTGCTTTAATATTTTTATTTGTTTTTGGCTCATCAAGGCCAATTTATAGTTTGATGTACTTTGGTGCTTTTTTTATATGTTTAATAGTATTTTTTCTTTTATCCAAAATTGTAGTTTTTTTTCTTAAAGGTTTAAAAAATAGATCTAATATTTCATTAAAAGTTTCAGTTAAGAATATTACTCAAACGAAAAGTATTACCCCTATAACAATAATGTCTCTTGGTCTTGGAGTAACTTTATTGTTAACTTTAGCTATGGTTGGGACAAATTTTAAAAGAGAAGTTGCAAAAACCATTCCAGACATTGCACCAGATTATTTTTTTATTGGCATTCAAAATACTGAAAGAGAAATCTTTGAACAAAGTATCAAATCAATGGATGAGGAAGTTAATTTAGAAATTGTTCCTATTGTTTCATCTGGCATTGTTAAAATTAATGGAATAGATCCAAGAACTTATATTACTCCAGACAATGATAGTTATTGGGTTATTGGAAATGATCGAAGATCTTCATGGGCTGATGAAGTGCCTAGTGATAATCCAATAGTTGCAGGTAAGTGGTGGGACTTATCAAAGCCAGAGAAATTACAAATTTCACTAGATGCAAAAGCTGCAAAAGATTTTAATGTAAAACTTGGTGATATTTTTACGCTTAATATATACGGGCGAGAAATAGATGGTGAAATTACAAGTTTGAGAGAAGTAGATTACAGAGATCTATCAATAAATTTTGCTATGTTATTTAATCCTGATTTTGCAAATACTATCCCTCACGAATATTTAGCAACAACAAAGTTTAATGATCTTCAAAAATTTAAAGAAACAAAATTATTAAATGAATTACCTAGTTTATCGATTATTAAAATTTCAGATTATTTAAATAAAGTAACCGATATATTAAATAAAGTTTTTATTGCAGTAATTTTAATATCAGCGGTGACAATTATAATTGGTTTAATTGTGATTTCGAGTGCAATAATGGTTCAAGGAAAAGTTAAAGAATTTCAAAACTTGGTATTTAAGATTTTAGGTTTTTCAAAAAAAGAAATTATATTTTCATCTATTATTGAATTTGTCTTAATATTTTTCTCAGTGATTTTAATTGCAGTATTGTTTGCAATAATTGGTTCCTATTATGTAATAGAAAATATATTTGAACTTGTTTGGCAATTTGATCTACAAGTACTCCTAAGCTTAAGTTTAGGAATTGGTTTAGTAACTTTAATTCTGATAATGCTTACAAATTTGAAGTATTTAAGCCCTAAAGTATATCCTTTAATTAGAAATCAATAATTACTTAAATTTTTTAATAGAATTATTTAATGCCATCAAATTAAATTCAACTTTTAACTTTGGAAATTTTTTTCTTAAATTTGATTTTAATTTCTTAAATGAAACTTTATGAATATCTGTTTCAACTTTATTGTTAAATTCTTTTTTAGAATTTGCGATTTTAGCAGCACCACAATCTTTATGATTTATAACTATTAACTTTTCAATTTTATGTAATTGTATCGAGGCTGATAAATTATCAAAAAACACATTATGCCATTTATTAAATTTAGTGTGTGTTACCCCTACTGCAGCACCTGCTATAGTAAAGGCACTGTATTTTCCAGTTAACTTTCTTTTTTTTAGATAATTAAATATTTTAGGTTGAAACCTTGGATCCATACAAGAAAGAACCATTGCTTTAAATTTTTTGTTCATTAATTAAATTAAAATTATAACTAAAAAAACCATTTGTATAATATTTATTATTACACTTATTGCATGAGAATAATTAAATTTTTTAGTTTCATTATTATCCCTAAACTTATTAATCATAGGCATTAATATAAATTGTGAAAAAGCAAATAAAATAGCTACAAATGAAATTAAATAAAAATTTAATCCATAATAATTTAAAATAATAAAACAGATAATAACAAGAACACTTAAAATTAAATTAACCGAATAATAATATGGGAAAATATTTCTTATAAAACTTCTTGCATTTTTTTCATCTAAAGATTTAAAAATTTTTGGTGCGATCGTGAAAGAGAAAAATAACATGATTGCTAAAATTCCAGATGCTAAAAAATTTGATAAGTTTAGAATCATAATTAGAAAAATATAATTAACATAAATAAGTTTAAGTTATATAATTGTTTTATTTAAATTAGTTCGTATATAGATACCAGCTATGTACGATCTAATTATTATTCCTATCAGTTTGTTATTATTATATCTTGGTGGTGAGGGTGCTCTTAAAGGTGTTTTAGTTATTGCTCGCAAATTTAAACTTTCAAATATACTCGTTAGTGCTGTTATCATTGGGTTTGGCACAAGTTTAGCCGAGTTAACAGTATCAGTTGAGGCAGTCTTAATTGGCTCACCTGATATTGCACTTGGAAACATTATAGGAAGCAATATAGCCAATATTCTATTAGTCACTGCTATAGCTGCTTTAATCACTCCAATAATGTTAAAAAGTTTGAAAATAAACAGAGATATTTTCGTGATGATTGTTGCGTCACTATTGCTTTTATTCTTTAAATTCATTGATTGGTTGAATTTTTATTCAGGAGTTATTTTTTTATTAATATTATTTAGCTATATTTCATATTCTTATTTCCAAGATCAAAAAGACAATGGTGATAAAGAAGAAAATTTAGAAAATTCTTCTTTAATTAAAGCAATTATTTATAGTGTTATTGGTCTTGCTACTTTAATTTTGGGAGGATGGTTATTAGTTAACTCTTCAATTAAAATTGCACAATCTTACGGTATCTCTGAAGCTGTAATTGGTTTAACCATTGTTGCAGTGGGTACCGCTATTCCAGAACTTACAACAACTATTATAGCCTCTATAAAAAAACATAACGATCTTGTTATTGGAAATATTCTGGGCAGTAATATTTTCAATATTCTTGGAATATTAGGCGTGACCTTGCTTATTGAAAATATTCCAGTAACGGATGAAATGATGAAAAAGGGAATTTGGGAAATGATTGCTGCAACTTTATTTTTTATAATTATTTTAAGATTTGCTAAATCAATTTCAAAATTAATTGCATCATTTATGTTAACTTCTTATGCAATTTATATAGTGTATTTATTTTAGAACTTTATATTCAAAATTTTGTGTATCTTCATTAACTTGTAAAAGTTTAGCTCCATTTTTAGAATGAAATTTAGTTGCCATTTCAGTTAATGGGGAAAGTGTAACCAGTCTATTCAAATGATTAGATTTTTTTATTTTTTTAAAAACCTCTTTTACGATTAATTTTCCACCACCTTTTTTTTTTGACCAAACTGTATATGCAATAGCTATTTGACCATTGTTTTGGTCACGCATTGCACTTTGTAAAAATGCATCATGACTAAATTTATCTAACTCTTCAACAGATCTTGGTACCTTGTTTGTGTAAGCAAAACACATAACTGCATGAATTTCACCTTTATATTCAACGCCATAAATTTTTCTTCCATAACTTGTTCTAAATTTATTATCTAATTGAGGTCTAATTGGATCCTCATTGGTATCACATTCATCTAATTCAACTAGTTTAGCACCTTTAACCCAGTCAAAAAAATTATCTAAATTCTTATTGATAATTTGTCTATTTTTTCGAATTCTAGCTTTTACCCTAGGTTTAAAGTTTTTAATCTTATTTAGAACCATAATTTAAGTTTAAATTAATTTGATGAACTAGCAATTTAATAGATATCTAAATTGGTATGTGTAAATGGCATAAGTTAAAATTTTGTTAAATATCATTTAGATATATCAATATAATTTGTATCTGATAGAATCTTTACATGGATGGATTAAAAAATTGGATGAAAGAGAGTGCAAACATACTCTTTGATGATAGTAAAAATGATTTAAGAGCTTTACCTAAATCTGTCAGATTACAGATTTTGTTAGTTTTAAGTTTTATTTGGACAACTGTGTTTAGTCTTTATATCTTTTCATATACGACTTTTGCATTTGGATGGGCTGGTCTTTATGTGGCTCATGTTGGTTTAATATTTGCTGTTTACATGACTTTTAAGCAGTTTCACCGAGCAGAGGAAAAATCTGCAAGTGTTTTTAAAACTAAAAACTTTGATCCTTTTAAAATAATGGCGATTTTTTTTGTGGTGGTTTTTATGTTTGTTTTTTCAAAAGGAATAGAGGTTCTAAATTCAACTAACTCATATGATATTAAGTATGATGGTCCAGATAAAACGCCTGCTGAAAAATGGTTACCATTCACTAAGAAAAAGAATTGATTTTGAAAGATTTAATTAAAAATTTACAATCTGGTTTATTAATCATCATTCTAATTAGTACAGTTGTAGCTGTATTTTTGGAGATCTATAACATGTATCAATTAAAGACAGTTACTTTAGCAGATCTTCTATTAATGTTTTTATATTTAGAAGTAATGGCAATGGTAAGAGTATTTTGGGAACAGCAATCAATTAGCATTACATTGCCTTTGTTAATAGCAATAACTGCTTTATCAAGATTTATCATTCTTCAAGGTAAAGAAATGAATCCATCTGCTCTAGTTTACGAGTCGACAGCTATATTATTAATTGCTATTGCAATAGTAGTAATGCGATTAAGACACAGTAAAAAATTTGGGTTAAAACCTAAAGACTAATAAAATCAAAAATTAATTTTGTGCTTGAAACAAGTATCAAAGCATAAAGAACATTATAAAAAAGTTTTTCATCAATTATCTTAAGAAGTTTATAGCCTATAAGTATTCCTATAAAAGCTACTGGAAATAAAACTACTGACTGTTTAAATGTCACAAAATTTGTCATAGATAAATTTATATAAAAAGGAAGTTTTATTAGATTCATAAAAGTAAAAAATATTATTCTAGTTCCTACATAAATTTCTTTTTTTAATCTTAAAGGAAGTAAATAAATACTGACAGGCGTTCCTCCAGCATGAACACAAAAACTTGTAAAACCTGAAATTGTTGAACAAATTCCACCTTTAAGAAAATTTTTTTCTGATTTAGCTTCTTTGTTTTTTTTTAAGAAAAAATAATGACCTGCAAATAGAAAACCCATCAAACCAATTATAAATTTTAATAATTCTTCAGAAAAATAAGAAAATGTTAAAGATCCAATCACCACTCCAATTGCAGCAAAAGGAACCATTAGTTTTAATGTGGATAGATCAAATTCTTTTCTATATTTATAAGTCGCAATAAAGTCAGAAAATATCAAAATTGGAAGAACAATTCCTAATGCCTCATTCAGTGGCATCACTATTGTCATTAATGGAATTGAAATTAATGTCATGGATCCACCAAGACCAGATTTAGCTATCCCATATAAAATGATTGCAGGAATTACAGTTATAAAAAAAAGGAAATTTAATTCCATTTTTCAATAGATCTTAATAACTTTGATCCAAGTGGACTTATAGGTTCTTGTAAAATTAATTTTTTACCTGTCTTTTCTCTAACAAGTTTTAATAATTTTTTTGCTATACCTTGTTTTCTAAATATTGGATTTACAAATATATATTCAACTTCTCCCTTGTCATCAAAACGTACAAATCCTAGTGTTGTATTCTCATTTTTAAGAGTAAAAACTCCATCAGTTTCAGATAATTTATATTTAATATTATTAATATTGATCATGGATAATTTAGATTTCTAGCCTGTAGTAATCAGATTTTAGAAATATAATAGTGTTAAAATAATAAGCAAAATAAAGCCTATAATTGATGCAAAGATATAATTAATTCTAATTTTAAATCTTTCATAAATAAAATGATTAATTTTTTCCCAAAATAAAACTATTAAAAAAACAAGAACTGCTGGAATAATAAATTTTATCATTTAATGATCAGTAACATAAATTGAAACACCTCTAGTATTTATATCTACATCGAATTTTTTATGCAATGGTGGAAAAGCTCTCTGTGAACAATCTAGTCTGTCACATGTTCGACACGAGACACCTATTGGTATTTCTGAAGACTTACTATTCACATCTATATTTTGGGTATAAACAAAATCTTTAGCGTGTTTAGCTTCACAACCTAAACCTATAGACAGAATACTTTTAGTTTTTCCAAATCTACCTATGCCTTTCTCTACTGTCCTTGCAATACAAACATATTTTTCACCATTAGTCATTTTACTGACAGCAACTTGCATTACCCCAGGTCTAGTAAAGGCAGAATAAACATTCCATCTTGGACAGGCACCACCATATCTTGGAATTTCAATACCTGATAAAGAAAATCTTTTAGAAATATTACCAGCCATATCAACTCTTAACATGTGAAATGGAATCCCAGGTAATTTTGGATCCTGTAAACAAGTAACCCTATGTGCAACTTGTTCAAAAGATGTTGCAAAGGTATTTTGAAGTAACTCTAAATCATATTTTAACTTTTTACACTCTGTGTGAAAAGGTTTGTATGGCATTAGAATTGCTGCTCCACAATAATTAAGTAAAGCAACCTTTGTTAAATTTTTTGACTCATCTGATGGAAAAATAAATTTAGAGAGATAAAAATCAATTTCTTTCATTGCGCCCATCTGAGCTATTTGAGCTGCAGCATGTAATTTTTTAGTTTCTAATGAACTATAATCACTCAATAAAAGTTCTTTTTTTTGTTTATCGTATATTTTTGAAAATGGTTTATTATCTTCAGGGATAATATCTTTTACAATTATTGAATACTCAGATTTAAGATAATCACATAAAGCAACATATCTGGTTCGATTATTTTTTTGCACTTTATTAAAAACTTTATTAGCAAACTCTTCTAATTTTGGAAAATAATTTTTTTGTTCTTGTAAAAAATCTGAAATTACTTCACCAGGAAAAGAGTTTTTTCTATTATCTACTATTTTACCGGATATCTTTTCAATTTTATTGATCAGTTCATGATCTTTCTTTTTTAAAATGTCTCCCAGTCTAACAATAGCTTTTCCAATTTTTGGATTAGTGCTAACTAGATCTTTTACCTCTGGTCCTAAAATATCTAAATCTTCAAATAATTTATCATCTAAAATTTCAGAGATAGTGTTTTCTAAATTTACATCAGATTTTGCATTTAAATGGGAAAGATCTATATTAAGTCTTTCACAAATCTTTAATAAAAGATCTCCATCAATTTTTCTTTTTCCAGCTTCTATTAAATTTAAATAACTAGGTGAGATACTTAAATCCTCGGCTAACTTGTTAGCTTGCAATCCTAATTGTCTTCTAAAAGCTTTGATTTTAGGTCCTATTTTCAAATTGAATTGACTCATATTTTCTATTTGTAAATTTTGTAAATTTATATTTACAAAAAATTACTTTGTTTTACAAGCTTTTTGACGAATTTTATAGATTTTGTAAATTTTGTAAATTATAAGATTTACATGACAAAAAACAATAATAACAATGAAAATAAAGCTCAAATCATCAGTTTAGAGGATCATAAGCAATATAAAGAAAGAGGAATTTATATGAGAGATGATCATTGTGACTGGGGATCTAGTGGAATGAAAGAAATTGCTTCAGAAAACACTGAAAGCAATTAATTCATCATCATAGCTTTATTTTAAAATTTACAGATAGGACATAATTAATGAGTGCTGAGAACATTTCATATGATTTAAAAAGATTTGCTGGAATTAAAAGAGATTACAAAGAAAATGAAGTTGAAAGACTTAGAGGATCTTTAAAAATAGAATATTCTATTTGTAAGCAGCAATCACAAAAACTATGGAATTTATTAAATACTGAGCCCTACATTAATACGCTTGGTTCTTTATCTGGAAACCATGCAGTTCAACATGCAAAAGCAGGATTAAAAGCTATTTACTTAAGTGGTTGGCAAGTTGCAGCTGATGCTAATAGTGCTGGTGAAATGTATCCTGATCAATCATTATATCCTTATGACAGTGCACCAAAATTAGTTGAGTCTATGAACAATGCTTTAATTAGAGCAGATCAAATTCAACATATGGAAATTCAAGATGGGGAAATGAAAGAACAAGATAAAGTAGATTATATGCTACCAATTATTGCAGATGGTGAAGCAGGATTTGGTGGTCCATTAAATGTTTTTGAACTTGCTAAAAAATTTATAAAAGCAGGTGCTGCAGGTGTTCACTTTGAAGATCAGCTAGCTAGTGAGAAAAAATGTGGGCATATGGGTGGAAAAGTTTTAGTCCCAACAGGAACTATGATTAAAAATTTAAAAGCTGCAAGATTAGCAGCAGATATAGCTAATGTTCCACTTATCATTTTAGCAAGAACAGATGCAAATGCTGCAAAATTGATAACAAATGATTTTGATGAAAATGATAAACCATTTTTAACTGGAGAAAGGTCTCCAGAAGGTTTTTTCTACGTTAAACCAGGTATCGAACAAGCTATTTCTAGAGGTCTTGCTTATGCACCTTACTCTGATTTGATTTGGTGTGAAACTGCAACTCCAAATTTAGAAGAAGCTAAGAGATTTGCAGATGCTATACATGAAAAATTTCCTGGAAAATTATTAGCTTACAATTGTTCACCGTCATTTAATTGGAAAAAGCATTTATCAGATAGTGAGATAGCAACTTTCCAACAAGAGATAAGTAAAATGGGTTATAAGTTTCAATTTATTACTCTTGCAGGATTCCACACACAAAATATTGCAATATTTGAACTTGCAGAAAAATATAAAACAGAGGGCATGACTGCTTACTCAAGAATTCAACAGCAAGAATTTGCAAGAGAAAAAGACGGGTACACGAGTGTTAAACATCAAAGAGAGGTTGGTACTTCTTATTTTGATGCTGTATCTAACACTATAAGTGCTGGTAAAAGCTCAACGACAGCAATGGCTGGCTCAACAGAATCTGAACAATTCTAAATTTCCTCTTTAGATAATCTAAGATGACCCAATCTCTCTGGGTCATCTTAGAACTTTGAATTTCTTTGTAATTTATATCCAGAGTGTTATGTGTTTGTATGACTAATAAAAACTTTGGTTTTGGAACTCAAATAAGAAAATCACCATACTTCGATTCTACTGTTAAATGGGGTGCAACAGGCTTTTCTGTCTACAATCACATGTATATTCCAAGAGATTTTGGCAGTCCTGAACAAAATTTTTGGAATTTAATAGAAAAAGCAATTCTCTGTGATGTGGCTGTTGAACGACAAGTTGAAATTACAGGGCCTGATGCTTTTAAATTTACTCAAATCCTAACACCTCGAGATCTTTCAAAACTTTCAGTTGGACAATGCAAATATGTATTAATTACAAACAATGATGGTGGAATTTTAAATGATCCTGTTCTTTTAAGATTAGCAGAAAATCATTTTTGGTTATCTTTAGCAGATAGTGATATTTTATTGTGGGCTCAAGGCGTTGCTATTAATTCAGGTCTAGATGTAAAAATTTCTGAGCCAGATGTTTCACCATTGCAATTACAAGGTCCAACCTCAGGTGAAATTATGGTTAAATTATTCGGTGAGGATATCAAAAATCTTAAATATTATTGGTTAAGAGAGTATAATTTAGATGGAATACCTTTAATAATTTCAAGGACAGGTTGGTCAAGTGAGCTTGGTTATGAAATTTATTTAAGAGATGGTTCAAGAGGAAATGAATTATATGAAAAAATAATGGAAGCGGGTAAAGAACATGGCCTTCAGCCAGGTCATACTTCAACTATTAGAAGAATTGAAGGAGGAATGCTTTCTTATCATGCTGATGCTGATATTTACACTAACCCTTTTGAACTAGGATTTGATCGATTGGTTAATTTAGATATGGAAGCTAATTTTATTGGCAAAGAAGCTCTAAAAAAAATCAAACAAGATGGAATTAAAAGAAAACAAGTTGGTTTAGAATTAGATTGTGATCCGCTTGAAGGACCAAATACAACTTTTTGGCCAATTAAAAAAAATAATCAACAAATTGGAAAAATTAGTTCTGCAGTTTATTCACCAAGACTTAAAAAAAATATTGCATTAGGAATGGTTGATATTGATTATTCTGAAATTGGTAATAAATTTGAAGTTTCTACTGATGATAAAAAATTTAATTGTACAATTGTTGAAAAACCTTTTTACGATCCAAAGAAAAAAATTGCTTCTTCTTAAGCTTTAATATTGTAGCCTTTTTTAAGTAGGACAGAAACCACTGTCACACAAGCAATTAAAAAGATAACCATAGAAGTAATGCTGATCCAAATATTAAAGTCTGAGACACCATAAAAAGCAAATCGCAAACCATTAATTAGATAAACAACTGGATTAAAATAAGTAACTGTCTGCCAAAAAGGTGGCAACATATCTAATGAATATAAACTTCCACCTAAAAATACCATTGGGGTGATTACTAGTGTTGGAATAATTGACATTTGCTCAAAGTTAGAGCTCATTAAACCAATTAAAAAACCAAATAATGCAAATGTAAAAGCAACCAGTATTAATAAAAAGATCATTAATAATGGATGCATTACTTGTACATCAACAAAGAAGGTTGAAGTGATAAATATAACTACTCCAACAATTAAAGTCTTTGTTGCCCCAGCCCCTACAAATGCAATTACTATTTCAAATGTAGAAATTGGTGCTGCTAAAATTTCATAAATTGTTCCATTAAATTTAGGAAAAAATATACCAAATGAGGTGTTACTGATTGATTGAGTTAATAGTGTTAACATCAGTAAACCTGGAACAATATAAGAGCCGTAACTAATGCCATCTATATTTTCAACATAGCCACCTATAACTGAGCCAAAAACTATAAAGTAAAGTGAAGTTGATAAAACAGGAGAAAACAATGATTGCATCATTGTTCTTCTAAATCTATCCATTTCATGAAGATAAATTGCTTTAAATGCGTAAAAATTAAATTTCATTATCCTCCTTAACTAAACTTACAAAAATTTTCTCAAGTGTACTCTGCTCTGTTTTTAAATCTTTTAATTTTAATCCTGTATCTTTTAAATCTTGAAGTAAATTAGTAATACCTGTTTGTTTTGCTTGCACATTATATGTGTAATTTACTGACATTTTATCCTCACCTAATTCTAAGTTATATTCTTTTAAACTATTAGGAATTTCAGGTAGTTTTTCTTGAAGATCGACTGTTAATTTTTTATGACCCATTTTCTTTAATAATTCTTTTGTTTGATCAACAATGATAATTTCACCTTGATTAATAACACCCACTCTATCTGCTATAGCTTCTGCTTCTTCTATATAGTGAGTAGTTAAAATAATTGTAACACCTGTTTTTCTTAAACCTTCAACCACCTTCCACATATCTTGTCTTAACTCGACATCAACACCTGCAGTTGGTTCATCTAGGAATAAAATTGATGGTTCATGTGATAATGCTTTTGCGATTAAAACCCTTCGTTTCATACCACCTGATAATTGTCTTAATCTTTGATCTTTTTTATCCCATAGACTTAAATCTTTTAAAATTTTCTCAATATGTTTTGGGTTAGGTGCTTTTCCATATAAACCTCTAGTATAAGAAACATTATTAAATACAGTTTCAAAACTTTCTAATGTTAATTCTTGAGGTACAAGCCCTATTCTAGATCTGGTATCTCTATAGTTTTCAATAATATCAAAACCATCGACTGTTACCTTTCCTGAAGTTGGAGTAACTATTCCGCATATAATACTTATTAAAGAAGTTTTGCCTGCACCGTTTGGTCCAAGCATTGCAAAAATCTCACCTTTTTTTATATTAAGATTAACTTTTTTAAGTGCACTAAATCCATTGTCATAAGTTTTTGACAAGTTTTCTATTATTATTTGATTTTCTGACATTGTAGATGGGAAAGATATAATCCTTATTGTATAGAATGCAATAAGAGGAATTGCTAAAACTAGTGGATAATATAAGATTTAAGTTATGAAAAATAGATTAACTGCTAAAGATTTTGATCAAAGAATTTTAGAACTTTATGATCACTATGCTCATGGAAAAATTAACAAAAGAGAATTTTTAAAAAGAGCTGGTAAGTATGCTGCCGCTGGCGTAACTGCCTTAACTATTTTCAATAGCCTTGCCCCTAATTATGCTCTTGCTGAACAGGTAAGTTTTAATGATCCTGATATTAAAGCAAACTACATAACGTATAGAAGCGAAAATGGAAATGGCGATGTTCAGGGCTATTATGTAAAACCTACTAAAGCTAATGATAAAACTCCTGCAGTATTAGTTGTACATGAAAATAGAGGATTAAATCCATATATCAAAGATGTTGCAAGAAGAGTTGCAAAGGCAGGCTTTATTGCTCTTGCACCTGATGGTTTGAGTAGCTTAGGTGGTTATCCAGGTAATGATGTGGATGGTAAAGAAATGCAAAGAAAAATAGATCGTGAAAAATTATTAAATGATTTTTTCAATGGTTTTGAATTTTTATATAATCATGATGATACAACTAAAAAAATTGGTGCAGTTGGATTTTGCTACGGTGGTGGAGTTTGTAATGCACTTGCAGTTGCTTACCCTGAGCTATCTGCTTCTGTTCCCTTCTATGGCAGTCAAGCAAAGTCAGAAGATGTTCCAAGAATAAAATCTCCTCTTCTTCTTCATTTTGCTGAATTAGATGAGAGAATTAATAAAGGTTGGCCAGAATATGAAGCAGCATTAAAAAATAATAAAAAAGATTATACATCTCATATCTATAAAGATTGTAATCACGGATTTCATAACGACTCCACTCCTCGTTATGATGAAAAGAATGCAAATCTAGCCTGGGACAGAACGATTACTTTTTTTAACAAGCATTTAGCTTAGTCTGTTTTTTAATGGTATTTAAAAGTCTAATAGTATCTGTTGGAATAATTTTTTTTCTTTTATTAGAGTACTTATATCCAAAAGAAAAAATCAAATTTAAAAAAAAAGTATCTAGAATTTCAAAAAATATTTTTTTCTGGTTAGTAAATATTGGAATTACACCAATAATAATCTTACCTATTACAATTTATGCAACCCAATTTGAAGTTCATAGTTTGTTTAAATTTGATAATTTAATCATTTCTTTTTTGTTTCATCTTATAATAGTTGATGTCTTTTTATATTGGTGGCACAGATTAAATCATGAAATACCATTTTTATGGAGATTTCATCATGTTCATCATCTAGATGAAACTTTAGATATTTCATCTGGTGTAAGATTTCATTTTGGTGAAGTAATATTAAGTGCATTAGTGAGATCTTTATTGATAATCCTGTTTAATATTTCTTTAGTTAATTTACTTTTAATAGAAGCAATAATTTTAATTAGTTCAATTTTTCATCACTCAAATATTAATCTTCCAAAAAAATTTGAAAAATACTTATCTTATATAATTGTAACTCCTTCAATTCACTGGGTTCATCATCATAAACGTCAGAGTGAAACTGATGCAAATTACTCAACTATATTTAGTTGGTGGGATAAAATTTTTAATTCAAAATCTAATTTTATTAGAAAAGTTGGTATGCCAATTGGTGTCCAAGGAGATAGTGAACAAAATTTATTAAATTTAATTTTAAGACCAATTAAAAAATAAATTATTCACTAAATTTTTTCTGATTAGAGTAAAGTAAAGTATAAAGTTTTTTTAAAGTTGGGTTTAGTGAGTAAACTTTTTCTTTTAAATCTTTGTAAACTTTAAAAAGATCTTCTTTAACATCTATATCTTGATAAAATTTATTCTCTATTAATAACTTTGAGACATTTTTTGTAAGATCGGATAAAACAGTATCAGTTCCATATTTCACTTTATCTAAAATATCTAAAATTTTATCATCCGATGTTGCAAGTAAACAAAAACCTCCATCAAGTGTAGGATAAAAAACATTTTTAGCTGGTGAAGATTTTAAACTATCAGTAATATCTTTAGCTGATAAAAAAGGAATATCAGTTCCTACAATCACAACTTTTTTGAAATATTTAAGATTAAACTCAATTACTTCTTTCATTGAAGCACCAAGTTCATTTTGGGATGTAAAATATAAACCATCTGTCATTCTTGAAAATTTATATGCGTAATCTTTATGATCTTTTTCAGATACTGAAATTTGATAGATAAATTTATTTTTCTTAATTTGTTTTATATTCTCTGATAATAATTCAATTAAGTTTTCATTAAGCTCGTTAACAAAATCATCAGATAAATCTTTCCTTAATCGAGTTTTAGATTTTGGAGATTTAGGATCTTTTAAGAAATGACAAATTACATATTTCTTCTTTGGCTTGTAAAATTTAAAGATTTGTAAAACTGTGTCTTTAACAGTATTAAATGTTTGAAGTATAGGATGTTCTTTATATTTGATTGCTGAACTTAAAATATAATTAGAAATAATATTAACCTTTACACCTATAGTTTTTGCTTTCCAAATAAACTCATGATCTTCACCCTTATCAATAGACTCTGTAAATTCACCTATAAAATTAAACAACTTCTTATTAATGATGAAAGATTGATCTCCAAAAGGAAGATTAAGATATTTAGTTCTTAAATTTGCTCCAACTGAGTTATATTTTAGTTTTTCATCATCAAATTTTAATAAAAACGTATTAATTTTTTGATCGTTTACTTTCTCAAAATCCAAGTAATCAATTAAAGAAATATTGCTATCAAGATGAAGAAACCACAGGATCTCATTTTTGGCATTTTCAGCACCTACATTAAGTGCTTTAGATCTTGTAGAATTATGAATAGATAAAAATTGATCTACTTTATCTTCAAGTTTTTTTGCTTCATTGTTTTGATAGGAAGCAGCAACGATGATCTCAAAACTTTCAAATTTTTCTTTGATTTGGTTAATTAATGTAAAGTTTTGATCTTTATGACCAATCGGAATAATTACTGAAACTTTCATTTTTACTTAAATAAGTCTCTTAAAGTGCCAATCGTAACAAACCAATAAAATCGAATTTTATAAAAAATACCTTTTTTAGCTAAAGCACGTAAACGATGGTATTCCGTAATACCACATTCTGTTTTTATGTATTTTTCAATCTTGTCTGTCATTTTTAAACTTCTTATATATAAACTTAATTAATATTGGGAATAATCCTAATAGGGTCAGTGACAAAATAACTTTTAAAGTCAAAATTTCCTCTAAAGAGTTTAAATTAGCTATTTGAGCACCTGCGTTAACAAAAAGAGCCGTTCCTATGAACATTCCAATTTGGGATACAATATAAAATTCAAGTGTTCGCATTTTAGTTAATCCAAAAACTAAGTTGATTATAAAAAAAGGGAAAATTGGGCTTAACCTTAAAAATAAAAGATACAACCATCCATCAGTTTCTATTCCTTTATTAACTTTTTCTAAATATGACGCAAATCTTTTTTGCGTATAAGCTCTAAGTGCATAACGTGAAAATAAAAAACAAAAAGTAGATCCAATAGAACTTGCAAACGATACCAGTATCAATCCAGGCCAAAATCCAAACAAAGCTCCAGCTAATAAAGTTTTAAGAAGTGAAATTGGTAAAGCAAAAGCAGTTACAACTATATATAAAATGAAAAATGTTAAATAATAAATTGTGTAATTATTATTAACGAATATCTTAATATCCTGATAAGTATCTTTGATAATTTCAAATGATAGAATTTCACTAAGATCAGTAAAATAACTTACAATTATAATTGTAAAAAATACTAAACCAAAAAATATTTTACCTCGATTTTTTTTCATTATTAAACTTTAGCTACAGCTTGAACCACCAAGAACACAAAATTTTGAACAGTGTTTGTGGTTGAGGTATATTTTCTGAAGTGAATTTGTCAAGGTTTGTCCTAAATCAAATTCATCATCATAAGGAAGAAGCGTGCAAGCAATGACACTTGGTTTCTTTAAACCTTTTTTTCTAACTACCATTCTAGAAGATGAACACATAATGTCTTTTGGGTCTTTTTTTAAAATTTCCCAGCATGAAGTAGTAATTTCAGGTGTATCAACACTCTCATCCATTTCTGCAAAAGTTACTAATTCCTGTTTAGAATTAGTGTTTAATTTTAAGTGATTGTTTTTTACAAATATTCCAAAATTTTTTCTTAGCTCTTCTTCTGTTTCATTCCATAAAAGTCTTGTTGCAAGAGCATAATTAAAATCATTTTCATCCAACCATTTAAGACCCTTCATCATTATATCGTAAGTGTTTTTTCCTCTAATCTCTTCATGTTTTGACTTTTCATAATGATCTATCGAAACTCTTATGGTCAAATTTTTATGATTAACCTTTTTAATCTCTTCAACTCTGTTTAGCATAGGCTTCATTGCATTAGATAGAACAAGTGTTTTAAGACCTTTTGATAAAGAATATTCAATCATCTTAATAATATCTTTATTCATAAAGGGTTCACCGCCAGTAAAACCAATTTCCTGGGTTCCGAGATTTTTTTCTATCGCTTCATCAATAAAGTTTTTTACTTCATCAAAAGTTAAATAAACAAGACGATCATTTTTAGGACTAGATTCAATATAACAGTTTTTACATTCAATATTGCAAAGTGTTCCTGTATTAAACCATAATGTTTTAATTTTTTCAGCTTCAACAAAAGCTCTATCACTTCCATCTGCTGTAAATTTTGGGTTTTTGAACTTGTTATTTATTAAATTGTTCACAAGCTTTTATAACCATTGTCAAAATATATTAAAACTTTTTTAATTTAAAAATGACTACTGGCAAAAACGTTGCAACAATAAACGATAAAAACAATAATGATTGTGACACAAATGGTGCAAACAGTTCTTTAGACATTAAAATACCAACTAATAAACTTTTAGAAAAATCTGGCGATGGAAATAATAAAAATCCACCAATCAAACCTATTAGAATTGATATGTAAGCAGTCTTCTCATTAATCGCTTTATTATAAAAACTATAAAATACTGTTAAAACAAAAGCGCAACAAAAAAGATCTGCTAACAGAAATAGATACAACACGCTAAATCCTTTTGAAGCCACAATAAAAGCAATGATTGATAAAACAATAATAATATATTTAGAAAAGACTAAATAGTTTGTTTTTTTATCTAAATTAAAAGTTGCTTTCCCATCTACAATAATCAAACTTGATATTGCATTAATCAACGTATCAACTGTTGAGATTGTTAGAGCTAAACCAAGAATTACAATTATTATAGATAAAAGTTTCGTTTGTTCTTTTAGTAATAATGAAAAAAAACCAAGATCAGGTACTACTTTTGGGTCAGCTGATATTGCAACAAGTCCTGTGAAACCCATAAAAAATACAATTGGAATAATGATAATAAAAGAAATTATTAAACTTTTTTTCAAAACATCATTATTTTTTGCTGCATACACTCTTTGCCAATTTCCTTGATGAAATAGATTTGTTGCAGCAACCGCAATAAAAAAAGTAAATCCAGCTGTGAAATTTGGAATATAACTGGCACTTAATAATTGGGGATTTTTACTTTGCACATATGAAAAAGAAAATTGATCACCAGTAAAATTAATTAGATATAATGCTGAAATTACAAGTAGACCTCCAATTACAATCATTTGAATATTATCAGTAAATATTGAGGCTCTTAAGCCTCCATATAAAGTATAAGTCAAAGTTCCAATTAAAATTATCAAAGATGTAATCCATAACTCTGTGCCAGATATATAGTTAATTAATATTGCAACTGCTGTTACCTCAGCACATAAAAAAATAAACATATAAAAAACGATCATTAATAGGATTAATTTGAACAAACTTTTTCCAAATTTTTTTCTTAGAAACTCAATTAGTGTTGAACCTTTTGGAAAATCTTTTCTAATTTTTTGGCCTAGATAAATTAAGAAAATCATTGGAAAAGCTGTACCTAAAGCATATCCAATTACAGCACCAATACCTCCCCATGTAGCAGCGGAAGCAGGTCCAAATAAAATCCAGGCACCTAATGCAGATGCAACCATACTAGTTGTTAAGGAAAATAAACCTATATTTCTATTTGCTGTTAAATAATTGTTAAGTCCTTTAAATTTTTGTGAATGATAAAGACCTAAAACTGTAAAGATTAAACTTATTATTATTACAAGACTTAATGAAGTTGATTGGCTAATAAAGTATGTTTTATCCATATTCTCCCTTTCTGAATTACCGGACAGGTTATGAGGGTATATTCTCAGTCAATTATGACACCCCTTAGGAGTTTTATACGCTAATTAATATTAAATTAAAAGATATTTAGAATATGTACTTATCACCAAGATAATAAAGAGTAAAAATTATCAATGAGATACAAATCATTATAAATACTTTTTCCTGATTACTCATTTATTGTGTCTTATTATCCATAATTTCGACCATACATTGGGTAGCATATTCTCTCCATTCAGATGAATTTTTACCCTTTAAACTATTTAAATGATCTCGGTTATTTTTAATATCATCTTTATGTTTAATTTTGTCTGCTTCTTCTAAATTAGCCTCCATGTTATTCAAATTTGTCTCCATTGCATTAATCCAATCATTACCAAGCTCAACACATTTTTGATCATCTTTTTCATCACAAATTTGTTTGAAAAAGTTAAAGATAACGTCATCAGTTTTTATTGAATTAGTCATTATTGCTACATACACCAATTGAACCTAGATTGCACTTTGAACCATCAATCCATATTGAATTATTCAAATTTGCTCCCTCAAAAGAAGCATTAGTTATATTTGCACCTGTAAAATCAGAACCAAATAGATTGCTATCTTTAAAATTTGCTTCAATTAAAGAAGAGCCTTTAAAGTTAACTCTTGTAAGGTTTGCACTTGTAAAATTTGATTTTTCAAAGTTTCCTCCCTCTAAATTTGCTTCATACAAATTTGCTCTAAAAAAAGAAGCTTCAGCAAAATTACCGTTGGATAAATTCGTATTCATCAAAATAGCTTTATCTAAATTAACTTTTATAAAACTTATAAAAGATAAGTCAGAATTCGGAGCATAAGCTCTACTTAAATCTTGCTCCTCTGAAAATTGACAAAAAGAATAATCTACACCATCTCCTAAAGGATCATCACAAGCAGAAAAAGAATGATTTATATTTATAAAAGTAAAAAAAATTACTATTAGGAACTTTTTCATAACAAATCGTAACAAAAAAAAATTATCTCTTCAATAATAGATAATTAGATTAATAGATTCTTAATGAAATTATTTTTCCCAATTAAATCTTGGAAAAGTTTCAAATGCTCTAATTATACTCTGCGACCAACTACTTGTGATTGAAGAATATTCTGGATCATTAATTTCAAACTTATTTATATAAATTGGTTCAATAAGACCTTTTTTATAAACGACAAAATCTATAGGAGGACCAACTCTAAGGTCACTCTTGATAGTTGAGTCCATTGAAATCAAAGCACACCTTGCTGCGTCACCTAATGATATTTCTGGTTTTAAAACTCTATCTAAAATTGGTTTACCATAATTAATTTCTCCAATTATTAAATAAGGTCTTGCCTCTGAAGGTCTGATATAATTACCTTGAGGGTAAACTAAATAAATTTCAGATTTCTGGTCCTTTATTTGTCCACCAACAATATATGATGAACCCAATTGCAAAACTTCTTCATTAATTCCTTGAGGAGAAGAATGTTTTACAGTTAATGATCCAACATAACTTGCAACTTCTTCTATAGTTGTGCAGGTATTAAGACTAGTAATAGGATTACTTGCTTCTAAATCTTTTTTAATAGAACTGAAGACGGCTTGTGATGTTGCTAAATTTCCAGAGGTAACAATTACTAAATTTCTATCTCCAACAGCATAATTAAACATTTTGCTATAAGTATTAATATCGTCTAATCCAGCATTTGTTCTAGAGTCTGATGCAAATACCATTCCTTCATTAACGTTAATTCCTATGCAATAAGTCATCGTGATCTATCTAATATATAAATAAGTGTTTAAAAAGACTATTTTGTAAGTCAAATTTACTTATTTTTAAATGTTTTTTAAGATTTTATATGCTTTAAATATGAATGCCTAAAATTTCATGGAATTCATATAAGGCAATTAATGCATTTGATGAATATGTTACATCAGAAAATAAACTTAGGTCAGAGTCGAAAAAAATTTCGAATTTTATTGGGAAGTATTCAACTAAAAGA
Source organism: Candidatus Pelagibacter sp. HIMB1505 (assembly GCF_052047915.1). Taxonomy (NCBI): domain Bacteria; kingdom Pseudomonadati; phylum Pseudomonadota; class Alphaproteobacteria; order Candidatus Pelagibacterales; family Candidatus Pelagibacteraceae; genus Candidatus Pelagibacter; species Candidatus Pelagibacter sp. HIMB1505. The sequence goes on along the minus strand of NZ_JBNAIR010000001.1, from coordinate 685,752 downwards.
CTGTTAACAACTGTTAAAAATTCCGAAAATGCAATCAGTCAAAGAGGAATTACCTTTAGAGTTTATTCTGAAGATAAACCTGCGGATCACTATTGGCCTTTAGATATAATTCCAAGGATAATCACAAAGAAAAATTGGTCTAAAATTTCTAAGGGTTTAATTCAAAGAGTTAAAGCTCTAAATCTTTTTATTAATGATGTCTACAATGAGCAAAGAATTTTTAAAGAAAAAATAATCCCAAAAAAAATTATTTTTGAGTCTGGAAATTTTAGAAAAGAATGTTTAGGAGTTAAACCACCATTTAAAGTATGGGCTAATATATGTGGCTCAGATCTTGTTAGAGACATTAATGGAGAATTTTTAGTTTTAGAGGATAATCTAAGAGTTCCTTCAGGTGTTTCATACATGCTTGAAAATAGAATGGTTATGAAAAGTGTTTTTCCAGAGATATTTGCAAAACAAAAGATAAGCCCAGTGGATGAATATTGTTCAAAACTATTTTCTTGCATGAGATCATTATCAAAAAATAAAAAAAATCCTAAATTGGCTATCCTTACTCCAGGTGTTTATAATTCTGCATATTTTGAGCATGTATATCTTGCACAACAGATGGGAGTCGAATTAGTCGAAGGTTCAGATTTATATGTAGAAAATGATAAAGTTTATATGAAAACTGTTGGTGGCAAAGAACAATTACATTCCTTATATAGAAGAATTGACGATTTATATTTAGATCCAAAAGTTTTTAATAAGAAATCTTTAATAGGAATCCCGGGAATTTTTAAAGCCTGGAGAAAAGGCAATATAAGTATTTTGAATGCTCCAGGGTCAGGTGTGGCTGATGATAAGGTGGTTTACAGCTATGTCCCAAAAATGATTAAATTTTATTTAAACGAAGAACCTTTAATCAATCAAGTAGAAACTTTTTTATGTCATGAAAAAAAACAAAGAGATTATGTGATTAAAAATATATCAAAATTAGTTGTAAAACCTGCAAATGAGTCAGGAGGTTATGGAATTTTAATGGGACCAACAGCTTCAACCAAAGAAAAAAATGATTGCATAAAAAAGATCAAAAAAAACCCGAGAAATTATATTGCTCAGCCTTTAATAAATTTATCTACCTCACCTACTCTAATAAATAATCAATTAGATCCAAGACATATTGATTTAAGACCGTTTATATTATCAGGTGCAAACAATTACGTTACACAAGGTGGATTAACACGTGTTGCTTTAAGAAAAGGTAGTATGATTGTTAACTCTTCTCAAGGAGGAGGCAGCAAAGATACCTGGATTTTAGATATTTAAATTATGTTAAGTAGAAGAGCAAAATTACTATATTGGATGTCACGTTATTTAGAACGATCCAATTTTACATCAAGATTATTAATAACAACAAGTGAACTTCAATTAGATTTAGCTCTTGAAGATGAAATTTCATGGAAACCATTATTAACTGTGATGGAATTAAATAAAGATTATTTAAAATTAAATAAGAAATATTCTGAAAGAAAAATAATTGACTATTTTATAAAAGATAAAAAAAATCAATCTTCATTAGTGAACTCTTTATTTTATTCAAAAGAAAATTCATTGGTAGTGAGAGATATTTTACCTGAACAATCAATACTTAAACTAAATGAATTATTAATAACCTTTAATAAATCAATAATTAAAAAAAATTCCAAAAAAAATAACTTAAATCTGCTTAATAATATCATTCAAGGCTCACAAAACTTTATGTATTCAACAGATTTAGAAATGCAGAGAAATATAGATTATCAATTTTTAAGATTAGGAAGGTTTCTAGAGCGAACTGATATGATGATAAGAATACTTCAATCACAAGTACTTAGATCTAAACAACATAAAAAAGGGTATGAATATTTAACTCTTGAATGGATTAATATTTTAAAATCAATTTCAGCATTTCAAGCTTATCGTCAATATTCTCAGCAAGATATATCTATCTCAGATATTATTAATTTTTTCTTAAAGACCAATACCTTTCCAAGATCTATCAATTGGAACTTAAATCAAATAGAAAGGGCAACTTATAGAATATCAAAAAAAAATGATTTAATTAAAAATGTTAAAGAAATTAAAAAAGATATAAATAGATATAAAATTAAAACAGATAATTTAGATAATTTTTTATTATTTTTAGAGAAAATATTAAAAAAATTGAACACTTTGAATAATCAAATTCAAAAAAATTATTTTTCTTAATACTAAAAACATATAAAAGAAATTTATGAAAGAATATAATATTGCATGTATTGCTGGAGATGGAATTGGTAAAGAAGTAGTTCCTGAAGGTATAAAGATTTTAAAAGATACTGCTGAAAAACATCAATTTAAAATTAATTTCGAAGAATATGATTTTGCTTCATGTGATTATTATAAAAAACATGGAAAAATGCTTCCAGATGATTGGAAGAATAAATTGGGTAAACATGATGCGATATTCTTTGGGGCAGTTGGTATGCCAGATCAAGTTCCAGATCATATCTCTTTATGGGGATCGTTACTTCAATTTAGAAGAGAGTTTGATCAATATATAAATCTTAGACCTGTAAAACTTTTTCCTGGAGTAAATCCTCCATTAGCAAATAAAAAACCAGGCGATATTGATATGTTAATTGTAAGAGAAAATACTGAAGGTGAATACTCTTCTGTTGGTGGAAGAATGTATAAAAATTCTGATCGAGAAATTGCAATTCAAGAAACAATCATGTCAAGACATGGTGTAGATCGAGTTCAAAAATTTGCTTTTGAATTAGCTAAAACTAGAAAAAGAAAAAAACTTACTAATGCAACAAAATCAAATGGAATTTCAATCACAATGCCTTTTTGGGATGAAAGATTTAATGAAATGAAAAAAAATTATCCTGACATAGAAACTGATCAATTTCATATTGACATATTAGTTGCAAGATTTGTTCTTAATCCAGAGTGGTTTGATGTAGTGGTAGCTTCAAATTTATTTGGAGATATTCTGTCTGATTTAGGCCCTGCATGCACTGGAACGATTGGAATAGCTCCATCAGGAAACATTAATCCAGAAAATAAATTTCCTTCTTTATTTGAACCTGTGCACGGATCTGCACCAGATATTGCAGGTAAAGGTATTGCTAATCCAGTTGGTCAAATATGGTCAGGAGCAATGATGTTGGATTATCTTGGTGAAAAAGAAGCTGCTAACTCAATAGAAAATGCAATTGAAAAAACTTTAGGTAATGAAAAATTTAGGACTAAAGATCTTGGTGGTAACTCTAATACAATTGAATGTTCAGAAGCAATTAGATCTAATTTATAATTTAATTTTTATTTAATCTTTCAATTTCTTTATAAAGAGCACTGTGATCATCATTATCATTTCCATTTTCAACTAAAGATTTGAACATATCTTTAATTAAATTTGATATTGGCAATTTAGTACTAAAATCACCTGCACATTCTAATATGTTGTTCATATCTTTTAAGTGTGTAGAAACTTTTCCTTTAGGTGAAAAATCTTTATCAATCATTCTTTTTCCGTGATTTTGCAAAATTTTACCATCAGCAAATCCACCTTCTAAGGCTTTAATAAATTTATTACCATCAACTCCTGCTTTTTCACATAATGTAATTGCTTCAGCAACTGCACCAATGGTTACCCCTACAATTATTTGATTGGCTAGTTTTGATACTTGTCCGCTTCCGATAGGACCTACTAATGTTGGATTTCCCATAACTTTCAAAATATCTTTAACTTGATCGAAAATTTTTTGATCTCCACCAACCATTATGGCTAAAGTTGCCTGTTCAGCACCAATGGTTCCACCTGAAACTGGTGCATCTAAAAAATTGACATCCTTATCTTTCAAGAGATTTCCATATTTGATGGCAATTTTTGGTTTAATCGACGACATATCAACAACTGTAGATTCTTTTTTTAAATTTTCTTGAAAGTCTTGGTCACTTAAAACTTTTTCAACAGCATCATCATCAGTTAACATTGTGATGACCACATCAACACCTTTTATAGCTTCGCTTAGTGAATTAGATATTTTTGCACCAAATTTCTCTAGAGGTTTAGCTTTTTCAATTGTTCTACTAAACACATTCAATTCTAAATTTTTTTCAAGAAGATTTTTGGCCATTGGGAAGCCCATAAGGCCAGTGCCAATAAATGCAATTTTCATTTAAAAGATTTATCTCTTCAAACAATTATTAACTAATATCGCCATTAAGATCCAAACTATAAAGGCTTCACCATTAGTGAATGTATAATCTGCACCTGCAAACCCAGCAACAATATTTAATCCATAAATTATTATAGTAGATGCAACAAGGCTAATTAATAAATCTTTTAATGCACATAAGTACTTCATGAATAAACTTTATACATATTCATTAATCATGTAAACTTGATAATATGAAAAATATTGGCTTCATTGGTGTTGGTTATATGGGTTATGGAATAGCCAAAAACATTTTAAAAGCAGGTCACAAATTATTTGTTGTTGCAAATAAAAACCGAGAACCAATTGAAAAAATAGTTAGTGAAGGTGCAATTGAAGTTAAAAATTTTGATGAATTTAAAGATAAAAATTTAGATGTACTATTTAAATGTGTAACAAATACACCAATTGCAAAAGAAATTGCTGAAAAATTATCCTCAATACTAAGTATTAATTGTTTAGTTATAGATATTACAACTCATAATAAAAGTGGATCTATTGAAACAGAGGAAATCTATAAAAATAAGAATATTAGATATATAGAGTGTCCTGTAATGGGTGGTCCTGTCCAAGCTGAAGAAGGTATTCTAGGGGGTATTGTTGGTGCTTCTGATGAAAACTTTAAAATTGCAGAGCCATATTTAAAAAATTTCTGTAAAAATTACTTTCATTTTGGTCCAGTTGGAATGGGAGCTAAATCAAAATTATTAAATAATTTTTTAACTTTAGGAAATGCTGCTCTAATCAATCATTTAGCAAAAACGGGAAAAGAATTTGGTCTCGATATGAAAAAATTATTTGAAGTTGCTAAACTAGGGTCAGGCAATTCAGCAGCTTTAAATCGAGTTTTTGATAATTTACTTGAAGGAGATTTTACTGGTTTTAAATTTACTACAAAAAACTCAGTCAAAGATTTAACTTATATACAAGATTTATTAAAAAATTTCCCTGAAGCAGAAAAAGTTGCAGAAACAAATAAAAACTATTTTCAAAAAGCTGTTGATGATGGTTATGGTGAAAATTTTATTAGTGAATTAATAAATAAAAAATAATTTTTAAAAAAAATTTTTTCTATTCTCGTTTAAAGGGAAGTAAATTCTGATACCGGGAATCTACTAAAGCATCAGGTTGTATTCAAGAAATATATTTGCATAAAATTAAAATAAATTAATTGATAAAAGCTTTAATTATAATTAACTTAATAAATAAGGAGGTTATTATGATTAAACTTACACCACCTGACACATAACTGAAGATCTTCAAATACGAAAAAACGAAAACAAAAATCCAATCGGATTTAAATGCCAAAGAGGCAACATAGAGGAGCTCTTTTGGTGAAGAGACTGAAAGAGCGAACCTCTCAAATTAATTAAAAGACTTCAAAATTTCTAAAGGTAAAGGTGCTTCAGGATATTTTTTAGTACAAAGCACTTCATATTTTTTACAAAACCCAATTATAGTTTCATAAACCTCATCAGTTTTATTTGAATTATTCTCAAGATCTAATTGTTTAATCATTTGGTCTCTTTCATTCTCAAGTTCTTTTACTTGTTTACCTGATAAATATTCACCTGTTTCAATTTCCCAATATGTGTCTTTTAATTCGTCTTCGCTTAAATTATTCAACTTTGACTGTAATTCTTTAATCACCTCGTCTTCAGTTTCTTTATTTCTCATGGGTGAATTGATTAACTTAACAAGACATTTATCCTTTAGCCCATCAATAAAATGATCATATGGTCTACCATCAGATAAATCCTTAAAATGATTTGAGCTAAAATATTTATTAATTGCTGATTTAGTTGTACCTTTTTCTTTCCCTTTAATAACAGCTATTTGGACATACACTTCTTGACTAATGTATTCTTCAAGATGCTCTCGCACTTTTTTGGGTATCATAATTAAGATTTTAATCTTAAATTTTCAGGATCAAAAGCAGGTTCTTTAATAATGTTTGCTTTAATTTTGTTGCCTTGAATATCGATTGAAAATTCATTACCAAGTTTAGCAGTCTCTGGTTTTACATAAGCAAAAGCTAAACTTTTTTTCACTCTGAAGCCATATCCGCCAGATGTTGTAAGCCCCACTCTTTTATTGTTAAAATATACAGGTTCATTACCATGAGCATCAGCATCTTTTGCATCCACTTCTAAATAAACTAATTTTGTATCAATACCTTTTTTTAATCTTTCTTTAACTGCATCTGATCCAATAAAATTATCTTTTTTATCTAAATTAAAGAATTTATCTAAACTTGCCTCAACCACACTTATTTCTGGAGTTAATTCTGATCCCCAACCTCTATAACCTTTTTCCATTCTCATGGAATTTAGAGCTCTTGAACCAAAATCAATTATATTTTCACTTTGTCCCTCTTTAAATAATAAATCATAAACCTCACTCATTTTATCCATTGGAACATGAAGCTCCCATCCAAGCTCACCAGCATAATTTACCCTCAATGCTAAAACTTCAATATCATTAATTTTTATCTCTTTTGATTTTAACCATGGGAAATTTTCATTAGATAAATCGGTATTTGTAACTTTTGATAAAACATTTCTTGATTTTGGACCAATTAAACCAAGCACCCCTTTTTCTAATGAAACATTTTTAATTGTTACTTTTTCAGTATCTAATTTATTTTGATTAAACCAATCTAAATCTCTTATTTCAGAAACTGCTGCTGATAATGCGTAGTAATAATTTTCTTTAACTTTTGTGATTGTAAATTCACTCTGAATTCTACCAATAGGATTTAATGTGTGAGTTAATATAATACTTCCATCTTTTTTTGGAATTCTATTAACACATAATCGATCTAAAAATTGATAACTATCCTCTCCCGTTATTTCATATTTTGAAAAAGTACTTAAATCTAAAATCCCAACATGATTATGAACATGCTCACATTCTTTTTGGATATAAGGAAAAACATTATTTCTATTATAACTTAACTCCTCTTTAATTTTATCGGCATTAAACCAATCTGGTTTTTCCCAACCATACAAATCATAATATTCTGCACCCTTATCTTTTAATGTTTGATAAACCCCAGATGTTTTCATTGGTCTTCCAGCTTCAACTTTTTCATGAGGCATTGGTGTTACATACATTCTCCCATATTGTTCTTTTGATTTTTCAACAGAATATTTTTTATTAACCCAATTTAAATATCTTCTAGGCTCAAACTCCATCATATTAATTTCACTGTCACCATTCACAATCCATTGAGCCATATATTTTCCAGCTCCACCACCATGTGCTATCCCAATACTTGCTGCACAAAACATCCAAAAGTTTTTTAGTCCTGGTGCAGGACCTGCTAGAAAATTGTCATCAGGTGTATGAGTAATAGGTCCACAAATAATTCTTTTAATTCCAACATCTTTAAATTGTGGAATTCTATCCATTCCTTTTTCTAAATATTTTTCAATTCTATCTAAATCTGGTTCTAAAAGTTCCATATCAAACTTCCAATCCATTCCATCTAATGCCCAAGCAGCAACTTCTTTTTCATAAGGTCCAATTAATAATCCTTTACCCTCTTGTCTTAGATATGAGGATGAGTCTGGATCTCTAACAACTGGAAGTTCTTTATCTAATTTTTCAATTTCTGGATGAGCCTCTGTTACTAAATATTGATGAACCATATTGATACTTGGAACATTTTTTATCCCAACCATCTGTGAGACTTCTGGACAAAAACTTCCTGCAGCATTTACAACGTGTTCACAAGTTATATTTCCTTTTTCAGTTATAACTTTCCATTCACCACTTGGTAATTGTTCAATATCAGTTACTCTATTTTTTCTATAAATCTTAGCACCATTATCTCTTGCACCTTTTGCCATTGCATTTGTAGTTGAAGTTGGATCGGTATAACCGTCTTCAGGTGTATAAAATGCTCCAAGTATTCCATCTAGTTTTATAAATGGATGATATTTGTGAATTTCATCTGTTGAAATAATAGAACAAGGAGATCCAGCTATATCTAAAATTCCTTTTACATAATGAAACCACTGAAGATCTTCTTTTTTATAAGCTAGTCTTAAGCTTCCTGTTTCATGAAAACCTGTTGGTTGTCCCGTTTCTTTTTCTAAAGATTTATAAAGATTTGTTGAATGAAGATGTATTTTAGCAAGATTTAAACTGCTCAACATATGAGGACATTGACCAGCTGCATGCCAAGTTGAACCAGAAGTTAATTCACTTTTTTCAATTAAAACAACATCGCTCCAACCCTCTTTAGTTAAATGATATAATAGGCTTACACCCATTATACCGCCACCAATAATTACAAGTTTTGCATGAGATTGTAGTTCAGACATATATGAGTATTTATTTTGATTAATTAGAAGAAGTAGTTGTAAATTTTAGAAAATACAAATATGAAAAATAACGCAACAATTATAGGCCTAAACTCTATTATAAGTTTTTCTTTTAAAGTCACTAATGTTCTTCTCTAAACTTATTGTGACAAGCTTTGCAATTTCCCCACATAAACTGACCTAATGTAGCTTCAATATTGTCTGTCTCTTTTATTAAAGAAGTAAGTTTTATTAAGTCATCTGAAGTTTTAACCATCAATTGATTAAAGTTTTCTTTATCCTCCCATATTGTTGGTAAGGCCTCAGTTCCAAATCCTTTTTTGGTATTTTCAGGAAACATATTAATAACTTTTTTATAACCTTCATTCATTCTGACCATTAGATTTATAGCTTCATCAAATTTACCTTGTTCAGACAATGCCTGAACTCTTTTTGCCATTGTATAATTTCTATCAAAAATTTGTTGTCTTCCTTTAATAATATCTTCAACAGATTGTTCTGCTAAAGCATTTAAGCTAAAAAAACTTATTATACTGAATAGTAAAAGGTTGCGTAAGTACTTCAATATATGATTAAATAAATTGTGCATATAACTAATACAGTATCAGAGTATGGTTTTATTTCAAAATTATTTCATTGGTTAACGGCATTACTTTTACTTGTTCAAATTCCATTAGGATTTTACTTAGTTGATTTAGATTTTGGAAAGACAAGAATAAATATAGAAAATATTCATGTAATAATTGGATTAAGTATATTTTACTTGGTTCTTTTAAGACTTTTAAATAACTTTTTAAATCCAACACCAAAAATTATAACAAGTAGTTTTTTTGGTCAAAAATTTATAGCAAAACTAAATCATGTCTTGCTTTATTTATCAGTATTAACAATTACTATTTCAGGAATTTTGAAAAAACTATTTAATGGTGAAAAATTAAATCTTTTTTTTAATGATATTCAAATTCAAGATAATTTTGATTTGGCAGATCAATTTTATGATGTTCATATTCTGGCTAATTATACCTTGATAGGTTTGATATCCTTGCACATATTAGCAGTGATAGTTCATCGTTATATTTTTAAAGAAAATATTTTAAAAAAAATCCTATGATTAATGAATATTTTTTGCATTCTTTATAATATGATGCAAACTTAAACCTCTTTTACAAAGCTTAACTAATCCTGATATATTCTTCACACCTTGGTCTTTAGCTTTATTTAATAGAAATAAAAATAATCTCGCTGTTATTCTACAATCACCTAATGCAGAATGTCTTATCTGATCATCTGTTTGAATATTAAAATATTCACATAAATTTGATAATTCATAGCTTTCTAAATCTGGATAAAGTCCTGCAGTTAAAAAGATTGTGTCAATTGGCTGAATAACCTTCATGCGATTTGCAAGATTTGTGCCCTTAGCGTTATTTTTTAAAAAATTTATATCAAAGTCAATATTGTGACCAACTAAGACACTTTTTTTTAAAAATTTTAATATTTTATCTTCAATTTCAATTAGAGTTGGCTTGTCCCTAACATCTTCATCTTTAATATTATGGATCTTTGTCGACTCTCCTGGAATTTTGATTTGAGGATTTACCAATTCATCTAAGAACAAGTCCTCTTGGATCTTAAAATTATTAATCTTTAAAGAAGCAACAGATATGACTTTATCACCCTTTGAAACATTTAATCCTGTTGTTTCAGTATCTAAAATAGAAAAGTTAGATTGTTCTAATGATACTCGATTAAATAATTTTTGTTTTTCAAAATAATATCTAATTTTATTAAAAATACTCTTCACCAATATCTACTCTGACCCTTTGCTTTAATTCTCTTATTTTTTTAAGATAAATTTTTAAAACTTTTTTTTCTCTTTCAAGTAATGATTTTGGGTTAATAAAATTTTTAATAGTTAAACCTTGTTTAGTTCTTTCAACCTGATTTTTAAGTAAAATGCTCGACATAAAACGATGAGCATTTTTGAAAAAATCAGTTTCATCATCATTTAAAACTTTAAGTTTATTGAGCTCATCTAGTCTCTCAAATGTAGAGGTTTTGGTTACTTTATGTTTAATTGAATATAATCTGATACTCTCAACTAATGGCAGGGTTCCAGTGTGTTTTAAATTTAATAAACCAATGTTTTCTTCATCATTTTTTTCAAGAATAAATTGACCAAAAAAACCAATTGCTGCATCACTTTCTTCCTCACTAAAATATAAAAATTTTAATAATTTTTTTTCATGAAGTTTTTCATTTAAATGAAATCTTAATTCATCAGCAAGTTCAGATTTTCCATAAACAGATTTAAAGTCATATAGCATATCTATATGTCTCATATCTTGTGGAGTATGATTATCTAAAAACTGACTAACTTGGTTTTTCCATTCTGGTAAACTTTTTCTCCATAACGGATTACTTGCCATCAGATCACCTTTACAAAAAGGAATATCACAATCGTCCAATGTTTTAGTGAAATCTTTTGCGAGCTCCTCAAAATATAAATCTAATTTTTTTGGATCTTCATCATTGGTTTCATAAATAATTCCATTATCTTGATCTGGATGTAAAAAACTTTCCATTCTTCCACCTGATCCCATAACAATCACTGAAAAATCAGGAATATCTTTAATGATGTTTTTTTCAGCTACTCTTTTTTCAGCAAGCCTTATTGCTCTTCGATAAATCACATTATTTAAAAAACTCAAAAGATATGAGATATCACCCGGATAAACATTTCTATCTAACATATTTTCAGCAAGAACTACTTGTTGTTGTTTGATTTTTATCAAACCCGATACATCTTGTTCATCATAAGTCATATTATCTATTTGATTAACAACATCACCTAATTCAGCTTGTAGAGCTGTATTCATATCTATCATTCCTAATATTTTTAAACCCATGTCAAAAACAGGAAGATGATTTAAATTTAATTTCCGCATCTTACCTACTGCATGAAATAATAGATCATCCTCATAAACAAATTTTACAGGACTTGTCATAACTTCACTTACTTTAGTTAAATCATTAGATGTAAATGCAATTCTTTTTAGGATGTCTTTTTCAGTAATAATTCCAATTACTTTTTTATTATCTTCTACAATAATGGTTGATTTTTTTTCTGTTCTTAATTTTTCAATTGAGTTTTTAACAGTTTTTTCTTTATCAACTAAAACATAATCATCAGTCATGTAGTCCATGACTTTATTTGTAAACAAATCTACACTGTTGGATCTTTTAAACATTCTTAAATATAATTAATTAGTATCAAATGCACATCTAAAACCTACATAGATTGCATAAAAATCTGAGGGTTTATATTGTGCTCCACTTTTTGAAGTCTTTGATCCTCCGTACCACCAAGATGCACCAGCGGTTAAAGAATTTTGGCCTCTTTGATCATCTATCCACTCCCAAACATTGCCCCCCATTGCAACCAGTCCATTTATTCCAACAGGTAAAGTAGTTACATCAACATGCTTATTATAATCTAATAGACCCTGTGAATTCATATTTTTAGCCTCATTACCACTTGGATATTTATAGGTTGTGCCTTTTTTAAATTTATCTGAGTTAAAGTTTTGCGTATACGCTGCAAAAGACCATTCTTTAAAAGTTGGTAATCGTCCACCTACATATTTACAATATTTGTCAGCTTCAAAACGATTAATGTGAACAGCAGGTTCTAACTCTGAAACTGGTTTTTTTCCATAAGGGGTTTGATAATTCCAATTATTTCTTTTTTCCCAGCCAGCACCCCATTCATATCCACCACCTGTTTTTTCTGCCTCAGTAATTATATTGTTTGCTACTGCATATCTTTTAAATTCTTTAATTGTAATTTCATATTTATTTAAAGAAAATTTTTCAAAATCAATTTTTTCATTAACAAACGCATAAGATATGTTTTGATATATAAAAATTAAAAATGTTAGAATTATTTTTTTATAACTATACATTGTAATTTATCTCTAAATTTAATTTCATTTTTAAACTTTAGTCTTATTTCTTCACAACCTTTTTCAATATCTTTTAAATTAAAATCAAGTAGAGTTGAAATATATCTATCTTTAACCATTTTCAAATATTTTTGTTTTTTAATCTTAACTTTATAAATAAATTTTTTACTAATACATTTATTAGTCTTGATTATGAAATTTAAAATTTTCTTATCTTTACTAAGAGACTGCTTCAGTTTTAGGTGCATCTTTTTAAATGTTGGTATTTCATTTGTTACAGGATCTAGAGTAAAAATAAATATTTGTCCTTCAGGTAAAAGATTATTTTTACAAAATTTAATTAGTTTTTTTATTTCACTCATCTTTAACAAGTGAATAGTTTGCTTAATTAGTATTAAATCAAATCTTTTGTTATTTGCTTTAAAAAAGTTAATTCCATCAATTTTTTTGAAGAAAATTTTTTTATCTTTATCTTTATGACTTTCTATATCAATACCAATTGGCCTATTTTTTAATTTTAGTTTAGTAGATAAATTTCCTAAGATTTTTCCTCTGCCACAACCAATATCCAATATTTTTGAATTTGATTTCAGATTAGCATTTTTTATTAAAAATTTATTGAATGAATTAATATAAGCTTTCGATGATAGCCATGTTTTATTGTCCCAATTTTTAATTGCTTTCATAATTTATTTAAAGTTTTTACTAAATAAAGTATTAATAATCTATGAGTCTTGATTATCATATATTTTTAGGTGCAACTGTTGCAGACGCTGCAGCGAGACCTTTGCACTGGGTTTATGATCCAAAAAAATTAAATTCTTATATAAAAAATAAAAAAGAAATTGCTTTTCTTAAAAAAAATAGATGTCCATTTTACAATATCAAAACTGGTAATGTTTCTGGCTATAACGATGTTGGGCAGGTAATGTTTAAGTCTTTAGTTGAGGCTAAAAATCAACCTGAAATTTTAAAAACATTTAAAAAAAACATAATTAAAAATTTTGGGCTTGGCTCAAAATATTGGAAAAATTTAAATCTTAGAAAAAAATATAAAAAAATCAAATGGACTAAGCCAATGACTGGTCCATGGATTCATCAAAATATAATGGAAACAATTAAAAATATTAAGGCTAAAAAAAATATTACTGGAGGAAGAAAAGTTAATGAATCTGATGGGTTTTGTGCAGCACTGCCTTATTATTTATATGACCAAAAAATCTCAAATGTAAAAAAAGTTATTAAAAGTGTAGCGAATACTAAAATCAGTGAACAATATGCTTTAGCAAAATTAGAAATAATAAAACTTGCTGCAGATGGGTCAAAAGATCCAGTGAAATCTTTTGTAAAAAAAAATAACTCTAATAAATATTTCAAAGATGTTGTCTTAAATCTTAGAAAAATTATTAGAGATGCAAAGAAACCTCATATCCAAACTGTAAAGAAATATGGAAAAGCTTGTAGTTATCCAGGTACATTTTTAGGTTCAATTCATGCAATATTAAATTCAAAAAATTACAAATCAGCTGTAATAAAATTAATTAAAGCTGGTGGATGTAATTGTTCTAGAGCAAATTTTGTAGGTGCGTATTTTGCAGCCCTTAACGGATTAAAAGATATCCCAGTTAATTGGATTAAAAAAACTATTCCCGCTAGAAATATATTAAAACATATTTCTTAAATGCAAAAATCATCGATCTCTTACATTTTAAGATTATCGATACCAATTTTTTTCGCAAATTTAGCCATACCTATGGTTGGTATTATTGATACTGCCTTAATGGGAAATCTTGGAAATCTTTCATACTTATCAGCAACATCAGTTGCAGCTAATTTATTTTCAATGATTTTTTGGTCTTTTGGATTCTTAAGAATGGGAACAGTCGGCATGACTTCTCAAGCACATGGGCAAAACAATTATAAAGAAATTTTAAATATTATTTTAAGAAATTTATTATTTGTTTTTACAATTTCATTATTAATTCTTATTACTCAACATTTTATTCTTTATTTAAGTTTAAAAATTTTTGATTTATCTGAGTTAACACAGCAATTCTATACTCAATATTTTAAAATTAGAATTTATTCTGCACCTGGTGAATTAACACTTTATATTATTACTGGATTATTTATAGGTTTACAAAAAACTAAAATCTCTAGTCTTGCAGTAGGTTTTTTTTCAATTTTAAATATCATTTTAAGTATTTTGTTTGTTACAAAATATAATCTTAATATTAAGGGAGTTGCTTATGGAACCTTATATTCTGCAATCATAACTTCGGTAATTTTTTTGATTTATACTTTTTATTATCTTTCAAAATACACTGAATTAAAATTAGATATAAAAGAGTTAGTTGATATTGATAAAATCAAAAATATTTTTAATATCAATTTAAATATATTTATAAGAACTATTTTGCTGACCTTTTCATTTTTGTGGTTCACATATCTTGGAACACAAATAGGTGAAGATTATATAGCTGCAAATACAATCCTAATTAATCTTGTTTTTTTATCAGCATTTATTTTAGATGCTTATGCTTTTTCAACAGAAGGAATGGTTGGTTTCTCATTGGGTAAAAAAGATCTAAGTTTATTTAAAACTATTATCAAGAACTCATTTATTTTGAGTTCTATAACAGGTTTAATAATTTCAATCATTTATCTCTTGGTGAACCAATATGTTATTAATTTAATGTCTGACATTGAGGAAATTAGAGATCTTAGTTCAAAATATGTAATTTGGTTAATTATTTTGCCATTTATTGCATCTTTTTGTTACCAATTTGATGGAATTTTTATTGGCGTTTCTCAAACTAAAGAACTTAGGAATGCAATGATATTATCAGTATTTTGTTATTTGATAATTTCTATTTTCTTAACAAAATATTTTTCAAATACAGGTGTGTGGATTTCGCTTTGTATATTTATGATTTTAAGGGCAACTTCTCTTTATTATTATTTAGATAAGATCTACTTAAGATTTAGCAGAGGCTAATTGTTTCTTATAAATATCTGCTCTTATAGAAACTAAAATAATCAAAATTACCATTGGTATGCATGCTAAATTAATTTCATTCCAGCTAAAGTTTAAAATTGAATAACCAGCTGTTAAACTTGCAATTGCTTGAATTGAAAAAACTAAAACATCGTTAAATCCCTGTACTTTAAACTTTTCACTACTCGTATAACAAAGCACTAACAAACTGGTGCCGCCTATAAATAAAAAATTCCAACCAATTCCAAGCAATACAAGAGCTATTAAATAGTTAAGAAATGTTTGTTCATAAAAACTCAAAAAAATACACAGCAAATATATTACTGCACCAGAATATATTATTGTCGAGTGACCATATTTTTTAATTAATGACCCAGTTATTAATGAAGGTAAAAACATTCCTATTATATGAGATTGGATCACAATACTTGTTGAGCCTAAATTAAATCCATGCATCTTATACATACTAATTGGAGTAGCGGTCATTAAAAAAGACATAATCGAATATGCAAATGCTGCGGTCACTATTGCCTGAAGTATTATAGGATTTTGTAATAGCTCAATATAAGATCTTTGTTTGCCTTTAATATCTTCATTTGTTTTTGGATTCTTTTCTGTTTTATAGAACAATAAAAAAAACACAGGAATTATTGTTAAGGCTGAAAGAGATATGTATGAGCCTGCATAAAGGTGATTTGTGATTATATCTTTTGAAAAATTTGCAACATTTGGACCAATTAAAGCAGATAAAATTGTTGCAAGTAAAAGAATTGATATTGCTTTTGAACTATCATTTTTTTCAACTGTTTCTGCAGCAGCAAATCTATATTGGTGAGTAAATGCTATCCCAGTTCCAATGATAAAACATGAAAAACAAAATAATATAAAATTTTCTGAATAAATTGAAAAAGCTCCAAGTAAAGATGCTAAACTTGTATACGAAGATGATAAAATAAATCCTTTTTTCCTTCCAATCTTACTCATTATTTTTGATGCAAAGATTGTAAATACTGCAGTTCCAACAATTGAAAGAGATGTTGGTAATGTTGCAAGAGAAGCTATTGGAGAAATTTTTAATCCAACAATACCACTTATAAATACTGTTATTGGCGGCGCTGTAAAAGAAAACACCTGACAAATAGTCAGAAGGATTAAATTTTTGTTTATCATCTAATCTTCTACTTCAGACAATAATGATGCATTACCACCCATCGAAGCAGTATTATTAGATATACTTTGTTCGTGACATAATCTTTTTAAATATTCTGGGCCTCCTGCTTTTGGTCCTGTGCCTGATTTTTCATATCCGCCAAAAGGTTGAACACCCACTACTGCACCAATCATGTTTCTATTGATATAAATATTACCAATTTCAGCTTTTTCTACTACTCTATCAATAGTTTTATCTATTCTACTATGTATGCCTAAGGTTAATCCAAATCCAAGATCATTAATATCTTCGATCAATTGATCTAAATTAGAGGCTTTATACTTAAGCATGTGGACTACCGGACCAAATACTTCATTCTTTAAATCTGATAGTTTTTCAATTTCAATTAATGTTGGTGGAATGAAATTACCTTGATTTAAATTTATCTCTGTTTGAAAAACTTTATCAAATTTTTTTATATGATTGTTGATATTTTCATACGCTTCAGTGTCAATTACTGGTCCAATATCAGTTGATAATTCTTCTGGATTACCAACTTTTTGGGTTTTCATTGCTCCAATTAAAGTATCCTTGGTATGTTCGTAAACATTTTCTTCAACACATAGTATTCTGCATGCTGAACATCTTTGACCTGCACTATCAAATCCTGAATTCACCACATCCTTTACAACATGTTCTGTTAAAGCTGAGGTATCAACAATCATACAATTCTGACCACCTGTTTCAGCAATTAAAGTTGGAATATTTTCTTTTTGTTGAAGATTGGATTGAATAATTTTTGCTGTCTCTAAAGAGCCGGTAAAAATAACATTCTTAAGTTTTTTATCATTAATAACTTTTTTTCCAATTAAAGCCCCATCACCTAATAACAATGCTATCGCATTACTTGGTAAACCAGCTTTTAATAAAAGTTTTATAATATAATAAGCTGCAAATGATGACTGCTCAGCTGGCTTGGTAATTACCACATTGCCGGTAATAAGTGCTGCAACAGTTTGACCTATAAAAATTGCAACTGGAAAATTCCAAGGACTTATCACAAAGGAAAGACCTTTTCCTACCATTCTATATTGATTAAGTTCTCCAGTTGGTCCTTTTAATGTTTGAGTTTGAAATAAGTTTAGAGCTTCTTTTGAGTAGTATCTGCAAAAATCAACTGCTTCCCTAATTTCTGCTATTGAATTTTTAATACTTTTGCCAGACTCTTTTGCACAAATTTCAATAATTTCATTAGTATTCTCTTCAATTAAATCTGCAAATTTTAAAAAAATCTCTACTTTTTTTTCAATTGAAAACTTTTTCCATTCAGAAGAATATTCTTTTAAATTGTTAATTGCTGTCTCGGATATCTTTTCATCAGCAAAATATTTTTTTCCTAAAGTAGAAGAGTTATGAGGAGATTTTATATCAATTTCTTTATCTGATTTAATGTCTTCACCGTTAACTAATGAATAAGCTTTAATATCTTTAAACTTTCCATTAAATTGAAGACTTTCCACTACATTTTCTTCGCTTAAATCTAAACCTTTTGAATTTTTACGATCTCCATAAATTTCTATTGGTTTTTTGATTTTATCCTCATCAAGTTTATCTATTTTAACAAGTGGAGATTGAACTAGTTTTGAAATATCAAAATCTTTTGTTTTTAGTTGATGAATAAAAGAAGTGTTAGCACCATTTTCTAATAATCTTCTTACTAGATAAGGCAGTAGATCTTTATAACCACCAACTGGTGCATAAACTCTGCATTTAAAATTTTCATCTTTTTCAAGGTATGAATAAATTTCATCACCCATGCCATGTAATTTTTGAAACTCAAAATCGCGATCATTAAAAAGAGTTTTAATATATGAAATACTATGAGCGTTGTGCGTTGCAAATTGTGAGAAAATATTATCATTTTCATAAAGTTTATGGGCACAGGCTAAATAAGAAATATCTGTAGCAAATTTCTTAGTAAATACAGGGTAGTCTATGAAGCCTTGTTCTTGAGCAATCTTTATTTCTGTATCCCAATAAGCCCCTTTAACCAATCTTATGTTAATCTTTTTATTAACATCACTTAAATATTTCTTAAGCCAATCCAAAACAAAAAAAGCTCTTTTTTGATACGCTTGAACTGCAAATCCAAAACCTTGGTACTTTTCATCAATTAATTTACTTTCAATTATTTCCTTAAATATGAATAAAGATAAATTTAATCTATCTGCTTCTTCAGCATCAAAACAAATATCAACATTATTTTCTCTCCCAAGTTCGGTAAGTTTATAAGCCTTTGGAAAAAGTTCTTTTTTTAATAAATCTAATTTATTTCTCTCATATCTTGGATGTAAAGAAGATAATTTAATAGAAATACTTTTTTTATGAGGATTTTTCCCTTTACCAGTTTCAATTATTGCTTCTTCATATTGTTTATAATATCGATCAGAGTCCTCATAAGTGACTGCAGCTTCACCCAGCATATCAAATGAGAATGTATATTTATCATGCTGTTTCTCATTACTGTAATTAATTGCTTTTTTAATGTCTCTCTCAAAGACAAATTGCTTAGCGAGAATGTTGATTGCTTGTTTGATGGCATTTCTTAGAATTGGACCTGAAAGATTTTTAACAACTTTACCTAAGATATTCTTATTTTCTTCTACTTTTTCTTCAACAATTTTGCCTGTTAATAAAAAAGCTATTGA
This sequence comes from Candidatus Pelagibacter sp. HIMB1505, assembly GCF_052047915.1. Lineage (NCBI taxonomy): Bacteria > Pseudomonadati > Pseudomonadota > Alphaproteobacteria > Candidatus Pelagibacterales > Candidatus Pelagibacteraceae > Candidatus Pelagibacter > Candidatus Pelagibacter sp. HIMB1505. The sequence goes on along the minus strand of NZ_JBNAIR010000001.1, from coordinate 666,371 downwards.
AGATATGTTTACAAATAAATCTTTATCGTTTTTGATATATTTTTTCCAATCACCTATTGGTATTTTATCTTCTATTAAATCATTAATAGTTTTTGCATCTGGTATTCTTAAAAGAGCTTCAGCTAAACACATCAATACGATGCCTTCATTACTTGTAAGAGAAAACTCGTGAATTAATTTACTAAAAGGACTTCCAGCTTTATAGCTTTGAGCATTTTTAACAATATTTATTGATAAATTATCTATTTGTTTTTGATTAAGCTCTGAAAAATTAGAAACTAAATAATAAAAATGATCTTTAACTAATTTTTTTTGATCTAAATATTTATTGTTGAATATATTTTGCATTGCCTAATGACAGGCTATACCAAATTTTTTTAATCTCCAATAATTATAAGGCCATGGAGTTAAAAAACCTACTATTAGCATTATAGGAACAGCCCACCATGTTAACATGGCTCCACCTGTTAAAAGATAGTCTGTTAAATTCATTGCAATTTCCATACTGACCATTGAGATAAAACTCATTCCTAAGGCAGTTTTTAAAGCATCTTTAAATTTAAAATTTTGTCTGATCAAAATGATAGTTTCCAAAATAATACTTGTGATTAAACCATTAATAATTGCTAAAGTCATAATAGCTAAAACCGGCCATGGAATTTGAGTGATCTGAAAAAATAAAATTGTTCCAAAATCTCCTATTGCACAACCTAATAAACACCATGCAGTATTTATTGCACTTCTTTTCCAAGTATGATTACAAGACCAATTAAAAGTTGCAGCTGTCATTAAGGTTCTAGTTTAAATCTAACCCTTCTTTTTTCCAATTTTCTAATCCACCAATTAGATGACAACAATTAGTAAAATCATAAGATTTAGATATTTGAACTGCTAGAGTTGAACGATGACCGTGTGCACAATAAAAAAGAATTCTTTTATCTTTTAATTTATTCTTATTTTTATCTAAATATTCATACATCGAAGGGAATGGTACTATTTCACTATTTTTGATCATTCCTTCTTTATCAATTTCACTTTGCTCTCTTAAATCTATCAAAATAGCATTTGGATCTTTTTTAATTTTATTAAATTCCGCAGGCTCAATTCCATTATTTACTTTTTGACGATTAAAATCGATACCAAGTTTAAGATTACTTGGTACAGCCACATCCATCATTTTTGGATCTGGTAATTTTAAGTTGTTCATGATCTCAACATACTCATCAACTGATTGTACTTGTAATCTTGGATTAAAATTTTTTTCTTCAATAATTGTACTTACTGTTTCACCTTTATAATCATGACCTGGATAAACCAAAGTTTCTTCAGGAAGTTTTAATAATTTATTAAATATTGAATTATATGAATCTTTTGGATCACCATTTTGAAAATCAGTTCTACCAGTGCCTCTAATCAATAATGCATCTCCAGTAAAAACTCTATCCCCCATTACAAAACTAAAACTTTCAGCTGTATGTCCTGGAGTATAGATTGCTTTTAAATCTATTCCATCAATCTTAATATTTTCTTCATCTGAAACTCGCATTGCAACAACATCTGCAGGAGTTTTGTCACCCATGACTGTTACACAATTTGTCTTATCTCTAAGTTCAGCAATACCTGAAATATGATCTGCATGAATATGTGTATCAATAACTTTAACTAGCTTTAAATCTAATTGATTTAAAAGTTTTATATATTGATCAACATTTTCTAATACCGGATCTATGATTAAAGCCTCACGTCCTCTAGCTGAAGCGATTAGATAAGTATAAGTACTCGAAACTTTATCAAACAGTTGTCTAAAAATCATTTTAAGTTTTAATTGGATTTCCTTTTAACCACTGGCTGTCTTCATTTATATAATGTTCTTTTTTCCAAATTGGAGTCCTTTTTTTTATTTCTTCAATAATATATCTAGATAAAACATATGCTTGGTCTCTATGTTTGCATGCAACAGCAATAATTATGCTCATCTCACCTAACTTTACATATCCTTTAACATGTTCAATAAAAACTGCCTTATCTTGAATATTTAATTTTTGTTCAGTTTCATTGTAGATTTCCTCGAAACTTTTAATAACCATTTCATCATGACTATCATAAGTAATTCCTGTTACTTCTTTATTGTCATTAAGATTTCTTACAGTGCCTGTGAAATATATATTTGCACCAAATTTTGATGAAGCAATAAACTTTTCTGCGTCTGAAATTTTAATCTGTTGTTTTTTGGTATCTACAATTTTGGTATGCAGCATTAACCACCTCCGATTGGAGGGATAATACTAATTTTTTGAGATTTTGTGATCTTATAATTGTCGCTAATGATTTCATTTTCTTCAGAACAAAAAGCAGAATTTTTAACTATTTGTAAAAAGGAATCGTTACCTTTAAATTCTTCATTGAGATAGTTGCTAATAACTTTTCTAAATTCTTTGATTAAAATTGGTTTTTGTATTTCAAAATCTATATGTCCTTTTTCACTAAAATCTCTACTTGCTCCAAATAACTCTAAAACAATTTTCATATTTTTAATTTTGATGAATATTTTAAATCTTCATCGCTAAAATTGTGTTTATTTTCTTTAATAAAATTTTGCATTATTGATATTTTTTCCCCTTCAAACTCAGAGACTTTTCTATCTTTTAAGTTAACATACAAAGCTAAAGCTTCAAAAGTTGCTGATAGTGAGTTATCTTTTTTATTAATCATCTCAAATTTATAATGAAGTCTTTTTTTGTCGTGATTAAAATAAATTAAATTAATATCTACTTCTTCATCAACTTTTAACTCACGTTTGTAGGCTATATTATTTTCAACAATCATTGTACTCATACCAGTATTTTTTGCAGACTCTTCACCCATTTTAAAAATGGTATTTAATTTATCAGCTCCATATCTATCAAATATTAGTAAATAATAAGCTACATTCATATGACCATTATAATCAATCCAATCTTTAATAATCTTTTGAGAACTTAAATTTAATGACATTATTAATTAGAAAATATTTTCTAAAAACTTTGGAAGACCATCTGGATTAGTCCATACTCCACTTTTACCACCCTCTTTAATCAATAATTTCACATTATCAATTTTAAGATGAGGGTTAACAATTTTACTTAGATCGTAAATAGTTGTTAATGCAGCATTCACCCCCATTATCGCCTCCATTTCAACACCCGTTTTTGCTACAGCAGATACAACACAATAAACTTCTAGTGAGTAATCCTCTTCGATTAAAATAATTTTTGTTGCTGTATGATCAATTGGCAATGGGTGACATAAAGGAATAAGTTCACTTGTTTTTTTAACACCCAAAACTGCAGCAACTTCTGCTAATGTCACTGGATCTCCTTTTGGCATTTGTTTATTCTTTATTAAATCAAATACTTCTTTACCCACATAAATTTTTCCATATGCTAAAGCTCTTCTAAATGTTTCTTTCTTAGAAGAAACATCAATCATATTAAAAGAATTTTTTTGAAAAATTTCTTTAGCCCAATCTTGAAGATTTTCTTGCTCAACTACTTTTGGTTTATTCATTAGCCTCCAGTAGTAGATAAATTTTTAGTTAGACCTGTTTCTCCAAGTTCTAAATAATGAGACTCTTTTTTGAAGTTAAGTTGTTTTAAAATTAAATCTTTTAACTCTTCAGTTTGATCATCCTTTTGCATTAAATGTCTGATATTAATTCCAGTATTACCAAACAAACAAAGTCTTAAGTCACCTTTAGCTGTTATTCTTAACCGGTTACAACTTTTACAAAAATCTTTTGAATAAGGTGCTATCACACCAAATTTACCTTTGTAATTAGTATTAATATAATTTTTAGATGGGCCCGCATCTTTTCCAAATGTTTGAAAAATCCAATTTCTTTCATTTAAATAATTAACAAACTTTGAAGAAGGCACATGATATCTATTAAAGTAATCTAAGTTATCTCCAGTTTGCATAAGTTCAATATATCTAAAATCAACTTCGTTTGTTTTTATAAATTCAGCCCATTTCTCAAAATCTTCTTCTTTATCATTTACACCTTTAAGTAAAACAGCATTAATTTTAATATTCTTAAAATTAAGTTCTTGTAATTTTTTTATTCCTTCTAAAATTTCTGGTAAACGATCGTGCCCGGTTATGTTCTTAAAGGTTTCTCTATCTAAACTATCAATACTAATATTAATACCATCTAAGCCACTTTCTTTAATTTTTTGAGCTTTTTTATCCAAGCGATAACCATTTGTAGTGATTACAGTTTTTTTTATTCCTGAATGTTTTTTTATTACTTTTAAAACATCAAAAAAATCTTTTCTAACAGTAGGCTCACCACCAGTTAATCTTATTTTACAAACTCCCAATTCAGATAATGCTTTTGTTAGTCTCTCAATTTCATTGATGTTTAAAAATGTTCTATTATCACTCTTATCTGCCTGATAGCCGTTTGGTAGACAGTAGCCACACTTAAAATTACAAACATCAGTGATTGACATTCTAATGTAAGGAAATCTTCTGCCAAAACTGTCTTGTAACAAACTCATTTATAATTAAACTTATAATAGAATTATTGTTTTATAAACATTATTTATTTTAATCTTATCTAATAAACAACCAAAGGTAGTGTGTCAGATTTATCAAATTGAATTTAGTTGAAGAAATTGTTATTAATATACTCATATTATTTCTGGAGGAAAAAAATGAAAAAAACAAAAAATACACCAAACTTAAATAGAAGAAATTTTTTAGCTGGAACAGCTTCAGTAGCTGGTTTAGCAGCAACTGCATCTATAGTTCCAATAACTATTGCTAATGCTAATCATAAAGAAGGTAGCAAAGGACTTCCAGATTTTATCAGTTGGAAAAATAGAGATGCATTAATTGTACATTCAGACAAAGGAATTGAAACTCATAGAAGTGCTATTGGCGAAGGTTTAGTTACTCCTAATGCCAATGTTTATATCAGAAATAATATGCCTACTATGAGTGATGCTCAAATAGGTGACAGAAATAATTGGAAAGTTAGTATTGAAGGTGTGAATAATCCAAAAAGCTTCACTCTTGCAGAGTTAAAAGCAATGGGAACAACTACTATGGCTACTGTTTTGCAGTGCTCCGGTAACGGAAGAGGTTTTTTTGAACATAAGCCTAGAGGTTCACAATGGAAAACTGGTGCTGCAGCATGTGTTATGTGGACAGGTATTCCAGTGAAAACTTTAGTAGATGCATGTGGAGGAATTACTAGTGGAACAACATTTATGACTTCAGCTGGTATAGATCATGAACCTACTGGTTTAGATCCTATGAAAGCGATGATTGAAAGATCAGTTCCAAAAGAAGTTTATAAAGATGCTATCTTAGCTTGGGATATGAATGGTGTGCCATTACCGAATTCTCATGGTGGTCCATTAAGAATGATCACTCCAGGATACTTTGGAATTAATAATGTTAAACACTTAGGTAAAGTTTCATTCACTTCTGAGGAGTCACAAGTAAAATATATGAAATCTAGTTACAGAATTTCACCAATTGGCAAAAAAGGTTCTCAATACCCTTCTTGCTGGGAAATGCCTGTGAAATCTTGGATCACTAGACCAACAGATGAAACTGGAACAGTTAAAGCTGGCAAGGTTCAAATAGTTGGTGTTGCAATGGGTGGAACTAGAAAAGTTAGAAGTGTAAAAGTTTCTGTAGATGGAGGTAAATCTTGGAAAAAAGCAAAATTTGTTGGTCCAGATTTAGGGAAATTTGCTTGGAGACAATTTGTTTTTGAAACTACACTTTCTGCCGGTACTTACAACATTGCAAGTTTAGCTTCTAACGGAAGAGACAAACAGCCAGAGCTTAGAATGGAAAATAGAAGAGGTTACGCTCACAATGGTTGGAAAGATCACAGTGTCAACATTACAGTAGTGTAATTATTGCGTTAAGGTTAAATTCTAAATTAATGAAAATATTAAAATTTTTATTAATAAGTCTAGGTATAGCTCTTTTACATATCTCAAGCCTTTTAGCTGATGAAGCTAAAATGGCAAAAGGTTTAGAGATATTCAATGAAACTGCAGGATGTGCGGCGTGTCATGTTTTAAAGGCAGCTGGATCTGAGGGAAATGTTGGTCCTAATTTGGATACCGTTGAAATGACGAATGAATCTCTTACAGAAATGGTGGTTTATGGACTAGGAGTTATGCCTGCATTTGGAGAAGATGAAATTTTGACAAAAGAAGAGATAGATACTGTAGTTTATTACGTGCTTAATTCTGCTGGTAAGTAAATTTATTTAAACTCTTTTTTTACCTTGAACTATTCTATCTAGAAGTAAAGCTACAAAAAGAATTGCAATACCGGCTAAAATACCTTGTCCAACATTAGCATATTGTAAGGCCTCAAGAACATCTTGGCCTAAACCTTTCGCACCAATTAATGATGCAACAACAACCATGGCTAAACTTAACATTACTGTTTGGTTAACACCTGCAAGTATAGTTGGCATTGCAAGCGGAATGTCAACTTTCGTCAACAAGTACCACTTGGAAGCACCATAAGCGATTGCAGCTTCCCGAATATTTTGTGGAACTCCTTTTAAACCCAAAACAGTTAACCTTACAACTGGGGTTCCTCCAAATATCATTGTAATAATTACAGCTGCAACTTTTCCTGTTCCAAAAAAAGCAATCACTGGAATCATAAATACAAATGCAGGCATGGTTTGCATAAAGTCCATGATGGGTCTTATAAATGCATAAAACCTGGGTCTGGTTGAACAATAAATTCCAAGTGGAATACCAATAACAATACTTAATAAGGCTGCTGTTCCAAGTAAAGCTAGAGTTGTCATTGCTTTTATCCAAAAACCTAAAAAACCCATGTATGCTAGAAAAGCTCCAGAATATATTGCAGCACGTGGACCTGCGGATAGACCTGTTAATAAAACAATTGAACTTATAATTACAATCCAAGGAGTTTTTACAAACAATAATTCCAACGAGTCTAAAACAGATCTAATTCCAAAAGTAATAGCATCAAATATTCGATCACCTTTAATGACGGCATAGTCAAATGCACCTTCAACACCAGCAATTGATTTTAATCTTATATCAGGATGAGTGGGGAAATCCTTCATTACATCCATAAAGTTAGGAAAACTATAATGAATAGTTGAAAAAATTATAATCACCAAAGCAAAAACTACACTCAAAATTATATTATTTAATTTCATACCAGGTCTTATTGATTTGTCAGATAACCATTCTGAATATCTTTTTTCTAAGATTGTGTTAGCTGACATTGATTGAATTACTCTAATAACAATAAATAAAATTATTCCTGAAATAGCAATCCAAACACCTGATGCTTCAATTCTTTGTGCTTCAGCAACATACCCTGCTATAGAGTCTTCTAAAGATTTAATTGTCCTTTGAAACATTTCAACTTTATCAGAATTTTGCTCTATGGCTGCTTCTAGTTGTTTTTGCCTAAAGTCAATTGTGGACTGGATTTGATCTATCTTTTTATAAGCTTCTGCGCTTATATTTCCAAAAAAACCTCTAACAATTTGCGTGATTGCAAAAGTTTCAATAATTAAAAAAGCCAAAGCCCAATTCCAAAGATTTCTAAAACTATACCAAAGAGAACCTAATAAAAATGCACTTTTATTAAATGAAATAACATATTTCGAACTGTTACCGATTTTATTGAATTCTGTTATGTAATATTTAGAGCTAGTTTGAACAAAATTTGTTATTTGTTCATCATTTGAAATTTCTATTTCTTTTCTACTACTCATCTTGACCCTCGACTACCGAAGTTAAAAGATCTTTTTGTGATATTGCTCCAATCAAATTTCCAGAATTATCTTTAATGACAATTGGCGCGTTATTAGAAACAGATTTTTCAATAAGATTAGTTAATAAATCATTTTCTTTCATTTCAATTGCATTAGATGGTAATGGTCCATTTTCTTTTTCAAATTGATCTTTTGATTTCATAATTGTTTTTGCCTCAACTACTTTCAGTCTTGAAATTCCCTTAACAAAGTCTGCAACATAATTATCAGCTGGGTTCATAACAATTTGTTCTGGTGTTCCAATTTGTATTACCATTCCATCTCTCATTATTGCAATTCTGTGACCAACTTTTACAGCTTCATCAAGATCGTGAGTAATAAAAACAGTTGTCTTTTTCATTTGTTTTGAAAGATTGATAAATTCAATTTGTAATTGTCTACGAATTAAAGGATCTAATGCAGAAAATGGCTCATCCATTAATAACACTTCTGGATTTGCTGCTAATGCTCTAGCTAATCCAACACGTTGTTGCATTCCTCCTGATAATTCATGAGCAAACTTATTTCCCCATCCTTGCAGCTCAACAATATCTAAAATTTTATTAGCTTGTTCGTATCTTTGATTTTTATTTACACCCCTTATTTCCATTGGCATTGCAATATTGTCAATTACTGATCTATGAGGCATTAAAGCAAAATTTTGAAATACCATTCCAATCTTTTTATTTCTAAATTCTTGCAAACTTTCTTTTTCTAATCCCATAACATCTTGGCCATTCACTAATATTTGACCAGATGTTGGTTCTAATAATCTATTAATATGTCTGACTAATGTTGATTTACCACTTCCAGATAATCCCATTACACAAAAAATTTCACCAGGATTAACATCAAAAGAAACATCAGATACACCAATTACTGAGTTAAATTTTTCAAGCGCCTCAGTTTTCGAAATTTTTTGATTTTGTATAGCATCTAGAGCTTCTGCAGAAGTATTACCAAATACTTTCCAAACATTTTTAATTTGTATATCGCAACCTAAGCTTTGTGATGACATAATCTTTATTGAATACCTGGCAGAAATTATCTGCCAGGTAGAAATTTAATGATTGTTTTTTATAAACCTAACCAACCATCAACTGTTTTTGAATTTTCACTCATCCATTGTCTTGCAACTTCACCTGGATCTCTTTTTTGTACTGATACTTCGTACGCCATCCATGATACATCGTCAGCTGTAAGTTGGAAATTATTGAAAAATTCAACAATTGCTGGTGATTGTTTTTCTAAAGAAGTAGCCCATCCAATTTGGATTTGTTTCAAAGCATCTTTAGATGCAACATAAGATTTTTTATACCAATCAGGGTCTGCTTTTGGTTGTATCATCTTATATTTTGCAGGATCATACTTTGGTTCTTCTAACATAACTACGTCAGCCATTCCCCAGATTGCATGAGGTTTGTAACAATAAAATGCGTAACCTTCCCCTTTTTTAATTGAGTCTAGTACTCTTGCATTTTTAACTGCTTCTGCAGCTCTTATTGGCTCAATTCCAGCATCAAGTAATTTGTAATCTCTAATTTTTACTTCATTAACATTTGCTGAAGCCCAACCATCTGCACCAATCCAAAACTCACCTTTACCATTGCCATCGCTATCCATTGCTTTAACAACCTCTGGTCTTCCAAGATCAAAAATTGAAGTGATGTTCATTTTTTTTGCAAAAGCTTGTGACACACAATAACCTTGATTACCTTCATATGGCTTACTGCTTAATTTTAAAGTTCCTTTTGGAACTAAATCATTTGTGTAAGCTTCTTGGTTTGGTAACCAAATATCAGGGTGCACATCGATTTCACCTTTACCTCTGTCGATTGCAGCATAAATAGAAGTGTTATTACCAGGAACAATTTCTACTTCACCACCCATTTTATCAGATACTACTGCAGCTAATAAATTTGCAATTGCAGTAGCACCAGTCCAACCTGGATCTCCAATTTTTACTTTCTCTGCAAAACTTGAGACAGATACAAAAATCGAAATTAATCCAGCAACTAATGTACTTTTTAATATTCTCATTATTACCTCTCGTTAAAATTAATTTAAAAATTCTAACATTTTATTTTAACAAGGAAAATATAAATAATGCAGTCAAGTTGATGCAATAGCTCTTATTATGCTACTTAATCTTACCAAGCTGTTTTTGACGTGTAATTATGATCAAACCACTTACAACTATCAATACTGCGCCTGTATAGGTATTAGTATTGGGTATCTCCCCAAAGTAAAAATAGCCGTATAGAATACCCCAAAGAATTACTGAATATCTAAAAGTTGAAGTAACAGAAACTAAAGCAACTTTAATTGTTGCAACAGAAAATATGTATCCTAATGATAAAAAGAATGATGCTACAAAAAGAATTAAATATTCTTTCAAGTTAAAATTAAAGAATTTATAAAGACTTAAAAATCCAAAAAAAATTGTAACTACTAAACAAGTAATAAATGCAATTTGTAGACTATGAAAATTTCCTTTGATATTTTTTGTATACATGTCTCTAAAAGACAAGAGAATTGCAGACAATAATGGGAAGATAAAAAAATAACCAAACTCAAGTTCTTTTGGATTTACAACAATTATTATTCCAATAAACCCTATTATTACTGCAGTCCATCTTTTCCATCTCACTTTTTCATTAAGGAATAATGCTCCAAAGGCTGTCATAAAAATTGGTGCTAAGCTTAATAAGACGTAGACCATACCAAATGGTAAAGTTGCAACTCCAATAAAAAAACAAATAGCAGCTAAAGCTTCAAACGCACCTCTAATTGATAACTGTCTAGAGGAAAAAATTATTTTAAAGTTCAATAAGTTTTTGAAATATAAAAATATTCCAATAAAAAATAGTGCAAAAATTCCTCGAATAAAAATTACTTGATTCAAAACAAAAATTTCATCAAAATTTTGATAAATAAATTTAACCATGGCATCGTTAGTTGCAAATGAAAATTGGCATAGGATCATATAAAAGATACCTAGCAATTCATTATTGATTAAAGGTTTTTTCATTTATCAATTACTAAATAAATATTAAAAACCAATATGTGGCTAAACCAGAAAAAATAGTAGCTAAAATATTTTTACTTAATATTCCAATTATAACAGCAACAATTGAAGCATATATTTTTGGATTGTTTTCAATATCAATCATTCCATTTGTATCTAAAAAAATTCCAGGAAAAATTATTGCAGGAAATACAGCTGATGGAACATAAGCTAAAATTTTTTTTACCATTGGGTTCATTTTGCTAGTGTCAAAATAAGTTAAGGATAAAAATTTTGTTAAAAAATTTAATATCCCTGAAATTATAATTCCATACCAAATCATTTTGAATTTCCTTTTAGATGGATGATTGCAAAAGCAACTAACAAAGATAAAAAACTAGATAAAATAATATAAGATTTCAATGGCACATCATACAAGGTAATAGAAAGTATCCCTGAAATTAAAATTACAATCAAATGATCCAACTTTCTAAAATAACCAACTAATAACGATATGAATGTCAAAGGTATTGTGTATGCTAAACCTAGTTCTTCAGGAACAATCGAGCCTAAAAAAATTCCTACAAAAGTAAAAATTTGCCAAACAAACCAAAGTATAAAACCAGAGCCTAGTAAGTAATAGTGTTTTAAATCATTATCTTTATTTTTTTCAAAAAATATATTTGAAACAGCATATGCTTGATCAGTAAGTAAGTAAGATAAAATTATTTTCCATCCAATTGATAACTTATTTAAATATTCACTTAAACTTGCTCCATAAAGTAAGTGTCTTGAATTCACTACAAATGTTGAAGTAATAGTTATAATAGAAGAAGCACCACCAGAAAATAATTGTAAAAAAACTATTTGAGATGCTCCACCGAAAATTATTAATGAAGTAGCAAATGTCTCTAGTACACTAAAACCTAATTCAATTCCTATTGCGCCTAAAATTATTCCAAATGGAACTACAGGTATTAATAAAGGCAAAACATCAATTATGCCTTTCACAAATAATTTAGATTTTTTCATTATTCTGATGTCTATTAATCAAAACAAACAATATGATCAATATGAATAGGTCTTTTAATTCCAAATTTCTCATCAACTTCATGTTGGTGAACATGGTGAGAATGTACAAACACTGGTATTAATAAATTACTTTGTGTTTTAAGTGTATAAATAAAGTTTGTCCCTCTGAATTTTCTATCAACTACCTCAAGTTTTAAATTACTTTTATCATCATGTTCTAAATCTTCTGGCTGAAGTAACAATTTAACATTAGCCCCTTTTGGATAATGCTTTACAAAATCACCCTCAATTAATCCAAGATCTTTATTTTCAAGAGATTTTTCATCTATAACTTTGGCTGGGATTAATATCCCTCTATTTAAAAAATTTACAACCTCTATAGAATTTGGAAAATGATATACGTTATAAGGATCGTCATATTGTTTTAACTGACCATCTAAAATTATCCCACATTTATTTCCAAGATAAAAAGCTTCATATGAGTCATGTGTAACTATAATAGTGGTGATCTTATATTCTTTTAGTAATTGTTTTAATTTTACTTGGATTTCCTCTTTAAAGCTTTGATCAATATTAGAAAGAGGTTCATCTAGAAGAAGCAAATCAGGCATTGATAATAATGATCTAGCTAATGCTGCTCTTTGAGCCTCCCCAGAACTAATTTGATGAGGAAACTTATTTTGAATATGTTCTAGATGCAAAAATTCTAGAATTTCAGTTAATTTAAGTCTCTCATTTTTTCTTTTATTTCTCTCAGCTCCAAATTTAATATTGTCGATAACATTATAATGAGGAAACAAAGAATTATCCTGAAATGATAATGATATATTTCTATTCTCTGGTTCTATGTGTAAATTTTCAGAAGAAATTACTTTGCCGTTTAAATTAATTGATCCAGATTTTATTTTCTCTAAACCAGCTATAGTTCTTAAAATTGTGGTTTTACCAATACCAGATGGACCAAGCAAACAAACCACATCACCTTCATTTTCTATTTTTAAAGATACATTATTAACTTTGTTTTTTTTGCTGGCAGCAAAAGTAACATTATTAATTTCAAAGAAATTATTCATTATTTATCTTTTAATATATATCTAGAGGTTAATAATATAAAAATACTTGATATTAAGATTAAAAATAATGCAGGTGCAGCTGCTGCTTCAAGTAGATCCTGAGATGCAAACACATAAGCGGTAGTTGCAAATGTATCAAAATTAAATGGTCTCATAATTAAAGTAATTGGTAATTCTTTAACTATTTCTATTGAAAGTAAAATTATAACTAAAAAAATAGAATTTTTTAAAAAAGGTAAATGAATATTAGTAAAAGTTTTAATCTTAGAATAACCAAGCAAATAAGCGCTTTCATCTATTGAATAATTAATCTTTAAATACCCAGATTTTAATCCATTATTAGCTAGTGAATAAAATCTCACAAAATAAACTAAAACTAATCCAAAAATAGAACCTATGAAAAATGATTTTATATTAAAATTTGAAAATAAATTGTTATCTAAAAATGATATAAATGAGATGTAAGCTACAGCTAAAATAATTCCTGGCATTGCATATCCTGATATTGAAAATGTTGTGAGATATTGAAGAAGCTTACTTTTAGTTATTCTATTTCCATAGTTAGAAATGAAACTTAAAAAAATTAATAATAAGCAGGACAAAAAAACTAGTAATAAAGTATTAGTCAATAATTCAATTAACTTTAGATCTACTAAGTGATTTGGAAATAAATAAGTCCAGTAGGCCATCTGAGATACTGGAAATAAAAAACTTATAAAAAAAACTAAAAAACATACTCCGAAAGAAAGTATAGCTTTATAGCCCTTAAGGGATATTTTTGTTTTAGACTGAATTCCGCTTTTTGAGGGAGAATGATATTGAGCTTTTTGTCTTGAAATATTTTCTAATGTAAAAAGAATAAATATAAAGATTAATAAATAAAATGATAATTGGTTTGCTAATGTCAAATCATCATAAGTTATCCAAGCATTATAAATTCCTGTAGTTAACGTTGAAACTCCAAAAAAAGATACTGAACCAAAATCAGATAGTGTTTCCATAGCAACAAGAGATAGCCCCGCTATTATTGACGGTCTTGCAGCTGGTAGGATAATTTTCATGAATGTTTTTTTCTTTGAAAAACCTAAGTTTTTACCAAGATCAATAAGATTTTGTGATTGATAATGAAATGATGCCCTTGTTAAAACATAAACATAACCAAAAATTGAAAATGAAATTGCAATAGTTGCACCCACCATTCCATCTAATTTTGGAATATATTTGTTATATTCACCATCACCAAATAAAGATTTCAATATAGAGTATGCAGTTCCATAATTTTCAAAAAAAGCAGTTAGTGAATATGAATAAATATAGGCTGGTACTGCAAATGATAATATCAATCCCCATTTAAAAAATTTAGAACCTGGAAAATCGTAAAAAGATACTAAATATGCACATCCAATTCCTATTATTGAAGTAATAACTATTACTCCAATTAATAAAACCAGGGAATTTACGATATAGTCTAATAAAAATGTTTCTTTTAAAATTAAACTGTACTCACTTGTTAATTCAAAAAAGCTACTAAAAATAATTACAATAGGAATAGCAACAACTATCGAGATTGATAATGAACTTAGATACCAAATGTTTAATCTATTCATCATATAAGTAAAATTTATTTCCAACCACTTCTAAGCATAAGCTCAAGTGCAATACTCTGAAATTTAGCATAATCTTCAACTGGTGTTGAAAGATCTTGTTTAAATGTTCCCATACTTTGAATTAGATTACTAGGTTCAACATTTTCATTAATGGGATATTCAAACGTGTTTTTGACTATATGTGATTGAGCCTCTTCTGTTAAAAGAAATTCTAAAAGTTTTATTGCATTTTTAGGATTTGGAGCATTTTTTAAAATACCACCTCCACTAATATTCATATGGGTTCCTCTATTTGATTGATTAGGAAAGATTGGCAAAACTTTTTTTGCTGCTTCCTGTTGTTCAAATCCTTTTTGGCCAGACAACATAAGTGCGTAATAGTAAGTATTAGCAATTGCTAGATCAGCTTCTCCAGCAGCAACAGCTAATATTTGAGCACGATCATTCCCTTTTGGATCTCTAGCAAAATTTCCTTTAAATTTTTTTATCCATGTTTCTGTATTTTCTTTACCATTATTACTTATGATTGATGCGATCCAGGATTGGTTATAGATATTATTTGATTGACGAATTGTTATTTTATTTTTCCATTTAGGATTAGATAAATCTTCATAATTTAAATTTTTGATATCTTCTTTGTTTATTCTATCTTTTGAATAAAAAATAATCCTTGCTCTTTTTGCTATCCCTGTCCAATTTTCACTTCTTAAACTTTCTGGAACTATTGATTTAATTTTTGGTGAAATAGAATTTTGGAACATGCCCTTTTTATCAAATAAACCTAATCTTCCAGCATCAGCAGTAATATAAATATCTGCTTTTGAGTCTGATCCTTCTTCTATAATTCTTTTTTGGAGTGCAGCGTCTTTTCCAGAAACAATATTTACTTTAATGCCACTGAGTGAAGTAAATTTTTCATATAACTGAATATCTGATGAGTAATGTCTTGAGCTAAATACATTGACCTCATTAGCTTTTAAAAAAGTTGATAGAAAATTTAATATTAAAAAACTTACTAAAATAAATTTCATTTACTTATTTCAATTGTTGGTTGGTTTGATAATTCTCTAATTGAGAATGATTATCATTCGCATTTTAGCAAGTATTTGTCAAGAAAAATGGGATTATTTCCAATCACCTATCTTGCTAAAAAGGAAATTTCTAAAAGCCTGAACTCTAGCTGTATTTTTTAGTGACTGAGGATACACAAAATGTGCTTCGGTTATTGGTCCTTCTGATTTAGGTAAAACTTTAATCACATTATTTGAATTAGTAACAAGATATTCTGGTAATGCTGCTAATCCAACACCAGACTCTACTGCTAACAATAATCCCATCACGCTATTTACTTTCATAATTGATTTTCTTTTTTTTCCATCATGCATTCCAAGTTTTAATGCCCAATCAGGGTTATAAACTGGTGAAGGTGCACCTTTTCCAAATGAAATAAATTTATGTTTGTTGAGGTCAGTAATTGTTTTTGGCATTCCATATTTTTCTAAATATCTATTAGATCCATATATATAATATTTAATATCAACTAGTTTTTTCTGAATATAATTTAATTGTTTTGGTCTTCTCATGAAAATACCAATATCTGCTTGTCTTGTGCTAAGATCTAATTCTTTATCATCAAATACCAGTTCAATTTCTATTTCAGGATTAAGTCTCATAAACTCTTCAATTCTTGGAGTTAACCAGTGCGTACCAAAACTTCTGACTGTTGTTATTGTTAATTTTCCTGTTGGTTTGTTTTTTTGGTCACCTAATGATGTTTCGACCTCTTTAAGTTTACTGATAACTTCATGAGCAGTTTTAAAAACATATTCTCCATTTTCGGTTAAAGTTAAACCTCTAGCATGACGTTCAAACAACTGAACTTTAAGGTCTTGTTCTAAAGATTGAATTTGTCTACTAATAGCTGATTGACTTAAATTTAAATTTATTGTTGCATTAGTAAAACTTCCTGCTTCAGCTACAGCATGAAAAATTTTTAATTTGTCCCAATCCATTATTTATTAACATCTACAATATATCTGCCAGACGTTTCTCCTTTTAACATCTTTGAGTAAATTCCAATTAATTCTTCTAAACCAATAGTTTTGATTGATTGTTCTAAAAGTTCAAAATTAATAACTTTTGCAACTTCATTCCAAACAAATTCTCTTCTTTTAATAGAAGCAGTTACAGAATTTACTCCCCAAAGTTTAACTCCACGAATTATAAAAGGCATTACAGTTGTATTAAGTTTAATATCTGCCGCATTTCCACATGCAGCAACAATACCGTTATCTCTTGTTTGAGCTAGAGCATTAGCTAAAATTTTTCCACCTACAGTATCCACTACCCCATCCCATAAACCTTTATCTAATGGTCGAGGATCTTTGTCTAAATCATCTTTATTTATAATAGTTTTTGCGCCAATCGATTTTAAATATTCTTCATTACTTTTTTTTCCTGTAACCGCTGTAACATCATAACCAAACTTTGCTAGGATCATAACTGCAATGCTACCAACTCCACCTGAAGCACCAGTTACAAGTACATCTTTAACTTTTTCTCCTAGTAAAAGTTCTTCTCTTGCTTTTATTGCAAAAGCACATAACAGAGCTGTTAACCCAGCTGTACCCATAATCATTGCCTGTTTGGCTGTTAAATCTTTTGGTTTTTTGACTAAAAATTCTGAATTTACTTTTGCAAATTGAGAATAACCACCATAATAAATTTCACCTACTCTCCATCCTGTGAGAATAACTTCATCATCTTTTTTAAATTTATCACTTCCACTCTCTACAACAGTTCCTGAAAAATCTATTCCTGGAATATGTGGATATTCTTTTACTAATCTTGCTCCATTATTTAAAATAAGTGCATCTTTATAATTTAAACATGAATAATTAACCTTAACTAAAACATCCCCATGTTTTAAATAAGATTGATCAATAGATTTAATTTCTCGTTTTAAACCCTCACCTTCTTGATCGATGATTAATGCTTTAAATTGAGTAGACACTTTATTTACTGATAAATCTTAAATATCTATTTTGAATGGAAAGATCTTCTTTAAACTGACCTAAAAAGTAATTTGTAACTGTGGTAGCGTGTTCTTTTTTAATTCCTCTCATCGTCATACATTGATGCGCTGCATCAATAGTAACTGCCACACCTTTTGCATCTAAAGCTGTCATTAATGATTGTGCAATTTGCATTGTCAATCTTTCTTGTGTTTGTAATCGTTTTGAAAAAACTTCAACTACTCTTGCTAATTTACTTAAACCTACAACTCTTTGTTTAGGGATATACGCAACATGTGCAGTACCAACAATTGGTGCCATATGATGTTCACAATGACTTGTTACTGAAATATTTTTTTCAACAACCATATCATCATATCCTTCAACATCACCAAATGTTTTTTCTAAAATTTTATTTGCATCTTCAGCGTATCCAGCAAAATATTCTTTAAATGCTTTAGTCACTCTTTTAGGGGTTTCTAATAACCCTTCTCTTGCAGGATCTTCACCCATCCAAGTTAAGATTGTTCTAAAAGCCTCCTCAGCTTCTTGATCTGAAACTTTTTTAATTTGCTGATTGTCTGTTTCTTTAACTAATTTCATTGAGCGTTTTTATACCTATAAAATCTTATTTTTAAAATATTTAATATATCTCTATATATGCTACATAATCACATAATATGTTCAAAAAAAGAGAAAATGTCGTTGAAATAGAAGAAGGAAATCTACTTTCTCCAAAATTTGATAATGATGGACTTATTCCTGTAATTACAATGTGTTCTAAAACGAAAGATATTTTAATGCATGGTTATATGAATGTTGAAGCTTTTAAAAAAACAATTGAAACAAAAGAAGCTCATTATTTTAGTAGATCAAGAAAAGCTATTTGGCACAAAGGAAAAACAAGTGGATTTACTCAAAAGGTTACGGAAATAAGAATTGATGATGATCAAGATTCAATTTGGCTGACAGTTGATATTGGTGATGGAGCTAGTTGTCATGTTGGATACAGATCATGCTTTTATAGATCGGTTCCATTGGGTCCAATTGATAATGGAAGAAAAATTGAAATGAAGTTTTTAGAAACAGAAAAGAAATTTGATCCTGAGGAAGTTTACAAGGGACAACCCAATCCAACAAAAATTTAAATGAGTGACAAACAAAAAAATGTTCTAGGTCAAGACCTAGAGCAATGCTCACTTGATCCATTAACAGGTTGGTATCGAGATGGATGTTGTAATACAGATGAAAATGATCATGGTGTTCATACTGTTTGTGCAAAAGTTACAGATGAATTCTTAGAATGGTGTAAAGAAGCAGGTAATGATTTAATTACACCTCATCCTGAATTTGGTTTTCCTGGATTGAAAGATGGAGATGGCTGGTGTGTGTGTGCAAGTTGGTATGCAAAAGCTGTAGAGGCAGGTAAAGGATGCCCTATTTATTTAAAAAGTACTCATCAAAATACTTTAAAAATTTTACCTATTGAAGTTTTAAAAAAATTTGCAATTGATCTTTCTTGAATTCATCTAAATGAGTGATGAAATTTTATCTGTAATATATTTAATTTTAATTCTTATTTTGGTTCTACCAGGATTTATTTATGCGAATAAAAATAAAAAAATATTTTTTAACAATCTTTTTATATGGTCAGTTATAATAGGCGTGATTATTATTTTAATAAAATTTTTATCTAATTAATCACATATTACCATATTTTGGACCACCTCCGCCTTCAGGTGTAACCCAAGTTATATTTTGTGATGGTTCTTTAATATCACAAGTTTTGCAATGAATACAATTTTGAGAGTTTATAACAAACTTATTATTACCATTTTCATTTTGCACTTCGTAAACTCCTGCAGGACAATATCTTTGCGCAGGTTCATCAAACTTTTCTAATGTATATCTAATTGGTAGTTCAGGATCTTTCAATTTAAGATGAACTGGTTGATTGTCAGCATGATTGGTACCAGTTAGATAAACAGAGCTCGTTTTATCAAATGTAATTACATTATCTGGTTTTGGATACTCTATCTTTGGCATCTCGTTAGCTAACTTTAAAGTTTCATGATCTGCATGCTTATGTTTTAATGTGAATGGCAATTTACCTTTAAACAATATTTGATCTATTCCTGTAAAAATTATTCCAAGAATTAAACCCCAACTAAAACTCGGCTTAACATTTCTTGCTCTAAACAACTCATCATAAAGCCAGCTATTCTTAAATTTTTCCTCAAAAATAGAGAGGCTTTTATTTTCTTTAAAATGTTCGATTATAGTTTCTGCAGCTATTATTCCACTTTTCATAGCAGTATGAGAGCCTTTAATTTTAGGCATATTTAAAGTACCTGCATCACATCCCACAAGTAATGCTCCTGGCATAAACATTTTAGGTAAACTTTGAAAACCCCCTTCAATTAAAGCACGAGCTCCATAAGATATTCTTTTGCCACCTTCTATGATTTTTTTTATTGCTGGATGTGTTTTAAATCTTTGAAACTCATCGAATGGTGATAAATGAGGATTTTTATAATCCAAACCAATAACATAACCCAAAAATACTTGTTTATTTTCGGCATGATACATGAAACTTCCGCCATAAGTATTATTATCTAATGGCCATCCTGCTGTGTGCATTACAAGACCTTCTTCGTGATTTTTATCATCGACTTCCCAAATCTCTTTAAAACCGATTCCATATTGTTGAGGATCTTTACCTTTATTCAATTCAAATTTTTGAATTAACTGTTTTCCAAGATGACCTCTACAACCTTCTGCAAAAACTGTTACCTTTCCAATTAAATCAATGCCAGGTTCATAACTATCTTTTTTATTTCCTTCTTTATCAATGCCCATATCTTGAGTTGCTATACCTCTAACTGATCCATCTTCATTATATAAAATTTCACTAGCTGGAAACCCTGGGAAAATTTCAACTCCTAAAGCCTCAGCTTGTTCTGCTAGCCATCTACATAAATTTGCAAGACTAATAATATAATTTTTGTGATTCTGTTGTACTGATGGTAACAACCATGTAGGCCAACTTAATGATTTTGTTTTGCCTAAAAATAAAAATTTTTCTTTACTAACTTTTGTTTTGATTGGTGCATTTAAATCTTTCCAATTTGGTAATAATTCATCTAATGCACGTGTCTCAAAAACATTGCCACTTATAATGTGTGCACCAATTTCTGATGCTTTCTCCAATAAACAAATATTTAAATTAGAGTCTAATTGTTTCAACTTTATAGCAGTTGCTAAACCGGAAGGTCCACCTCCAACAATTACAACGTCATATTCCATCGACTCTCTAGTCATATGATGTTTTTATCTTTCGGTATTATTTTTGTATAGTGTTTAATTTATTCAATTCAGCTAGGAATTGAGGAAGGGCTTCAAATAAATCTGCTTCTAATCCATAATCAGCAACACTAAAAATGGGAGCTTCACCATCTTTATTTATTGCTACAATTACTTTACTTTCTTTCATGCCCGCTAAATGTTGAATAGCTCCTGAAATACCAACAGCAATGTACAAATCTGGAACTACTACCTTGCCTGTTTGTCCAACCTGATGATCGTTACTAATATACCCTGCATCAACTGCAGCTCTAGATGCACCTATTGCTGCACCTAATTTATCTGCTACTTCAGTAATTAATTTAAAGTTATCACCACTTTGCATACCTCTTCCACCTGAAACTACTATTCTTGCTGTGCCAAGTTCTGGTCTATCAGATTTTATTTCTTCTCTTTTAATAAATTTAGTTTGAGCAAATTGATCTAAACCATCAGCTTTTTCAATTGGTGCAGAGCCGCCAGAACTTTCACATGGATCAAATGAAGTAGGTCTTATTGTTACACATTTTTTTGAATCTTTACTTTTAACTGTGGCAAAAGCATTACCTGCATAAATAGGTCTCACAAATGTATCTGTTGAAATCACTTTTATTATATCGCTAATTTGAGATGTATCTAACAAAGCAGCAATTCGTGGCATTAAATTTTTACCAAAAGTATTAGCTGAACAAACAACATGAGAATAATTTTCAGCAATTTTAACCACAACCGGAGCAAAATTTTCTGCAGTAAAGTTTTCATAATGTGGCGCATCCACGTTAATAACTTTTTTTATAGCTGGTAAAGCGGATAGAGCTTTTGTAGCCTCATCGCTGTTATGACCAATTATTAAAGCATGCACATCTTCATCAATTTGAGATGCGGCAGTAACAGCATTTAAAGTAAAAGGTCTTAGCTCTTTATTATTATGTTCTGCTATTAATAGTACAGCCATTATATTACTTTCGCCTCGTTTTTAAGCTTTTGAACAAGTTCAGTTACATTAGCAACTTTTATTCCCGCTTTTCTTTTAGGAGGTTCCTCAACTTTGATCTGCTCAACTCTATTTGCAATATCTACTCCTAGTTCTGAAGCATTTAATTGATCAACAGGTTTTTTCTTTGCTTTCATTATATTTGGTAAAGATGCATATCGTGGCTCATTTAACCTTAAATCACAAGTTACAATTGCTGGAATATTAATCTCGATTGTTTCTAGACCTTCGTCAATCTCTCTAACGACTTCTAATTTTCCATCCTTAACTTCTATTTTTGAAGCAAAAGTGGCCTGTGGCCAATTTAGTAAAGCACTTAACATTTGACCAGTTTGATTACAATCATCATCGATTGCTTGCTTGCCCATAAAAACTAAATCAGGTTTTTCTTTTTCAACAACTTTTTGTAATAGTTTTGAAACAGCCAATGGTTCTAAAATTCCATCTGCTTTCACATGAATTCCTCTATCAGCACCTACTGCTAAAGCTTTTCTAACTGTCTCCTGAGCTTTATCCTCACCAATCGTAACTGCAACTACCTCTGTAGCTTTACCAGCCTCTTTAATTTTTACTGCTTCTTCAACCGCGTTATCATCAGGTGGATTAGTTGACATTTTAACATTATCAGTAACAACTCCAGAACCATCTTCTTTAACTCTAATCTGGACATTGTAATCAATTACTCTTTTTACAGCGACTAATATTTTCATTAAGCTCTCAATAATTTATTTTCTGCATCGTAAGGACTTTCATCCATTACTGTTGCATCGTATATTTTTCCTAAAATATCAACTTTTAATTTTTCTCCAACATTTGCCATTTCTGGTTTAACCATTGCAAGTGCAATAGATTTATCTAATCTAAAACCATACTCACCACCTGTTGCTCTTCCAATCACTTTATCATCTTTGTAAATAGGATTATTTCCAAGCACATCAGCATCCTCTGTATTATGAACTTCTAAAGTTACTAATTTATTATCAAAACCTTTTTCTCTCCATTTATTTAATGCCTCCAAGCCAATAAAATTTCCTTTGTTTGGGTGGATAAATCTATCTAAACCAGATTCGTAAGGTGAGTACTCTATAGACATTTCGGTTCCAACTAATTTATAAGATTTTTCTAATCTTAAACTGTTCATTGCACGAATACCAAAGGGTTTAATGCCTAGATCTTTTCCAGCTTCCATTAGTTTATCAAAAATATGATTTTGATACTCAATTGGATGATGCAGTTCCCAACCTAATTCTCCAACAAAGTTTACTCTCATTGCGTTAACTGGAGCATACCCAATATCTACATTCTTAGCAGTGAGCCATTTGAAATTTTCACTGGAAAAATCATCTGTTGAAACTTTTTCCATTAGTTGTCTTGCTTTAGGTCCTGCAACAACAAGAACGCCTGTGCTATTTGTAAGGTCTTGAAAAGTAACAGACCCATCTGTTGGCATCCATTTTTGAATCCAGTCATGATCTAAACGTAAATTTGAACCAGCAGAAACAAGATAGTAACTATTTTCTGCTTCTTTCATTATTGTGAATTCTGAGTGAACGCCACCTTTAGTATTTAATGCGTGACATAAATTTATTCTCCCAATTTTTTTAGGAAGCTTGTTTGCAACTAAGAAGTCTAAAAACTCTTCAGCTTTTGGACCCTTAATTCTGCATTTTGCAAATGCGGTCATGTCTAAAAGACCCACATTTTGTTTTACATTTTGACATTCTTTTTTTATTGCCTCGAACCATTTTGATCTTCTAAATGACCAATCATCTTTTTGTTCCATTCCATCTGTTGCAAAAAAGTTTGGTCTTTCCCATCCAAATTTTTGTCCAAAAACAGCACCTAAATCTTTCATTCTTTCATAACAAGGTGAAGTTCTTAATGGTCTTGCAGCTGGTCTTTCTTCATCTGGATAGTGAGTAATAAATACATGACTGTAAGCTTCTTCATTTTTAGCTTTTAGATATGATTTAGAGCAATAGTCTCCATACCTTCTAGGCTCAACACCTAGCATATCAATTGTAGGTTCTCCATCTACAATCCATTCAGCTAATTGCCAACCTGCTCCGCCTGCTGCAGTAATTCCAAAACTGTGTCCTTCATTAATCCAAAAGTTTTTTAATCCCCATGCAGGACCAACAATTGGATTACCATCTGGTGTATAACAAATTGCACCGTTGTAAACTTTTTTAACACCAACTTCTCCAAATGCAGGTACACGATGAATTGCTCCTTCAATGTGCGGAGCAAGTCTATCTAAATCTTCTTGAAATAATTCATACTCTGAATCTTTTGATGGTCCATTCACATAACACGCTGGAGCTCCATCTTCATATGGGCCTAATATTAATCCACCAGCTTCCTCTCGCATATACCATCTGCTATCACTATCTCTTAAAACTCCCATTTCAGGTAAACCATCTTTTTTTCTTTTTTGTATTTCAGGATGAGGTTCTGTTACAATGTATTGATGTTCTACTGGAATAACAGGAATATCTAAACCAACCATTTTACCTGTTTGTCTTGCAAAATTTCCTGAACAAGAAATAATATGTTCACATTCTATAGAACCTTTGTCAGTTTCAACAACCCAACCATCTTTATTTTGCTTCATCGCAAGTACGGTTGTATTCCTGTAAATTTCTGCACCCATATTTCTTGCACCGGTTGCTAGTGCTTGAGTTAAATCTGCTGGTTGAATATAGCCATCCTCAGGATGTTGAATTGCTCCAACTAAATCATCTGTATGACATAGTGGCCAAATTTCTTTAACTTGTTGAGGTGTTAAAAATTTTACATCAACTCCAATTGTTTTTGCAACACCGGCATACTGATGATATTCATCCATTCTATCTTTGGTGCTTGCTAATCGAATATTAGATACAACACTAAAGCCAACATTTTTTCCAGTTTCTTCCTCTAATTTTTTATAAAGATTAACTGCATATTTATGAAGTTGTCCTACAGAATAACTCATATTAAATAATGGAAGTAATCCTGCAGCATGCCAAGTTGAACCAGAAGTTAATTCTTTTCTCTCAACTAAAACAACATCTGACCAGCCTTTTTTCGCTAAGTGATAAAGAGCACTAACTCCAACTACTCCTCCACCAACAACAACTACTTTAGCTTTTGATTTCATGAAACGATTCCTACTAAATTTTTATCTACTCTGAAAGAAAATTGTATCTGTTGATAACTAACTAAACTGAAGAGCCAAGTGACACTGGAGAAGACACTCCTGTAGTCAACCAACAATCCTTCAAAGGACCAGATTTTTCATACTTTTCAACTTGCCAATCAAACTTATGGTAAGTCTTGTTTTGATCAAGCACTGTTACTTCAAACTGAGCCCAATTGTCGCCAGATTGAACAAGGGTTATGGAATGCTCAATATGATTTAATAACATTTTATAACCTTCACCTTTAATCATGGAAGTAAATCTATCTAAAGGACCTGTAATTTTTTTATTATTTGGATGGGCGAAATTCCAAGTTTGTTCGATACCAGAGTTCGCATAAATCTCGTCGTTATTTTTAAGAGCTAAAAGTTGAATCTGAACCACATCAAAAGGCTTAAAATTAACATTCGGTAAGAGTAATTCTGCTTTTGAGTTTGTGATAGTTAAAAAAAATAAAAAAATAATCTTAAAGATTACGAGCTGTTTCCCTAACATCTTCAAGAAATTCTTTTCGTTTTTCATTACTTACGAATGGTACTGCAAAATATCTTCTGTAGATAATATTATAAATACCGCACATATGAAAAACTCCTCTTTTTAATCTTCTAATTGGTAGATTTAGGAAAAAAGTAGTTATTGCAAGTCTAGGTGATCCATAGGTACAGAAAATAATTGCTTTTTTATTTTTTAAATTTCCAATTGGATAACCATAATTACCCCAAAGTTTTTTAAATCTATAAGCCCAAGGTGGAGCTAAAACTTTATCTATCCACCCCTCAACAATTGCTGGCATTCTAAAATTCCAAATTGGTGCAACCAAAACTATTGTATCTGATTGTTCAATTCTTTTTCTGTGATCTAAAACTACTTTATCTGGTTCTTCACCTGCAAAAACTGGATCAAATTTTTCTTTATAAAGATCTACAACATCAACTTTATAACCTTTTAATTCAGCTTCTTTAATAAATTCATTTTTAATGGCTGCATTAAAAGAATTATCATTATAATGACCGTATATTAAAAATATTTTTTTCATTTCATTTTATAATTTCAAAATTTAAAAACTCAAATTTTGTTATTCAGAAGTTTTATATTTGCTGTTGTTGATTATGAACACAAATAAGATCGGTAAAATTAAAGTCAAGAGGGTCACAAAAATTAAAAGTATGCCGAGCTCAGAATAGTCTGCATTAGTTTGGATTTCACCTGTTACCTTATCTTTTACCTCTCTAGTTACTATAAAAATTTGATTAATATACTTTGTGCCAAGTGCGCTCGCGGATAAAGCAAGGTTTGTGAAAGAAGCAAATACAGCAAAAAAAGTTGCTTTTAAATGAGCAGGAGCATTTTTAGCAATCCAAGCAAGTAATGGTATCATTGATATTTGACCCAAAGGCGACTCGAGAGCTGTATTTATAATAGCAATAAATTTAGCATCAACAACTCCACCCGTTACAGATGAAGTCCAATTATGAAATCCATAATACATTCCAATACTTGGAAGAAATAGAATTGCACCTGCAACACTTAAAACAATAATAATTTTAGCTATAGTATTTTTAGCCATAAATGGTCTTAAAAGAACTATCCCAAATAAGGTTAAAACAGATGCAAGTAATGACAAAATAGAAAAAAATTGTTCATTAAAATTTAAAACATCTATTTCAAACCAAGTTAACCCTGGGCCAGGTCCTGGCATAGCTCTAAAAACAAAAATAATTACAGCTGTTCCAACAATAGTTAATCTTAAATTCTCAGGTAACTCCTTTATTAAATTAAACATTAAAAATAAAATGATAATTACAGATCCAATAAAAACAATTTCTTGAGCTAGAGGAATTTTAAAAGACCCAACAGATAATGAAAAAATTACAAATATTAAACTTCCACCTAAAATCCACCAATTAACTTTTGGTTTTTCATCTCCCCTTTCATCTTTGAATTTTAAGCCTTGTATTTTTAAATTTCTTATTTTTTTATTTCTTAAATAATTTGCAAGAATTACACCAAAGATAGATATTAAAGGAACTATAAGAGCATAAATATAAATTGACCCATATAATTGAATTTTATCTACTGCATTTAAACTATCAACATTTCTAAACAAAATTACATTAGCCACTGCAACTAGAACTGTTCCGCCTATTATTGCAAATCGACCAAGGGTTTGCATTGTGGTATGCATTACTTTTATCTGATCTTTAGAAAATTGCTTTCCTTGATCATCAATCAAAGGAACAGCTTCTACAGTCATTGCATCAGCAACTACGTCTTGAATTACATAACCTACAGGAGCCAAAATAACACTAATCACAAACCAGGTCTCAACTCTAAATATTTGAGACATCTCTTTAGTGTGAATGATCAGTCCGTACATTATTAATAAGCTTAGCGCTATTAACGATGCGCCTAGATAAACCATGTAATTTTTTTTCTTCCAAATAAGATCTACTATATGTCCAAGAGGCATTTTCAGAGCCCAAGGAATACCAGCCCAAAATCCTAAACCTGCAAGAAAAGCTGCTGATAAATTCAAATAATCTTTTACAAAAAAAGTTCCTACAATTCCTGTTAAACCTGAAATTCCTGCAGCGACATAGACCATTAGCGGAGGGAGGTATGTCCATTTAAACTGACGGCCTAGATCTAGGAAAGTATTATCAAAAAATTGATAAATTTTTTTCATTATGGATTTTACAACAAATTATAGAAAATATAAATTTTTCTGATTTAAATAG
Organism: Candidatus Pelagibacter sp. HIMB1505; assembly: GCF_052047915.1. Classification (NCBI taxonomy): domain Bacteria; kingdom Pseudomonadati; phylum Pseudomonadota; class Alphaproteobacteria; order Candidatus Pelagibacterales; family Candidatus Pelagibacteraceae; genus Candidatus Pelagibacter; species Candidatus Pelagibacter sp. HIMB1505. The sequence continues at coordinate 638,563 of NZ_JBNAIR010000001.1, read as the reverse complement.
ATTTTAAAGTTTTTACTAAATAAAAACCTACAAACATCGAAATTACAAATGTAATTGAATAAATATTTAAAAGTGCAATTGAAGAAATTGCAGGTCCTGGACATAATCCTCCTAAACCCCACCCAGCACCAAATAAAGCTGAACCAATTACTAGCTTGCTATCTATTACTTTATTATTTGAAAAATTAAAGTTTTCAGCAAATATTGGTTTTTCTCTTTTTTTGATCAGATGAAACATTGGTGAAGAGACAAGTAGCGCACCAATCATTACAAACATAAGTGATGGGTCCCAATTACCAAATAAGTCTAAAAATCCTAAAACTTTAGCTGGGTTAATCATCTCTGATATTGTTAAACCTATACCAAAAACAATTCCTGAAACTAATGAAGCTATTCTATTCATATTAAATTATTTATTAAAACAGTTAAAATTCCAACAATCATAAATGAAACGGTTGCTATAATTGATCTTAGTGAAAATCTTCCAATTCCACTAATCCCATGACCACTTGTGCATCCACCACTAATTCTAGTACCTATACCAACTAAAATACCTGCTAAAATCATCACAACATAGGAATTGGAAATAGTTATATTGACTGATTGATTTGAAAAAAAAGAGTAAATAATTGGACCAAGTATCAACCCAATTAAAAATAAAATATTATCAAATTTATTTTCTTTTGAAGAAAGTGCATTACTTGCTATTCCACTTATTCCAACAAGCCTGCCATTAAGTAAGAAAAATATTACAACTGCTAAACCAATAATTAATCCACCTGTAAAGGCTGTAATTGGTGTAAAATTTACAATATTCATTTTTTAATCACTTAATACCGGAAAAGCTTGTCTCATTTTTAAAAAATACTTTTGGTATTCCATTTTTGTACATTTGTTATCTACATATTCAATATTATTTTTTTCTACGAGTTCTTTTGCTTTTTCGTCTCTAATTCCAAGTTGTAACCAAAGAACTTTAGCACCAATTTTAACTGTATCTTCTGCAATTGCATATACCTCTTTTGAAGGTCTAAAAACATCTACTATTTCAACTTTTTCTTTTATGTCAGTTATTTTTTCAAAAACCTCTTCACCAAGAATTTTTTCTCCTTTGGCTCTTGGGTTAACAGGGATGACTTTAAAACCATATTCCTGCATACGTTTCATAACAATTGTTGATGGTTTTGTATGATCTTTACTCACACCAATCATTGCAATAGTTTTATTTTTATCCAAGATTTCTTTAATATCTGGCATCAATTATTTATTTTTCCACTTAGGAGTTCTTTTTTCTAAAAAGGCTGATATACCTTCTTTAGCATCCATAGCCATCATGTTTTTAGTCATCATTTGACTTGTGTATACATATGCTTTTCTAAGTGGCATTTCCAATTGCCTGTAAAAAGCTTCTTTGCCAATTTTAATTGTAAGATTTGATTTAGAGGCAATTTTTTTTGCGATTTTTAAAACTTCGTTATTTATTTTTGATTTTGGATAACAATCATTAATTAATCCAATCTCTTTTGCAAAATTAGCTTTTATTGGTTCACCAGTTAAAAGCATTTGCATCATTGGTTTTCTATTTATTTTACGACTAACAGCAACCATTGGTGTGCTGCAGAATAAACCTATGTTAACCCCTGGGGTTGCAAATAAAGCATCTTTTGTACTGTATGCCAAATCACAACTTGCAACTAACTGGCATCCAGCTGCAAAAGCGGCTCCATGTACTTTTGCTATTACTGGTTTTTTTCCTTCAACTATTTGAAGCATAACCTTAGAGCATAAATTGAATAGTTTTTGATATTTAACTCTATTCTTTAAGCTTCTTACTTCTTTTAAGTTATGACCGGCGCTAAAACCTTTTCCTGATCCCTCAAGAATAATTACTTTTACTTTTTTATCTTTGTCTAATTTTTGAAGTGTTTTGAGAAGATCTGATAGATTTTTAAATGAGAGAGAATTATAAGTTTTAGGCTCATCTATTGTAACTATAACAACCCCATCAGATAATTTTTTATTTTTGATATGCATGAAAGTTACAGAAAACTTATTTAAGTTTTCCCTCTTCTCTCATTTTCGCTCTAATTTTTGTAGCAGAAATTTTTTGAGTTTCCTCGTCTAAAACTATCTCTTCAATTTTATAGCCAACTCCTCTTCCATAACAAATATTAGTGATATTTGGAACAAGCATGATTTTAAATTGTCCTTCAAATTCAGGATTTAATCTATCTTCAATATTTTTTTTAACAGTTTCAAAATCAAAAGGATTATCATCAACACCTTGCACATCTCTTATTTGAATACAAACTTGACCTGTTTTTTTAATTATTTCTTTAAACAAAGCGTAATGTCCATCATGAAATGGTTGCCATCTTCCTAGCATTTGAGCTGTTGGTTTTCTATTGTCCCATTCGTAAGCCATTATTGTATCTCCTTTAAAATTTTAGTTGCCCAATTTTTAGCATCCTGTGTTGTTACATGATAATCAAACTTTTCCGGTTTGATAAACATTTTATTTGTGTCGTCAAATCTACCCTCTTTAATGGTATCTACCCAAATTACATAATCTGCAGGAAATAAAGATCGCGCCTCCGGTGTTGGGCATATAAAATCGGCCACAACATTACTTCCTTCTTCTTTTAATTTTAAAGCAAAATCTGCCATTCTTTTAGATTGTCTTTTTCTACCTTCCTCTGAAAAATCCCAATCATTTGCTTCCTTTCTAACTTCATCTGCATTTAATCTTTTAGCATTTAACATTGGTGCTAATTCATTAGCCAAAGTTGTTTTACCAGAACCTGGTAAACCCATTATTAAAATAATTTTCATTTAGATAAATTACTTGCTACCCATTTATGAAACTGATGTGTTGGTGCATCCATTACGGGCGAAAAATTTCCACCATTGTAAACAGGTGAACCTCTGCCTTCTTGCATTCCTTCAATTGCACTTATATCTTCAAGCATTACATCTTTCCAAAATTTAGAATTTTGTTTTCTAAGTTCTTTAAGTTCATCACCATTAGCACTTTCATTACCAATATAATACATATTCATATGTTCTCGAGTTTTATTGGTAGCAAGAGGTTCTAACCAAAAAATATAAAAATGATCTATATGTAATCCGATCATTACATTTGGAAACAAAGCTACATATTCTGAGTGTTGTAATTGTTCTTTGTTCCAATTTTTAAAAGTATCAAATCTTTTTTCTCCCTTGGTTAAGGTTTGATATTTTTTACTTCCCTGGCCAGCAAATCTATTAGGCAAACCTTGTATATGATAATGATCGTTAATATTTGATACTTTGTTTAATTCAGGATGAATTGTTGGTAAATGATAGCTTTCACAATAATTTTCTATAGCAAATTTCCAATTAGAGTTAACCTCTAAATTAAAATAACCAAAATCATTCGAGTAATTAATTAATTTTTGATCTTCTTTATTAATAAATTTTGACCATCTTTGTTCTAATGGTTGAATATACTCTTCAAAATCAATTTCGTTTGAATTGATATTAACAAAAATCATATCCATCCAAACTCTAGATCTAACTTCTTTTAGATTACTTTTGGCTTTCTCAAATTTTTCAGATTCGTGAATATTAAGGCCTCCAACATGAGGTGTTGCTATTAATCTTCCACTAAAATCATAAGCCCATGAGTGATATGGGCATCTAATTACATTTTTAAGACCACATGGCTTATCCACAAGTTTAAATCCTCTATGACTACAAACGTTATGAAATACTCTAATTTGATACTCTCTGTCTCTAACTATCAATAAAGGAATCCCGAGTAAATTGTATGGTCTTGCGTCTCCAGGGTTTGGGATGGAGCTTCCTACTCCAATAACTGTCCATTTATCACAAAAAATTTTCTCTCTTTCGTATTTAAGATAATTTTCATCAGTGTAACATTGATTGGGTAGACCATTTGCGGCCTCAATTGGCCTATCTACATTTGAGAGTTTCTCAAAGTTAATAGTGCTAGAATTATTTGTACTTTTATTTATTTGATCCACAAAAAAAATTACCACCAGAATAATTTTTGGCAACAAATTTTCTCCTCGAGATCTAAACGAATTTCTTTGACAGTATTTTCAAAAAGAATAATGATCTGAAAAATGAATTTTTCTATAGAGATAGGCCCTAACTCTAATATTGAAACCTTACCAGCCTTGAGTGATGTTTATATTACTATGCTTCCTGGTGGTGATTATAATGAGACTGCAAATAAAGCGTTAGAACTTGTGAAAAAAGGATTTAACCCAGTTCCACACTTTCCAGCAAGATCAATGAGTAATGAGCAAGAATTAAAAGATTATGTCAATAAATGTAAAGATGGTGGCGTTAAACAAGCTTTAATAATTGGTGGTGGTAGAGATCCAGTTGGAAAATTTGATAGTTCATTTCAACTTTTAGAAACAGGTTATTTTGAAAAAATGAAAATAGGAATAGCAGGACATCCCGAAGGTAGTCCAGATATATCCGATACAGATTTAGAAAAAGCTATGATAGATAAAAAGCCTTATGCTGATTATATTGTAACCCAGTGGTTACTTGATCCTCAGCCTATTATAGATTTTATTTCTAAACAAAGCGTACCAGTGCATGTTGGAATTACTGGGCCTTTAAAAATATCTAGCTTAATAAAATTTGCTAATATTGTAGGGGCAAAAAATTCCTTAAACTTTCTTAAATCTAATTTTAGTAAGGCGTTAGATTTATTGAAACCTAAAGACCCTAATGATTTAATTGGGAAAGTTAAATCGCATACTGATAACTTCCACATTTATACATTCGGCGGCTTGAAGGAAACAAACAAGTGGTTGAAGGAGAACAAATATGTCTAAAGAGTTCGATTACGACAAAGTAAGACATGTTACGTCAGTCGATCAGTCTGACAGAAAGGTGCCGTATAATTTAAGACAGAGCGGTCCTACTAAAGTAGAAATGCTAATATCAACAAGGGTAAGAAAATCTCCATATTGGCATTTATCAATGAAAGCAGGTTGTTGGAGAGCAACTGTTTATAATCGTATTTATCATCCAAGAGGATATGTAAAACCTGAAGATGGTGGTGCAATGGTTGAGTACGATGCAATTGTAAATCACGTTACAATGTGGAACGTGGCTGTTGAAAGACAAATTAGAGTTAAGGGTCCTGATGCAGAAAAATTTACAGACTACGTTATCACAAGAGATGCAACTAAAATTTCACCAATGAGAGCACGTTACGTAATTTTATGTAACGCCTATGGTGGTGTTTTAAATGATCCAATTCTTCTTAGAATTTCTGAAGATGAGTTTTGGTTTAGTCTTTCTGATAGTGATATTGGAATGTATTTACAAGGTGTAAATGCAGATGGAAGATTTGATGTAGAGATTGATGAAATTGATGTCAGTCCAGTTCAAATTCAAGGTCCAAAATCAAAAGCACTCATGAAAGATCTTTGTGGTGATCAAGTTGATTTTGATAACATGCCATTCTACGGTTTAGCATCCGCTAAAATAGGTGGAAGAGATGTGGTAATTTCTCAATCAGGTTTTTCAGGAGAAGCTGGTTATGAAATATATCTAAGAGACTCAACTTTATATGCTGAAGATATGTGGAATGCTGTTTTAGAAGCTGGAAAGAAACATAGCCTGATGGTTATAGCACCTGCTCACCACAGAAGAATTCAAGCAGGAATTCTTTCTTGGGGTCAAGATATGGATCACCAACATAATCCTTTTCAATGTAACCTAGGTTATCAGGTTTCATTATCTGGAAAAGGTGAGTGGAATAAAAAAGGTGATTACGTAGGAAAAGCAGCACTTGAGAAAATGGGCAAAGAACTAAAAGAAGGAAAAAAACCATACAAACTTCAATTAGTTGGTCTTGAATTGGGTGGCAAACCTATTGAAGAATATGCTCCTGACTTTTGGTTAATTTCTCCAGAGAGTAGTGGTGATCCGGTAGGATTCATAACTTCTCCTTGGTATCATCCAGAGAAAAAACAAAATATCGCAATGGGATATGTGCCATTTGATGGAACACTGAATGCAAATGGTTTTCCAAAAGGTAAAGTTGGAACTAAATATAAAGTTCATTTACCTGAAATCTACTCTGAAACACCAGGTCAACCTGTTGATGCAGTGGTAGTGGATATTCCATTTAAAGAATCTTTCAACGCAAATACAAGAGAAGTTGTAAAAGGTTAACTTATTATAGGGGGAGTGTTATACTCCCCCTAAAAATGTCTAAAGGTTTTCTAATAGCAGTTTGCATTGTAATAGCTATTGCTTTAATACTCTTTCCATTAATTGTTTCTTATAAAGAACAAAAAAATAAAAAAAAATAATGTTTGGTGAATTCTTAAGTATAATTTTTAAATCAATAAAATTAGATAAGTCGCTTTATAGTGATAATAAAAATTTTGGTGAAGCGGCAATTTATTTTGCTGGTCTAATTATGATTTTAGATGGTGTTGCAGGAGCAGTAGCTGCAAATACTGTAATTAAAACTGCCGTTGGAATGTCTGGACTTACCGCCATATTAACTTGGCTAGTTTGGGGTATTTTGATTTATGTAATAGGAGTAAAAATTTTTCCAGATAAACAAACAAAAGTCCCCTTTAAAAAAGTTTTAACTGCTGTAGGTTTTGCTCATGCACCAGGATTAATAAGATTTTTCGCAGTAACTCCTGAATTAATGGTACCAATTATATTCCTTACTCAATTTTGGATTTTTGCTGCATTGATAATTGCTACAAGACAAATTTTAAATTTAAAATCAAATTTTAAATCCTTTGGAATTGTTTTTTTATCTTTCTTAATAATTGCATTTTTATCTATATCATTCGTCATGAGTAGAATGAATATTATGCCTGTAAATAACATTTAAAGTGGAAAAATTGTTTTTGAAAGTCTACAGGATTTACAAATTTTAAATCCTATTAGGATTAAATTTTGAAAAACACTTTCTTCTTTTTTTTTACATTCGTCGCAAATCCCATTTAAATCTTTAATAATTTCTTCTTCTTTAATTCCTTTTTCAAATTTATCAGTCATTATCAGTTAATCCAGCACCTGCAGCTCCTTCTTTTAAACTATCTGTTTCTTCAACAAATGTTTCTTCAGAGAGCTTATATAAGTTTTTCCATTCTTCGTCTGAAAAACTATCCTCATTTTCTAAAAATCTAACTTCCAAATTTTCAGCAATTATGGGACAATTTTTATTTAATATATTAGATGAAATATTAACATTAAGGTTTAATAAAAATTCAATATTACTAAATTTAATATGAACTTTTTTTCCTATTATTTCAGAACTTCTACTTAAAAAAGGTATCATCAGTAAAGGAAATGCTACTTTGTTAAAAATAATAGTTTTAAACTTTTCAATACTTTTAATTTGATCAAGAAAGCTAATTCCAAGGATTAGTGGACAATAGAGGTTTTTTTTAGAAATGTTTTTTTCATTTATTAAACTTAAATTTTCATATTTTTGATTTGGCTTTGTTTGGTAATATTGATTTAAGGTCTTAACACCTTGAAGACCAAATAATTCTAAAAGCCTAATACTTTTTCCTATTTCCTCAGAAACACCCCAGGAGAATCCAGCTGCCCTACTTGCACGTTTTGAAGTAGTATCAATTTCACTTAGTGATTTCATTAAAATCTTAAGAATTATAAACCCATTGCTGATCAAAATTTTTAAGATCAATTGGGAGCGGTGCACCCTGAAACATACATATTCTTAACCATTTGTCAGATCGTGGATCAAATTTAAGAGCACCAAAAAAGGAAAGCTTCAATCTTAGCATGTCAATTGGTATTACTTCTTCCCCAATGGTATTGTCTTGTATTTCTGAATATGGAAACTTTTCAATTATAAACGCTCGTCTAACGACATGTCGTAAATCAGAATTTTCAATTAAAAATTTATCAATTGTTAAACTGTTTTTAGAAGTAAGTAATACTTCATGAAGCTTTTTGATGTCTCTTGCAATTGCAAGAGGTTGTTCTAATTCAGACCCATTTTCCTCAAATCTATCAGCATATCTTGGTTCCTCTTTATTTTTAGATATAAACCAAAAATTTTTTTGATTTTCTTGTTTTTCAAAATTTATTTTTAAAATTTCAGGATATCTATTTTCAATTATATTTCTTAAATCTTCTACTGTTCGATGAGTAGGAATTGTAAAATACTGATCCTCATCAGAGCTCATTTTGCTAATTAAAGGTTTTATAATTCTATCAAATGGTTCAAGCATCATTGAAACTACATACTCAATGCATTCTTCACATGCATTTTGCTCTAACCATAAATATAACTCATTAAAAGGATAATCGATTTCAAAACTAAATTCTTTTTCCATAAAGTTTAAAAATTTTTGAACATTTTTTAAAAGAGAGTTAATCTTTTTTTGTTGATATTCGCTATCTGTATTCCAACTTGTAATATTTTTTATTGAGTTAATTAAACTTTCTTTGAAAATTCTAATTTCTTGATTGCTGGCTTCTTTAATTTCACGTATTTCCTTTAAAGCAATTTCCCTACTCATAATCCAATTATTTAAAAGTGTTGGATGATTGACTATAAATGGTGCCATACCAAGGCCTGTGGAATTACCAATTCCTAAATTTTTACAAATGTTTTTATCAAGTTTCACCGCTGTTTTAGGATTTTTAAATTTTGCAACGTGATTTACTTGATCAAAAGTGAATTGTCTTACAAGGTAGACCAGCATCATCTCCAATCTAAAAGGACCATTGATCTCTTCTCTATTTTTTAATCTAATTCTATCTGCAAGACCAAATTTTCCAGAACCGTAAACAGCAGTTGTCCTATAGAGATATCCAACTTTAGTTAGTAGGTCTAAGTCGGGCTGTTGACCTTTACTTAAACTGTCAACAACATGATTAAATACTCGAACTGACTTATTGGCCCTCGATAAAGTTAATTCTTTATAGGACAGTCTTCCAACTTCTTGTTTTGGAACTTCGTTTTTTAATCTTTCAATATCATCTTTGCATGGTATTCCATCATGAAGTGTAAAAGCAGCATCCCATTTGGTTGCAATTACACGATCAGATCTTTCGTTATCACTAATTTTATTAGCAAAACAAACTAACGAATAAACTCTCTGTTTTTTTTTAAATGAATAAATAGCCGTTCCAAAACCTTCTTCATCTAAATCAAATAGATCATTTTTATATTCCCAATCTTTAAATTCATCTAAAAAACTTCTTAAAAAAGATAATCTTGATTGATGAAAAGATCCTAGTCTAGATAATTTCATTATTACATTTGGATCTCTTAATTGAACTTGCATTTAAATATTTTTATAAAAATTAAACCAATTATTACCAAGTATACCATCGGTCTCATCCTGCGAAAAACCAACTTTCATTAATCCACTTTCTAAATTTTCAAAGCCCCTTGCATCTTCAAACCAATCTGGTTGTTTTGGGAAGCCAGGTTTATTCTTTGATCCTTCACCATAATTTTTACTTTTAGACCAAGTTCCATTTCTCATCCACTCAACAACACTATCTGGTTGATTTAAACAAAGATCAGATCCTATTCCAATATTTTTTACACCCATTATTTCTGCAGTTTTTGCGGTCATTTCACAAAAGCTTTCTAGTTCACAATTACTATTATTTCTTAAATGATGTGGATACAAAGAAAGACCTAACATTCCCCCACTATCTCCTAAAATCTTAAGCAGATCACTTGATTTATTTCTTTTAGCTGGATGCCAAAAAGCTGGATTTGCATGGGTAATTGCTATGGGCTTTTCACTGATTTCGATTGCATCAAAGGTGCTCTTCTCAGCTGAATGAGACATATCCACAACAATTCCAACTCTATTCATTTCTTTAATTGCCTCTCTTCCAAAATTGGTAACACCACTATCAATTTTTTCATAACATCCTGTTGCTAGCAAAGATTGGTTATTATATGTGAGTTGCATAAACCTACAGCCAAGATCGTGAACTTTTTCTATTAGTTTGATATCGTCTTCTATTGGCGAACAGTTTTGAAAACCAAAAAAAATTGCAGTTTTATTTTCATCATGTGCTTTTTCAATATCTTTAAAGCTCTTGCCTAAAAAAATTAAATCTGAATTTTGTTTAAATAATTCTTCCCATTTTTTTATTTCAATTAGTAATTCATCAAAATCTTCATGATAAACTATTGTTGCGTGAACAGCGTCTAGTTTAGCCTCTTTATTGATCTCAAAAATTTTTCGAGACCAATTGCAATATTGTAGATTATCTATTCTGTAATTCATGAGTACGTGAATAAACCTTATCAATATGTATTTTCAATTTCTATTAATTTTATTGAAATTTTAGACATATTTTGAAATAAAGATTTTTTCTTACTTATGAATAAAAACAAAAATTTAAAAGTCTCAATTGTGATGGGTAGTCAATCTGATTACAAAATCATGAAATTATGTGAAAAAACTCTTAAAAATTTAGGTGTTTTGTTTGAAACAAAAATTATTTCAGCTCATAGAACGCCAAAGAGAATGTATGAATACGCATCAAATGCAGAGAAGAATAACATAGGTGTTATTATAGCAGGCGCTGGAGGCTCAGCTCATTTACCAGGAATGATTGCAGCTCTAACATCTTTGCCAGTTTTAGGTGTGCCTGTTGAAAGCAAAAAATTAAAAGGCCTCGATAGTTTGCTTTCAATTGCTCAAATGCCAAAAGGAATTCCTGTTGGAACTCTTGCAATTGGAGAAGATGGTGCAATAAATGCTGCTTTACTCGCTACATCAATTTTAGCTAACGGTAATATTAAAATAAAAAATAAACTTAAAAGCTGGAGATTATCTCAAACAAAATCTGTCAAAAAAATTCCTAAATAATGTCTAATATTAAACTTGGGATTATTGGTGGTGGGCAATTAGGCAGCATGCTTTGTCAGGCAGCAAAAAAATTAGATATTAAAACTGTGATCTATTCTGATGATGCTGAGGCTCCAGCTCAAAATTTTAGTGATGAGTTTATTTGTGCAAAATATAACGATAAAGAGAAAATTTATGAGTTTGCAAAAAAAGTTGATTTAATTACTTATGAATTTGAAAATATTCCCTACGAAACATTAAATGAACTTAACAAATTAAAACCTGTATCTCCTAAGCCATCTGTTAATCGTTTAATTCAACATAGATTAGCTGAAAAAGATTTTGTAAATAAATTGAATATAAGAACAACAAGATATGTTCATGTGGAAAGTAAAGAAGATCTTTTGCCTCTAAATGATTTTTTGCCAGGAATACTAAAGACAACAACAATGGGTTATGATGGTAAAGGTCAATATCCTATAAAAAATATAGATCAAATTGACTCATTAAATATAAATTTTGATAACGAATATATTTTAGAAAAATTAGTAAAATTAAAAAAAGAAATTTCAGTAATAATTACTCGATTTAATAATAATAAATATGAAATTTATGAACCCATCGAGAATACTCATGAAGATCAAATTTTAAGACGTTCTAAAATTCCAGCTGAAATTAATGAAAAAATTTTTGAACAATCCAAAGAATGGGCAATACTTATTGCTGAAGAACTAAAATATGTAGGAACACTTTGTGTAGAATTTTTTATTGATCGAAATGATAATTTGTATGTTAATGAAATTGCTCCAAGAGTTCATAACTCTGGCCACTTAACAATTAATGCCTTTAATGTCAGTCAATTTGAAAATCACGTCAGAGCAGTATGCTCACTTGAACAAGTCCCATTAAAAAAAATTTCGAATGCAGAAATGATTAACCTTATTGGAGATCAAATTGTTCCATATCGAAACAATCCAAAAATTAGTGATAATCAATTTCTTTTTGACTATCTAAAAAAAGATATTAAAGAGAAAAGAAAAATGGGACATTTAACAACCTTAAAATAAATGCTTAAATCTATTGAGGGTAATTTTGATCATCCTGAAGTTAATCAACTTTTAAAAAACCACTTTGTTGAATTACGGAGGGCATCACCAGAGGGAAGTGCCCATGTTTTAGATATTCCTGGACTAAAAGTGCCTTCAATAAAATTTTGGAGTTTATGGGAAGAAGATCAATTAATGGGATGTGGGGCTTTAAAATTTTTAGAAAAAGATCATGGTGAATTTAAATCAATTAGAGTGCATGATAAATTTAGAGGTAAAGGTAATGGAGAGAAAGTAATTAAACACCTTATTGATGAAGCAAAAAAACTCAAAATTAAAAGATTAAGTATAGAAACTGGAGCAGGTAAATTTTTTGCTCCAGCAAGAAAATTATTTGATAATTTTGGATTTAAACCCTGTCCACCATTCGCTCATTACAAAGAAGATGTGAATTCACTTTATTTAACTAAACTTCTAGATAACAGCTAAATTTCATTAAGAATAGATAATCTATTTTGTTGACAAAACTACTTATTTTCTAAACAAAGCGGATATTACTTAATTATAAGTAATAAATTAATACAACAAAAAGTAAGAAGAAAAATATGAGTCTACAAGGAAAAGTAAAATGGTTCAATCCAACCAAAGGTTTTGGTTTTATTGAAAGAGAAGATAAAGAAAAAGATGTGTTCGTACATGTTTCAGCCGTAAGAGATGCTGGTATGAACGGTTTAGATGAGGGTCAAGCTTTGACTTTCGATGTTGAAGATGGTCCTAAAGGTCCTTCAGCAGTTAACTTAAAAACTGCATAATTTTCATTATATCATTTATTGGCTATAATTAATTTAATAAAAATATAATTTTATATTTCTTATAGCCAGTAAATTACTTTAAAAAATTTAAAACTAAATTATTAAACTCATCAATCTTTTCAAGATGAGCATTGTGTGAACAGCCTTTAATTATTTCTAATTTACTATTTGGTATATTTTCTTTTAAAGTTTTTACCTGTTCATAATTATAGGCTTTATCAAGATCGCCCCAAATAATGAGGGTATCTTGATTAATATTTTTTAAATTATCTATCCCTCTCCAATTTTTCATTGCTACTAATCCACAATCACCAGTTTCTTGATTTGTATTTTGATAGGCTTCTTCACATAAAAAAAAATTTTTTGCTTTATCTCCATCAACAAACCAAGTTTTGGCTATTCTATTTGCTGTTGACTTAACTCCATCTTTTTTTAATCTTTCTCTTGAAACATCAATAGGCTCAAACCTTCCGGGGATATCTCCAATTGAACCAGTTCCAAATAATATTAATTTATTAACAATTTCAGGAGCTAATTTTACAATCTCTTGAACAATCATGCCCCCCATAGAATGTCCCATCAAATGAAATTTATCAATATTTTGCTTTTTGATAATTTGAATGACGGTGTTTGCCATATCTTGAATCTTATCAAATGATTTTAATTTATAGCTTTCGCCATATCCTGGCAAAGACGGAGCAATAACTTTAAATTTTTTGCTAAAAATTTTTTTTTGATGGCACCACATATTAGATGAGCCAAAATAACCATGTACTAAAACTAAGGGATAGCCATCTCCTACAATATCTGTATAAATATTTTCTAACACACATTAATTATTAAATGCAAAAAAGAAAAATTACAAAAATTAATAAAATTAAATTTCAACCTTTCAACAATTATAAAGTTAAAATCAAAGGCCTTAGTTGGCATAAAATAACTTATAATAGAAGTAACGGGGGTTTTGGATCTTATGTGCTAAAAATGGAGCCAGGCTCAAAGACTTTACCTCATCTTCATCCTGGTTTTGAGGAATTTTTAGTAATTAAAGGACAATTGACTGACTCAGATGGCAAAATTTTTAAAAAGGGTGATTTTGTTTCATTTAAACCTGGCAGCAAACATTCTTCATTCACAAAAAAAGGTTGTCAGTTATTAGTTTTTATGAGAGGTAAAAATAAACTAATCTAATTTAATATTATTCATTATGATCGGAATTTTAGGAGGAATGGGCACCCAGGCTGGTTTAGACTTTTGCAATAAGCTTGCAATTTTAAACAGAGGAAAGATCGACCAAGAATATCCCTTGTTCCTATTATATAATAAATCTAATATACCTGGTAGACCAGAGTCGATAGGTGTTCAAACCGGTAATATATCAAACTCAAAACCAATCAAAAAAAATAAAAAAAAATATCAAGCAGTTTTAAATAGTTTATTAAAAGGCTGTAAACTTCTTCAAAAGAACAAGTGCAAGTTTATTGTTATACCCTGTAATACGGCTCACTATTGGTATGATGATTTAAAGAGAAAAATTAATATACCTATTATCAATATGCCCCAAGAGGTTTTTAAGATAACAAAAAGAACCTGCAAAAAAAATTCAAAGATTGGTTTGCTTGCTACTGAGGGAACTTTAAAAACAGGTGTCTACAACAAAATTTTTGATAAAGACTACAATTTAGAATTTCCAACAGATAATTTGCAAAAAAATTGTGTAAATAAAGCTATCAAATTTGTTAAAATGGGAAATGTTAAATTAGCTGAAAAAGCCATAAGACCTGCAATCAATTATCTTGTAAAACAAAAATGTAAAAAAATAATTTTAGGTTGCACAGAGCTACCTATAGCAATTTTTGCATTTAAATCGTTTAAAAATGTAAAAACTTCAAAGGTATTTTTAGATCCAAATTTAATATTAGCAGTTTCATCAATGAAAAAATACAAATCAAAAAATGTCAGTACAAATCAATAAACCATACGTTCTTAAAGCTGCTGAAAAAATTTACTTTAATGTTTGTAAAATTAAAGATGAAAATCAATTAGATAATGAAAAAGCGATTGAATCTTTTATTAAAACTGATCATTATGAAAAACTGTGTACAGGTGATTTTCATAACGAATGGTTAAACCTGATTAGAGATAATAAGAACATTGATCCAGAAACTAATCAAAAAATACCAGATGAAACTTTAAAATTACTAGAAATTCAAAGAGATGCTATGATGAAAGAATTGATTAAAATTCCCAAACTATATGATACAAAAAATAATCAACTTATTGAATTATCAAAAAAAGCTTATAATTTTTTATGGAGAATGTGTGAAAGTTATGAGTTGTGGTGTAAAGAAACTAAACAAGAAAATTTGATAACTCTAAAAATTATTGATTAAATTTAGTTAAATCTAGCTTGGCTCTAGTTTCTAAAATCCTTCTTTCAACTAATTTTCTCAATTCCTCATTAATATCAATTTCATTATTCTTATTTTGAATATCATTAGTAAAGTATTCTAATGTACTTTTACCTGTTTTTTTTTTCATAGTCTGATCTATCATGTATTGAGCACCGGCTTTGTAGATGTTGCCAGAGGATAAAATTGTCATTCCAGGCCCTATTAAAGACAATATTGGAATAAATCCTGTGGTAAAAATGAATAATGTAAGAAATGCTAGTATTTTAAAAAACTTACTAAACATTTTAAAATATTAACAATTATCAGAGCTTGCTCAATAGTTAATTTGTTCAAAATAGGCTTAATTAAATAGTAAAACCAAGCTAATAAGTCACAATGATCAAAGTTTTTCCTTTCATTTTTATAATTCTTTGGTCGTCCGCTTTTATTACTACAAAACCATTAATAGATAACAGTGACCCATTTTCAGCACTAGCATTCAGATTTTCAATAGTTGCTGTTGGTTTTTTTATTTTTTCAATTATTTCAAAAAATAAAATTTTAATTAAAAAAAAGTTTTTTTTTGAATCATTTTTTAGTGGTGTTTTATTCCATGGGCTTTATTTGGGAGGAGTTTTTTTTGCGGTTTCTCAAGGTATGCCCACTGCAATAGCTGCTTTAATTGTTACACTTCAGCCAATACTTACAAATGCTTTGAGTGGACCAATTTTAGATGAAAAAGTTTCCTTTAATCAGTGGTTGGGTGTGATGCTTGGTTTCGTTGGTGCTGCAATGGTTTTAGGAATTGATGTCGGTGATGGAATTCCTTTAACTGGTTTTATTGCAACTGTTATCTCTCTAATTGCAATCACAACTTCAACTATTTGGCAAAAAAAATTGAGTAATAATTTACCTTTGTCTGTAAGTAATTTCTATCAAGCAGTTGGGGGACTTTCTTTTCATTTATTGGTTATTATTTTTTTTATTGATCCATATATCAATTTTACAAAAACTTTCATTATTGCAATGAGTCATCAAATTTTTTTAGTATCTTTTGGAGCTTTTACAATTTTGATGTATTTAATTAAGAAAAATTCAGCAAGTAAAACAGTTTCTATATTTTTTCTTATACCACCAACTTCAGCTTTAATGGCGTGGGTCTTTTTAAATGAAAAATTAAACACATTAGATATATTTGGATTTATTGTAGCATCAGTCGGAGTTTATATTGCTACAAGAAATAAAATCTAGATAGCTATGTAGCCATATTCAAGGCTAGCATCAGTAATTGAATGATAAAATGACTCTCCATAACTTCTTGAGCATATTAATCTAGCTTTTTTTGGATTATCTGAAATAATATCTAATGTAACTGAAATTGAATTGAAAATTGAATTCAAGCAATCATCCTTTTTCATAGCATCTATATTTAAAGGACAACCTTTTTTTAATACTTCATTAGTTAAATCACCCTCTATCTCAATAATTGCTTTTGAATTAGAAAGATTAGTTAATGCAAAATTCATTTTATCAATTTTTACACTCTCACTATCAAGAAAATCTAATTTTGTTGAAACTATTAACCAATTATTAGGACCCATCCAGAGTATCCTTGTTGTATCATTTGATGTTACCTTTAGAGGTTTAGGTAAATTTAAATTATCTATAATCAAATTATTACTGTCAATTATTGAATGTTTAAATTGAACTATTTGAAAAATAATTAAATTATTTATTTCAGAAATTTTTAATAAATTATTTTCATTTTTATTTTCATAATTGCCAAATTTCCCTTTTTGATGAATTGATTTTAATGCTGATAATTGTGTCATGATCGTACTCTCACGCCCCCTTTATCTACATAATGTGATGATATAACTTCTACTTGAACTGCAGTTTTATTTAATGGTGAAATTGCATAAAGTTGTTGTCCGATTAATTTTCTTCCATCTTTAATAATTGCTAAAGAAAATGGATTATTATTTTCAACACTCCAGCATGATGATGACACATGTCCTAACTTGGGATTTGGTAATTTTGCATCTTTATCTTTAACCAAATGAGAACCCTCTGGAATAGATGTTTTTTTATCCATTGGAACTAAACCAACAATCGTCTGTCTATCGTTAATATTAAATGCTTGTTTTTGAAGAGAACTTTTCCCAATAAAATCTTTTTTCTCAGATATCAATCCTTCCAATGCTAGGTCATAAGGAATTGTTCGACCATCAATTTCTGGCCCCGCCACATGTCCCATTTCAATTCTTAAAGTTGAAAGTGCTTCTGTTCCATATGGTTGAATATTAAATTCTTCTCCAACTTCTAAAATTTTCTCCCACATAAATAGCCCACTATCTGAATTAACATTTATTTCATAAGCAAGCTCTCCTGAGAACGAAATTCTAAATATTCTTGCAGGAACCCCAAATAAATTATCTTCAGCATATCCCATGAAAGGTAAATTTTTATTACTAACATCGAGATCTGGAAATAATTTTGACAACACGTCTCGAGATTTTGGTCCTGCAAGAGATACTCCAGCCCATTGTTCAGTAGTCGACAAAACATTTACATTCAACTCTGGCCAAACTACTTGAAGATAATATTCTAAGTGAGATAGCACATTAGCCGCTTGTGCAGTAGTAGTAGTCATATGATAATGGTTATCTCCAATCCTGGTAGTTGTTCCATCATCCATAATAATTCCGTCTTCTCTTAACATTATCCCATATCTGGATTTACCTATTGGCAATTTGAGCCATGAATTAGTGTAAACTCTATTTAGAAATTCAGCAGAGTCTGGTCCTTTGATGTCAATTTTACCCAAAGTAGTTACATCACATAAACCAACATTATCTCTGACATTTTTTGCTTCTCTTCTTGATGCCTCAAATAAATTCTCATTTCCCTGTTTGTAATATCTTGGTCTTTTCCAAGCACCTGCATCTACAAATACTGCATTATTTTTTTCATGCCACTCATGCATTGGTGTTTTTCTTGTTGGCATATACTCTTTTCCAACTTCTCTTCCAACAATTGTTCCTATTGTTATAGGTGTAAATGGTGGTCTAAAAGTAGTGTGTCCAACTTGTGGGACAATTTTTTTTTCAATATTTGCAACCAATTGAAGCCCATTTAAATTACTTGTTCTACCTTGGTCAGTTGCCATCCCAAGTGTAGTGTATCTCTTTACATGCTCAATTGATCTATAGCCCTCTCTTAAAGCAAGCTCTATATCTGATACAGCTACATCGTTTTGAAAATCTACAAATCTTTTGTAATCTTTATTCTTTGGTAACGGTGAGCACCAAAATTTATCATGGGTGCTTTGTTTTTTTTCATTAACTTTTGGAATTAGAACACTTTCATTATTTTTAGTTATTAATTTTGAAATCTCTGATCCTATTTCAAAACTTTTTTGTAAAGTTTCTTTTAGATTGAATATGCCATTTGATGCACCTAGAGATTTTTCATTTTGTTTAGCTTTGTCAGGAATAAATGCATCTACTTTTTCATCAAACTTCAATTTATTACCAGATTGTGAAGCAAGATGAACTGTTGGTGTCCAAAATCCAGAGACACATATACAGTCACAAGTTAATTTTTCTATATTTTCAAAATTAGTTTTATCTTTATTTAATCTACCAAAAGTTACTGATTTTACTTTTGTATAACCATGGGCTGCAATAACGGCATGAGAAAATCTAATTTCTATATTTTGATTTTTTGCTTCTTCAATAAGCTCTGAATTTTGATCTTTTCTCGTATCTAAAACAATGGGATTGATACCTTGTTTTTTGAATTCTAAAGCTGTTTCATAGGCACTATCGTTATTTGTAAATATAATTGGTTTTTTTCCAATTAATACTCCATAAACTTTAATATATTCTTTTGCTGCTGCTGATAAAAAAACTCCCGGAGTATCGTTATTTCCAAAAACAATTGGTCTTTCTATTGAACCTGTTGCTAAAAAAACTTGTTTAGCTCTTATGTACCAAAGTCTTTGGCGGGGTGTATATTTATCTTTTTTTTTTAAATGATCTCCAACTTTTTCTGACATTACAGTCATGTTATGATCATAATAACCAAAAACTTGTGATCTATTTTTTACAATCACATTTGGCATTTCTTTTAATTCAGAAATAATTTTTTCAGCCCAATCTTTTCCAGATAGATTATCTATTGTTACATCATCAATTAATAAAGATCCTCCAAATCTAGGTTTGTCTTCAGCCAATATAACTTTTGCACCATTCTTAGCAGCAGCATACGCACTTGCTAATCCTGCTGGGCCAGATCCGGCTACTAATAAATCACAATATTCATATTTATGATCATATCTTTCATTATCTTTTGATGTAGAAGCAATCCCTAAGCCTGCTGCTTTTCTAATGAATGGTTCATAAATCTTATACCAAAAGCTTTTAGGCCACATAAAAGTTTTGTAATAAAATCCAGCTGGAAAAAATTTACTTAAGAAATTATTTATAGCTCCAATATCAAATTTAACAGAAGGCCAACAATTTTGGCTAGTGGCGGACAAACCTTCCACAAGTTCGATTTCGGTGGCGTTTACATTTGGCTCAGAATATCCATTAATAGTGACCTGTAATTTGGCATTTGGTTCATCTACTCCTGCCCCAAAAAAACCTCTTGGTCTATGATACTTAAAACTTCTTCCGACTAAATGAATGCCATTTGCAAGTAGGGCTGAAGCTAAAGTGTCTCCTTCATAACCAAAAAATTCCGTTCCATTAAAATTGAAGCTAATCTTTTTTTCTCTATTAATTAACCCTTCTCTCTCTAATCTAAATTGCTGAGACATCAAATTTCTTCATCTAATTTTACAGTTTCAAAAATTTCATGGGTAACAGTATCCCTTTGTGCTCTAAACCATTGTCTGCATCCTGAAATATGATGCCATAATTCTACGTGTTTTCCTCTTGGACTTTTTCTTTCATAAACAAATGCATTCCATTCTTGATCAGTTACTGATTTATTTAGTTCTGGTCTTTTAACTGTTCCATCTCCACCATAAGCAAATTCTTTTTGAGCTCGATTACCACAATATGGACATTTGATATTTAACATTTATGAAATCCAAGTTTTTGTTCCAAGACCTTTTTCATCTAATAAATATCCTGTTGAAAATCTACTAAGGCTAAATCCTGAATTAAGTTCATGCACTCTATCCTGTGCAATTGTATGTGCAAAAGTCCACCCAGATGAAGGCACTGATTTAAATCCACCATAACACCAACCACAATTTAAATATAAACCTTCAATATGTGTTTTATCTATAATTGGAGAACCATCCATCGACATGTCCATGATGCCGCCCCAAGTTCTTAACATTTTTAGTCTGCTTAAAAATGGAAATAACGCTACTCCACTAGCTAATACATGTTGAATAGTTGGGAGATTTCCTTTTTGGGCATAACTATTATATCCATCTAAATCTCCACCCATAACCATTTCACCTTTATCAGATTGACTAATATAAAAATGACCAGCACCAAATGTAACAACACCATCTAATATCGGTTTTACAGGTTCAGAAACACATGCTTGAAGTAAATGTGTTTCAATTGGTAAAGTAATATTTAATTTCTCAGCAAGAACGTTTGTACTTCCTGCAACACAAAGACCAATTTTTTTAGTTTTGATATTTCCTCTTGAAGTTCTTAAACCTATAATTTTACCACCACTAACATCAAATCCTGTTACTTCACAGTTCTGAATAATATCAACACCCATTGAGTCTGCTTGACGTGCGTAACCCCAAGCAACAGCATCATGTCTAGCTGTGCCTGCACTTGGTTGTGCTAAACCACCAAAAATTGGATACCTTACATCTTCTGAAAAATCTGCCATTGGTATCATTTTTTTAATCTCATCTCGATTAAGCAACACTGCATCAATACCATTTAATCTCATTGAATTTCCTCTACGGGCATAAGTATTCATTTGAGCGTCTGAGTGTGCAAGATTAACTATTCCCCTTGGAGAAAACATTACATTAAAATTTAGTTCTTGAGACATGTTTCTCCATAAGTTCATTCCAAATTCATTAAACTTTGCATTTTCATCATACAAAAAGTTTGATCTTATAATTGTAGTGTTTCGACCAATATTTCCTCCTCCAATCCAACCCTTTTCAATAATAGCAACATTTGTAATTTGATGTTCTTTTGCTAAATAATAAGCTGTGGCGAGACCATGACCACCTCCACCAATTATCACTACATCATATTCTTTTTTTGGAGATGGATCTTTCCATGCTAAATCCCAATTTTGGTGACCTGAAAATGCGTTTTTGATAATACTAAAAATTGAATACTTATTCACATCAAAACATTATCTTAAGGAAATGAAATAGTCTTTATCAATTTTATATCTAATTTTTATAAGTTTTACATTTTATAAAAAAGAGATAAGTGTTGGTAAATTTATAAAGAAATTAAAATGAACGAAGTTAAATCAGATATTCAAATAGCTAGAGAAGCTAAAATGCAACCTATTAAGGAAATTCTTGAAAAAGTGAATGTTCCTGATGAGAGTTTTGCATTTAGTCCAATGGGTCGTCATATTGCTAAGATTAATTTAGAGTACATAGAAACTCTAAAAGATAAACAAGATGGAAAATTAATTTTAGTTACTGCAATCACTCCCACACCTGCAGGTGAAGGAAAAACAACTACCTCTGTAGGTTTAAATGATGGTTTAAATAAAATTGGAAAAAAATCTATAGTTTGTCTTAGAGAGCCAAGTCTTGGTCCATCTTTTGGAATGAAAGGTGGGGCTGCTGGAGGTGGTTATGCTCAAGTTGTTCCAATGGAACAAATAAATTTGCATTTTACAGGGGACTTTCATGCAATCACATCAGCACACAATTTATTGTCAGCTTTAATTGACAATCATATTTACTGGGGAAATGATTTAAATATTGATGTTAGACGAGTAGTTTGGAAAAGAGTCATGGATATGAACGATAGATCTTTAAGATCAATCATCGTTGATCTTGGAGGTGTAGCAAACGGTTATCCTAGACAAGATGGCTTTGATATTACTGTAGCATCTGAAATTATGGCAATCTTTTGCTTAGCTACTGATTTGACAGATTTAGAAAATAGAATTGGGAATATTACAATTGCATACACAAGAGATAAAAAACCAATTTATGCAAAAGATTTAAAAGCTCAAGGACCAATGACTGTGTTACTTAAAGATGCGATAAGACCTAATGTGACACAAACTTTAGAGAATAACCCTGCAATTATTCATGGTGGACCTTTTGCAAATATCGCTCATGGATGTAATTCAGTAATAGCAACTAAAGCAAGTTTAAAACTTGCAGATTACGTGGTTACAGAAGCTGGTTTTGGTGCAGACCTTGGAGCTGAAAAATTTTTAGATATAAAATGTAGAAAATCAGGACTTAAACCTGATTGTGTAGTGATTGTAGCAACTATTAGAGCTTTGAAAATGCATGGTGGTGTAAATAAAGATGATTTAAAAATTGAAAATGTTGAAGCTTTAAAAAGAGGGTTAGTGAATTTAGAAAGACACATAAATAATATTAGAAAATTTGGTCTTCCGGTAACAATCGCAGTTAACCACTTTATAACAGATACTGATGAAGAAATGAATACATTGCTTGATTTCTGTAAAACTCAAGGAGTTAAAGCATCTAAATGCACTCACTGGTCTGATGGTGGTGAAGGAACTAAAGAATTAGCACAGAACGTTGCTGAAATTTGTGAAGATAAAAAAAATACATTTAAATATTTATATGAGGAGAGCTTATCATTATTTAAAAAAATAGAAAAAATTGCACAAGAGATTTACCATGCAAGTGAAGTTGTTGCTGACACCAAAGTAAGGCAGCAACTAAAGGATTTTGAAGAAAAAGGTTACGGTAAACTTCCAGTTTGCATTGCTAAAACTCAATATAGTTTTTCAACTGACCCAAATCTTAAAGGTGCTCCCACAGGTCACGTATTACCAGTAAGAGAAGTCAGATTATCTTCAGGGGCTGAATTTATCGTTGTAGTTTGTGGAGAAATAATGACGATGCCAGGCTTACCAAGGGTACCTGCCGCAGACTCTATTAAACTAAATGATAAAGGTGATATTGAAGGTTTATTTTAATAAATTTATTAAATAAAATTTATCCAATTTTGTAACTCTTTCATTCTAACATTGTCTGAACTTGATTTTTTTTCTTCCTCTAGAAGTTTAACATGATTGTTAAATTTTAAATCATTATCAAACAGTTCATTTTTTTTTAAAGTAGCTAAATCGATCATCTTATCATAATCAAATTCTGGGTGATACTGAACTGCCCAAACTTCAGATTTATCAAACTTGAAACTTATGGATTGAAATTTGTTTATATTGTTAAAAGATAAGCAATTCGTATTATGAGGTAACTTTGAAACTTCATCAAAATTAAAAGCTGGAGAATTAAAATTATTCTTTTTTTCTTTATACATAGGATGAACTTTACCTTCGTCTGTTAATTCAATTTGAAGGCTTACTCCTATATTTGGTCCTTTAATTGATTTTCTTACATCTCCTTCTGCTGCTTTAACAGCAACTTGCATGCCCCAACAAATTGCAAATATTTTATCTACTTTTTTAAAACAAGATTTCATAAATTCCACTTGTAATTTAGTTTCATAGTCATTTTCATAGATATGCCCATTACCACCACTCCAAATTAAACCATCATATTTATCTAAATCTAATTTATTTGAATTATCTTTTATAGATGGATCAAATTGATCTAATTCTAAATTTGAGTTTAATTTTTTTAAAGAATTGTGAATACTTTGTGTATGAGTTTCAATATTATTCGATATTAATTCTAAATTATTTTCTTTTGTATTTCCCTCTACAACAAGAATTTTTTTCACTACCAAACAATTTTTAATTTCTTATTTTCACAAATACACTCAATCATGCCAATTAGTAATGGAAATTCTTTTTTATCAAATTCTTTTATAATTTTAGGACCAATAGCAAATGCTAAATCTGCTCCCTCAACAGTTACTTCTTTCATATAATTCTCTTTAGCATCACTAAATGTGTGACCCTGTCCTAAATAAAAACCCATCTTACTATTACGACCTCCAGCAGAACTCACATGAAGATCTCCCAATCCAGCTAAACCATAAGCTGTTTCTGGCTTACCATTAAGTTTTTTTGTCAAATTTTTCATTTCAGAAACTGCCTTGTAGACTAAGGACGCTGCTGTATTTAAATAATATTTTTTTTTAATATCGTCACTTTGCTCTTCGCTACTCAAGCCTTCTGATGCACCAATTAGCATTGAATAAATATTTTTTGTTGCAGCACAAACTTCAACTCCAATTAAATCATCTGAATATTCTGTTGAATAGTATTTTGTTGAGATTATAGATCCTATTTTTTTAACAATTTCTATATCTTCATTTGCTAAAACCACACTACTATTAATTCTATTTGCCAAACCATTTGCTAAACATGGTCCTCCAACTGCAGAAATTTTTGCTTTTTTTATATTTTTTTCCTTTAAGATTTTATTTAACTTTTCTGCTAAAGTTTCAAAATTATTATTTATTACAGCTAATCCTTTGGTTAATAAAAGTATGTTGGTTGTTTCTTTATAAAATTTTGATAACTCCTCTCCTATCCACTCTATACCTTTGGAACTTACTCCAACTACTAGCAAATCAATATCTTTTTTTAATTCATCATTAAACTCTGAAAACTTTATTACTTTAATAGATGATGGAAGTTGAGATTTTAATATTGGATGAAAATTATTTTTTATATTAATTTCTTCAATTACTTTATCTTCTAAAAATGAACCAACCAAATAAACTTCGTTTGAATTATCTGCACACGGCACTGCAAAAGCAGAACCCATAGCACCAGCTCCAATTATTACAATTTTGCTCATAAACTACACATACTTAAACACAAAAATTGCAAACATTGATGACAAAACTGTAGCAATCCATAGATTAAAATCAGTAAGGCCTAACCAAGCTAAATGAATAAATGCTGCACTAAGAAGAGAAATAAATAATCTATCTCCTCTTGTAGTATTTAATGTTAATATTCCTTTTCTAGGGTTTCCACCTGGATCTTTTTTTTCCCAAAAATACATAGCCGTAATACATAAAGCTATAAAAATAAAAAAACTAGCTGTAGGCCAAGTCCAGGCCATCCAAGTTATAAAGTCAAAATCAAAAAGGCCTTTTTCTTTAGGTTGACCGACTGTAGACCAACTAGATGCATATAGATTTGTAAAAATCATACTCTCCCCATTGCAAATCCTTTAGCAATATAATTTCTTACAAAGTAAATTACTACAGCGCCTGGAATTATAGTTAAGCTTCCAGCTGCTGCAAGTAAACCAAGTTCATAGCCTGAAGTACTTGAGGTCCTGGTCATTATAGCAGCAATAGGTTTGGCCATTGTGGCCGTAAGAGTTTTAGCTAACAATAATTCAACCCAAGAAAACATAAAACAAAAAAACATCGTAATACCTATTCCGGCAGCTATTGTAGGTATAAAAATTTTAAAGAAAAATTTAGGAAAAGAATAACCATCAACATATGCAGTTTCATCTAATTCTTTAGGAACTGCAGACATAAATCCTTCTAATATCCAAACGGCAAGAGGAATATTAAAAAGACAATGAGATAACGCTATAGCTATATGAGTATCAAATAAATTTACCGATGAATAAAATTGAAAGAATGGTAAAGCAAATACAGCTGGTGGAGCCATTCTATTTGTCAAAAGCCAAAAAAATAAATGTTTATCACCTAAAAATTTATATCTTGAAAAAGCATAAGCTGCTGGGAGTGCTGCAGATACAGAGATTAACGTATTAAACACTGTATACATAATGGAATTAACATAGCCCATATACCAAGTACTATCTGTAAATATTGTTTTATAATTTTCTAAAGTAAAATCTTGAGGCCACAATGAATAAACATTTATAATTTCAGTCGTTGATTTGAATGACATATTCAACAACCAATAAATAGGTAACATCAAAAAAATTATATAAAATGTGGGCACTACCCATTTAATTTTTTTCATCTCGTGCCCTCATCTTTCATCATTATGCTATAAAAAACCCAACATATTAAAAGCACAATTAAAAAATAGATTAATGACATAGCAGCTGCAGGTCCAAGATCAAATTGGCCCAAAGCCATTTTTACTA
Organism: Candidatus Pelagibacter sp. HIMB1505; assembly: GCF_052047915.1. Lineage (NCBI taxonomy): Bacteria > Pseudomonadati > Pseudomonadota > Alphaproteobacteria > Candidatus Pelagibacterales > Candidatus Pelagibacteraceae > Candidatus Pelagibacter > Candidatus Pelagibacter sp. HIMB1505. The sequence continues at coordinate 612,226 of NZ_JBNAIR010000001.1, read as the reverse complement.
AATCCAATGACAAGAAATTCGTAGCATTACCTGGGCCTCCTCCTGTTAAAACAAAAGGTTCGGTATAGATCATAAAGCTATCCATAAATCTTAAAAGTATCGCTAAGGTTAATACTTTTTTCATTTTAGGTAGTTCGATGTATCTAAAAATATCCCATCTACTAGCACCGTCTATCTCTGCTGCCTGATAATAGGCAGGCTGAATTGAGTTTAAACCTGCGTACGATAAAAGAACAACCAGGGAAGTCCAATGCCAAACATCCATAAGAATAGTTGTAAACCAAGCATCCCCACTCTGCTGAGTAAAATTGTAATCGAAACCAAGTGAATTTAAAGAATTTCCAAGAAAACCTATATCTGGAAGAGCAAATATATTCCACATAGCTCCTACAACGTTCCAAGGTATCAATAACGGCATTGACATTAAAATTAAACAAACAGGCACCCCCCAGCCTTTTTTTGGCATAGTCAAAGCAATTGCCACACCAAGAGGCAACTGAATTAGAAGGATAATAAAAGTAAATATAAATTGTCTTCCTAGTGAATCATGAAATCTTTCAGAATTTAAAACTTGTTTAAACCACCTTGTTCCTTCCCATGCAAATACATTGCTTCCAAAAGTTTCTTGAAAAGAATAATTAACAACTGTCATTAAAGGAACGACTGCATTAAATGCAACAAGTACAAATACAGGGATAACAAAGAACCAGGCTTTTTGATTAAATGTTTTATTCATTATTCAATTATCCAATTATCTCCATATGCATAAGTATATTTTTGATCAAATGTTATATGTGCGCTGTCGCTTGGTATTTCATCTGAAGCATTAGCTAAAATCTTAATACTTCCACTATCACATTCAGTATCAATTACTTTATGTCTGCCTGTATCACTAACTCTTTTAATTTTTACTTTTATGCCCTCATTAGAAAATTTTATAAATTCAGGTCTTATACCTACTTCTGTTTTACTAAAATTTGTTTTTTCAATGCTGATATTATTGTGTAACAATTTGCCCTCAAAATTAATTTGACCATTTTTAATTTCACAAGGAAGTATATTCATACCAGGTGAGCCGATAAAATGTCCAACAAAAGTGTGTTTTGGTTTTTCAAATAGTTCCACTGGGGTGCCTGTTTGAACAATTTGCCCCTCATGCATTACCACAACTTGATCTGCAAAAGTTAATGCTTCAATTTGATCGTGAGTAACGTAGATCATAGTCCGATTAATTTTTTGGTGTAACTCTTTTAATTTTGATCTTAATACCCATTTCAAATGAGGATCAATAACAGTTAAAGGCTCATCAAACATAATTACATTTACGTCTGATCTTACTAATCCTCTTCCTAAAGAAATTTTTTGCTTTCCATCTGCAGTTAATCCAGCAGCTTTATTGTTCAGAGTTGATGTAAGCTCTAACATCTCTGCAATTTCTTTTACTTTTGTATCAATTTCAGTTTTAGAAAGACCTCTATTTTTAAGTGGAAAAGCTAAATTGTCATACACAGTCATTGTATCGTATATTACTGGAAACTGAAAAATTTGAGCAATATCCCTTTCAACTGGGTTTAAAGATGTTACATCTTTATTATCAAATAAAATTTCACCTTTAGTTGGTTTTAACAAACCTGAAATAATATTTAATAAAGTTGTCTTTCCGCAACCAGAGGGACCTAATAAGGCATAAGCACCACCATCTTTCCAATCAATATTAACCCCTTTTAATGCCCAGTCTGAGTCATCATTGGGTTGTTTTAAATAGCTATGACTTAAATCTTTTAAAGTAATTTTAGCCATTGGTTACCAATCTATTATTAGAGTCAAAATATAAAAATTCATTCACATTCATAAATAACTTTGTATTCTCACCAATATTTTTTTGCTGTATGCCGTTTGATAAAGAAACCCAATTAAGTTTACCGGTGGTGAAATGAATTAAACTTTCAGAACCACTTATTTCTGAAATCAAAACTTTTCCATCAATTTCAACTGAATTATTTCCCTCTTTATTTGTTGTAATATTATGAGGTCTGATACCTATTTTATAATCCCCATCTTTGATCTTTATATTTGATTTCCATTGAACGTTATTGTCTTTTAACTTGAAAATTTCTCCACTTTTGCTCACTTCTGCAACATTTATTGGGGGGTCGCTAAATACTTTAGCTGAAGTTAAATTTTCAGGTTTCTTGTAAACATCTAAAGTTTTTCCATATTGAATAACATTTCCTTCTAATAAAGTTGCTGTGTTTCCGCCTATCATTAATGCATCTAAAGGTTCTGTTGTTGCATATACAACAACACAATCTCGATCTTCAAAAAGTTTAGGCAATTCCTCTCTTAATTCTTCACGAAGTTTAAAATCTAAATTAGCTAATGGTTCATCTAGCAATATTAAATCTGAGTCTTTTACTAATGCTCTCGCTAAAGCGGTCCTTTGTTGTTGTCCTCCAGATAATTCATCAGGTTTTTTATTTAGCATAGCTGATAATTTTAAAAGTTCAGCAACTTTCCCTACTCTTTGTTTAATTTCATCAGGTTTCACTCCAATAATTTTTAATGGAGAAGCGATATTTTCAAAAACTGTAAAATTAGGATAATTAATAAATTGTTGGTAAACCATAGAGCAATTCCTTTTTTGAACTTCTTTGCCAGTAACATTTTCATCATTAAACCAAATTTCACCTGATGTAGGCTTGTCAAGACCAGCCATAATTTGCATAAGAGTTGTTTTGCCCGACAGTGTAGAACCCAACAGAACATTAATAGTGTTTTTTTCTAATTTTAAATTAGTTGAATATATATGAGTTTCTATTCCTACTTTTTTTTCAACATTCTTTAATTCTAGGCTCATATATTTTTGTAATTTGTTTTAAAAAAAAGGGGCAATAAATGCCCCTTTTTAAATTTAGATTAACCCAAGATTATTTCCAAGCGTCTTTATATGCTATGGTTTTACCTTGAGGTTTCTCATTAACTTTAGCTTTTGGCGAACCAGGCTGATTTAACCAATAAGAAGCTTCTCTTGGTTTGTTAAGTCTTGGCCCACATCCACCGTATGCGTTACTAGCTTTATCAGCAGCTTCCATACGAGACATAACTAAGTCCATCTCATCTGCAAGACGATCCATAGTTTCTTGTGGTGTAAATGTACCAGAGTTAACTTCTCCAATGTGCTGCCACCATAATTGTGCTAGCTTCGGATAGTCTGGAACATTGATACCTGTTGGAGACCACACATTTCTGTTGTCTGATCTATAGAACTCAACAAGTCCACCTAGCTCAGGCGCTCTTTTAGTGAAGTGATCATGGTTAACAGTACTTTTTCTAACGAAAGTTAAACCAACATCAGCTTTTTTAAGAGATACAGTTTTTGAAACTGCAAATTGAGCGTATAACCATGCAGCTTTTCTTCTCTCAACATCAGTAGACTTAAATAAAGTCCATGATCCAACGTCTTGATATCCAAGCTTCATACCTTCTTCCCAATAAGGTCCTTTAGGTGATGGGCCCATTCTCCATAAAGGCATACCGTTTTCATCAACTACTTTATTGTTAGGATCTTTTCCTACTAAAGATGCTGTGAAAGCTGTGTACCAGAAAATTTGCTGAGCAACATTTCCTGAAGAAAGAGATGGTAAAGACTGATAAAAGTCCATAGCTGCTGCACCTGGAGGCGCATAAGCTCTTAACCATTCATCCCATTTTCTAATTGCATATACTGCAGCAGGACCATTAGTAGCCCCACCTCTTGATACGTTAGCACCAACTGGGTTACAAGAACCTGGCTCCATTCTAATTCCCCACTCATCTACAGGCACTCCATTAGGTAGACCTTTACTTCCTGCACCAGCCATTGATAACCATGCATCAGTCATTCTCCAACCTAAGTCAGGAGCTCTTTTACCGTAGTCCATATGACCATAAATATTAACACCATCTATCGTCTTAACATCTTCTGAAAAGAACTTAGCGATGTCTTCATAAGCAGACCAGTTTACTGGTACACCTAATTCATAACCATATTTTGCTTTAAATTGTTTTTTAATTTCAGGTCTATCAAACCAATCTTTTCTGAACCAATAAAGGTTAGCAAATTGTTGGTCTGGTAGTTGATAAAGGTTTCCATCAGGACCTGTAGTAAATTGAAGTCCTATGAAGTCATCTAAATCCAAATATGGATTAGTAACAGCTTTACCTTCACCTTTCATCCACTCCGTTAAATTTACAGCTTGTTGCATACGAGCGTGCGTACCAATTAAGTCTGAGTCATTAACATATGCATCGTAAATACTTACGTTAGTTTGCATTTGTGTTTGAACGGCCATTACTACATCACCTTCTCCGATGATTTGGTGTTGTACTTTGATGCCTGTTATTTCTTCAAACGCTTTTGTAAGAGTCTTAGACTCATACACGTGAGTTGGTATCCCCTCAGATACTACTTTTAAAGTCATTCCTTTGAATGGCTTTGCAGCATCTTGAAACCACTTTAGCTCTTTCTCTCTTTCTTTAGCAGATAAAGCTGAAAGACTAAACTCACCATCAGACCATTTCTTGATTGCATTTGCAGATGCACCAGAAATAGTTACGATTGAAAATGTAACAGCAACAGCAAGAACAGTTTTTAATGTCTTAATCATTATTTCTCCCGTTATGTTATTTTATTTAGATAATTAAAGTAAACTAAATCAAAGTATGGAAGTCAAAAAAAAATTCGCACTTATTAATTTCAATTAAAAATTGAATATCTATGATAATGTTTTTTTAATTGCTTTATCCCAACCATTAATAAGTTTTTTTCTTTCATTTGATTTCATTTTCGGAATAAAACTTCTATCGACCTTCCAATTATTAGATATATCTTCAAGAGATTTATAAACTCCAATTTGTAGTCCTGCCATAAATGCCGCACCTAAAGCAGTAGTTTCATCCACTTTTGGTCTCAATACTTTAATATCAACGACATCAGATAAAAATTGTGAAAACCAATTATTTTTTACCATCCCACCATCTACTTTTATTATCTTTGGTTTTAATCCATCATTTTTCATAGCTTCAAATAAATCATGTGTTTGATAAGCAACCGACTCCACAGTAGCTCTTACAATTTCCTTTGGCCCAGTATTTCTTGTTAGACCAGAAAGTATTCCTCGCGCATTTACTGCCCAATAAGGTGCTCCTAATCCTGTGAAAGCTGGGACTAAATAAATTCCATTATTTGATTTCAGTGATTTAATAATTTTTTCTGTATCTGATGCTTTTTTGATAAATTTTATTTTATCTCTTAACCATTGCACTCCTGCACCAGCTATAAAAATAGATCCTTCTAATGCATATGTAGTCTGGCCTTTAATTCTATAACCGATTGTAGTTAGCAATCTATTCTTAGAGTAAACTTTTTTTCTTCCCGTATTTAAAAGAACAAAAGCACCAGTTCCATAAGTGCTCTTAAGTGATCCAGTTTCAAAACAACATTGCCCAATACTTGCGGATTGTTGATCCCCTACTATTCCTGTAATTGGATAAGATACACCAGTAAGACTGGGATCTGTATGACCAAAATCAGCTGAACAATCTTTAACTACGGGTAATATTTCTCTAGGTATTTTTAAAATTTTCAATATTTGATCATCCCACTCATTTGTAGAAATATTGAATAACATTGTTCTACTTGCATTTGTGGCATCGGTAGCATGATCTGCACCGTTAGTTAATCTCCATAAAAGAAAACTATCTACCGTTCCAAATAATAATCTTTTCTTTTTTATTAAATCTCTAGCTTTTGGCACATTATCAATTATCCATTTTATTTTTGTTGCTGAAAAATAAGCATCTATCAACAAACCAGTTTTATTATAAATAATAGTTTCTTTTTTTTGTTTGATTAATTTTTTGCAGTATTCTGAAGATCTTCTATCTTGCCAAACAATAGCATTATAAACTGCTTTGCCAGTATGTTTGTCCCAAAGGATAGTTGTTTCTCTTTGATTGGTAATTCCAATCGTCAAAACTTTTCCATTAAGTTTTTTGCTTTTTGCAATAACATCTTTAAGAACTTTTTTAGTTGAAGACCAAATCTCCTCTGGATCATGCTCTACCCAACCATCTTTTGGAAAATATTGTTTAAACTCCATTTGAGATATAAATTTTGGTCTACCTTTAAGGTCAAAAAGAATTGCTCTACTGGATGTAGTGCCTTGATCAATTGAAATAATAAACTTGTGTTTTGGCATCAAGTAATTCTAACTAAAATATTTACAAATTGAAAATAAATTTAACAAATTTATCAACATTCAATTTGGTCGATCTAAGAAAAGGTTTTTAGTTATAAATATATAAAATTTAACTCCATGGAAATGGACTATTTGATGTTGGGTGAAGATTTCCTTTTTTGTAGCGATCAAATCTAAATGGTTTTAATAAATTACTTTCTTTGCCAAGTATTTCATTTGCAACTAGATGGCCCACACCAATCATCTTATACCCATGATTTGCATCAGCAATTAAATATACATTATCAAAAAATCTATCAAAAATAGGGAAGCTGTCTGGCGTCATACATCCCAATCCTCCTGATGGACCTTTTCTATATAAAGAGGAATTGCCTTCAAATCTTTTTTGGCAATGTGATAAAGCTGAAGTCCACATATCTGAAAATGCATCTGTTGTTTGATATTCATCAGACTCTAAACCATATGGATCCACGTCAACTTCATCAAAATGTTTATCTACTATATATGGTGATGTTCCACCTTGAACACCTAAACCTTCAATGTCAGGTTTATAATAAATGCCCCATAATTTATCAGTCAAAAGTTTTTTATTCTTGTCTGAATAAAGTGGTGCATCTGTATCGACATGAATTACAGGAGGTTGTTTATTTTCATTAGTTCTTAAATAATCTGATTTAACTCCCAAAACTCCTTCTTGTAAAAACCAATATTTCCACATTTCAGTTTGATGTAATTTTTCATCTTTACCTTTAATTTCTATTTTTTTAGGTAATTCTAACATGTTCCAAAAGTCTCTAACCCATGGTCCTGCACCAATTACTACTTGCTCACATTCAATTGTTCCCTCATTTGTAATTACACTTCTAACTGTACCGTTATTTTCTTTATTAAAACCATTTACAGCAATTCCTTTAAGAATAGTCACTCCTCCAGCGCTTGCCTTTTTTTCTAAGGCCTTAATTGAATCTTTATTAAAAGCATAACCACCCTTTTTTTCATGAAGAACTGAAGTAATTCTTTTTGCTTGCCAATCATCGAAAATATTTTTCATATATTTCATGCAATCTTTTTCACCTTCAATAAAAACAGACTCATAACCAATAGATTTCTGCTGCTCAAAAATGCTGGCAACATCTTCATGCATAATTTCAGATGAAATTTGCATGTACCCAACAGCATTATATTTAAAAGATTTTGGATCACTTTCCCAAACTTCAACTGAATGAGCCATTAGCTCTCTCATTGCTGGCTGGAAATAATTATTTCTGACAACACCACAAGCAATTCCACTAGCGCCAGCAGCTGTGTCTTTTTTTTCTAGAAGAATTACATCACCAGCATTTTTATAAGTTTCAGATAATTTCCAAGCAGTACTTAATCCGTGAATACCACCACCGATAATAACAACTTTTGCTTTTTTGGGTAAAGACATTTTAAAAGTAATTATTAATACCTAATTTCATAAAGATATTATTATTAATATTAATATTAATTATATATAAAAACTAGATACGTTGTTTAATATTCAATATTTTTAAGAGTATCTAAATAATTCTCAAATTCTTTTAAAAACGATTCTGAAGGCACAATATTTTTAATTCTTTGATCTGGTGAGTTTTTTATCAGTTTAAAAAAACCTTTCTCACAGGCTTCGTTAATCATAATTGCAGATTTTGGTCGAGAAGTTTTAAATAATCTTGTTTTTAAACCTTCTACTGATAATTTTTCATTCAACTTATATGATGACATAACAACTAACATCATATGATAATGAGATGGTGATTTTCTAAAAAAATAATTGCTTGAAGTTGAAGAATGTTTCATTTGCTCTTCCCAAAACTGAAGTAATGTTTTTTTATTTTTTATTTCTTTTTCAATCATTACAAACTAATAGTTGAGTTTAAATTTATATTAGCATACTGATTAATTTTACAAGTAAAAAGTATCATTTTTGTTTATAGAATGTATAAATAAATCCATATAAATTATAGTTAGTTTTCAATTAATGCATAAGATTTTAGAAAATAAAATTTATTCAGTTTCAAACTTTGTTTACAATGAAAAACATGTTTTAGATATAGACAACATTTTTCAAAATTTAGATGAAAAGCTTATTACTGAAGCAGTCACAACAATTGAAAATTGGGAAACATATAAACCAACACCTTTAATTGAATTAGATAAACTCAGTTCATATTTAAATATAAATAAGATTTATTATAAAGATGAAGGATTTAGATTTGATTTAAAATCATTCAAAGCTTTAGGTGGCGCATTTGCAGTTAACAAAATTGTCAAAGAAACAAAAGCAAAAACTGTATCTACAGCTACAGCTGGAAATCATGGAAGATCTGTTGCGTGGGGTGCTCAAAGATTAGGTATTAAATGCAAGATATTTATCAGTGAGTTTGTAAGTGAAGACAGAGCAGAAGCAATGAGGAATTTGGGAGCTGATGTAATTAGGGTTAAAGGCAATTATGATGCTTCTTTGAAAGAGTGCATAAATCAATCCAAAAAAAATCAATGGGAAATTGTTCAGGATGTTTCTTGGGAAGGATACAAAACTGTACCAAGATATATTATGGCTGGTTATACAATAATGATTAAAGAAATTTTTGATAAGATCAAAAATGAAAAAATTTCACATGTATTTTTACAAGCTGGTGTAGGTGGAATGGCTGCTGCAGCAATTGCAGGTTTTGCAAAATATTCAAATAATTTGCCATGCTTTATTACTGTTGAGCCAAAAGATGCTGAATGTGTATTACAAAGTATTAAAAATAAAAAGCCCACTTCAATAAATATACAAAAAGAGTCTATTATGGGTGGAATGTCATGTGGTGATGTATCTAGTTTAGCTTGGGAAATACTTAAACATTCAACAAATTATTCAATATCAATTTCAGATGAAGCTGTCGCAACAACTGTTGCACTTTTAAAACAAAAAGAATTTTCAAATGATGAAATTATTGCTGGTGAATGTGGAGTGCCTGGAGTTATTTCCTTAATATCGGCGATTAAAGACAAAAATATTTGTGAAAAACTTAAGCTTAATTCTCAATCAAATGTTCTACTAATAGGTTGTGAGGGTCTGACTGACTTTAAAATGTACAACAAACTTTTAAAGGAAGGACAAGAAATTATAAAAAATGAGCAATAAAGCCATTGTTTGGATTAGAGAAGATTTTAGGATTAATAATAATCCTGCTTTAGCTTATGCAAGCCATCAGCATAATTTGGTTTCAGCCTTATACATATTTAATCCAAAAATATTTATAAAAAAAAGAGAAGCTCAACAATGGTGGCTATCAAAATCTTTGGAAAATTTTAAAGTTGAATTATCAAAATTGAATATAAACCTTGAAATTCAAATTGGTGAGGAGATGGATATATTATCAAAAATTAACTCAAAAGATAATCTAACAATTTATTGGAATAAAGTTTATGAGCCAGATGTTATAAATTTAGGAAAAAAAATCAGAGATAATATTTTTTTAAAAAAAAATATAAAATTCAAATATTTTAAAGGAAATATATTAAATGAATTTCAAAATGTAACTAAAAAAGATGAAACACCTTTTAAAGTTTTTACTCCTTTTTGGAGAGTCGCAGAGCAAATTTATATCAACGCAATACCTTCTAAATTGTCAAAAGTTTTAAAAAGAGAAAAAAGTTTTGAATACTTTAAAAACAATAGATTGCCTGAAGAAATTTTACCTAAAAAAAAATGGTATAAAAAATTTGAAAATTATTGGAATGTATCTGAAAAAAATGCACAGAATCTTTTAAGTGATTTAATCAAAAACAAAATTAATAAATATGGAGTGAATAGAGATATTCCTTCTATTGAAGGAACATCAAAACTTTCACCATATATTAAACATGGACAAATCCATGTTGAAAAAATTTATAAAGATTGTTCTTTAGTAAAACCTAAAAATATCAACATACAAAAATATATTAACGAACTGGGTTGGAGAGAGTTTTCACACAGCTTAATCAATTATTTTCCTGAAATGTTAAAAGGTAATTTAAGAAAAGAATTTGATAAATTTCCATGGGTTAAAAATGAAAAACATTTAAAAGCCTGGAAAGATGGAATGACAGGTTATCCTATTGTAGATGCTGGTATGCGTGAACTCTATGAAACTGGTTGGATGCACAATAGAATTAGAATGGTTGTTGGATCCTTTTTGGTAAAACATTTAAGAATAAATTGGGTTGAAGGTGAAAAACATTTTAGAAATTGTTTATTAGATTTTAATGAAGCAAATAATGTAGCTCAATGGCAATGGGTTGCAGGCTGTGGTGCTGATGCTGCACCTTATTTTAGAATATTCAATCCTATCCTTCAGGGTGAAAAATTTGATAAAGAAGGAATTTATGTAAAAAAATGGATACCAGAACTTAATAAAGTCCCAGCAAAATATATTCATAAACCATGGGAGATGGAGATAAAATATCAAGAAGCTATAAACACTATAATTGGTAAAAATTATCCAAAACCAATTGTAATTCATGAAAAGGCAAGAGCATCTGCATTGGAAGCTTTTCAATCCCTAAAAAATAAATAAATCAACTGCCAATAAAATGATGAATTATTATTCTTTTATGAGGTTCAATTCTGTGTTCAAATAAAAATATTCCCTGCCAAGTGCCCAGCAATAATTCCTTATTTTTTATGCTTAAGGAAATTTGATTATTTGTGAGAGCTGATTTTATATGAGCAGGCATATCATCTTTGCCCTCTGCTGTATGGCTATACAATGAGTTATTCATCGGTACTAATTTATCAAAATGTGAAATTAAATCTCTTTGAACATCAGGGTCAGCATTTTCCTGGATTATTAATGAAGCACTGGTATGCTGAATACTTAGATTGATAATTCCATTTTGAAAGTTGTTTTTCTTAATCCAGTTTAATGTATTATTAGTAAATTCATAAAGTCTTTGTCCTTTGGTTTGTATTTCTAGATTGTAAAATTCTTGTTTCATGTAGTCTGAATTTTTATTGATGTAAGTTCATGCAGCCTGCTGATAGTTCTTTTAAATATTTTTGCAAGACTCCCTGATGAATTTAAATCATTTAATGAATTTGCTGATGAGATCAAAATTGGAATTTTTTTTTCATAAACTATATCGATTAATGTAATAAATCTTTGCTGTTGATTAGAGTTATCTTCATTGAAATCTGGCAATCCTTCAATCAAAATAAAATTGCAACAATTTGATATCTGAAGATAGTCTTCTGCACCTAAATTTCTATCACATAATTCATTAAATCTAAATTTAGCAATACCTTCATAAAAATTTTCAATTAATAATTCTCTGCCTTTTATATTTAAATTTTTAGGATTATTTTTTTTATTTTTAGTTAACTCCCTAAAAAATTTATTAAGTTTAAAATTTGTTGTTTCATTTATTGGAGATAAAAATCTGTTTAGGATATCTTTTTTATTAATTCTATAATCCTCATTAATTGATAATTCCTTTTCAATCGAATTTTCTTTTAAAATTTTAAGAAATGGTAAAAATTGATCTCTTTGTAAACCATCTTTATAAAGATCATTAATCTTTATATTTGATGAAAATAAAACACATATTTTTTTTTCGAATATTTTTTCGAATAATCTTCCTAGTATCATTGCATCTACAATATTCGTGACCTGAAATTCATCAAAAAAAAGTAGTTTTGCCTTATTTCTTAATTTTTTTACAAATATATCTAAGGCTTTATCTTTTTTATCATTATCAAACATGAAATCATGAAAGCTAATCATGAATTCATTAAAATGAACTTTAATTTTTTTTATTTCCAATTGTTTAAAGAAAAAATCTAAGATCATTGTTTTACCAACACCAACATCACCATGTAAGTAAAAGCCTAATTTTGATTTTTTATTAAAAAAACTATTTAAGAATGATCGATCGAAATTACCATTCTGAAATTTTTCAAGTGTATTTATGATTTCTATTTGATTTGGGTTAATTTCTAGTTTTTTATTACTACAAAATTCAATAAACTTTTTTTCTAATTTCATTTATCCATAAAGTTAATTCCATACTCAGAACGAGGTCCTTTTCTTAATCCAAAAGGTCCCGAAATAAATATAGTCATTGGTTTTGTGCCTTTTTTTAAATCTACTCTGTGATAAGCGTTTGCAGATCTGAAGCCAATATAACCAGGTTTTCTCCAAAATTTTCCATTCTTAGTGGTTTCCCAATAACCATCTCTTAATATTATAGTGATATATGGACATAAATGATTATGAACTCCTTCTCCATGATCATCTGCTAGCATTTCATGAATTAAAATATTAAATGGAAACCACTTTGGTCTATACCTAAAAATTAGATAATACCTGTTCATCCAAGGTTTAGCTAAATCAAATCTTGGATGTGAAGGACCTCGATCTAAAACAATTTTTTTTCGACCTAATTTTTCCAGCAATTTAAGAAACATTAATTTAATCTAATAATAGCATTCTCTTTAACAACATATAAATCTTTATCTATTACGTGAGGTCTTGATATTTTATCGTTATCTATTTTTAAAATAGATTTTGTTCTACCTGACTTAATATCAATTACCATCAGCCTACCATTATCTGTCGATAAATAAATATTGTTAGTTCCAATTATAAATCCTACTGGCTTAATTTTATCTCTTTTCTTTTTTTTGAAATTATTAAAAACATCTGTAACTCTGATAATATTTCCACTATTTTTTTCAATCACAATTAAATACCCCTCTAATGAAACTGTAAAAATATAGTTTCCAACTAAACTAGGTCTTAAACTTGAATTAACCTGATTTTCCCAATTAAAGCTTCCAGTTCCAAGATCAATTGAAAAAAATTGATTTTTATTATTTGAAAAAAACAATGTATTTCCATCTGTAATTAAATCAGAAGTTTCCAAAGAAAAAGCAGCCTCGTATATTAAACTACTTTGAGTTGGCAATTGCCATAGTAATTCACCCTCATTAATATCTACAGCACTAATATCGCCAATAGAATTTTTAAAATATATTAAATCATTCACAATAACCATTGAGAGTTTTTTTTGTGATCGAATTAATGAATTTTCTGTTCTGATATTCCACAATTCTTCTCCATTTCTTAAAGAAAAACATCTAAGTGTATTAGAAAAATCAATAATAAAAAATTTATCTTTGAAAATTTTAATTTGAGAATTAAATGGTGCTAGATTATTTTTAGACCAAAGCAGTTCACCTGTATTAATATCTAATGCAAAGTATTTAGCAATATTATCTGCAACTACTAAAGTTTTGCCATCATTTGCAAATTGCAGTATCGGTTTTAATTTTTTTTCTGATTTTGAGTAATAATTTTTTTTCCAAATTAATTTTGATTTATCGTCAAATTTTAATATAGAACCTTTGTTATCAAAAAAAATCAAATCTTTATTATTAAATGATATCTTTGGTTCAAATTGATAAAAATTTTTTATTTTTGAAAATTTATATCTTGAAGATTTTTTAAGCACACCATCAAAATTTAATCTTCCATCATTATTAAAATAATCTCTAACCTTAGGATCTTTATTAAAAAAATTACCTAAATTTATTGGAACATTTGCATTAAGCTCTTTATTTAGTGCCTCTTCTTCAACAAAAATTTCTTGGTAATTGGGATTATTTTCTTCTGGAATATTTTGAGAAGCTGTCCAAAATTTTGAATTTTTATTAAATGAACAACTTGCAGTAAAAAAAATACATATTAAAAAAATTAAGATCTTATTCACTTAAATCTCTATTTAATCTTTTTTGTGCCTCAGTTTTTAAATCTTGGTTAGCGTTTTCCAATAAAATTAATTGATTAAAGAATTCTTTTGATTTTTGTTTTTCTTCTTTAGAATAAAAATACTCTGCTAATAAATACAATGCTTGAGCCTTCCAAATACTGTTAGAGTTAGTTATTGGTTTTAATATGTCTAAAAGTTCATTTTCTTCAATAGAATCTGCATTATAAAGTGCTTTTTTATAGATAATTAAATTTTTGATTTCTTTGTCCAATGAAACTTCATCAATTATATTGTCAAATAAATCATTAATTTTTGACTTGTCAGTTATTAGTTTATTATCGATTATGAAGTAAAGCGACAATGGAGAGTAAGTAGGATCGTTCTTATAAACTAAATCAACTAGTACATTTTCAGTTCTTTCTTTATTCTCCTCTGAAAACTTAGTTACAGCAGAATTATATTGATCAGAAATTTCTAATTTTTTATTTTCTTTATATTCTTCAAAAGCAAAATATCCGAATAAAATTGCTATAATAATTACTATAAATGTTAGAAGTGTCTTTTTATTGTTAACAAAAAAGTTTCTAATTTTTTCATTTCTTGTATTGCTGTTGATAATTGCTGTTTCTTCGTCCATAATTAGATCATATTCCGAAGAACATACTGAAGAATTCCACCATTTTTATAATACTCAAGTTCATTTTTGGTATCTATTCTGCAAAGAGTATCTATAATTTTTATTTCACCTGAAATATATTTTATTTCCAGTTTTACAATATCTGAAGGATTAATACCTTTTTCAATATCAACAACACTGATCAATTCTGAACCTTTTAGTTCAAGATTAGATCTATTTAAATTATCTTTGAATTGTAATGGCAATATTCCCATCCCAATTAAATTAGATCTATGTATTCTCTCAAAGCTTTCTGCTATCACAGCTTTAACACCTAATAATTTTGTGCCTTTTGCTGCCCAGTCTCGTGATGAGCCAGTTCCATACTCTTTTCCACCTATTACAACAAGATCGGTTCCTCTTTTTTTATATTCAACGACTGCATCGTAAACTGGCATCACTTTTTCCTCTGGATACAATTTTGTAAAACCACCTTCAGTTCCAGGTGCCATTTCATTTCTAATTCTAATATTTGCAAAAGTTCCTCTCATCATAACTTCATGGTTCCCTCTCCTTGAACCATAAGAATTATAATCTTTTGGTAAGATCTGATGTTTCATAAAATATTCTCCAGTTGGACTTTCTTTTTGTATATTACCAGCTGGTGAAATATGATCAGTTGTAACCATATCACCTAAAATTAATAATGGTCTTGCTTCTTTGATAGGTTTGAATCCTTCTGGTTGATCTGACAAGTTTTCAAAGAATGGAGGTTTCTTTACATAAGTTGAATTTTCATCCCAATTATAAATACTACTTTTTTCTGTTTTAATTTCTTGCCATTGTTTAGGACCTTGTGAAACATTGGAATATCTCTTTATAAACATGTCAGCATTTAATGAAGTTTTTAATGTTTCTTCAATTTCTTGATTTGATGGCCAAATATCTTTTAAATATACGTCGTTCCCATTTTTATCTTTCCCAAAAGAATCTTTGTATAAATCAAAAGACATATGTCCTGCTAATGAATAAGCAACTACCAACGGTGGTGAAGCTAGATAATTAGCTTTAATATGTGGAGATATTCTTCCCTCAAAATTTCTATTCCCTGATAAAACAGATACTCCATATAAATTCTCTTTCTGAATTGCTTCAACTATATTATCTGCTAGAGGACCTGAGTTTCCTATGCAAGTCGTACATCCATATCCAACAAGGTTAAAACCTAATTTGTCTAAATAAGTGTTTAAACCTGCTTTTTCTAAATAATCTGTTACCACTTGAGAGCCTGGTGCTAATGATGTTTTTACCCATGGCTTTGTTTCAAGACCAAGTTCGATTGCTTTTTTAGCCAATAAACCAGCTCCAATTAAAACATTTGGATTTGAAGTATTTGTACATGAAGTAATTGCAGCAATTAAAATACTACCATCTTTTATTTCATAATCTGTATTAGAAACTTTTGATGATTTGAATTCATCTCTTGCAGCAACTTCTTTAAAACTTTTATCAAAACTTTGAGATGCCTCTGATAATAAAACTTTATCTTGAGGTCTTTTTGGTCCTGAGATAGTTGGAACAATAGTAGACATATCCAAAGTTAAAGTATCAGTAAACTCAATTTCAGAACTTGCCCATAGGCCTTGAGCTTTTGCATATTCTTCAACAATTTTTACTGTTTCATCATCTCTTCCTGAAAATTTAAGATACTTTAATGTTTCTTCATCAATTGGGAAAAAGCCACAAGTTGCACCATACTCTGGCGCCATGTTCGCAATTGTTGCTCTATCTGCTAAAGTAAGATTTTTTAAACCTTCACCAAAAAATTCTACAAATTTACCAACCACACCTTTATCTCTTAACATCTTAACAACTGTTAAAACAAGATCTGTTGCAGTTGTACCCTCAGGCATTTTATTTTTAACCTCAAAACCAATAACTTCTGGTATCAACATTGATATAGGTTGCCCCAGCATGCCTGCTTCAGCCTCGATACCTCCAACACCCCATCCAAGCACTGATAACCCATTAACCATTGTGGTATGACTATCAGTTCCAACTAATGTGTCTGGAAAAATATACTGTTCATCTTTTACTTTCTCTGACCAAACAACTTTAGATAAATATTCTAAATTTACCTGATGACAAATACCTGTTCCAGGTGGAACAATTCTAAAATTATCAAATGCGTTTTGACCCCATTTTAGAAATGAATATCTTTCACCATTTCTTTTGAATTCTATTTCAACATTTTTATCAAAGCTATCTGCTTTAGCAGATTGATCTACTTGTACTGAGTGATCAATAACTAAATCAACTGCTGACAAAGGATTGATAGTATTTGGATCTTTTGATTTTTCTTTTACAGCTTCTCTCATTGCAGCTAAGTCTGCAACAGCTGGAATTCCAGTATAATCCTGAAGCAAAACTCTTGCGGGTCTATAGGCAATTTCTGTATTTGACTTTTTCGTTTTTAGCCAATCTTTGATAGCTGTAATTTGAGTTTTATTAACTGTTAAATCGTCTTCGTATCTTAATAAATTTTCTAATAGAACTTTTAATGATTTTGGAAGTTTTGACACTCCTTCAAGGCCATTTTTTTCAGCTTCAGGTATTGAATAATATGTATAGTCTTTGTTGCTAATACTAATTTTACTTTTAGAGTTAAAAGAGTTCTTGGTTCCTGGTTTCATGTTAAATATAAAATCCGATTATACAGACTAAAATTAGCCCCGACATAACATAATTAAATCGTTTTATAAAACTGTTATTTGTCGCAAATTTTCTTAAAAATTTACCCAATAAAGTCCAAGCAGTTATTGATGAAAAGGCTGTTAAACAACAAACAATAATTACCATTAAAGATGTTGAAATATAATTATCTTGATCAACAAATTTTGAAATCAGACTAGTTGCAACCATGACACCTTTTGGATTTATAAATTGAAATAAAAACGTATCAAAAAAAGTGACAGGATTTTTTTTTATATCACTATTAGATGCAGTTGCAGTTGCAATCTTATAAGCAAGATAAATCAAAAATACTGTTCCAAGAATTCTAATTATTTCCTGAATAATTGGATAGGTTTTGAACAAAGATATTAAAACAAAATTAATTAAAATTACTAATACTGTATAACCAAATCCAACACCCATTATCAGTGGAATTGTTTTTTTAAAGCCAAAATTGAAGCCTGAATATGATGCTACTGCATTATTAGGACCCGGGGTATATCCCAATGAAAAAGAGATACCAATTAACAGAAGTAAATCAGAACTCATCCTTAGGCTATTGGAAGCCCATTTTCAGATTTTTGAGAAGGATGAACTAAAATTACTTTTCCATCTTTATCAATTGATCCTAAAATTAAAACTTGTGAAACAATACCAGCAATATTTTTTTCTGGGAAATTACAAACACCTATTACTTGTTTTCCTTTAAGATTTTCTTCATTGTAGTAATGCGTTATTTGAGCTGATGATCGTTTAATTCCTATTTCATCACCAAAATCAACTTCTACAACTAATGAAGGTTTTCTTGCTTTTTCATTTTTTTTAACAGAGACAACTGTACCAACTCTAATGTCTACTTTATCAAAATCATCATAGGTAATTTGTGGTTTCATAAAAATAATATATAGTTGATTAAAAATGACTATAGAAAGTAATTTATACGAAAAATCAATAAAGATTTTATCTGATCTAATTGGATTTCAAACTATATCTGGTCAAGATAATAGTGAGCTTATCAATTATTGTGAAAAAATTCTTAATAGTTTGAACATAGAAACTTTTAAAGTTTTTGATGAAGACAAAAAAAGAGTAAATTTATTTGGAACTCTTAAAGCTAAAAAAACTAATGGAAAAAAACCAATAATATTATCTGGTCACACTGATGTTGTTCCGGTTTCCAAAGGTTGGAGTTCTGATCCTTTCACTGCAACAATTAAAGATAATAGATTATATGGTAGAGGATCTTGTGACATGAAAGGTTTTATAGCTTGTACACTTGCTTACGCTGAAATTTTCAAACAGAGCAATTTAGATAGAGACATTCATTTTTGTTATACGTTTGATGAGGAGACTGCATGTATTGGTGCTCCTTTATTAATTAAAGAATTAAAAAAAAGAAATATTAAAGACGGAATTTGTATTATTGGAGAACCAACTAATATGAAAATAATTGATGGCCATAAAGGAATGAATGAATATACAATTCACTTTGGTGGACTAGCGGGTCATAGCTCCAAACCTCATAAAGGAGTTAACGCAATTGAATATGCATCTCGATATATAAATAAACTTTTACAAATTAGACAAGAGTTAATCAAAAGAGCACCTAAAGATTGTATTTTTGATCCTCCGCATTCAACACTTTCTATAGGTGGAATATCTGGTGGTATTGCTCACAATGTAATTGCTGACAAATGTAAAGTTGAATGGGAAACAAGACCTGTCAATAAAGCAGATGCCGATTTTGTAACAAGCGAAATGGATAAATTTGTTAATGAAGAGCTTTTACCAAATATGAAAAAAGTTTTTCCGAACTCTTTTATTAGAAAAGAAATTATTGGTGAAGTGATTGGATTTGAAAAATTAAACGAGTCTGAAGCTTGTGAATTTGTGACAAGTATTACTGGCGATAATTCAAGAGAGGTTGTTTCTTTTGGAACTGAAGCAGGTTTATTTCAAGAAATAGGAATTAGCACTGTAGTTTGTGGCCCAGGTTCAATTGAACAAGCTCATAAAATAGATGAGTTTATTGAGCTAAATGAAATTAAAAAATGTCTAAAATTTTTAGATGGGGTTAAAGAAAAATCTTTATTAAATTAATTTGTCCAGCCACCAACAGCTTTAACTTCTAAAAACTCTTCCAACCCATGTTGGCCAGCTTCACGGCCAATTCCTGAATGTTTAAATCCACCAAATGGTGCATCAACTGCTATACCTGCTCCATTTACATCTACCATTCCAGACCTTACTCTTCTTGAAACTCTTTTTACTTTTTCTGGATCTTGAGTTTGAATATAGTTTGTTAAACCATATGGAGTATCGTTTGCAATTTTTATTGCTTCTTCTTCATTTTCAAATGGTATGACTGATAACACTGGACCAAAAATTTCAGTTCTTGCAATTTCCATATTATTATTAACATCTGCAAAAACTGTTGGTTTGACAAAATAACCTTGGTTAATTCCTTCAGGTTTTCCTGGTCCACCTGCAACTAGTTTTGCACCTTCATCAATACCTTTTTGTATTAAAGTTTGAATTTTATTATATTGAGTTTCTGAAATTACAGGTCCAATATGTTCTCCTTCTTTTGTGGGATCATCTACTTTAAATTCTTCAGCATATTTCTTTAATCTTTCAACAGCTTCATTGTACATAGATTTTTCAACAAGCATTCTTGTTGGGGCATTACAAGATTGTCCTGAATTTCTAAAACATCTCAAAGCACCTCTTTCGATTGCCTCAGGGTCTGCATCTTTAAAAATGATGTTAGCCCCTTTTCCTCCAAGTTCTAAACTTACTCTTTTAAAATCTTTTGCCGCATTTTGAGAGATTAAAGCACCAGCTCTTGTTGAACCTGTAAATGAAATCATATTAATGTCGGGATGGCTAGTCAGAGCATCACCTGTAGTTGCTCCATCTCCATTTACTAAATTAAATACACCAGCAGGGAATTTTACTTCATCAATTAATTCTGCAAGTATCATTGAAGAAAGCGGAGCAAGCTCTGATGGTTTTAAAACCATAGTGCATCCAGCTGCAAGTGCTGGCATTACTTTTAAACAAACTTGGTTCATTGGCCAATTCCAAGGTGTGATTAAAGCGCATACACCTTTTGGCTCATAAATCAGTCTTTGATTAGGAGCATGTTCACCTAATGGTTTTTCAAATTCAAAATTTTTTAAATATTTTATAAATGATTTAATGTGTGCAGCACCAGTACCGGCCTGTAATTTTGTTGAAAAATCTTTAGGAGCCCCCATTTCCATAGTAATTGCTTCAGCAATATCAGCCCATCTTTTTTTATAACTGTCATAAAGTTTTTCTAATAATTGAATTCTTTCCTCTTTTGAAGTGAAGGCCCAAGTATCATAAGCATTTTTTGCAGCCACAACTGCATCATTAATATCATCTTTATTAGCAAGTCCAATTACTGCACAATTTTGTTCTGTTGCAGGATTTACAACTTTAATTTCTTCTTTAGACTTAGGATTTACCCATTGTCCATTAATATAAAAATTTTTTCTATCTATCATAAATAATTCCTAACCCTTCCTTATTTTTTTGCAAACAAATTTGTTAATTCATAAACAATAGTTGCAGCTGCAAGAGATGTAACTTCCGCATGATCATAAACAGGAGACACTTCAACTACATCTGCTGAAATCAAATTCATTCCGGATAGTCCTCTTATAACATTTACCATTTCTCTAGTTGTCATTCCTGCAATCTCAGGAGTACCAGTTCCAGGTGCAAAAGCAGGATCTAATACATCGATATCAATTGATAAATATAAAGGATTATCTCCAACTCTATCTCTTATTCTTTGTGCAATTTTATCTGTTCCTTGAGTTTGAAATTCATCACAGTGAATTATTTTAAATCCAAAACTTTCATCATTCTTAATATCATTCCTACTATATAGTGGTCCTCTTATTCCAACATGCATTGAAGCATCATCTAAAAATAAATTTTCTTCTCTAGCTCTTCTAAATGGAGTTCCGTGAGTATATGGGGCACCAAAATAAGTGTCCCAAGTATCTAGGTGAGCATCAAAATGAACTAATGCAACAGGTCCATTATTAATTCTATTGATTGCTTTTAATAAAGGAAAAGCAATTGTATGATCACCACCTAAACTTATAATTCCTCCAACTTTTTGTAATAATTCATAAGCGCCTTCTTCTACTTGTTTAATTGCTTCATCAATATTGAAAGGATTACAGGTAATATCACCTGCATCTGCAACTTGTTGAACTTTAAATGGTTCAACATCATAACTTGGGTGATAATTTGTTCTTAAATGACGTGATGCTTGACGAATACTTTGAGGGCCAAATCTTGCACCTGGTCTATAACTGGTTCCTGCATCAAAAGGAATTCCAACAATAGCTACATCACAGCTTTCAACATCTCTTAATTCAGGAAGTCTTGCAAATGTAGAGGGACCTGCAAATCTAGGGACTTTTGTTCCACTTACAGGTTGGATTGGATTTTTATTTTTTTCTTTTTTCATACGTAATTGTATCACATTGTTATTAATTAGAATATCTTGGATTATCTTATTAATGAAAAAATTGTTTCATATTATAATCTTAATTACTTTAATTTCTCCAGTAAAAGCAAATACACTTTATGAATTAATAAAAATTCCTAACTTGGAAATTTATGATTTAAACACACCTAATAAATTAAGGTATGTATATGCAAAACAACCTTTCACTATTGGCTTAGATAATAATATTAATTGTTACAATTCATCTAATACAGACTTAAAAAAAAAATATGAAGTTATAAGAAATGAACTTGATAAGTATGATCAAAAATTTCTTAGAAAAATAAATCTAAAATATATAGTTTTATGTGAAGATTTGTCTATCTCAGGAATAAATACCGCAGGAATTCCTGACAATGTCATGAAAACATTAATTGTTGATATTAAATTTAATAATAAATATTTTAAAAGAGTACTTCATCATGAGGTATTCCACATAATTAATGATAGCTATAAAGAAATATTCAATGAAAATGAATGGTCATCGTTAAATGATAAAAATTTTTCCTATGCCGAATGTTCAACTTGTACAGATAAATTAGGCCTAGATACCTATACTAATACAAATGGTTTTATTTCGGAATATTCACAATCTACTGCATCAGAAGATATGGCTGAAGTTTATTCGCATATTATAAGTAAAATAATTCCAAAAAAAATTGATCCTATTCTTACAAATAAAATTAATTTTATAAAAGAAAAACTAGCACTAATTGATCAAGATTTTAAAATATGATTGAACAAATAAAACCTTCAAGATCAGAAAAAGTAATTTTTATATTTATTATATTGTTAGCATTATTTTCAATTACATCTTTTTTTTTGATTAAAGATAAATGTCTATTTGTTAAAAATCATGATCCAAGTAAACTAAAATTTGAAAATCCTCAAAATATTGCAATCTTAAATGTTGATTGTGGTAACGTCATAATTGAACTTTATCCTGAAACTTCTCCAATTGCCGTTGAAAGATTTAAAACTCTAATAAGAACAAAAGCATATGACAATGTTGCATTCCATAGAGTGATCAAGGATAAACTAGTTCAAGCAGGAGATTTAGAGTTTGGTAAAAAAGATAATTTAGATTATGGAAAAATAGGTGCAGGAAAATCAGGACTAGGGACTATAAAATCTGAAATAGATAATCCATTTGATTATAAAAAAGGTAGTGTTGGATTTTCAAGGACATCTAAATTTGATACCGAAGATAGCCAATTTTTTATAATTCTAGATGATGAACCTTTATATGAAGGGGAGTATACACCTTTGGGCAAAGTTCTTTACGGACTAGATGCACTTAAAAAAATAAAATATTTAGATAAATCTGTTTATGTATTAAGGCCTGATTTTATCAATACTTTTAGAATGCTAATTAATTAACCAAAGGTTTACCAGTAGCTAAAGTATGTTTAATTCTATCTTGTGTTTTTTTAGTTTCAATTAATTTCATAAAAGCATCTAATTCTAATTTAAAAAAGGCATCTTCAGATATTTCCTTATCAATTGTCGTATCTCCTCCACTTAATACAAACGCAAGTTCTTTAGCAACTTCCATTCCATGGTCTAAAATAATTTTATCATTATAAAGTTTATCTAAAATTTTATACATTTCTCCCCTCACACTCTCTCCAGGAAGTTTAAAAACAAGTTCACTTGGTGCTTTAAAGTCTTTATTGTTGTTTAAAATTTCTTTTGAAACTTCTAATAAACTATTTCTATTCATTATTTGTTTATCATCTGGCATCAAATATTTCATGGGTACAGCTTCAACTGGTGATGTTGCAGTTTTTCCATATCCAATGATATCAAAAACTTTTAGTGGAGCAAAATTTGGATTTTTTTGAGCATCCTCTGTATTCATCCATCTAGCTAACATTTCTTTACATCCCCCACCTGCAGGAATTAAACCAACAATTGTTTCAACTAATCCAATTACAATGTTTGTATGTGATGCTACAAAATTACTTTGAACTAAAACTTCAAAACCTCCCCCTAAAGTCAATCCTGATGGGGCAGATACTACTGGATATTTTGAATACTTTAACGTTTTGCAGGTTTCTTGAAAATATTTAATAAATTTTTCAATAGATTTAAAATCACCTTTGTCAGCAAAATCCATTGTGTAAGTTAAATTAACACCAGCAGAAAATTGCATACTTTCGTTAATTATAATTAATGGTTTATCGGTTGCTTTCTTTAATGCATCCATTGAATCGTAATCAAGTGCATTTGCTTTGGTGGTGAACTCAACAATGTTGTAATCATTAAATCTATAAATCTGTGCTGAACTATTACCGTCAAGGCTAATTGCTTTTCTTTTTACTTTTCCTAAAGTTTCGATCTCAGTATACTTTTGACGCTCACCATAAAAATCTTCATTTTTTGTTTTAGATAAATTTTCTAAAAATTGATTTCCTTGATAATCATCAGCTTTATCAAAAAAGTTTTTAACACCTATTTCTTCTAACATTTCAAATGGACCTTTTGCCCAGTTAAAGCCTAATCTCATTGCCTCATCAATATCATTAAATTCTTTTGTAATTTCTGGAACTAATGAAGATGCATATTTAATAATTTTTGAAATTACTGACCAAGCATATTCACCGTATTTATCATCTCTTGAAATTAAGTTTTTAAGATCAACTTTGTCTGATTTAATGTCTATTTTCTTACTTGGTGAATATTCACCTGTTTCAAGATTAAGTGCTTCTAATACTTTGCTACCTTCAGATTTATTTATTCTATAAAATCCTCCCTTGCCTTTTCTACCGGTGTAGCCAGTATCAATTAATTTTTTTACTAATGGAATTTCTTTGGCAACTATTTGAAATTTATCCTCTTTAGGAAGTTCTTTAATAAAACTTTTTAAAACATCAGCCATTAAATCTATTCCAATTAAGTCATAAAGACCAAAAACACCTGTTTTTGGTATACCCATTGGTCTTCCAAAAATAGCATCCGCTTCTTCAACAGATAGTTTCATTTTAAATGCTTCTGTCATTGCAATTTGCATTGCATAAACACCTACACGATTGCCTAAAAAACCAGGTGTATCATTGCAAACAATTGCACCTTTACCAAGTTCTACTTCACAAAATTTTTTAAGATCATTAATTTTATTTAGATCAT
Source organism: Candidatus Pelagibacter sp. HIMB1505 (assembly GCF_052047915.1). Classification (NCBI taxonomy): domain Bacteria; kingdom Pseudomonadati; phylum Pseudomonadota; class Alphaproteobacteria; order Candidatus Pelagibacterales; family Candidatus Pelagibacteraceae; genus Candidatus Pelagibacter; species Candidatus Pelagibacter sp. HIMB1505. The sequence continues at coordinate 587,190 of NZ_JBNAIR010000001.1, read as the reverse complement.
TGTTTTCGTTTTTGACAATTTCTAACAAACCCATGTATCGAACAGGATTAAAAAAATGTGTTATACAAAAGTCTTTTTTTTCATTCTCGGATAAGTGTTCTGATAATACTTTAATTGGAATTGAAGATGTATTTGAGGAAACAATCGCTCCATCTTTTCTACTTTTAAAAATTTTTTCATAAATTTGATGTTTGATATCTATTCTTTCTACAACGGCTTCTACAATCCAATCTGCTTGTTTAACAACATCAAAATCATCTGAGATATTTCCTACTTTGATATTATTAATTCTAGTTTTATCTATAAGTAATGGCGGTCTTGATTTAAAAATTCTATCTCTTGCATTAGTTGAAATTTCTGTTGTTAAATCTAAAAGTGTAACTGGAATATTTGCGTTACATAAGTGTGCAGCAATTCCACTTCCCATTGTTCCTGATCCTATAACAACTACCTTCTTGATATCCATTTATGTAAAGATTTATTATCGATTAATTCCTCTAAGTCTTTCAGATCGTCTTCTTAAAAGCTCAGCTGTAACTAAAATTAATGTTGAAAGAATAATCAAACAGGTAGCAACAGCTAAAATTGTTGGACTTAACTGCTCTCTTAAACCTGTCCACATCTGAATTGGTATCGTTGTATTTTCTAATCCAGCTAAAAACAAGACCACTACAACTTCATCAAATGATGTAACGAATGCAAATAATCCTCCCGATATAACACCTGGTAAAATTAATGGTAAAGTAATTTTCATAAACGTATTTACAGGATTACTTCCAAGACTTGCAGCTGCCCTTGTAACACTATGATCGAACCCAGATAATGTTGCTGTAACTGTAATCACTACAAATGGTGTTCCTAAAATCATATGCGCTAGAACAATTCCTGTATGAGTTGCGGCTAAACCAGCTTTTGCCATAAAGAAAAATATTGCAACTCCAGAAATAATTAATGGAACAATCATTGGAGAAATTAAAACTGCCATGATCAATCCCTTATAAGGCATATGCCTGCTGCTTAAACCTAGAGCAGCAACTGTTCCAAGTATTACTGATCCAATAGTTGCAAATATTGCGATTATAAAACTATTTTTAGCGGCTAAACCCCATGGATTTTTAGTTCCATAGATCATGTCTTTGTACCATCTAAGTGAAAAAGCATCAGGGTCTAAACTTTTCATACCATCGGAAAAACTTAAAAATTCCTCTGCGTTGAATGATAATGGAAAAATTACAAATAACGGTGCAATTAAAAAGAAGAATACTAATGCACAAATTGTCAAATATACATAATGCCAAACTCTATAATGAGGTTCTGTATATTTTGGTAATGCCATAATTATCCTAACTTAATATTATCTATTCCAACCAATTTGTTATAAAGCCAATAAATTGCTAATACACCCGTAAGCAACATTAATCCCATTGCAGATGCAAAACTCCAATCAAGTGTACTTTTCATATGAAAAGCGATTTGGTTACTAATCAATGTTCCAGATGCTCCACCTACTAAGGCAGGGGTAATGTAATATCCAATTGCTAAAATAAAAACTAATAAACTTCCAGCACCTATACCTGGAATTGTTAATGGAAAATAAACTTTCCAGAAGGCAACAAAAGGTGTTCCACCCAATGATTTTCCAGCTCTCATTAATGAAGGTGATATTGTTTTCATCACACTGTAAAGCGGAAGGACCATGAAAGGTAATAAAATTTGTGTCATTGCAACATAAGTTCCAATTTTATTGTACATCATCTCAGGTCTATTATCGTCAGTTACAAGTCCAATCCATACAAAGAAATCGTTAACTACTCCTTGTTGCTGAAGTAATATCATCCAGCTAGCGGTCCTCACTAATAAGGATGTCCAAAATGGAAGTAAAACACAGATCATTAGCAAATTACTATATTTCATTGGTAATGTTGCTAATAAATGTGCGATTGGATAAGCCATTAAAAAACAAAATATTGTAACAAAAAAAGCTACCTCTAAAGTTCTAAGCCAAAGTACTCTATGTATCCTTCTGTCCTCTGAGACACTAACAATATCTCCATTCTCATTTGTATACATATCCATACCTTTGAGATACTTTTGTCCAGTATAAGCATTAGATCTTGCTTTAATTGCTCTCCAATATTCAACATCAGCCCATCTTTTGTGAACTGACATGATTTGCTCTTTATAATTCCCTTCTTCAAATTTTCGCATAGCCCGACGTAATTTTTTAATAATACTTTTAAAGCCATTTTTTGTGTAATTCATTTGTGTTGAAAGTTTACCTTCTCGCTTTTCCTCAATTAACAATTTCATATCAAGGTAAAATGCCTCAAAAACTTCTTCTGATGGTAGGTCTTGACCATCCCACGTTTCCATAGCTTTAAATGTTTTTGGAAGCATATTTGTAACTTGTCTATCATCAACACTTCTGACTAGCATATCTCCAATAGGGAAGACGTAAGTAATTATTAGAAATAAAAGTAGTGGAGCAACTAATAAAAAAGCTTTTAATTTATTTTTTCTCTCAGATTTTTTTAAGCTTACCTCTAGAGGTATTCCATCAGTTGTAAGAATTTGTTGTGTTTCAGAGCTCATAAATAAAAAGGGCGGTTATACAACCGCCCTTAAATTATAATATATAAAATAAGTTAATCAAAACTTAAATTATAGTCCTGCTTTCATAGCTTCCCATTTTTCACCAAGCTCTGTTCCATTATCAGCCCAGTAAAGAGGGTCTACTAAAAAGTAGTTCTTAGTGTTTTGTGGTGCTGTTGGCATTTGTGGTACCATGTTAGTCTTACCATCTTTATACCAAGGCTCTCCTTTTTCCATCACCGCGATTGATGATTTTCTCCAAGGAGCATATGCAATGTATTTAGCAGATCCAGCTAACATTTCAGTGTTAGTCATCATTGCTAAAGCTTTTAGAGCATTACCATTTGCATCGTTAGGTCCACCTTTTACTTGTACGAAATACTCATAGTCAAGACCTTGAGCATCCCAAACTTGTTTAATAGGAGCACCTTCACCTACTTCTGCATTAAAGAATCTACCATTCCAACCAGTTGCCATTACAACTTCACCTGAAACAAGTAATTCTGGTGGTTGAGCACCTGCTGACCAAAATACACATCCACCTTTTGGATCTGTACATAATTCTTTGATCTTGTTCATTGCTCTTTCAACACCTTTTTCTGTTTCTAACATTTCGTAAATGTTAGCTCCACCTTTTCCAGGTTTTACACCATCTGCTGCTAAAGCGATCTCTAAATTTGTTAGAGCGCTTTTGTAGATAGCTCTTTTTCCAGGGAATTTTTTAGTATTGAAGAAATCTCCGATAGTCTTTGGAGTGCCCTTAACATTCTCAGTGTTATAAGCGTAGTTCCAAGAGTATAGGATGTTTCCCACAGCACATTTACTTGGCATTGCAGTAAAGAAATCTTCACTTGCAGGAGTTCCATCGGGAGCTGGTGGGAAGTCTTTGTCAAAATCGAATTCAACAAATAAACCTTCATCACATCCGTTGATAGTATCCATAGCAAAAACGTCGATGATATCCCACGTGATTTTGCCAGCTTCTTTTTGTGCTTTAATTTCAGATAATCCACCTGAGTAGTCTACCCAGTTGATATCAATTCCAAGTGCTTTCGCAGTTGGGTCACCATAACCTAACTTTTGAGACTCAGTGTAAGCACCACCCCAAGACACTACAGTAACTGCAAATGCCGAAGTAGCCATAGAGACAGCAAAAGAAATAGCTAGTAACAATTTACTTAGTTTTTTCATTTTTCCTCCGTTTAAACGTTTAAATTTAAGTAAAACAATTTACAGCACTCAAGTCAACAGGCCAATTTGGTCACAGTAATAAAGGATATTTATAAGATTATTTTGGATCTAAAGCTCTAGCGTCTTCACTATTCCAGCCAATTTTAATCTCTTTACCAAGTTTTATATCTAAGTTGGATGAACTATTTGGAACTTTTAAAATAAATTGATTGTTTTGAAGTAAATTGATTCTTATTCTTGTATGATCACCATGGTAAATAACCTCTTCTATTTTACCACTGTGAATATTATCCATATCACTACTTGGATTTATTAATGCTCTTTCTGGTCTTAAAGAAATTCTTGTTTTTTCACCTTTTGATTTTACTGAAATCGGATTAGCTAAAATTTCTGTATTTGAAACTTTAACTTTACATTTTTTTCCAGAAATTTCTGATACCTCTCCAGCAAAAGTATTATTCTCTCCAATAAATTCTGCCACAAATGAGTTAACTGGTTTTTCATATAATTCGTCTGGACTTGAAAGCTGTTGTACTTTTCCATCATTGAAAACTGCAATCCTATTTGACATTGTTAAAGCCTCACTTTGATCATGAGTAACATAGACAACTGTTACACCAATACTTTCATGAATATGTTTAATTTCATATTGCATGCTCTCTCTTAAATTTTTATCTAATGCACCTAATGGCTCATCCATTAAAACTAGCTGAGGATCAAACACTAAAGATCTTGCAACGGCTACTCTTTGTTGTTGACCTCCTGATAACTGACCTGGCATTCTAGATGCAAATCCTTGAAGTGATACCATTGATAATGCTTTATCAATTTTTTTATCTGCTTCATCTTTTGGAATTTTTCTAACTCTTAATGGAAATGCTAAATTTTCATAAACAGTCATATGAGGGAATAAAGCATAATTTTGAAATACCATTCCAATTCCTCTTTTGTGTGGTGGAATACTTGAAATCGCTTTTCCATCTAAATAAATTTCACCATGAGTTGGAGTTTCAAATCCTGCTAACATCATCAAGCATGTAGTCTTACCAGATCCAGATGGCCCTAACATTGTTACAAACTCACCCTCTTCGATATCTAGCTGAAGATCTTTAACGACAAGTACTTTACCGTCATAACTTTTATCGACTTTGTCAAATTTTACGAATTCAGGATTTTTTGCCATAAAGTGTACATGTTAAACATTTGTGAGATAAGAATTCAACAGGTAAAATTGAATTATTTTATAAATAGATCTTTTGAAAGATTACAGAACAATTCTGCACCATTTTCAGTCACTCTAATAGATTCTGAAGCCTCAACGCCCCAGTTACCAAACTGCATCACAGCGATCATATGAAAAGTTACATTAGGTTTTAGCTCTGTCATATCTCCTTTAGATATATTTAAAGTATGTTCGCCCCAATCAGGTGGGTAACCAATTCCAATTGAATAACCAGTTCTTGAGGTTTTCTCAATTCCAAATTTATCTAATATTTTCCAAAAAGCTTGAGCAACATCATCAGCAGTATTACCTGCTTTTACCGCATCAATACCTGCTTGAAGCGCCTCATTCGTTTTTTTCATTGTATCAATTTTCAATTGATCTGGTTTTCCAAGTAAAATTGTTCGAGCCATAGGGCAATGATATTTTTTATGTGAGCCTGAAATCTCAATAATAGTAGCTTCTCCCTCAATAAATTTATCATCAGTCCATGTTAAATGAGATGCTGATGTACCTTTTCCTGTTGGCAGCATTGGAACTATCGAGGCATAATCTCCTCCAAATTCTGGGGTACCTTTAATTAATGAAGAATAAATTTCTGAAACGGCATCACACTGTCTGACCCCTGGGCTAATAACCTCAAATGCTTTTTTCATTCCATTTTGAACTATCTTAGATGCAGCTTTCATCAAATCTATCTCAGCATCTGATTTAACAACTCTGACCCAATTAACTAATCGTTCACAATCTAAAATTTTTGCATTAGGCAATCCTGTTTTTATTCTCTCATAACAATAGGCAGTAAAATAATGACTATCCATTTCAAGACCTATTGAAAGTTTATCCCACTTTCGCTCTTTAATTAAATCAACTAATGCATCGTATGGATGTAATGGCCAAGTATGAATATATTTTTCATCATACTTAATAATATTTTCATCTTTTAAATAAGTTTTAATATATGCACCACCTGCATCTTGATTTCTTACAAAACATAATGGCTCATCTGCATTTACATGTACAATTACACACTGAGCATAATAAAAAGACCAAGCATCATAGCCTGTTAAATAATTCATGTTAGATGGATCTTGAGAAATTAATAACTCAATTCCTTTTTTTTGCATTGAGGCTTGAACTTTTTTTAGCCTATCTTGATATTCATTTTTTGAAAAAATCATAAATTAATTATTAAATAATTTTCCATACCCTACAACATTAATATTAGAGTTAATTTGATTTAGACTATCCCAGATTAAAGCTTGATTACTTGACACAACAAATTTTCCAAGTTTCTTTTCAAGGTCGTTTATTAAAGATAGTACAGGTAGAGCTGTACAAGAAACAAATAACGCATCGCTATCATTTAAGTTAATTTTACTTAAAACATCAAATAGATATTTATCATCGACTTTTCCTATATCTAAATCAGAAGGTATATCAAAATAAGATAATTCATTAATTTCAAAATTTTCATTTTTAAAATACTCAACAACAGAATTGTTAATTTCATTAGTGTATGGTGTGAAAATAGAAATTTTATTAATATTTAATTTTTTTAGAGCTTTGATGGCTGCTGTAATTGGTGTTGTTACTTTAGTATTGGGTTTGGCGGCATTGACTTTTTCAAAAATGGAATCATATCCTGCAGCAATAGTTCCAGATGTGCAACCATAAGCAACACAATCTAGTTTCTGATCTGGTAATATATCTTTAGTGACATTGGTAATATCGTCTGCCATTTTTTTCAAAGTTTCATTAGTTAAAGGATTGTAACAATGAATTCGATTACAATATAAATCTATATCTTTTCCATTAATCACATTATTAAAATCTTTTTCGATCCTAAAATCACTAGCAAGAGTTATTAAACCAATCCTTGGGTTTGGATTTAATAGATACTTAGGTTTTATTTTAGATAGTTTCATTAGTATAATTATTTAAATATATTATTAACTAAATTGTCTAGTTAATTAGTTTTGAAAAGAGTGTTTATTTTTTGGAAATCGCTTATTTTGAACTTCAAATTTAAATTTTCTAACCGCTTGATCAATTAACTTAGTTAAATTTGCAAATTTTTTTACAAATTTAAATTTACCATCACTTAATCCCAATAGATCATCAGTCACTAATACTTGGCCGTCACAATTTATCGATGCCCCTATACCAATTGTAGGTATTTTTAGGTTATTTGTTATATCTTTAGATAATTTCTTTTCAGTACACTCCAATACAATTGAAAAAACACCAGCTTTTTCTAACAATTGAGCATCCTCTAAAATTTTATTTCTTTCTTTTAATTTTTTTCCTTTGAATACAAATTTTTTTTCAGTTTGAGGTAAAATTCCTAAATGACCCATTACTGATATTTTGTTCTTAATTAATATTTTGATAATAGGGATAATCTTTTTTCCACCTTCAAGTTTTACAGCATCACACTTTGTTTGTTTTATTATTCGCCTAGCATTTTTCAAAGCATCTTTTGGATCACGATAAGTATTAAAAGGCATATCGACAACTAATAAAGATTTTTTTACTCCTGCTTTCACGCTCCTAGCGTGATTAATCATCATCTCTAAAGAAACCTTCTTTGTGGTCTCAAAATTATAAAGAACTGATCCAAGAGAATCTCCAACTAAAATGATGTCACAATACTTATCTAATGTTGAAGCAATGTTTTTAGAATAAGCAGTTAAACAAATTAACTTAGTTTTATTTTTTTTATTTTTTATTTCTTTTATTTTGTTCATTTTAATTTATCTTACTCAATTACCAAGTACCAGTATTTTGCATAGAGGCCCAAGGTTCTTGCGGTTCTAAGTTACCTTCTTGGAGAATTTCAATAGAAATTTTATCAGGTGATCTTACAAAAGCCATGTGCCCATCTCTAGGCGGTCTATTAATAATATAACCCATATCCATTAATCGCTGACATGTTTCATAAATATTGTCTACTCTATAAGCGAGATGTCCAAAATTTCTTGAACCGTCACCAAGATCATCACCATCCCAATTATAAGTCAATTCAATTTGAGCTTGATCGTCATTTGGAGCTGATAAAAATATAAGTGTAAATCTTCCTTTTTCATTATCAATTCTTTTGTTTTCTCTCAAACCAAGTCCATCACAAAAAAATCTCAAAGACTCATTTATGTCTTTGATTCTAATCATAGTATGAAGATATTTCATTTTATAAATTTATAATTAAAACTATTCTAATTCAATAGTGCTAGGTGGTTTTGAGGTAACATCATACACAACTCTATTTATTCCTCTAATACTATTCACAATCTTGTTTGATACGTACTGCATAAATGATTTTTTAAAATCATAGTAATCAGCTGTCATACCATCTTCAGAAGTGATCGCTCTTAGCAGGCATAAATATTCATAAGTTCTATTATCCCCCATAACGCCAACTGTTTTTACAGGGAGTAAAGCTGCATAAGCTTGCCAAATTTTATCATAGAGATTTTTTTCTTTTAGAGCACTTATAAAATAATGATCTGCTTCTTTAAGAATTTTTATTTTTTCAGGAGTTATTAAACCTGGCATACGAATAGCTAATCCAGGTCCAGGAAATGGATGTCTAGATATAATTTCTTTATTTAAATTTAATTCTAAGCCTAATTTTCTCACCTCATCTTTAAAAAGAAACTTCAAAGGTTCTACTAATTCTAACTTCATTTTTTTAGGCAACCCACCAACATTATGATGAGATTTTATCTTTGAAGTTTGACTGCCTGTTACTGATTTGCTTTCGATTAAATCTGGATAAAGAGTTCCTTGTGCAAGGTACTTAACATTCTTAATTTTTTTTGAATATCTTTCAAATATTTTAATAAATAAATTTCCAATAATTTTTCTTTTCTTTTCTGGGTCAGAAACATTTTTTAATTTTCTAAGAAATTCTTTTTCAGCGTTTACATAAATTAAATTAATCTTTAATCTTTTCTTAAATGTTTGAACAACCTGAATTTCCTCATTTTTTCTCAAAAGACCTGTATTCACAAATATGCAGTATAATTTTTTGCCAATAGCTTTGTTTAAAAGTTGGGCAACTACGCTGCTATCTACTCCACCAGATAAAGCACAGATCACTTTATTTTGACCAACTTGTTGTCTAACTTCCTTAATTAATTTGATCCTTTGATCTTTGGGAGACCAATTTTTTTTAATTTTACATATTTTAGAAATAAAATTACTAAATATTTTTTTGCCATTTTCAGAGTGAGTTACCTCTGGGTGAAATTGAACTCCAAAAAACTGCTCTACTTTACTTTCTACAATTGCATACTTTGAATTTTCACTTGAGGCGATAACTCTAAAAGTTTTTGGCAATCTATAAACTTGATCTGCATGACTCATCCAAACTTTTTTTGATTTTTTATTAAAAAAATTTTTGATTAATAAACTATTATTTTTTTTATAAATGTTGGCTAAGCCAAACTCTCGATGTTTAGATTGCTTAACCTTACCACCATTAAATTTTGATAAAATTTGATGTCCAAAACATATGCCAAGAATTGGAATTCCTAATTTTAATATTCTTTTATCAAATAAATTATCATTTAATTGATAGACATTTAAAGGTCCTCCAGACAAAATAATCCCTTTAGTGTTTGATTTTATCTGAGAACTTTTTATCTTTTGATGGCTAACTAATTCTGAATATACACCAAGTTCTCTTATTCTTCGTACTATTAGTTGTGTAAATTGTGAGCCAAAATCAATTATTAAGATTTTGTTCAAATTTAAATCAAGACTCATTTTTTGGTTCTAAATTCTTCAAGTCCTGTAAAATTTTTTCATTTTTATCACATAAATTTTTACAAACCTTTGTAAATCTCTCAGATAACTCTTTTACTTTAGAATAATTAGTTCTTTCAATTCCCATCTCCATCATCAATAATATTGCTTCTTCATTAGCAGGATCAATAAGTAATGTAGTTTCTAAATTCTTTTCTTCTTTTTTTAAATCTTCCTGCTCTTTATATATCTTTGCAAGATACAAATAAGAGTCTGCATGTTTAGGTTCAAACACAATGCTTCTCTCAAATAGAAATTTTGCATCATCGAATTTTTTTGCTTTAAATAATTTTACACCTTCATTAAAAAATTCTTCTTTAGCTAAACTAATATTTGTTAAGTTAATTAAAACAATTAAAGAAAAAAATATTTTATAAAATTTAAACATTAATATTTTGTATCACTTTTTATAATATCTACATTATGAACCATACTTTCATAAAAACCAGCTTTAGTAATTTTTACAAATTTAGGTTTATTTCTTAAATATTTAATTTGTTTAGATCCAAGATAACCCATTGAAGATCTTAAACCACCAATTAATTTAAAAATAATACTTCCAACATCGCCTTTATATTTTGCAAATCCTTCAACGCCTTCCGGCACATATTTTGATATATCTTTTTGTTTTGATTGAAAATATCTATCTGCAGAACCTTTATTCATTGCTCCAACAGAACCCATGCCTCTAAAGCTTTTAAAATATTTACCATTTCTTTTAATTAGTTTTCCAGGAGCTTCATCTGTGCCTGCAAACAATGACCCAATCATAACTGCATCTGCACCTGCAGCAAAAGCTTTAGCTAAATCACCAGAATATTTAATTCCTCCATCAGCAATGATTTTAACATTCTTATTTTTAATTCCATTCCTAACAGAAAGAATTGCACTTAATTGTGGAACACCTATACCCGCTACTAATCTGGTTGTACAAATTGATCCTGGGCCAATACCTACTTTAATTATATCTACACCTAAATTTAATAAGTATTTTGCAGCCTCTGGTGTTGCAATGTTTCCTGCACATAATGCTGTTTTTTTAGTCTTAATTTTTTTAATCAATTTAACAATTTCAGAAACTTTTTTAGTATGTCCATGAGCAGTATCTACAACTATTAAATCTACTCCTTCTTTAAGAATTTCTTTAGCTCGACTAACTTCATTTGGGCCAGCACCAACTGCTGCACCAACTAGTAATTTTTTTTGTTTTACTTTTTTAATTTCAGTAATTTGTTTTTTTACATCTAGATTTCTATGAATAACACCAATGCCTCCAGCTTTAGCTATGGCAATTGCCATTTTGCTTTCAGTAACTGTGTCCATTGCAGATGACAGTAATGGAATTTTTAATTTAAGATTTTCAGTTAATTTAATACTGGTATCAACTTCAGACGGTAATATTTCAGAGTACTTTGGGGCTAATGTAACGTCGTCAAAGGTAAGTGCTTCTTTAATAGGATCCATAACGATTTATATATGATTCCCTTATTTTTTAAAGAGCCTATCTAAGATTTTTACAAATTATAAAGCTCTCTTTTGAATCTTTTCGGCTAGATTTTGGTTTAAATACTTTAACTTCTTTGAAAATCTTTTTACCTAGCTGAACAATTTCATTAAACGAGCCACCCATGAATATTTTTGAGATAAAGAAGCCATTATTTGAAATGATATCTTGAGAAAAAATCATTGCCTCTTTGCATAATTCCCCTGTTTGAATTGAGTCTATATTTTTAATACCAGTTGTATTTACTGCCATATCAGACATTACTATGTCTGATTTATCAGCTAACAATTCTTTTATCTTTTGTTGAGTCTGTTCTTCAGTAAAATCACCTTTTATTTGAAGTGTATTATCAATTGGTTCCATTTCTTTAAGATCTATTGATATAATTTTACCATTTCTAACTACTTTAGATGCGTACTGAGTCCAGCTGCCTGGTGCTGCGCCAATATCTATTACTGTTAATCCACCTTTGAAAATTTTAAATTTTTCATCAATTTCAATTAATTTATAAGCAGATCTAGCTCTATACCCATCAACCTTAGATTGACGTACATAAGTATCTCTTCTCTGTTTATTTACCCAATTTTTTGAAATTTTATTTTTTTTCAATTAATTACTAAATCTTAAACTTTTTTCTACAAGTTCACCCTCAAGATTTTCTATCTTAATTTTGATATCTTTGTTTATTCTCATGTCTTTGCCATCTTTCCAAATACCTGCTGCAAGATGCATAATACCTATCTTATAATTTGGTAAAAAGGGTTCTACAAAAGTATTTTTATCTTCATCAAATTTTGGAAGTAAATTACTTGTTATCCAATTGCAGTTAAGTGGCAAAAATTCAGTCTTTAGTTCATCAATATAAACTGACATATTTATAGCAAGACCTTCAGAACCAAAAATATTTCCAGCCTTTAGTGTCTGAAATAAATTTTTTTGCCAAGATAACCAACCTGGTGAGTTAGCTTCAAGTGAAAAAACTCCTATATTAATATGTGGAGCAAAAGCAAGTTTACGAGCTTTTGAGTATCCAATTTTTGATTTAACAGCATGTTTAAAATTTTGAGATTTTATTATTGCTAGTTTTCCAAATAACCAATTAACTTTAGATGTAATTCTATAGCCTGGTCCTATAGTTTGTGTAATTCCTAGCTTACCATTTTCACAGGCTTTAAAATATAACTCAACTGATTGCCAATCATTCACCCAAGCATCACAATCAATCCATAGATATTTTTCATAGTTAGGAAAATACTTTGGTAAAAAAGCTCTAGACACTTGACTTTTTAACCATTCTTTATCTTTTACTTTATAACCTGGGACTTCAATATCCCACTCAGCTGGTTTAATTGCATCTACTTTATCAAGTAGAGCTTCTTTTTGTTTGTCTTCTAATCCAGCATCTAAGATACAAATCGCTACATTCTCACTCTCTTTAAATTGTTTAATTGAGTCAACAAGCTCGTTTAATAAAGGATAATAATTAGCATCTGCTAATGAAACAATTACATTTTTTTTCATTAAAGAACATCTTCAAGATCATCATCACTATCTTGAATTTTTTCATTTTGATTTTGTTTTTTTAGTTTTTGATAATGGAAAAAACTAATTGGTAATAAAGTTAAATAAATTAATGAACTAATTGCGATGATATTAAAAGTGTAAATCAATAATAAACCAAAAAACAAAACAATTCCAAATAATAGAAAAATAGTGGCTTTTCTTTGAATTACAATTTTCTTGAAAGAATAAGATGGAAATTTACTGATCAATAAAAAAGAAGTTGTTATAAAAAAAATTGGAACAATAACGTTATAATTAATTTGAAAAAAACTTAAGCCACTTAGACTATAAATCAAAGGAGTTAAAACTAATATCCCTCCTGCTGGCGAAGGCACCCCTTCAAAAAAATTATCTCTCCAAGATGGTTCTTGATTTGAGTTTATATTAAATCTAGCAAGTCTTAACGCAACACAAATCACGTAAACCAAAGATAACAGCCAACCAAATTTTCCTAGCTCATTTAATTTCCAAAAGTACATGATAAATGCTGGTGCAACACCAAAGCTAATCATATCTGTTAATGAATCTAGTTCTTTACCAACTTTAGAAGTTCCTTTTATCAATCTTGCTATTCTTCCATCCAGGCCATCTATCAATGCTGCAAATATTATTGCAATTATCGCATATTCAAATTTGCCATCTAAGGCAAATCTGATTGAAGTTAAGCCTATACAAACTCCAAAAAGTGTAAGCATGTTAGGCAGTAACATTCTTGCATTTTTTCTATCAGCTATAATTTTGAAATTATTTTTTTGTTCTTGCATTTTATTTTTTAGCTAAAAGTGTTTCTCCTGAAATAGTTAGCTGTCCTATTTTAACTAATGGCTGATAATTTTCATAATAAACGTCAGCTCTACTTCCAAATCTTATCATTCCTATTCTCTCACCTTGGGATAGGTTTTGATCTTTATTAGACTCACATACAATTCTTCTTGCAATAAGGCCTGCTATTTGAACTACAACAATATCATTGCCGTGAACGTCTTTAATTTTGTAATAGTTTCTCTCATTGTCTTCACTTGCTTTATCTAATGAAGCATTTAAAAATTTGCCTGGTTTATATAAAATTTCTTCAATCTTTCCTTTACATGGAGTTCTATTCACATGACAGTCAAAGACATTCATAAATATGCTTATCTTATTAAACTTTTTATTTTCTAAACCTAATTCTTTAGGACCATCAACTTCCTCAACTTTAATTACCTCACCATCAGCTGGGCTTACTAGGTAATTATCATCTTCAATGACTACTCTTTCTGGATCTCTAAAAAAATAATAAACCCAAATAGTCAGCACAAGACCAATTAATCCTAAGAAGCTACTAAAATTATAAAGTATGATTGTTATTACGGCCGCAATAACAATAAACTTGTATCCTTCAGAATGTAATTTTGGAAAAATCTTACTAAACATATTCTTCTATTTGATAATTTTTGATTAATATGTATATAAAACACCGAAATTCAATTAATAAGATATATTTCATATAAATGAGCAAAATCACTGTAAAAAATCCTGTTGTAGAACTAGATGGTGATGAAATGACCAGAATAATCTGGGAGTTCATCAAAAACAAATTGATCCTACCTTATCTTGATCTTGGTATTGAGTATTACGATCTTGGGATGAAAAGCAGAGATGATACTGATGATCAGATCACTATAGACTCTGCTAATGCAATTAAAAAAGTTGGTGTTGGAATTAAATGCGCAACAATTACTCCTGATGAAGCTAGAGTTGAAGAATTCAAGTTAAAGAAAATGTGGAGATCTCCAAATGGAACAATTAGAAATATTATTGGAGGAACTGTATTTAGAGAACCAATTATTTGTAAAAATATTCCAAAATTAGTTCCTTCTTGGACAGACCCTGTAATTATTGGAAGACATGCATTTGGTGATCAATATAGAGCTACTGACTTTAAAGTTCCTGGTAAAGGTAAGATGGAGGTTAAATGGACTTCTGAAGATGGTAAAGATGAAATCAAATATGAAGTGTTTAATTTTACAGGACCAGGTGTTGCATTATCAATGTATAATTTAGATAAATCAATTCAAGATTTTGCAAGATCATGTTTTAGTTATGGATTAATGAAGAAATGGCCTGTTTACATGTCTACAAAAAATACAATTCTAAAACAATACGATGGAAGATTTAAAGATATTTTTCAAGAAATTTATGACAATGAGTACAAAACTGAATTTGAAAAACATAAACTAACTTATGAACACAGATTAATTGATGACATGGTTGCATGTGCAATGAAGTGGAGTGGAAAATATATTTGGGCTTGTAAAAATTATGATGGAGATGTCCAGTCAGATACAATGGCTCAAGGCTATGGATCGTTAGGTTTAATGACGAGTACTCTTTTAACTCCAGATGGTAAAACAATGGAAGCTGAAGCAGCACATGGAACAGTAACAAGACACTACAGAATGCATCAGCAAGGTAAAGAAACTTCCACTAATCCGATTGCATCAATTTTTGCTTGGAGTAGAGGTTTGGCCCATAGAGGTAAACTTGATGGTAATGATGAATTAATAAAATTTGCAAATACTCTAGAAGATGTTTGTATAGAGTGTGTTGAAAATGGAGCAATGACAAAAGATTTGGCAATCTTAATTGGTCCGTCAAGTAAGTACTTAACGACTAATCAATTTTTAGATGAAATTGATGGTAATCTTAAAAAGAAATTAAATTAGTTTTTTAATACTTTCAAAAGCGTCATCAATTTTTGCACTATCTTGACCACCTGCTTGTGCAAAATCTTTTCTTCCACCGCCACCTTTGCCACCAATAATTTCTGAGCCTACTTTAACAAAATTAACTGCATCATATTTTTCAGTTAACTTTTCTGTAACTCCAACAGCTAAACCAACTTTTTCATCTTTACTTGCAAAAACTACAATAATTCCTTCACCTAAATCTTTTTTACCTTGATCAACTAACTTTCTAAGTTCTTTTGGAGGTAAATCTGTAATTTTTTGAAATCTTAAATTTATATTATTCACTGTTTGATCATTAATAATATTTTTTGATTTATCTTTTAATATTGAGTTAACAGATAAAGTCTCTAGTTGCTTTGTTAGATTTTTGATTAAAACTTTTTGATCGTCTTCATCTAAAGAGGGTTTGCCTCCCAAGTTTGTTATTTGATCACTAAGGTCTTTAATAATTTCATTATTTTTTTCTGAAGATAGGTTAAGTTGTTTCTCTTTATTTTTTAAATATTCCTCTAATTGTTTATCTCTTAATGCCTCTATTCTTCTAACCCCAGCCGCAATTGAAGATTGGCTAACAATTTTAAATTTGCCAATATCACCAGTATTTTTTACGTGAGTTCCACCACATAGCTCAGTTGAGAAATACTTCTCACCTTCATCACCCATAGAAAGCACCCTTACTTCATCTCCATATTTCTCTCCAAATAGAGCTAACGCTCCATTTTCAACAGCTTCTTTGGGTGTCATAATTCTTGTTTTCACTTCTGTTTTTTTTTGCACCATCTCGTTTACATAATTTTCAATTTTACCGACTTCTTCATTTGAAATAGGTTTCATATGACTAAAATCAAAACGTAGTCGTTCAGGTTCAACTAAAGATCCCTTTTGTGTAACATGATCACCCAATACTCTTCTTAAAGACTCATGTAGTAAATGAGTTGCTGAATGATAAGCTCTAGTATCATTTCTTCTATTTACATCAATTTTCAACTCTACATCTTGATCAAGTTTTATTGATCCACTAACAACTTTTCCATAATGAACAAATAAATCACCTAATTTTTTTTGAACATCGGTGACTTCAAATTTAAAATCATCTTTTACAATAACCCCTTTATCTCCTACTTGTCCCCCTGACTCAGCATAAAAAGGTGTTTGGTTTAAAACTATCATACCTTCATCATCTTTATTAAGCACTGATACTTCTTTATGATTTTTCAATAAGCATTTAATAATTCCTTGAGCTTGATCATTTTCATATCCAAGAAATTCTGTTGGTCCAATTTTTTCTTTAATTCCAAACCAAATTTTTTCTACAGCACTATCTCCAGAGCCTTTCCAGTTTTTTCTTGCAAGCTCAATACTCTCTCTCATCAACTCACCAAATCTATCTTTATCAAATTTTAAAGACTTTGATTTTAATATGTCCTCAGTCAAATCAATTGGAAACCCATAAGTCTCATATAATTTGAAAGCAACATCACCAGGTAAAACTTTATCTATTTTAGAAATCTCTTCATTTAAAATTTTAATTCCTCTATCAAGTAAAACTAAAAATTTTTCTTCCTCCATTTTTAAAGTTTCTTTAATTAAAGATTCTGCTCTAGTTAATTCAGGATAGCTTGCTGACATTTCTTCTAACAGAGTATTAAACAAGTTTGCAAAAATTGGTTTCTTAGATCCTAACATATGAGAATGTCTCATTCCTCTTCTCATAATTCTTCTAAGCACATAACCTCTTCCTTCATTTGATGGTAAAACTCCTTCAGCAATTAAAAATGAGCTTGCTCTTAAATGATCAGCAATAACTCTAAAGCTTGAAAGATTTTTTTGATCTGGTTTTTGTTTAACTATGTCTGAAGTTGATTGAATAATTTTTTTAAAATGATCTGTCTCATAATTATCATGTGTATCTTGTAATAAAGCAGCAATTCTTTCAAGCCCCATCCCTGTATCTACAGACGGCTTTGGTAAATTAATCCTTTCATCTTTTGAAACTTGTTCGTATTGCATAAAGACTAAATTCCAAATCTCAATAAATCGATCACCATCCTCTTCAGGTGTTCCTGGCAATCCTCCTTTTAAATGATCACCATGATCATAAAAAATTTCAGAGCAAGGTCCGCAAGGACCTGTTTCACCCATTGACCAAAAATTATCTGAAGTTGATATTCTTATTATTCTATCATCGTTAAAACCCGCAATTTTCTTCCAAAAATTGAAAGCTTCATCATCCTCATGAAAAACTGTTACATAAAGTCTGTTTTTATCTATTCCAAAATCTTTTGTTATCAAATTCCAAGCATAATCAATGGCCTGTTCTTTAAAATAATCTCCAAAAGAAAAATTTCCTAACATTTCAAAAAATGTATGGTGTCTTGGAGTGTAGCCAACATTTTCTAAATCATTATGTTTTCCACCAGCTCTTACACATTTTTGAGATGTTGTTGCTCTTACATAATCTCTTTTCTCTAAACCGGTAAAAACATTTTTAAACTGAACCATGCCAGAATTGGCAAACATCAATGTTGGATCATTGTTGGGTACTAGATTGCTAGACTCAACAATCTTATGATCTTTTTTTTCAAAGTAATTTAAAAATGTACTTCGAATTTCATTGAGAGATTTATCTGCCATATTTTTAAAATACAGCTTTTTTATTTTATGTCTAGATAACTGTAATAAAGGGAAAAAGGCGCTTAAATACTAAGCGCCTTTATAATTTAAAGATGACCTAAAAATTAATTCTTTTTAGAAGGAGGAGTAGCTTCAGCCTTTACTTCTTCTTTTTCAGCAACTTTCTTTTCTTTTTCAATTTTTTCAGGGTCTAATGGATTACCTTCAATTTTTTTGGTAATCACCCCAGCTTTCTCTCTAATTGCAAGCTCAACTTCAGCTGCAACAGCTGGGTTTTGAGCTAGATAAGTTTTAGCATTTTCTCTACCTTGACCTATCTTCTCACCTTTATAAGCATACCATGCTCCTGATTTTTCAATAATGTCTGCTTTAGCACCAAGGTCAACTAGTTCACCCATTTTGCTAATTCCTTTTCCATACATTAAATCAAATTCAACTACTTTAAATGGAGGTGCTACTTTGTTTTTAACAACCTTAACTCTTGTAGAGTTTCCAATAATTTCGTCTTTATCTTTGATTGCTCCTATTCTTCTAATATCCATTCTTACAGATGAATAGAATTTTAAAGCATTTCCACCTGATGTTGTTTCAGGACTTCCAAACATAACTCCAATTTTCATTCTTATTTGGTTAATAAAAATCATCATTGTATTTGTATTTGAAATTGAACCAGTTAACTTTCTTAAAGCCTGACTCATAAGTCTTGATTGTAAACCAACGTGATGATCTCCCATTTCACCATCAATTTCTGCTTTTGGAGTTAAAGCAGCAACAGAATCAACCACAATTACTGAAATAGAACCTGATTTTACTAATGTATCAGCAATTTCTAATGCTTGCTCACCTGTATCTGGTTGAGAGATTAATAACTCCTCAGTATTAACTCCTAATTTTTTTGCATAAACTGGATCTAAAGCGTGCTCTGCATCCACAAATGCACAAATTCCACCTGCTTTTTGTGCTTCAGCTACAACTTGTAATGCCAAAGTTGTTTTACCAGATGACTCTGGACCATAAACTTCAATAATTCTTCCTTTTGGCAATCCACCAATTCCTAAAGCTAAATCTAAACTTAAAGATCCTGTAGAAACAGATTCAATATCCATAGCTCTTTTTTCACCAAGCTTCATTACAGAGCCTTTTCCAAAATTGTCCGTAATTTGAGCTATCGCAGCATCTAAAGCTTTATTCTTTTCTTTGTTATCCATTTCTTGATCTTTAGTAGATTTAACTACTTTTAGGTTACTTTTCGTCATTTTTTGCCTCTTTTATTAATTTTTTTAACACTCGAATCATGAAATAAATGTACACATTTTGTTCTCATTAGCAATAATTAATTATTACCTACTTAAAATTTATATTTTTAGTTAATTTTTAGATACTCGCTATGAAGCAAGCCTATTGATTTAAGTAAGTTGAATTGAGAAAGGATGTAATTTCTCTCAGAATTAGCAAGTGAAATTTGAGCGTTTAATAATAAAGAGTTAGATTGAATAACTTCTAAAGTTGTTCTGCCTGCTCCACTATTATACTCAGCTGCAATTCCTTCATTAGCAATTTCTGCTGCTCTTACTTGTGCTTGAACTGAATTTAATAAGCTTTTGTTTGATTGATAATTTGACCAAGCACTTGCAACATTTGTTTGATTTTGTTTTGTAACACTATCTAAAATTAGTCGAGATCTTGTCTCTATGCTTGAACTTTTATTTAATGAAGCTCTGTTTTTACCCCCAGAATAAAAAGGCCAAGATACTGTTGCTTTAATTGTATCTTTTTCTCTTTCGTCGTAGGTTGAACTTAAATCATCAGTATACGATCTCTCTAGAGACAAGTTTACTGTAGGTGCAAGATCTGATTTTGCGATAACTTTATCTTTTTGAGCTTGTTCATATTCTAACTGAGCAATAATTAAATCAGGATTGGTTTTCTTAGACAGATCAATTGCTGAATTTAAGCTTTCAGGCAAAGGATATTCTAAGATTGAATTTTTATCTAAAGATTTAGGATCATTTAATGCACCAATAATATTTTCATAATTCAATTTGCTAGTTAACAATTCATTTTCAGCTTGAATTAATTTTGCTTGTGCTTCAGCTAATGATGACTCAGATTGTGAAGCATCAGATAAAGTAATTTGTCCTCTCTCAACTCTAATTTGGTCTGTTTCAACTTGTCTACTTAATAGTTCAACGTTATCTCTATTAATATTAAGTTTTTCATTTGCCAATACAAGCCCTGTGTAAGCTTCAGTTGTTTTATATAATATATCTTGCTCTTTTTTTAAAAGTTTAGCTTTTGCTAGTTCTAATCCAATTTGACTCTTTGATAACTCTGCCCCTCTTCCAAAATCAATTAAAGTTTGTGAAATCGAAATAGACTTTGTTAATGGGTCCACATCATTAATAGAAGCATTTCCACCTGATTGATTAGTTAGTTTGTTTGTATCTTCCTGACTTTTGGATCCAGATAAAGTAACCGTTGGCAAATAGTTGCCTTTTGAAATTTTTAATTCTTGTTCTGAAATATTAATATTTTCTCTTTCAGCATTTAATTCAGAATTATTTTTAAATGCTTTTGATAATGCAGATGAAAAACTCTCAGCATTTACATTTGAAATAATTAAAAAAGATCCAAATAATATTATTAAAATTTTTTTCATTTGCTTTTATATACTGCAGATTTTATCTGATGGTTACCATTTAAATTAAGTATAATTGAGGCGTATTTTGGCATATTTTTAAACATGTTTTCTGTAATTCTTTGATAAGTCTGCATAAAATTAATCACATCACCTTTACTCATTATTTTATGATTTGATTTATTTTTAGTTTTCAACCAAAGCTTATATTCTTGCTTTAATCTCCACTTTTGTAACAAATTAAAATTTTTAGCTTTCAAATAAATTAAACAGTTTAATTGGGAATATAATTTTTTATATTTTCCATTTAATTGACTATTAACATATTTTCTCCATTTTAATTTTTGATCATTCGCTTTTTCAAGAGAGTTGATTGATCTTTTTAGAGTATTATTCTTCTCTGACTTTGCACCTACACACCAGCCTTCAAAAATTATCACATCAGGTTTTTTTTTAATTTGATACCAAGATTTTTGAGGAGACCTATCATCCACAGCTTTATTAAAACTTGGTAAACTAATTTTTTTAAATTTAGTTTTTTTTATATTATTAAAAAACTTAAGCATCATATCTATATCGTGAGTTCCTGGAACACCTCTAGTAAGCAACATTGGATGTATTTTTTTTGATAATGCTAATCTATCTTTTCGAGTTTTATAAAAATCATCAATTGAAATCTTGAAAACATTTAATCTAAAATATTTAGTCAAAATTACTTTGATTAAAGTACTGATTGTTGTCTTGCCTGTTCCTTGTCCACCTGCTAATCCTAGAAAATAAGGTTGTTTAACAGAAGCTTTTTTTGAAATCCAAAAACAAATTGGTATTAGAAAAGATTTAATCATTTTATCTTTTCCTTTGAATTTCTCTTTTGAAGTTTCTTGAGATCTTATAAATTTAAAACAATCTTTTTTAACTTTCTTAAAACAACTTTCAACAGATTGCATTGAGTTTATTTTTTTTGATCAAGTGGATGGTTGTTACCATCAATAATTGTTATATCTTTTAAATCAAAAGTATCTACCTCATCTACACATCCTAAATTAAATCCAGTCATTGCAGGATTACTTCTTGGATTGTGATGAGTATAAATTCCACAATTAGAACAAAAATAATGTTTAGCGACTTTAGTGTGAAATTGATAAAGTTTTAATTTATCTTCTCCCTTAGTAATTTTAAAATCTTCATTTTTAACCATCGACATAATCGCTCCCTTACGTTTACAAATTGAGCAATTACATTTAACAATTTTCTCAAGATCTCCATTTACATTTATTTCTGCTTCCACTGATCCACAATGACATGTTAATTTTTTCATTTTATTTCCTTTTGATTGATTATCTTTTATACAATTCGTAAATTTTTTCTCTATCCTCTTTATTCATACCTTTAGTTTCTTCAATAAACTTGTTTCTAACTTCTCTTGTTTTAAATAAATAAAAACAAACTGTTTCTTTGCTATGATAAATTGCTTTTAATTCATCATCTATTTTGTTTAACTCTTCTGGAATCTCTGCTTTTATGCAAATCATTAGTTTTTTATTGTACTGGTGTTTTAGCTATTTATTGTAAAACTTATCCACAACTCCACAAGATGTAGTTTTGAATGTTCACGTTTTGATTCACTTTTGATTCAATTACGGACTCAAAATACAACCTATTGCGTGCATTGTATAACTAGTCTATAAATAAGAACAAAACAAGAACATGAAACTAACTATCCCTTATTACTTGCATAAAGCAGGCGCTGGATTTCCTTCTCCTGCAACAGATTATATCGAAGAAGATATTGATTTAAATATTCATCTAATAAGAAATGTTCCAGCTACATTTATTATCCGAGTTCAAGGTAAATCAATGGTTGATGTTGGAATTAATGATGGAGACTTATTGGTCGTTGATAAAAGCTTAACACCAAAAAATTTCTCAACAGTAATAGCAAATGTTCATGATGAACTAGTCGTTAAAAGTTTAGTCCAAGAAAGAGATAAAAAATTTTTAACATCTGGGTCTAAAAATTTTAATGACCGAATTTTACTTAATGAAGATGAAGATATTTTTATTTGGGGGGTTGTAACTTATGTCATCCATTCAACATACTAAAAAGTTAGCTTTAGTTGACTGTAATTCTTTTTACGTCTCTTGTGAAAGATTGTTTAACCCAAGAATAAGAAAAAAACCTGTTGTTGTTTTATCAAATAATGATGGTTGTATCATCTCTAGATCTAATGAGGCAAAAGCTTTAGGAATTAAAATGGGAGAACCTTATTTTAAAGCTAAAGATATTATCATTAAAAATAAAGTTGAAGTTTTTTCATCAAATTATTCTTTGTATGGTGACTTATCTAGAAGAGTAATGAGAACATTAAAAAGATTTAACACAGAAATAGAAGTTTATTCAATTGATGAGGCTTTCATAGATTTATCAAATTTTCCTGATCAAGATATAGAAAAAGTTGGAAAGGAAATTAGAGAAACAGTTTTAAAGTGGACTGGTATTCCAACAAGTATAGGGATAGCCAAAACAAAAACATTAAGCAAAGTTGCAAATCATATAGCTAAGAAAAAGATATCAGGTGTGACTAGTTTAATTGGAATTGAAAATATTGACCCAATTTTAGAAAAGATAGATATTAATGATGTCTGGGGTGTTGGAAAACAACTTACAAAATTTTATCAAAAGAATGGAATTTATAATGCTAAACAACTTAAGAATAAATCTAATAACTGGATTAAAAAAAGCTCTAATGTACTAAGCTCAAGGACAGCAATGGAATTGAAAGGTATTCCATGTATTAGTTTAGAAACAACAACAGCTAAAAGAAAAAGTTGTGTTGTATCAAGATCATTTGGCAAAAGAGTAGAAAAATTTCAAGAATTAAAAGAAGCAGTTGCAAGTTATTGCTTAAATGCATCAGAAAAAATTAGGTCAGAGTCTTTAGTTACAAAAGCAATCACAGTGTTTGTCAGAACTAGTCCTTTTCAAAGAAATTTTGGTTATTACTCAAATTCAAAAACATTAGATTTTCCAATAGCAACCAACAATAGTATAGAAATAGTCAAAGCAGCAGTTTCAATATTGGAAAGTATTTTTAAAAATGGTTATCAATATCAAAAAGCAGGTGTCATGCTTACAGGACTAAAAAATGATGATGGCAGGAAAAATCTATTTTCTTCTGAACGAGATGAAAAAATAGGAAATCTAATGCGATCAATAGATAACACCAACCATCGATATGGAAGAGCTACGTTAAGTGTTGCAAGTGCTGGTGTTCAAAAAAAATGGAATATGAAGAGAGAATACTCTTCAAAGATAGATACAGCTGACTTTTATTCACTGCCAAAAATTAGAGCTTAAACTAAACTTTATTTCAAATTTTCAATACTGGCTATATTTTTTAAACAATCTTTAAATTCATCCATGTTTTCTCTCATAGACAAACTTGAGATCGAATAAATCATAATCAGTAATAGAATAAAGGGAATTAACATGATTATTGTGGCATTAGATTTAATCAAATAAACATAAAATATAATAAATAATGCTGATCGAATTAGAACTGCATTTTTAAAGACACTAATAATAGATAAAGAGTGTTTTAAAAGATTTGAAAAACTCATTTTAGAAGGACCAAAATATCTCTCACCTCTAATAGATGGAATTGATATCTTGTTTTTCTCAACTTTAGTTAGTGCGCCAGAAAAACTATTCCAAGTGGCTTTTTCATTAATAAGTTTCTCAACAGTAGATTTAGATAGACAGGTAAAATTTCCAAACTTAATCGAATGGCCCGTGAACACTAATGTTATAAGTTTATGAAAAAAATAACACAGCTTAAAAATAAAAGCTTCTGATCTTTTAACCCTTTCTCCAATAATTGTTTTATCAGGATTATTTTCTATAGTTTTAATGAATTCTTTTATTTCTTCTGGTCTATCTTCTCCATCACCATCCATGGGTATCACATAATCAAATTCTTCTTTTTCTAAAATATATTTTAGACCAGCAGCTATGCATCTTGCATGACCCCTATTTTCTTTCATGACAAGAATTTTAACTGAGTTAATATTTGATAAATCGGCAGTTTCTAATTGTCGATCAAAGGTGGATGCATCATCAACTATGATAATTGAAATTTCATGATTAATATTTTGAACTTCATTATCAATGTTATTTAAAAGTTTTGACAATGATTGCCAATCATTAAAGACAGGAATTAAAATTTTAATTTTCATATTATCTTGAACCAATCATACAATAACCATGTTTATCCATTTGGCCAAAATCTCCTGGACATATCTTTTTTAAAATTTCTGGATTGCCTACATAAATTATTCCACCATTGGGGTCTAAAGAATTAACTTTTCCTTTAAGCTCCAAAAACCACTTAGGACGAGAAGGCAAATGATAAGATAAATTTCCTGCAAACCACTCATCTCCTACAACATACATAATTTCATTTGAAAAATTTTTATTCCATCTTCTCTCCACAAGATCTGCTATTTCTTTTCCAAAATAATCTGTACGTTTATTTGTTTGTTTAATTGAAATATAAGAATACAAAATTGGTGACAAAAGTACTAAAAAGATAAATCCATATAAAAATGAATTAAGTTTTTTTAAATTAATTTGATTTTTAAAAAGATAAACTGCGAAAACACCAAAAAATAAATAAAATGGTGTCATCCACATAGTTCTTATTCTTGAGCCTGTTATTATGGAAGTAAGAAGCATCAATAAAATTGGTAAAAGATTTATAAAAACCAAAAATAACAATTTTTTATCTTTAAGATTTAATTTAAATTTAAATTTATTAACTAATAAATATATTAATCCAAAAAAAGGTACTAAAATTGCAAATTGTTTTAAAATAAAAATTGTTGGAAATTTTAAATGATCAAGAAAATTCGATGTTTCTAAACCTGTTCTTTTTAAACCATATGTCAAAGTTATAAAATTATTTTCATTTAACCAAATTAAATGAGGAACAAGCAAAATTATAAATACTTCAATTGCTATAAAATATTTAAAATCAAATCTTTTTAATTTTTTAAAAAAGATGAAATATAAAAAAAGTAAAACAATCGATAACAATAAATAAACAAATAAGTATTTAGATAAAAAACCAACTGCTCCAAAAAATCCTATTAAGATACAATCTTTAACATCAATTTCATTATTTTTAAGAATTCTCCAAGAATAAAAAACAACCATTGACCAAAAAGGTAGTTGGCAAACATTGACATTAAATTCTGGTGTAGTGAAATTATAAAAATAAATACTCTCAAGTAATAATACTGAGATTAGGCTCAACAATAAATTATTAAAAATCTCATTAGCCAATTTAAAAACATAAATAAAAGCCACACATACAAATATTTGACTTAATAAATAATAAGCCCAGTCTTGAGCTCCAAATATTTGGTAAAATAATTCGGGAAAAAAAGCACTTGCTGGAGGATGTTTATTAAAACCCCATTCTAGGTTACTTCCCCAGGCTAATGCTTCTATAGTGTCTAATGGCAAATTTTGATTTGTAAGAGTTGGAACTAATGTCCAAATAATTAAATGAGACAATAAAAATATAAAAAAGATATTGTTAATATTTCTTTTAAAAACATCCATTATTGAACAATTACATTAATTAACCCTGCTTGACACCCTAATTTTGCTGAATATACTCCGCGCCTACTAATTTAAAGCTATGCCTAAAGTTACTAAAACTAAAAAAAAAATTACTAAAGTAAAAACAAAAGAGACAAAAAAAACTCCAAAAAAAACAACTAAGCCTGTTGCAAAAGCGAAAGAAACTAGCAAAGCTCCAGTTAAAATTTCTAAGACCTATGTTCCAAAAGATACCGAAAAATATATGTGTGAAAAACATAAGGTATATTTCAGAATGAAACTGCAAGAGTGGAAAAAAGAATTAGTCAAATCAAACAATGAAGCTTTATACTATGGCAGTATGGATGATAATAGCATCTCTGCTGATATAGTTGACCAAGCGAGTTCATACACTGACAAAAATGTAGAGATGAAAGCTATCAATAGACAAATAAAATTAATCTCGGAAATTGATAAAGCTTTAATGAGAATTAAAGATGATACTTATGGTTATTGTCTAGATACTGCTGAGCCTATTGGTCTTAAAAGATTAATGGCAAGGCCAGTTGCAAAATATACGATTGCTGCTCAAGAAAAACATGAAAAAGAGGAAAAAGTTCACGTAGACGATTAATAGTTTATTTTTGGAACATCTTCATCTTTATTCATAAAAGCGTATCCCTTTTTCACCCCATCTCTCTTTGAAATTTCCTCATACCATCTTGATAAATTTTTGAAATTTTGAATTCCAATGTCATGCCATTCGTGTCTTGCAAACCATGGGAACGTTGCAATGTCTGCTATGGTATATTCTTCACCAGCTAAAAACTTTGTCTTAGACAAAACTTCATCTACCTCACTGTAAATTCTTTTTGAAATTTTGAAGTAACGCTCTTCACCAAATTCACTTTTACCAGGATTGTAATGATGAAATTGATGATGCTGACCTAGCATTGGTCCAATATAACCCATTTGTGCCATTAACCATTGATTGATATCAGTTCGATTGTCTTTATCATAAAATTTACCACTCAATTCACCTAGATAAATTAAAATAGCACCAGACTCAAAAATAGTTTTATTATTTTTGTGATCGGTAATTACAGGTATTTTACTAAATGGACTTATTTTTTTAAATTCTGGTTTAAATTGTTCATCATTGCTTATATCGATTTTAGTTACTTTATAGTCATAACCAATCTCCTCAAGCATGATACTAATTTTTTTTCCATTTGGAGTATTTTCAGAAAAAAGTTCTATCATTTTTTAACACCTAAACGCTCTTGTGCTGCTTTAGATGTTGTTGTGAATTCAAATCTTAGTTTTTCATCAGGTCTTGCATACTTAAAACATCCTCTTGCAGCTAACGCTCCTTCATGAAAACCTGATAATATCAATTTTAATTTGCCAGGATAATTACATATGTCACCAATTGCAAAAATCCCTGGCTGATTAGTTTCAAATTTTTCTGTATCAACCTCTATTGTTTTTTTATTTAAATTTAATCCCCAATCCAAAATTGGACCTAGCTGCATAATCAAACCAAAAAAACCCAATACATAATCAGTTTTAAGTTCTTTAATTTCACCTTCGTCATGTTTTATTGAGACTGAATTAATATCATTTTCACCCTGAATTGAATTGATCTGATATTTTGTAAATAAGTTTAATTTTCCTGATTTTTCTAATTCTTTAACTTTATCAACACTTGCTTGAGCACCACTAAAACCGTCTCTTCTATGTATTAAATTTATTTTAGAACTTTGTGACAGTTCTATTGCCCAATCTAAAGCGCTATCTCCACCACCAAAAATAGAAATGGTTTTATCTTTAAAAATACTTTTATCTTTTACTGAATAAAATAATGATTTGTTTTCAAATTTTTCAATATCTTTTAATGGGAATTTTCTTGGCTCAAATGAACCAACCCCTCCAGCAATAATGATGCTTGATACGGTAAATTCATTATTGTTATTCGTTTTTACATACCAATTATTATTTTCTTTTCTTACTGTTTCAACTCTTTCATTCAAATGAAACTTAACATCAAAAGGTTTAATCTGTTTTAAAAGATTATTTGTTAATTCTTCACCAGTACATTCTGGTACCGCTGGAATATCATAGATTGGTTTATCAGGATAAAGTTCAATACACTGTCCACCTGCTTTATCTAAATTATCTACTATCTCACACTTAAGACCAATTAATCCTAATTGATGAGCGCAAAATAAACCTGTTGGTCCAGCACCAATTATCAATACATCTGTTTTAATCATTTAACCTTGTTTGGATGGGATATTTACAACTAAGCCATCAAGATCATCTGAAACAATCAGCTGACAACTTAACCTACTATTTTGCTTTGGCTCAAATGCCATATCTAACATGTCCTCTTCACCATCTTCTTTAGCTGGTAGTTTATCTAACCATTCTTCATTTACATACACATGACAAGTTGCACACGCCATCCCACCTCCGCAATCTGCATCAATACCCGGTACATCATTTTGTACTGCACCTTCCATCACAGAAAGTCCATTTTGAACTTCCAAAGTTTGGGATTTATTATCGTGGGTTATGTAAGTAATTTTTGCCATGTCTTAGATATATTCTGTTAAAAAAAAAGGGCAAGTATGTAAGTACATACTCGCCCCTTTTAAATCTTAACTTAGTAAAACTTACTTAGCTCTACCAGGTTGTTGCATTGCTGCTGCCCAAATGATTAGACCGAAAGCGATCTTGTTCAAGAAGTCAGCTGCGTTGTAAATCACGTTAAGTGAGCTAGCGTCTACTCCACCTGTCATGTAACCAAAAATGTAACCTAACGGGTAAATAGCCCAACCTACAGTAACGATCATTCTCATTGCACCAAAAGCAGTTACAAGTGCTTTATTACCACTTTTCGCTGCTCTCTTACCTGCTTCACCAGAGAATACTTCATAAAGAATGTATACCCAACCAGCCATACCGATAATGAAACCAAGTGTAGTGTTGATGTATCCTGCTTCTCCTAAGTATCCACCTACTAGCATTACTAATGTACCAATCATCAGTCTCCAGAAAATTCCAGAGTCTGCTTTGTTTACTGCTGATAGAACAAAATAGAATTCTAACATCAATAACGGTACAGTAATTAACCAGTCAATATATCTGTAAACAGTTGGTGAATCACCAGTAGCGATCCATACATCTCTCATGTACATGTAGTGTACGAATGCAATACCAGTTACTAGACCAGCAACTGTCATTGAAACTCTCCATCCAGCTGGAACTGAACTTCTCTCTAAAAAGAAGAACACAGTAGCAGCTAAACAAGCCATAGATACTAACCAAAATGAAATACCTACGAAATCATCTTGAGCTAACATGGCAGTTTCTGCGTTTGCTACACCTGTAACACCCATAAGAGCAACAGCTGTAAGAGCAAACAATTTAAGTTTTTTCATAAAAAACTCCCTCTTCGTTAGTTTTTATTTATTTAGTTTATATAAACTAGACTTAAGTTACCCTAAGCCAAAGTTGGGGTTAAATAGCAAATAAAGTTAGAAAATTGAAGACAAAATTACCTTTAATTTACATTGATTTTACTGACTTTTTAAAATTAAATACAATCTATAAGTTAAAAAAGTAAAAATAAGGCCGTTACGAATCAAAATAATTTTTATGAATAATTTTAAAGATATTTACAATCAATCTATCAATAATCCTGAAAATTTTTGGCAAGACATATCTAATGATGTCTTTTGGTTTAAGAAACCGACAAAAATTTTAGATAAATCAAACCCACCTTTTTATAAATGGTTCAGTGATGGGGTCACTAACACTTGCTACAATGCTTTAGACGTTCATATTGATAATGGAAAAGGTCAAAAAACCGCTTTAATCTACGATAGTCCGATCACAGGTCAGAAATTAAAATTTACTTATGAGGAATTAAGATCAAAAGTTTCAAAATTTGCTGGTGGATTGAAAGAGCAAGGAGTTAATAAAGGAGATAGAGTAATTATTTACATGCCAATGATACCAGAGGCTGTAATTGCAATGCTAGCTTGTGCTAGGATTGGGGCTATTCACTCAGTGGTGTTTGGAGGTTTTGCTTCTGATGAGCTAGCAAGTAGAATTGATGATAGTACTGCAAAAATTTTAGTAACAGCTTCATGTGGTTTTGAACCAGGAAGAACTGTTGAATATAAACCGCTTGTGGATGAAGCTTTAAAAAAAGCAAAACATAAAATCGAAAAATTAATTTTATTTCAAAGAAAAGATCATGAGGTCAAACTTAGCTCATCAAATGAACTTGATTGGCAAGAAGTGGTCTCTAAAGCTAAAGATGTCGACTGTGTTGAGATGAACTCAAATGAATTGGCGTATATTTTGTACACCTCAGGTACAACAGGCACCCCTAAAGGGATAGTAAGGGATATAGGTGGTCATATAGTAGCTTTAAAATGGACGATGAAAAATATCTACAATATTGATGAAGATGATGTTTGGTGGTCAGCAAGTGACATAGGTTGGATTGTCGGGCACTCTTATATTGTTTACGCTCCTTTGTTTAAGGGGTGTACTACTGTTTTGTTTGAAGGAAAACCGGTTGGAGCTCCTGATGCTGGAGTTTTTTGGAAAATCATTTCTGAACATAATGTAAAAGCACTGTTCACAGCTCCAACTGCTTTTAGGGCAATCAAAAAAGAGGATCCTGAAGGTAAATTTTTTTCAAAATATGATTTATCTAAATTCAAAACTTTGTTCTTAGCTGGGGAAAGAGCTGATCCAGATACTATAAAGTGGGCTGAAAATTTATTGAAAGTACCTGTAATTGATCATTGGTGGCAAACTGAAACAAGTTGGGCAATAAGTGCAAATTGTATTGGAATAGAAATGATGAAAACTAAATATGGATCAGCTTGTAAAGCTGTTCCTGGTTATGATGTAAAAATTATAAAACCTGATCAATCTTTGGCAAAACCAAATGAAATGGGAGATATTGTTGTTAAACTTCCTTTGCCTCCAGGAACTTTCCCTACTCTTTGGAATGCTGATAATAGATATAAAGAAAATTATATGAGTAACTATGAGGGTTATTATCAAACCTATGATGCAGGTCATATAGATGAGGATGGTTATATTTGGATAATGTCTAGAACTGATGACATTATAAATGTTGCAGGACATAGATTATCTACTGGAGCAATTGAAGAAGTGTTATCAGAACATCAATCAGTTGCTGAATGCGCAGTTCTTGGAATTGCTGACAAATTAAAAGGACAACTACCAATAGGGCTTATTGTTTTAAAAGCAGGAGTAGATAAAGATAATGAGACAATCTCAAAAGAATGTATTCAAATGGTTAGGAATAAAATTGGTCCTGTTGCTGCTTTTAAAGTTGTAATAGTCGTGAAAAGACTTCCAAAAACAAGATCTGGTAAAATTCTCAGAGGAACAATAAGAAAAATTGCTGATAATGTTGAATACAAAATGCCAGCAACGATTGATGATCCAAAAATCTTAGATGAAATAAAAGTATCTTTAAAAGAAAATAATATTATACAAAATGCTTAAGACCTATCTTTTTTTGATAGGAGCTATTTTTTGTGAGGTAGCTGGAACAATGCTTTTGCCTGTTTCACAAAATTTCACTAAATTGATTCCAACAACTTTTTTAGCAATATTTTACCTTACTGCTTTTTATCTTTTAACTTTTGTTGTTAATAAATTACCAATTGCAATTGTTTATGCTACGTGGAGTGGACTTGGAATTTTTACAATTGCTATCTTAGGATATATATTTTTTAAACAAACTTTGGCCTGGCAGGCAATTGTTGGGATGTTTTTGATAGTTGTTGGAGTTATACTTGTTAATAGTTTTGCAGGAAAAATTAATTAAACTTTAATGGTTTTCCCTCTGGTTCGCCTAAAATTTTACCATTTTTCATTTTAACTGTTCCACCAATTATTGTTGAGACTGGAGTTCCTTTAAATTTAAAACCATTAAATGGAGACCAGCCACATTTACTCTCAATAATTTCATTTTTTATTTCTATAGTTTTATTCATATCAATAATTGTGAAATCAGCATCATATTGCTCTTTGATAAAACCTTTATTTTGAATACCAAAAATTTTTACTGGATTTTCGCAAACAAGTTTTACAAGCTGTGAGAGTGTCAACTTTCCATCATTTACATGATTTAACATAACAGGCATTAAAGTTTGTACACCTGGCATTCCTGAAGGAGAGTTGGGATAAGTTTTTTCTTTATTTTCTTTTAAATGAGGCGCGTGATCGGAGCCGATCGTATCATTTAGATTATTTTTTACTCCATACCATAATCGATCATAATGAGATTTATCTCTTAAGGGTGGATTCATTTGAGCATACGTTCCAAGCTTATCATAACAATCTGGCGCATAAATTGTTAGATGCTGAGGTGTAATTTCAAAAGTAATATTGCCTTTGTGTTGAGATAGAAAATCTATTTCTTGCTTGGTAGTTACATGCAAAATATGTGCTTTTTTCTTATATTTTTCAGCAATTCTTACAATTCTTCTTGTTGAAGATATTGCACATTCATCACTTCTCCAAACTGGATGGGTATGAACATCACCTTCTTTAATAAGTTTTTTATTTCTATTTAAAATTTCTTCATCCTCAGAATGGACTGCAACAACTTTTGAGGCATTCTGAAAAACCTTTTCTATGTCATTTTCTTCAGCAACTAATAAATTGCCTGTTGAGGAGCCTGCAAAAAGTTTGATGCCACAACAACCTTCTAAACCAACTAAACTTGCCAAATCTTTGGCATTATCTGCTGTTGCACCAAAATAGAAAGCGTAATTACAATACATTCTATCTTTAGCTAAATCTAATTTTCTTTGAAACTCTTTCATGTTAGATGTTGGTGGATTAGTATTTGGCATTTCAAAAACTGAAGTAATACCACCAGCGATTGCAGCTCTACTTCCAGAATGTAAATCTTCTGTATCTGTTGAACCTGGTTCTCTAAAATGAGTTTGTGTATCTATACATCCAGGTAAAACTGTGAGACCACTAGCATCAATAATATCTTTTGCATCCCCAAGATTTTTACCAATTTTTAAAATTTTTTTATCTTTAATAGCAATGTCTGTATTGACAAGGTTGTTATCAATAAAACAGTTACCATTTTTAATTATAAGATCTGTCATTTAGTAGAAAAGTTACTATATTAAATTAAGCATTCAATCAATTATGAATATTAATAAAGTATATATTTTAAAAGACAGAGCAGTTCTTTATGTAACTGGCGAAGATGTAAAAGACTTTCTCCAAAACTTAATAACCAATGATATTAAAAAAGTAAGCGATGTTAATAGTTGTTTTGGATCATTATTATCTCCTCAGGGAAAGTTTTTATTTGATTTCATAATCATAAAACATAAATCAGGTTTTTTTATTGATTGCGAAAAAGATCAAAGCAAAGAACTATTTAAACAATTAAATGTTTATAAACTGAGATCTAAAATTGAAATTTTAGATTTAAGTAATGAATTTGTTGTAACTGCATTATCTTACCAAAAATTTTTAACTTTAGAAAAAGCTCAAGATATTGAGGGTTACACCTTGAAATATAGAGAGGATCCTATTTTATTAGATCCAAGAAATAAAAATTTAGGAGCAAGATTAATAATAAACTTAGAAAAGCTATATCTATCTCTAAAAAAACTAGATTTAAAAGATGCAAATATAGAAGAGTATTATTCTCACAGTCACAAACTAGGAATAGTTCCAAAGAACTTAAATAAATTACAAAACAAACTTTTTGGAATTGAGTGTAACTACGATGAATTAAATGGAATAGATTTTAAAAAAGGTTGTTATGTTGGCCAAGAAAATACAGCAAGAATTAAATTAAAAAATAAACTTTCTAAAAGATTATTACCAATTAATATAATTGAGGGAAAATTATATGAAGGTGAAAGTATTTTTAGTAATGAAAATGAAATTGGAAAAGTTTTAATTGAAAGCGAATATCCTTTTGCTCTTATAAAGTATTTAGATAAAAATTTTGATCAGAGTTTAAAATTCACAACAAAAGAAGCATCGATAAGTATCAAGAAACCTGATTGGATTGATAAATAATCATTAATTGGTGCGGTCGGAGAGACTCGAACTCTCATGGACTAAGTCCACACGGCCCTCAACCGTGCCTGTCTACCAATTTCAGCACGACCGCAATATGTCTCATAATAAATGAATGACTTCTATCTTTCAAATTGGTAAATAATGATATGGAATTTACACAGGACGTAAAATTATCAACTGACCATATTTATCAAAAAATTTCAAAGGTTATGCCTGAAATAGAATGGTCAGTGCATGCTCCTTACATTGATAAAATTAATAAACTTAAAAAGCAAAAAAACGCAATAATACTCGCTCATAATTATCAAACACCTGAAATTTATCATGGGGTAGCTGATTTTTCTGCAGATTCTCTAGCTCTAGCTATTGAAGCATCAAAGACCTCAGCAGATATAATATTAATGGCAGGAGTTCATTTTATGGCTGAAACAGCAAAATTAATGAGCCCAAGTAAAAAAGTTCTGCTACCAGATATGAATGCGGGCTGTTCATTGTCATCTTCAATTACAGGTAAAGATGTAAGATTATTGAAAGAAAAATATCCTGGGGTGCCAGTTGTTTCTTATGTGAATACTTCAGCAGAAGTAAAAGCTGAAACAGATGTTTGTTGCACTTCTGCTAATGCCGTAAAAATTGTGAAATCTCTTGGTGTAAAAAAAGTAATATTTCTTCCAGATGATTATCTTGCTAAATATGTTGCATCTCAAACTGATGTTGAGATTATTTCATGGAAAGGAATTTGTGTTGTTCATGACCAATTCAATAAAAAAGAAATTGAAGACATAAGATTAAATAATCCAGGTATAAAAATTATTGCTCACCCTGAATGTCCACCAGATGTAATAGAAGCAAGTGACTTTGCTGGCTCAACGTCTGGTATGATTAATTATGTTAAAGACAATCAGCCTAAAAAAGTAATGATGGTTACTGAATGTTCAATGAGTGATAATATACAAGTAGAAAATCCTAATGTTGAATTTATAAAACCATGTAACATGTGCCCGCACATGAAAAAAATTACTCTCCCAAAGATATTAGATTGCTTAGAAAACGAAACTGGTGAAATAATAATGGACAAAGAAACCATCGATAAAGCCAGAATTTCAGTTGAAAAAATGGCAGCTATTGGCAGATAAATTAAGTGTCAAAAATTCAATTAAGTAATACTTTTATTCTTAATACTGTAAAGCTTGCACTGAATGAGGATCTTTATCCCTCAGGGGACATCACATCCAGCTTGGTTGAAAATGACAAAAGTATTAAAATTAAACTTATTGCAAATCAAAGTGCAATAGTTGGTGGATTATTATTTGCAAAACAAGCTTTTTATTTAATTGATCAAAAAATAAAGTTTAGGATAAAAAAAAGAGATGGTTCTAATGTAAAAAAAGGTTCTTTGATTGCAACAATTGAAGGAAAAGCAAAAAATATTTTGATAGCTGAAAGAGTAGCGCTAAATTTTTTATCTCATATATCTGGAATAGCAACAATTACTAATAAATTTGTAAAATTAGCGGGAAAAAAAACAAATATCTGCTGTACTAGAAAAACAATACCAAATTTGAGAGTAATACAAAAATATGCAGTTAAATTAGGGGGTGGAACTAATCATCGATTTAATTTAAGTGATGAATATCTGATCAAAGATAATCACATTGCATCATCAGATTTAAAAACTCTAGTTATAAAAGCTATTAAAAATAAAAAAGGAAAAAAAATTACTGTAGAAGTAGACAATTTAAACCAGTTAAAATCTTTAATGGGTCTTAAATTTGATAGAGTTTTATTAGACAATATGAGCATAAATAGTTTGAAAAAGGCAATTAAGATAATAAGGGGTTCTTACGAGATAGAGGCTTCAGGAAACGTTAATTTAAAAACTGTAAAATCAATAGCAAAAACTGGTGTTAACAGAATTTCTATTGGTAGCATTACTCATAGTGCCCCAGCTATAGATTTTAAATTAGAAATTTAAGAGACAAACTTTGATAAATCTGGTTTAAAATAACTAGGCCCTTTCATAACTTTTCCTGACTCGTTATAAATTGGTTTTCCATCTTTACCTAATTTACTCATATTAGAGTTTTGAACTTCATTAAAACAATCATCTAAATTAATTCCAAATGCATGACCTGCTCCATAAGTTACGTAAAGTATGTCTGTCAAAGCATCTGCAACTTCTAACAAATCTTTATTTTGCATTGCCTCTGTAAGTTCTTCTAGCTCTTCTTTGATTAGATCTATTCTAAGTTTGTTTATTTTATCACTACTGAATGAAGGTTTTGTTTTAACTTCTTGACCAAATGTTTTCATAAAAGTACCAACTTTATCAAAATTTGACATATTCCTCCTATTGGTTTTTTGAAGTTTAATGTATATTAATAATTATTAATTATTTAGAAATTAATCAATGAAACAAAGAAAAGAATTTGATAGTATTGGGTCAATTAATGTACCTAATGATAAATACTGGGGAGCTTCAACTCAAAGATCAAATAAATTTTTTAATATTGGTAAAATTTTAGTTAATATCTCAATAATTAAATCTATAGCAATAATCAAAAGATCAGCAGCTATAGTTCATTCAAAAGATAGACAAATAAATAATAAAATTACAAAAGCTATTATTAAAGCTTCAGATGAAGTTATAAAAGGAAAACTTGATGATAATTTCCCCTTAAAAGTTTGGCAAACTGGTTCGGGCACTCAAACTAATATGAATGTCAACGAAGTAATTGCAAATAGAGCCATTGAAATTTTAGGTGGTAAAAAAGGGACTAAAAAACCTGTGCATCCAAATGATCATGTTAATAAATCACAATCCACTAATGATGTATTTCCAACAGCAATGCACATTTCGGTTGCTACTGAAACATTAAAAAAACTGTTGCCTAATTTAAAGATTTTAGAAAAAGAGTTAAAAAAAAAATCAATTGAATTTAGAAATATAATCAAAATTGGAAGGACTCATTTACAAGATGCCACTCCTCTTTCTTTAGGACAAGAGTTTTCTGGATATCATTCACAATTGAAAAAATCTATTCATCGAATTGAAATTGCTTTAAAAGAAATTTTTTATTTAGCACAAGGTGGAACTGCTGTTGGCACAGGTATTAATTCAAGAAAAAATTTTGACAAAAAAATAGTAAGTGAAATAAAAAAATTTACTAAAATTCCATTTAAACCTGCTGAAAATAAATTTTCAGAGCTTGCAGCACATGATGCTATTGTTAACTTTTCAGGTTCTTTAAACACTTGCGCAGTTGCTTTAATGAAAATTTCAAATGATATTAGGTTTTTAGGGTCTGGACCAAGAGCAGGATATGGAGAATTAATTTTACCTGAAAATGAACCAGGTTCATCAATTATGCCAGGAAAGGTTAACCCTACTCAATGTGAAGCTGTAACAATGGTTTGTGCGCAAGTAATTGGCAATCATAGCGGTGTAACAATTGCTGGAAGTCATGGTCATTTTGAACTGAATGTTTTTAAACCAATGATTGCACATAATATACTCCAGTCAATTGATCTCATTGCTGATAGTACAAAAAACTTTGCTTTATATTGTGTTAAAGGAATTAAAGCAGATAAAAAAAAAATTCAAAACCATCTAGATAATTCTTTAATGTTAGTAACGGCTTTAGCTCCTCACATCGGATATGATAACGCTGCTAAAATAGCAAAAACAGCTCTAAAAAATGGCACTACTTTAAAAAAAGAGGCACTAAATACAGGGTTAATAAATGAAAAGGATTACAAAAAAATTGTTGATCCGAAGAAAATGATTAGTCCAAACTAAGTATTTCAAAAAAATCTCTAACTTTATTTCTAAATACTATTTTATTAAAAATATTTTGTTTATCTGAATTAAATCGGCTCAAATACTCATCAGAAATTTTTTTATCAATTCCAACAATTTTTAATTCATTCAGCGTAAATGTCTCATCATCAAAATTAAAAATAAAATTTGAATTAATTTGACTGATATTTTTTCTATAATTCCTCACAATTTGAAAATGATTATAAAAACTCTGAATATCAGTAAAATCTATAGAAAGATCACCAATAAATTTTAATTTATTTTCGTCAATACTAACATTAACACTTTTAAAATTAAAAATTGCATTATCTTTAAAAATAAAAATTAAATTTGAAATTAATATTTCTCCCTCTTCCAAAAGGATATCAAATTTAACTGAGTCAATGTGTGTAAGATCATTAAAACCTTCAATTTGAATATCTAATTTACCATTAAGATTTTTATTATTAAAAATTTCAGTTTTTAACAAATTTACTAAAATTGAATTTTTATTAAATAAATCTTTTAAATTAATATTTTCAACTTTTAAACTTGATGAAAGAAAAAATGGTTTAATATTTACTTTACCTTCAATTTGTTGATCCTCAAAATTAAAAATAAAATTATCATTTTTTATACTATAATTAATTAAATTATTTTTGTTGATAAACTTTAAATTAATTAAACCTTCTATGTCTTTATCTTTATATTTTAAATTATTTTCAATGTTAATTCCTAATTTATCAATTTCGATTTCATTAAAAAAATTTCTATTAAGAATATCGTGAGATATTTTTAAATTTAAAGGTAAATTAAAAATTTCTAATTTTGCATTTAATTTATTTAATAAACTTTCTTGATTAAAATAATCAATTGTTTTTGAATTAGAAAAAAAAATTACTTCATTATTTTGGTCCAAATAAAAAATTTGGTTCTTTATAAATTTTAATTCATGATTAAAATTTTTATTACTTAATAAATCTATAAAAAATTTAAAATTTGAACTATTTATTCTAAAATCAGTTTCTAAAAAAAATAATTTATTTATTTTAATCAAATCAAACTTTAAGTTATTTTTACTTGATATATAAAATCTGGCTTTTTTTGAATTTGAAATAATTTTAGACCCAGATTCTATTTTGACTTCTTCTATAAGAAAATGAGGTTTTGGAAATAAAGCGTATTCTAACTCTTTATCAAATTTAATGGAAATATTGTATTTTTCAAATATTTGATTTTTTATCTGATTTTTAATTTCATTTTTGTCATAATAGGCTGGTATTAAAAAATATATAAATACTCCAAAAACTATTATTATTGACGGTATAAATAATTTTTTATCAAAATATTTATTCCAAAAATTAAAAAATTTTTTTTTATTTAATTTTGTGTCTTTAATTAAGTTAAAAAAACTTTCTATTCTGTTGTTAATTGATAATAATAATTCGGAGACTTTTTTGATAAAAATATTTTTTTTAAACATTAGGTAGTTCTTATAAATAAATAAATAAAATGGTAAACGCAGATTATCTTAAAAACCTGAATGAAGCTCAAACAGATGC
This sequence comes from Candidatus Pelagibacter sp. HIMB1505, assembly GCF_052047915.1. NCBI lineage: Bacteria > Pseudomonadati > Pseudomonadota > Alphaproteobacteria > Candidatus Pelagibacterales > Candidatus Pelagibacteraceae > Candidatus Pelagibacter > Candidatus Pelagibacter sp. HIMB1505. The sequence continues at coordinate 547,218 of NZ_JBNAIR010000001.1, read as the reverse complement.
TGTTACTTATTTGAACGGACCCTTATTAATAGTAGCTGGTGCTGGATCAGGTAAAACCAAGGTTTTAACAAGCAGAATAGCCCACATTATTAAAGAAAAAAAAGCATACCCTAATCAAATTTTAGCTGTCACCTTTACTAATAAAGCTGCTAAAGAAATGCAAACAAGAGTAAGCTCAATACTTGGAGCAAGTGCAACTGGATTGTCTTGGTTGGGTACTTTTCACTCAATATGTGCTAAATTATTAAGAAAGCACGCAAGTGCAGTAAATCTTAATTCAAATTTCACTATTATAGATTCAGATGATCAAATAAGATTAGTTAAAAATATCTGTAAAGCCGAAAATATAGACATCAAACAACTAGCTCCAAGATATATTCTTGCGATAATGGATAGATGGAAGAACAAAGGACAATATCCTAATGAGGTAATTGTTAATAATAAAGATATTTATGAAAAAACTATATTACCTGTTTACAAAATTTATCAACAAAAGCTTAGTGACTTAAATGCCTGTGATTTTGGTGATCTAATTTTACATGTAGTTAAAATTCTAGAAAAGAATGCAGACATAAGAGAAATATATTCAAGAAATTTTAAATATATTTTAGTAGATGAATATCAGGATACTAATTACATACAAAGTAGATGGTTAAATTTATTAGCTGAGAAAAACAAAAATCTTTGTTGTGTTGGAGATGATGATCAATCAATTTATAGCTGGCGCGGAGCAGAAATTAAAAATTTTTTAGAATTTGATCAAATTTATGAAAACACAAAAGTAATCAGACTAGAACAAAATTATAGATCTACACAAAATATCTTATCTGTTGCCTCACATTTAATATCCAATAATCAAAATCGGGTTGGCAAAACATTAAAAACAACAATGGAAGAGGGTGATTTAATTAATTTAAATTGTTATAAAAATGGAAAAGATGAAGCAATTGGTGTCTCAGATGAGATTGAAAAAATTAAAAAAAAATATTCATTAAACAATATTGCTATCCTTGTAAGAGCTATATTTCAAACAAGAGAATTCGAAGAAAGATTTTTAAAAATCGGATTACCGTACAGGATATTAGGAGGAACAAAATTTTATGAAAGAGCAGAAATTAAAGATTGTGTCGCTTATCTAAGAATAATTCACCAACATAGAGATGATTTAGCTTTTGAAAGGATTGTGAATAATCCAAAAAGATCTATTGGAGACAACACAATTAAACAAATACATGAATTCGCTAAAAAAGAATCTACCAACCTTGAGTTTGCCTCAAGAAAAATGATTGAGCTAAACTTGATAAAACCAAAAACTAAGATGGGACTTTCGATATTTTTAAATTCTCTTTCAAAATGGAGAAATGATTTGGAAATAAAAAAAATTAACCATGTAAAGTTGTTACAAATAATTTTAGATGAGTCTGGTTATTCGGCAATGTTAAAAAATAAAAAAGATGTTGAAAATGAAAATCGTCTTGAAAATATAAAAGAATTACTAAGTGCAATGAAGGAATTTGATAATCTTGAGAGTTTTTTAGAACATGTTTCCCTTGCAACTGCAATTGATCAGGACTGGGAAGGTCAAAAAGTAAACATGATGACTATGCACGCAGCAAAAGGACTTGAATTTGATGTTGTTTTTCTTCCAGGATGGGAAGAGGGTTTATTTCCGCACCAAAAATCTATTGAGGAGAAAGGACAAAATGGACTAGAAGAGGAAAGAAGACTTGCCTACGTTGGAGTTACTAGAGCTAAAAAAAAAGCATTAATATCGTTCTCAATGAATAGGTTTTATCAAGGGGACTGGATCGACAGCATGGCATCAAGATTTATTGATGAATTACCAAGTGATTATTTGGAAAAAAATTCTGTTTTTGAAGAGGATAAAAATGAAATTGAAGACTTTGAATTTAATCAAGATTTTGAAATTGACAGTCAAGATAGCGTCAGAAGTCCTGGTTGGATAAGATATCAAAAAAGAATTAAATGAAAAATTTAATAAGAAAGCTTAGAGTATTATTTAATACACATAGCATAGACGGATATATCATTCCTAAAAATGATGAATTTTTTTCTGAACATGCCAATAAAGATAGACTGAAAAAAATTACAAATTTTACTGGTTCAGCTGGATATGCGATAATTTTAAAAAATAAAAATTATTTATTTGTAGACAGTAGATACACGATACAAGCTAAAATTGAGAGTAAAAAAGTGTTTGAAATTTGTGATTATGAAAAAATATTTGATTTTAAGGAAATAAAAAATCTTACAATCGGTTTTGACCCTGCTCTATTTACTAGTGAACAAATTAAGAAAATTTTTCCAAGAAAAAATATTAAAGTAATAAAAGAAAATCTTATAGATAAGATTATAAAATATAAAAAATCAAAAATTAATAAATTTTACCCACTTGATAAACAAATAGTTGGCCAAAGCCATTTAGAGAAAATTAACATCATAATTGAATTTTTAAAAAAAAATAAACTTGATCATATATTCGTTTCAGCTCCTGAAAATGTAGCCTGGCTACTAAATATTAGAGGCAAAGATAGTCCAACAAGCCCTATTCCAAATTCACATTTACTAATAAGCCGTAATAGAAAAAGAATTCTAATAGCTCCAAAAGAAAAATTAAAGATTTTAATAAAAAAAAAAATTATAAACATCAATCAAATATTAGAACCTAAAGAATTCTATAAGATTAATGAGAGATTATCAGGTTCAAGAATCTTATTAGATATAAAGTCTTGCTCATTAAAATTTGAAGAACTTTTTTCAAAAAAATTTAAAGTTTTTAAAAAAAATGATCCAATTTATTATCTAAAATCGATCAAAAATAAGGTTGAAATCGACAACACCATTAAAACACATATTCAAGATGGGGTGGCGCTAACAAAATTTTTGTTTTGGATAAAAAATATAAATAAAAAAAAAATAACAGAGGTTGATGCACAAAATAAATTAGAAACATTTAGAAAAAAAAATAAAAATTATATATTTCCAAGTTTTAACACAATAGCTGGCACTGGACCAAACGCTGCAATCGTTCATTATAGGGCTAAAAAAAATAACACCAGAGTAATTAAGCCCAAAGACATATTCTTATGTGACTCAGGAGGACAATATAATTACGGAACAACAGATGTTACAAGGACCATTTGCTTTTCAAGACAAAGTTCAAAAGTAAAAAATATTTTTACTGATGTGCTTAAAGGCCATATAGCTGTTGCAACTACTAACCTTAATAAAATTAATATTGGAAAAAAAATTGATATTAATGCCAGGAAATTCTTAAGAAATAAAGGTTTAGACTACGGTCATGGCACCGGACATGGTGTAGGTTATTTTTTAAATGTTCACGAAGGCCCTCAAGGAATTTCTAAATATAATTCAATTAAAATAAAACCAGGCATGATAATAAGTAATGAACCAGGATATTATGAGGAAAATAAATTTGGAATAAGAATAGAAAATCTAGTTTATGCTAAAAAAACTAATAGAAATTTTTATTTTGAAAACTTGACTCTTGCTCCTATTGAAAAAGATTTAATAAATTTTAGTAAACTTACTCAAAAAGAAAAAAATTATCTTTTTAAATATCATATGGAAGTTTACTCAAAAATTTCACCTTACTTAAATAAACAAGAAAAAAAATGGTTAGCTAGTCAAATTTAACATTTTCATCCATTCAGATTGAGTAATAATTTTTATTTTAAGTTCTTTTGCACTTTCAACTTTTCTTTTTGTGGGCTTTTCACCAATTATTAAAAAATCTAATCTTTTTGATACATTACTTACTAGGGATCCAGAATTCTTTTCAATTAGATTTTTAGCTTCAGATCTACTTATGTTCAAAAGTTTACCTGTAAACATAAAAGTTTTACCTTTTAATAATCCATCATTTGTAATTTTTTTTAAGGATTCAATTTGAAGTACCTGATCTAACTCTTTAAGGATAAGTCTATTAATTTTTAGTGAAAAAAAACTTTTTATAGATTGAATTTGTGTCTCACCAATTCCATCAATATTTTCAATTTCAGTTAAAGTACTATCATTTTGAAGGTTTAAAAAATTTTTTGAAGTTTTGACATGTCTTGAAATAAGTTTGGCAGTTTCAATACCAATATGTCTAATGCCTAGCGCATAAATAAATCTATCTAAAGAAATTTTTTTCTTTTGATCTATAGAGTATTTTAAATTATTGACAGATAAATCTCCCCACCCATCTAGCTTTTCTATTTTGCTATAATCTAGTTTAAAAATATCTTGCGGATAACGAACAAGCTTTAAATCCCAGAATTTTTCAACTATTTTTTTTCCAAAACCATCTATATTGAAGGCTTCTTTAGAAACAAAATGTTTAATTTTTTCAATAGCAACCTTTTCACATTCAAAGCCCTCACTCGAACATCTCCTTACCGCATCCTTTTTTTTAGTAATATTGTTGTATTCCTTTATAGTCCTTGAGCCACAAGAAGGGCATATATTTGGAAATAGAAATTTTTTTGTATCATTACTTCTCTTATTAATTTCAACCGAAACTATATGTGGAATTACATCACCAGCTCTTTCAACAACCACATAATCATTTATCCTTATATCTTTTCTATCTATTTCATCTTCATTATGTAGGCTTACATTTGATACCAAAACTCCTCCAATGTTTATTGGTTTTATTTTGGCAACAGGTGTAAGAGCACCTGTTCTTCCAACTTGAATTTCAATATCTAAAATTTTTGAAATACCTTTGTTTGAAGAAAATTTATGTGCAATTGCCCATCTTGGTGCATTAGCAACATAACCTAATCTACTTTGAAGATTAAAATCATTTACTTTATAAACTATTCCATCAATATCAAAGTCAATTTCACTTCTTTTCTTTTCAATATCATAATAATTTTTCATTAGATTTTTAGTTTGTTTTAAAACTTTATTATATGGATTAGTTCTAAAACCCCATTGTGATAAATTATTCAGAAATTCACTTTGTTTATCTAAATTTAATCCTTTTTCAAAACCATAAGTATATGCAATAAATTTCAATGGTATCTTTTTTGTTTGCTCAGGATTTTTTTGCCTTAGAGAACCTGAGGCTGCATTTCTTGGATTTGCAAATTTTTCACTTAATAAAACAAAATCACTATTTTGTATAAATATTTCACCTCTTATATCAATTTCTGATGGAAAATTTTTGTGACTAATTTTTTTTGGAATGTCTTTAATTGTTTTTAAATTTTCTGTTATATCCTCACCTTCTTTACCATCACCCCGTGATAATCCTTTAACAAATAATCCATTTTTGTAAACTAATGAGGCTGATATTCCGTCTATTTTAGGTTCAACACTATATTCAATAATATTTTGATCATCATTTAAATAATTATGGATTTTTTTTTCAAAGTTAATCAAATCTTCTTCATTAAATGCATTGCCTAAGGACAGCATAGGAACTCTGTGCAGAACCTTTTTAAAACTTTTTGAGGGTTTATAACCAATTTTTTTAGATGGTGAGTCTTTATGACTTAAAAAATGATATTTTTTTTCAAGAGATATTATTTCTTTTTTTAAAATGTCATATTGAGCATCAGTAATTTCTGATATACTTTCATTAAAATATTTTTTATTATAGTGATTAATTAATTTAATTTTTTTAAGGTATTTTTTTTTTATTTCTAAATCACTCATTTTAGTTAAAGAGTTTTTTAAATTTTTCTATGATACCTCTCTTATCTTTATTATTAATTTTTTTTTCACTTATTTTATAACTTTTATTAAAAACTTTATAAGATTTTTTATACCAATCACTTGAAAGATAATTGTAGCCAAGAAGATTAGCATATTTTTGTGACTCTTCCTTTAATCCCAATTTATAATTAATTTCTACTAATCTATGCAATGCCTCTTCAACAAAAACTGTCGTATCATAATCTTCCACAACTATTTTAAATCTATTAATTGCTGCTATCCATTTTTGTTTTTTAATATAGTGTCTACCTAAATACATTTCTTTTGCAGCAATAATATCTTGTATTAGATCTATCTTAAATTTTGAATCCATCGCAAAGTCAGTGTTTGGAAAATTTTCTACAACATACTTAAATTTATCTCTCGCTTTTATTAATGGTGCAGAGTCTCTTTTTTCATCTTCAATAGTTTCAAAGTAACACATGGCTATTAAATAATGAGCATAAGAATGATTTATATCTGAAGGATATGTTATTAAGTATCTTTCTAGATTTAATAATGCTTCAGGATAATAATTTTGTAAATAATATGAATAAGATGCTAACAAAGCTGCTTTCGGTGCCCAATCAGATTGAGGATAAAGTAACTCTGCTTCGAGAAATTTTTTAGCTGAAAAATAAGGATCACCCTGATTTAGGGCTAAATAAGCTTCTTTATAAGCAGATATCATTTCTAGATCCTGTTGTGTTTCTTTAATCTTGACAACTTTCACCTCATCTTTTGAACACCCACTTAAAATCATTAGGTAAATTAAAATTATGTAAATTTTATTCATACAATAAAATAAATTTAAATTATAAGGATTAAATAATATTATGCTATAGATCTTAGCAAACTTTTGTTTATAAGTGTATGTGGAAGGTTTCTTTCTTGAATTTCAATTATTGAAAAATTTTCAACATTTTGAAAAACTTTTCTTAATAATTGATTTGTCAAATAATGACCTCCTTGAATACATTTCATATTACCTATAATTCTATATCCACTTGTAAATAAATCGCCAATACAATCTAAAATCTTATGATTAACAAATTCTAACGGGTTTCTCAGACCCTCTTTATTTAAAACTATATCATCTTTAACTACTATAGCGTTATCTAATGATCCACCTTTTGCTAAACCAATTTTTTTAATTGCCTCAATGTCCTCATATAAGCAGAATGTTCTAGAATTTAAAATTTCTGAAAGATCATTTTCATAGACATTTACTTTATTTCTTTGATTACCTATTAAACTATTTTTATATTTTAACTCAAAGTCTATATCCAAACTTATTTTTGAAGGCGATATACTTGCAAATCTTTCTCCATCTTTAAATTCAACTTTTTTATTTATCTTGATAATTTTAATTGGTTGGTCACTCTTTTTTATACCAGCTGATAAAATTTTTTTTATAAATTCTGAAGCAGACCCATCCAAAATTGGAACTTCTTCGTTATCTATTTCAATTAATATATTATCGATACCTAATCCAAATAATGCACCCATCAAGTGTTCAATGGTAGAAACTTTAATTCCAAATTGATTAGATATTGTAGTATTTAAGGACGTATTAGTAACATTATTAAAATTTGGATAAACCAAATTATTATTTTTTAAATCAACTCTTTTAAAAACTATTCCGGTATTCGGCTCAGAACCCCTAAGGCATAAATTTACTATTTTACCACTATGTAAGCCAATACCCTGAAATTTAATTGAATCTTTAATTGTCTTTTGAGTTAGAATTGTCATCTGAAAATACTAATAATATTTTTCAATTTAATAGAAAAAACAACAAATATTACGAGAAAATACAAAGCTAACAAAAAAAATTAAGGAATCTCTCAAAAAAACCCTGTTTTACAAGTCTTTTTTGAGTAAAAAATATTTCTTCATTATTTCTACTACTTAGAAATTTATTTGCCAAGTAAACAATGTCATCTTTATCTTTTTTATAATTAATATTTTGTCTTAAATAATCAGCTATTAAGATTCTTTCGACTAAAATTTGATAATTTGAAAATATTTTTTTTACAATATGAACAGTCTGATTTTTCAAACATTCAAATTTAAGTTCTAAAATTAAATTTTTAAAATCATCATCAATAAGTGATAAATCTTTTTCTTTTCCATCAACTAAAGATTTGCTAATTGCCATGTGAATTATTTTTTGTTCATTAGTATATTTAGAAAACTCATTTTTAAGGGAATTCAATATATCATTTATTTTTTTTTTATTAATTGGCTTTGACTCAAAATTACTTTTAGTAGAAAGATCAACACTTAAGCTATTACCTGTGTCAAAAATTAAATAAATATTTTTTATGAAATCTTTTAAACTTTTTTCAATCTCTATTAGATTTTCAATAAAAAAATTTTCTAATTCTATAAATTGATTATTTAGACCATTTTTTAAAATATGTTTTTTTGTAAAAGAAATTTTATTTTCATTATTTAGACAACTGAAAATAATTTCATTACTATTTAAGATAATAAAATATTTATTATCTAGATCTTTACTCATAAGTAATAATTTGATTTGTTTGTCGAAAATCTAATGTTTTGACATTTTTAAAATTTTTATTTTCGATAATTTTTTTCACTTTATTTAATAAATTAACATTTAATTCAGATGGTAAACGAATAATTAAACCGTTTTCAGTTTTAATATCCCATCTATTTGATTTAAAGTAATAAAAGTTTTCTATTTTTCTTACATTAAAATTAGATTGATCTAAAATTTCAATTAAATTCAAATAAACACTAGCTTCTGGACTGCCAAAAACAAAAGGTAAATCAATTAATTGATCATTTCTTTTTTGAATTAATTTTCCATTAGATCCAATTAAATAATCAATATTATTAACCTTAGTAATTCCTAAAAAATTAGTTTTAATAAGATTGATGTTTAAAGTAGATGGATATTTTTTAAATATCCAAAACTTCTCAACAAAATTATTTGAATTTATATTTTTTGAAATTTCTAAATTATCTATAAAAAAAATATTTTTCCTTTTATATTTTTTAATTTTTTCATATAAATTTGTATTTTCTGAATAATCTAAACCTGAAACGTTTATGAGATCAATTTTAAATAATTGTAAGTTTATATATTTAAAATTATTAACAGAAGCCAAAATTGCAAATAAGAATAAATAAATAATTATTTTTCTATTTGTTCGTTGATGCATCATTCAACAATAGTTCAATTAGTTTAATGAAACTAATTCCTTTGTGCGCACATATTTCTGGCACTAAAGAAAGTTTGGTCATTCCTGGCTGTGTATTAATTTCTAATAAATAAAATTTATTATTAAAAAATTTAAAGTCAGACCTAGTTACACCTCTACAACCTAATAAATTATGTGCTCTTAATGAAATATTCATTAGTATGTTTGAGTCCTTTTCATTAATATTTACTGGAATTATATGCTCAGTTTTTGCTTTGGAGTCATACTTTGCTTGATAATCATAAAATTTTCTTTTTGGTTTAAGTTCAATCGCACCTAGTTTTTTTTTACATAAAATAGCCGCTTGAATCTCTCTACCGGGTATAAATTCTTCGATTAAAATTTTCTTATAGTTTTCAAGTAACTTAATTTTTTTCTTAAAATTTAATTTGTTACATATAAAAACATCTACACTTGATCCTTCGGCAATAGGTTTGATTACTACTGGAAATCCAAAACTGCTCTCTATTTGGTTTTGTAATTTTGAGTAGGGTCTGTCAAAATCAAATTTAATATATCTAGGAGTTAAAATTTTATTTTTTATAAATAATTTTTTTGACACCTCTTTATCCATCGCTTTAGCTGATGCTTCAACTCCAGAATGAGTATAAGGAATTCCAATATTTTCTAAGATTGTTTGAAAATATCCATCTTCTCCAAACTGTCCATGCAGAGCATTGAATATCTTATTAGGTTTAAATTTTTCAACTATTTTATATATCTCATTATTTGGTTCACAAACTTTAACTATATATCCATTTTTTTTTAATTCTCTGGCTACTTGTATTCCAGTCTGAATACTTATTTCACGCTCCTTAGAAAATCCGCCAGAAATTACTAATATTTTTTTTTTCAATTTTCTAAAATTTTTATTTCTTTTTCTAATTGAATTCCTGTTTTACTGAATACACTTTTTTCTACAAAATTAATTAAATTTTTCATATCTTCAAATGTGGCATTACCTGTATTAATAAAAAAATTTGAGTGTTTTTTTGAAATACATGCGCCACCAAATTTTAAATCATTCGAAACTGACTCTTTTATTAACTCCCAAGCTTTTTTGTTAGTCTTATTAATTGGATTTTTAAAAGTACTTCCACTAGTTTTGATCTTAGTTGGTTGATTTAACTCTTTTTTATTTTTCAATTTAAGCATATTTTCTTTTATTTGCTCTGAGTCTTTTTTTGCACCTTTAAAAGACGCACTTAAAAATATTAGATCCTCTGATAAATTGTTACGTCTATATTCAAATTTAATCTCTTTTGCTGGTATTGTAATTATGTTTCCTTTTTTATCTAAAGCTTGTACTGAAATTAATATATCTTTAATTTCTGCTCCAAAACATCCTGCGTTCATTTTGATTGCACCACCAACTGTGCCTGGTATACAAAAAAGGAACTCAAATCCACTAAGACCATTAACTGCAGCAAATTCAGATAATTTTTTATCATACACAGCTGTTCCTGAAATAATCACGTCTGAATTTAAAATAGACAACCTATTAAAATTCTTACCGAGTTTAATCACTACTCCATCAAAAATTCCATCGGTAATTAAAGTATTTGATCCTGCGCCTATTACATGAATTTTTTCTTTGTTATTTAAAATTTTTAAAAATTTTACAAGATCTTTAAGTTCATTCGCTTTAAAAAAAACTTTTGTCTTACCACCAATGTTAAACCAATTTTTTTTTTTTAAATCTGCGTTGTATATAATGCTTTCTTCAAACTCTTTAAGTATCTTTTTTAATTCGTTAGTTTTCATTTAATTAATTTGGGTAAATCTCTAATCCAGGAAGAAATAGATCCTGCACCCATTCCTACGATTAATTTTTTTCCATACATGTTATTTTTTAAATATTTTGCTAGTTGAAACTTATTTTCTATCATTAATAATTTAACCTTAGAGTTTTTGATTAATAATTTTGCAAAACTATCATAACTAAAACCTAATTTGATTTTTTCACCGGCAGTATAGATTGGACATAAAATGACAGTGTCAGCATCTTTAAATGCTAAAGAAAATTCTTTTTTCAAATCTTTTAGTCTTGATATTCTGTGTGGTTGAAAAATACATATTTTTTCATGTGTATTAAAAACTTTTTTTATACCTTCTAAAACAACTTTAATTTCTGTTGGGTGGTGTGCATAATCATCATAGATATCGATATTGTTATAGGTAAAAATTTTATTAAACCTTCTCTCTACACCTTTAAAATTTTTTAGACCTTTTTTAATATTTTTCACAGGAATACCAAGAGACAATGCTACTCCGATTGCTCCAACAGCGTTTCGAATATTATGAATTCCTAATAAGGGTATCTTTATATTCTTAATGATCTGGCTTTTTTCATTTGAAAAATTAATATTAATATCAAATTGAGAATTAAATTTATTTTGTTTTATGTTTATAATTCTTAAATCAGAGCCATTTTTTTGACCGTATGTATAAAAATTTTTATTTTTTAAAGATTTAATTAACTCATTATTAATTTTATCATCACTACATATAAATGATTTACCAAATGATGGGACCTTATTTACAAATCTTGAGAAATAATCTTTTAATTCATTCATAGATTTATAAAAATCCATATGTTCACGATCAATATTAGTAATAATTGCATATGTTGGCGAGATATGGATGAAACTTCCATCAGACTCATCAGCTTCCAAAATAGACCAATCACTTGTCCCGAGTTTTGCGGTATTCTTTATGGCATTTATAACTCCACCATTAATTATTGTGGGATCAATTTTTGTTTCTTGAAATATAGTCGCAAGGAGTGATGTTGTTGTTGTCTTACCATGAGAACCCACCACTACGATATTTTTCATGAGAGAAACTAAATTGGCCAACATTTCACCTCTTTTAATAATTGGTATATTTCTTCTTTTAGCTTCAATGAATTCAGGATTGTCTTTTTTGATTGCTGAAGAAACAACTGCAATTGTAGCTTTATTTAAATTTTTTTTTGACTGACCCAAAAAAAATTTAATTTTCTCTTTTTTTAGTCTTTCTATATTTTTATTAATATTTATATCACTTCCCTGTACTTTAAAGCCTTGGCTATTCATTATCAAAGATAGTCCGCTCATTCCTATTCCACCAATTCCAATAAAATGTATAATTTCTTTTTTTGCGATTTTAATTTTCATTGATAACTCTTACTAACTTCTGGTTTATATCAAGCCAAGAATTATTGTAATTTAATTTTTCTAAATTTGATTTTTTATCAAATAATTCTGATTTATTTTTCAGTAAATTTAAAAGGAATTCTAATAATTTGTTATGAGAAAGTGTTTTTTGATCTAAGACCCAACAACATCCTTTGGCTTCATAATAATTAGCATTTTTTAGTTGATGATCATCTTTTGCTGAAGGAAGTGGTATTGCTATAAAAGGTTTATTTAACAAAGACATTTCTGCAAGCGATGAGGCTCCAGCTCTTGTAATGCATATATCAGAAAAATTAATTAGTTCATGGAATTTTTCCTCAAAATTAAAAATTTGATTTTCAATATTTCTATCATCATAAAATTTTTTTAAATTACCAATATTTTCTCTACTTGTTTGCTGAATAATTTTTATGGAAAATTTTTTTGAAATATCAAAAATTACCTCTTTTATTAATTCATCAAATATTTTTGCACCTTGGCTACCACCTACAATTAAAAAACAAAATTTATCATTTGAGTTTTTATCTATTCTTAAATCATAAAAATTTTTTGAAACGAGAGGCTTAATTAATTCTATTTTATGAATATGTTTTTTTGGAAAATTATAAATATTATCTGAATAGCATAATATTTTTTTAGCAAAATTTAAAAAAAATCTATTACCTCTACCTAAAACCATATTTGGTTCTATCAAAATAATTGTTAATCCTAAAATCTTTGAGCTAATGATTACAGGTATAGACATGTATCCACCTATAGAAATTATTTTATCTATTTTTTTTTTTTTTAAAAAAATAATTGATTTAGCAACCAGATAAATTAGCTTTATCAAATTTATTGGAAAAAAAATATTAAAGTTAATTTTTGGTGTATTAATAATTTCTATTATATAATTTTTAGATGAGAAAAATTTCAATCCTCTTAAATCAGTTGAAAAAAAAATATCAAAATCATTACTTAAATGCTCATAAATAATCTTAGCTGGAATAACATGACCCCCTGAGCCACCAGTTGTTATAAGGATTTTCTTCACTATTAGATTTCAACTTTTCTTTTTGTCAAATTTAAGATAATTCCTGAGAGTAATGAAACACTAATAATTGATGATCCCCCATAACTTAAAAACGGCAATGTCATACCAGTGGTAGGAAATAATCGAATATTTACACCGATGTGTATCATTGCTTGAAATAGTATTAAACTAATAGAACCAACAAGTATTAATTTAACTTTATTATCATTTATTTTTTCTACTTTTTTTAATACTGAAAAAATGAACGTTAGAAATAAAATCAATATCAATATTATAGCTATTATACCAAATTCCTCCGAAATTACTGAAATTATATAGTCGGTATGAGCCTCTGGAACTAGATTTTTAAGAGTACCCTCTCCAATACCTTTCCCAAAAAAACCACCACTTGTTATTGAGTCGATAGCTTTGTCAGATTGAAAGTTATAAGAGCCAGTTTCTTTGTCAAAAAAAGAAAGTATTCTATTTTTTATATATAAAAATTTTGGCACATAAAAAACAAGATATAACAATAATGACAAACCAACTATTGACAACAAACTTAACGTAAGAAGGTTTATACCAGAAATAAATATTAACAATGTCCAACTAATTGCAATCAGCAATGTTTGCCCTAAGTCTGGCTGTATAATTAATAAAATTGCAATTGAAGAAGTAATCAAAAAAGTAGCAAAAAACTTAAGAGTAAAGCTTGAAATTTGTTTATTTGAAATAATTAATCCCATAATTATTATAAAAAATGGCTTAACAAATTCAATAGGTTGTATTCTTGGTAAAATAAAAAGATCTAACCATCTTTTAGATCCCTTCACATTAACTCCAATTAATGGGACAAGTATTAAAAGCATAAGAGAAAAAAAGAAAATATAAATTGAAATTCTGAATAAACTGTCTTGATCTAAATAAGAAAATATAAAAATTATTAATAATCCTAAAATAACAAAAATTAAATGTTTAAAAAAAAAGAAATAACTGTTTGTATTCAATTTATCTGAAGCAATTAACGAAGTGGATACTAATGAAAAAAACAATCCAGTTATAAAAAGAGTTATAACAATTGATAGAATAAATTTATCTAAATTCTTCCACCACTGATAAAAGTAAAAAAAACTAAAAAATTTACTGATCATAAATATTTTTTTATCAGTTTATTGAAATATTTGCCTCGTTCTTCAAAGTTATTAAAACTATCAAACGAAGCTGCTGAAGGGCTAAATAAGACTACTTTTTTTGGACTATCATCATTTTTCATATCTTGAAACACTGTATCTAATGCTTTTGATAAACTGATATATCTTTTTAAATTAATTTTATTTTTTAAATCATTTACAAATTTACTATAATTTATCCCAAAGATGTATCCTTTGATATTTTGATAAAATTTTCTAGATAATTTAAACTGATCACCTTTTTTAGGAATTCCTCCAATAAGCCAATAAATTTTTTTTTTACTTTTTAACATTTCTATTGATGCAGAATAACTGGTAGATTTAGAATCATTTATAACCAAAATATCTTTCTTATTAAAAATAATTTGTTGACGATAATCTAAACCTTTAAACTTATTTACTGTATTAATTAAATTTGTCTTTTTAATTTTAAAAATTTTGGCTAACTTAATAACAAAGCTCAAATTTTCTTTATTTGAATTCGATAAAAAATATTGATTATCAAATAAATTGAGTAAGTTTTTATCTATATCATTATTAACCTTTATAATTTTTCCATTAAATTTTTTTTTCTGTAATACAGATTGGATTAAAGGATTATGTTTTGGGACAAGTCCTATAGAATTTTTATCTTGGTTTTTAAAAAGTTTAAATTTTGCCGAAATATAATTTTTTAAATTTCGATGTCGCTCTAAATGATCAGGAGAAATATTTGTTATTATTGAATATTTTGATCTAAACAGCTTGCTATATTCTAATTGATAAGAAGATGCTTCAATTACAAAAATTGATGTTTTTTTTATCTTTTTGGCTGATAAAATTGGGTACCCTATATTACCAACAAGTTTAACATCAAATTTTTGACTTTTAAGTAAATCAAAAAGTAATTTGCAAGTGGTGGATTTGCCATTTGTGCCTGTGACAGTGATACAGGTATTTTTATTAAATGAATAAAAAATATCAAAATCTGTATAAATAATTCCTAAATTTTTATGTAAAAACTTTTTTAGATTACATTTATTAATGTCAATACCTGGGCTTAATATAATTAAATCAAATTTAATCTTATCTATTTTTTTTTGTGAAATAATATTTTTTTTTACATTGCTTGGTAAATTTTTTTTTTGATAATCATCAAATAAAAAAACTTCATTATATTTCTTTAAAAAATTAAAAGTTGAAATACCACTTTTACCTAAACCATATACTAAAATTTTTTTATTTTTAAAGATATTCGAGTTATTACTCATTATCTCAACTTAAGGGTAGCCAATCCAATTAATGCTAATATTATTGAAATGATCCAAAATCTAATTACAACAGTTGACTCTGGCCATCCTTTTTTTTCATAATGATGATGTATTGGTGCCATCCTAAAAACTCTTTTTCCTGTTAATTTAAAAGAAACAACCTGGACTATAACTGATACGGCTTCTAAAACAAAAAGACCACCTGTAATTGCTAAAACTATTTCATGTTTTGTTATGATTCCTATTGCACCCAATGAACCACCTAAAGATAATGAGCCTGTATCACCCATAAAAATTTTTGCTGGTGGTGCGTTAAACCATAAAAATCCTAAACACGAACCAATTATTGCTCCACAAAAAATAGAAATTTCACCAGTACCCTCTATATAAGTTATTTGTAAATATTCAGAAAAAATTATATTACCTGCTACATAACTTATAAAAGCAAAACAAGCCGCAACTAGGATAACTGGAACAGTTGCAAGTCCATCTAGCCCATCAGTTAAATTTACAGCATTAGAAGCCCCAACTATTATAAAAACTGAAAATGGAATAAAAAACCATCCAAGATTAATTGCTAAATCTTTAAAAAAAGGAAAATATAGATTAGTTAACTCTTGATAGTTTAAATAGTATGTCAAAAAACTTATCCCAATCACAGATAAAATAATTTGACTAAAAAATTTAAATTTAAATGAGATACCAGATGAATTTTGATTAGTAATTTTTTTATAGTCATCTAGTGCACCCAACAACCCAAGAGAAATTAAGATATACAATAAAAATAAAATATAAATATTGGTCAAATCTGACCACATAAGTACCGAAACAATTATACCTATTAATATAACCAATCCACCCATCGTAGGTGTGCCTATCTTTTTTATGATATGATCTGCGGGACCGTCTTCTCTAATTGGGTTAACAATTTTTTTTTTTGAGACCATTCTAATAAATGGTCCACCAATAATTAAAACTAGTATTAATGATGTAAAAACTGCTAAACCAGTTCTAAATGTGATATATTTAAAAACATTTAAAAAACTAAAAATATCTACAATTTCTAGTAAAAAATTATAAACCATAACGATTATCTAGCTTTAATAATTGGGTTTTTTTGTACAGGCCAGTGGAATTAGATCCTTTAATCATTAAATAATCCTCTGAATTCAGTGTTTTTTTAATAAAATTTTCAAAATCGATAAGATTTTCTAATATTAAACCTTTCTTATGTTTCACTACACCCTGGTAGGTATCTTTTATATCTTTTCCATAAACATGAACTTTGTGAATATTCAATTTATTAATTAGCTTTGATATTGATTTGTGGTGACTAGATGAGTTTCGTCCAAGTTCCAACATGTCTCCAAGTAATACATGTTTTAAACTATTTTTTGAATGAACATTCGCAAAATTAGTCAATGATGTTTTTAGTGATAATGGATTAGAATTATAACTTTCATCAATAAGATTAATAATCTTTTTGTTTAATTCTAATTTAGATAAATCACCTCTTCCCTCTGGCACTTTATAATCTAAAAAAATTCTATTTGAAATTTTTTCTATATTAAAGAACAGACTAATTGCTGTTAATGTTGCTAATAAATTTTGAATATGATTTTTAGAATTGTTGTTTGAATAAAAAAATTTTTTTAATGATCCAATTTTAAAAAAAATTTGATATCCATTGTTAATCTTCAAAATTTTATCAAAAGTTGCATAACATTTATTATTTCTATTAAGACTAAATTCATAGATTTTTAAATTTTTTTTCTTAGATTTATTTTTTAAAAAATTATTGAATTGATCGTCTTTATTTAGAATAACACTTCCGTTATTAGTTATATTATCAATTAATTCAGATTTTGCATTTGCAATACCCCTAATATTTCTAAAATTCTTAGAATGAGCATAGCTGATATTTGTAATAATTCCCAAATTGGGTTTTAAAATTTTAGATAAATAGTCTATCTCTCCTTTTCTATCCATTCCAATTTCAAATACTCCAAAATTTATATTTTGTTTTAAATTTAATAAACTTAAAGGAACACCAAATTTATTATTGAATGATTTTGGTGAAAAATATGTTTTAGTAATTTTGGCTAAACTTTTACCAAGTAATTCTTTTAAAGTGGTTTTGCCACAACTACCTGTAATTCCAATTATATTTGAATTTATATTTTTTCTATAATCTGTTGCACACTTTGTTAAAAAATTAAGAGTATCATTTACTAGTACTTGTTTAGATAAAGGTATGGCTTTAACCAATCTATGAGTAATTATCAAAGATGATTTTTTTGCGTAAGCTTCATTAATAAACTTGCTTCCATCAATTTTTTTTCCTTTGATTGCAAAAAAAATATCATTTTTGTTTAAATCTTTAGAATTAATTGATATTTTTTTAATCTTAAGCTTTTCGGGTAATAATTTTGTTTTTTCTTGAATAATATTTAACCTAAGATCATTAAATAATTTTTTATTTTTAATGTTTATGAAATTTAAAATTTCTTCTCGATCAGAAAAATAAAATTTCTTATCTTTATATTCTTGGGTCTTTTCGTGACCCTTGCCTGCTATAATTGCAATTTCACCACTTTGAAGATCGTTGATACATCTTGCAATTGCTATTTTTCTACTTGAAATCTCAATTAATTTTTTCTTTTGTTTAATTCCCTTAACTATTTGTTTTCGAATTATCTTAGGATTTTCTCTTCTTGGATTATCGTCAGTTAAATAAATAACGTCTGCAAATTTTGAAGCGATTAGACCCATTTTGGCTCTTTTGATTTTGTCTCTGTCACCACCACAACCAAAGACCAATCTGATTTTTGAATATGGAAATTGTTGTTTGATGCTGGTTAAAACCGTTTTAAGTGCATCTGGGGTATGAGCATAATCCAAAATAACCTTACTATTGTCTTTTAACTTTCCAATATTTTCAAATCTACCTTCGGCAGGCTTAAGTTTGTGCATTAATTTTGCCATGGAGACTAAATTTATGCCACTTCTTTCAGCAGCTAACATGGCCATTAAAATATTTTTAATTTGAATTTTTCCAATTAAATTTATTTTAAATTTTATAATCTTTTTTTTATTCTTAATTCTAAGACTTAGAATTTGTTGTCCGTTATTAAATCTATGGGAAAGTAATTCTAAATTGGAATTGTGATTAAAAACTGTTAGTAACTTTATTTTATTTTTTTTTGCTATTTTTTTTAATAATTTATGTTGTGGAATTGCATCATCAGTAATAATAACACCATTTTTTTTTATTAATTGTTTAAATAAATATAATTTTGAATTTTGATAATCACGGATATTTCTATGATAATCCATGTGATCGTGAGATAAATTTGTAAAAACACCAATATCAAAATTCAAACCATCTAATCTATTTTGCTTTAAACCATGACTTGAAGCTTCTAGGATTATATTATTTATCTTTTTTTTTAATAGATAGTTTATTATTTCTTTTAATTTAATAGGATCAAGAGTTGTATTGCTTATTTCTTTTTTTTTATTTTCAAACTGAACACCAATAGTTCCTATTGATGCAGATTTTTTTTTATTTAAATTTAATATTTGATAATAAAAATCTGACACAGATGATTTTCCGTTCGTACCGGTTACAGCAACTAATTTTTTTGGTTTTTTTATTAAAAACTTATATGTTAATTCTGAAAGTAGTTTTCTTGGATTATTACTTGTAATAGAAGTGATATTTTTTTCTTTTAAATATATATTTTTTTCAGAAATTATAATTTTTGCACCGTTATTAATAGCATCGGTGATATAATCATAACCATTTAATTTATTTCCATTAATTGCAAAAAAGATATAATTTTTTTTAACCTTTCTACTATCAAAAGCTATGCCAGAAAATTCAAGCTTGGAATATTTTTTTCCAATATTTTTTATGAAATCTCCAAGATACATCTTTAGTTAATTTCATTATATTTTGTGGCTAAAATAGGCCCAATCTTATCAATTATATGACCTGCAACTTCAACAGTAGTCCAGCCAGCTGTATTTCTAGGACTTCCTTTTAATTTAAAATTTGAACCATCTCTATACTCGTATACATAATTTTTATTGTTTTGAGACTCATCTAGCATTACCGCTAAAACAAATTTTGGTTTAGAAGTTGGAAATATTGAAACAAATGTATTTACTTTTTTATTTGAATACGTTCCGTCAATAATTTTATTAGCTGTCCCTGTTTTGCCGCCAATTTCATAGCCATCTACATTGGCTAATTTTGCTGTTCCTTCTTTAGTAGAAACTATTTTTCTTAAAATTGGTAATATTTTTTTAGAAACATTATCATCCAGTATTTGTTTTTTCTCAATAACCTCATTGTTTTTTATAAGAGTTGGTTTAACATTATAACCACCATTTGAAATTATTGAATATGCCTTAACAACTTGCAATAATGTGGTTGTAATTCCATGTCCAAAAGAAGCTGTAGCTAATGGACATTTTCCCCAATTAAATTTTATTGGAACACCCACTTCCTCTATATCAAAATCTATTGATCCAGTTATTCCAATTTTTTCCAAAAAAGATCTAAATTTTTCTTCACCTATCTCTTGGCCAATTCGAACTGAGCCAATATTTCCAGAACGCACCAGAATTTGTTCAAGAGTTAAATTTGAAGGAATATCTTTATCATATTCACTTATTGGAAACCCAGCACATGTTATTGAATTTGGTAAATTGATAAATTCACTTTCTGGTTCAAAAATTTTTTCATTAAATGCAGCTGCCATTGTGAAAGTTTTAAATACTGATCCAAATTCATAAACACCTTTAGTTGCTCTATTAATATAATTAACATCTATGATATTTTCTCGTAGATTTGGGTCAAAATCTGGAACAGATACTAAGGATATAATTTCACCATTATTCACATCCATTAAAATTGCGGCACTTCCTTTAGTATTAAAAATTTGATTATATTTAAGTAATTCTTCCCTAATTAGAAATTGAATGTTTGTATCTAAAGTGAGCTGTATAATATCTTTATTTTCTTTTAATTTTTTATCTAAAGATTTTTCAAGTCCTGAAATTCCATTATTATCATTGTCAATTTGTCCAATAATATGGCTAAACAAATTTTTTTGTGGGTAAACTCTAGTGAGTTTTTCTTCTGGTTTAATGGATTTATCTCCCAGTAGCATTAACTTTTCATAGTTTACATCAGAGATTTTTTTTTCAAACCAAAAAAACTTATTTTTGTCGAACTTTGATTTTATTAATTGATAATCTTTATTTGGAAAAATAATTCCTAAATTTAGTAATAATTTCTTTTGATCAATTATTTCAACTGGGTTAATTCCAATATCAATAGAACTTACTGTTTTTGCTAAAAAATTACCGTTTCTATCAACAATATCTGCTCTTTTTAACTTATTATAAATTTTATTTTTATTACTATTTTCACTATTAAATCCTCTTGATCCAAGATGTATTAAGTGAATAGAGTAAATTATTGAGATAACAAAAAAAACAAAAAATATAAAAGCAATACGATTAAATTTTATA
Source organism: Candidatus Pelagibacter sp. HIMB1505 (assembly GCF_052047915.1). NCBI lineage: Bacteria > Pseudomonadati > Pseudomonadota > Alphaproteobacteria > Candidatus Pelagibacterales > Candidatus Pelagibacteraceae > Candidatus Pelagibacter > Candidatus Pelagibacter sp. HIMB1505. The sequence goes on along the minus strand of NZ_JBNAIR010000001.1, from coordinate 526,083 downwards.
TTAATTTTTTTATCATTTTTATCAAAATCAAATTGATCTTCATTTTCATATATTACAAATCTATTTTGATTATTCATTTTTTGCCTAAGATTTTAAGATCGTCTGTAATTATTCCATTATCAGTAACTTTTAAAATTTTAAGGTCTGCAAGAGTTTTTTTTATGAGTGCATTTTCAAAATATAATCGTTGGTATTCAAGTAATTTTTCAGAAGAACTCAAATAATTAAACTCTAACTTAGAGTCTTTGAATCTTTCTTCTAAAAATAATAAATTTTCCTGAATTGAATAAATTTGCTCATCTAAATCTCTTGTTGAGTTTTTTATTAATGAGGTGCTAATAATTAAAGAAAGCATCAACCCAAAAATTAAGAACTTCATCATAAACTCGAACCTAGATTTTCAATTTCGATCAAGTTGGAAAATTTATCTAATATGTCTGTTTGTATTTCATAAGTTTCCTTATTTTTAATGATATATCTCAATTTAGCTGATCTTGAGGATTGGTTTTCACTAATTTCTTGATCTGTTGGAGTAATTGGTTTTTTGTGAGGCATTAAAAAAAATAACTCTTTTTGATCAACCTTTGGCTCATACCTTGAAACACTTTTGTTCTCCGATAAACTTTTAAAAAAATATTTAACTATTTTATCCTCTAATGAATGAAAAGTTACTACAGCCAAGACACCATCTTTTTTTAAAATCTTAACAGAATTTATCAAACCGTATATTAGTTCACTAATCTCTTTATTTACGAATATTCTTAAAGCTTGGAAAGATTTTGTTGCGCTATGAACTTTAAAATTTTTTTTTCGTTTTGATCTTTCAATAATATTTACAAAATCTTCAGTGTTAATGTGTTTATTTTCCCTAAATTTAATAATATTTTTAGAAATTATTTTTGCATCTTTTTCATCACCAAAAAATTTTAAAATTTTTTCAATGTCTTCTTTGTTTAATTTATTGATTGCATCATTTGCAGAAAATTCATTAAGGCCCATCATCATATTGAGTTCTCCTAATGAATTAAATGATAGCCGTTTTTTTGGATCTTTTATTTGAGTTAAAGAATAACCTAAATCAAATATAATTCCTTTTATATTTTCATTCTTTAATTTTAAATTATTAAGCTTGCTGAATTTTAAGTTTTTGAAATGAAAACGATCTGGATATTTTTCTTCTATTTGATCAGCTTTTTTTTTGCTTTCGATATCTCTATCAAGTGCAAGTACTTTTGTGTTTTTATGTTTTAGAATTTCTTTTGTGTATCCGCCTTGTCCAAAAGTACAATCAATAAATGTGCCACCATGTTGAGGGGTAATAACGCTAATAATTTCTTTTAGCAGTACTGGATAATGTTTTACATCATCAGATACTATGGTGGCTTCCATTTATTTTTTTGAAGACCATTAATTCTTTTGTCTTCTTAAAAATGCTGGTATCTCTAAATCATCTTCCTGTTCATCATTGCTTTCTGTAGACAACAATTCATTTGAATTTAAAGTATCACTATCATTGTTGAATAAATCTGGAGCATCAGACTCTACTCCAAACTCGCTTAAGTCATTTTTAATTTCTTGTTCAATTGTAGAATTTTCTTCACTTGTAGCTTCTTCAGTAAATGAAATTTCCTGCTCATTTGAAGTCTCTTCAATAGTATTTTCAACTTCTTGATTTTTTAGAAGTTCTTCATGGTATTGATGATTGACTTGATTAACTTCTTCTTTAATAGCTTGTTGGTTAGCCGTATCTGGGGTTACTTCATTTTCAAGTTTTAAAGCGTTTGCGCCATGAGAAACTGGACTTGAACTACTTGTGGTGAAATTAAATGATGCAGTTGGTCCAACATTAGAAAAATCTGAATAACCTGGGTTTCTATTTTGTATTCTGTGAACCATGTTTATAACTGATTTGGTTTCAGGTTGTTGACCATCTAATGATGTCGCAACAATTGAAACCCTCATTTTACCATCAAGCTCAGAGTCGGTTATTGCACCTATTATTAGTTCTGCTTCAGGATCAACTTCAGCTCTCACTTTATTTACAGCTTCATCAACTTCAAAAAGTTTAAGATCTTTGCCGCCAGTAATGTTTACTAGTAAACCCTTTGCACCTTTTAATGTATAATCATCAATCAAAGGATTGCTTACTGCCATCTCTGCAGCTTTAATTGCTCTTCCTTCACCTTCAGCCTCACCTGTACCCATCATTGCTTTACCCATTGAAGCCATAACAGTTTCGACATCAGCAAAATCAAGATTAATTAAACCAGGTCTTACCATTAAATCTGTAATACTTTGAACACCATGCATTAAAACGTTATTTGAAAGATTAAACGACTCTTCAAATGTTGTTTGTTCGTTAGCAATTTTAAATAAGTTTTGGTTAGGAATTACAATAATTGTATCTACATGTTTTCTTAATTCCTCAAGACCTTGTTGTGCTCTTCTCATTCTTGAAGGTCCTTCATATAAAAACGGTAGTGTTACAACACCAACTGTTAAAATATTTAACTCTTTAGCTGCTCTAGCTATGACATGTGCTGCACCAGTTCCTGTCCCACCACCCATTCCAGCAGCAATAAAAACCATGTTAGCACCTTGTAGAGTGTTTACAATTTCATTTAAAGATTCATCAGCTGCGGCTTGACCGATATCATGTTTAGCTCCAGCACCTAATCCTTTAGTTAAATTTAATCCTAATTGAATTCTAGTTTTTGCTTTACTTAATTTTAAATCCTGAGCATCAGTATTAACTGCTATAAACTCAACTCCTTGCAAATTATTTTCGATCATTTCATTAATTGCATTTCCGCCTGCTCCTCCAACTCCAACTACTAATAGTCTTGGTTGCAGTTCTTTGATCTCTGGTGCTTTAAAGTTAATTGTCATCTTTTATTTCCCCTCATTGTTATTAAAATGTTTTTCCCATTTAAGACTAGCTCTATTAATATTTGCTTTTTTTCTGGCTGAGATCTTAAATTTTTCAAAAATTGCTGGTTCCCAAATTTGGAAGGTTTGACCTTGACCAACAAACAACATGCTATTTTTAATTTTTGCATGTTTTAATAATTTTTCTGATATTGTTATTCTACCTTCGCTATCAAACTGTAGATTTGTACTATCTGCCAAAATTGATGTTGCAAAAAAATCTCTTTTTTCTTCAAAAGGATTTAAAGAGTCTATCGCAGATGAAATTTTTTCAATTCTATCCTGAGAACAAGCTTCAATAGATGTGTTATTAAATGAAGGGTAACAAATAACACCATTATAACCTAGGTTAGATAAATGAGATCTAAAACTAGCAGGCACTGAAACCCTCCCTTTTTTGTCCAGTTTGTTCTCGTAAGTAGATAAAAACATAATATTTAAAATTCAAAAATTCCATATTTGGGAATATATGGGAATATATGGGTTATTAATTAACCTGTCAATTGTTGAATTTTAGGCGTTTTTAAGCCCATTGTTTCAAATTTACTAAATAAGTATTTGGTTATTTGTTATAATTAAAACTAATATCTTTTTCTCTTAGTTGGGTTGAATTCAAAGAACAAAATTGACTCAAACTTGAATCAAAGCAAGAACATTTAATAATTATAAATTATGTATAAGTGTTGATAAGTTTTGCCAGATAAACTGTAAGCCGGGTTCTGTCATTTAAACCTATCATTTGTCTAGGCTTAAGATCACTCTTAAGCTCAAGCAACTAACCCTGATGACGAGCCAAGGATGGCTTTTAGTTTTTACACAATGTCACCTCTACTTAGTCTTGCTCCCAGTGGGGTTTTCCAGCGTTCATTGTTACCAATAGAACCGGTGTGCTCTTACCACACCTTTTCACCCTTGCCATGTTATGGCGGTATATTTTCTGTGGCACTATCCCTAGGGTTTCCCCCGCCAGGTATTACCTGGCACTGTATCCTTGCGGAGCCCGGACTTTCCTCTTTAAAATAAATTTAAAGCGATAAATCATTTATCTGGCAAATTGAATTTATAATTTGTTTTAAAATTTACAACAGTTTTTAATTATGATTTTAAAAGGTTTTTACTTATTAAAAAACATTCTTGATCAGGAATTCCATTAACCAAATTTTGTCTAAAGTGTCTTTGAAAGGCCTTAGTTATAAATATTTTATTTGAATTGAAACTTAATCTTTTAATCATTCCATAACCAATTTTATTTAAATTTTTTATAAATATTATTTCTTCATCTTTATTTAATCTTTTTTTTCTAATTTTTTTTAAACTAGAATCTTTTAATGAGTGCCAAATAGCTAGTTTATGATTAGCAAGATTTTTCCAAGGAAACTTTTCCCCAGGGTCTTTTTTTCTTTCGGGTGCAATATCAGAATGTCCCAAGATGCTCTTTAAATTAATTTCATATTTTCTAATTAATATATTTAATAATATTTTTAATGAACCTAATTGTTTAGATGTAAAGTTCTCATATCTATTATCATGACCAGGATTTTGTATTTCTATACCAATAGAATTTTTGTTTAACGAATTATATTTTAGCCATTTAGATTTTCCCGCATGCCATGCAATATATAGATCTGGAACAAGATTTATTATTTGACCATTTTTTTTTATAAAATAATGCGCACTAACATTTTTATTTTCATCACATAATCTTTTAATTGCTGAGCTCTCACTTCTCATTCCCGTATAATGAATCACAATAAATTTGATCATTTTTTTTTTCCTTTTCGGTAAACTAAAGTTTGGAGAGTAAAAATTTGATATTTTAAGCCTCATTTAAGCTATATTATTGTTAAAATCTTAATTTACATGTTGATAAATTATTATATATAAATGACCTAATGATCAAAAAGATTACATTAATTTTAATTGCAACTATTACGTTAATTGCAAATGTAAATGCATCATCAGATGGGGAGTTGTTATTAAAAAAAAATGATCCTGCAGAAGTTAAAGAATGCTGGGAAGGTTTTAATAGAGCTTCTTTTGCTTTAAACCAAGGGTTGGACAAAGTTATATTCAAACCTGTTGCGAGCGTTTATAGAACATTACCAATACCAATTAAAAGTGGCGTGAGTAATTCATTAGATAATTTGTCAAATGTAGTCACTATACCAAATAATATTTTGCAAGGTGAATTTTCAAAAGCAGGTGTTAATACTGGTAGATTTATAATTAATACTACTGTTGGAATTTTAGGATTTGTAGATGTTGCAACCTTAATTGGCTTTGAAGAATATGAAAAAGAGGATTATGGTCAAACTTTAGCTGTACATGGCGTTGGACCAGGGTGTTACTTGGTTCTCCCAGTCTTAGGACCCAAAACTGCTAGAGATACTTTAGCATCAACTTTTAATTTCATGGGTGGTGATGCTTGGTATAACATTACAGTTGCTAACGATACTCAGTATGTAAGTGAATTTGATTATTATGCTTCAAGAGTGACTGCTGGAGTAGATTTTAGAGCAAAAAATTACGACTCTATTGAAAATCTACAAAAAAATTCCTTAGACTTTTATGCATCTGTTAAAAGTGTTTATCTGCAGGACAGACAGCAAAAAATACTTAACTCAAATGAAGTGATAGAGTCAATGGACGACTCTGATTGGGAAGAAATAGAAAATTAAATCATATTTGCATGATTAAAAAACTTTTAATTATATTTGGGATATTAATTTCTATAACTACATTTAATTCAACATCTTATTCAATAGAAGCTGATGTTTTTGTTCAATCTACTGTTAATAGAGCTGCCAGTACTCTCGGAGGAAATCTTACTAAAGAACAAAGAGTTGAAGAGCTAAAAAAAATAGCTAAGGAGACGGTTGATATATATGGAGTCGGAATGTACTCCTTGGGAGCAACTAGAAAAAGTTTAACCAAGGAACAGCTAAAAACTTATAATCAAGTTTTTGAAAATTATTTCCTCAAAAGCTTTGCAGATAGACTGGCTGAATACTCTAACCCAATTATTGAAGTAAATTCAAAAGAAAAACTAAATGAAAATTATACAATTGTTTCAAGCACACTAGTTGCAACAGATAAAAGACCAGAAATAAAAATTGAATGGAGAATTTATACAAAAAATCCTGATAAACCTTTGATTAGGGATTTGATCATTGAAGGTTTAAGCTTAGCCAGAACTCAGAAGGAGGAATTTAGCTCCATAATTCAGAGTGCTGATGGGGATGTGAACGTACTTTTTGATAATCTTAAAAACTTTTCTAATAAGTAAAGTTTAATGAGTTTTAAACTCAAAATCTCACCAAAGTTTTCTTTTATAATATCTTCCATAATATCTTTGCTATTTTCTTTATATGCAGCTTACAAAGGTATCATTCTTTTTTTTGTAGAAAAGGCAATGGAAGACACTTTTGTAGGAGGAAATGCTTCAAGTATTTCTATATCACTATGGCTTACAATTAGTGGGGTAATGATTTTTATCTCATTTTTGTTTTTTTACTTTGTAAAAATAAAAGACTTAAAAAGCCAAAAATTAATTCTCACAGGCATAATGATAATTTGGGTTGGTGTGATTTTGTTATTAATAATTTTTCTACCTAAGTTTTTTTATTATTCAGCGCTGCCATTGCTTGCGCTGATTTTTTGCTTTATTTCAGCTATTAATATTAAAAAAGAAATAATAGATGAAAAAAGAAGCAAAGGATTATCTGAAACAGAGATCAATCTACTTCAAAGGCTGGCCGGAATAAAAAAGAGGAAGTAACCGCCTAATTTGGTGGGCCCGCCAGGACTCGAACCTGGGACCAATACATTATGAGTGTACTGCTCTAACCAACTGAGCTACAGGCCCAAAAGAGATTGCTTAGTATATCATTTTTTTAAGGTTATCAATTAAAGAAATATTTTAATGGTGGGCCGTGTTGGTTACGCTCCAACTACCCCTGCAATGTCAATGCAGTACTCTACTATTGAGCTAACGGCCCTAGAGATTTTAGCTTTCTAAGAAACTTTTTAATTGTTTAGATCTGCTTGGGTGTTTTAATTTTCTAAGTGCTTTTGCCTCAATTTGTCTAATTCTTTCTCTAGTTACCGAAAACTGCAATCCAACTTCTTCCAAAGTATGATCTGTATTCATTCCAACACCAAATCTCATTCTTAAAACCCTCTCTTCTCTTGGTGTTAGTGTTGACAATATCTTAGTAGTTGCTTCACCTAAATTTGATTTAATCGCTTGTTCTAATGGTGCAAGAGCTTTTGTATCCTCTATAAAATCTCCTAAACTACTGTCTTCCTCGTCTCCTACTGGTTTTTCTAATGAGACAGGTTCTTTTGAAATTTTTAAAACTTTTCTTACCTTGTCTAGAGGCATTCTTAATTTTTGAGCTAATTCTTCAGGAGTAGCTTCTCTTCCAAATTCACTTAAAATAAGTCTTTGAGTTCTTACAATTTTATTTATTGTCTCAATCATGTGAACTGGAATTCTAATAGTTCTCGCTTGGTCCGCAATTGATCTTGTTATAGCTTGTCTAATCCACCAAGTTGCATAAGTTGAAAATTTATATCCTCTTCTATACTCAAACTTGTCAACAGCTTTCATTAAGCCAATATTTCCTTCTTGAATTAAATCTAAAAACTGTAAACCTCTATTGGTATATTTTTTTGCAATTGAAATAACTAATCTTAAATTAGCCTCAACCATTTCTTTTTTTGCAATTCTAGATTCTTTTTCACCTTTTTGTACTCTGCTAACCAATTTTTTAAAATCAGTTACAGACATTCCAAGTTTGTGACTAATTTCGATTAGTCTTTCTCTAATATTTTTAAATTCATCTTTATTTTTTGCAAAAAACTGTTTCCAAATACTATTTGTATCTAAGAATTTTTTTAAATTAGGATTTATTTCATTACCAATATAAAATTTAATAAATTCATTTCTTGAAATATTATGATCCATCGCAAGTCTCAAAAGATTTCCTTCTAATGAAATGATTTTCTTATTTTCAGTATAATGTTTTTGAACAAGTTCTTCTAAAACAGATGGAGATAGTTGTAATGATTTAATATTTTCTAAAATATCATTAACTATTTTTTCATAACCTTTTTCTTTTGCTGGAGAAAAAGTTTGTGAATTTAAAACACATTCGAGCTTTTCTTTTTGATATTTAATTAATTTATTATACTCTTTTGTAAGTGTTTGGACTGTTTTAAGGACTTTAGGTTTAATTTCAGTTTCCATTGCGGCAAGTGTTGGGTTGAAATCGTCATCATCTGATGATCCGTCTTCTTTATCTGTTTCACCTGCATTTTTTTGTTTAGCACTAGGTCCAGTGCTTTCATCTTCCATATAATTTGTATCGATATCAATTATTTCTCTGACTAAAATTTCATCTTTTTGCAACTGATCATTCCATTCAAAAAATTGTTGAGCAGTAAGTGGACTTTGAGACAATGCTATTAACATTACATCTTTTCCAGCCTCTATTCTTTTTGCAATTGCAATTTCACCTTCTCTTGAAAGAAGCTCAACTCCTCCCATTTCACGAAGGTACATTCTGATAGGATCATCACTTTTTTCAATTGTTTTACCCTCTTCTTTTGATGAAGTTTCTTTTTTTCTTAAAACTTTGTAGTCTGATTTTTTTTCTACAAGAGCAACGCCTTCATCTAAAATATGGATAAATGCTTGTGATAAATTTTCATCTGAGAGATTTCTTTTACCTAGTGATTTACTTAGCTCTTCATAAGTAATAAATCCTCTGTGGGTTCCTCGACCCATCAATCTAGCAAATGATTTAGTAATAATTCGTTCCACAGCAATATAAGTTTGGAAGTCTTATATAATGTCAAATTAGTAAAAATCCATTACTAATTTTATTCGATTAATTGATATTTTGCTTTTTTTTAAGCTCTTTTAACTGGTTAAAAGTTGCTTCACTTAAATCTTTGGAAAATTTAGATTCTAACTCCTGAATCCGATGCTCTAAATCATAATTCATAAGATCTCTACTTATATCCTCTAACAACTCAATTACTTCATATTCATCTTTGGATTTGTTTTTAAAAATATTCTTAATTGGAGCAAATTTATTAATTCTTTCTAAAATTTGAAAATCTATATTTAGTTCATTGGTTGTTAATTTCTCTCCTGTTTTTAATTTTTCAATTATCTGATCAAATATTTGTTTATTCATCTCTGTGAAGATTTTTATATTTTCTACTAAATGTAAATTTTCTTGAACTAAACTTAGGTTATTAATCATTAAATATAATAATGAATACTCCTTAAGCTCTACTCCAGTTAAAGATTGGCTATCTTTAAATATCTTTTTTGTGCTATCTAGAGTTTTTATTGTTTTTTTATAATTATAATTCTTCTTATTTTGATTAGAGTGTGGAGTTAACTCTGCAATTTTTTCTAAAAAATATTCTAGGACATATTTCTTAATAAAGTCATCTTTAATTGTATTAGCTATAGATCTTAATTTTTTTTCAAAAATTGCCATTGAAGAAGGATTATTTTCTGTCTGTTTTTTGTAATGACTGAAAATAAATTGATGAATCGAAATTTTACTTTGCTTAGTAAAATCTAAAAAGAAATTTTTACTATTTTTATTTACATAGCTATCAGGATCTTCTCCATCAGGTAGAAATAAAAAAGATATTTGTTTTTCAGGTCTTAATTCTTTAATTGAATTTTCAGCTGCTCTTAAAGCTGCTTTGTAACCACTTTCATCACCATCAAAACATATAATAATGTCATCAAAGAATTGATTTAAAGTTAAAATTTGTTTGTCTGTTAATGAAGTTCCAAGATTAGCTACTGCATTTTCAATACCACTTTTACTTAACCCAACAACATCCATATAACCCTCAACTAAATAAATATTATCAAGTTTGTTGGAAAGTTTTCTTGCTTGATCTAAATTATATAAGTTAGAACCTTTTTTAAAAAAATTTGTTTCAGGTGAATTTATATATTTTGCTAGGAAATCACTTTTTTCTATAATTCTGCCACCCAGTGCAATTGGTTGCCCTGCGATGTTATTGATTGGAAAAATAAGTCTTCCTCTAAATCTCTCTAAATAAGTATTTTTCTTTTCATCTAAATAAAACAGACCCGTGTCCAATAAAGATTGGGTGCTAAATTCTTTATTTAATTCCTCAAAAAAATTTGGATTTTTTTCAATATATCCTATCTTAAATTTTTTAACCTGATCTTTACTAAGTGATCTTCCTTTTAAATATTCTCTTGCTGCACTTAAGTTTTCATTTTTTAATAGTTCTTCATGATAAAAATCAACATACTTATTAAATATTGATGCATATTCTTTCCATTTCTTTTCTCTTTCTTCATCTTGTTTAGAAAACATGTAAGGTTGCATGCCCGCAAGATTTGCTAAATATTTTACTGCCTCACCAAATCTTAAATTTTGTGTTTTCATTACAAAGTCAAAAATATTTCCATGTTCTGCTGTTGCAAAACAATGATAAAATTCTTTTTCATCATTTACTGTGAAGGATGGAGTTTTTTCATTTTTAAAAGGTGACAATCCAACAAACTCTTTTCCTCTTTTTTTCAAACTTACTGTTTTTGAGACTACAGAAGATACTTTTAGCCTTGTCTTGATTTCATCAAGATATTCTTTTGGATATTTCATTATTTATTCAATAGTTGCTTTAATAAAGCTCCAGCTTTTGCAAAATTTAAATCATCAGAATATTGCTGTTTTAAAGCACCCATGACCTTACCCATATCTTTAATTGAATTTGCGCCCAATTTAGCAATTATTTCTTCACATATTTTTTTGGTATCTTCTTCACTAAGTTGCTTTGGCAAAAAACTTGTTAGGATTTCATATTCATTTTGCTCCACTTCTAAAAGATCATTTCGATTATTCTTTTTATATATCTCTATCGATTCGGCTCTTTGTTTAACCATCTTCTTTAAGAGTTTTTTAATATCATCATCATCGGTATCTTTTTTATTTGGTCCTGATCTATTTGAAATATCCAAATCTTTAATTGAAGATAAAATTAACCTGTAGGTTGATATCTTTGTTTTATCTTTAGATTTTAATGCGTTTTTATATTCAGTTTCGATTGTATCTTTTAATGACATAATTTTCACAACTTACTTTAAAGATAAAAATGTTCAAAAGAAAAATTGTATTTTTACAATTTTATAATAAATGTCTGTTGCGATAATAATCCAATTATTGTAGTAACCTTTAACTCATGAGTTGTAATTGAAGAAAAAACCAAAAAAAATAAACTCAAAAAACTCACAAATTCATACAGGTATTTTAGTTCTTGAAAACAAAAAGGTTTTTAAGGGAATTGGTATTGGATACCAAGGAATTGCAACTGGTGAGGTTTGTTTCAATACTTCGCTAACTGGTTATCAAGAAATTATATCTGATCCGTCATATGCTGGACAGATAATAAATTTTACTTTTCCTCATATTGGTAATGTAGGAACTAATAAAGAAGATTATGAAAGTGATCATGTTTGGACTAAAGGAGTAATATTTAATTCTGAAATTACTGATCCTTCAAATTATAGATCATTTCAACACTTGGACGCATGGTTAAAAAAAAATAAAATTGTTGGAATTACAGGGCTAGATACCAGAAGTTTAACTAATTTTATTAGAGATAAGGGAGCGCCAAAAGGCACAATTTCTTATTCAAAAAATGCAAAGTTCAATATAAGCAAGCTCACCAATACAACTTTTAAATGGTCAGGATTAAAAAATTTAGATCTTGCAAAAGATGTAAGTACAAAAAAAAATTATATCTGGAAAGGTTTTAAAACCTGGAAAAAGGAAAGTGGGTTTATAGAAAATAATAAAAATCAATATCATGTAGTTGCTATTGATTATGGAATTAAAAAAAATATTTTAAGATATTTTTCAGATTTTAACTGTAAAGTTACTGTCGTTTCTTGCAAAACTAGTTCTAAAGAAATTTTATCTTTAAAACCTAATGGTATATTTTTATCAAATGGACCTGGAGACCCAGCTGCAACTGGTGAATATGCAATTGATATAATTAAAGATTTAATTAAAAAAAACTTACCTATTTTTGGAATTTGTTTGGGTCATCAAATCCTTGCATTAGCACTTGGTGCCAAAACAAAAAAAATGAAACTTGGCCACCGTGGAGCTAATCATCCTGTTAAAAATTTAATTCATGATAATGTGGAAATTACCAGTCAAAACCATGGTTTTGAAATAGTAAAAGAAAGTCTTCCAAAGAATATTCAAATTACCCATAAGTCATTATTTGATAATTGTATTGAAGGAATAAGACTTAAAAATAAACCAGTGTTTTCAGTTCAATATCATCCAGAGTCTAATCCTGGCCCTCAAGATAGTGTCTACTTATTTAGAGAATTTATTAACAATATGAAAAAAAATGCCAAAACGAAAAGATCTTAAAAAAATATTAGTTGTTGGAGCAGGCCCAATTATAATTGGCCAGGCTTGTGAGTTTGATTACTCAGGAACACAAGCTTGCAAAGCTCTTAGAGATGAAGGTTATAAAGTTATATTAATTAACTCAAATCCTGCAACAATTATGACTGATCCAGGTGTTGCAGATAAAACTTATATTGAACCAATTACATTAGAAGTTTTAGAAAAGATAATTCAGAAAGAAAAACCTGATGCAATCCTTCCAACTATGGGTGGTCAAACAGCTTTAAATCTCGCAATGGAAGCTGAAAAAAAAGGAATTCTTAAAAAATATAAAATTGAGTTAATTGGAGCAAACTCAAAAGCAATTGCAAATGCTGAGGATCGAAAAAAATTTAGAAAAAATATGATTGATATTGGTTTAGATTTACCAAAATCTAAAATTGTAAACAATATCAACCAAGCTTCAAAAGTTTTAAAACAAATTGGTTTACCTGCGATAATAAGACCAGCTTTTACCCTTGGTGGATTAGGTGGAGGAATTGCAAAAAATAAAAAAGATTATCTTAAAATAATTAAGAGTGGACTACACGAATCTCCTGTGAGCCAAGTTCTAGTAGAAGAATGTCTTGAGGGTTGGAAAGAATTTGAAATGGAAGTTGTAAGGGATAAAAAAGACAACTGTATTATTATTTGCTCCATTGAAAATGTAGATCCTATGGGAATTCATACTGGAGACTCTGTAACAGTCGCTCCAGCTCTAACATTAACAGATAAAGAATATCAAGTGATGAGAAATGCGTCCATTGCGTGTCTAAGAAAAATTGGAGTTGAAACAGGAGGATCTAATGTTCAGTTTGCAATTAATCCAAAAAATGGAAGAATGGTAGTGATTGAAATGAATCCAAGGGTTTCTAGGTCATCTGCTCTAGCATCTAAAGCAACTGGATTTCCGATAGCTAAAGTTGCTGCAAAACTTGCTGTTGGCTACACACTGGATGAGCTGAAAAATGAAATTACAAAAGTAACTCCAGCATCTTTTGAGCCAAGCATTGATTATGTGGTTACAAAAATTCCAAGATTTACTTTTGAAAAGTTTTCAACTTCCCCTGCATCATTAGGAACTTCGATGAAGTCAGTTGGTGAGGCAATGGCAATTGGTAGAAACTTCAAAGAATCTTTACAAAAAGCTTTAGTCTCTCTTGAAACTGGATTTTCTGGATTAGATAGAATTTTAGATCTAAATACAAAACAAATTGAAAAAAAACTTAAAGAAAACATTCCAAACAAGCTACTTTATATTGCTGAAGCAATAAGAAAAAAAATAAATCTAAAGAGAATATTCAATCTTTCAAAAGTTGATCCTTGGTTTTTAAATCAAATTAAAGAAATCGTTGATACTGAAAATAAAATCAAAAATAAAGGATTACCAAAAGAATTTAATGAATTTAATAGAATAAAATCTATTGGTTTTTCAGATACAAAACTTGCTGAATTAACTAATACTTCTGAACAAATTGTAAGACAAAAACGAACAGCTTTAAAAATATTACCTGTTTATAAAAAAGTAGATACTTGTGCTGCAGAATTTAAATCCTTTACTCCTTACATGTATTCAACTTATCAAAGGAATTTTTCAATTAATTCAGAATGTGAGGCGGATCCAAGTTCGAAGAAGAAAATAATTATTTTAGGGGGTGGACCAAATAGAATTGGTCAAGGAATTGAATTTGATTATTGCTGCTGCCAAGCAAGCTTTTCATTAAAGGAAGTGGGTTTTGAAACTATAATGGTAAACTGTAACCCTGAAACAGTATCTACTGATTATGACACAAGTGATCGGTTGTATTTTGAACCTTTAAAAGAGGAATATGTTTTCAACATTATCAAAAAAGAGCAAGAAAAGGGAAATCTACTTGGTGTCATTGCTCAATTTGGAGGACAAACACCAATTAAACTAGCAGAATTTTTACATAAAAATAAATTACCTATTTTAGGAACACAATATACATCAATTGATCTTGCTGAAGATAGAGATCGATTTAGAAATCTCTTAAACAAACTTCATTTAAAACAAGCTGAAAGCGGAATTGCTAAGAATTATAAACAAGCAATTCAAATTGCAGATAAAATTGGATTACCTTTGATGGTAAGACCTTCGTATGTTTTAGGTGGAAGAGCAATGGAAATCGTTCATGAAAAAAATCAATTAAAAAACTTTATTGAAGAAGCATTTAAAGCAGCTGAAGAAAATCCTATTCTAATTGATAAATTTATTGATCATGCAATGGAAGTTGATGTGGATGCCATCTCAGATGGTAAAGATGTTTTTGTAGCAGGGATTATGCAGCATATCGAAGAAGCTGGAATTCACTCAGGTGACTCTGCTTGTAGTTTGCCCCCTGTATCCATTAAACCATATCTCATTAAAGAAATAGAAAACCAAACCAAGAAATTAGCACTTGCTTTAAAAGTAAAAGGTTTCATGAATATTCAGTTTGCAATCAAAAAGGATGAAATTTATGTAATTGAGGTAAATCCTAGAGCAAGTAGAACTGTTCCATTTGTATCTAAAGCAAAAGGTTTACCGCTTGCAAAAATAGCATCTAGAATCATGGCAGGAGAAAAACTATCTAAGTTTAATTTAAAAGATAAATCTAAAGGCATGTATGCAGTTAAAGAGGCTGTATTTCCATTTAATAAATTTCCCAACAGTGATTTACTTTTAGGCCCTGAGATGAAATCAACTGGTGAAGTAATGGGATTTGATAAAGATTTTGGTATGGCTTTTGCTAAAAGTCAGATAGCTGCTGCTAATTCATTACCAAAAAAAGGTCTTGCTTTTATCTCTTTAAAAAATGCTCATAAAGATGAAGGGATAGATCTTGTAAAGCAATTAATAAAATTAAACTTTAAACTTTGCGCAACCAAAGGAACAGCTGAATACATCCAAAAACATGGAATGAAATGTAAAATTATTAATAAAGTAAGCAGCGGCTCTCCTCATATTGTTGATGTTTTAGACTCTAAAAAGATTGCTTTAGTTATTAATACTGGTGGAGGAAATAGTGAGCATAGATTAAACGATGCAATAGCACTAAGAAGGGCAACTCTTAAAAATAAAGTACCTTATTGCACTAATATGTCTACGGCACTTGCTTGCTTAGAAGGAATTAAATCCTTGAAGACTAAGAAATTGGAAGTCAATTCTCTTCAGGATATTTAAATGAAAACAGTAGATATCATTAAGTGGATTGCAACAATAATTCAATTAATTGGATATGGTCTTACTGGAATGGGATTAACGCCTTTAAATATTTATTTTTTCATTGTTGGTATTTTTTTATGGTTTGTTACGGGATATCTTTGGAAAGATAAGGCTATTATGGTTGTCCATGTTGGAGCGTTACTTTCAATACTAAGTGGCTTATTCTTTTCTAACAGTTAAATTTATTCAACTTTCCAATCAGTTTCAAAAGTCACATAATTGACTTGAATACATCGTCTTTCTTTAATTATCTTTTTCTTTTCCATTCCGTGCCAAGTGTTAGGTCCACTAGTAAACATATAGCCATAGTTATGTTTGTATGGGACTGTTTTAACTTTCTCTAATTTTTCATTATAAAAATCAGTTCCAAGATCCTCAGACTCATTAGCATTATTCACAAATATTAAACCAGACATTAGTTTTTCTTTTATATCACAATGAGGTTTCAGCCAAAAACCTTCCCTATCACAGATTACCTCTACTCTCACAAATGAATTTGATAGGTCTTTATTAATCATTTTAGAAATTCTTTCATGAACTTCTTTGGATTGAAGTTCTTCTATAAATTTTACTAAATGTGGAAATTGAGAAGCATTTTCTTTTGTAACAAAACATCTAAATTTTATTGCCTTGCCTCCAGATGGATTACCTTCTCTAAACTCTGCAGCACCACCGTCAATTGCTCTTGTGCCATCATAATTGAGATCAAATTGTTTAACGTCTGGAATATCAGCATTTACAATTTCGTTAATTGCCCCATCATTTAATGCATCTTGATATTCCCAATGATCAAATGGAAAGTTATGTTTCTTTGAATAATCTGTGATACTTTTTAAAAATGACATTATGATAATTGTTTTTTAATTTCGTTTGCGACTCTACTAGTTTCATCAAGTCTTTCATAGTCCCAACTTTCAAGACTATTATCTAATTTCTTAATTATATTTAATTTGCTAAATAATTCTCTAAACTTTCTAATTCTTTGATCATTTTTATTAGTTGGAATATCAGCAACATAGATTGGTTTACCAGTTAAAGCTGCCTCTGATATCATTGAAGTTGAGTCACATGTAACACAAATATATTTTGCTAATGATAAAGCAGATAAATATGCTTTTTTATCAATGGTATCTATCACAAGGCTATTTTGTTGAAGTTTAAATTTAGATAATTCAATTATATTTTTTGGTGTCCTCATTGAAGGAATCACTATCCCCTGGAGATTGTTTTTAATTACCAAGTTATTAAAAATATTTAAAATATTTGAAATATTTTTTTCTGAGTAATCATAATGTTTTGTTGGTCCACCTAATACAAGTAAAAAATAATCTTTATCTAAATCTAATCTACTTTTTAAATAGTCTGAATGACTATCAATCTCATCTTGTGTTAAATAATGTATAGCACCATTAGTTTGATAAACATTATTGCCCATAAGACCATCATGTTGTGGAGCGATAATATAATCAAAATTATTAAGAGAAACTTTAGGGTCTTGAATATGGATATTTACAACTTTCTTTGGTGAATTTTTTTTTAAATAAATAGATGGAATTACACTTTTTCTTCCACAGGATATGATTACATCAAAATCATCATTATTAATTTTTTTAAAAACTTTTTGAGAAATGGGAGTTAATTTTGGAGGAAGTAATTTCCAAAAATTATCAAGTTCAACTTTGTGGTGAGTAAAATCTAAATCAAGAGCTTTAGCTAAACCTTCTACTTGGCTTATCATCCCATGCATTCCTTCAGTTAATAAAATAGCTTTTAATTTAGACATTAATGACTATATACCTCTCGTATGAGTCAAAATCCAACTAAACACACAAAAGTATTAATTATTGGATCTGGTCCAGCCGGATACACAGCTGCAGTTTATGCTGCAAGAGCAATGTTAAACCCAATTTTAGTTTATGGAGCACAACCAGGTGGACAATTGACTACAACAACAGATGTTGAAAATTTTCCTGGTTTTGCAGATGTAATTCAAGGCCCTTGGTTAATGGACCAAATGAAAGATCAAGCTAAAGCTGTTGGAACTGAAATGATTGAAGATCACATTTCATCAGTGAATTTAAAATCTCAACCATTTGAAGCTGTAGGAGATAGTGGACAAAAATACACAGCGGATAGCATAATTATTTCAACAGGCGCTCAAGCAAGATGGTTAAATTTAAAATCTGAACAAGAGTTTAGAGGTTTTGGTGTTTCTGCTTGCGCAACTTGTGATGGTTTTTTCTTTAAAGATAAAGAGGTTGCTGTTGTTGGCGGTGGTAATGCTGCTGTAGAGGAAGCAATGTTTCTAACTAAATTTGCATCAAAAGTTAAACTAATTCACAGAAGAGATAAATTAAGAGCTGAAAAGATGCTTCAAAATAAGTTAATGGAGAATAAAAAAATTGAAATTATTTGGGACAGTGCAGTTGATGAAGTCATTGGAGACAATGAACCTAAAAATGTAAAAGGTATCAAAGTTAAGAATTTAAAAACTAATGAAGTTACTGAAATGAAAGTTGATGGTTTATTTATTGCAATTGGTCATGATCCAGCAACACAACTTTTCAAAGAACAATTGGAAATGGATAAAGAAGGCTATTTAATCACTAAACCAGATTCAACAGAGACAAATATTCCAGGTGTCTATGCTGCAGGCGATGTAAAA
The DNA here is from genome assembly GCF_052047915.1 of Candidatus Pelagibacter sp. HIMB1505. Taxonomy (NCBI): domain Bacteria; kingdom Pseudomonadati; phylum Pseudomonadota; class Alphaproteobacteria; order Candidatus Pelagibacterales; family Candidatus Pelagibacteraceae; genus Candidatus Pelagibacter; species Candidatus Pelagibacter sp. HIMB1505. The sequence goes on along the minus strand of NZ_JBNAIR010000001.1, from coordinate 507,791 downwards.
GATAAAACCTTTAGACAGGCTGTAACTGCTGCGGGTATGGGCTGTATGGCAGCTCTTGAAGCTGAAAAATTTCTATCTCATTAATATAAAATCAATTTAAAACATTAAATGTTAAATCTTGGTTTAGTTGGAAAACATATACAGAAATCACAGGCTCCAAATTTACTAACTAGATTATCAAAAGAATTTAATTTTCCTATAAGCTATAAATTGTTTGATTTACAAAATATTGAAGAAGTAAATTTTGAATTATTTATTAATGAATTAAAAGAAAAAAAAATAAAAGGAATAAATGTTACTTTTCCGTTCAAAGAAATTGCTGCTAAAATTTCACATAAAAAAGGAGAGGAAGTTGAAATAACCAAATCTTCAAATCTTTTATTATTAGATGAAAAAATAATTTCAAGAAATACAGATTATCTTGGTTTTGAAAAACTATTAAATTATCACTTTAAAGAAAAATTTGAGAATGTTCTTGTCTTGGGAGGCGGCGGTATTGGTAGATCAATTTGTTTTGCATTAGCTAAATTTGGTTTAAATAAATTATTTTTATTAGAAAAAGATATTAAAAAATCTACTCAATTAATTGATGAACTGAAAAAAATTGGTGTGGATGCTGTTGCAATTTCATTAGAGCAACTAGATAAACAGCTAATTTTTGATGGAATATTAAACTGCACTGAAGTTGGACATGAGCATTCTCCAGGAAATATACTTAGAAATAAGGATTTAAAAAAAACAAAATGGATATTTGACGCTGTTTATATACCAGCGGAGACAGAATTAATTAAACAAGCTAAACAGGCTGGGTTAAAAATAATTAGTGGAATAGATTTGTTTATTTTTCAAGGTGTGGAAGGTTTTATAATATTTTCTGATCATGAAAATTTAAGACAAAATTTATATAAAAATATTGAAAAAATTCGAGAGTTTTATTTTAACAAATTGACTTAACCTTTGTAGCCAAACATTTCAGGTAACCATAATATAATTTCTGGAAAAATAATCATTATTCCAAGAGCAAATAATAACACTAGAATGAAAATCCATATCTCAGATATAATTTCTTTAAGAGAAATTCCAGTTACAGCATTTATTACAAACAATAATATTCCATATGGTGGGGTAATTAATCCAATCATAGAATTAACAACAACCAATACACCAAAATGAATTAAATCAATTCCTAGCGCTTTACAAACAGGAATAAACAATGGAACAATAACTAAAATGATAGTAGTTGCATCTAAAAAACAACCTAAAAGTAAAACTAAAATATTTATGCAAATCAAAAACATTAAAGGACTCACATCTAGCCCTTGTAGTAATAATGTTAATGCTCCAGGAATATTTTCACTAATTACAATATAATTTAAAATAAATGCCCCACCTATCACAATCCCAACTGCAGCAGAAGATCGGGCGCTATCAACAAAAATTTGGTATAAAGATTTTATGGAAATTGATCTATAAAATACACTAGTTAACAACAAGGCATACAATGCTGCAATTGCAGCAGCTTCTGTTGGAGTGGTTACTCCTCCATAAATACCGTACAACAATATAGCAGGCATTAATAGTGCTGGAAAAGCACGAGAGGTGATTTTTGGTAGTTTACTTAAAGGCACAGCCTCCTCAGTTACAAAATTTCTTTTGTGAGAAATTATCGTATTCATAATCATTAATACTAAACCCATAATTAAACCTGGGACTATTCCAGCTAAAAATAAATAACCAATTGAGGCGTCTGAAATAACAGAATAAAGAACCATAGGTATTGAAGGAGGTATAATTGGACCAATTGTTGCTGATGCAGCAGTTATTGCAGCTGCATATCCTCTGGTATATCGACCATTCTTTGTCATCATACCAATTATTATTTTTCCAATGCCTGCAGCATCCGCCACAGCTGAACCAGACATTCCAGAAAATATTAATGAAGCAACTACATTTACATGACCTAATCCACCCTTAAATCTTCCAACTGCTGCAATACAGAAGCTTAACAGTCGGTCAGTAATTGTGCCCACATTCATTATATTGGCTGCTGTAATGAATAATGGGACTGCCAATAAAATAAAAGATTTATACAATCCTTGAAGAATTTTCTCTCCCGCAAGAGCAATATCCATATCTCCAAAAGCAAAATATAAAATAGACGAAGCTATTATTGAATAACCTACTGGAGTACCTATTCCGGCTAAACCAAATAAAGTAATTAAGAAAATAATAATCTCAAAACTCATAAGGCTTAATATCTGACTACAGATCTTAATTTATTTTGATCACTATTTTCGGGCCCTTTTTGAATGATTTTTTTTAACTTCCAAATATAATTTGCTATTAAGGAAATCATAAAAATTCCATAGATAGAAAAAACATAACTCAATTTAATTTTTTCACCAGTGATTGGAAATCTAACAGTTGAAGTTTTTCTCATTTTCATCCAGTCAATATAATCTACAGTTGGTAATAGTGCCCATCCCATAATTATTATAATTGCCAAGCATGAAATAATTGACATTATAAATTTTGCTTTATTGGATGATGCTGAATAAATAAGATTAAATTTAACATGATCTTTTTCTTGTACTAAACAAGCACAACAAAAAAAAACTATCCAAACCCATAAGATACGACATAGTTCTAAGGTCCATCCAAAAGGAGAATTTAGGACATATCTGGAAAATATTTGTAAAAGAAATGTTAAGAATAATGCCGCCAACAAAGTAGCGGCAATTATTTTTGAAGTTTGATTAAAATATTTTTGAATTAAATTAATCAAAAATAACTTTAGTTACCTAAAGAGTTTATCTTCTCTAAAACTCCCTTAGGCCAGCTTTTAGCAAATTCACTTCCGACATATTGGGCTTGAACGTGTTTTCTAAATGCTGCAGAGTCTGGTTCGTAGATATCCAAACCTTGTGATCTTACAAAATCAGCTAAACCATTCTCTAATTGTAACTGTCTTAATCGACCCCAAGAGGCAGCTGCATCAGCTGCTTGCTGAACTCTAAGTTTTTGATCACCTGAAAGTTTATCCCAAGTTTTTTTAGAAAAAGCTATGTAGTTTAAATCAACCAAATGTGAAGTTAGTACAATTTGTTTGGTAACTTCATAAAACTTTTTGTCTACTACAGTTGGTAAAGGATTGTCTTGACCATCAACAGCACCTGTTTGTAAAGCTGTATAAACTTCATTAAATGCAAGTGGTGTTGGCGATGCACCTAAAGTTTTACCTAAGAACTGCCATGCATCTGTACCAGGCATTCTTAAATTAACGCCCTTTAAATCTGCTGGAGTTTTAACCGTTAACTCATCTTTACTTTGTCTTAGGTTCACATGTCTTTTTCCTAAGTACATTACAGAAAGAAGTTTAACACCTAATTCATCCTCAACTTTTTTCTTAAATGGATCCATTAACTCATGATTAAACACTCTTACTTGGTGTGCTGCATCTTGGTGAACGTATCCAGTAGCAAAAATTGAAAATTCAGGAAAAAACTGTGCTAATTCTTGAGCAGATGTAATTGACATTGTTAAATTACCTCTACTGATAGCATCAAGCTCTGTACCTTGATCGAACATTGTTGAGTTGTAACCAACTTTAACATCAGCAAAATCTGAAATCATTGGCAACATCACGTTTGCTATTGCAACTGAACGTGCATCAGTTTCAGAGCCGGAAGTTGCCATAGTCAACTTAAGTTTTGCTGAATAACTTGGTGAAATCATTGAAACAGTTAACATCACTAAAGATGCAACTGATAAAATAAATTTCTTAGTTATATTTTTAAACATAATTATCCCTCTTTTTTTTATTAAAATAGTGATTAAATTATTTGCAAAATTTATTTAATGCAACGTGGTATAAAAAATTAAATTCTTATTTTTTTCCCAGTTTTTGTACTTTTTTTAATAGCCTCAAAAATTTTTAATAAATTTAAACCATCATCACCTGTGACTTTTGGTTTTGTTTTTTTGAGTATTACGTCTGAAAAATGATTTATCTGATTTATTAATGTTTTAGTATCTTTTTTTTCTTTTTTACCCTCTACAGAAATATTATTCCACCAACTCTTTTCTTTTTTATAACACCAATATTTCAAATTTGGAAATTGTATAGATCCTTTTGTTCCACCAATATAATATGCTGACTGATTAGTGATTGGATAAGCTGGATTTTCTCCAGCTGTTAATTCATAACTCCATGGGCTTACAATAGTATCAGAGATATTTAAAGTGCATAATGCTCCAGAACTAAATATAAGGTTAACTGTAGCGGTATCTTCAACACTAAATTTTCTTATTTTATTAGATTTAAAAGCTTGAACATATCTAACTGAACCCAATAAGTAGCAGATTATATCTAAATCATGGACTAAATTAATATTAATAGGTCCGCCACCTTTTTTTGTTCTCCATTTAGTTTTGAAGTATTCTTTATGTTTGTAAATCCAACACATTACATTAGCAGAAACTAACTTACCTAATTTATCTGAAGATAAAATTTTCTTAACTTTTGATATAATCAAGTTATGTCTTCTATGAAACCCAATTAGCAAAGGTGTCTTATATTGCTTGGAATATTTTATAATATTTTTTGCTGAATTAATATTATGAGAAATTGGTTTTTCTAATAGAACTGGTATTTTATTTTTTAAAAAAATATTTGCATGTTTTTCATGAAGTTGATTTGGCGTTGCAATGATAACTCCATCAGGTTTGTTAAATTTTAATAAATCATTAATGTTTCTGAATAATCTAGATTTATATTTTTTTGATATTTCTTGAGCATTTAAATTGATATCTACAACTGAATGAAGACTTGTTTTCTTGGAATTTTTGATTGCCTTAAGATGCTGAATACCCATTAAGCCAGTACCAACAACTGAAATTTTTAATTTTTTATTCACTAAACTGAAATAAATAATTATAAACTTTCACAAAAAGATCTTATTCTTTCCATTGCCTTTTTTAAATTTTGCATAGAAGTTGCATAAGAAATTCTAAAGTATCCATCTAAACCAAAGGCTGATCCTTGAACAACAGCAACATTTGATTTTTCTAATAATTTTTGAACAAAATCAGTATCTGTTTTTAGTCCAGTTTTTTTATTTAAAAGACCTTTGCAACTTGGGAAAACATAAAATGCACCATTAGGGGTTAGACAACTTACTCCTTCTATCGCATTTAAACTTTTTACAACAAAATTTCTTCTTTCTTTAAATGCCTTAGATCTTTTTTTAATAAAACTTTGATTTCCGTTTAAAGCTTCTACTGCAGCAGCTTGGCTTATTGATGATGGATTTGAAGTTGATTGTGATTGAATTTTTCCAATTGCTTTAATGATATCTTTTGGTCCTGCTGCATATCCAATTCTCCAACCAGTCATTGCATAAGATTTACTAACACCATTCATGGTTAAAGTTCTATCTTTTAATTTAGAAACTTGAGCAATAGTATAAAATTTAAATTTATCATAACTTATATGTTCATAGATATCGTCGCTCAAAATATGTACGTTTTTATGTTTCGCTAGCACTTTTGCTAGATCATTAATTTCTTTTTTAGAATAACCAGCACCTGTTGGATTTGATGGCGAGTTCAAAATTAGCCATTTTGTTTTTTTTGTAATTGCTTTTCTTAATAATTGTGGAGTTAATTTAAAGCCATCGGCTTCACCACACTTAACAATTTTTGGCTTTCCACCTGCAAGTAAAACCATATCGGGATATGAAACCCAATAAGGCGCTGGAATTATAACTTCATCACCTTTATTCAAAGTGGCCATAAAAGCATTATACAAAACCTGTTTTCCGCCAGTACCAACTGTTATTTGGTCAGCAGTAAATTTTAGATTATTTTCTCTTTTAAATTTGTTTACAATTGCTTTTTTCAATGAGGGTGTTCCATCAACTGCCGTATACTTAGTGTCACCATCTTTGATTGCTTTTATTGCAGCTCTTTTAACATTATCAGGAGTATCAAAATCTGGTTCACCAGCTCCTAATCCAATTACATCTTTACCAGCAGCTCTGAGCTCTCTTGCTTTTTGAGTTACAGCAATAGTTGGAGATGGTTTAATTCGTTTTAAACTGTTTGATATTATGCTCATTGAAATAAAATTTAATTCTAATACGCTGTTTAATATATGGAAAATACTTATCAAGATTTAATTACTGATATTCAAAGTAAAAATCCCAAAATCAGTGGAAAACTTGAGGGTGGAAAAAAATTTAAAATTAAATCGGATTTTAAACCTGCGGGTGATCAACCAGAAGCAATTAAAAAGCTTGTTAATGGTGCAAATAAAGATCAATTCAACCAGGTACTACTTGGCGTTACCGGTTCGGGAAAAACATTTACAATGGCAAAAGTCATTGAAGCAACTAATCGTCCAGCACTAATTTTAGCACCAAATAAAACTCTTGCCGCACAACTTTATGGAGAAATGAAATCTTTTTTTCCAGATAACGCTGTTGAGTACTTTGTTTCATATTATGATTACTACACTCCAGAAGCCTATGTTCCAAGATCAGACACTTACATTGAAAAAGAAGCTTCAATTAATGAGCAAATTGATCGAATGAGACATTCAGCTACAAGATCACTTTTAGAGAGAGATGATGTTTTAATTGTTGCAAGTGTTTCTTGTATTTATGGATTAGGGTCAGTTGAAGCCTATAGTAAAATGACATTAACGCTTCAAAAAAATTATGATTATAACCGCGAGGAAATCATTAAATCTTTAGTTGCTCTTCAGTATAAAAGAAATGACCAAAATTTTTACAGAGGAACTTTTAGAGCTAGAGGAGAATATCTAGAAATTTTTCCTTCTCATCTAGAAGATAGAGCTTGGAGACTTTCTTTATTTGGAGATAAGCTAGAACAAATAGAGGAATTCGATCCTTTAACCGGAGATAGAGTAAGAGAATTAAGTTTAGTAAAAGTTTATGCAAATAGTCACTACATAACTCCTAAACCAACCATAGAACAAGCAGTTATTAATATTAAAAGAGAATTAGAAGTAACTTTAAAAAAGCATAGAGCTGAAAATAAATTGTTAGAAGCCCAAAGATTAGAAGAAAGAACTAAATTTGATCTTGAAATGATTGAAGCAACAGGCTCTTGTGCTGGTATTGAAAACTACTCTAGATTTTTATCTGGAAGAAAACCTGGTGAGCCCCCACCAACACTTTTTGAATATTTTCCAGACAATACTTTAATATTTGTAGATGAATGTCACGTGACCGTCCCTCAATTAAATGGAATGTATAAAGGGGATAGATCAAGAAAGAGCACTTTAGCCGAATATGGTTTTCGACTTCCATCATGTATGGATAATAGACCATTGAAATTTGAGGAATGGGACATGATGAGGACCCAAACTGTTTTTGTCTCTGCTACTCCTGGACCATGGGAGTTGGAACAAACAAAAGGTAAATATATTGATCAAGTCATTAGACCAACAGGATTAATTGATCCAGTAGTCGAAATTAGACCTGCAAAAAACCAAGTAGATGACTTAATGCATGAGTGCAAACATGTTATTGAAAATAATCATAGAGTTCTAGTTACAACACTTACCAAAAAAATGGCTGAAGATTTAACTGAGTATCTTCACGAAAATGGAATCAAAGTTCGATACCTTCATTCAGATATAGACACATTGGAGAGAATTGAAATAATGAGAGATCTAAGAATGGGTGTGTTTGATGTGCTCGTTGGTATCAATCTTTTAAGGGAAGGATTAGATATTCCAGAGTGTGCACTTGTTGGAATTTTAGATGCAGATAAAGAAGGCTTTCTAAGATCTGAAACTTCATTAATACAAACAATTGGAAGAGCAGCAAGAAATGTAGATGGTAAAGTAATTCTTTACGCAGATAAGGAAACAAAAAGTATTAAAAAAGCAATTGCCGAGACAGACAGAAGAAGGAACATACAATTAGCTTATAACAAGAAACACAAGATTGATGCAAAAACAGTCAAAAAAGAAATCAGTGATATATTAGAAAGTGTCTACGAAAAAGATTATGTAAAAATAAGTGAAGGATCAAATGTAGGAGGAAATCTTAAAAAACACCTAAAGGCATTGGATAAAAAGATGAAAGAGGCTGCATCAAATTTAGAGTTTGAAGAAGCGGCAAAAATTAGGGATGAAATTAGAAAATTAGAAAGTACCGAATTAGAAATCACATTAAATCCAAAAATCAGACAATATGATGTAAAAAATAAATTATATCCAAAAGGTAGATCAACAATGGGTATGCCAGGAACTAAGGTTACTAAAAAAAGAGACAAAAAATGGAAGCACGGAAAATAATAATTACAGGTGGGGCAACAAGAATTGGTGCTGCAATTGCAAAGAAATTATCTGGTCCCAATAAAGAGATTGTTATTCATTTTAATAAATCTAGGTCTAAAGCTGAAAAATTAAAAAAAGAATTGTCAGAAAATGGTACTAAAATTTATTTGATTAAAGGTGATTTGGAAAAAGAAAATGACATTAATAAAATAATGAAATTTTCAAAATTAAAACTTAAATATTTTGACTGTTTAATAAATAATGCTTCGTTATTCGAAAATGATAAATTAGAAAACTTTACTTCAAAAAGTTGGGATAAACATATTAATATAAATTTAAGATCACCAGCTTTATTGTCTAAAAGTTTTGCAAAAAATGCTAAGGGTTTAAATAATAATATTATAAATATAATAGACCAAAGAGTTTTTAAGCTTACACCTTATTTTTTTTCTTACACTATAAGCAAAACTGGACTTTATACACTTACCAAAACAAGTGCAATGAGCTTAGCTCCAAAAATTAGAGTTAACGGAATTGCGCCTGGGCCAACTATTAAAAATCAAAGGCAATCTGAAAAACACTTTAAAAAACAATATTTAGCAACCCCTCTAAAAAGACAAGTTGATGTAAAGCAAATTTGTAATGCTGTTGACTTTTTTATAAAAAATATATCTATTACCGGTCAGGTCTTAGCTGTAGATAGTGGGCAAAGTCTTAATTGGAAAACACCTGATATAATGACGAAAGAATGAAAAAAAATAATCTAAACGTTGTAAAAATTGATAAGAATAAAAGTTTATTCAACTACGAAAAAAAAATATTAATCAATGAATTGGTGTTAGATTTAAAACTTGGTTATTACGACTTTGAAAAAAATAAAACCCAAAAAGTAAAATTTAGCTTAGAAATTGATTATGAAGATAAGAAGCCATCAAATGATAAAGATATAAAATCAATTGTAAATTACGGTACAATTGTAAAATTAATAACAAAGCTTGTTAAGAAAAAACACTACAACTTCCTTGAGACTTTAGCTGAAGCAGTTTTTGATGAATTATTTAAAGACAAAAGAATTGCTAAAATAATGTTGAAAATTGAAAAATTAGAAATTTTGAAACAATGCTCGTCTGTTGGTATCCAAATTACCAAAAAAAGAAGTCATGATAAGCTCTGAAATTGGAAAAGAAGTAATTAAAAAAGAGCTCCCTTTAGTTCCTAAACTGCCAGGTGTTTATAGGATGCTAAATGAGAAAAACGATATTTTATATGTTGGTAAAGCCAAAAATCTACCCAATAGACTTAAAAGTTATGTTGCAGAAAAAAATCATATTATTCGAACCGAAAGAATGCTTTCTCAGACGAGAAAACTTGAAATTACAACTACCTCAAATGAGAGTGAAGCATTACTTTTAGAGGCAAACTTAATTAAAAAATTTAAACCTAAATTTAATATTTTATTAAGAGATGATAAATCCTTCCCATTTATATTCATTGGTAACAAAGATAAATGGCCGCAAATAAAAAGACATAGAGGAAAAAAATCAAAAGAAGGTTTTTATTTTGGTCCATTTGCATCTGCAGGATCTGCAAATTGGACTATTAAAATGATACAAAAAATTTTTCATCTCAGAGTTTGTGATGATACTGTTTTTAAAAATAGAGAAAGACCCTGTATTCTTTATCAAATCAAAAGATGTTCGGGACCATGTGTTGGTTATGTAGAAAAAAATGAGTACCAGCAGACAGTTGACGATGCAATCGAATTTGTGTCTGGCAAATCAAGAAAGATACAAAAAAATTTATCAAATCAAATGGAGAAAGCTAGTGAAGAGTTGGACTTTGAAAAAGCTGTAATTCTAAGAGATAGAATTAAAGCACTAAATATTATTCAATCTTCTCAGAGAATTAATGAAGCAAATTTAGTAGAGGCAGATGTAATTGCTGGTTATAAAGAGTCAGGCAAAACATGTATTCAAGTTTTTTTTTATAGATCAAAGCAAAACTGGGGAAATCAAGCCTTTTTTCCAAAACATGATCCAGATGAAAATTTAAGTGAAATTTTGAATTCATTCATTTCTCAGTTTTATGAAAACAAAAGTGTACCCTCAGCAATAATTTTATCGGAAGAAATAAAAGAAAAAATTTTAATTGAAAAAACTCTAACTGAAAAAGAAGGCAAACAAATAAGCATTACTGTTGCTAAAAAAGGATCAAAACTCAAAGTTGTTAATCAAGCAATTAAAAACGCTAAAGATAGCTTAAATAGAAAACTTTATGAAAGTCAGAATAACAAAGAACTTTTTGATCAAATTACAAAAAAATTCAATCTTGAGACAAGTATTAATCTAATAGAAGTCTACGATAACAGTCACATTCAAGGAACAAATAGTGTTGGAGCTATGATAGCTTATGGTGATGAGGGCTTTATTAAAAAAAGATATAGAAAGTTTAATATTAAACATAAAGAAAATGAACAAGATGATTATGGAATGATGAGAGAGGTATTGAGCAGGAGGTTTAAAAGAGCCGTTCAAGAAAAAGATAACTCCCTATCCTTTCCTGATTTAGTCATGGTAGATGGTGGAAAAGGTCAATATTCAGTTGCTAGAGAAAGTTTAAATGAATTAGGTCTTCACGATATTCCTATTATAGCAATTGCAAAAGGCAAATTTAGAAATAGTGGAAATGAAACTTTTTTCCACAATGGAAAAGAATTTAAATTTTCTAAAAATGATCCAGCCTTATTTTTTCTTCAAAGAATAAGAGATGAGTCGCATAGGTTCGCAATCAGTGCCCATAGAGCAAAAAGGAAGAAAGGTATCAGTAAATCCTTATTAGATCAGATTGAAGGTATTGGTGCTATTAGAAAAAGAGCCTTATTAAATCACTTTGGATCAGCAAGATCGGTTGAATCTGCAAGCTTGGATGAAATTAAATCAGTAGAAGGTGTTGAAGAAAAAGTGGCAAAAAAGATATATAACTTTTTTCACGAGTAATTATGTTAAAAAAAATTCCAAATATTCTTACAATCGGGCGAATTATAATTGTACCATTTTTTGTTTTAGCTTTTTATCTTCCTGGGTTTTATGGAGATTTAACAGCTCTAGTTTTGTTCATAATCGCATCTTTCACTGATTTTTTAGATGGCATGTTAGCAAGAATGTTAGGCGAAGAATCTAAGCTTGGAGAGCTATTAGATCCAATCGCTGATAAAATTATTATTGCAGCTGCTCTTATACTCTTAGTAATGGATGGAACTATAAAAAATTATGAAGTCATTGCTGCAATTATAATACTTACAAGAGAAATACTAATTTCAGGTCTTAGGGAGTTTCTTGCAAAAGGTAAAATCAAATTACCAGTTTCAAATCTTGCAAAATTAAAAACAGTTTTACAAATGGTTTCTATCGCATTGTTATTATCTGGAGATACTGGAAATAGAATTTTGAATTTCCAAGATTATAATGCACAAACTATAGGTATAATATTGTTGTGGCTAGCAGCTGCACTGACTTTATTTACTGGTTATGAATATATGCGTAAGGGCATTGATCACGCAATATCAGAAGATAATAAGGATTAAGCTGCTTTTTTCTTTCTAACTAGATTTTGATAACTTTCGTTTAAATCTATAATCAGATCACATACTTTAAATTGATTGTCTGCAATACATGAGACTGGTGTGACTTCTGCTGCTGTTCCAGTTAAAAAACAACCAATAAAATTAGAAAGTTCTGATGGATTAATTTTTCTTTCGTGCACTTTGATATTTTTTGATTTTGCAATATCAATAACTGTACGTCTTGTAATTCCGTCTAAAAACGAGTCTGGAATTGGAGTATGTATCTCATTATTCTTGTCTTTAAAAAAAATATTCGCTCCTGTAGCTTCAGCAACATTTCCTTCATGATCTAACATTAATGAGTCTGTGTAACCTTGTTTCTCTGCTTCATGTTTTGATAAAGTGCAAATCATATAAAGTCCTGACGCTTTCGTATCCCAGGGAATAGTATTTGGTGCAGGTCTTCTCCAATTTGAAATGTTTAATTTTATACCTTCAACTTTTAGCTTTGGATCAAAATAAGACCCCCATTCCCATGTAGCAATTGCAACATGAATTTTTGTTTGTTGAGCTGAGATAGCCATCATTTCACTTCCTCTCCAAATAGTAGGTCTTACATATCCATTTTCTACTTTTTGAACTGCGATAATTTTATTACAAGCATCATTAATTTCTGTTTCTGAATAAGGGATAGTCATCCCCATTCTCTTTGCTGAATAAAAAAGTCTTGAGGTGTGTTCTTCTAATTTAAATATAGATCCATCATAAACTCTTTCACCTTCAAATACACAACTAGCATAATGTAAGCCGTGATTTAAAACATGAATTTTAGCATCAGCCCAGTCTACAATCTCACTATTATACCAAATTTTTCCAGATCTTTTATCGTACGGTATCATTTATGAATTAAAAATTATTACTGAAAATTATCTTTGTATCTGTAATATGTCAATATAACTTACCCATCATGAAAGAACTTTTATATTTAAAAGATGATCAACTAAAGGATCTGATTGAAAAGTTATTTGTTAGCTATAGAGAAATCTTTTTAGACTCTAAAAAAGTTCTAAATAAGTATTCAATTGGTCTAGCCCACAATAAAGTCATACATCTCTTGTCAATGTATGAGGGTATCTCTATTTCTGACTTGTTAAAAAGGCTTAAGGTTACTAAACAAAGTTTAAATAGAGTGCTTAAAGATTTAATCAAATTAGAAATAGTTGATTTTAAAAAAGATGATCAGGATACAAGAGTAAAACATGTTTTTTTAAATGATAAGGGCAAAACTATCTCGGAAGAGATATTTCAGGCACAAAAAAAAAGGATATATAATGCTCTACTTAATTCAAAATCAGAAGAAGTATTAAACTTTGATAGCGTTTTACATAAAATCTTAAATGGATAATTATTTAGCTCACATTCTTGTTGTTGATGATGATGAGGGAATAAGATCATTAGTAAAGAAGTATCTAAATGAAAATCAATATTTAGTTAATACAGCGAGCAGTGCTGAAGATGCCTTTGAAAAGGTTAAAATTATAAAATTCGATCTGATAATTCTAGATATTATGATGCCAGGTAAAAGTGGATTAGATTTTATAAAAGAAAATAAAAAAGATTTAGATACACCAATAATTTTATTAACTGCAAAAGGACAGTCAGACGAAAGAGTTGAAGGTCTAGAAGTTGGTGCAGATGACTATTTACCAAAACCTTTTGAACCAAAAGAACTTCTTCTGCGTATTAAAAATATTTTAAATAAAACAAAAAAAATTGATCAAAAAAGAGTAATTGAATTTGAAAATATTAAAATTGACCTAAATAAACAATTAATATTCAAAAATGATATAGAATATAAAATAAACAATACTGAGAAAATCATCCTAGAGAAGATGATAAACAATCCTGGTAAAACTTTTGAAAGATTGGAAATTGGTAAATTGATTGATTTAGACAAAGAAAGATCAATTGATGTCATCATTACTCGTTTAAGAAAAAAAATAGAATTAGATCCAAAAAATCCTAAATTTCTACAAACAATAAGGGGTGCTGGTTATGTTTTATGGATTGAATAAATTTATAAAAGATTTATTGCCTAAAAGATTATTTTACAGAGCATTGCTGATTGTTGCTGTACCGGTAATTGTTATACAATTAATAATCACTATCGTTTTCTTTGATAGTCTTTGGATTAAAACCAACCAAGGTATGACAAGAGCTTTGGTTAATGAAATTAAAACTTTTATTGAAGTTTATAGTAACGATGATTATGACAAAGATGAGATCACTAATCTTTTTTCAGTATATCAGGATTTAAATATTGAATTTATAAACGAAGATGAATTTGAAAATCAATATAATGAAAGATGGTTTAGTCCAATAGACAGAACATTAAGAAGAGAATTAAAATCAAAATTTAATCTTGGACAGTATTGGTTCAGTACTACAAATTATAAGGAATTAATTGATTTAAGAATAAAATATCAGGATGGCTATTTTAAATTTCTTGTTCCAAAAGATAGACTGACTAGTTCATCAGCAAGAATATTTGGTTTATGGATAACCGTACCAGCGTTTATAATGGTAATTATATCTCTCATATTTTTAAAAAATCAAACAAGACCTATAACTGCACTTGCTAAGGCAGCTGAAAAATTTGGTAAAGGGGAAGAAATAGAGGAATTTAAACCTTCAGGAGCATCTGAAATAAGGCAGGCTGGTTTAGAATTTGATCGAATGAGAAAAAGAATATTAAGACATCTCAATCAAAGATCAGAAATGTTATCTGGTATAAGTCACGACCTCAGAACTCCATTAACAAGAATGAAATTGCAGACGGCCTTCATCAAGGATCAAGATATCTCAAGCAAATTAGTAGATGATATTAATGAAATGGAAAAAATGCTTAATGAATATCTTCAGTTTACAAGTTCAACTTATCTTGAAAAAGATGAATTATTTAATTTGAGTGAATTACTTCAAGAAATAATCAATAAATACAATAATCACAATATATCTAAAAATATTATTGAAAGAATTTATTTTAGTGGGAGAAAAAATTTAATTAATAGATGTATAAATAACTTAATTGATAATGCTTTAAAATATGGTGAAAATGTTCACATTGAACTTTCCAAGAAAAATTCAAATATTTTTATCAAAATTGAAGATGATGGACCTGGCATCCCTGAAAAAGAATACGACAATGTATTCAAACCTTTTTATAAAATAGATAAAGGAAGAGGCGATTCAAAATCTAGTGTTGGTTTAGGACTTTCAATTGCCTCAGATATTGTTCGATCCCATGGAGGAAACATTAAATTAGAAAAATCTAAATTAAATGGGCTTGAAGTTAGGATTTTTTTACCCGTTTAGTTTTTTTTTTCTTTGGTGATTGAAATTTTTCTATTTTTTTCTCTAAACTTTCTACCCTTTTAGATAGCACTTCAAATTCATCTTTGCTTGTAAGTTTCATTTTAAAAACAATTTCATCTCTTTTGGATTTTAAAATTGTCATTAGTTCATTTGCTATATCCCTAGATGAAACAAGACCTTGCTCAAATAGTTTTGCAAATTTATCAAATACGAATTTAGAATTTTTCATATATTTATTTATTATGTTAATATAACTATATCTTATATTTAATATTAATTATGTTCATCAATAATTTTGACCCAGTAGCAATTGAATTTTTTACTATTGAAATACGATGGTATTCACTTTCATACATAGCAGGTATTCTGCTAGGATGGTTTTTAGCTAAAAGATTTTTAAAAGATAAAGATATTTATGCAAGATTTGATGATTACATAACGTTTGTAATCATAGGAATAATTTTAGGTGGTAGATTTGGCTATGTTTTATTTTATAACCTCAGTTTTTATATTGAAAATCCCTTTGATATTTTCAAATTATGGCAAGGGGGTATGTCATTTCACGGTGGAGTTATAGGAATAATTATTGCAACTGTTTTATTTGCTAAAAAAAACAAAGATAATATTTTTGAATACCTTGATGTCATTGCAATTGTGTCCCCTATCGGTATATTTTTTGGAAGACTAGCAAATTTTATTAATTCTGAACTATATGGCCATGAAACAAACCTGCCATGGGGTGTCAAATTTATAAAAGTAGATGATTTATACAGACATCCAACTCAATTGTATGAAGCTTTTTTTGAAGGTTTTGTTTTATTTTTAATACTTCTATTCTGCAGAAAGATAGAAGGCTTAAAAAATGCTGGAATTTTATCTTCTCTATTTTTAATTTTTTATTCAATTTTTAGATTTACGATAGAATACTTCAGAGTCCCAGATGAGCAATTAGGTTATTTAATTTTAAATGCAACTATGGGTCAAATGATAAGTGTTTTATTTCTTTTAGCTGGAATACTTTTATTTTATTCAAAAATTAATGCTCAAAAAAAATCATAGTTTAACATTAGATAAATTCATTGAGTATTGTCTATACGACAAAAAAAATGGATATTATATGACTAAAAATCCATTTGGAGTAACTGGTGATTTTATTACAGCTCCAAATATTTCAAGATTATTTTCTGAAATGCTTGCTATCTGGACAATTAATTTTTGGGAAAACTTGGGGTGTCCTAAGAAATTCAATTTAATTGAGCTTGGAGCAGGTAATGGGGAAATGATGAAAATTATGATTGAAAGTTTTAAAAGATTTCCAATTTTTTTAGATAGATGCAATATAATCATTCATGAAAAGAGCCCAAAATTAATTGAAGTTCAAAAAAATAAAATTCAACATAAAAATGTTAAATGGGTAAAAGATTTTAAGAATTTAAATAAATTACCATGTATTTTTTTGGCTAATGAGTTTTTTGATGCAATACCAATTAAACAATATCTGAAAGAGAGAAATTTTTGGTATGAAAGATATGTAAAAATATCAAAAAACAATGATCTTAGTTTTAGTAAAAAAAGGAAAAACGTTAGTATTCTAGAAAAAAAAATTAATTTTAAAATTTCAAATAAATTAAATTTTATTGAATACTCACCTGTGGGAATGAAGTATTTAAAAGGATTAATAAAGATTATTAAAAGGTGTAAAGGCGGACTGTTAATTATTGATTATGGTTATTTTAAAAGCAAATTTAAAAATACATTAAAAGCAATATACGATAAAAATCATTCAGATATTTTAGAAAATATTGGTAAATCAGATATAACCTACAATATTAATTACTATTTATTTGATAAGATTATAAAAAATTATAAAGATCTTAATTATAATTATACTACACAAAAAAAATTTTTGACTAATTTAGGAATTTTTCAAAGAGCAGAAATTTTAAGTAAAAATAAAAAATTTTCAGAAAAAGCTGAAATATTTTATCGAGTAAAAAGACTTACAGATAGTAGCCAAATGGGAGATTTATTTAAGATAATGTTAATAAAAAATTCTGATATAGAATCTCAGTTAGGGTTTGAAAATTGATAAAGTCAAAAAAATTATCTCCTTTTTCAAAAATTAAACATGGATTCTTTAATAGAAGTGGAGGTGTTTCTGATGGAATTTATAAAAGTTTAAATTGTGGTATTGGATCAAAAGACAAAAAAAATAATGTCAAAAAAAATCTTGAAATCATAAAAAAAAAGCTAGGATCTAAAACCAAAGAAATCTTTCTAGTTAAACAATATCACAGTAATAAGTTTATATACTTAAACAAAAATTCTAAAATCAAAACAAGAACTATAACTGGTGATGCTATTGTAAGTGAAAAAAAAGGAGTCCCTATTGCAGTTCTAACTGCTGATTGTGTTCCAATCTTAGTTTACGATCATCAAAGAGAAATGATTGCTGCTATTCATGCTGGTTGGCGTGGAGCTTATAAAGATATTATAAAAAAAGTTATTCACTTTATGACAAAACAAGGCTGTAAAACTAAAAACATGATAGCAGCTATTGGACCCGCAATATCCCAGAAAAACTATGAAGTTGGGTTGGAGTTTAAAAAAAAATTTTTAATAAAGAATATAAATAACAATAAATTTTTTTCCTCCAAAAAAGAAATGATTTATTTTGATTTAAAGAGTTATGTTAGAAGTGAACTTAAATTAAATTTGATTAATAAAATAGATCTGATTGATAAGGATACTTATGTGAAAAAAAATAATTTTTTTAGCGCTAGAAGATCTTTAAAACTAAAAAATGATGATTATGGTAGAAATATATCTGTAATTATGATTAATTGAGTTATTAATGAAATTATTATCCGGAAATAGCAACAAACCACTTTCAAAAAAAATTGCCAAGTTTTTAAAATCTAAACTTGTAAACTCTAGCATTAGAAAATTTTCTGATGGAGAAATTTATATTGAAATTAATGAAAATATTAGAGGCAACAGTATTTTTATTATCCAATCAGTATCCTCACCAGCGAATGATAATTTAATGGAATTATTACTTTGTATTGATGCCTTAAAAAGATCTTCGGCAAAAAATATTACAGCGGTAATCCCCTACTTTGGTTATGCTAGACAAGATAGAAAAGTTGTGCCAAGAACTTCTATCTCCGCAAAACTAGTTTCTAATTTAATAACTAAAGCTGGCGCAGACAGAGTAGTAACTGTCGATTTGCATGCAGGCCAAATTCAAGGATTTTTTGATATTCCAGTTGATAATTTATTTGCAACTCCAATATTTGCAAGACATGTAAAGAAAAAAATTAAAAGTAAAAACTTACTATGTGTTGCACCAGATGTAGGTGGCACAGAAAGAGCACGTGCGCTTGGAAAATTATTAAATGTGGGTTTAGCTATTGTAGATAAGAGAAGACCTAAGCCAGGGCAATCTCAAGTGATGAACGTAATTGGAAATGTAAAAGATAAAACATGTATTATTGTTGATGATATAATCGACTCCGGAGGCACTATAGTAAATGCTGCAAAAGCTCTTAAAGATAGAGGTGCTAAAGAAGTATATGTTTATATAACTCATGGTGTGCTTAGTGGAGAAGCTGTCAAAAAGATCAAAAATTCAGTAATTAAAAATTTAGTAATCACTGACACAATCGATAACTTGGAAAAAGTTAAAAGCGCTAAAAATATTGAGGTTTTGTCAATTTCTGGATTGATGGGAGAGGCTATCAAAAGAATATCAAATTCAACCTCTGTATCTGATTTATTCAAATAATTACCTTGAGTTATTCTTTAACTTGGGCTAAAAACCTGTGTTTTTATGATTTCACTAGAAGCTACTGTAAGAGATAACAAGACTAAAGGTCAGTTAAGTGCCATTAGATCAAGTGGTAATGTGCCGGCTATTATTTACGGTGGAAAAGACGAAAATGAGAAAGTTTCTATTTCTAAAAAAATTTTAAAATCAACAATTGAAAAAGAAAATTTCCTATCAAGCATTATTACTCTTTCATGCAATGGTAAAAATCAAAATGTTTTACCCAGAGAAGTAATTTACGATGTGCTTACTGATGAACCTATTCACGTAGACTTTCTAAGAGTTGTACCGGGTGTTAAAATCAGAATAGAAGTTCCAGTTGAATTTATAAACCATGAAAAATCTCCAGGTCTTAAAAAAGGTGGGGTATTAAATATTGTTAGAAGAAAAGTTGAATTAAAATGTCCAAGTGAAAAAATTCCAGAAAAATTAACTCTTGATTTAGATGGAATTGAAATTGGTGAAAGTTTTAAAATTTCATCTGTTAATTTAGACAATGATGTTGTTCCAACTATTCAAGGAAGAGATTTCGTAATTGCTACATTAGCAGCGCCAACTGTTATGAAGGAACCAGAAAAACCTGCTGAAGCAGAAGCTGCCGAAGGTGAAACACCAGCTGAGGGTGCAGCGGCTGAGGGAGCAGCGGCTGAAGGTGAGAAAAAAGAAGGTGAAGATAAAAAACCTGCTGAAGAAAAAAAATAATTAATTAATCAAAGATTTAAATTCCAATAAATTATGCTTTTATTTGTAGGTCTTGGTAACCCAACACCAGACAGCGAAAATAATAGACATAATGTTGGTTTTAAAATTATTGATGCAATAAATAAAAAATTTAGTTTATCTAAACAAAAGCCAAAATTTAAAGGGCTACTTACTACAGGTGAGATTGAAGGTAAAAAAATTTATGCAATAAAACCTCTTACCTTTATGAATAATTCTGGGATATGCATAAGAGAACTCTTAGAGTATTTCAAATTTGATGCTGAAGATGTAATTGTTTTTCATGATGATTTAGATGTTGAATTTGGAAAAATTAAAGCAAAATTTGGTGGGTCTAGCGCAGGTCATAATGGTATTGCATCAATTGATAAGTTCATAGGCAAAGATTATTCAAGAGTGAGAATTGGAATTGGAAAACCAAAAACACCTATTGAAATTGGTGACTTTGTTCTTCAGAATTTTGATGAGGAGGAACTCGTAGGTATTGATAAAATTTCTGAAAATATAACTGACTCTATTGGAGTTCTAATTAAAAAAAAATTAGATCTATTTTCGAGTACAGTAAATAATAAAAAATGAGTTTTAAGTGTGGTATAGTAGGTCTACCTAATGTTGGTAAGTCCACACTTTTTAATGCATTAACAGACTCTAGCAAAGCGCAGGCTGCAAATTTTCCATTTTGTACTATTGATCCTAACGTTGGGGTAGTTCCAGTTCCAGACAAAAGATTAGATAATCTTGCAAGGGTGTCTAAATCAAAAAAAATAATTAATACAACTATTTCTTTCGTTGATATTGCTGGACTAGTAAAAGGAGCATCTAAAGGAGAAGGACTGGGAAATAAATTTTTATCCCATATTAGAGAAGTTGATGCGATAATACATATGATCAGATGTTTTGACTCTGATGATATTCAAAACGTTAACCCCACTGTAGACCCCATCAGAGATTTAGAAATAATTGAAACAGAAATGATGTTAGCAGATTTAGAGTCTGTACAAAAAAGACTTGAAAAAAGTAACAAAAAAAATGTTGATGAAGATCAGTTGAAGATATTAGAAATTGCTCAAGATTGTATCAATAACGATAAAGATTTATCAGTATTAAAAGAACAATTTGACAAAAAAACTTTAAATCAAAGTGGCTTGTTATCAATAAAACCTAAAATTTACGTTTGTAATGTTGACGAGCAAAGTGTTCAAAATGGAAACGAATATACAAAAAACTTTATAAATAAATTTGGAGAAGAAAATACTCTAATTGTATCTGCAGATATTGAAAATCAGATTAACGAATTAGATAAAGATGAACGTAAAAATTATATGGATATGATTGGTTTAGATCAAACAGGTTTAGATCTATTAATTCAAAAAGGTTACAAAATTTTAGAATTAGATACTTACTTTACTTCTGGTCCTGAAGAGACAAGAGCATGGACTATCGAAAAAAACTGTACAGCTCCTAAAGCAGCAGGAGAAATTCATACAGATTTTGAAAAAGGATTTATAAGAGCTGAAACTGTATCTTATGAAGACTTTATTGCAAATGATGGATGGGTTAATTCTAAAACAAATGGCAAAATGAGGCTTGAGGGTAAAGACTATATAGTGAAAGATGGTGATGTATTAAACTTTAGATTCAACACGTGACCATATTTTTTTCATACTGAAATAAACTAATACAGTTAAAATAATTAAATATACAATTGCTTTGAAACCCATTTGATGACGTGCTTCCAAATGTGGTTCTGCAGCCCACATTAAAAATGTTGTCACATCCTTAGACATCTGCTGTACTGATGCCTGTGTTCCATCTGAATATTCAACGGCACCATCTGACAAAGGTGCAGACATTTTGATCATATTTCCATACATATATTTATTATAGTAAACACCATCGTCTAAAGTTGTTCCTAATGGTGGTTCTTCATATCCTTGCAACAAAGAATATATATAATCTGCCCCACCACCTCTTGCCTTGATTAGTACTGACATATCTGGTGGATAAGCACCTCCATTCGCAGCTTTAGCGGCTTCAACATTTTCATAAGGCATCACAAACTTGTCTGATAATTTTCCTGGTCTTTGAAACATTTCACCATCTGCATTAGGTCCATCAGTTACCTCAAAAGATGCAGCAATCACTTTTGCCTCAGCTTCAGTAAACTCTGGTCCACCCTTCTCTGCTAAGTTTCTATAACTTAAATATTTCATTGAATGACATGAGGCACATACTTCAGTATAAACTTGATATCCTCTTTGCAGAGCTCCTCTATCAAATTTTCCAAATAATCCTTTAAAACTCCAGTCAGTTTTTAAATACTCAACTTTTTCAGCAGAATTCAATGATGTAAAATTAAAAGTAAATAAAAAAATAAATAAAATTTTAAATAAATTTTTCACTTTAATTATTTGAACTTTCTTTACTTCTTGCAGCAGCCATATTTGGCGACCCACCTAAAACTGGCTCCGTGATACTTAATGGAACTGGCAATGTTTTTTCTTTTAAGCCAAGAACTGGAAGTATGACTAAAAAATGTAAAAAATAATAAGCTGTTGCAACTCTAGCAATCAATAAATAAAGTCCCTCTGCTGGCATAGCTCCCATGTAACCTAGAATAAGTACATCTGCGACTAATATCCAATAAAACTGTTTATAAAGAGGTCTGAATACGGCAGATCTAATCTTTGAAGTATCAAGCCATGGCAGTGCTGCTAAAATTAAAATTGCTGACAACATTGCAACAACTCCTAAAAGCTTATCAGGTACCGACCTTAAAATTGCATAAAACGGCAACAAATACCATTCTGGAACTATGTGCGCAGGCGTCACAAGTGGATCTGCCTCAATGTAATTATCTGCGTGTCCCAATATATTTGGAGTATAAAAAACAAAAAATGCAAAAACAATCATAAACATTAATAATGCAAATCCATCCTTTATGACAATATATGGATGGAAAGGTACAGTGTCTTTTGATGGTTTTTTTATATCAATTCCTACTGGATTATTATTTCCAGGAACATGCAAAGCCCAGATGTGTAAAACAACTAAACCTAAAATTAAAAACGGAATTAAATAGTGTAGTGTGAAAAATCTTGTTAATGTTGGATTGTCTACTGAATAGCCACCCCATAACCAAGTAACAATCCCCTCACCAACTAAAGGAATTGCACTAAATAAATTCGTGATTACCGTTGCTCCCCAAAAACTCATTTGCCCCCATGGTAAAACATAGCCCATAAAAGCAGCTGCCATCATCAACAAATAAATAACAATACCTATTATCCAAATAATTTCTCTTGGAGCTTTATAAGAGCCGTAAAAAAGTGATCTAAAAATATGAATATAAACTGCTAGAAAAAACATTGAAGCACCATTTGCATGTATATATCTAATTAACCATCCATAATTAACATCTCGCATGATATGCTCTACACTATCGAATGCCATATCAGCGTGAGCAATGTAATGCATTGCTAAGGTTAACCCTGTAACAATTTGAGTAATTAAACAAAAAGTTAATATTCCACCAAATGTCCACCAATAGTTTAAATTTTTTGGAGTTGGATAGTCTGTTAAATGATTTGCTAAAGTAAGTAATGGTAACCTATCATTAAACCATTTACCTACTTTTGAATTTGGCGTGTAATCGTGATCACTCATACTTGTCTTTATCCAATTTTAATCGTGTTAGCATTTACAAATTCATATTTTGGAACTTCCATATTCCATGGTGCTGGACCTTTTCTAATTCGTCCAGATGTATCATAATGAGAACCATGACATGGACAGAACCAACCATCATAATCACCTTTATCATTTAAAGGCACACAACCAAGATGAGTACAAACACCAAGCATCACTAACCACTCTGGATTTTGAACTCTATCTTCATCTTTTTCAGGATGTATCAAATCTTCCATTTTAACTGCTCTTGCTTCAGCAATTTCATCTTGTGTTCTTCTTCTAATAAAAACTGGTTTACCTCTCCATAAAACTGTAATTGTTTTACCCGGTTTCACATTACTTACATCAACCTCTGTACTTGCTAGCGCTTTAACTGAAGCGTCTGGATTCATTTGATCAATTAATGGCCAGGCAACAGCACCAGCACCTACAGCGCCAATGGCATACGTTGCAGTAAATAAAAAATCTCTTCTCTCTGGTTTTTTTTCAGACATCTAGAATTTAAATTAGAGTTAGTTAATATATGAATATTTATAATAAAATAGTATTTTTTCTATGGATACAATGACACATAATTCAAGTTATCAAGGGGTAAAAATTGCATTATTTGAACCTGATATACCCCAAAATACTGCTGCTATAATAAGAACATGCGCATGTCTTGGAGCCAAACTAGAAATTATAGAACCATGTGGGTTCCTACTATCAGATAAGAGATTTAAAAGAGTTGTGATGGATTATATGGATGAAAAAGATATCAATTTTTATCAAAGTGCAGATCAATTTTTTACTGAGAAACAAAAAGATAGAATTATACTAATGACCACTAAGGCCTCTATATCTTATACAAAGTTTAAGTTTAAAAAAAATGACACCATCCTATTTGGACGTGAGAGTGCTGGAGTGCCTGAGAAAGTCCACAAAACTATAGAGCATAGGTTAAAAATACCAATGGAAATTAATAAACGATCATTAAACTTAGCATCTTCTGTTGCAATTATTTTAGCAGAATGCTTAAAGCAAACAAAATGGACCTAGATATTAAAAAAGATCTAACAAGTAATTGGTTTAAGCTGCTTCAAGATGCTTTCTGTAATGATATCGCTAAATTAGAAAATAATAAAACAAAATTCATTTCAACCACATGGAAGAGAAATCCAAATAAAGACGAAGGTGGAGGCGAGTATAGAATATTAAGAAATGGAAAAATATTTGACAAAGTTGGGGTAAATTTTTCAAAAGTTTACGGAAAATTTCCTAAAAAATTTCAAAAAAATATACGTGGTGCAAGTAAAGATCCAAGATTCTGGGCTTCTGGTATATCAGTAGTGATGCACATGAAAAATCCTTTAATACCAGCAATGCATTTTAACACTAGATTTATTTCTACAACACAACAATGGTTTGGTGGCGGAATGGATGTAACTCCATCTAAAAAAGATGAAACAGAAAAAAAAGATTTTCACAATGATCTAAAAACAATGTGTAATCGACATAACAAAAATTATTATAAAAAATTTAAAAAATGGTGTGATGAATATTTTTATTTACCCCATCGTAAAGAACCAAGGGGTATAGGTGGAATTTTTTTTGATTATAAAAATGATAATTTTGAAAAAGATTTTAAATTTGTAAGGGATACTGGTGTTACTTTTCAAATGCTTTTTAATAAAATTATAAGAAGAAAATTAAATAGAAAATGGACTTTAAAAGACAAAGAATTACAATATATCAAAAGAGGTAGATATGCTGAATTTAATTTATTATATGACAGAGGTACAAAATTTGGATTACAAACCGGAGGTAATGTGGAAGGAATTCTGATGTCCCTTCCCCCTCTAGCAAAATGGAAATAAAATGGATAAAGAGCCAATAACACTTAATGGATTAGAAAAACTAAAAGAAGAATTAGTTTACTTAAAAGAAAAAAAAAGACCTGAGATAGTTGCTGCAATTGCGGAAGCTAGATCTCATGGAGATTTAAAAGAAAATGCTGAATATCATGCTGCGAAAGAAGAGCAATCTCACAATGAAGGAAGAATAACAGAAATAAATGACATTATTGCAAGAGCAAATGTAATTGATGTAACCAAATTAAATAATGATGGTAAGGTTATTTTTGGCTCCACTGTTTTTCTGGAGAACCTAGATACGGGTGAAAAAATTAATTATAAAATTGTCGGAAGAGACGAAGCTGATTTAAAACAAAAACTTATTTATTTTCAATCTCCCATAGGAAAAGGATTAATTGGAAAAAATAAAAAAGATCTTGTTGAAATTAATACCCCAGCAGGGACAAAAAATTTTGAAATTATTGACGTTAAATATGTCTAGCGGCTTACTATTTTATTAATCTGCTTTTCAGACAATTTAAAATTATTATTTACCCACTCCTCTTCAATATTCTTAAGTTTGGTGCCTAAATTTTTTCCCTCAGGAATTTGATATTTTTCCATTAAGAATTTTGCACCAAAAGGCATTAAAGGTTGATTTTTAGATTGATATTTTTCGATCAATTTTAAAATTTTTTGATCAATTTTCTTTGAGGTAAAAATTCTAAAACTGAGAATATCAATTAAAGACTGTTTTCCCTTATAATAAAATAATCTATTTAAATTCTTTTCTGAAAAAGATTTTGCTGAAACTTTTTCTTTATAAAAATTATCTATTATTTTAAGACGTTTTTGATCTTTTTTAGAAAGATTAAATTTGTAAACAAAATAGTCAGTGTTGTCGGTTCCATCAATTAATAGAGTTGAGAGTAAAAATATAAAATCTGACTCTTTAATTTTGTCTTTTGCAAAATTATTTGGATTTGAAAATACTTTAAAATTTTTAAGTTGGGGAAATATGATATCAAATAATTCAAGTGAAAATTGATCTTTCGACAGCTTAGTTAAAGTATTTGCTTTAAAAAATTTTTTTAATTCATTTAATAATCGTTCTTTAGATAATTGAGAAATTCCAACTATATTTTTTTTTATGATTTTAGACGTTTCAGGCTCATGTCCACAATTTGAATAACTTAGATAAAATCTTAAATAACGAAGTATTCTTAAAAAATCTTCTTTAATTCTTTGCTCCGGGTCACCAATAAATTTTATAAATCCTTTTTCTAGATCTTCTTTACCATTATAGGGGTCAAATAAATTTCCCTCAAAATCTGAATAAATTGCATTAATTGTAAAATCTCTTCTTGATGCATCTTTTTTCCAATCATCTGAAAATTTAACTTGCGCATGTCTTCCATCAGTTACAACATCTTCTCTTAAACTTGTTATCTCGAAGTTATAGTCATCTATTACTGCTGTTATTGTTCCATGTTCAATTCCAGTTTCATAGAAATTGATATTATCTTTTTTTAAAGCTTCACAAACTTGTTGTGGATTTAAATTAGTTGCCAAATCAATGTCATCTACCAATTCTCCTTTAATTATTTTTCTAATACAACCACCTACGTATCTAACTTCAGAGTTAGAGGAAAAATTGTTAATTGAGTTAAAGATTTTTTTAACTGGAGTATTTTTAGAAATATCTACAATCTTTTTCGTAAGACTATTTAGATTTTGAGTTCTTTTAAAAAATTTATCTAAAAAGTTAATCATATTTGGCTGGGGCGCTAGGATTCGAACCTAGGATGCAGGTACCAAAAACCCGTGCCTTACCGCTTGGCTACGCCCCAATAATATTTTCGTATAACACAAAAAAAATAAATTTATATAGTTTTTGAAGTTTTGCACCAGTAATTTCTAAATTGTTTACTTACTTTTTTTGATGCTTCCTTGCATTTTTTTAAAGAGTTAAAATAAGCAATAATCGTAGATCCTGATCCTGTCATTCTGACAAATTCAGTGTTAGGTAATTTGTCTAAAAAATCCTTAAGGATTTTAAGTTTTGGATAGCTCTCAATTGCAATAGGCTCTAAATCATTTTTTTTTTCTCTTAAAAAATCTGATCTCATCAAATTATTAATTTTGGTATTAAATTCTGGTTTATAAAATTTTTTTACCTTTGAATAAATTCTTTTTGTAGAGCAACCAAAACTTGGTTTAACAAGCAAAATATTAAATTTTTTCTTGGACGGTATGACCTTAATTTCATTATTAGATTTTAAAACTAAATTTTGTTTATACAGACCTAAAACAACATCAGAACCAATTGCATTTGCTATTTCTAAAATTTCTTTTTTTCTTTTTAATAATTTTTCTTTAATAAAAAAATTTAGAATGCTGGCTGCATTCATTGATCCTCCTCCTAACCCAGCTTCAGAGGGAATATTTTTTTTTATAGTAATTTGAAATTTTTCTTTAAATAATTTTTTTTTCTCAATATTCTTTAATAATTCAGAAACAGTATTTTTAGATTTTATCCCCTTCGAAAATTTTCCGAAAAATTTGATTTTATTATTTTTTTGATTAATTTTTTTTATTTTGATTTCATCATGTAAATCTAAAAAACTCACTATACTCTCTATTTTGTGAAGTGTTTTTGTTTTACCAACTATATTTAAAGCTAAGTTAATTTTGGCATGAGATTTAATTTTTATATAACTCATTATGAGTTTTTAGGGCCTGTAATCAATTTATCTTTAATTTGATCTAACAAGTCCTCTTCCGCATCTTCCATCTCAAGTACCATAGACCAAAAATAACGAGCTTGTATTTTTCTATCTAACTTCCAAAGAATATCGCCATAGTGGTCATTGACTATAGGGTCATCTGGCATTAGCTGAACAGCTCTTTTTAAAAATTGCTCAGCTTTTATAAAATCATCCACCAAATAGTAAGCCCAACCTATAGAGTCTATTATATATGGATCATTATTTTCTTTTTCATAAGCTTTCTCAAGCATTTCAATAGCTTCATTAATTTGAAAATCTCTTTCAAGCCAAGAGTAAGCTAAATAATTTAATACGTAAGCATCATTGGGTTTTATTTTAAGAGAAGCTAATAAATCTTTATCTGCACTTTCATAATCTTTTAATCTCTCGTAACTTCCCCCTCTTCTATACAATAAATCTGCTTTAACTTCGCTATCATCATCTAGTTTATTAATAATTAAAGAATAATACTCAATTGCAGTTTCGTACTTTTTTGAATTTTTATAAAAATTTGCAATATCAAAAATAAATTTATCATTAGGATTTTCAATTTTATCAAATTTTGATCTGATATAATTTAATGCCTCGTCTTTGTCTCTGGTCTTGGTAATTATTTGTGCTTCTTTCTTTGATCTATACCAATAGTAAAAATCTTGATTTTTATTAAAATTTTTTAAAATATTTTTAGATTTTTCATAATCTTGATTAAGATATAAATTTTCTGCAACCAATGATAAATTAAATACAAATTTAGGATTTAAATAAGTCGATAAACTTAAATAAAAATTTGATTTTTCAAATTCATTTTGAGAAGAAAATAAATTAGAAATTAAAAATAAAAACTCTCCTATAATATCATTATGATTAGTGCATGAGAAAACTTTACTAAATTCTTTAATTTGATCTCTTTCGACCCAGCTTTTGCCTTGAGATAATAGCAAAGTTGTATTTACATAGTCTAATCCTTGAGTTATTTCCTTGGCATCCTCTATTCTATTTTTTTCAATCAAATGTGTTAAATAAAAAAAGATATATCTTGAATAATCTGCTTGGACATTGTTAATCAATTTGGAAAAAAAAGTATCTGTACTTTTGTCATCTAAATAACATCTTTGAAAAGTTTCAGAAATCAGAGATAAATTACCAAAATTTGTTTTCTCTACTTTAATTTTTTTATCTCTAATTACATTTGCATACTGAATTAATGAATTCGTAATAATAAAGTTAAATCTGTCTCTTTTAAAATCCTCTGGAATTTTAGATAAAACTTCAATTGCTTTATTAATTTTATTTTTTTTCAAATTATCTAAAGCTAATAAAATATAAGCTTCAAAAAATTGTGAATTACTTTTTTCACTATTTATCCTTATAAAATTGATTGCCTGAGGAACTTTGTCCTCCAAAACTAATGTGGTAACTAACCTTTCTAAGTATGGTTCATGTTGATTTATAAGAATTTTAGAGGAATTAAAAAAATCTAGTGCCTCAGAATTATTCTTATTTTCTAATGCTACAATTCCAGAAAAATATTTTGATAAATTTCTTGAACTAAATTCATCAAAACTAGTACTTTTAGATAATAATGGGCTCTGATACAGTAAGACCGAAATAAGTATGATTATAATTTTTTTTTTAAACATATAGATTAGCTATTATGACCAAAAAATCTTTAGATCAAAATATGTATTATAGGGAAGAATTGTTAAATTCAATAGAGCCAAATTTTATTTTTAGCGATAAACCCTTAAATAGATTTAAAATTCCAAAATCTGAAAACAATCAAAATAAACTAGATAAAAATACAAAAATTTTGGAGCTCAAAAAACATATTAATTCAATTCAAAATTGTAATCTAAAAGATAATGCAAAAAAATTAATATTTGGTGATGGTAACATCAATAGCCCTATAATGATTGTGGGAGAAGCCCCTGGTATTGAAGAAGAGAAAACAGAAAAAACTTTCCAAGGTGAATCTGGGACCTTGCTAGAGAAAATGCTTAAAGCGATTAATATAGAAAAAAATTCTATTTACTCAACTTATGCCATAAATTTTAGACCACCAGAGGATAGAAAACCAACATCGCAGGAAATTAAAAGATACTCTGTTTTTTTAAAAGAACATATTTCTATAATTGATCCACAAATTATCATTCTTTTTGGAAGTACTGCGATGGAGGCTGTTATCTCATCCAATGAAAGAATTTCTAATGAAAGAGGTAAGTGGAAAGAAATTATACTAAATAATAAAACATATCCATTAATGATAACATTCAGTCCCTCTTATCTAATCCGATTTCCAGAAAACAAAAAATTTTCATGGGAAGACTTAAAAAAAATCAGACAAAAAATTTTAGAATTAAAAATAAAATTTTAATGAAAATTATCGCTGGTGTTGATGAAGTTGGTAGAGGCAGTCTAATTGGTCCTGTTTATGCAGCTGCAGTTATTTTAAATAAAAATGTTAATCTTAAAATACTGAAAGACTCTAAAAGTATTAAAAAAGATAAAAGAGAAATATTATCGAAATATATTAAAAAAAATTCTATTTGGGCTATTGCAAAATCATCCAAAGATGAAATTGATAAAATTAATATTCTTCAGGCGAGTTTACTTGCTATGAAGAGAGCAATAAAAAAACTTAAAAAAAAACCCTCACAAGTATTAGTTGATGGCAACAAAGTACCATTAATGAATAATTATAAAATAAAGGCCATCATAAAAGGAGATAAGAAAATTCCAGCTATATCAGCAGCTTCAATTATTGCAAAAGTAGCTAGAGACAATTTTATAATTTCTTTGTCAAAAAAAAATAAAGGTTATTATTGGGATAAAAATTTTGGTTATGGCACAAAACAACACTTAAAAGCTTTAAAGAAATTAGGTATTACAAAATACCATAGAAAAACTTTTGCACCTGTTTCGAAAATATCCATACACAAGATCTAGTTATCACCCATTAGATTAGCACAAGTCGAATCTAAATATTTCAATCTCAGGTTGACCGTAGAATCCATTTGGAGTCTAATTCATTTTTATAAATGAAAACTGAGTTAAAAAATAAAATTATTAACGGAGACAGCTTAGAGGAATTAAAAAAAATTCCACGTGAAACTTTTGATTTAATTTTTGCAGATCCACCATACAACTTACAACTCAAAACTGAATTAACTAGACCAGATAGATCTAAAGTAAATGCTGTAAATGATAAGTGGGATCAATTTGAGAGTTTTAAAAAATATGATGAATTTACATATGAGTGGCTTAGCGAATGTAAAAGAATTTTAAAAAAGGATGGAGCAATTTGGGTTATTGGTAGTTATCATAATATTTTTAGAGTTGGTACAGCAATTCAAAATTTAGGATTTTGGATATTAAATGATGTCATCTGGAATAAAAATAATCCAATGCCAAACTTTAGAGGAACTCGATTTACTAATGCGCATGAAACTTTAATTTGGGCTTCAAAGAGTGAAAAATCTAAATACACATTTAATTATCAATCTTTAAAGTGCTTAAACGATGATCTTCAAATGAGATCAAATTGGGATCTGCCAATTTGTAATGGGACTGAAAGATTAAAAAAAAATGGAAAAAAAATTCACTCAACCCAAAAGCCAGAGTCGTTACTCCATAGGGTTTTATTAGCAACATCAAATAAAGGGGATATGATTTTAGATCCATTCTTAGGTTCTGGAACAACAGCTACAGTTGCTAAGAAATTAGGAAGAAATTATTTTGGTATAGAAAAAGAGAAAAATTATTTTAAAGCTGCAGAGCAAAGATTAAAAAATACAAAGCCTTTTGAAGATAATTTACTAGATACACTCAAAAACAATCGATCAAAGCCAAGAATTCCTTTTGGATCATTAGTTGAATTGGGAATTATTAAACCTGGCACGAATATATTTGATAACAAAAAAAAGATAACTGCAAGAATTATGGCTGATGGAAGTATCAAACATAATCAAGCAGAAGGCTCTATTCACAAAGTTGCAGCAACAATTTTAGGCGCAGAAAGCTGTAATGGATGGACTTATTGGCATTGTGATATCAATGGAAGAATACATCCAATAGATTATTTAAGACAAAAATTTATTTCAAAAAATTAATTTTTATAAACTTTACCTAAATAACTTTCTAAAAATTTTTTATTCTTAGTTAAAAGTTTTAAAGAAATATTTCTAAACAAAGTCATTATTGGATTTGATAAATGAAAAGCGAATTGATTAAAATTTGACCGATTATTAATCATTTTTATTCTTTGCATACGTTTGTTATGAAAATCAAGATTATTTAATATACTCTCATATAATTCATAACTCCCTTCTATTGATTGCGAAGCACCTTGAGCAAAAGAAGGAGAAAGTGCAAAAAAAGCATCTCCAACTAAAAATGTATTTTGAGGAGCATTGTAAAAATTTTTACTTACAAAAACTGGAAATAGTTTAACATTTTGAAGACTTTCGAAAAGTGAGGCAGAAATTTTTTGATTTAATTTACTTTTTATAGCTTCTATAAAATAACTTTCTTCATTTAGTTTTTGATTTGCTTGTTCATTGGAATTTAATTTATGTTTCAATATTCCAATAAAATTTAAGTTTTGATCTCTATTTAATGGATAAACTACGTAATGGAAATTTGACCCTAAAAATAAAGAAATATTTTCATTATTAATGTTGTGAAGATTATTTTTTGAGATGTTAGCTCTAATGGCAACACAATTATTATAAATGGGTTTAAATTTGTTATTTGAAATCAAGGATTTGCTTTTTGAAAAAACTCCATCTGAAACAATTAAATAATCACAATTGATCTTATGATTATCAAAAGTCAGAGTTATTAAATCTTTATCATATTTAATTTGATCAACACTGTGGTTATATCTAATTACGTCATCCCCTAAATTGTTTTTTAAAAACTGAAGAAGTTTTGATCTTTTTAAAGTTGTATATTTAGAATTTTCAGAATTAAATTTAGAAATTTCTAGATCACATATTTTTTTTGAATTTTTTATTTCATAAAAGTCAATTTTCTTTGGATTAAATTTTTCTTCTTTGGGAAATGAATTAAAGCCTATTTTATTCAAAAGCTTAATACTATTCACAGATAACTGAATTCCATAACCTTCCTCTGCATCTATTGATTTTTTTTTCTCATATATTGTAATTTGATAATCTTTATTGCCTTTAAACAAATTAGCTAGGTATAAACCTGAAATACCAGCTCCAATTATTGCTATTTTTTTCATTTTTGATTTTCTAAAAATTTTACTATTTTTTTTGTAAAAGTTGGAAGTGTATACTTTTGAAGTTTTTTAGGATCAATCCAATGAACCTTACCATCTAAATTAAATTTATTTTTGTATTCAATCTTAATATTCATGTTCATATTTGATATTTTAAAATTCAAATCTTTATTGAAATTTTTAGGGCTTATTAATTCATCCATTGGAAAGATATCAAAATTTTTCAAAAATTTGAATTTATCATTCTTAATTAATAGATATTGATCATTTTTTTTATAAACATTTAATTTATAAAAAGTTTGTTTGTCTTTTTTTTTTATTTTTACTAATTCAAAATCTTGATTTCTAAATGACTCACATTTTTTTAATATTGGACATTGTTTACATAATGGATTTACGGGCTTGCAAATTAAGGCTCCTAATTCCATTAAAGCTTGGGCATAATCACTAGATCTATTAACTGAAATTCCAAAGACTTTTTTATACTTTTGTAAATTTTCTTTTTTAATTTGATTTTGTTTTTTTAAATACAAAAGTCTTTTCAACACTCTTTCAATATTTCCATCCAAAGGAATTAATGGTTTATTGAATGCAATTGCAGAGATAGCACTTGCTGTATAGTCTCCAATACCAGGAAGAGATTTTAAATCTGTAAAACTTTGAGGTAATCTTTTATCAAAATCTTTAACAACAATTTGTGCTGTCTTTTTTAAATTTCTTACTCTTGAATAATATCCAAGACCTTCCCATAGCTTAATTAATTTTTCATCATTAAACTTAGATAACTTTTCTATATTTGGGATACTTTTTATAAATCTTTGAAAGTAAGGTATGACAGTAGCAACTTGGGTTTGTTGCAGCATAAATTCGCTTATAAGTGTGTAATATTCCTTTTTTTCTTGAGAAACTTTTTTTCTCCATGGAAGAGATCTTTTATTTAAATCGTACCATTTAAGAATTTTATTTGTTATTGTTGGATCTTTCATATGCAATCTAAAAATAATACTAAGCAGAGAAACACTGTCATTCAAGGCTTAAGATCATTTAGAGATACTTTGCCAAAAAATGTTAAAAAAATTATTAACAAAAAAGGTCATATTTATTCTGAAACTTTAAATAACTGGAAATATATTGTCGGTGAAAAGTTATTCAAAATTTGTTATCCAAAATCTTTTAAAAATTCCAATCGATTTGGAGTAAGCACTTTGCTAGTTATGGTAAAAAGAGGTCATGAAGTTGATATGGAATACTCAAAAAAAGATATCATGGATAAGATGAATAGTTTTTTTGGATATTCTGTTGTTGAAAAACTAAAATTTATTAGTTTTGATGATGATCAGAACATTTTTACCTCAAATGATGACACTGAAAAAAATGTGACAATTAAGAAATATCAAACTAAGATAAATGATATTAAAAATGACAAGATTAAAAAATCATTAATTGAGCTTACAAAAGTATTTAAACAAAAATGAAAAAAATTATTGCAGTTTTCTTATTAATTTTATTCCAATCTTCAATTGTTAGTGCAGATAGCTCAAAAGATATAAATAGAATTATAATTGGCAATAAAGATGCCAAAATTAGTATTATTGCTTATGAATCTCTAACCTGTAGTCATTGTGCAAATTTTCACATTAATGTTTTGCCGGATTTAAAAAAAGATTTCATCGATAAAGGTCTTGCAAAGATTGAATTTAGACATTTTCCATTAGATATAGCTGCATTTAATGCATCAAAAATTGCTCAATGTAAAAATGATGGTAACTCAGACATTTTAAATACCTTGTATCTTAACCAGCCAAAGTGGATCAAGGGCAAAACTGTTAACGAGGTTAATGAAAACTTAAAAAAATTTTTAGCATCAGAAGGCATTACAGTTGATTTTAATAAATGTACCTCTGATAAAAATATTGAAGATTTTGTTTTGAATGATCGAATCGAGGGTGCTAAAAAATTCAAAGTAAATGCTACTCCTACGATTATAATTAATGATAAAAAGTTTGAAAAATCTCTAAATTATAAAAATTTAAAAAAAACTCTAGAAAAACTGATATAAGTTAGTGCATGGAGTTTAAAAAAATCCAGCTAAATGGATTTAAATCTTTTGCCGATAAAACTAATTTCTTAATCGAAAAAGGTTTAACTGGAATAGTGGGTCCCAATGGTTGTGGTAAATCTAATATAGTAGAGTCGTTGAGATGGGTAATGGGAGAAACCTCTGCTAAAAGTATGAGGGGCTCAGGAATGGAAGATGTAATATTTTCTGGTACTTCAAATAAAGCCTCAAAAAATATTGCAGAAGTATCTATATCGGTAAGCAATCCAAACAATGAAGGTCCAATACAATACCGTGAATTAGATGAAGTTCATGTCAGAAGAAAAATAGAAAAAGATAAAGGTTCAAAATTTTATATTAACGACAAGGAAGTTAGAGCACGAGATGCTCAAATGTTTTTTGCCGATCTATCAACTGGTGCACATTCGCCCTCAATGATAAGTCAAGGACGTATTGGGGCTTTAGTGACAGCTAAACCAACTGATCGAAGAGCAATTTTGGAGGAAGCGGCTGGTATATCTGGTCTTCATGTTAGAAGACACGAAGCAGAATTAAGATTAAATGCAGCTGAGAGTAATTTAAAAAGAGCAGATGAACTAAGAAGACAACAAGAAAGACAACTTGCTAATCTTCAAAAGCAAGCTGAAGAAGCAACAAAATATAAGCTTATTTCTGAAGAAATAAAAAAAGTAGAGGCTGGTCTCTATTATTTAAAATTAATAGATATAGATAAGGAAATTACTATAGAGAATGAAATAAATAATGAAGCTGAGGGCGAAGTTTCGGGTTTCAATGAAAAGATAACAGAGTTTGAAAAGCAAATTAAATCTGAAACTGATAAAGTAAATCCACTAAGAGAAAAAAATATTGAAAATTTATCTAAAATTCAAAGATTAAATTTAGAATTACAAAGTTTAGATGAGGAAAATACAAGAATTCAAGATGAAATACAGTCTATAAAAGAGTCTTTAAAAACTTTAGAGGAAGATATTTCAAGAGAAAGGGGCATAATTATTGATGCAAATTCTAATGAAAAACGTCTCAAGGAAGAAAAAAGTGAATTAATAGAAATAGACTCTAAATATTTTGAAACTGAAAAATTATCTAATGAAGATCTTGAAAATGCTAAAAATAAACTAGATCAAGAACAAAAAGAAGTTGATGCGGTAGTCAATAATATAGCTGACAGTACTATTAATATTAGTTTAGGCCCAATAAAAAATATAAAAAATACCATCACTAGAGCTAAAGAATTAATTGAGAGTAATGAAATAAATCAGGCACTTACATTATTAGATAGATGTAACATTGAACTTGATAATTTTTTAAAAGATATCAAAGATGATAAAAGTAGAAATGACCTGATAGGTGTAAATGAAAAATCAAAAAATATAAAGATACTACAAGAAAAATATGCAGATGCTTTTAGTAAAAATCAATCTATCAAAAAAGAGTCGATAAAAAGAAATGAGCGAATTAAAACAATTGAAACAGAAATAGAAAGTTGGAAAAATCTTTTAAGTAGTTCTGAAAAAATGGTTAATGAATTGACTGAAAGAAAAAATAAGCTCAACCAACAATTAGAGCAACTAGAAAATCAACCAAGAAGTCAAGCAGAAAGAAAAGGACAGATATCTGAAAATTTAAGAATCTCAGAAAAAGAAAAAAGTGATAATGAAATAATTATTAATGAAACTGATGAAAAAATTGAAAATTTAAGAAATGAATTAAATAAAATACAAGAGCAATCTATACAATTTAGAGAAAGGAAAGCTAGTTCAGGAGCTACTATTGAAGGTCTTAAAAAAAGAAAATCAGATTTATTAGATAGAATTAGTTCAGAATTAAATCTAAATGAAGATAATTTATTAGAAAATTCTAATTTAAATGGTGTTGAAGAATTGCCAAATCATATTGATCAAGAAGATTTATTAGATAAAAAAAAACAAGAAAGAGAAAAGCTTGGATCTGTAAATTTGAAAGCTGATGAAGAAACAAACAAATATGAAGTCGAAATTAAAAAAATGGAGCAAGATCGAGCAGATTTAGTTACTGCAATTATTAAACTTAAAGAAAGTATTAATGAATTAAATCAAAAAGGTAGGGAAAGACTAATAGAGGCATTTGAAAAAGTTAATAGAAAATTTAATGAGGTGTATACAAAGTTGTTTAATGGTGGAAATGCAAAATTAGAATTAGTAGACTCTGATGATCCACTTGAAGCAGGTCTTGAAATGCTTGTAAGTCCTCCAGGAAAAAGATTACAATCTATAACTTTATTATCGGGTGGTGAACAAGCACTAACTGCCCTATCATTAATTTTCGCTGTATTCTTAACCAACCCATCTCCAATTTGTGTTTTGGATGAAGTTGATGCGCCGCTCGATGACGCTAATGTAACAAGATTTTGTGGTCTGCTTGAAGAGCTTACAAAAATTACGAGTACAAAATTTATAATAGTAACTCACCATGCTTTGACCATGTCTAAAATGGATAGGCTTTATGGTGTGACCATGCCAGAAAAAGGAATAAGCCAGCTAGTAGCGGTTGACCTTCAAAAAGCAGAGAGCATGGTTGCTTAAATTTGAATGTCAAAAGATCAATTTAAAACTCGCTTACAGATTGCAAAAGATAAGCTTTTAAAGAAAAATTTAGATGAAAATAATCAAAATTCTTCGTCTATTGGGGCAGCTTTTAAATTAAGTACAGAATTGGTCTCTGCAGTAGCTGTTGGGACAATTATTGGGTTTATTTTAGATAAGACCTTTGGTACTAAGCCCTGGTTAATTATAATATTTTTTTTTGTTGGTGTGGTTGCAGGTATAATTAACGTGATCAGATCCGCAAAAAATATGCAAAAGTAGAATTTTTTATGGCAGGAAATCCGATGACACAATTCGAGGTTTATCGAATTGGTCCCGAAATTAAAATTGGTGCATTTGATATTTCATTTACAAATGCAAGCTTATTCATGGTTGTTAGCACAGTTGCAATTTTGATAATTTTTAACTTAGGATCAAAGAGGAATTCTCTTTTGCCAAATAAACTCCAGCTGCTCGCCGAACTCAGTTATACCTTTGTCTCGAAGATGATTGGTGATACAGCAGGATCAAAAGCAAGACCGTACTTCGCTTTTATATTTTCTTTATTCATGTTTGTTTTATTCTGCAACATGTTTGGCATGATCCCTTATACATTTACTGTTACTAGTCACATTATTGTGACTTTCATGTTAGCAGCATTCATATTTATCGGTGTGACAATAATTGGATTTATTAAACATGGGTTTGGTTACTTAAAATTATTTGTTCCAAGTGGAGTGCCAGCAGTACTACTTCCGCTTATTGTTGTGATTGAAATAATTTCTTACTTAAGTAGACCAATAAGTTTATCAGTCAGATTGTTTGCAAATATGATGGCTGGTCACACTATGATGAAAGTTTTCGGAGGCTTTGTAATTAGCCTTGGAATAGTTGGTGGATGGCTTCCACTGAGTTTTTCGGTTGCTTTAACAGGCTTGGAGATATTAGTTGCTTTTCTTCAAGCATACGTTTTTGCAATCTTAACCTGCATCTATTTAAATGATGCATTAAATTTACACCATTAATTAATATAGGAGGATATAATGGAATTAGAAGCAGCAAAAATGATCGGTGCAGGACTTGCAGCAATCGCTCTAGCGGGTGCTGGTGTAGGTATCGGAATAATTTTTGGAAATTATTTGTCTGGTGCGATGAGAAATCCATCTGCAGCTCAAAAACAATTTCCAAACTTGCTATTAGGATTTGCACTTGCAGAAGCAACTGGTCTATTTGGATTAGTAGTAGCTTTAATTATTCTCTTTGCATTTTAGATTTGAATGATTAAAAAAATTATTTTTCAGTTAGTAATTTTTAGCTTTCTTGTTGAGAAGAAAGTTTTTGCTGCTGAAAGTGGAGGTATGCCTCAATTAAATCCTGAGTTTTGGGTTTCTCAGATATTCTGGTTAACTTTAACATTTGGTCTTTTGTATGTAGTTTTATCAAAACTAATATTGCCGAAGATAAGTGCTAACTTAGAATCTAGAAAATCACAGATTTCAGATAATATTGAGGCTGCAGACAAACAAAGAGAAGAAAGTGAAGCTAAGTTAAAAGAATATGAAGAAATTGTTTTAAAAAGTAAAAACGAGGCAAAAAATATTTTCAATGAAGCTAGAGAAAAAGCATTAAAAGATATTAATGCAAAAAGAGAAGTTTTAGACAAGCAAATCGATGAAGAAATTAAAAAAGCTGAGGATGAAATTGATCAATTAAGAAAAAGTGCGCCAGTAAAAATTAACAAAATTGCAATTGAAACTGCCTCCGAACTAACTCAAAAACTAATTGGTGCTGAGGTGAATAATAGCAGTATTTCAGCGATCGTAGACGATTTGTCAAAAAGAAATGGAGATAAATATTATGGCAATTGATGCAACATTTTGGGTAGCGGTTTCATTTGTCATTTTTTTTGGTGGCTTAATATATTTAAAAATACCTAACAAAATAAACGAGGTGCTCAACAAACTTATTCTAGATATTAAGAATGAAATAGATGAAAGTGAAAAATTAAGAACTGAAGCAAAAACTTTGCTAGATAATGCACAAAACAAACTAGATACTGCACAAGATGTAAAAAATGAAATTCTTGAACAAGCAAAAAAAGACAGTGATCGATTAATTATCGAGTTAAATGACAAATTTCATAAATCATCTGATTTGAAAAAAAATTTAGCTGAGAATAAGATTAATCAAATGAAAGAAAATGCTATCAAAGAAATCAAGGATGCATCAATTAAAATAGCTGTGGACTCTGTAAAAAAGATAATAACCACATCAGTAGACTCATCAAAGCTGGATAATTTATTTCAAAAAAATCTTGATGAGACAAAACAAGAGTTAAAAAAAATTAACTCATAATAATCTTACAATTTTTTTAAAAAACTATAAATTGTATTCATGAAATCAGTTGTAATCGGCTCTGGATTTGGTGGAATTGCTGCTGCACTTCGTTTGAAAGCAAAAAATCATAAAGTTACATTAATTGAAAAACACAATGATCTAGGTGGTAGAGCTAGAGTATTTAGAAAAAATGGATTTACGTTCGATGGTGGACCAACAGTTATTACAGCCCCTTATTTAATTGATGAGTTGTTTAATTTATTCAATAAAGATTCAAAAGATTACATTAAATTAATACCCCTTAAAACCTGGTACCAATTTATTTTTGAGGATAACTCAAAATTTAATTATTCTGGAAATGAAATTGAAATGGAGAAACAAATTGAACAAATTGAAAAAAAAGATGTTGATGGATATTCAAGATTAGTAAAATTTACTAAAAAAATATTTGAAAAAGGTTATTTAGAATTAGCAGATGTTCCTTTTGATAAACCTTTTACAATGATGAAACAATTGCCATCTCTTTTAGCACTAAAAAGTTATAAGTCTGTCTATTCACTTGTTTCTTCATATATAAAAAATGAGAAATTAAGAAGGATGTTAAGTATGCAT
Organism: Candidatus Pelagibacter sp. HIMB1505; assembly: GCF_052047915.1. NCBI lineage: Bacteria > Pseudomonadati > Pseudomonadota > Alphaproteobacteria > Candidatus Pelagibacterales > Candidatus Pelagibacteraceae > Candidatus Pelagibacter > Candidatus Pelagibacter sp. HIMB1505. The sequence goes on along the minus strand of NZ_JBNAIR010000001.1, from coordinate 466,869 downwards.
CCATTATTGGTGGGTGGTAATCCATTCACCACAACGTCAATTTATGGATTGATTTTATACTTAGAGAAAAAATGGGGAATTCATTACTCTCTGGGAGGCACTGGAAATATTATAAGTGCATTAGAAAAACTAATGAATGAAGAAGGAATTCAGATAATAAAAGGGCATGAGGTGTCTGAAATTAATACAAATAAAAATAATGTTAATGGCATAAAGCTAAGTGACGGTAAATTTATTGAAGCTAATAATGTTATATGTAATGCGGACCCCCCTTCTGTTTATGAAAAAATGATTGATAAAAATAACGAGAGTTTTTTGTTCAAATGGAAAAAAAGAAGAATGGATTATTCAATGGGATTATTTGTTTATTATTTTGGAACAAAAAAAATTTATAATGAAGTAGAGCATCATACTATAAAATTTGGAAACAAATATAAGGAACATTTAGATGATATATTTGATAATAAAAAACTTAATAATGACATAAGTTATTACTTACACAGACCAACTGCTACAGATAAATCTATGGCGCCACCAAATCATGACTGTTTTTACGTCCTTGTTCCAGTACCTAATAATCAATCTAAAATAGACTGGAAAATTGAAGGTGAGAAACTCAAAAATCTTGTTATTGAAAAAATGCAGGAACATCTTCTTCCAAATTTAAAAGAAAATATTGTTGAAGATTTTTATTTAACACCAGATTATTTTGAGAATGAACTCAATACAAAACATGGGTCAGGTTTTTCTATTCAGCCAAAATTTACTCAGTCTGCTTATTTTAGATTTCATAATAAATCTGAGGTTTATAATGGTTTATATTTTGTTGGAGCAGGATCTCATCCGGGTGCAGGTGTACCAGGAGTATTATCTTCTGCCAAAGTCCTAGACAAAATTCTATAATGTCTAAGAAAAATTATTTATCGATTTACGCTAAATCTTTCAATTGGGCTGGTTTTTTTCTTCCAAAAAATACTTATGAAAACTGTTCTAAACTTTATAGCTTCTGTAGAGTTCTTGATAATATTGCGGATGAAACAGACACAATAGAAAATAAAAAAAGAAAATTTAAGGATTTTAAGGAACAATATTTAATTAACACTTCTAATAATTTCATAATTGAAGACATGAAAGTATTAGAAAAAAAATATGATATTTCTAGAAATATAATAAATGATTTATTTGATGGAATAGAATTTGATATTAAAGAAAAAGTAGAACTAAATTCAGAAAAAAATTTATTATTATACTGTTATCAAGTGGCTGGTACTGTTGGTCTTATGATGGCCAAAATTTTGGGAGTTACATCTCCATTATCACTTAAAGCGGCAGTTAATTTAGGGATAGCTATGCAGCTAACTAATATATCTAGAGATGTAATTGAAGATAGCATTAATAATAGATTTTATATTAATCACTCAATGGAAGATATTAAAGCTACAATTAAGGATTCAGAAGTTTTTTATAATAATTCATTCTACTCAATAAAAGACATTCCAATTAATTTAAGATTTGCAATTTTAGTTGCAAGAAGAGTTTATAGAAGAATAGGTCGTAAAATTTTAAAAATAGATAACTTTGAAATTTATAAAAAATCTGGAAAAATTTATGTAAATAAATTTGAAAAAACTTTAGAAACTATATTTTCAATTTATGATTTTATTAAATTAATTATAATTAAGAATAATAGTGAGAAAAATAATTTAAATTACAAAAATATAAATGAATTAGTTAATTTTGATGAAAGAATTTGATTACACAATCATTGGAGGAGGATGTTCTGGGCTATCTCTTGCATATGAATTAGAGATAACTAGTAAACTTAAGGACAAAACTCTAGCTATTGTAGAACCTAGAGATAAATACCAAAAAGATAAGACTTGGTCTTTTTGGAAAGTTTTTGATCATAATTTTGAAGATTGTGTAAAAAAAAGTTGGAATCATTTTTCAATAAATCTTCCAAAAAAAACAAAATATCATGATTGTACTTTTGCTCCATATCAAACTATTGATAGTGGCTTGTTTTATGAAAAAATTTTGGGAACTTTAAAAAAAAACAAGAATATTCAATTCTTTAATAATATTAATGAAATTGAGACAAAAAATTCAACAATTTTCAATAGTGTTCCAGATTTTGAAAATACAAAAGAAAAATTATGGCAGCACTTCAGCGGGGTAGAAATCGAAACTGAGAAAGATTTTTTTGATGAAGAAATATTTAATTTAATGGATTTTGATTGTGAACAAGATGATAGTGTTCATTTCTTTTATACACTTCCATTTTCAAAAAAAAATGCACTTGTTGAGAGTACATGGTTATCAAATTTGAACCATAGATCTGTTGATAGTTATAAAGCACAATTAAAAGATTATATAGAAAATCGTTTAAATATAAAAAGGTACAAAGTTATTTTTAAAGAAGAAGGTGCAATCCCCCTATTCCATGCAAATAATGTTAAGAGATTAAACCAAATTGATATTGGAACAGCAGGTGGTTTGACAAGACTAAGCACTGGTTACACTTTTCTTAACATTCAAGAACATTCTAAATTTATTAGGAAAAATCTAAATAATATTAATAAATTAAAAGCAAATATTATTTCTAAAAAATATCAATTTTTAGATAAAATATTTTTAAAAGTTTTAAGTAACAATCCACAAAAAATGCCTGAAGTATTCTATAGAATGTTTAGTGCAAGAAACTCTTCTATAATTAATTTTTTATCCAACAAAAGTAATATAATAGAAGACATCCAAATAATTTCTAAAATGCCTAAATGGATGTTTGTTAAAGAACTTTTTTAAATTTTTAATGATAAAAAAAATAAATCTTAATCATTCATTTATATTTTTTTTACTTGTTAATTTGCTTATCTCTTTAAATCTAATATTTTTTAATTTTTCTATTTCTCCACTTGTATGCTTAATTTTAATATTATTAATAGGTGTTACTCATGGATCTCTAGATCATTTAAAAGGAAAAAAATTATTAGAATACTATAATATAAAGAATACTTCTTACTTTTACATTGCTTATATCTTTGTCGCTTGTTTGACTATAATTTTGTGGCTCAGCTTTCCAACATACTTATTAGTCTTATTTCTAATTGTAGCCGCTTATCATTTTGGTAAGGAGGATACACAATTTTTAATAAGTTCAAATAATTACTCAAATCAATTATTTTTCACACTAAAAGGTTCATTGATTATTTTTGCACCTTTATTTTTTCATTTAACTGAAACAATTGAGCTGTTTAAATTATTATTAATTAATGATGAAAATTTTTACTTTATATTAGGTAAATTTGAAGAACTTAAGATATTTTTATTAGCTATTTGCTTAAGCACTTTAGCAAGTATTTATCTTTTTTTAAAAAACTATGAAATAAAGAAAATGACAATTTTTATTGATTATGTCTCAATTCTATTGGTTAATTTTTATTTTTCTCCATTAATAGCTTTCACAATTTATTTTTGTTTCTTGCATTCTATTAGGCACATGGTGAATTTAATTTTTGAATTAGATAAAGAAAATTTTTTAAATGGAGTAAAATTATTTACTATTAAATCAGCTCCTTTAACTATACTTACAGGTATAATTGCATTGATCTCACTTTATTTTCTCAATTTTAAAGTCATATTAGATGATGCAATTATTAAAGTTATCTTTATTGGTTTGGCGTCTTTGACCTTTCCACATATATTGCTGGAATATTTATTGGAAAAAAATGAAAAACAAAAAACTTAATATACTTTTATCTGCTCCAAGAGGATTTTGTGCTGGTGTTGAAAGAGCGATTGAGATTGTAGAAAAATCATTAAAAAAATATGGCTCTCCTGTTTATGTGAGACATGAAATTGTCCATAACAAATATGTAGTTGATGATTTAAAATCAAAAGGGGCAATTTTTGTTGAGGAACTAGAAGAAATTTCAGATAAAACAAGACCTGTTATATTTTCAGCACATGGAGTTCCAAAGCATGTGCCCATAGATGCAATGAAGTACAATATGGAATACGTTGATGCTACATGCCCCCTAGTTTCTAAAGTTCATAGAGAAGCTGAAAATTTAAACAAGCAGGGATTTCATTTAATATTAATTGGACATAAAAATCATCCTGAAGTGATTGGAACTATGGGCCAATTACCAAAAGGCTCTATTGATCTCATTCAAGATGAAAATGAGGCAGAAAATTATTCACCAAAAATCAAAGATAAAATAGCATATGTTACACAAACCACTTTGTCTGTAGATGATACAATTAATATTATAAATGTTTTAAAAAAAAGATTTCCAAACATTAAAGAACCAGTCAAAGAAGATATTTGTTATGCAACGACAAATAGACAAAAAGCTGTAAAGAATATTGCTCAAAAATGTGACATGTTTTTTGTCATTGGCAGCAGAAACTCTTCTAACTCAGTTAGACTAGTTGAGGTAGCTCAAAAATCTGGTTGTGTAGAATCTTACTTAATTCACTCAGAAAGTGTTATTCCATTTGATAAAATCAATAATTGCGAAACTATAGGTGTATCTTCTGGAGCATCAGCCCCTGAAGTATTAGTGAATGATTTTTTAGATAAACTAAATCAAAAATATCAACTAGAAATAAAAGAAGTTGAAATTATCAAAGAAGATATTGTATTCAAAGTTCCAAAAAAATTAAATTGATGGCTGTATATACTAAAATAAATAATTCAGATATTTTAAACATAAATAAAATTTTTCCTTTAGAGAAAATTACTAGCTTCATTGGGATTAAAAAAGGAATAGAAAACACTAATTATTTATTAAAAACAAAAAAAACAAAGTACATTTTAACAATATTTGAAAAAAGAGTTGCTAATAAAGATGTGCCTTTTTTTATGAAATTAATGGATTTATTAAATTCATCAAAAATAAATTGTCCAAAACCAATTAAAAATTTAGAAAATAAATATCTATTTAAGATTAAAGGTAAACTTGCCTGTATTGTCACTTTTTTAGATGGAAAAGACAAAAAAATTTTAACTACAAAAAATTGTTATCAAGTTGGCACAATACTTGCGAAAATGCATCAAATCACAAAAAGATTTAAAATAAAAAGAGAAAATTCAATGGGTATGAAAAATATGCCAAAGCTTCTCGAAAGTATAAATTTTAAAAAAATAAAATTTGCCAAAAATATTAATAAAGATCTAAAAAAAACATTTGTTGAAATAAAAAAAAGCTGGCCAAAAAATTTGCCAAAAGGAATTATTCATGGAGATTTATTTATAGATAATATTTTTTTTAAAAAAAATAAAATTTCAGGGATAATAGATTTTTATTTTGCTTCAAATGAATTCTACATGTACGAAGTTGCAATATGTATTAATGCACTATGTTTTGATGTTAAAAAAAATCAATTCAAAATCAATAAACATAAAGTAAATTCTTTGCTTAAAGGATATGAAAAAGTTAGAAAATTTACTTCTAATGAGAAAAAATATTTGAATATATTATGTTTGGGCTCTGCATTTAGATATCTTTTAACTAGATTGTATGATTTTTCAAACACACCAAAAACTGCACTAATTAAAATTAAAGATCCAAGGGAATATTACCAAAAACTTTTAGCTCATACTCAACTAAAAGCTTTTAGAGATTATCTAAACTAATGATTGAGATTTATACTGATGGTTCTTGTTTAGAAAACCCAGGAAATGGTGGTTGGGCAGCTATAATTAATGATGATGGAAAAATTGAAAAAATTAGTGGGTCTGAAAAGAATACTACAAATAATCGCATGGAATTAATGGCTCCTATCGAAGCTTTAGGAAAGATTAACAAAAAAAAGAAAGTTAAAATTTTTACAGATTCTCAGTACGTAAAAATGGGTATTACCAATTGGATACATAATTGGATTAAAAATAATTGGCAGACATCTAAGAAGGAAGATGTAAAAAATAAAGATCTTTGGTTAAATTTATATAAGTTAACGCAATCTCTAGATATTGAGTGGCATTGGGTAAAAGCCCATGCTGGCAATACTTTAAATGAAGAAGTTGACGCTCTTGCAAAAGATGCGGCTAAATCAAACTAGTTTTAAAAAGTTTTCAGCAGCTGAAATTTCACAGGAACCCGTGTCTTCCTCTTCTTGTAATTTAACAACCTTTAGATCATCAATTAACATTGTGTATCTATTTGAACGTATTCCAAGACCTCGCTCACTTTTATCTACATCTGCTCCTATAGATTTGGTAAAATTTAAAAAAGGATCCCCCATCATTATAATTTTATCTTCTACTTTGTGCTCTTTTCCCCACGCATCCATTACAAATGGATCGTTAACAGAAATACAAATAATATGATCTACACCTTTTTCCTTATATTGATTAAAATTATTAACATAACCTGGTAAATGTTTTGCAGAGCATACAGATGTATAAGCTCCGGGTAGACCAAATAACACTACCTTTTTTCCTTTTAGTAAATCATGTAAATTTTTTTTGACTGGTGCGTTATTTTCAAAAATAAATATCTCAGAATTAGGTATTTGATCATTTTCTTTTAAATTCATTTTACTCTCTCTGTTATGTGTTTTTTTATACTTTCAAGATTATTTTCAACAATATCATAATTTTCTTTTTCACTCAAAACATATTGAAGTTCTTTTGGTAAATCTGCATTCTTTTTAATTGCTTTGTTAATTGCATCTGGAAATTTTGAAGGATGAGCCGTTGCTAAAACAATGTTATTGCCATCTAATTTTACTTTTTCAAACGCAGCAAAACCTATTGCTGTATGGGGATCTAAAATTAAATTATTCTTACTATAAACATTACTTATTGTTTTCAGTATTTCATTTTCATTTAAACTAGCAGACAGAAAATCTAAATTAATCTTTTTAAGGGTAAATTTATCAATTATATATGATCCATCTTTTTTGATAGATTTCATTATATTACCAGTTATTTGGTCATCTTTATTATTTAAATCATAAATTAATCTTTCAAAATTACTTGCTATTTGAATATCCATACTTGGAGATAAAGTTTCAGAAACTTTTTCTGATACATATTTTCCTTCAGAGATTGCTCTGTGTAAAATATCATTTTGATTTGTAGCAACTACCAACTTATTAATTGGCAGTCCCATTTTTTTTGCAAGGTATCCAGCATAAACATCCCCAAAATTGCCTGTTGGGACTGAAAAATTTATTGGCTTTGTTTTATCCTCAATCAAAAAATAACTGTAAAAATAATAAACACTTTGTGCAATAATTCGAGCCCAGTTAATGGAATTAACTCCCGACATATTTATTGATTTAGAAAAATTCCTATCTTCAAACATTGATTTTACAAGATTTTGACAGTCATCAAAGTTTCCATTAATAGCAATATTAAATACATTGTTATCTTTAACTGTAGTCATTATTTTTCTTTGCACTGATGAAATTCTATTGTGGGGATGAAGAACAAATATATTTAAATTTTTTTTACCCTTTATTGCTTCAATTGCTGCTGCTCCAGTATCTCCAGAAGTTGCTACCACAATATTAATTTTTTCATTATTTTTTTCTAAATAGTATTCATAAAAATTTCCCAATAATTGCATTGCAACATCTTTAAAAGCTAATGTTGGTCCATGAAAAAGCTCAAGAATAAATCTGTCTTCAACTTTTATTAAATCAATCACATTATTTTTTCTGAATGAAGAATAGGATTTTCCAATTATTTTAGATAAATCATCATCTTTAATAAAATCATCAACAAATGGTGATATCATCTCTTTAGCTAATTGATTGTAATCTAAGCCTTTTAAAGAGTTTAGTTGTTCATCATTAAACTTAAATTCAACTTCAGGAACAAATAATCCACCATCATCAGCAAGGCCTTTTAGAAAGACATCCTTAAATTTAAAAACTTTTGATTTATCTCTAGTACTGACGTAGTTCATCTAATAATTTTTTTTTCTAAAATATAAATATAATAAAAGAATTGAAATCGCTAACGAAAACCAAGTTAGCGCATATTTTTTGTGATTATTTGAAATATTGGCATCAATTTTTTTTGGCTTAGGAATTTGGTAATTTCCATCTAAATAAATGACATATTCAGAAAAATTTTTTCCAGTATAAGAAAATACATCATCACGGTTTAGTGTGAACCAATAATTTTTTTCAATATCATTTTTTGGTTTGAAAATATTAGCTTTATTTTGTTTCTTTAAAACACCAATTATATTTTGCTCATCTAAATTGTTTATCTCTAAAGAATCTTTTTTATCAAATGTTATCCATCCTCGATTAAGAAGATAATTTTTTGTATTTATTGTGATAGGGTTGATCACTTCAAACCCAGGTTTGCCCTCTTCATTCAAATTATATAAATATATTTGCTTATCATAATCAACTGCACCTGAAGTTTTAATTCTTAAAAAATTTTTTTTTTCATTATTTGATAACTCAACAGGCGGTTTAGTAAGTGAAAGTTCAATTTCTGAGATAAGATTTAACTTCCAGTTTAATCTTATCATTTGCCATGTTCCTAAAGAAATAAAAACAAAAATAAAAAAGAAAACAAAAACAGAAAATAGAAACTTATATCTCAAGGATTAATGATTAACTTCCCCAGATATATATAGCTGCAAATAAGAATAACCAAACTACATCAACAAAATGCCAATACCATGCTGCAGCTTCAAAACCAAAATGATGGTCTTTTGTAAAATGTCCCTTTTTTCCTCTTGCTAAACATACTGCTAAAAATATCGTTCCAACTAAGACATGAAAACCATGAAAACCTGTTGCCATATAAAATACTGAGCCATAAATATGATCTGAAAAAGAAAATGTTGCGTGTTGATATTCATAAATTTGTAAAAGAGTAAAACAAAAACCAAGAATTACTGTTAGCCATAATCCTTGAATAAAACTTTTTCTATCACCCTCAATCAGAGCATGGTGAGACCATGTAACTGTAGTTCCTGAAAGTAATAAGATTAAAGTGTTTATTAAAGGTATGTCCCAAGGGTCAAAAGTTTCAATATCTTTTGGTGGCCAAACGTTACCAACAAATTCATTTGGAAATAAACTCACATCAAAATATGCCCAAAACCATGCTACAAAAAACATCACTTCTGAAGCGATAAACAATGTCATTCCATAACGATGATGTATTTGAACTACAGGCGTGTGATGCCCTTGATGTTCGGCCTCTATCACAACATCTCTAAACCACATGTAAGCACCATAAATTAATAGTGCAAACCCAACATACATACCCCATGAAACATCACTATGAAGATAATAAACTGAACCAATTGCTAAAACTAAACATGAAAATGATACATAGATTGGCCAAGGACTTGGGTCTACTAGATGATAATCATGTTTTTTTTCAGCTGACATAGTATGTATTTATGATTGTTTATAATAATCTGTCGAGAAAAAAGTATATGACATAGTAACGTCATGTAGATCTTTAGTTGTTGGGTCATTGACCATTTCTGGATCTAAATAAAAAGTCATCACATAAGTTGCTTTTTCACCAGCTTTTAAAACTTGTTTTTCAAAGCAAAAACAACCTAATTTACTATAATATTTTCCTAAACTAGAAGGCGAAACATTAAAACTTGCAGTACCAGCAGTATCTTCATTGCTATAATTTTCTACCTCAAATTCTATCTTGTTAACTTGGCCAACTTTTACATCTATGACATTACTTTTGGCTTTAAAATTCCATGGTAAATTATTTACATTAGTGTCAAATCTTACACTAACAACTTTATCTAATACTATATTTGGAGCTGTTTTAGAAACTTGGGTTGTTCCTCCAAATCCTGTTACCCTACAAAATAAATCATACAATGGCACAGCAGCATATGATAAGCCAAGCATTAAAACAAAAATACCTGCCAATAAAACTGGAGTAAGATTTTTCTTTTGAATCATATTGCTCTGTTAAATACTCCCGTATTATAAAGAGTGAATAAAAATAAAAAAATCATAAAAGCAATTATCCCAATTGCAGTTAATAAATTTTTTCTTTTAGTTTTTTTGTCCGGAACCATCATAATATTTTATCCAGTAAGAATAATACAAAAATTAAAAATAAATATAATATAGAATATCCAAAAATTGATTTTGCTTTTTTAGAGTTAAATTTATTTTTTGTAAAATTATATAACTCATAACATAAGTAGTTGTAGTATAAAGTAAGCATTAATGCTGGCACTAAAAAAACTTCTCCAACAAAATTAATCCAATAAGGAAAAATTATTACTGGCAACATTAACAAGGAATATACAAATATATTTAGTTTTGTGCTTTCAATGCCATTTGTTAAAGGCAACATGGGAATTTTAGCTTTTTTATAATCATCAGATTTATATAAACTTAATGCCCAAAAATGTGATGGTGTCCAAAAAAATATTATCAGAAAAAACGTTAACGGTTCAATAGATAACGAGCCTGTTGCTATCGTCCACCCAATAACTGGTGGCAAAGCACCCGCTGCTCCTCCAATAACTATATTTTGTGGAGTTCTTCTTTTTAACCAAATTGTATAGACAAACAAATAAAACAATATAGTTGAAAGTAGCAAAATTGCAGATGTTCTGTTTGCAAAATAATCAAGAGCAACAACAGAAATGATAGATAAAGTTACTCCAAAAATGAGTGCTTGGTTTTTATTCACTTTACCAGTTGGGATTGGTCTAAGACATGTTCTAGTCATTAACGCATCTAAGTCAGACTCGTACCACATGTTTAGCGCACCAGCTGCTCCTGCTCCAATTGAAACTAATAAAATACCAATTATTGCATCCTTTGTTGAGATAATTCCTGGTGAGGTTAATAGTCCAACAGCACAAGTAAATATTACCAAGGACATAACTCTTGGCTTCATCAATTTAAATAATTCTGAAAGATTAAATAGATCTTCTTGGCTTAAAGATTTTTTCTTCAACCTTGAACTACTACTCATCTGTTTTAAATTTCAAATTTTTAGCCGTGAGACTTTTGAGTATCTTGATCATCCTCAAACTTTGGTAACTCTTCAAAAGTATGAAAGTTTGGCGGAGATGGTACTGTCCACTCTAAAGTCGTAGCACCTTTTCCCCATGGATTTGCAGCTGCAGCTTTCTTTTTATAAAATGAATAAATCAGATTAATAAAGAATACCCCTAAACCTATAACTGCAATATATGATCCAATTGAAGATACATAATTCCAGCCAGCAAATGCATCTGGATAATCTGCATATCTTCTAGGCATACCAGCTAAACCTAAGAAATGTTGTGGAAAGAAAATTAGATTAACACCAATAAACGTTAGCCAGAAATGCAACTGTCCTAACCATTCGGAATATTCATAGCCAGACATTTTACCAAACCAGTAATAGAAACCTGCAAAGATCGCAAATACCGCACCTAAAGATAAAACATAATGAAAATGTGCAACAACATAGTATGTGTCATGCATAGCTGTATCTACTCCAGCATTTGCCAAGACTACTCCTGTTACACCACCAACTGTGAACATAAAAATAAACCCTAATGCCCAAACCATTGGAGTTTTAAATGATATTGATCCACCCCACATTGTTGCAATCCAAGAGAATATTTTTATTCCTGTTGGAACAGCAATAATCATAGTTGCAGCTAAGAAATATGCTTTCGTATCCGTACTTAATCCAACTGTGTACATGTGGTGAGCCCATACAACGAAACCTACAACTCCAATTGCAACCATCGCATAAGCCATTCCAAGATATCCAAATACTGGCTTTCTAGAGAATGTTGAAACTATATGACTTATCATTCCAAAACCTGGAAGGATTAAAATATAAACTTCAGGGTGACCAAAAAACCAAAATAAATGTTGGTATAATACTGGATCCCCACCTGTCTGTGCTTCAAAAAATGCTGTTCCAAAATTTCTATCTGTTAACAACATCGTAATGGCACCAGCTAAAACTGGTAAAGATAATAATAACAAAAATGCTGTAACTAAAACTGACCAAGCAAATAATGGCATTTTATGTAATGTCATTCCTGGTGTTCTCATGTTTAATATTGTCGTAATAAAGTTCACGGCACCTAGAATTGATGAAGCGCCCGCTAAGTGTAAACTTAAAATCGCAAGATCCATTGCGGGACCTGGTTGTCCAGCTTTAGATGATAAAGGAGGATATAAAGTCCATCCCCCACCTACGCCCTGTGCACCTGGAGGGCCGTCAGCAAAAATTGATAATAGTAATAAGATAAAAGAAGCAGGCAATAACCAGAATGAAATATTGTTCATTCTTGGAAAAGCCATGTCTGGTGCACCAATCATAATTGGTACAAACCAGTTACCAAATCCACCAATCATTGCTGGCATAACCATGAAAAAAATCATGATCAAACCATGACCAGTAACTAACACATTATATAAGTGATAATTTCCACCTAATATGCCATCACCAGGATGCATCAATTCCATTCTCATTAAAACTGAAAAGGCTGTTCCAATAACCCCTGCAACGATTGCAAAGATTAAGTACATTGTTCCTATGTCTTTATGATTTGTTGAATAAGCCCATCTCTTCCAACCAGTTGGAGTGTGATGATCATCGTGTGATGCAGTTTGTGTGTACATATTTATTTACTCGCTAGTTTTTTATATTTATCTTCTTCAATTATTTCTTTTGCAAATTTTACTTTAGCATCAGTTAACCATTCTTGATAATCTTCCTCTGATACTACTCTAACTTCTATTGGCATAAAAGCATGTTTAATTCCACAAAGCTCTGAACACTGCCCATAAAACGTTCCAACTCTTTCTGCTTTAAACCACGTTTCATTAATTCTTCCAGGAACAGCATCTCTTTTTACTCCAAAAGATGGAAGTGCCCATGCATGCAACACATCATTCGCTGTAATTAAAACTTTAACAACTTTGTTAACCGGTACAACTACCACATTATCAACTGCTAACAATCTAGGTTGATCTGCCTTAAGATCTTTATCCTCTAGCATATAAGAGTCAAAAATTATATTTTCATCTGGATACTCGTAACCCCAATACCACTGGTAACCAACTGCTTTAATAGTTACATCTGCCTTTGGAATTCTATCTTGGCTATATAAAGTTTTAAATGAAGGAACGGCTATAACAATCAAAATTAAACATGGAATTAAAGTCCATAAAACTTCAATTGCAACATTATGCGTTCTGGTTGATGGATTTGGATTTCTTGATGCTCTAAATCTAAAACAAGCATATGCCATTAAAAATAAAACGAACACACTAATTGCAACAATTATAGGCAACAATAAATTATTGTGAAAACTAACTATGTCTCTCATAGTTTCTGATGCGCTCTCTTGGAAACCTAATTGCCAATTTTTTGGTTGATTAGCTAGAGCCTCAACTGAGCTTAAAACTGCAAATAATGTGATTAAAATTTTCTTCATTAGAAAGTTTTATAATACCCTTTTTTTAAATTTACACTTTAGATTTCGCGACAATTTATCAAGATATTGCGTAATTTATGATTGATAATGATGAAATTACCGCCGTTTCTGATCTAAGAATATTATCATTAATTTTAATTGATAAAACTCTCTTATATTTAAGAATCTTTTCTCTTTCTTCTTCAGAAAAGTCTCCCTCAGGACCAACTAACACACAGATTGGGTTTTCATCAAACTTACTTTTATCCAATTTTTTATTTTCTGAATTTAAATCAGTAAAAACTAAATTAACTTCATTAGAATTTAAAAATTCATTTAAAGTTTGAGGTTTACTGATACCAGGTAAATGAATTCTATTAGACTGTTCACAGGCTTCGATTATTATCTTATTAGATCGTTCTAGATTGATTTTTCTAACTATAGATCTGTCAAAAATGATTGGTACGAATTTTGTTACACCAAGCTCTGTTGCTTTTTGGATCATAAAATTTTGATAATTTGATTTAATTGGAGAAAAAGCTAACCAAATTTCTTTTTTATTTTCTTTTTGTCTAAGTTGTTTAGTAACTTTAAAATTTACAATACCTTTTACAACTGCAGTTGTTACTGCTTCCCACTCTCCACTGCTATTAAAAAGTGAAAATGGTTTATCATTTTCAATTCTCATTACTTTTAGAAGGTAATGTGATTGAGATTTATCTAATTTACTTTCAAAATTAATTGTTAAACTTTCTGGAAAAAATAATCTAATATTACTCACATAACAAAGTTTAATTATGAAAAATATTAAAGCAATAATTTTTGATGCGTATGGAACTTTATTTGATGTGAATTCAGCTGCTGAGAAATGCAAAGATAAAATTGGTGATAAGTGGGAAGGTTTTGCAAATTATTGGAGAACAACTCAATTAGAATATACATGGCTCAGAAGTTTAATGAAACGACATAAAGATTTTTGGCAAGTAACTGAGGATAGTTTGGATAAATCTATGAAAGTTTTTAATATAGATAATTCAATGAGGAATGAATTATTAGATCTTTATAAAATTCTATCTCCTTACACGGAAGTAACAGAGGTTTTAAAATCTCTAAAAGAAAAAGATTTAAAACTTTCTATACTTTCAAATGGAACGCCTTCTCTACTTAATGAACTTGTAAAAAGTAATAATTTAGAAAATTTATTTGATGATATTTTTTCAATTGAAGAAGTTGGGGTTTATAAACCAGATTCAAAAGTTTACGATTTACCAATTAAAAAATATAAAATTCAAAACAACGAAGTTGCTTTTTTAAGTTCTAACACTTGGGATGTATCAGGTGGTGGAAATTATGGTTTTAATTCAATTTGGGTAAATAGAAATAATAATATTTTTGATAATCTTGATTACAAACCTCATAATGAAATCAAAAATCTAAAAGAGTTACTTAATATTATCTAATTCTATTTTCTTCAAAGTTTTTATTAAGTTTTAAAGAAATAGTTCTTGTGTTTTTTCTATTCCAGTCAGAAAAAGATTTTAGAATAGGAATTACTGATAAGCCAAATTCAGTAAGTGAATACTCTACTTTTGGAGGTACTACTTGATGAACTTTTCGGTTCACAATGCCATCAGTTTCAAGCTCTTTAAGTTGTTTAGATAACATTTGTTGAGTTATAGTTTTTAAACCTTTCTTAAGAATATTAAATCTAACTTTCTTATTGTTATGCAAAGTAAATAAAATTCTAATTTTCCATTTACCTCCTAAAAAATAAATTGCTCTTTCTGCTGGACATTCTATTAAATTTTTCATGGTATGTTTTTATATACTAGTATGTTTATTTTGCGTTCTTGTGTAATAGTTAACAAAGTACTAAATAGAAGTCAATTAATTGAAAGGGTAAATATGACTAAAGGACAAAGAGCAGGAGATGGACCAATCGCAGTGGAAGTTGAGAAAGATAAATCTTATTACTGGTGTAGTTGTGGGAAGAGTTCAAAGCAACCATTTTGTGATGGATCTCATCAAGGTTCAGAATTTACTCCAGTTGTATACAAAGCTGAAGAAGCAAAAAAAGTATTTTTTTGTGCTTGTAAACAAACTAACAACCAACCACTTTGTGATGGTTCACACAGTAAGTAATGATTAAAGCAAGTAAAAATATGAATAACATCTTAGATCTAACTGGTAGAATACTTATCTCTCTAATTTTTTTGTTAAGTGGAATTAACAAAATTGGAAACTATGAAGGAACAGTTGGTTGGATGGAATCTTTAGGTGTGCCTGGCATTTTTTTAATACCAGCAATCATACTTGAGATAGGTGCACCAATATTAATTATGATTGGATATAAAGTAAAAGTTTCAGCAGCTTTATTAAGTATATTTTGCATTGCTACAGCAGTTATTTTTCATAATAATCTTTCTGATCAAATGCAGTTTATATCTTTTATGAAAAATATTGCTCTTGCTGGGGGTTTTTTATTCTTAGTTGTTAATGAAACAAGAGATTTCAGTCTAGATAAAAGACTAAATAATCGTTAATTAACTAAATATATAAGTGTTTTGATATTTTAAATTAAGACACTTATTAAAAAATACATATTATTTTAAGATTTAATTTATTAGAGTAAGGGTATTAATGGACAAGCCAACCATAGCAGATAACAAACCTAAAAAAGTAGAGCTAGTACAAAATGAAGAATACATGTTTTGTACTTGTGGAAAATCTAAAAACCAACCATTTTGTGATTGGTCTCATGCTGGTACCTCATTTGAACCTATAAGTTTTAAAGCTGAAGAAACCGGTGGTGCTTATCTTTGTATGTGTAAACATAGTAACACCAAACCTTATTGTGACGGTACGCATAAAAATTTTACCTCTGATCAAATTAATAAATCAGAAGAAATTTCAAGTACTAATGAAATAAAGAGTACAGAAGAAGAGCCACATCTTACATACATCCATGAGCTTGCAAAAAATGGCTTAACAAAACTTGGTCATCATGGAGAAATGGGAGCAATGGGTGTTCCCTCGAAAGACTTACCAAAGTGGGGAGATATTCAAATACTTACTGCTCAACTAGCAAAAAAACCTCTACTAGATAACGATAAAGTTGGAACAGATATAATTATAGGCAAAAACTCAAAAAAACCTTTAACGTTAAATATTCCAATTTTTGTATCTGACATGAGTTTTGGAGCACTATCAGAAGAGGCCAAAATTGCTTTAGCAAAAGGTGCAGAGGGAGCTGGTACAGGAATTTGTTCGGGAGAAGGTGGAATGCTTTTAGAAGAGCAAAATAATAATTCAAAGTATTTTTATGAGCTTGCCTCAGCTAAATTTGGTTATTCAGAAGATAAGTTAAAAAATATTCAAGCATTTCATTTTAAAGGTGGTCAAGCTGCAAAAACTGGAACAGGCGGACATTTACCAGGGAACAAAGTTAAAGGAAAAATATCTGAGGTAAGACAAATTCCAGAAGGTGAGGATGCTATCTCCCCTTCTACTTTCAAAGACCTAACAACTGTTGATGATTTTTTAAAATTCTCAAACAGAGTTAGAGAGTTAACTGGTGGTATTCCAATAGGATTTAAATTATCTGCTCAGCATATAGAAGATGACATTGAATTTGCAGTAAGTGCTAGTGCTGATTATATTATTCTTGATGGGCGTGGTGGTGGAACTGGGGCTGCTCCTTTAATATTTAGAAATAATATTTCTGTTCCTACGATTCCAGCCTTAGCAAGAGCTAGAAATTATTTAGATAAAAAAGGTTATGACCATGTATCATTAATTGTAACAGGTGGATTAAGAACTTCTGCAGATTTTGTAAAAGCACTTGCTCTTGGAGCAGACGGTATTGCAATCTCCAACTCAGCTATGCAAGCAATAGGATGTGTTGGTGCTAGAATGTGTAATACAAATAATTGCCCCGCTGGTATTGCCACTCAAAAACCAGAGCTCAGAAAAAAATTAAATATTGATGAATCTTCTGCAAGATTAACTAGATTTTTTAATGCATCTGTAGATCTAATGAAGATATTAGCAAGAGCGTGTGGACATGATCATCTTAATAAACTTTCTATAAATGACTTAACAACGTGGAAAAAGGAAATGAGCGAGCTATCTGGTGTGTCATTTGGTGGAGTTATAAATAATAATCAAAACAATAGATGAAGGAGAGAAATGACTAATATTGAAGTAAGTAAAATTATAGATCCTATTCCAGCATCTGATGGGGCTGGGGTTAAATTAAAAAGAAGCATTGGTGTTGAGCCAAATTACTTTGATCCTTTTTTAATGCTAGATGAATTTGGATCTGAAAACAGTGAAGATTATATTGCAGGATTTCCACCTCATCCACATAGAGGTATAGAAACTGTAACTTATATGCTTGCAGGAGACTTTGAACATAAAGATAGCACAGGTGGTGAGGGTAGAATGACGGCTGGAGATGTGCAATGGATGAAAACTGGAAGTGGAATAATTCACTCTGAAATGCCTGCCATGAAAGAGGGAAAACTTCATGGGTTTCAACTTTGGATCAATATGCCTGCAAAATTAAAGATGAGTAAACCAGAGTATATTTATATTGATGCTGACAAGATGGCTGTTCACAAAGATGATGAAAAACAAGTAAAAGTTATAGCTGGAAAGTTTGAAAAAGCTGAAGGTCCAGTTAAAAAACATAATGTTGAACCAACTTATTTTGATGTGGAGTTAAAGAAAGATAAAGAATTTCAATATAACTTACCAAGCACTCATAATACTTTTATTTATTTAATAAGTGGCGAAATTAGAATTGGTGAAAAAGACCACGATAAAGTTAAGGATAGTACCTTGATATTGTTAACTAAAGGTGAAAACTTAAATGTCAAAGCTTCAACAGATGCTAAGTTTTTAGTGATCTCAGGTAAGCCAATTAATGAAGAGATTGCAAGAGGTGGTCCTTTTGTCATGAATACTAAAGCAGAAATCTTGCAAGCAGTTCAAGATTATCATAATGGTACATTTGTAAAATAAATATGAAAGCTGTTACATTTAAAAAGTTTGGTGGACCAGAGGTTCTAGAAATTCAGGAAATTGAAATTGGTAAACCAGGTCCAAAAGAAGTTTTAGTTAAAAATTTATCTATTGGTTTAAATTTTATTGATACTTATCACCGATCTGGTCTCTACCCTATTCCTCTACCAAGTGGAATTGGCTTGGAAGCTTGTGGCGAAATTGAAGAAGTAGGATCAGAAGTAAAATTATTTAAAGTGGGTGATCGTGTAACTCACGCATCAATGCCAATTGGTGCTTACGCTGAAAAACAAATTATGCCTGAAGACAAATTAGTAAGTGTTCCTGATGGAGTTTCAAATGAAGTAGCTTCTTGCATAACATTAAAAGGAATAACTGCGGAATATTTACTGCATAGAGCATACCCTTTGAAAAAAGGTGATAAAGTTTTATACCATGCAGCTGCTGGTGGACTTGGTCAAATTCTATGCCCGTGGGCAAATGCTCTTGGTGCAGAAGTGATTGGTACCGTTGGCTCTAAAGAGAAAGAAGAGATTGCAAAGAAAAATGGTTGTCATCATGTAATAAATTATACTGACAAAAACTTTGTTGAAGAAGTTGAAAAAATTGTAGGTAAAAATGGAATTGATGTAGTTTACGATGGTGTTGGTTTAAAAACATTTGAAGGATCAATAGAAGTTTTAAAAATCAGAGGAATGATGGTCGCTTTTGGAAATGCATCTGGTTATGTAGACACTATTGATGTTAAAAAACACATCAACGCTAAAGGATTATTTTTTACAAGACCATCAATTGCTCATTACACTGTAAAAAGACAAGAATTGGAAGACTCAGCAAAAAAAGTTTTTGAAGCAATTTTAAGTAATAAATTTAAAGTTGAAATTTCAAAAAAATATTCTCTTGATGAAGCTCAAAAAGCTCACGAAGATTTAGAGGGTAGAAAATTAACTGGTCCGGCAGTTATACTTCCTTAAGAAACATCAACATCCATATCAGACATATGAAGTTTTAGTGCGTTGGTAGATATATGTATTTCTCTTATAAAAAATAAAATTGAGATAATCATAGATAAGCAACATGAACCAAAAATCATTCTTGCTATAAAAAGTTCATCTAAGTAAAGAGCAAAAACTGTAAGCATATTAAAAAGAAATCCAAAAGATGCGAAAAGTATAGTCCACCTCAAAAGTGTTATACGTCCACTTAAATTGATAAACTGTTTTTTCCACTCTGGTGGAATATGTTTTTCATAAACATGTTCATCGTGGAGTTGTCTAATCAATATACTCAGTGAATGAAATCGATTGCTATAAACACTCATTAATAATGGTATTGCAGGAAACATTAGCGCTGTTACGGTGTAATCTATATTCATGCGAATCAATTTGATTATCAATCTTCTGTTTGTTATTTACAACAGAATTTTATGAACCAATTAAAACTTTTTATTGAACTAGCAAGATTGAAAAAGCCAATTGGTTACATGCTTCTTTTTTGGCCTTGTGCTTGGGGTTTGACTGCTGCTTATGATTTTTCTGGAGAAAAGGTAACCTTCATTAAATATTTATTTTTTTTTTTAGCTGGCGCAATATTAATGAGGTCTGCTGGATGCATAGTAAATGATATAATTGATCAAAAGTTTGATAAAAAAGTTGAAAGAACTAAAAATAGACCAATTGCATCGGGAAAAATTTCTAAGTTCCAAGGACTGTTATACACAATTATTCTTTGTTTCATTGCACTCTTAGTTTTGCTTCAATTTAATAATTTAACAATTTGGCTTGCGATGCTATCAATGCCTTTTGCATTTACATATCCTCTGCTAAAAAGATTCACCTATTGGCCACAATTGTTTTTAGGTTTTACATTTAACTATGGATTAGTTCTTGGATGGACTTCAATTAGCAATAATTTAAGTTTTTACCCATTAATATTTTACTTAGGAACAATATTTTGGACATTAGCTTATGATACAATTTATGGTTTTCAAGATATAAAAGATGACGAAATTATTGGATTAAAATCAACTTCAATAAAATTTAAAAAAAATCCAATAATCTTTCTAGGTTTGTCTTATGGTATATTTCTAATGAACTTAATAGGAATAGGATATCTTATACAGCTAAATATTATCTATTATTTGGTCATCATAATCGTAGCCTCTCAAATGTTTTATTTTCAGATATATAAGTTAAATTACAAAGAACCCTTAAATTGCTTGAAAAAATTTCAATCAAATAACTTTGTTGGTTTTTTAATTTTTATAGCGTTAATTTTGGGTAAAATAGCATGATGTCAGATCTTCAAATTTTAAAAAGACTTTATCATGATTACACAAAAAAATATGTTAAAAAAATATTAACGTCAGTCTTTTTCACAGTTATTCTAGCGGGGAGTACATCTGCTGTTGCTTATCTTCTTGATCCTGCAATAAAACAGCTTTTCATAAAACAAGATCAATTTTATTTATACATCATTCCAGGAGCAATTATTCTAGCTTTTGCTTTTAAAGGTTTATCTTTGTATCTGGCAAAGGTTATTATGATTGGTGTCTCTGAAGATGTAAGAAAAGATATCCAAATTGATATGTTTAATAATTTAATTTATGCAGACACAAAATTAATCGATAGAAAACACTCTGGAAAATTTATCACAAATTTAACAAATGATGTTAATCAAATAGTAAATTTAGTTAGTACAGTTATACTTAATTTATTCAAGGATAGCTTAACTTTAATTGGTTTGCTATCTGTAATGTTTTATCAAAATTGGAAATTATCATTAATTGCTATAATTATGATACCTCTCGCAAGTTTTGCTGCAAAAAGCTTAGGAAAGCGAATTGGAAAAGTTACAACTAAGCAAATGAATGTTGCGGCAATGCTAAACTCATATTTAATTGAAATTTTTAAAAACCATCAATTAGTTAAAATTTTTCAAAAAGAAATATATGAAAAGAAAAGAGCTTATGAATTTATTCAAACCTTTAAGGAGACAGCTAGAAAAATATCTATAGTTTTTGTAAGGGCATCACCAATAATGGAGTTTTTAACTGGAATAATGATTGCTTTTCTTATTTTTGTATCTGCTAAGTTGATAGTTAAAAATGAATTAGAAGTAAGTAATTTTTTTTCTTTTTTGGCAGCAATGATGCTCGCTTATCAACCAGTTAGATCATTAGCAACACTAAATCTTGCTATTCAACAAGGCTTATCAGGAGCAAAACGAGTTTTACCAATTATAGATGAAAAACCTGAAATAACTGATTTACAAGACTCGAAAGAATTAATTTTTAATATAGCTAAAATAAATTTTGAAAACGTATCATTTAGTTATTCCAAAAATGATGGCGAGGTTCTAAAAGATATTAACTTGGAAATCCCAGGGGGCAAAATGACAGCATTAGTTGGTCATAGCGGATCTGGAAAATCAACAATACTTAATTTAATTCCAAGATTTTACAATGTAGATAAAGGAGATATAAAAATTGATGATCAATCTATTTACAAGAGTACAATATTTTCGTTACGAAAAGGAATCTCAGTTGTAAGTCAAGATATCAACCTTTTTGACGATACAATAAAAAATAACATTAAATATGCAAATCAAGATGCATCGCAAGAAGAGATAGAAAAAGCTGCTAAATATTCTTTTGCAGACGAATTTATTCAACAATTACCTGATCGATACGATACAATTATAGGAGAAAATGGAATTAGACTTTCAGGAGGAGAAAAACAAAGATTATCAATAGCTAGAGCAATTTTAAAAAAAAGTCCTATTATTTTATTAGATGAAGCAACCTCTTCTTTAGACTCAGAAACTGAAAATAAGATACAAGACGCAATAAATTTTTTAACAAAAGGAAGAACAACGATTGTTATAGCTCATCGTCTTTCAACAATTTTAAATTCTGATAGAATATATGTAATTAATAAAGGTCAAGTAATTGGAAAAGGTAAACATAAAGAATTGCTTGAAACATCACCTGAATATAAAAATTTTTATGAAAAACAAATTCAAAAATAACTATGTTGATAATTTATAGAACTTTTATCACTTTAGTTCTTTTATTTTTACCAATTATATTTGTCATAAGATTATTCAAAAAAAAAGAAAGTTTTAAAAGTCTAAGTCAAAAACTCGGATATAAATCAAAAAAGCGAGGTACTGGAAAATTGATATGGTTTCATGGTGCGAGTGTTGGCGAAATAAAAAGTATAGTCCCGCTGATAAACAAATATGAAAAACAAAAAAATATAAAAAAAATTTTAGTAACTTCTAATACAGCTAGTTCATTAAAAGTTTTCAATGATCTAAAATTTAAAAAAACAATTCATCAATTTTTTCCAATCGACTCAAACTTAATAACAAAAAAATTTTTGAATTATTGGTCTCCTTCAAAAATTTTTTTTATAGATTCTGAAATTTGGCCTAATATGTTAATTAATATAAAGAAAAAAAATATACCATTAATTTTACTTAATGGGAGAATCACTAAAAGAACTTTTAAAAGATGGTATAGATTTAAAGATTTCTCCAAAAAGTTATTTTCTAGCTTTGATTTATGTTTTTCATCTAATAAAGAAACAAAAAATTATCTTCATAAACTAAATGCAAAAAATGTTTTATATATAGGGAATCTTAAATTTAGTGAGTCAGATACGCAAAAATTTAAATTGAGAAAAACTTTAAAAAAATTTTTTCATCATAAAAGCATATGGTGTGCATCTAGCACACATCATAATGAGGAATTATTATGTGCCGAAGCTCACATAATGCTTAAAAAAAAAATTAATAATCTACTTACAATAATGATACCAAGACATGTAGAAAGATGTGATAAAATTAAAAGAGATCTGGAAAAATTAGGTTTAGTAGTCCATCTTCATGAATCAAAAAAAAAATTAGATTTTAGAACTGATATTTATCTAGTTAATGCCTATGGAAAAACAAAATTATTTTTTAATAATTGCAAGAATGTATTTCTAGGAGGGTCGCTCATAAATCATGGCGGACAAAATCCATTAGAGGCTGCCAGATATAATTGTAATATTCTTCATGGGCCCAATACATCTAATTTTCAAGAAATATATAATTTCTTGAAAAATAAGAACATATCCCTCAAAGTAAATAATAGTCGTGACTTATTTAAGAAGCTAAAATATTTGCTACCATTAAAAAAATATTCAAATGATACTAAAAATAAAATTAATAGTTTGGGAACAATGATCTTAAAAGAAACATTTAACAAAATAAATACAATTTAATGATCCTTAAGAAACCCTTATTTTGGGATCAAAAAAAACAATCTTTTTTATCAATAATATTATATCCGCTTACAATTCTAACATTAATAAATAATTTTTTTTTAAATTTTTCATCTAAAAAAAAAAATAAAAAAATTTATTCAATATGTTTAGGAAATATATACATTGGCGGTACCGGCAAAACACCTCTAACTATTAAAATATATAAAATACTAAGTAAAACCTACAAAAATATTGTTGTTGGAAAAAAATTTTACAGTGAACATAAAGATGAAATTTTATTATTAAAAAAAAAAGTGCCTCTGTTAGTTGAAAAAAAAAGAGAAGTAATCTTACAAAAAGCAATTAATAAACGAAAAAAAATCATAATTTTTGATGATGGACTTCAAGATAGAAACTTGTCATATAATTTGAAGTTTGTATGTTTTGACTCATCAAGTTGGGTAGGAAATGGTAACTTAATTCCCGCAGGACCATTAAGGGAAAATTTAATAAGTTTAAAAAAATTTGACGCAGTCTTTTTAAAAAATATTTTTAGACCAAATTATCAGATTATAAAAAAAATAAAAAAGATTAATCCAAAAATAAATATTTTTAATACTGTCTATGTAATTAAAAATTTAAATGAATTTAATCTGAAAAATCAATTTTTAATCTTTTCTGGGATTGGAAATCCTAATAGTTTTTTAGATTTACTAAAAAAAAATAAGTTTATTATTAAGTATCAAATGTGTTTTGCAGACCATTTTAAATACTCAGATTCTGATATTAAAAAAATTATAAAGAAATCAAAAACTCTTAACACTAAGATACTAACCACTGAAAAAGATTATATGAAAATACCAAAAAAATATCATAAATTTATTAAATGTATTAAGATTGATTTAATTATTAAGGAACAAGGAAAACTTATAGATTTTTTACATGAAAAAATTTAATCATTTCATTCAGTTTATTTTTGTAATTTTATTTTTTTCAATTTTTAAAATATTAGGTTACAATTTTTCAAGAAAGTTATCAGGCTATATATTTTTGATAATAGGACCATTTTTTAGATCAAAAAAAATTATTCTCAAAAACCTTGATATTGCTTTTCCTTATAAAAATTTTAAAGAAAAAAATAAGATTTTAAAAGACATGTGGTTTAATTACGGACAGATATTTTCAGAATATATTTTTATCAAAAATTTTAAAAATTCAGAAAAATTTAATCAAAAAATTAATGTCCTTAATGATGAAATTTTAGAAAAGATAAAAATTGAAAATAAGCCAGTGATATTTATTTCAGGTCACTTTAGTAATTTTGAATTAATGGCCCAATATATTGAAAAAAAGGGCATTAACCTTGCGGCTGTTTACAGGCCCCTTAATAATATATTTCTTAATCCTCTTATGGTGAAAATAAGATCAAAATTTATTTGCAAAAACCAGGTTAAAAAAGGAATTTCAGGTACAAAAACGTTGTTAAAATTTTTTAAAAAAAATAATTCAATTGCCTTAATGATAGACCAGAGAGTATCGGAAGGTATAAGTGCTGAATTTTTTAATAAGAAAGCTTTTACCACAACCATTCCTGCTCAATTTGTGAAAAAATTTGGAGCTAAGATTGTTCCAATTTATATTGAACGAACAAAAGAAAATAAATTTATTATTACAATAAATGAACCGTTAGTTTTTCAAAATTCAGATGATATTAATAAAATTACAACTAGTCTTAATCAAATTTTAGAAAATATGATTAAAAAAAATCCTGAGCAATGGATTTGGACACATGATAGATGGAAGTAGTTCATTTTAAGTATCTATTTCTCTTTTCTTAGAAGCCTCAACATAAGAATAATAAGGCTCTTGTTTTTCTACATTCCAATAGTTAAGTTTTTCTAATGGAATTTTTTTTCCCGAAATAGAACATATTACATGATCACCATGCTCTATTATTTCAAAATTATTCGGTAAATATTTTAATTTGGCTAATTTTTTTAACATTTTTAGTTTATATATTCATATATGAATGTTTTAGTTATTGGAAGTGGTGGGAGAGAGCATGCTTTATGTTGGGCTTTAAATCAATCTAAAAATTTAAATAAAATTTATTGTTCTCCAGGAAATGCTGGAACAGCAAAAATATCCATTAATGTAGACATTGATCAGTCAAATTTTGAAAATTTAGAAAATTTTATTAAAAAAAATAAAATCGACCTAGTAATTGTTGGTCCAGAAAAACCTTTGGTTGAAGGTATCGTAGATTTTTTAGAACAAAAAAATATAAAAGTTTTTGGACCTAATAAATATTCCTCTAAACTAGAGGGTTCAAAGACTTTTACAAAATTAATATGTGATGAATATAATATTCCAACAGCTAAATATAAAATCATAAAAAATAAGAATGATTTATTAAATATACATAATGAATTTTCACTACCTATTGTTGTAAAAGCAGATGGACTTGCTGCAGGAAAAGGAGTTTACATCTGTAATACTAAACATACTTTTGATAAAGCAATTAATGAAATATTTGGAGGAAAATTTGGTCAAGCAAATAAAATATTAGTGGAGGAGTTTTTAGATGGTGAAGAGATGAGTTTTTTTATAATTTCAGATGGGAAAACTTTCAAGTTTTTTGGTACTGCACAAGATCATAAAAAAGTTGGTGAAGGTGATGTTGGACAGAACACAGGTGGGATGGGCTCATATTCACCATCTAGACTAGAAAATAAAATCCTAGAAAAAAAAATATTAGATCGAATTATCAAACCAACATTTCAAGCATTAAAAAACAAAAAAAATGAATATAAGGGTTTTTTATACGCTGGTTTAATGATTGTGAAAAATGAACCATACTTAATTGAATATAATGTAAGAATGGGTGATCCAGAATGTCAAACAATTTTACCAAGGCTGAAAACAGATTTTTTTGAAATTATTTACTCCTGTATCAATCAAAATTTAGAAGAAATTAATATTGAATGGTTAGATCAAAAAAGTTTATGTATTGTCCTTTGTTCATTAGGTTATCCTGAGGATTATAAAAACTTAATTCCAATAAAAAATTTGAATAATTTATCTTTAAAAAATAATGAATTTATTTTTCATGCAGGAACAAAGTTGCATGATGGAGAAATAATTTCAAATGGAGGAAGAGTGTTAAACTTTACTACTTTATCAAATAATTTTAGATCAAGCAGAGTAAATGCAATAAATCTCATAAATAATTTAAACTGGGAAAATGGTTTCTTTAGAAAAGATATTGGTTTTAAAGTAATTGATAAATGAGAATCATAGGGGGAAAATACAAAGGGAAAAAGTTATCTCAACCCCTCGACAAAACAACTAGACCTCTTAAAGATTTAGTAAAAGAATCCATCTTTAATATAATTCAACATTCAAAAAAAATTAATGTTCAGTTAGAAAACTCGAAAGTATTAGATCTGTATGCGGGATCAGGCTCTTTTGGACTAGAATGCATTTCTAGAAATGCTGATATTGTTTACTTTTTTGAAAAACATTTAAAAGCCGTAAAAATTTTAAGTAAAAATTTAAATATCTTAGGTAAGGACTTAAATTATAAAATATATAATAAAGATTGTTTAACATTTATTGGTTCAAAAAATTTTATTGAAGAAAGTTTTGATATAATATTTCTAGATCCACCGTTCAAAGACAATGTAATTAATGAGATTTTAAATTTGATAGCTAAAAAAAAAATACTAAAGAATGAAGGTATCATAATTATTCATCGACATATAAAAGATAAATTAGAAATTTTAGATGAATTTCATGTTATTGAGGATCGAAAATATGGAATTTCAAAAATTTTTTTTGTTAAAAAGTTTAAATATTAATTAAGGTTTTTTTAGTTTCTTTTTTTATAAGCTCAACTGCAGGTTGGTTAAATGGATCAATTTTCATCATTTTGCCTAATAATATTGTTTCCAATATAAAAAATGTAAAAAGCTCACCTAAAATTTTTTCATTTCTATCTTGAATAAAAAAACTTCTAAAAGGAATTTTTTTTTTTGAAAAAACTTTTTGGGTAGAAATAAATTGAGAATGGCTAATATCATTTAGATTTTTATTCCTCATATAATTGTGAGTTTTTAGTATCCTGGAATTATTAATCTTTTGTGATTTTTTTTCTTCATTGAAGAAAAATGTAAAAAAATATTTTTTGGGTCCATCAAGATAATATTGCATCACGCTATGGTTATCTTTTGGCATTAAAGAAATAATAGGTAAAACACCTTTTCCCTTTTTTCCCAAACTCTCGGCAACAAGTTGTTGATACCACATAAATAAATCTTGAGAATTTGGGTCGTAATTCAAAATAATTGAATTCATATTTTTTTTCTCAATAAGATCTAACATCATGGAAACATTATCTACAACCAATTTAAAGAATTTTTTACTTTTGGCTAAATCATTAAGTCTCTTAAATTTATTCGGATTTAGACCCATTAATTCAGCAGGCAACATTCCAACCTCTGATAAAACAGAATACCTTCCTCCAATATAATCATTATGATAAACAATATCTGCCTTTAGTTTACTAGCAAATTTAGTAAGATAATTTTTTTTATTTTCTGTAATTATAATATTTTTTGAATTCTTACTTAAAGATTGTGTGTTTGTTATTGTCTCTAAAGTATTTCCAGATTTTGAGATAATTAAGTTTAAATTTTTATTCAAATTCTTTTTTGAAAACTTATGATGATATTCATCAATAAATCTAAAATTGACTTTAGATCTTACAAAACTATAAATAGCTTTTGCACCAAGAATTGACCCTCCCATTCCAATTAAATTTACAGTTTTGTAGGTCTTTAATTTCTTAACAAATTTTTTTGTATATGTGTTTTGATATTCTTTGCTTAATGAGTGAATGACTTGACTTTTGTTCTGTAATAAATTTTTAAGGTATTGATTTATTTTATATTTTATTGAGACTTTAATTTTTTTTTTGTTAAAAAATTTTAAATTTAAACTGTCAACCAACATCAAATTACTTGATTTTGTTTAGAATAGATTTTTCTATAGAATTTTTACTGCTTTGATTTTGTTCTTCTATTTTTTTAGTATCTTTTTTTGTTAAAAATTCTTGAAAACTCATTTCATCCTCTTGATCTTCAGAGGACTCTTGGCCATCTGGTAAAGGTAATTTTCCATAATCAGGTGGCACAACAAGTGGGCTTTTTTTTTCAACTAAAAATTCATCAGTGCTGTTTTTTTTCTTTAATGTAAAACCAGAGCCACAAGACGTAAGTAATAAAAAAACTAAAAATAAACTAATTTTTTTCTTCATTTTTTTTAAAAAATTCAAACATTATTAAGACTAAAACACCTATGGTTATAAATATATCAGCTACATTGAATATAAACCAATGAAAATTTCCTACGTGAAAATCTATAAAATCTATAACTGACGAATAGTAAAATCTGTCAAAAATATTACCAAAAGAACCACCGATAATGAGGCAGAAACCAAATTTTTCAATATTTTTAGCTTTAATCATAAGGTAAATTAATATTAATGTAATTAGTGTTATTATAAGCGATAAAAGATTGTAAAATGCACCTTCGTCAAATGACAAGAGACCAAAAGCAATTCCATCATTCCAAATCAAATTAAATTTTAAAAACGAAGTAATTGCAATATTAGTTTCATCTAGATTTTCAAATAACCTAAGCGTTGCATACTTGCTTAATCTATCAACTAAAAATAAAAAAAAAATTAAAGAAAAACTGTAAATATTTCTTTTTAAAAATTTCATTAAAGACTGTGCCTTGGACAACTATCAACGCTAATTTTCCAACATACAGGGCATTTAGTTCCTTTCGCCTTACTTGCTTCAGCCTCTATTTCATTATTCTTACTTTCTTCAAGTATTGCTGAAGAAGTTATGCATAACTCTGCAAAATCTACTTCTTTAAATATTTCCAATCTTTTTGAGTCTAATCTAATTTTTATATCCGCCTCTAAACTTGAACCTATTACCTTCTCTGATCTTTTTTTTTCAATTTGTATATTGCAGATTTCTCTAACTTTAATTAATTCTTTCCATTTGTTAAATAATTCGTCATTTTTAAAATTAGATGGATAAACAACAAAATTTTCTAGATGAATACTTTTTTTGTTTTCAATTAATCTAAATATTTCCTCTGTTGTAAAAGATAAGATTGGAGCAAACCATCTTAACAAAGCATTCAAAATAACTTTTAGTAATAGAATTACTGATTGTCTCTTTATTGAATCTTTAGGGTCACAATATAAAGTATCTTTTCTAATATCAAAATAAAAAGCTGATAGATCAACTGTACAGAAATTTAAAAGTTCTTTGTATAAATTATGAAAGTCATAATTTTTAAAATTTTTTTTGAAATTTGAATCAATTAAATAAATTTTATGAAGTATATATTGCTCTAATTCTGGCAACTCTGTTATATTAATTTTTTCTAAATCAACTTCTTCATATTCATCACTTAAATTTCCCAGTAAATATCTGAATGTATTTCTAATTTTTCTATAAGAGTCTGCATGCTGGTCTAAAATTCCATAATCTATTCTTAAATCTTCAGCATAATTTGAAGAAGCAACCCAAATCCTTAAAATATCAGCACCATATTTCTTTAAGATGTCCTCTGGAGCAATTACATTTCCAAGAGATTTTGACATTTTAAGCCCTTTACCATCCACAACAAAACCATGTGAAAGAATTGACTCAAATGGAGCTCTACCTCTAGTTCCACAAGACTCAAGCAAAGAAGAATGAAACCAACCTCTATGCTGATCTGAACCTTCAAGATACATTGAGGCTGGCCATTTTAAATCTTTTCTTTTCTCCAAAACAAATGAATGAGTGGAACCACTATCAAACCATACCTCTACAATATCACTCATTTTTTCGTAATCTTCTGATTTATATTTATCACCTAAAAATCTTTGTGGATCATCAGAAAACCAACAGTCTGATCCTTCTTTTTCATAAATTTTAGCAATGTTCTCATTCACTTTGTCATCAATTAAAATCTCTTTTGTTTTTTTATTAATAAAAATTGGAAGAGGAACCCCCCAAACTCTTTGTCTTGAAACACACCAATCAGGTCTAGTCTCAATCATCGATTTTAATCTTTCTTTACCTTTACTAGGATAAAATATTGTTTCATCAATTGAATTAAGCGCTTTTTCTCTAAGCTTATGACTATCCATAGATATAAACCACTGTGGAGTTGCTCTATGAACTAACGGAGCTTTTGATCTCCATGAATGTGGATATGAATGGGTTAACTCACCATTAGCCAAAAGTTTTTTTTGCTCTTTTAGCTTCTCAATAACAATTAAATTAGATTTGAAAATATGAAGGCCTTCAAATAGAGGAACATTTTTTGTATATCTTCCATCTCCATCAACTGTTTCAATAGCTTTAATTCCATTATTTAAGCAGAGATTAAAATCATCAGGTCCATGACTTGGCGCACAATGAACAATTCCTGTTCCCTGTTCTGTTGTAACAAATCTTGCCTCAAGCATTGGAATTTCAAATTTATAACCTAAATCTAAAAACGGATGGTTACAGATGGTATCCTTTAATTCTTTACCTTTAAATTCCTTAATCTTTTTAAAATTTGAAATATTACAATCTTTTAAAACATTCTCTAATAAAGCTGCAGCAACTACTATTTTTTTACCCTTAAAAACACCATCTTCAATCTGAATTAACAAATAATCTAAACCTTCATTGTAAGCTAAGGCTTTATTAGCTGGTATAGTCCATGGTGTTGTTGTCCAAATAACAATTTCATTATCAATTAATTCTTTTATATTTGATGATTTAACAGTAAAGGCTGCATAAATTGTATCTGATTTGTGATCTTGGTACTCTACTTCAGCATCAGCAAGTGCAGTTTTTTCAACAGTTGACCATAAAACTGGTTTAAAACCTTTATATAAACTGCCTTCTTTTAAAAATTTTCCAAGTTCTCTTACAATCTGAGCCTCTGCATCAAAGCTCATTGTTGAATAATAATTTTCCCAATCTCCTACTACACCTAATCTTTTAAATTGGGTTTTATGAATTTCGATCCATTTTTCAGCAAACGACCTACATTCTTTTCTGAATTCTACTATTGGAACCTCATTTTTATTTTTTTTATTCTTTTTATATTGTTCTTCAATTTTCCATTCGATAGGCAAACCATGACAATCCCATCCAGGCACATATACAGAGTCTTTTCCATCCATTTGATGAAATTTAACAATAATATCTTTAAGTATCTTATTAAGTGCAGTCCCCATGTGAATATTCCCATTTGCATATGGAGGACCATCATGCAGAACAAATTTTTCTTTTCCTTTTCTAGAATTTCTAAGTTCTTTATATAAATTAATTTCTTCCCAGTATTTAAGAGTTTCAGGTTCTCGCATAGGAAGATTGGCCTTCATAGAGAAAGCTGTTTTTGGCAAATTTATCTGAAATTTACTCATTATACTTTTTTAGCGACTAACAAATCACTTTTAATTTGGCTTTGTAATTGTGTTGCATTCTTAAATTTTTTTTCTGCTCTTATAAATTTTAAAAACTCAACTGACAAATACTTATTATAAAGATTTCCTGAATAATTAAATAAGTGAACCTCTAGTAACAACTGTTTTTGCTCAAACGTTGGCCTATAGCCAAGATTAGCAATTCCCTTTAGTTTTAATTTAAGTTGTTTTTGATGAACTCTAACTGCGTAAACACCTGGTTTTGCCAAGACATAATCCTTAATATCAATATTGCATGTAGGAAAACCAATTTTCTTTCCAACCTTTCTGCCTTTTTCAACTTTGCCTACGATTGTCCAATTTCTTTTTAATAATTTGTTAGCTTTATCTAAATAACCTTTTTCTAGATATCCTCTAACCAAAGTAGATGACGCAACTTTACTATTATATTTTAATGGTTCAGGTTTTATTATTTTGTATCCATATTTTTTTTCATAATTAATTAATTGTGCAACATTTCCCTCTCTTTTATTTCCAAATCTAAAATTATTACTAACAAATATAAATTTTGGATTTAATTTTTTAAAAATTATTTTTTCAATAAAATCTACAGACCTTGTTTTTGAAAAATTTAAATCAAATTTTTTATTTATGATAAATTCAACTCCAAGATCTTTTAATAAATTTTTTTTCTGTTCAAAGTTTGAAATTTTAAAATTTTTTATATCTTTATTAAAAAAAATTTTTGGCATTGGGTCAAATGTCAAAACACCAATCTTTATTTTAAATTTAGTACTAAATTTTTTAGCTAAATTAAATAATTTCCTGTGTCCCAAATGAACACCGTCAAAATTACCAATGAGAATTATAGAGTTTTTATGACTTTTAATTAAATTAAAGTTTTTATAAACTTTCATTATTTTACCACTTTAATTCACTTTGAGTAAAATTACATATTGCTTCATAATTTTTTGAAACTCTCTCTAAACCATGTTCTTCAATTTCTTTTTTATGAACACCATTGCTAATTAACAATGAGTCATAATTTAATAAATTAGCACCTTTTATATCTGTATTTAAGTTATCTCCAATGCAAAGAACTTTTTTGTTTTTGTTGTCGATTGATTGATTGTAAACCTCAGGATACGGTTTTCCAAAATAAGTTACTTTGCCTCCCATTTTTTCAAAAACCATTGCAACTGAACCAGCACACAGCTCTCTTTTATCTCCTTTGTCCACAATTAAATCTGGATTGGTACATATCATTTGTTTATTGATATTTTTTTCAAATAAATCTTTGTAGTAATTTAAATCCTTATCATATTTTTCAAACAATCCTGTGCATAGTAAATATTCAGAGTTTTCTAAACTCTGTGATTTATCTTTTTCAAATTCTTTAAACAAATCAAAATCTCTAGGTGGTCCTATGTGATAAAATTTTTTATTTGTAAAATTATTTTTTAAATAATTCAAAGAGGCTTCACCTGAACTGAATACGTGGTTTCTAATATTTTCATCTAATTGCATATTCTTTAAAAAAACTCTTACAGCCTGACTTGGTCTTGGAGCATTTGTTAACAAGACATATTCTTTGCCTTTTTGCTCTAGCTCATTGAGTGCTCTAACTGCTTCTTGGTGGAGACTAATTCCATTGTGAAGTACACCCCACAAATCAATATAAAAAAGGTCATAATTTTTAGCAATTGAGCTTAAGCCGTCTTTGTCTAAATTTTTAGTCATTAAACTCATCTATAAACTAAATAACCTTATATTTCCTATATTTTTTAATTAGTATTTTTAATGAGAACCTTGAAATGGAGTGGCTAGTATCTATATGAGGATCATATTTATAAAGGAGAATTTTATGAAATTTAAACCGTTACACGATAGAGTTTTAATTGAAGTATTAGACAGCAGTGAGAAAACTGCTGGTGGAATTATCATCCCTGATACTGCGCAAGAAAAACCTCAAGAAGGTAAAGTTGTTGCAGTTGGTGGTGGCGCAAAAACTGAAGATGGAAAAATAATTCCAATGGACGTTAAAGTTGGTGACAAAGTTTTATTTGGCAAATGGTCAGGAACTGAAGTCAAAATTGATGGTAAGGAATACAGCATAATGAAAGAGTCAGACATTATGGGTATTTCAAGCAAATAATTTAATTTAAAGGAGAAATATAATGGCAAAAGTAATTAAATTTGATGCTGAAGCACGAGCAGCAATGATGAGAGGTGTTAACATCTTGGCTGATACAGTAAAAGTTACATTGGGACCAAAAGGTAGAAATGTTGTAATGGACAAATCTTATGGTGCTCCAAGAATAACTAAAGATGGTGTTTCAGTAGCTAAAGAAATTGATTTAGAAGATAAATTTGAGAACATGGGTGCTCAAATGGTTAAAGAAGTTGCTAGCAAAACAAATGATGAAGCTGGTGACGGTACAACTACTGCAACAATTTTAGCACAAGCTATAGTTAAAGAAGGTGTAAAATATGTTACGGCTGGTATGAATCCAATGGATGTTAAACGAGGGATTGATGCAGCAGTTGAAGTTGTAAAAGAAAATCTTGTTTCTTCTGCAAAAAAAGTAAAAGATAGTGATGAAATTGCGCAAGTAGGAACTATTTCTGCTAATGGTGACAAAGAAATTGGAACCATGATTGCAAAAGCGATGCAAAAAGTTGGAAATGAAGGTGTAATCACTGTTGAAGAAAACAAAGGTATTGAAACTGAATTAGATGTTGTTGAAGGTATGCAGTTTGATAGAGGTTATCTATCTCCATACTTTATCACTAACAGTGATAAGATGACTACTGAGTTAGAAAATCCTTTTATTCTTTTACATGAGAAAAAATTGACTAACTTGCAACCAATGGTTCCTCTTTTAGAGGCAGTTGTTCAAGCTGGTAGACCATTAATGATTATCTCTGAAGATGTTGAAGGTGAAGCACTAGCGACACTTGTAGTAAACAAGCTAAGAGGTGGTTTAAAAGTTGTGGCTGTTAAAGCACCTGGATTTGGTGATAGAAGAAAGGCTATGCTTGAAGATATCGCTATCTTAACAGGCGGTCAGGTAATTTCTGAAGACTTAGGAATTAAACTTGAAAATGTTAAACTTGAAGATCTTGGCTCTTGTAAAAAAGTTAAGGTTGATAAAGATAACAGCACAATTGTTAACGGAAGTGGTAAAAAATCTGATATCGAAGCTAGATGCTCTTCAATCAAACAACAAATTGATGAAACAACATCTGACTACGATAAAGAAAAACTTCAAGAGAGACTTGCTAAACTAGCAGGTGGAGTTGCAGTTATCAAAGTTGGTGGTGCAACTGAAGTTGAAGTTAAAGAGAGAAAAGATAGAGTTGAAGATGCTTTAAATGCAACAAGAGCTGCTGTTGAAGAAGGTATTGTAACAGGTGGTGGATGTGCATTGTTATATGCTGCTCAAGAGCTAAGTAAAGTCAAAGTTAAAGGTGACGACCAAAAAGCTGGTGTTGAGTTAGTTAGAAAAGCACTTGAGGCCCCTATCAGACAAATTACTAAAAATGCTGGTGTAGATGGTTCAGTTGTAGTTGGAAAATTGCTAGAGCAAAATAAAAAAACACATGGCTATGATGCTCAAAGTGAAGAGTATTGTGATATGTTTTCAAAAGGTATTATCGACCCAGTTAAGGTTGTGAGAACTGCTCTTCAAGACGCTGCTTCTATTTCTGGATTATTAGTAACTACAGAAGCTATGATCGCTGACAAGCCAGAGGAAAAAGATGCTGCAGGTGGAATGCCTGGTGGTATGCCTGGTGGAATGGGCGGCATGGGCGGTATGGGTGGCATGGGAATGTAATACGTTTCCATTTAGAGAACACTCTAAATACAAAAGTTAAACGAATTAGAAACCCTCAGAAAGAAATTTCTGGGGGTTTTTTTTATATATATAATTTTATCTAAATAAATGTACTACAAGAGGTTTGCATGCTAAAAAAGATTTAATTAAAATCTGATCAGCATTTTTATTGTCAACAAGACTATGCTTGTTAAAATAAAATCTACCTCCTACTTGAAATTGCAAGTTTGATTTTTTGTTATTATTTATTTCAAAAACTACTTTTAACCATTCCTCTTGCTGTTTTTGAGTAGGTTTTAATTTTGAAGAAATATCTTTAAATGCAGTTCTAATATCCATTTCAAGTCTTGCATCATGTATCGCAGGAGAACTTTGACTAGGATACCTTCTCTGTCCTAAAACAATTTGAGGTTTAAAACCTTCGCTAATGCCAAAAGATTTATCGTAATTAAGTGCTATTTCATGAACTATATTTCTAAAATTTTTCCAAGATAAACTATAAAAGTTTTTTTTTGTTTTTCCTTTTATTCTGTAAGGAATCGTAAAATCTGCCTCAATAAATTTATCACTCATTCCAATTGTTAAATGAGGTTCATCTGTAAATGATTTTTGTTTTATATTTGTATTAAAAGTCAGATAATCCCAAAGATTACCCTCTTTTTTAATCCCACTTCTTCCTTTTGCTTTAAGATCAATATTTAATTCATCACTAAGAATTTTATTTTTTCTGATTTTATTTACTAAAAGTTTTAATTGTCTTTTTCCTTCTCTATAAGAATAAGGGTTATCATCATCAAAATGTATGCCCGTAAATTCAGTAATTGAACCTTCTCTTAAATATTCATCTTCTACCATATTATTTTCTAACACATTAAAATAATCTACCAATTTTTTTGCCCATTCTGAATTTTTAGTTTCTTTATGTGCCCAACTATATACCGAATTCCAAGTTAATTGTTTCCAATTTTCTAATTTAACATTTGGTAATAAATCAACAACAATGCCTATTCCTTTTATTTTGTTAAAACCTCTTCTTCTAAGAGTTTTCTCATGTCTATTTAATTGATCTTGAGTAAGCGTTGAAGATACTTTGCTTTCAATAATCAAACATTCTTCTTCATTATATATAATAGCATCCGGTAAACCCTTCCTTTGTTTTTCATCTACATCTCTAGTAATTTGCCCGGGTACAGTTTGTTGTTCTATTTTTAAATCACTAGTATTTTTGAAGAAATTTTTACAAAATGTTTTAAGAAAACTTTCTAATAGTTTTTTATCCTCATAAAGACTTGACGCTAATGAGTGAGTTAATTTATTTTCAGGTTGGTTATATTGATCAAAAATATTTCTCATTTTAATTTAGTTATATTGCATATTTTACCATCAAAGGAGAGTGGTCACTAAATTTTTTTTCATTATGCAAATATTTAGCATCAAGCACTTTAAATTTTTTACTAGCAAAAAAGTGATCAAATCTTCTCTTTATTACATTATCTTTTCTATTAAATTTCCAACTGTAATCTTTCACATCATAAGAAAATAATTTTCTAAAACTATCTTCTATGCCAAATTCCTTTAAACCCACGATTATACCTCTTTCACCTTTATCCCATCTAACACCTTCACCACCTCTAAATGAGTTTCTAACTTTTGCCTCTCCCCTATCATTAATTCTTTGAGCAAAAGAGACCATTCCATTTTTTAAATCTTCTTCTTTTGGGGTATTAAAATCACCACATAAAATATTAAGATTATCTCTGTTCTCTTTTAATCTTTCATAAATTCCTTCTAAAGTTTCAATTTTAATCCAACCATTACCAGAACCAGGTGGAATATGAGTGGTGTGAAAATAGATTTCTGAATTATCTATAAATAACCTAACTGACAAAACTCTTTCCTGCCAAGGCACATTAAAGTCTTTAGGGTCATTGGATTCTAATTTAAAATTAGAAGCAATAATCTGTCCAAACATTCTCTTTTTAGTTAATATCTTTAAATCCGGTGCTAAATCAAAACTTGATATGATATTTTTATAGTTTGTAGATAATAGTTCTTTAAGTTTTTTATCAGAATTGATTAATACTTCTTGTAAGGCAACTACATCAGGTTTGAATGAATTAATGAAGTTTACTTGTTCTTCTGAATACTTAATTCTTTTTGCTGTGTTCCAAGTAAGACAACTAAACTCTCTCATTAGAATGAACTTATATCCCTTAACTCATTTAGTCATCTTTTGAGTTCCTTTTGAATTTGACCCTATTTGTGATGAACAGTGATGAACAATTTTAAGAAAAGATAAGTAAATCAGTAATTATTGAACTTTATAATATGAATGTAATACGATTCCAGTCCAGAACACTCTTCGTACAAGAGTTAAACAAATTAGAAACCCTCAGAAAGAAATTTCTGGGGGTTTTTTTTATGTTATAATTTTTCATGAGCAGTCCTTTTCTTGAAGTAAAAGAGAGAATATTTGAAAATTCAATTGGGTTTGTAATCTATGACAAATTTGCTGTAAGCAAAGGTCATTGTTTAATAATTCCTAAAAGAGAATATCCAGATTACTTCGAATCAACTGATGAAGAAATTATAGGATTAAATAAATTATTATTCCAAACAAAAGAATATCTTAAACAGAAATATAGTCCTGATGGTTTTAATGTTGGAATAAATTCAGGGGAATATGCAGGTCAAACAGTATTTCATATGCATATTCATCTTATACCAAGATATAAAAATGATGTTGAGAACCCCCGTGGTGGAGTAAGAAATGTTATTCCTGGTAAAGGTGACTATTAATATTAATGTATAGAAAAACATTTTCAGATTTTAAAAAAACTTTAGATAACGATATTAGAACAATAATACATAAAGGTAAGAACGTAGCGTGTTATAAATTTCCTTGGTTTCAAACAATATTAACTTTTGCAGAACAGGGAAAAACTCATATTAAAAAAGAACAATTATCAAAACCTTTTGTTGAAAAAATAATAAAACATACAAGAAAAAGTCCATTTCAAGGTCAAACTAAAGTTAGAGACGGAAAGATGCTTAAAAGTGTAAAAGACCATATTGATGGAAAAATCAATATGGAGGAATTGTTATTAATAACAGAAAAAGAGGGATTTAAAGACGTTGTTAGAGCATTACCAATTATCGGTTCCAAAAAAATCACCGACGATTTGTATATTGATGAAATGAAACTGAATAAAAGAATAATCCTTCAG
This sequence comes from Candidatus Pelagibacter sp. HIMB1505, assembly GCF_052047915.1. NCBI lineage: Bacteria > Pseudomonadati > Pseudomonadota > Alphaproteobacteria > Candidatus Pelagibacterales > Candidatus Pelagibacteraceae > Candidatus Pelagibacter > Candidatus Pelagibacter sp. HIMB1505. Next base: position 427,626 of record NZ_JBNAIR010000001.1, on the reverse strand, counting down.
GACAGTTTCTTAAAATTGGCACAAGATAAAAACCTAGTTAAGTTATTAGATGCAGGAACCGACTCGAGATGGGATCTTCAACAAAGAGTATGGGAAAAGAAGATGCATCCTAGCGCAATAATATCATTTGATGAAAATAATGAAATGTTTTATGAAGAACGTTTAAATCAAAGAATTTATCTTACATCTACCAAACCAACATTAACTAATTATCAGGGTGATGTTTGTTTTTACTGTAGAAAACCATGTTCATTAAATGATTTAGAGGTAGATCATTTTATTCCACTAGATTTAAATAAACAATTTTATTTACATAAAAAGAATAAATTAAATTACAATCTTAATAATATTGGAAATCTAGTTAATGCATGTCAAAAATGTAACGGACCAAAAGGAAAATGGCATATTTATTTTCCCAAAAAAGAATTTTGGTATGAACTTCACTCAAGAAATGAACAAATGTGTAATTCTGAAAAACCTCTTGAATTAACACTTCAATCAAACTTAGGAAAAACAACTGAGCAAAGGTTGCAAAAACTTATAGAATTAAGAGATCTATGTTTTGAACTTTATTTGAATGAATGGGAAGGTCCATTAGAAATGTATGGTTCATTGCATTATTATAAAAATTAAATGATGAATGTATCTTTTGAATTCCTTTTGAGTTGCGTTTGAAAAGTGATGAATGATGATGAATGTATCTTCAATAAGTCTGTAAATAGTACTATTTTTGAAACCAGTATGAGAATGTAACAAGTCCAGACACTCAAAAAAATTTAAAAACGCCAGAGAAATCAACCTCTCTGGCGTTTTTTTTTACATTCAACGTACTAACAATGTATATTCAAGGTAGTTCCTTTTTTGTTTTTAGTAAACTTAAAAAATAAAAAATGATTTAATTATGAAATTAGAGGAAAAAATTAAAGAGAAATATTTATACAGTGCTGGTTTTAATTTATTCAAAAATTTATACTTTTATATTCAAAAATTAAAAAGTAATAATTATATCAAAAAATCATATTCTAGTGGTGCTCAAGATTTAATAATCAATTATTTTTTTAAAGATAAACAAAAAGGTGTTTATATTGATGTTGGTTGTTATCATCCTTACAAAGGTAATAATACAAAATTACTTTATGATCGAGGTTGGTCAGGAATAAATATTGACTTAGATTTTCATACTATAGACTTTTTCAATTTTATTAGAAAAAGAGATGAAAATATAAATATAGCAATTTCAGAAAAGGAAGCTGAAAAAGATTTATATTTTTTTCATAATCGCTCAGCAATAAATTCCTTAAGTGAGATAAGAAAAAAAGGAGCAAAAGAAATAAAAAGAATTAAAACAAAAACTTTGAATTCTATAATTGAGAATTCTAAATTTAAGGACGAGAAAATTAACCTTTTATCAATAGATGTAGAAGGTCATGAAATAGAAGTTTTAAGAAGCATTGATTTAAAAAAATATTATCCAGAAATGATTGTTATTGAGTTTCTTGAAAGAGATATCATTGACAATATGGAGTTCCATAATCAAAATATAGATCAAATCATTAACTCTGATATTTACCAGCATATGATCAAGAATGGTTATCACCTTGTAAATTGGTTACATTCCGACTTAATTTTTGTCCACAATTCTATTAGAAAATAACTAATCAAAATTATAGTTAGAATAGAGATATAAACTCCTAATTTCAAAAAAATATTAAAAACCATTTTAATAATAGTTTTTTTTTTGAAATTAATTAAAGTAAAATTATGTCTAAAAGATATAGTGGAAAATCATTCAAAGACTCTAGTGTAAAAAAACAACCAAAATTAAGTTTAAAAGAAAAAAGAAGAATCAAAAAAGAAAAGCAAAAAAAATCAAATTAAAAACAAAATAACAAATAAAAGTGAGGTTATTGTGGTTTTTTTTAAGTTTTCAAAGCTTTTTATTTCTATATAACGGCGTCAATTTATGAGCCAAGAAATAAGAAATATTACGATTATTGCCCACGTTGATCATGGGAAGACTACTTTAATAGACAACCTAATGAAACAAAGTGGATCTTTTAGAGAGAACGAAGTGGTAGATGAGAGATTAATGGACTCTGGTGAATTAGAGAAAGAAAGAGGAATTACTATTCTTGCAAAACCTGCATCAATCAATTGGAAAAATTCTAGAATAAATATTATTGATACTCCTGGACACCGAGATTTTGCGGCAGAAGTTGAGAGAGTTTTAAGTATGGCTGATGGTGCTTTACTTTTAATTGACTCTGCAGAAGGTGTGATGCCTCAAACTAAATTTGTATTAGCTAAAGCTTTGAAACAAGGCTTGAAGCCAATAGTTGTTATTAATAAATTAGATAAAGCTGATCAAAGAGCAAATGAAGTTTTGGATGAAACTTTTGATTTATTTGTAAGCTTAGATGCAAATGAAGAACAATTAGATTTTCCAGTACTTTATGCAAGTGGTAGATCAGGTTGGGCAGATAAAGAAGTTGATGGACCAAGAGAAAATTTAAACCCTCTTTTAGATCAAATTATAGACCATGTTAAACCAGCAGAATTAGATAAATCTAAACCATTTGCGATGCTATCAACATTATTATACTCAGATAGTTTTTTAGGCAGAAGTTTGGTTGGAAGAATTAATCAAGGAACTGCAAAAGCAAATCAGGCCATTAAAGCAATCGACTTAGAAGGTAATAAAGTTGATGAAGGAAGATTAACTAAAATATTTAGATATGAAGGAACTAAAAAAGTGCCTATAGAAGTAGGTGAAGCAGGTGACATTGTCGTTATTGCTGGATTAGAAAAAGCAAATGTTGCAGATACTATATGTGATTTGGAAGTTAATGATCCAATACCAGCAACACCTATTGATCCACCTACAATGTCTATTACAATCACTGTAAACACTTCTCCACTAGCGGGCACTGAGGGTAAAAAACTAACAAGTACACAAATTAGAGATAGATTGCTTCAAGAAGCACAGAATAATGTTGGTATCACTTTTTCTGAAAATGATGGAAATGACTCATTCGTAGTAAGTGGTAGAGGCGAATTGATGTTGGAGATTTTACTTACTCAAATGAGAAGAGAAGGATTTGAAATGACTGTAAGTCCTCCAAAAGTGTTGTTCAAAAAAGATGAAGCTGGAAATAGATTAGAGCCAATTGAGGAAATCACCGTAGACATTGATGATGAATATTCATCAAAAGTAATAGATTCTATGAATAGAAGAAAAGGTAAGCTAATTGATCTAAAAGATACTGGTAAAGATAAAAAGAGACTTATTTTTCATGCGCCTACAAGAGGATTGATGGGTTACACAAGTAGATTTTTAACTCTTACAAAAGGTAACGGAGTAATAAATAGAATTTTCCATGGGTATGGTGCTTATGAAGGGGATATGGAAGGTAGAAGAAATGGTGCGTTAATTGCGATGGAACAAGGAAAAGCTGTTGCTTTTGCAATTTTTAACCTTCAGGCAAGAGGTGAAATGTTCGTAACACATAATGATCCAGTTTATGCAGGGATGATTGTTGGTCTTTCTCCTAAACCAGGTGACATGATTATTAATGTTATGAAGGGTAAAAAGTTAACAAACATGAGAACTCAAGGAACAGACGAAAATGTTGTACTTACACCTGTAAGAAAAATGTCAATTGCAGAACAATTAAGCATGTTAAATACTGATGAAGCATTAGAAATTACCCCAACTTCTTGTAGATTGAGAAAAGCAATCTTAGATCCTCATGAAAGAAAAAGAAGTGAAAAATCAAGCGCTGCAGCTTAATTAAATAATTTATTCACTAAATATAAACCCAAAGCTACGCAAGGCCCAATACCAAAAGCGAACAATAAAGTTCCTATTCCAACAACACCACCCAAATACCAACCAATCGTCACAACCGTTATTTCTAATAAAGCCCTAACAAGAGCGATAGGTAAATTTGTTTTTTTTTGAAGACCAATCATCAATCCATCCCTTGGTCCGGGCCCCAAGTTTGCAACTAAATAAATACCTCCACCAATACCAACTAATAGCACCGAACAAATTGCTAAGATTAATTGATAGATAAAATCTGAGGGTGTAGGAACAAACTTGATACAAAGATCTATCATTACAGAAATTATTAAAGCATTCAAAACTGTTCCAATCCCAGGTTTTTGATCTAAAAAAATCCAAAGGAATAAAACACCAACACTAATGAGAAAAGTGATTGTGCCAATTGATAAATCTACATTCAATGAAATTCCTTGAGCCAATACACTCCATGGTGACGCTCCAGTAAAAGAAACAATCAATAGTCCCTCCCCTAAGCCAAATAAAGTTAATCCAAAACATAAATAAAAAAATGTTGAGATTTTTGGTTTAAAATTTAATGGTTTGTCTGAACTCCACCAAACATTTGGAACATTTTTAATTTTAAGGAACATATTGTTGAATACTTTATCTATATAAAATAATAAGCTTTATATTTAAAATTACTATATGAAAAAAATCTTTCTCATCTTTATTATAATATTTTTAACTTCAACCAATTCTTTTGGTCATATAGGTCATTACAATAATTTTAATAAATTGGAGATGGAAGTCTTAAGAAATAATGAAGTTATTGGATATAACTTTTATTTTTTTAAAAGAAATGGCAAAGAAACAATTGTTACAAATCAAATACAATTTAAAGTAAAATTTCTAGGGGCTACAATATTTAAAGTTGAGGGCTATGCTGAAGAAAAATATTTAGAAGATCAATTAATATCTTTTAATTCTAAAACGAAACAAAATGATAAAGAAAAATTTGTAAATTTATCATTCAATAAAGAAAATAAAGAATTTGAAATAGAAGGCTCATCATATACTGGAAAAGGATCTTTAGATAACGTAATTGGAAGTTGGTGGAACCACAAAATTTTACAAGCAACTAGTCAAATAAGTCCTGTATCTGGGAGCATTAAAGAGCAAGTAGTGACATTCATAAAAAAAGAAAAAATAGAACAGTATGGAAAAATCTATAACACTGATCACTTTAAATTAAGATCTAAAGATATGAATATTTCTAAAGATAAAAGACTGGATTTCGATATCTGGTATGACAGTAAAACAGGTAAAATTATTAGAGTTTCTTATAATCGAATGGGGAATTGGGAATATAGATTAAAAAATTACGATTAAATTATTTTATCTTTTTATATAAATCCATCGCACTAATCCAGCCAGACTCTAATCTTGGACCTACAAACCAGTCCCCACACGCTCCAATTTTTAGTGATGAATTCCAATAGCTATTAATTTTTGGAGGTTTAGAATTTGATGAATATTTCCATCCATGATTAATTATATCTTGAGGTTTAATTCTTTTTATTTTCAATAGATCAAAAAATTTTTTGATCAAAATTTGAGAGTTTTTATTCTTATTTATTCTATTATTATTAATGTGTTTGTTGGCCCACATATAAGTGCTTTGTAGTGTCCATAAATTCTTATTACTTTTAAATCTTTTTTTTGTATTTTCATTAGCAGCCCATCCTAAAATTGGATCATCGAAAAAATAACTGCTCACTGTACTAATTTTTTTATTAATAGAAATCATAACAGTTATATTTGCATCCATCTTTATTTTTTGATCAAGAAATGAATGTTTAATTATTTTTTTAGTAAGTTTTTTTAATTGTGGAAATGGACATGTTAAAATTAAATTTGAATATCTTTTTTTATCTCCATCAGAAAAAGATAAAACCCACTTTTTATTTTTTTTTTCTATTTTTTTTAATTCTTTATGAAAATGACATTTAATATCTTTTAATAGATACTTGCTAATATCATTATTACCTTTTACCCCAATAATTTTAACATGTTTTTTATCCTCTTTTTTTTTAGTATTTAAAAATAAATGTTTTCCACCCCATTTTTTTAAAACTCTCTGTTTAATTAATTGATTAATAAATTTTTTAAAATTTATACTTTTTGGTGAAATATATTGTGTGCCATGGTCAAAACCTATTTTATCCTTTAATCTTTTAAATGAAGAGCGGCCACCTGGACCTCTTGCCTTATCAAATACATCAACTGAATATTTTTTGTTTAAAAGATTTGCAATAGTTGATCCTGAAATACCTGAACCAATTATACAGAAATCTTTCATTTACCTGCAACAACCATACCTTCTATCATTGCAGTAGGTGAATTTGTTGAGAATTCAAATTCTAAATCATTTGCTAAAGTTAAATTTTGAAACATTTCTTTAAAATTTCCAGCAATAGTAAATTCATTAATTGGATACTTAAACTCACCATCTTCAATCAAAAAACCAGTGGCTCCCACTGAATAATCACCTGTAACTAAATTTGTTCCATGACCAATTGTTTCAGTAACATAAATCATTTTCGAATTAGATTTCAAAAGATCATTAAAACTTAGTTCTCCATTTTCAAAGAAAAGATTTGAAGTTCCTCCACATCTTCCATTTGATTTAAGGTTAAGTTTTTTTCCATTGTAAGTATCAATTAAATAAGATTTTAGGCTACCATTCTCTACGAGCTTTAGGGTTTCTGTTTCTACTCCTTCAGAGTCAAAAGGCCTTGATCCTAAACCTTTTAGAATATCTGGTTGATCTATAATATTTATATTTTGTGAAAAGACCTGTTCACCTAATTTATCTTTTAAAAATGAAGTACCTCTTGCGATTGCTGATCCACTAATTGCACCAGCAAATGCACTTAACAAACTACTTGCTATTCTTTTATCAAAAATAATATTAATTTTTTCACTACCAATTTTTTTAGGGCTAAGTTTTTTTATTGTTTTTTCCCTAGTCTCTTTTGCTAAGTGACTTGAGGATTTAATATCTGATAAAAAACATTTGGAAGTATAATCATAATCTCTTTCCATACTTTTATCATCTTTTGCAACTGCAACACATGATGCTGTAAATGAGGAGGTTTTATAACCCTCACAAAAACCATCAGAACTTGCTAGGATGAAATTTGATTTATTTTCAGTAAAGCCTGACTCTGTGTTAACTATGTTTTTATTTTCTGAAGTAACTGTCTCTAGTTCTTTTAGGTATTCAATTTTTTTATCATTCTCAATATGAGAATCATCATATAAATCTAAATCTTTTACATTTTTTGCTAATAAGTTTTTATCTGGCAGCCCATTGAATTCATCCTCTGGTGTTATTTTTGTAGTTTCAACACATTTTTCAATTAAAGTTTTTATATTTTCATCCAATAAATTAGATGAAGAGATCGATGATTTTTTTTTATCAATATAAGTTGTAATACTTAACCCTAAATTATCTGATCTATTCGACTCATCTAAAACTTTATTTCTAAAACTCACAGACTCTGAAATTGAATGACCAACACTTACACTTGCAGATGTTGCTCCTATTTTTTTTGCTAGGTCTAAACAAAAGGATGCTTTATTCCTTAAATATTCCTGATCCTTAACCATTTAAAGTTTAGTGCCACCCACAGTCATTTTGTCAATTAATATTGAAGGTTGTGCTACTCCAACAGGCACTCCTTGTCCTGCTTTACCACATGTTCCAATGCCTGGATCTAACATCATATCGTTTCCTACCATTGACACTTCTTTTAGTATTGATGGACCATCTCCAATTAAAGTTGCTCCTTTTATTGGTGATCCAATTTTACCATCAATAATTTCATATGCTTCAGTACAATTAAAAACAAATTTTCCAGATGTAATATCAACTTGTCCACCCCCAAAGCTTACTGCAAATATTCCTTTATCAACTGAGCTAATCATTTCATCTTGAGTATTTTTACCACTCAACATCATCGTATTTCTCATTCTTGGAAGCACTACATGTTTATAACTCTCACGCCTTCCATTGCCTGTTGATTTTGTTTTCATCAATCTTGCATTGAGTCTGTCTTGCATAAAATTTTTTAATATACCATTTTCAATTAAAACAGTTCTTTCAGTTGGTGTTCCTTCATCATCAATTGTTAAGCTCCCTCTTCTCTTATCAATAGTACCATCATCAACAATTGTAACTCCTTCGCTTGCAACCCTCTGCCCCATTAAATCGTGAAAAGCTGAAGTTTTTTTTCTGTTAAAATCACCTTCTAAACCATGACCAATTGCTTCATGAATTAAAATTGCAGGCCAACCTGGTCCTAAAACAACTTTCATTTCTCCAGCAGGAGCAGGCTTACTTTCTAAATTAACAGATGCAATTCTATAAGCTTCATCACAAACATTTTTCCAATTTTCATTATCTAAATAAGAGTCATATGACTGCCTTCCGCCAATTCCATATACACCTGTTTCTTTTCTTCCATTTTTTTCAAGCATGACTGAAACATTGAATCTAACAAGTGGTCTTACATCTGTGATTGACTGACCTCCTGATCTTATAATTTCAATTGATTTTTGCTCACCTGAGAAACTAGTAGTAACTTGTTTTACATTTGTATCTTTTGATCTTAAGTAATCATTTACTTTATTTAAAACTTCTAGCTTTGACTTTAAATTTTTTTCTTCAATTGGATTAAAATCATTATAAAATTTTTTGTTAGTTTTGGGTATTTCTTGATTATAGGTACCGTTAGAAGATTTCAGAGTAGATTTTAAATTTTTGGAGGATTGATTTAGAGAATTTTTAGAAATTTCATTAGAATGAGAATAAGCAACTATTTCTCCTGAAATTGCTCTGAAACCAAAGCCTAAATCTGAAATATAGTTGGAACTTTTAATTTTATTATCATCCAACATAATATTCTCTGCTTTAGAGTCCTCAAAGTACAGCTCACCATCATCACATTTATTTAAAGTATCTGAAACTATATTTTCAGCATCTTTTCTTGTTAAATCTGTTTTTTCAAAGAAATTACTCACAAGATGTACATAATGAGTTTAATCTGAATTTCAACTAGAGTTATTAACTCATATACATATCTATTTATATTTAATATTGTCTCAGATTATGAAAGTTTATTTCAATAACTCTTGTAAAATATGTAAAGCAGAAATTGATCTTTATAAAAAAGAAAAGATTAATGAGATTAATTGGGTTGATATCACTAATAATGATCAAGCTAAGATTGAAACAAAAAAAGATGCAAAAGAATTACTAAGAAGATTGCATGTTGAAAAAAATGGTCAAATTTTTAGTGGAGCAAAAGCATTTTTATTAGTTTGGAAGAATATTCCAAAATATAAATTTTTATATTCAATTTTTAGTCTGCCAATTATTTTTCAAATTTTTTCTATCGGATATGAAATAATTGCTTTTTTTTTGTATCTGAAAAACAAAAAACAAATAAAAACTAACTAAAGAATTAAAATCAAAAATTTACTAAACCAAGACATAAAAGATACAAACATAATCAAAAAAATTGAGTACATTAATGTAACTAATTTATTTTTTTTTCTTCTAAGTCTTACAAAATCTTTATCATCAAGATCGGAATAATCCCTTTCTCCAACTACTTGGTAATCGTAAGTCCATCTCCAAGTACTATCTCCAAGTCTAGCATCAAGACTATTTACATAGGATATCCATGCCAAGACATATTTAAAAATTAAATACATTATTATTAAAAAAATAGTGCCAAAAAACATGATTAATCTTACAATTAATCTAAAAAACTAGTTAGTATTTTTTTCTCTCTTTTTAGCAATTAATTGAGTGAGTGCATCAACCATTGTATCTGAAGCTTTAAAAATCTCGTTATTTTTAAACTCGTGTGAAATATTTTTTTCTGGATTTGTTTTGTCCTCAATAACTATTCCTTCATCTGGAGAATTATTTTTTATGTAAATTAGTAATAACCATTCTTCATCAACTGCCTCGTCCCATTTTACAAAAATTTCACCAGTTTCAAATCTCCTATCAATACATCTTAAAATGGACATATGGCGAGTGATATGTCTTTTATTTAATTGAAATACTAAACTACTTGCACTTCTATAAAAACTTTCAAGGGCAAATTCAATTTTTTGTCTTGCAATAGTATATTCTTTTTCTTTCTGTAATAATGTTTCTCTATCTTCATTTCCTTGGATCTTTACACCTAACGCCTCTACTCTCTCTCTAATTTTTTGATCTCTTATAACTCGATATTTCTCTTTTAATTTTTCAATTCTTTCTTGTAATCCAGCATAATCTTCTCTTTTTTCTTTTAGGGATATTTTTTCTAATTTTTCTAATTCTTTTACTTCTCTAATTCTGAATTTTTCAATTTGTTTTTCTAATTTTAATTGTTGTAAAAACTGTTTTTGTTTCTCGGCTTGTTCGATTCTTATTAACGCCTGCTCTTTTCTTAAAAAAAGCTTAATATCTTTATTTCTTTGTTTTTCTAATCTTATTTCATCTTTGAGAACTTGTTCCTTGACCTTTATTTTTAATTTTTCTTCTTCTTCTTTTTCTTTTTGTAATTTTATTTTTTCTAAACGCTCTTTTTCAATTTGTTCTAATTTTAATTTTCTTTTTTGATCTTGTTTTACAATTTTATATCTTTCAATTGTTTCTGAAATTTTATCAAAAAAAGATTGAACGTATTTCTCTAAATTAAAATTTAGATTAAATTTGAAGTTTGGCTTGAATGATAGTTGAAATTTTATAATCTTAGTAATTAAATCTTCTTTAGTTCTTTTTTGAACCTTTAATATTTTTCTTTTCTTTGTTTTTTTTAAAACTTTAATTTTTTTTGCTTTTGGACTTATTTTTTTTTTAAATTTATTTTTAATTTTAGTTTTAATAACCTTGATATTTGATTTTTTAATCTTTTTGGGAAAATTTGTTTTTCTTTCCTTTCTTTGTTTAGATTTGTTTTTTGATAATTTTTTTTTTCTTTTTTTCATTTGAATGAGATTAAATATTTATCAATTATTTATTGATAAATATAGTCTCTTGTAACTGGAGTTGATGTATAATTTTTTGCAAGCTGGAATTGATATACTACTTGATCTCCCCATTTGAATGCCATTTCACATCCAGCAAGATAAAATTCCCACATTCTAAAAAATTTCTCATCAAACATTTTGATAATTTTTTCTTTATTGCTCAGACAATTCTCTTTCCAGTGTCTAAGTGTGTGGGAATAATGTAATTTTAAAACTTCAATATCTGTTACAATTAATCCTGCTTTTTCAATCGAAATTACCGCTTCACTCAAACTTGGAGTGTAACCGCCAGGAAATATATACTTAGTAATCCATGGATGTGGGTCTCTTGGTGGATCAACTGATCCGATAGTATGGATCATTGCAACCCCGTCATCTACCAATAAGTTTTCAACCTGGTTAAAAAATTTGTTATAAAATTTTCTACCAACATGTTCAAACATTCCAACACTTACAATTCTATCAAATTTTTCATTTAATTCTCTATAATCAATAAGTTTAAATTTTACCTGATTTTCTAAATTTAATTTTTTTACTTTTTCATTTGCATACTTATGTTGATTTTCTGATAGAGTTATTCCTGTAACTTCACATTGAGCTGCTTTTGCAATATCAATTGCTAGTGATCCCCAGCCACAACCAATGTCTAGAACTTTTTGATTAGGTTTTAAATTTAATTTTTTTATAATATGTTGAATTTTATTATTTTGAGCCTGTTCAAGTGTATCAGTTTCATTTTTAAAATATGCACATGAATATTGTCTTTTAGGGTCTAAAAATAAGTCATATAAATCATCTGAAATATCATAATGATGAGAAACATTCATTTTTGATTTTTTTATAAAATTGAAATTTGTTAAATATCTGTATGAACCTCTAGCTTTATTTAATAAATAGCTAAAAAAATTAAATTCTCGTCTCCCTATATTCATAAGTGCAAGATCTAAAAATTCTGTTAAACTTCCATTTTCTAATATGATTTCACCATCTGTATATGCTTCACCAAAATATAAATCTGGATGAAACAATAATTTATAATGAAGTTTTGGATTTAATATTTTTACTTTGATTGGATTATCTTTTGGTTCACCAATAATATAGTTGTTATTATTTGCATCTATTAAAATAAAACCACTTTTTTTAAAAACCTTATTAAGAAATCTAGCTAACTGCATTTTTAACTATCATTAAAAAATTAATTTTTAAAATTTAAAGATATTAAATTCCTTTCTAAATCTTGATAATCGTTTTTGCCAAGTAAATTTAATGGAGGCAAAACATTTTTATAAATCATATCTCTAGTAGAGTAATATGCATGTATGCCCGAAATCAAATTATAGTTTTCAAATGCTTCTCTAACATCACATAATTTTTTATTATCTGTTTCACTTTTATCTCTAATAAAATCATCATAAACTTTTCTGGATAATCTAGCAGTTACATTGCAAGTAGCAGTTATAATTCCTGAACAACCAACTTTTAAACCTTTGATTAATTTAGTTTCTGAACCTGGTAAAATAGAAAAATTTTCTAATTTTAGTTCTTCAAAAATATTATAAGTGCTGTCTTTAATTCCAATAATCTGTTTTGGAAATTTTTTAACTAATTCCTTTATTGTAGGTATATCAAATTTATATCCACAAAGTTTTTCAAAATTATATAAAACTATTTCACAATCTGATACTGCTTCAATAATTTTGCTATAGAAATTAATTACATCTGTATGTCCATATTTGTAATATGCTGGTGGCATTATTAAAAATCTTTTAAAAGATAATGAGATTGAAACTTTCATTAAATTAATCGTTTCTGTAAGTGAATTGAGCCCAGTCCCTACTATAAATTTCTCTTTATATTTACTTGAAGATAATTTGTTCAATAATTCAATTTTCTCAGATATAGAAATTAATTGAGCCTGACCTGTACTACCAAAAACAGCTACACCATGACAGCCCTCGTCAATTAGCTGTTCACTATGTTTAATTGTTTTCGCCACATTTAAACTCAAATCATCATTAAATATAGACATTGATGCAGCATATATGCCATTGATTTTACTCATAAATAGAAATTTATATAAAAAAATTATTTAGTAAAGTTTATAAACAATTATGAAAATATTAGCTGTCCAAAATAGAAAAGGTATAGGAGATACAGTTATTTTTTTGCCTTTTATAAAAGCTATCAGTGAAAAATACTCTACACCAATAGACATATTGGTTCGTGAAAACTCTAAAGCAGAACAATTTTTGACTGATACCAAATATATTAATAATATTCATATTTTAGATAGAAACGATCTAGCAAATGGAAAACATGATGGATTTTTAGGTGCGTTAAATTTAATCAAATATTTAAAAAATGAAAATTTTGAAAAGATTTTTATATTTAACTCTTCTTTAAGATTTAGTTTAATAGCAAGGTTAGCGGGAATTAAAAAGATATTTCAATATCCACTTTTTAATAAGAATAAACAACATATTACAGACACGGCACAACTATTTTTGAAAAATTCAATTAACATTGAAAATTTTGGTAACCCAACAATTGAAATAAATAGAATAAATACAGAAGATGCAAAAATAAAATTCAATATAGATAAAAATTCTTTGAATATTCTTTTGGGTATTGGGGGATCTGGACCAACAAAAAGAATTCCATCAAAAACATTTATAAAATTGATGGAAAAAATAATTAAAGAAAAAAATTGTAAATTTTTTTTAGCTACAGGAAAAAATGATGAAGAGCAAAAAATTTTAAAAGATATAATAAACTCAGAATTTGGAAAATTTTGCATTTCATTAGATAATTTAAGTATAAAAGAAACATTACCAGTTATTCAAAACTGTAATGTTGCAATATGTAACGATACGAGTTTTAGCCATCTTTCTGCAGCTCTGGGAGTAAATACGATTACACTTATGGCTGACACTCCTTTAATATACGGATCTTATAGTTCAAAAATGCATCCTATAATTCCAGATGGTGAAATAAATGTTACTCATAACACAATGGGCAAAGATAGAATTAATCCTGATAAAATATTTGAAAAATTTATAGAAATTTTAAACTAAGTAATATCCCTTAACACAAGTTCTTTAGCTTCATTGACTATTGTAGAAAGTCTAGCAGTTTCAGGTGATATATCTGGATGTATTTTTTTTTGAATTTTTGTATGAGCTTTCTTAACCTCTTCTTTAGAAATTTTTTTTGTTCTATCTAAGTTAAGAATTTTATAGGCTTCATCAATTGATAAACTGCTTCTATTATTGGTTTGCATATTATTGAAAGAAAATCGACCTGAATTTCTCAAAGTTTGTATTAATCTAAATAAAGAAATTAATTGAAAAATTGATAAACCTTTTAGCTTTAGCAATGCTAAGCTCGCTAATGTAAGAGGAAGTGTCAGTAAATATCTTCCTCCAACCGCAAATAGTATAGCAAGCAAAAATAGTCCAATAATAAGAAGGATTCTTGCACCTTTAGAGATTTTTTTTGAGGAAATAGTGGTGAATTTTTTAATTAATAAATAAAAGATAGTTAAAATGACTAATGTATAAATAATTATATTCATATAATTCCTTCATTTATGAAATTACCACAATTAGCAAAAAAACCTGAGCTTAAATCTTGTCATGATGTCGCCTGGGAGGACAATTATAGCTGGATACATCAAAAAGATATTTTAGAAGTTTTAAAAGATAAAGAAAAATTAAACCCAGAAGTTAGAAAATATCTTGAAGAAGAGAATAGCTACACCGAAGAACAACTAAAAGACACAAAGGGTATACAAAAAAAACTTTTTGATGAAATTAAAGGTAGAATAAAACTAGATGATGAATCTTTACCTTATAAAGATCATTCATATGAATATTGGACTAAAACAACTACTAAAGGAAATTATTCAATAAAATTAAGAAAGAAAATTGGAACAGATAAAGTTGAAGAAATTTGGAATGGTGACAAAGAAAAAGAAAAAATAAAAACAGAGTATTTTGGAGTTGGAGATTTAGAAGTTAGCAATAATGATGAATATTTAGCATATTCACTTGATACTAAAGGGTCTGAATATTACACAATTTTTATAAGAGAAATTAAAACACAAAAAATTATATCAAAAGAAATTAAAGAAACATCTGGAAGTATTACTTTTAGTTTAGATGATAAATTTATTTACTATTCAAGCTTAGATGAAAATCATAGAGCAAGAAAAATATTTAGACATGAAATTGGAAGTTTTGATAAAAAAGATGAATTAATTTTTGAGGAAAAAAGTGAGGCATTTACGGTAAGTATTGGCATAAGTTCAGATGAAAAATATTACTTTATATCAACTTCAGATCATAATACCTCCGAGCAATATTATTTTAGTGTTAATGAAGAAAAACCTATTCCAAAATTAATTCAAAAAAGAGAAAGAGGAATATTATATTCTGTAAATTCTTGGGATGGTAAATTTTATAATCACACTAACAAAGATGCTGAAGATTTCAAAATTCAAACTTCTGATAGCCTTGAAAATCAAGATTGGAAAGATTTTATACCAGCTAAAAAAGAAACATTGATTGGTGGACTAACTTTTTTAAACAATTGGATTATAAGATCAGAAACCTCTGATGCGCTTGATAAACTATTTGTAATTAATAAAAAAGATGGAACAGAAGAAGAGCTGGTAATTTCTGAGGAAAAAGTTTGTGTCCCAAATGTTTCCTTAAAACAAAAAGACAGGAATACTGATGAGATATATTTAGGTTATTCTACTCCAAAAACTCCCTCTAGAGTTTATCTATTTAATTTAGCATCCAAATCAAAAAAATTAATTAAAGAACAAGAAATTCCTTCAGGGCATAATCCTGATGATTACATAGTTGAGAGAGTTGAATATGAATCTCACGATGGAAGATTGGTGCCTCTTACAATAACTAGACATAAAAAGACAAAAATTAATGGTTCAGCTAATTTACTACTTTATGGCTATGGCTCATACGGACACTCAATGAGCCCTAGTTTTTCATCGACAAGATTGAGTTTAGTGGACAGAGATATAATTTGGGCTACAGCACATATTAGAGGTGGTATGGAAAAGGGAATGAAATGGTGGAAAGAAGGAAAGCTAACTAATAAAAAAAATACCTTTGAAGACTACATACATGCTGCAAAGTATTTAATTGAAAACAAATATTCATCTAAAGGCAAAATTATTGGAATGGGTGGATCTGCTGGTGGTTTGCTTATGGGTGCAGTCGTTAATCAAGCGCCAGAGCTTTTTCTTGGAATCATAATGGCAGTACCTTTTGTAGATTCGCTAACAACAAATCTTGATCATTCTTTGCCATTAACTGTAGGTGAATTTGATGAATTTGGAAATGCTAAAGATAACAAAGATCACTTTGATTATATTTATTCTTACGCCCCATATCACAACATAAAAAAAATGGATTATCCAAATATTTTGATTACTACAAGCTTAAGTGATAATAGAGTTCTTTTTGATGAGCCTGCAAAATTTACAGCAAAATTAAGAGACTATAAAACAGATAACAATTTACTTTTATTAAAAACTGAAATGAATGCAGGTCATGGTGGAAAATCAGGACGTGATGGAGCTATTGAAGAAATTGCTTTAGATTATGCTTTTGCATTAAAAATTTCAAAAAAAATTTAGTTTTCAACTCTTGAAATTTTAAAACCTGTTATTAAATAAAAATCGTAAGTCGCCTAATGGGGCTTACAAAAATAAACTTGCTTAAACAAAGGAGGATATTATGACAAGTAAGGATCTATCTATATTTAACTCACTAAGACCTTTTTCAATTGGTTTTGACGATATGTTTGATCAATTTGAAAATATGTTGGGTAATGGGCATCTAACAATGCAATCAAACTACCCACCATACAATATCAGAAAAACTGGTAAAGATAACTATGCTATAGAAGTAGCATTAGCTGGTTTTTCAAAAGATGATGTTGAAGTTGAGTTTGAAGATAATTTATTAACTGTAAGAACAAAACAAGTTAATAAATCAGATGATAAAAACTCTGATGGAGAAATAATTCATAAAGGAATTTCTCAAAGACAATTTGCTAGATCATTCACTATTGCTGATGACGTAAAAGTGGGAGAAGCTAAGCTCAAAGATGGTCTCTTAACAATTTCTTGTGAAAGAATTATTCCAGAGCATAAAAAGAAAAAACTTATTGAAATTAGATAAGTGTAAAACCTTACTTGCGGAGATTAATTCTCCGCAAGTGACTTAAAAACATCCATTAGAGACAAAACCAATTACAACTTGATTTGAATTAAGTTCAAATCTTCTTTCGCAGGGAATTCCATATTTTTTAGTTATGTAAACTAATTCTAAGTTTCCTTTTTCATTTTTATAATCTTCATCAGGTTTTCCTAGGTCCATTCGTAATTCATTTGACGATTTACCTATATATTTGCTTAACTTTTCATTTTCTTTTTCAACAATTGCATCAGTTTTATTCTTAATTGTCTGACAACCTGAGATTAAAAAAAATGATGTAATTAAAATACCTATTAAGAGATTTTTTTTCATTTTGCATATTAAGCATTAAAATATGGCATAAATATAAACTTATAAGTTGAATTATGTGAATAAACTTCAATTATAAAGGGTGTCTTTTGTAAGAATCTAATATTTATCAGACAACTAGGAGGAATAATGCTCGATAACTATTTTAATTATAAAAAACACAAAACAAATTTTCAAACAGAAGTAATCGCTGGCGCAACTACCTTTTTGACAATGGCTTACATTATGTTTTTGAATCCATTTATTTTATCTGGTGAGTTTGCTGGACCAGAGAAAGGCTTTTTTGATTTTGGAGCCGTTTATACAGCAACTATTCTAGCAACTGCCTTAGCATGTTTTATAATGGCTTTTTATGGAAAAACATGGCCTATAGGGCTTGCACCAGGCATGGGTATTAATGCTTTTGTAGCTTTTGGTGTTTGTGCTGGAATGGGCTACACACCACAAGAGGCACTGGGTGCTGTTCTTGTTGCAGGTGTACTATTCTTAATTATATCCCTTACTCCAATTAGAGCTTGGTTAATCAATTCAATTCCAAAAAGTTTAAAACTTGGGATTGGTGCTGGAATAGGATTATTTTTAGCAATTATTGGTCTTCAAATAATGGAAGTTGTTGTGGATAATCCTGTAACACTAGTTCAATTAGGTGATCTTGGAGATCCTTTGGTTCTTTTAGGATGTGCAACTTTTATTTCAATAATTGTATTAGAAAAAATGAATGTAAAAGGAAATATCATTATTGGTATTTTGGTATTCAGTATTATTGCTTGGGCTGCTGGTCTTGCGAAATTCAATGGTATCGTAAGTTCTCCTCCACCTATGACTTATTTATTTGAATTTGATCTTTCTGCTGCAATGACAGCTGGAATGTCCACTGTGATATTTACTTTATTATTTATCGACTTTTTTGATACAGCGGGAACTCTAACTTCAGTTGCCAATGTTGCTGGTAAAGTTGATAAAAATGGAAAAGTTCAAGATATCAATAAGGCAATGTTATCAGACAGTGTTGGAACTGTTGCTGGTGCAATGATGGGAACAACTACAGTTACAAGTTATGTTGAGTCTGGTGCTGGTGTCAAAGCTGGTGGTAAAACAGGAATGACTTCTCTTGTAATTGGATTGTTATTCTTAGCTTGTATATTTTTTGCACCGTTAGCAACTAGTTTACCAAAACAAATTGATGGTGGTGCTTTGCTATTCGTTTCAGTTTTATTTATTAGAAATATTACAGATATTGAATGGGATGATATATCAGAGTCTGCTCCTGCAATTCTTGCAATGATAGCTATGCCTTTAACTTATAGTATCAGCAATGGTATTGCTTTGGCTTTTGTTTCGTATGCATTGATAAAAATATTTACTGGTAAGTTTTCTTCAACTTCGCCAGCAATATGGGTGATTGCAATTCTAAGTGTAATTAGTTTTGTGGTTGCTTAAAAAATACTTAATAGGGCTGGTTTTTACTGGCCCTATTTATTTCTTTTAATAATCTCATCAATACTTAGTTCTTCGTAATGTTCAGTTGGTTGAACAATCCAAGGGTCAGAGTCTAATCTAACTGGACAAAAATCAGGTTCAAAAGTTGATGATTTTTTTTTCCATAAACAAGCAGTTTTGACCTCATTAATGAAATTTTTAGTTGGTCCGTAATTTTTAAGCCATTCAATACTTTTATTTAAAGTAAGACCTGTGTCAGATAAATCATCAATTAATAACACTTTATTAAAGTCCTTATCGTTAGCTAAAGAACTTATTTCTCTTGCAAACATGAGTTTACCCTGTTTATCTTCCATACCTTCACCTGAATAACTTTGAATAACAATATAAGCTATAGGCAGCTTTAAAATCCTGGATAAAATATCCAAAATTGGAGCAGCTCCTCTCATAATGCCCACAAGAACAGTTGGTTTATAATTTTCAAAAATTTGAATTGCTAACTTTTCAACTATCTTATTATATTCGTTAAAAGTTATTACTAATTTATCGGCCATAAAATTTTTTATCATATAAAAAAATTAAAAAAAGATTAAAAAGATAATATGAAAATTTTTGATTGTTTTATGTATTTTGATGAAGAGATAATCTTAGATTTGCGTTTAAATTTATTAAATGAATATGTTGACTATTTTGTAATTGTAGAAAGTACTTTCAATCATAAAGGAGAAAAAAGATCTTTAAATTTTAATATAAAAAAATTTAAAAAATTTGAAAACAAAATTATTTATTTAATTTATGACAAAGAACCAAATGGAATAGAAATTTTAAATGATAAAGATAGTGATGATGAAAAATACAAAAAATATGTTTTAAATGCTGTAAAAAGAGAAAATAGTCAAAGAAATTTTATATTAAAAGGATTATCAAAAGCTGATGGTAATGATTTTATTTTGATTTCTGATGTAGACGAAATACCAAGCTTAGCTAATTATGACTTTAAAAAGAATAATAGAAAGATAATTTTTTTTAAGCAGGATATGTTTTATTATAAATTCAATTTAAAATTACCTAACTTAAAATGGATTGGTACTCGTGGATGCAAAAGGAAAGATTTAATAAGTCCTCAGTGGTTAAGAAATATAAAAGATAAAAAGTATTCCTTTTTAAGACTTGATGTACTTTTTTCTAAAAAGAAATATATTAACATGAAAATTGTTGAAAATGGTGGTTGGCATTTTACAAACATCAAATCTCCAAAAGCTTTAGAGCATAAACTGAAGTCATACCTGCATCACCGAGATTTTGATCTTAATCCTTTATCACTTAGAGAAATTAAAGAAATTATGAATAAAAAAAAAGCTATTTATAATTTAAATGTTGATAAGAAAAAACAAAAAATAGGCAATGGTGATAGATTAGAAAAAGTTAGTATTGAAAGTTTACCAAATTATATTAAAAAAAATTTACAAAAATATAGTGAATGGATTGATTAAATGAAAAATGGTTATTGGATAAGTTTATATATAAAAATAGATAATCAAGAAAAATTAAAAAAATACGCTGAAACTGTTACACCAATTATAAAAAGCTATGGTGGAGAACCTTTAGTAAGGGGTGGAAAATACCAAGTTTTTGATGGAGATGAATTTAGTAGAACTGTAATTTGGAAATTTCCAAGCTATGAAAAAGCTATTCAGTGTCATAGCTCAAAAGAATATCAAGCAGGTTGGGCAATAGCAAAAGATTCTACCTCTAGGCATATGCAAATAGTTGAAGGTTTTAGTACTGAATAGGTTCAGGGTCTATACTTCTCCATAAATACCAGGTTGCAACTGAACAATAAGGTGTAAATCTTTTTTGCAAAAGATTTACAAATTTCATTGGTGGCAAATAATCTTTTTTATAGTTTTTAGATATTGCTCTTAATAATCCAATATCTTGGATGGGCCAAATATTTGATCTGTTGTAAGTGAATAATAAAATCATTTCTGCAGACCACCTACCTATTTGCCTTAATTGACTAAGATAAATTATTGCTTCTTCATCTGACATTTTACCTATTAAACTAGGTTTAAATGTTTTATTTTTAATTTGATTAGCTAAACTTTTAATACCAATAACTTTCTGTTTACTTAATCCGCAGGATTTCAATTGAGCTGTGCTTAATTTTAAAACATTATTCACATTTATTTTATTTGAACATTTCTTTTTAAATCTCATAAAAACTGCATTTGCAGCGGCGACACTAATTTGCTGACCTATTATACTTTTGCATAATGAAAAAAAAACATCCCTTCTTGTAGTTAAAGTAGTTTCGCTTGGAACAGAGTAATTCTTTATGAGTTTTTGCATTATTTTATCTTTTTCAGATAAAAATCTTTTTGCTTTTTTCCAATATAAAGGTGTCTTAGTCATGCATAGTTTTTGAAGAAAGAATTTTCTTTTTATAAATTTCTCTTCTAAAAATAATCATAGTTGATGATATTACTAATACTGATCCAATTAATGTTTTAACAGTTGGAATTTCATTCCATATTAAATATCCAAAAATAATAGCAAAAACTAAACTTAGATATTTTAATGGAGTTACTAATGATACTTCAGAATATTTGTAAGAAGTGCTCAACCATAAATTGGCTACACCACCAAATATTCCAACTAAAGACAATAATACAAAATCATAAATACTTGGCATCACCCAACCACTTGGGATCGTAAAAAAACTTAAAATTGTTATAGAAAGTGAAAAGTAAAAAGAAATTAACCACACTGGCTCAGTTTTCGAGAGTTGTCTTAAAGTTATAGCTACGTATGACAATCCCAAACAAAAGATAATTGGAAATATATAATAAATATTAACTGAGGAAATACCTGGTTCAGTGATAACTAAAATTCCAATAAATCCAACAACAACTGCAAGCCATCTATAAATCCCCACTTTTTCACTTAATAAAAATATTGATAAAATTGTTGTAAAAATAGGTGCCGCAAAAGATATACTCACTACAGTCGCCAAAGGTAATTTTCTAAGTGCAACAAATATTGCTACTAAAGCAATCAAGCCTGAAATACATCTTAAAAAGTGAAGTCCTGCCCTTTTAGTTATATAAAAATTATGAAGCCTGTCTTTTGGAATAATGAAAAGATAAAATATAATTCCAAAAAAACCTCTAAAAAACAAAACTTGTCCTACTGGATAATTTACAGACCATTTTACAATAATATCCATTAGTGAGAAAGCACATATGGATAAGAACATGTATAAAAAGCCTAATTGATTTTTGCTAAGCATGATAATAATTAGTAGTTTAATTTTAACTATTATCAATGGAAATAGCAGTTTTAGCTTTAGGATGTTTTTGGGGACCTGAAATAAAATTCTCAAAAATTAATGGCATTAAAAAAACTGAGGTTGGATATTGTGGGGGAAATAATCCAATAACTTCTTACAAAGAGGTTTGCTCAGGGTCTACCAATCATGCAGAGGTTGTTAAATTAGAATTCGATCCTAAAATGATTTCTTATGAGGAAATTTTAAATATTTTTTTTACAATTCATGACCCAACAACACTTAATTCTCAAGGTCCAGACTTTGGAACACAATATAGAAGTGAAATATTTTATGATAATGAAAATCAAAAAGTGATAGCTGAAAAAGTTTTGGATTTAACAAATAAAAAACTTTCAGGTAAAGTTGTTACTAAATTATCTAAAATTCATAATTACTGTAGAGCTGAAGAATACCATCAAAAATATTTAGAAAAAAATTAACATGTCGTTAATAGAGACAAGAGAACTTGAAAAAATTCTTGATACAGTAAAAATTATCGACTGTTCTTGGCATATGCCACAAGTAAATAGAAATGGAATTGAAGAATATAGAAATCAACATATTCCAAATGCTATTTTTTTTGATTTAGACGAAAATTCAAAAAAAGAGACAGCTCTTCCTCATATGCTTGTAGATTTAAATGATTGGGAAGAGATAGTATCTAATATGGGAATAAACAATGATGATGAAATAGTTATTTACGATAATTCTGATGTAATTAGCTCATGTAGATGCTGGTATAATTTTATTTATTACGGACATAATCCAAAACTAATTAAGGTATTGAATGGTGGATTAAAAAAATGGATTAATGAAGATCGTCAAATAAGTAATGCCCTACCAAAAGTTATAAGAAGCAATTACAAATCTAAAGAGTATAAAAATTTAGTAAAAGACAAAAGTCAAATAGATGAAAACATTATTAAAAAAGAATTTAATTTAATTGATGCAAGAAGTATTGAAAGATTTAATGGTAATGCAAAAGAGCCAAGAGCAGGTCTAAGAAGTGGTAACATTGAAAACTCATCATGTATCCCTTTCACATATTTAATTAATTCTGACAAAACTTTTAAAAGTATTAAGGAGATAAAAGAAATTTTTAACAAAAACTTAAAGGATTTATCTTCTAATAATGTTGTGTTTTCTTGTGGTTCAGGTGTAACTGCTTGTGTTTTAGCACTAGCATATTCTTTA
The DNA here is from genome assembly GCF_052047915.1 of Candidatus Pelagibacter sp. HIMB1505. Classification (NCBI taxonomy): domain Bacteria; kingdom Pseudomonadati; phylum Pseudomonadota; class Alphaproteobacteria; order Candidatus Pelagibacterales; family Candidatus Pelagibacteraceae; genus Candidatus Pelagibacter; species Candidatus Pelagibacter sp. HIMB1505. The sequence continues at coordinate 404,225 of NZ_JBNAIR010000001.1, read as the reverse complement.
ATTAATGATAATTATTTGCCAATTATATACGATGGCTCTTGGTCAGAGTATGGGCAAACATAAATGAAACGATCAACAAAAATAATAACAATTATAACTGTTTTCTTCCTTGTGATTGCAATCGTTATTACTGCAAGAACGATGATAGGAAATCATTTTAAAAAAAAATTCAGTAAAAGACCTCCTCCAGGAATAATTGTGACTGAAGTTGTAAAACAAGAATTTGCTGAAAAATTAGAAACTTTTGGAACAGCTATTTCAAGTAAAAGTGAAACATTTAAAATAAGAAAAAATGATGTTGTGGGTGAATTAAACCTAAAAGATAAAGTTAAAAAAGGAGATTTAATCTTAAATCTTAAGAGCGGTAATGTCGTAGCACCTTTTGATGGTGTACTAGGTTATACTGGTTTAACAGAAGATATATTTATTTCAGACAATATATTCATCATAACTTTAGATGATAACTCTACAATTTTTTCAGATATAAAAGTCCCTGAAAGTTATGCACCTTTCATTAAAAAAGGTTTACCTGTTGAAGCAAGAGTATCTAGTTATAAAGATAAAATTTTTTTAGGGGAAATTGATTTTATATCAAGTAGGATAAATGCTGATACAAGAAGTCTATTAGCTAGAATTAAAATTAATAATAACAACTTAGAATTATTGTCAGGATCATTATTAGAAATTACAGTTAAGTTTAATTTAAGAGACTCTTTAAGTGTTCCAGATACTAGTATTATGATGGAAGGAGAAAAATCTTACATATACACTGTTTCAGATGAAAATATTGCCAACAAAACTGAGGTTCAGATTGGCTTAAGAGGAGATAGTAAAGTTGAAATTCTTTCTGGTATTAATGAAGGTGATCAGATTGTTGCTGAAGGTTTAAAAAAAGTTAGACCTAGGGGAAAAATAAAACCAATTAAAAATTAAATGTTCATTACTGAATTAAGTATTAAGAGACCAGCTGTTTCGTGGGTAATGTCTTTGATACTAATTATATTTGGTCTTTTTGTTTTTTGGAAATTGCCAGTTAGAGAATTGCCTGATGGCATTCAGCCTCCTGTTGTCCAAGTTCAAGTAGATTATAAATCAGCATCAGCCTCAATTGTAGATCAAGAAGTAACTCAAGTAATGGAAGATGTGATTGGAGGTGCTGAAGGTATAAAAAATATAGACTCTAAATCAGAAAATGGAAGAAGTACTATCAATATTGAATTTGATACAAGTATTGATTTAGATAATGCTGCAAACGATATTAGAGAAAGAGTTGCAAGAGTAGTTGACAATTTACCTGACGAATCTGACCCACCACAAATTTTAAAAAGAGCCGCAGGTTTTACCACAACAATGTGGTTAGCTCTGTCATCAAAAACTTGGAATGACCTAGAGCTTGGTGATTATGCTGAAAGATTTTTAGTTGATCAATTTTCAAGTGTAAAAAATGTTGGAAGAATAAGAGTTGGAGGTTTAAGGGAATTAAGTATAAGAGTTTGGGTAGATCCCATTAAATTAGCAGCAAATGATTTGACTATTCAAGAAGTAGAGTCTGCATTAAGAAATGAAAATATCAGGTTGCCAGCTGGAACTCTTGAGGCTGATAATGTGGATTTAACTTTAAACCTTGATAAATCTTACAATAACATTGAAACAATTAAGCAATTACCTATCAAAAAATCAGCAAATAAAGTTATCACTCTTTCAGATGTATCTAATATTGAGTTTGGCCCTGTATCAGAAAAAACACTCTTTAAAGCTCAAACTAGAGATCAATTAAATCTAAAAACAGTTGGAATTGGTATTTATGCAAGAAGTGGGGCATCAACTGTAGAGCTTTCTGATGATATAAAAAGAAAGATAATAGAAGTAAAAAAATCTTTGCCGGATGAATTAGATTTAAGAGTTGCTTTTAATAGAGCAAATTATGTTGAGGCTGCAATTGAGGAAGTTTATAAAACACTTATCACAGCATTCATTCTTGTAGTTGTTATTATTTATCTATTTCTTGGAAATCTTAAAGCAGTAATTGTACCTGCAATCGCATTACCTGTAAGTTTAATAGCATCCTTTTTAGGACTTTATATTTTTGGACTTTCAATAAATATATTTGTACTTTTAAGTTTTATACTAGCAATTGGAATAATTACTGATGACTCAGTGATAATGACAGATTCCATTTATCGAAGAATAGAAAATGGAGAAACACCATTAGTTGCTGCTTATAAAGGTTCTAAACAAATTTCTTTTGCAATTATTGCAACTACTTTAATTTTGGTTGCAGTATTTTTACCTTTAATATTCATTGAAGGTATTTCTGGCACTCTTTTTAAAGAAACAGCAATTGCTTTATCATTTTCAATTGTAGTTTCATCTTTTGTAGCCCTAACTTTATCTCCAATGTTAGCAAGTAGGTTTTTATCTAAAAAAACTACAAAAAATTTGATTGTTAAAAAATTTGAAAAAATTTTCTTAAGCTTTGCTAATTTCTATAAAGAGACTTTAGATTTTGTTATTAATAAAACAAAAATTACTGGAGCATTTATTATATTCATAGTAATTGTGTCTGTACTCTTATTCAACTTTACAAAAAAAGAATTATTACCAATGGAGGATAGAGGAGCTTATTTGGTCATTGGTTTTACAGATGAAGGTAGTTCCTTTGAATATACTCAAGAAAGAGCACAAGATGTTGAAAAAAGATTAATTCCTTTACTTCAAGCAGAAGACAGTCCTTATTCAAGATTTATCATGCGTGTACCTGGTTTTGGAAGTAACGCTAACTCATTTAATAGTTTTATTATTATTGCACTTTTAGATGACTGGAAAAATAGAAGTAAAGATTCTCAAACTGTAATGAGAGAAGCAATTGGAAAAATTGTGACAGTACCTCAAGCAGTTGCATTTCCCATATCTCCTCAATCGATAAGAGTTTCAAGTTACAACAAACCAGTCCAGATGGTAATTTATGGAAGCACTTATGAAGAATTAGAGCAAATTCAGACTAATGTTATAAGAAAACTTAGATCAAATAGAAATCTATCTAGAATAGAGTCGGATTATAATCGAAACAAACCTGAGGTAAAATTAGTTATAAATAAGAATAAAGCTAAAGATCTAGGTGTATCAACGCAATCAATTGGTAGGACGCTTGAAACTTTATATGGGGGAAAGAGGATAACAACTTTTAATCGTCTTGGAAAAGAATATCCAATAATTGTACAGCAATATTTATCAGATAGACGAAATAAAGATGGGATTTCAAAAATTTTTGTAAGATCTGAAACGACAGGTAAACTTATTTCACTAGCTAATTTAGTTGAATTTAAAGAGGAAGGATCAGCAAAAGAATTAGCAAGATATAATAGACAAAGAGCTGTTACTATATCAGCCAATATATCTGAGGGATATACTTTAACAGAAGCGATTAAATTTCTTGAAAATGTAATGTCAGAAGTTGCACCTGAAAATCAAATTACATGGAAAGGTAAATCTGAGGAAATTAAAGAGACAAGTAATGAATTATTTATAATTTTTGGACTTGCTTTATTAACCGCGTACTTAGTAATGGCTGCAACCTTCAACTCATTCATTCACCCATTTATAATTGTATTAACAGTGCCTTTAGCAATTTTTGGTGGTTTGGTATTTATTTTATTTTTGAACACTTCGATAAATATTTTTTCACAAATTGCTCTTATTATTCTAATAGGGATATCCACTAAAAATAGTATTTTGATTGTTGACTTTGCAAATCAAATTAGAACTACAGGTAAAAATATAGAAGCAGCTGTTAAAGAGGCTTGTAGTGTTCGTTTTAGACCTATTATAATGACTTCACTTAGTACAATGATTGCAATGTTTCCACTAATCATAGGAAATATAGGACCTGGTGCTGGTGAGGGATCGAGACTTGCAGTTGGTGCTACAATTTTTGGAGGCATGATAATTTCTACATTTTTTACACTTTATGTAACTCCTTCGATGTATTTAGCTTTAGCAAGAAATACAAAAAGAATTGATGCTGTTGATATTGAGCTAGATAAACAATTATCTAAAAAATAATATATTTATTTTTATCTAAAGAATTTTGACATTTAGAGAGTTGATTTTTGTAAATTTTAGATTGTTTTTCGACTTTCTTTGCTAAACCAATAACTTTTTTATTTTTCTTATAATTTTTATAATTTCCCCATCCTTCATGATAAGCAACATATTGTTTAAATGCATCGTTCAAAGATATCTTTAAAATAGATTTTGTTTTATTTGTATACCAACCTATAAAATCTACACTATCCTTGAATCTTGCTCTTGTTGCTAATTTATTTCCTGTTTCATTCTTATACTGCTCCCAAGTCCCTTTTACAGCTTGCGAATAACCAAAAGAGCTTGAGGGTCTTTTAAATGGAATTACTTTAAATAACTTCTGTCTTGGAGGTTTTGCAAGCCAATCAAAATCGGATTCCATCTTAATAATAGCTAATTGAATATGAATTGGTGTTCCCCATTTTTGTTCAACTTTTTTAGAATGTTTATACCAAAGGTATCTTTCATCAAATATTTTACAACTATTTGAAGTGTTTTGAGGAATTGATGAACAGCCAGAAACCAAAAGTAATAAAAAAATTATTAATAGCTTTTTTGGAATGAGTTTCATCATAATTTTTTTCTAAAAGATTTATAAATTTTAAAAAGTAAAAAAACTATTAAGACTCCAAAAAAGTTACCAAATAGATCTTTATATTCAAAACTTCTTTGTGGTATCAAATAATGCAAAAGTTCTAAAAAAATTGAGATAAAAAATAAATATGAAAATAAAATCTTAATATTTTTTTTGTAATAAGAGAGAAACCCCAATATTGATAAAATTAAAAAAGCATAAACATGATTTGAGGAGAAAAAAACAAAATCTGATGTTATCTGGGGTTGTTTTTGAACATTACCATAAATTAGCCAACCCATAATGCTGCCTGGATAGATATATAATATAATTAATAGTATATTAGAAATATGAAATATAATTTTTGTTAATAAAGATATTTTTTTCATTTAAACAACACTTTTTTTTTTATATTAAAATAAGCTTAATAAAAATGAGTTATTTAATTTTAGTGCGGCATGGACAAAGTGTTTGGAATCTTGAAAAAAGATTTACTGGTTGGGTCGATGTAGATTTAACTGAAAATGGTAAAGAAGAGGCAAAAAAAGCAGGTGAGTTAATCAAAAATTCAGAAATTAAAATTGATGAATATTTCTCATCTCTTCAACTTAGAGCAAATAATACACTAAAGATTATTCAAAAAATACTTAATGATGAAAGAGACTTTGTAAGAGCTTGGGAACTTAATGAAAGACATTATGGAGCACTAACTGGGCTTAATAAAATTGAGATGGGCCAAAAACTTGGTGAAGAAAAAGTTTATCAATTTAGAAGATCTTGGGATCTAAGGCCTGATCCTCTAGATAAAAAAAGTCCATACCATCCATTAAATATTAAAGTTTATAAAGATATAGCAGTAGAAAATATTCCTGATACAGAGTCCTTAAAAGATACTTATGAAAGAGTTACAAACTATTTTAAATCACAAATTGAAAATAGAATAAAAAATAAAAATTTTTTAATTTCTGCGCATGGAAATTCTATTAGAGCTTTATGTAAATATTTATTTAAACTTGATGAAAATCAAATAGCTAAATTAGAAATTCCTACAGGTAATCCTTTAGCAATAAATATTAATGAAAATTTAGAAATTTTAAGTTGCGAATATTTGGATAAAGAAAGAGCTAAAGATCTAGTAGTTTATTAAATGTTTCAAGATCAGTTGCATGATAAAATTTCAGCTTGCTCTCGAAGCCGCTTAATAAATTATTCTTAATCAAATCTGACCAAATTTCAGAGATTGAAAAATTTTTTATCTGTCTATCTTTAAAAATTGATTTATTTAAAATTTGACAACCTGTGTATATAAAACTTTTATGATCTTGGGTGATTAAATTATTATTTAAATTAAAGTCACCTTTTAAATTTTTGTCAAAACTTAATTTTCTATCTACTAATAAAAGTAAATTTTTTAGTCTTTTTTTAAAATATAAATCAATCATAGTCTCAATTTCTGATGAATAATTTTTGTTCCAAATTGTATCAGGATTAAATACTAAAAAATCATTTTCATTAATTTTACTAATTAAGTTAAGAATTCCTCCTCCTGTATTCAAAATAGCATTACCATCTTCAATCACCTTGATTTCTATATCAAAATTATTTTCTTCAATAAATTTGTTTATTTGTTCTTTTAGATAAAAAGAATTGATAAAAATTTTTTTAATACCGACTTGCTTGATAAGATTTATACAATGTTCCAATAATGTTAGATTTTTGATTTTTAAAAGTGGTTTTGGTGTCTTTAAAGTAATTGGATTTAACCTTTTACCAAATCCCGCACATAATATTAAAGCAGTATTTATTCTCATTTTTTTTTCTCTAAAACTTTGAGTAAATTATTTAAGTCTTTAAAATTATCATTTTGAGATCGGAGTTTAATTAGTTTCCAGGTATAAGGAATTAATTGAAGATATTTTTTTTTATTATCTCTAACTGCTAATCTTGTAAAAATTCCAATAATTTTTAAGTTCCTCAAAACAGATATAATTTCAAAATCATTTTTAAAATATTTCTTATTTAATTTTTTTTGTGTTTTTAAATAAAAGTTGTAGATTTTATTTTTCAAAGCAACTGAAGTTTGAAATCGAACATCATCAATCAGGGATGCTAAATCATAAGTTTTATTTCCTATCAAGGCATCTTGACTGTCAATTACACCAATATCATTTTTAACTACCATTAAATTAGATATATGAAAGTCTCTATGAACAAATGTATCATTTTTGAAATGAATTTTTTTTATCAAAATTTTTATAATTTTATTGAATGAATTTTTGAATTTTTTTTGTTCAGATTTTTTTATTTTATTTTTAATATACCACTCTGTGAAAAGTTTAGCTTCTTGCTCTAAAATTTGATGAGTATATTTTGGAACTTTATATATTTGATTTTGAAAATTGATTACTTTTTTTTGAGAAATTGATTGAATTCTATTAAGTAAATTAACTATCTTTTTGTAAATATTAATTTTGTTAATTCTTTTGTTCTTAAAAAGATTAAATATAGTTTCGTTTCCAAAATCTTGAATTTCTATAAAATTTTTTGAATAATTTTGAGATAACAACTGGGGTGCAGTGATTTTATTTTTAATCAAGATTTTATTTATAGAATCATAAACCAACAAATTAGATTTCTTATCTTTTTTTGAGTAAACAATGATAGAAGAAACTTTATTATATTTTTTTCTGTAAAAAATCCTCGATGAAGCATCACCTTTTAATCTTTTAAATTTTTTTGAAAAATTCATTTATCGAATAATTTTAATACACCTATCTTTAAAATCATTTTTATACTCAAAAAACAGTTTAGTTACATTTTTAGGCACTTCTTTTATAATTTGAGGCCATTCTACTAATACAATTTCTTTTTCATTATTTTCAAATAAATTAAGGTCATTTAATTCCTCAGACGATTTTAACCTATAAAGATCATAATGTTTGACCAATAAATCCCCTATAAGATATTCATTCATGATATTAAATGTGGGACTTGTTATTTCAGTAATATCTTGATTAAATTTAAGCTGTAAGTTGTTTATGAGGTATTTTACAAAAGTTGTTTTGCCAACTCCCATTTCACCAAATAAAAAAAATACAGTTCCTTTTTCAATTTTTTGATTAAGATCTTTTGCAAACTCTTCTAATTTTTTTTCAGTGGAAATATCTATGTTACTACTTTTAGTAGCGGTATGCATCGGGTTTAAAAGGACCTTCAGTCCCAACACTTATATAATCTGCTTGATCTTTAGAAAGCTTAGTAAGTTTTGCACCAACTTTTTTCAAGTGAAGCATTGCTACTTTTTCATCTAAATGTTTAGGAAGCACATAAACTTTGTTTTCATATTTTTGATGATTATTCCAAAGTTCTATTTGTGCGATAACTTGATTGGTAAAGGAAGCACTCATAACAAAACTTGGATGCCCAGTAGCACATCCTAAATTTACTAATCTTCCCTCTGCTAATAAAATTATTCTTTTTCCACTTGGTAATTCTATTTCATGTACTTGTGGTTTTACTTCAGACCATTTGTAATTTCTTAAAGCTTCAACCTGGATTTCATTATCAAAATGCCCAATATTACATAAGATTGCTCTGTCCTTCATATTTCTCATATGATCAGCTGTAACAATATCTTTATTACCTGTTGCAGTAACCACGATATCTGCTTTATCGATCGCTTCATCCATCAAAACGACTTCATAGCCTTCCATAGAGGCTTGTAAGGCACATATTGGATCTGCTTCGGTCACTAGCACTCTTGCACCACTCTGTCTTAAAGATGCTGCACTACCTTTTCCAACATCACCAAAACCAGCTACTATTGCAACTTTACCTGACATCATCACATCAGTTGCTCTTCTAATTCCATCTACAAGACTTTCTCTACAACCATATAAATTATCAAATTTTGATTTAGTAACTGAATCATTCACATTAATAGCTGGAACCATTAAAGTTTTATTTTGTTCCATTTTATTTAAAGCTTTAATTCCTGTGGTTGTTTCCTCTGAAACACCTTTGACTTCTTTAAGTAATTCTTTGTAATCATTGTGCATCATGGCTGTTAAATCACCACCATCATCTAGCAACATATTTGGTTTCCAATCTTTTTTTCCTTCAATTGTTTGTTTGATACACCAAATGTACTCTTCTTCCGTTTCACCTTTCCATGCATAAACAGGTATTCCTGCTTTAGCTATTGCAGCTGCAGCATGGTCTTGAGTTGAAAAAATATTACAAGATGACCATCTAACATCAGCTCCAAGATAAACTAAGGTTTCAATCAATACAGCAGTTTGAATTGTCATGTGAAGACAACCAATAATTCTTGCACCTTTTAATGGTTTTTGATCGCCATATTCTTCTCTTAATGCCATCAATCCAGGCATTTCACTTTCTGCTATTGAAATTTCTTTTCTTCCAAATTCTGCTTGAGAAATATCTTTTACTTTAAAATCATCCATGAGTGTGGCTTCTAACAATATTATTTTGGATTATCAACTAAACTTTATGCTCTAGAAAAAATTATTTCTAAATTAGCTCCTCTTTTATCTGTTCTATTTAAAGCGTTTATAGAGGCATTATGAAGATCAGTTAAGTTTTTTACAATATTCAAACCCAAACCAGAATGTTGGCCAAATTTATCAGGTCTATTACTGTAGAATCTTTTAAATATTTTCGATGTATCCTTCTCTTTGAATCCAGGACCTTCATCAAAAATATTGATAATTATTTGTTTTTTTGAATTTTGTGAAATCTTTATATCAATAGTCTTATTATCTTCACTAAATGAAATCGCATTATCTAAAAGATTTGCAATAATTTGCTCTATTCTATTTTCTATTCCATTAATTTGATAACTTTTATTTCCATCATTTGAAAATGAAACGGTAATACCTCGTTTGGTTTGATAAATATTATTATAATCATCAACTACTGATTTAATAATTGGTATCAAATCAATTTTTTTAAATTTCTCTTTACTTAAAGCAACCTCATCTTTTAATATTTGTGAATAATCTGTAATTAATCTCTCAATTCTTTGAACGTCATGACTTAAAATATTAATTAGTTTTAATCTTTCATCTGTTTCTTTTGTTTCGCTTAAAATTTCAGAAGCACTTTTTAAAGAAGCCAAAGGATTTCTAATTTCATGAACAAGATCTGTAGAAAAATTTTCAGCATGTGATATTCTTTTCTGAAGCTCTAAAGTCATATCATCTAATGATTTTGACAATAAACCTAGTTCATCATTTCTTACTTTTAAATTATCAATGTTAATTTTTTTGTGCTCTTTATTTTTTATCTTATTTGTGTAGGTGACTAAATTTTGGATAGGTTTTAAAAAATATCTATTAAGCACAAATGAAAATATTAAAATTACAATACCAACAGCAAATGCAGTTCTGATAACAAAAGTTTTTCTTTCATCAATTGCAGCCCTTATATCATTGGCATTTTCAGTAATTGCTACAAAGCCAATATTAACATCATTTCTAAAAACATTTTTTATTGTTGTTAATTTAAAATTGTTAAATTCTTCCTGGGTGAATGTAAAAGGTATGCCAAAATTTTTTGATCCCGCATAATTAAAGAGAATATCTTGAAGAGAGACAAGATTATCATTTCCAATATTTATATTTTTTTTTTCAGTAATTTCTTTACTTTTTTCCTCATTTAAAACTTCTAATTCAACTATATCTAATCTGGAAGAAAATGATCTTGGGTCAAGATCAAGAGTATCCGTATCACCAACTAAATTTAATTGATTATCAAAAAAAATTACACGATCAAGACTTTGAAAGATAAATCTTGTTGAAAATAAAAACTTTCTAATATCTTCTTCATTAAATTGAATTTCTAACCTTTCTAAATTATCAATAGTATTATTAATTATCTTAATATGATTAGATGATTTATTTTTGATCAAATTTGGTTGTACATTTTTTAAATATAGAAATGTGAATAGACCTAAAACTGAAAAAAAGATTAAATTTATAAATAAAAATTTTTTTAAAATTGATAGATTTTTTAGGAGATAATTAAACATTAACTAACATTCCATCTATATCCACTTCCATATCTAGTTTCTATAGCTGAAAAATCAGGATCAACTTTTTTGAATTTTTTTCTAATTCTCTTAACATGACTGTCAATTGTTCTATCCTCAATATCTGTATCTTCTCTATAAGCTATATCCATCAGTTGTGCTCTTTCTTTTATAATTCCAGGTCTTTTAGCTAATTCCTTAACTATTAAAAATTCTGTTGTTGTCAGTTTATCAGGTAATTGATGACCATTCCATTCACACTCTAATTGAGATGGATCTAGTTTTAATTTTCCATGAGCAATAATATTTTTATTTTCTTCAATGTTAGTATCAATATCTTTTTTTCTAAGTTGAACTCTTATTCTTTCAATCAAAACTTTTATAGAAAAACCACCTGACTTTTTTATAAAGTCATCAGCACCAAGTTTAAGACCTAAAAGTTCATCTACTTCATCATCTTTGGACGTTAAGAAAATCACAGGCAGTGAAGTTTTTTTTCTTAATTTTTTTAATAATTCTTCACCATCCATTTTAGGCATTTTAATATCTACAACTGCAAGATCTGGTGGAGTTCTCGTTAATCCAATTAAAGCACTTTCGCCATCAATATATGTCTGAACTTTAAAACCTTCTTTTTCTAAAGCTATACTTAAACTTGTTAAAATATTTCGATCATCATCAACAAGTGCTATAGTTTGTTTGTGCATGAGTTAATTTAAAAATACTAAATTGTTCTAATTTGGGCAATTAATTAAATTAATGTAATTCGCCCCAATTATTACCACTATTAATATCAACAGTAAGTGGGATTGAGAATGAATGATAATCACTATCTGCAACACTTACCATTTCATCTTTTATGATCTTCATCATCTTTTTAATCTCACTTTTTTTTACTTCAAAAATTAATTCATCATGAATTTGAAGTAACATTTTAGATTTAATTGATTTTTCATCTTTTAATTTTTTATCAATTCTAATCATTGCAAGACGCATAATTTCAGACGCTGATCCCTGAATTGGAGCATTAATAGCTGCTCTTTCCTGAAAATTTCTTACATTAAAATTTTTATCATTTATGGAATTAAAATGAGATCTTCTTCCAAAAATATTGTTTACATACCCACTTTTTCTACAAAACTTAACTGTATTATCCATGTAAATTTTAATTTCTGGAAATTTTGCAAAATAAGCATTTAAGAACTCCTCTGCTTCATGATTTGAAACATTAATTTGCTTTGCCAGCCCATACTGTGAAATTCCATAGATAATACCAAAATTTATAGCTTTTGCTTTTCTTCTTTGGTCCTTATCTACTTTTTTAATATCAACATTAAATATTTGGCTTGCAGTTAATGAATGAATATCCTCATTATTTTTAAATGCTTTTTTTAATTCTTTAACATCTGCCAAATCAGCTAATATTCGCATTTCTATTTGATTATAATCTGCAGAAATAAGAACATTATCTTTTTCAGCAATGAAAGCTTTTCTAATATCTCTACCATCTTCAGTTTTAATTGGAATATTTTGTAAATTTGGATCACTTGATGCTAATCTTCCTGTTGTGGTCGCGGCGAGGAGAAATGAAGTGTGAATTCTTTTTGTATTAGGGTTTAAATGTTCAGGAAGAGAATCAGAATAAGTATTCTTTAATTTTGATAATTGTCTCCAATCTAAGACTAATTTTGCAAATTGATGACCTTTAAATGCTAAATCTTCTAATACTGAAGCACTAGTTGCAAAACTTCCTTTTTTCGTTTTTTTCAATCCAGCTATCTTTAAATCATTATAGATAACTTCACCCAACTGCTTAGGAGATGCAATATTAAAATCTTTCTTTGAAATTTTAAAAATTTCTTTTTGAATTTTTTCAATTTTTTTTTCAAACTTTGAAGACAATGAATTTAAAAATTTATTATCAATTTTAATACCTTCGATTTCCATAAAAGCTAAAATTTTAATCAAAGGCTTCTCAAAAATTTCATAAATATTAAATAATTTTTCAGATTTAAGGCTTTTATAAAATTTTTTATAAAGTCTGTAAGTAACATCTGCATCTTCTGCTGCATAATCCTTTGCCTTATCTACCTCTACCTCACTAAAATTAATTTCTTTTTTTCCTGTTCCAACAAGGTCTTTAAATTTAATAGGTGTATGATTTAAATGAATTTCTGAAAGAGTATCCATATTATGTCTATTTTTCCCAGCATCCAACACATAGGACATCAACATAGTATCTTCCATAGAATTAAGAGTAATTCCATTTTTGTAAAAAACAATAAAATCAAATTTTATATTTTGACCAATTTTTTTAATACTTGGATCTTCTAAGAGTGGTTTTATTTTTTTTAAAACCTCTTTGATATTTAAACTTTTTTTAGATTTATGTCCTACAGGTATATAACAAGCTTTACCAATTTTTGAACTTAGAGAAATTCCAACTAAATTTGCTTGATTTGGATCTAAAGAGTCTGTTTCAGTATCTACTGCTACTTCTCCAATTTCTTCTGCCTCGTTAATCCATTCATCAATTTCATCTATTTTATTTATTAAATAATAATTTTTATTATTGAGTGGTTTTGGAGATTCAGTTGTGTCTTTTTTTTCACTCTTAGAAATTAAATTTGGTTCTCCATATGCAGAAATTACTGAGCTCAATAAACGATTAAATTCCATTTCTCTTAGAAATTCATAAAGTTTATCTTTATCTATCTCTTTTAATTTAAATTCAGTAAGTTCTCTATCCACAGGTGCATCATGCTTTAAAGTAACAAGCTCCTTACTAATTAATGCCTTATCTTGGTTTTCAATTAAAGTTTCTCTTCTTTTATTCTGTTTAATCTCATGGGTACATTTTAAGAGTTTCTCTAAAGTTCCATATTTGTTTATTAACTCTGCAGCTGTTTTAACCCCTATACCTGGTACACCTGGAACATTATCACTACTGTCTCCAGCTAAAGCTTGAACATCGATTACCTTGCTGGCATCAACACCAAACTTTTTAAATACATCATCTTCATTAATAAATTTATTTTTCATAGGATCAAAAATACGAACACCTTTTTTATACAATTGCATCAAATCTTTATCTGAAGAAACAATAGTTACTTTTGCTCCTGATTTTAAAATTTGATCAACATATGTTGCTATAAGATCATCTGCTTCATAATTTAAAAGGTCCACAGATGGTAAATTAAAAGCTAATACTGACTTTCTTATATATTCAAATTGAGGAGCTAAATCATCTGGTGCCTCTGATCTATTAGCTTTGTAATCGCTGTAAATTTCGTTTCTAAAAGTTTTTCGAGCAGAGTCAAAAATTACTGCAAAGTGTGTTGGTTTTTGAAGATTTTCGTTTGATTTAGAATCTTCTAGTAACTTAAACAACATGCTGCAAAACCCGCTTACAGCACCTGTCGGCAGTCCATCACTTTTTCTAGTTAAAGGAGGTAAAGCATAATAAGCTCTAAAAATATACCCTGATCCATCAATTAAATAAAAATGATCTGTTTTTTGAATTTTGCTCATTAAATGTAAATTTTATAAATCGTATTATCATCTATTAATACAAAAAAACATTTTCAATTGTCTAAAATTTACCACTAGAATATCAAATGAATAAAGGTTAGTATTAATTATGGAACTTATAAAACAAAACTTTCAAACAAAATTAATTAAATCAATATTAGCAGTTGTACTAGGTTCAATTGTTTTAACAATTTCTGCTAAAATAAAAATTCCTTTCTACCCAGTGCCAATGACGATGCAAACTTTTGTGGTATTGTTTTTGGGTTTAAATTTTGGTTATAAAATTGGTTTATCTGCTGTAGGTCTATATTTATTGGAAGGTATAGTTGGTTTGCCTGTTTTTTCAAATTCACCAGAAAGAGGAATTGGATTAGTTTACTTTACTGGCCCCACAATGGGATACTTGATCGGGTTTTTATCAGCTTGTTATCTTGCAAGTTTTGTAAAATTAAATGATAATTTTTTCATAATATTTTCTAAACTTACTTTGGCAGTATCAACTATTTATATATTTGGAGTTATATGGCTTGGTACTTTAATAGGCTGGGACAAACCAATTTTTAATTTGGGTGTTGCTCCGTTTTTGTTAGCTGAAGCTTTTAAAGTATTGTTATTAAGTTTATTAGTTAAAAAAATAATTAAATTGAAAAACTTTATCTAGGAGATCTTTTAGATAATATTCTCTGTAACGTCCTTCTGTGCATTTTAAGTCTTCTTGCAGTTTCTGAAACATTTCTATTACATAATTCAAATACTCTATGAATATGTTCCCACTTAACTCTATCAGCTGACATTGGATTTTCAGGTGGAGCTGCTTTTTTTGAGGGATCAGCTAACAATGCTTTTTCTACATCATCAGCATCTGCGGGCTTTGCCAAATAATCAATTGCGCCCTCTTTAATAGCTGCAACAGCAGTTGGTATATTTCCGTAACCAGTTAACATTATAATTCTACTTGATGAATTGGATGTCTGAATTTCTTTCACTACTTCAAGACCATTACCATCTGCTAATCTTAAATCTACAACTGCGAATCCTGGTTTTTTAACTTTAACTGTATCGATTCCTTTTTTTACACTTTCAGCTTGTAAAACTTCAAAGCCTTTCTTTTCCATGGCTCTAGATAATCTCTCCCTGAAAGGGTTATCATCATCTACGATAAGTAAGGATTTATTGTCAAAATCACTTAAGTTTTGAAGAGTGGCTTCGTTTTTCATGAAGCTTATATGGAGATTATTTCACGAAATGCAATAGAAAATTATTTGCTTTACATGCCTTTATTATTGGCTTAATTGCACGATTTATAAAAAGTTTTTTAAGAAATTAATAAGCTTTTTTTTTATTAAATTTTTTTTTGGAGACAAATAAATGCAAAAATTTAAATCAGTTGAAGATTTAGTAAATCAACTGAAACCTGAAAAACCTGTTTACTGTATCAGAAAAAAATCAGTATTTTCAGCATCATCTTTTTTTCAAAAAAACTTTCCTGGTGATATTTTATATGCAGTAAAAACAAACCCTCATCCTTTGGTTATTAAAACCTTGCTTGAAAGTGGAATAAAACAATTTGATGTTGCTTCAGTTGAGGAAATTGAACAAGTAAGAAAATACTCAAGTACAGCTAAATGCTCTTATATGCATACGATTAAAAGCCCTGAAAGTATAAGGAAAGCTTATTTTAAATTTGGAGTAAAAACTTTTTCTTTAGATACAAAAGAGGAACTGATTAAGATTATAAAAAATACTGATAATGCAAAAGACTTAGAATTATTTGTTAGAGTTGCAGTTTCAAATGAACATGCGGAAATTGATCTATCCAAAAAATTTGGGGCTTTAAATTCTGAGGCTTTAGGGCTTCTTAGATTAGCGAAACAATATGGTGAAAAAGTAGGATTAAGTTTTCACGTTGGATCTCAATGTATGCACCCTATTTCATATGCCAAAGGAATTACTGAAATTGGAAATATAATTAAAAAAACTAAAATAACGCCAGATTATATTAATGTTGGAGGTGGATTCCCTACAATATATCCTGATTTAATCCCTCATAATTTAATGGAATATTTTAGTGAAATTAAAAAAGGCTTAGAAAATCTAAAGTTTGAAAAAATGCCAAAAATTATTTGTGAACCTGGTAGAGCTTTAGTTGCTGAAAGTGGATCAACAATTGTTAGAGTAAATTTAAGAAAAAAACAAAAACTTTATATTAATGATGGAACTTACGGGACACTGTTCGATGCTGGTACACCAAATATTGTTTACCCTTCAAAAATGATAAAAGAAAATTCAAGTAAAATTATTTCAAAAAAAATGACTGCTTTTAATTTCTATGGTCCTACATGTGATAGTATGGATTATATGAAAGGTCCATTTGTTCTCCCAAATAATATTAAAGAAAATGATTATATAGAGCTTGGCCAACTTGGAGCTTATGGACTAACTTTTAGAACTCAATTCAATGGATTTTACTCTGATGAAATATACGAAGTTGAGGATGATCCAATTATGAGCCTTTATAATAAGGACATTAGTAAAGCTACACTAGTTGCTTAATGTCAAAAGATAAAAATCTTAAACATAACAGTAAAAAAGATTTCCTTAAAAATCCTGTAGAGCACATCGACATTACTTCTTTTGACTCAAGACCAATTATCTCTTCAATGGAAAAAATGTCTTTTGTCTCAAGAGAAACGGCCAATGCAGCAAATATATTTAACGATATGATTAAAGATAAAGAATGTACAATTTTTTTAACTTTGGCTGGTTCTACTTCAGCAGCTGGTTGTATGAGTATCTATAAGGATTTAGTTAAATATAATATGGTTGATGCTATTGTTGCGACAGGTGCATCTATAATTGACATGGATTTTTTTGAAGCACTTGGCTTCAAACACTATCAAGGTTCACAATTCCAAGACGATACTGAATTAAGAAAAAACTATATAGATAGAATTTATGACACCTACATTGATGAAGATGAATTGCAAATGTGTGATAAAATCATTGGTGATATTGCAGATACTTTAGAGCCTAGAAGTTACACTTCGAGAGAATTTATCTATGAAATAGGTAAATATCTTAAGAAAAATTCAAAAAAGAAAGATTCATTAATTGAAACTGCTTATGACAACAATGTTCCAATATTTTGTCCTGCATTCACTGACTCAAGCGCTGGATTTGGTCTTGTAATGCATCAAGAAAGAAATCCAAAAAAACATATGACTATAGACTCTATTAGGGAATTTAGAGAACTAACAGAAATCAAAATAAGATCTAAAGGATCAGGATTATTTATGATCGGAGGTGGAGTGCCTAAAAACTTCATTCAAGATACAGTGATCTGTGCTGAACTATTAGGTAAAGAAGTTGAAATGCATAAATATGCTGTTCAAATAACTGTGGCTGACTCTAGAGATGGTGCGTGTAGTAGCTCAACCTTAAAAGAAGCAAGCTCATGGGGGAAAGTAGATATAACTAAAGAACAAATGGTTTTTGCAGAAGCAACTAGCGTTTTACCATTAATTGCAAGTGATGCTTATCATAAAGGTGAGTGGAAAAAAAGAGATAGAAAAAACTTTACAAAGATTTTTGGATAAAAATTGAATTACCTTTCTAATAAAAATGGATTTCTAGGAATAGATAATAAATTTAATTTTAGGGAAAAAGTTGTAATTGTTCCATTTGGTTTAGAAAAAACAGTTAGTTATGGAGGTGGTACCAAAAATGGTCCAAAAGAAATAATTAAAGCTTCTCATCAAGTTGAGCTATATGATGAAGAACTTAATTGTGAACCTTATAAAGAAATTGGAATTAAAACACTAAAACCTTTCAAAATTGATAAAAATATTAATAAGGCACTAGATAAGATGGCTTCAATTAATGATAAAATATTAAATAAAAAGCTTTTTCCAATGACTTTTGGAGGTGAACATTCAATAACACCTGGTTGTTTAAAACCATTTGTAAAAAAAAATAAAGAAATCTGTCTTCTTCATTTTGATGCTCATGCTGATTTAAGAGATAGCTATGATGGTGAAAAATTTTCACACGCTTCTGCAATTAGAAGATGCTTAGATTATCCAAATGTATCTGTTATTTCATTTGGAATAAGAAATATTTCACAAAGTGAAATTCCTTTTTTAAAAAAAAATTCATCTAGAATTAATATTTTTTGGGCAAAGGATAAAGCCAAGTGGAATTTAAATAAATTCAAAAAAATGATAAAAAATAAAACTGTCTATCTAACTTTTGATGTAGATGGACTAGACTCGAGCATAATGCCAGCCACTGGTACCCCTGAGCCAGGAGGTTTGCTTTGGGATGAAACTTTAAAAATTATTAGAATTGCCTCAAAAAATTCAAATATTATTGGTGCAGATATTAATGAACTTGCACCTATTAAAAATTTTAATTCCTATAATTTTTTAGTAGCAAAATTGGCTTATAAAATATTAAGCTATAAGTTTTTATCTAAGAAACTGGCTTAAAAGTATTCAAAAGCACTCTAAAAGGAATTAGCATAGCTAAAGCTACAATTAACTTAACTGATAAATCTCCAAAAGATAACGTTACCCATGGTACTCCTGTTGCATAAAATGAAATTGAAAAAAATAAGAAAGTATCAACTACTGAACCAATGATAGAGGAGGTTAATGGCGCTATAAACCATTTTTTCTTTCTTAATCGATCAAAAATTTGAACATCTAGCAATTGAGCTACAAAAAAGGCTATTCCAGAACCAAAAGCAATTCTAATTGAGATCAAATCTTGAAAATTTGTAGAAAATAAAACGGTAGAACTTACACCAATAAAAAAGCCTACATAAACAATTTTTTGCGCAATTAATTTTCCAAAAGATCTATTTGCTAAATCAGTGATTAGAAATGCAATTGGATATGTAAACGCTCCATATGTCAAAATTTCACTTAAACCATAATGATTAATTGGAAACTGAACAAGATAATTAGAAGATAAAACAATCACACCCATCACAAATGATAGGAATATAAAAGTTTTATTCATTAAGCTGACTTAGATGCTGCCGTTTTTTTTTGAAATGGAGATTTAATTAAAATACTTTTTTTTAATTTTTTAAGTCTTGGTGATAAATTTTTATTTTTAACAACTTTTAAAAACTCATCAAAGCTACCTTTTTTATCAACTGATCTTACTCCTGCATTACTAACAGTTAGTTTAAGACTTCTTTTTAAAAGTTCACTTGTAAATTTTACTTTTTTTAAATTTGGTAAAAATCTTCTTTTTGTCTTATTGTTAGCGTGACTAACGTTATGGCCCTTCATAGGAATTTTACCGGTTAATTCACATTTTTTTGACATTGTAGCCGACTATATAAGGGGTGATGAGGTTAGCGTCAAGTTAATAGAATTAAATTTTATTATCTATTTCCTATTATTTCACTAAAATTTTTAACTCCATCTTTTTCTAACAGCTCAGCTAGATCATTTTTTATCAAGTTTACAATATTTGGTCCTTTATAAACCATACCAGTATATAGCTGTACTAAATTGGCACCTGATAAAAATTTATTATAAGCACTTAAACCTGAATCTATACCTCCAACACCAATAATTTTTATTTTCCCATTTAAGTATTTATAAAATTTATTAATCAATAAATTAGATTTATCTTCTATAGGTTTTCCCGATAGACCTCCTTTTTGGTGTTTTTGAATATCCCTTAATTTTTCCCTAGTAGCGTTTGAGGTATTTGAAATAATTACAGCTTCAATATTTTTGGACAATATAACATCTGAGATTTTTTCTATTTCATTGTCTTTAATATCCGGTGCAATTTTTACTACTATAGGAATATCAGACTTTAAATTTTTTTTTTCATTTTCAATTTCTGTTATCAATTCATCTAATTTTGTTTGATCATGAAGATTTCTTAAATTTTCAGTATTAGGTGAGGAAATATTAATAGTTATATAGTCTGCTAACGTGTTAAATGTTCTTATTCCAATCAAATAATCCTCTAGCCTATTTTTCGTATCCTTATTCGGTCCTATGTTAATTCCAAGTAGTCCTATTTTAGGGTTTTTTTTAATTCTTAATTCCACATCTTGAGCTCCACGATTATTAAAACCTAATCTATTTATCAAAGCTTCATCTTCGACTAATCTAAATACTCGTGGTTTAGGGTTTCCATATTGACTTAAAGGGGTAACCGTTCCAACTTCAACAAACCCAAAACCTAACTTAAATAATTGGTTATATACTTCTGCATTTTTATCAAAACCCGCGGCCATACCAATAGGATTGCTAATTGATTTATTGAAGATTTTAGTTTTGAATAATTCTTCATTATCATTTTTATCAAAAATGTTTGGTACAAAATTTAGTTTTAAAGATTTAATTGCTAGGTTATGAGCTGTTTCTGGATCTAACTTAAATATTAATGATCTTAAATTTGAAAACATTATTTAATTTTACTCATTATAAGCTCTTTAGTTTCATTAACACCAAAAAAACTTATAAAAAAACCCATACGTGGTCCATTCTCATCGCCAAACACTACTTGATAAATTAACTTAAACCAGTCTCTCAGATTTTCAGCATATCCATTTTCTTTGCCGGTAGAATAAATTAATGTTTGAATGTCCTCAGGAGACATTTGGTCATTACATTTCTCAAGATTCTTAACAAGTGCTTCTAAAGCAATTTTCTCCTCTTGATTTGGTTTTTTATAGTTTTTTTGAGATTTAATTACATCATTAAAATATTTTATCGCGTAGCTTACTAGGCTATCAAAAATTGGAAAGTTCTCTTCATTTATATCTGGTTTGTATTTTTTAACAAATTTCCAAAGAAGATCTTTTGAATCTGCATTACTTGTTTCAACTAAATTTAACAACATCGAAAATGACATAATTGAATTTTCTTTTGGGATTTTTCCATTATGAACATGCCAAACAGGGTTCATGAGCATTTTAAGTTCATCTTGATTTTTTGCTTTTTCAATAAAATCTAAATATTCGTCTACTGCTTTAGGTACGATTTCCTTGTAAAGTTTTTTTGCTCTTTTTGGATTTTGATACATATACAAAGACAAACTTTCTGGTGATGCATATTCTAACCATTGATCAATTGTGATCCCGTTACCTTTTGATTTAGAAATTTTCTCTCCTTTCTCATCCAAAAATAATTCATAAGCAAATCCAGAAGGGTTATTTTTTCCAATTAATTTAATAATTTTTGTAGATAAAATCGCACTTTCTATAAGATCTTTTCCATACATCTCAAAATCAACATCAAGCGCATACCATCTCATTGCCCAATCTACTTTCCATTGAAGCTTACAATTGCCGTCTAAAATACTTTTTTCTAATTTTTTTCCTTCATTATCAAAAATGATTTTAGAATTATTCTTATCAATTTCTAAAACGGGTATCTCTAAAACGTGACCAGTATCTGGGCAAATAGGCAGAAATGGACAGTAAGTTTTTTGTCTTTCCTTTCCCAATGTAGGCAAAATTATATTCATGATACCATCATAATTTTCTAATATTAGCTGTAGCGCTGAATTAAAAAAACCTGATTTGTATAATTTTGTTGAGCTTTTAAAATTATATTGAAATTGAAAACTATCCAAAAATTTTTTTAACATTTCATTATTATGCTCACCAAAACTATTAAACTTTTCAAAAGGATCTGGAACTTCTGTTAATGGTTTGTGCAAATTATCTTCTAATAGTTTTTGATTTGGAACATTGTCTGGAACCTTTCTAAGACCATCCATATCATCAGAAAAAGTTATAATTTCTGTTGGTAAGTCAGTTAATTGCTTTAAAGCATTAACCATCATAGAAGTTCTGGCAACTTCTCCAAACGTTCCGATATGTGGTAACCCACTTGGGCCATAACCTGTTTGAAGTGTAATTTTACCTTTTTTTTCAATTAATGATTTTCTTTCACGAAGCATTTTTTTAGCTTCAACGAATGGCCAAGCATTAGTTTTATCTAGGTTTTCTTTTTTTATCATGAATTACACTTTTTATTATAATGAATTTGCCAATTCTTATAGTGTTGAAATTTATTTACCATAAAATAATGTTCTCTCAAAATGTCTAATTATAAAACAGTTTTTTTTACACTTGGTATTTTACAAATAATTTTAGGTGTATTCATGTTTATTCCAATAATTTTTCAGTTTATTTATTCTGAAATAGACTCATCTTTTTTTGGAGCCTCTCTTGTTACAATAATTTTTGGTACATTATTTTTTTTGTCAAATTTAGACCATGATAAAAAAATAACTCTACAACAAGCTTTTCTTCTTACAGCTCTCTCTTGGTTAAGTATTGCAATATTTGGTTCATTACCATTTATCTTTTCTGATTTAAATTTTTCATTCGTAAATGCTTTTTTTGAGAGTATGTCTGGAATTACAACAACAGGATCTACAATTATTTCAAATCTAGATGAAATGCCTAAAGGTATATTATTATGGAGGGCAATTCTTCAATGGTTAGGTGGAATTGGAATAATTATTATGGCAATAACTTTAATGCCAATAATGAATGTTGGTGGAATGCAACTTTTTAAAATTTCTAATAACGACTCATCAGAAAAGATATTACCAAAGTCTAAAGAAATAGCTCTTAGACTAATTTATATTTACACATTATTAACTTTGTTATGTGGATTAACTTATAAAATTTTTGGCATGAGTTTTTTTGACAGCTTAACGCATTCAATGACCACAATAGCAACTGGAGGTTTCTCTAATTATAATGAATCTATTGGATTTTTTGATAGTGTTTCAATTGAAATTTCTGCAATGATTTTCATTATCTTAGGTAGCTTACCATTTATTGCTTATATTAAATTCATCAGTGGAGATAGAAAAATAATATTTAATGACGTTCAAGTTAAAACTTTTTTTAAGATAATTATTGTAAGTATAATAATACTATCAATATATCTTCTTATAACTGGATCTGCAGATCTAAATCTTAGATCTATATTTTTTAATATAATTTCAATACTAACGGGTACAGGCTATGTAAATGCTGAGTTTGATACATGGGGAAGCTTCACGCTAATACTTTTTTTAGGCTTAATGTTTATTGGTGGATGTGCTGGATCAACAACTTGTGGTGTTAAAATATTTAGAATTCAAATACTATATCTATTTGTTGTAAATCAACTTAAGAAAATAATTTATCCAAAAGGTGTTTTTGTCCTAAAATATGATCAAAATCCTATTGATAACAAGTTCATATCATCAATTATCTCTTTTATTTATATGTACTTGGTTATTTTTTTCATTTTAACTGCTTTATTGTCTTTAACTGGATTAGATTTCATTACCTCAATATCAGGAGCCGCAACATCAATATCCAATGTAGGTCCAGGACTTGGATCAATAATTGGTCCAAATGGAGACTTCTCAACTCTACCTGATATTTCTAAATGGATTTTAACATTAGGGATGATACTTGGTAGACTTGAGCTGTTTGCAATATTGGTATTATTTCTTCCTTCATTTTGGCGTAACTAATTATGATTGAGATTAAAAAACAATCATTGTCAGAAACATTTTCAATTTATTTTGATCAGAGAATGTTCAAAATTCTTTTACTGGGCTCAATATCAGGTTTTCCATGGGTTCTTATAGGAAGTAGCCTTAGCCTATGGTTAAAAGAAGATGGTTTAAGTAGATCTACAGTGGGTTGGGCTGGGTTAATTTTTGCTGTTTATGCTTTTAATTATTTATGGGCACCTTTAGTTGATCGAATTCAAATTCCTTATTTAACAAAAAAAATTGGTCATAGACGTGGATGGATTGTTTTGATGCAATTGATTATTTTAAGCTCACTTGCCTTATGGAGTTTAATAGACCCTACTGAAAATTTAGCACTAGTGATAAGTGTTGGTCTATTAATTGCAATAGCATCAGCGACACAAGATATAACTGTGGACGCTTTACGGATCGAACAAATAGGTGAAAATGAGGGAAAATCTATGGCTGCTGGAGCTGCAATGGCAGTTGTTGGTTGGTGGAGTGGTTATAAACTTGGAGGAGTAATTGCTTTATTTTCTGCAGACTATCTTCAAAGTTTAGGAATTGAAAACTATTGGCAACTTACATTCTTAATACTTGGAGTATTAATTATCTTAATGAATATCGGACTAATGTTCGTAACTGAAAAAAACTCAGAAGAGAGAATAAAAAGACAAGCTTTAAACGATAAACTTATCTCAGATAAGCTGGGTGATAATAATTTTTTTTCTAAATTTGCTGTGTGGATTAGTGGTACTATTAGTGGCCCAATAATAAGTTTTTTCAAAAAAAATGGTTTTTCAATTGCTTTAGGAATACTTGGCTTTGTTTTTCTCTTTAAAGTTGGAGAGGCATTTCTTGGTAGGATGTCTATAATTTTTTATAAAGAAATTGGGTTTAGTAAATCAGATATTGCAATTTACTCAAAAACATTAGGTTGGATTACAACAGTAGTGTTTACTTTGCTTGGTGGACTTTTTGTTATTAGATCAGGAGTTTTAAAAGCTATGTTTTTAGCTGGTATTATTATGGCTACAACCAACATACTTTTTAGCGTTTTAGCATGGAGTGAAAAGTCTGAATTACTTTTTGCAATAGCAGTAATATTTGACGATATAGCTGCTGCGTTTGCAACAGTTGCTTTTGTTGCTTTTATATCTTTATTGGTTGATAGAGCTTATACGGCTACTCAATATGCTTTACTTGCTTCTATTGGTACTGCTGGCAGAACGACATTAGCTTCTTCTTCTGGAGCACTTGTTGATTGGTTAAATGGAAACTGGGGTTTATTTTTTATCTTAACAGCTTTAATGGTTATCCCTTCCCTACTAATACTTTGGTCAATGAGGAAAAAGTTAAAAATAGTTGATGAATAATTTTTATAATAAATCAATTGGAAATATTTATTCTAAAACTTCAACAAAATCTGAAGTTACGTCTCAGATTTTATTTGGAGAAAAATTTAAAATACTTTCTAAAAATAAAAATTGGGTAAAAATTAAAACTAGTTTTGATAATTACATTGGTTTTATAAAAAAAAGTAAATTTATAAAAATACATAATCCTGATTTTAAAGTTTTTTCTTCAAAGAGTCCTGTGTTCAAAAAAATTAATAATAAATTTATTAAAACAAACGATCATTTATATTTTTCTAGTTCAATTACTAATTTTGAAAATAAAAAAAATTATATTAGGTTTGGGAATAACAAATGGGTCAATCGGAAAAATTTAAAATCAATCAAATATACAGATAAGAATTATAAAAAAATTTTTAAAATTTTTTTAAATACAAAATATCTTTGGGGTGGAAAAAGTGTAAATGGTATTGACTGTTCAGCTTTAATTCAAATTTTTTTTAAATTTAATGGAGTTTTTTTTCCTCGAGATACAAAAGATCAAATTAGATATTGTAAGAAAAAAACAATTAAAGAATTTCAAGCTGGTGATATTATTTTTTGGAAAGGCCATGTTGGCTTGTGTATAAATAAATCAAAATTTATTCACGCATATGGACCTAGAAAAAAAGTATTAATTATGGGTATCAAAGAAACCATTAACCTCATTCATAGAACTGCAAATCTTAAAATTAAAAAAATAAGTAATATTAAAAATTATTAATTTCTTCCAAAATCAGGTTTATCAATATCCTGTTTTAATTTTATAATTTTTGTTCTTACTTTTTTGGTATTTATTAATTTGTTGAGAATTGATCTATTATTTTTAGTATTAATATCTTTTTTAAAAGAATTTAGATTTTTTATAAAAAGATCAATTGCTTTAGAGATATTTTTTTTATTATTAAAAAAAATATCTCGCCACATAATTTCATTAGAAGCGGCAATTCTTGAAAAATCTCTTAAACCTCCAGCACTATATTTTATAAGATCGTATTTTTCTTGTTTTTCAAAATCTTGAGCAGATTTAACCAGATTGTATGCTATTAAATGCGGTAAGTGGCTCGTGATAGAAAAAATTCTGTCATGCTTATCAATACTCATCTCAACTAATTTAGAGCCAATTTTTTTCCAAAATTTTTTAAGCTCAGAAAGATGCTTAAGATTAGTATCTTTTTCTTTTATTAGTACACACCACTTATTTTCAAATAAATTTTCTTTACCATGTTTTGGTCCGCTTACTTCTGACCCAGCTATGGGGTGACTTGAAGTCCAGAAAATATTCTTTTTAAGATGTTTATTTATAATTTTGAATGACTCTTTTTTAGAAGACCCCACATCTGTAATAATATGCTTGGATGTCAAATGCTTATTCATTTTTAATATTAGATCTTTATAAGAACTCATTGGTGTGCATAAAATTATCAAATCAGATTTTTTTACCCCCTCTGCAAAGTTTGAAATTATAGTTCCACCAACACTTAATTTTTTTATTTGAGATACATGTTTTTTAGATTTTTCAAAAATAAAAACTTTTTTTGCAATTTTTTTTTGATTAATTTTTCTCAATAGAGAGGATCCGAGCAAACCACATCCAATTAATAGAATATTTTTCATTTGTCTAAAATTCTTTTTGCAATACTTATAAATTTTAAGTTATCTAATTTCGATCCAATAGTTAAACGTAATTTATTTTCAATATCATATCCTTCGTCAGTCGATCGTAAAATAATACCTTTATTTTTTAACCTGTTATAAAATTGTTTAGCTTTTATTTTTGCCTTAGAAAAATCTAAAAACAGAAAATTAGCAGTCACTGCGTTAGAATATATTTTATACTTTTCTAAAAAAAGTTTTATCTTTTTCGCATAAAATAAATTGTGTTTAATTGATCTCTTAATAAAGCCTGTATCTTTTAAAGCTTCTACAGCAGCTAATTGAGCTATTTTGTTAACGTTAAACGGAGGCTTAATTTTATTAAGCTCATCAACAATTTTTTTTGCTCCATATCCCCAACCAATTCTTAAAGCTGAAAGACCATATATTTTAGAGAAAGTTCTTAAAATAAAGACATTATCTAAATTTTTAAAAAGCTTTAATCCAGAAGAATAATCTTTATTAACCATGTATTCACAATATGCATCATCAACAACTAGTAAAATATTCTTATTTAATTTTTTTCTTAAATTTAAGAGTTCTTTTTTAGTTAAGTATGTACCTGTTGGATTATTTGGATTTGCCAGAAATACAATTTTGGTTTTACTAGTAATATTTTTTAAAATTTCTTTGGTTGAAATTTTAAAATTATCTTCTTTTGCAAACCTTACTTTAGCACCCACAATTTTTGAATAAATCCTGTACATCAAAAAGCTATACTTTGGTACAACTACTTCATCATTAGGTCTTAGATATAGCTGACAAAGCATTTGGATTACCTCATCAGAGCCTGCGCCACAAATTATTTTATCAATATTGCAATTAAATTTTCTCGCTAATTCTTGTCTTAAATTATTGGATTTGCTGTCAGGATATCTAAAAATGTTTAAATTTTTATCAGACAAAACCTTTTTAACTTTGCTACTTACACCAAGTGCAGACTCATTTGCTGAAAGCTTTATGATTTTTTTTAATTTTCTGACATTTGACTTTCCTGGCTTATATGCCTGAATATCTATTTTTTTAAAAGCAGGTATTGTCATGTTTCTAATATTTAATTCCTTATAATTAAAATAGTTAAATATTTATACTGAATTAGTTTATTTTTTTATAAAATTGACAATATCTGTCTCTTCTAGTACAAATTTTTTGCGCTGATTTAACTGAATTGCGAGCGCTTTAAAAAAACCGCTAAACAAGTTTTTTTCTCACAATTCACCCCGTCAGTAACAAAATTATGAAAAATTTAAAGACATTATTAGTAAAAGAACCATTAAAATTAGACTGCGGTAGAACTATTGAGAATTTTCCAATTGCATATGAAACCTACGGTGAATTAAATGAAAAAAAAGATAATGCTATATTGGTATTCCACGCATTAACAGGTGATCAATTTGTAACTGGGATTAATCCTATAACCAATAAAGAAGGTTGGTGGTCTTATGCTGTTGGACCTAATAAAGCATTGGACACTAATAAGTTTTTTGTAATATGCGCAAATGTTATTGGTGGATGTATGGGTTCCTACGGACCCAGTTTTAAAGATCCTTCAACTAATAAGATTATAGGTACTGATTTTCCAGTTATTACAATTAATGACATGGTAAACGCACAAATAAATTTACTTGATTATTTTAATATAACGAAACTTTTTTCTGTTGTTGGTGGATCAATGGGTGGAATGCAAGTTTTGCAGTTTGTAAGTAATTTTCCAGAAAAGGCATTAACTGCAATACCAATTGCTTGTACATCTAGTCACTCTGCTCAAAATATTGCTTTTAACGAGTTAGGTAGACAGGCAATCACCGCAGACTTGAATTGGAAAAATGGTGATTACTCAAATCAAAATATAAATCCTAGCAAAGGGTTATCTGTTGCTAGAATGGCAGCTCATATTACTTATTTATCTAAAAAAGGATTGCAAGAAAAATTTGGTAGAAAGCTTCAGGAAAGAGATGATTTAAAATTTGGTTTTGATGCTGATTTCCAAATTGAGAGTTATTTGAGATATCAAGGATCAGTTTTTGTAGATAGATTTGATGCTAATAGTTATCTTTATATTACTAGAGCAATGGATTATTTTGATCTAGCAAAAAAATTTAATGGAAATTTATCTGAAGCCTTTGCCAACACAAAGACTAAATTTTTTATAATTTCTTTTACTTCAGATTGGCTTTATCCAACTCAAGAAAATAAAGAAATTGTTATAGCGCTAAATGCTATAGGGGCTGATGTTGGATTTGTTGAGATAGACTCTGATAAAGGACACGACTCATTTTTGCTTGATGTGCCTGATTTTTTAAGTGCTCTTAAAAACTTTTTAGATAAATCTTATAAATAGAATGAAACAAGAATTTAAAATCATTGCTGACAATATTGAAAATAACACAAGAGTGCTTGATGTTGGTTGTGGGGATGGTGTTTTAATTGAATACTTAAAAAAAGAAAAAAATGTTGATGTTAGAGGGTTAGAGATTTCAAAAGATAAAGTTCAAATATGTATTTCAAAAGGATTAACAGTAATCGAAGGAAATGCTGAAATAGATTTAAAACAATTTCCTAACAACTCTTTCGATTATGTTGTTTTAAGTCAAACATTACAAGCATTTGTAAATCCTGAGAAAGTAATAAATGAACTTTTAAGAGTTGGAAAAAGGGCAATAGTCACAATTCCTAATTTTGGATTTTGGAAAGTGAGATTGCATCTTTTATTAAAAGGGACTATGCCTGTTACAAAAGCACTTCCAGATGAATGGTACAACACACCTAATTTACATATGTGCACTATTAAAGATTTTGTAAGATTTTCAAATATAATGAATTTTAAAATTTTTAAATCAATTGCCTTAAATGATAGAAATATGACAAAAATAGATAGATCTAATCTATTTTTTAAAAATCTATTTTCAGAGTTAGGAATATTTTTGATAGAAAAATAAATCTATGAAGATTGAAATTGTAAGATGTCTACAAGATAATTATAGTTATTTAATTATTGATCAAAAAACTAATGAAGCATGTGTAGTTGATCCCAGTGAGGCAGATCCTGTAATTAATTTTTGTGAAGAGAATAAAATTAAAATAAAATATATTTTAAATACTCATCACCATTATGATCATGTTGGTGGAAATAAAGAAATAAAAAAGTTTTATAATTCAAAAATTTTAGGCTTTGAGAATGATAAAGATAGAATTCCTGAAATTGACATTTTGTTAAAAGATCAAGAAGTTTGGAAAAAAGATAATTTTGAAACAAAAATTTTTCACATACCCGGTCATACAACGGGGCATATTTGTTATCACTTTTTTAATGAAAAAATATTATTTACTGGTGACACTTTATTTTCGCTAGGTTGTGGAAAAATTTTTGAAGGAACATACTCTCAGATGTTTAAGTCGCTTAGTCTATTCAAGAAGTTCCCTTTGGATACCAAAATATATTGTGGTCATGAATATACTCTTCAAAACTCAAAGTTTTGTTTGCAATATGATCCTCAGAATAAAATGTTAATAAATAAAATTTTAGAAATTAAAAAAAACCTAAGCCAAGGTAATCCAACTTTGCCAAGCACTATAAAAGATGAGCTTGATTGTAATATATTTTTAAGAGCCAATGATGTTAAAAGTTTCTCAAAACTAAGAGATTTAAAGGATAATTTTTAGCTTATTGAGCTTGACTAATAAGAGGCTCGGTCTATATTGCGCTAACAAAATTTAACAATAAATACTATGTCATACGCAGTTATACAAACAGGTGGTAAACAGTATAAAGTCAAATCTGGAGAAATTCTAAAAATAGAAAAATTGCCAGATTCTAAACCTGAAACAAAAATCGAATTTAAAGAAATACTCGCTTACGGAGATGATAAAGTGATTGAGGTTGGTGCACCAACGGTTACAGGAGCAAAAGTTGAAGCTGAATTAGTTAAAAATGGAAAAAATAGAACAGTTTTAATTTTTAAAAAAAGAAGAAGACATAACTCAAGAAGAAAAAATGGTCATAGACAAGAATATTCTATGATAAGAATAAACAAAATTTTTTCAAAAGATGGTAAAGTACTATCTGAAGCTGAAAAGAAAGTTGTAACTGAAAAAAAAGCAGAAACAGCTGTTAAAGAAGAAAAAAAATAATTAGGTAAATTATGGCAACAAAAAAAGCAGGTGGATCATCGAGAAACGGACGAGATAGTGCCGGTAGAAGACTTGGTGTAAAAAAATACGGTGGTGAAACTGTTATACCTGGAAATATAATAGTCCGACAAAGAGGAACAAAAATTTTCCCTGGCGAGAATGTTGGAATGGGTAAAGATCATTCAATTTTTTCAGTTATTAAAGGGAAAGTAGTTTTCAAAAAATCTAAAGCAGATAGAACTTTCGTTTCAGTAAAACCCAATTAATAGTACAACTAAAATTGATGTTGTATTATGAAATTCCTAGATCAAGTAAAAATATACGTTAAAGCTGGCAATGGTGGAGATGGATCACCAAGTTTTAGAAGAGAAAAATTTATAGAATATGGAGGACCAGATGGTGGAGATGGTGGTAAGGGTGGTTCTGTAATTTTAAAATCTGAGCAAAATTTAAACACACTAATTGATTACAGGTATCAGCAACATCATAAAGCTGAAAGAGGTGAAAATGGAATGGGCCAGAATCGAACTGGAAAAAGTGGTGAAGATTTAATTTTAAAAGTTCCTCTTGGCACTCAAGTTTTCGAAGAAGATAATAAAACTTTAATTTTTGATTTTACAAAACCAGGTGAAGAATTTGTTGCTGCAGCTGGTGGTAAAGGCGGTTTAGGCAACACAAGATTTAAAAGTTCTACAAATAGGGCACCAAAAAAATTTACCAAAGGAACTGTTGGTGAAGAATTTACAATTTGGCTTCAATTAAAAACAATTGCAGATATAGGAATTATTGGACTACCAAATGCAGGGAAATCTAGTTTGTTAGCTGCAGTTACAAATGCAACTCCAAAAATTGCGAATTATCAATTTACAACTTTGAACCCAAATCTAGGTGTGGCAACATATGATGATAAAGAAGTTACAATTGCAGATATCCCAGGTTTAATAGAAGGAGCACATCAAGGAGTAGGATTAGGTGTTCAATTTTTAAAACATATCGAAAGATGTAAAACAATTTTACATTTAATCGATATTACGGGTGATGATATTGAAAAAGCCTACAAGCAGGTTAAAAATGAGCTCTCTAGATACAGTCCAGAGCTTATTAAGAAAAAAGAACTAATTGTTTTAAATAAAATTGATTTAGTAGATGAGGAATTTGTGAAAGAAATTGTTGCTGATTTTTCAAAAAAAATTAATGGTGAAATTTTATTACTTTCTACATTAGATAAAAAATCAGTTTCTATGATCAAGGCAAAATTAATTTCGTATGTCTCTTAAAAATTCCAAAATTATTGTAATAAAAATAGGTTCTTCTCTACTAGTAGATGAAAATAAAAAGATTAAGAGAAAATGGCTTTCAAGTTTTGCAAAAGATATAAAAGATTTAAGAGATAAAAATAAAAAAGTTATCATCGTAAGTTCTGGCGCTATAGCTCTCGGTTGCATTAAAATGAACTTCATTAAGAAAAATTTAAAATTAGATAAAAGTCAAGCTATAGCCTCTATTGGTCAAATCGAGCTAATGAATTTATTCTCTGATACTTTTTCAAAATATAAATTAAATATTTCCCAAATTTTGCTAACACTTGAAGATACTGAGGAAAGAAGAAGGTCTCTCAATGCTAAAAGAACCTTTGAAAACTTATTTGGTTTAGATTTCATTCCAATAGTTAATGAAAACGATACTATTGCAACTTCTGAGATTAAGTATGGAGATAATGATAGACTTGCATCTCGTGTGGCTCAAATAACCAATGCAGATACATTAATTTTATTATCTGATGTAAGTGGTTTGTATTCAAAAAATCCAAAGCTATTTAAAGACGCTAAATTAATTAAAAGAGTTGAAAACTTTAATAAAGACTTAAAAGACATAAATTTCAAAGGAATGAATGAGTTTGGAAGTGGTGGTATGAATACAAAAATTGAAGCTGCTAAAATATGTCAACTATCTGGATGTGATATGATCATTTCAAATGGTTTATATTTAAACCCAATAAAAAGAATTATACAAAAAAATGAATACACAATATTTAAATCAAAAGTTTCAAAATTAGATGCTAGGAAGAAATGGATTATTAGCTCTGTATCTCCAAAAGGTGAATTAATCATTGATGATGGTGCAAAAAAAGCCTTAAAAGATAGTAAGAGTTTATTGGCTGCTGGTATAAAAAAAGTAAATGGAAATTTTAAAAAAGGAGATCATATAAGAATACTAGATAAATCTAATAAAGAATGTGCAAGAGGATTATGTTCTTTTTCATCAGATGAAATAAAGAAAATTTTAGGATGCCATTCCAGAGAAATTGAAAAAATTTTAGGTTACATTACAAAATCAGAAGTAGTTCATAAAGATGATATGGTAGAAGTTTAATGAGAAATTATTTATTTAGTCTTGGAAAAAATGCAAAAAAAGCTTTAATTGAAAATGTAAGCTCATTTAAAAAAAATCAAGTTTTAAAAGATTACATTTTTTTGATTAAAGACAATCATTCAAAAATAATTTTAGAAAATAAAAAAGATTTAAAAAATGCTAATAAAAACAAGTTAAAGGATAATCTTGTAAAAAGACTTTTATTAGACAATAAAAAACTTTTACAAATTACAAATTCTATAAAAACAATAATTAGTTTTAAAGACCCTGTAGATCAAACTTTAAAGAAATGGAAAAGACCTAATGGCCTAAAAATTGAAAAAAAAACCGTTCCAATTGGGGTAATTTCTGTAATTTATGAAAGTAGACCTAATGTAACTTCTGACGTTGCTGCCCTCTGTTTCAAATCAGGTAATCCAGTTATTTTAAAAGGTGGATCTGAAGCATATTTCTCAAATAAAATACTAACCAATTTATTTAAAAAAGCACTCCAAAAAAATAAAATTAATAGCAATTATGTTCAGTTCATAGAATCTAAAAATCGAAAAACTGTTGATTTTTTATTAACTAAGATGATCAATTATATTGATGTTGTTATTCCAAGAGGTGGTAGAGGTTTAGTAAAAAAAGTTCAAGAATTATCGAGGATACCCGTAATTGGTCATTTAGAGGGCATATGTCATACATATATTGATGATCAAGCTGATTTAACAATGTCAAAAAAAATTACTTTAAATGCAAAATTAAGAAATACAGCTATCTGTGGTGCTACAGAAACAATCTTAATTCATCAAAAAATTCTCAAAAAATTTTGTGATCCAATTTTATCTAATCTAGAAAAAAATGGTTGTAAAATAATTGGAGATAAAAATATTAATAAATTCTATAATGGTAAAATTAAAATTGCTAAAGAAAGCGATTGGTCAACAGAATACTTAGGACCTACTGTATCTGTAAAATCTGTAAAAAATATTGACGAAGCGATCAATCATATAAATAAATATGGCACAATGCATACCGATGCCATTGTTACAAAAAATAATAAATCAGCTAAAAAATTCTTAAAACAGGTAAAAAGTTCTATATCGATGCACAATACATCTACACAATTTGCAGATGGTGGAGAATTTGGGTTTGGTGGTGAAGTTGGAATATCCACAAGTACACTTCCACCAAGGGGGCCAGTAGGATTAGATCAGTTAGTCTCTTACAAGTACCAAGTCACTAGTAATGGAAGAATTAGAAAATAAATTGAAAATAAATAATAACAAAATAGGAATTTTAGGTGGTTCATTTGATCCTGCACACAAAGGCCATTTAGCAATCTCAAAAGAGGCAAAAAAAAAATTTAAATTAAAGTCTGTCGTTTGGGCAATAACAAATCAAAACCCTTTTAAGAAAAAAGCCTCAAATGACCTTAAGAAAAGAATAAGTTTTTGTAAAAAAATAATTAGTAAAAGTAAGTTTATAAAGATTAAATATTTTGAAGATATAATTAAATCAAATAAAACTTCAGACTTAATTGATTATTTTTATAAAACTGGAAAATATGAAATTTTTTTTTTAATAGGTGCTGATAATCTTATCAATTTTCATAAATGGCACAAATGGAGAAATATTCTTAAAAAATCAAAACTTATAGTTTTTGATCGACATGGTTATAAAAAAAGTTCTCTAAATTCTAAAACTTATAAAAATTTATCTAATAAATCTGTTACATTTGTTGAATTTGATAAAGTCAACATTTCATCTTCTCAATTAAGAAAAATTTGATAGTCTCAAATTAATTAATGGATAAAAATTCAGATCTCAAAGATATTATTATTAAAACCCTTGATATTAATAAAGCTCATGACATTGTAAGCATTGACCTAAAAGACAAAAGTTCAATGGCTGATTATATGATTATTGCAAGTGGAACCTCTTCAAGACATATTCAATCTTTATCAGAACAAGTTTTAGAAAAATTTAAAGATAATGGTTTAAAAAATTCTAAAATTGAGGGTAAAGAAAGTAATGAATGGAAATTAGTTGATGGTATTGATCTAATAGTCCATATTTTTCACCCAGAAAAAAGAAAGTTTTATGAACTTGAAAAAATTTGGTCAGAATTGATACCAAAAGAAAAAGTGATGATATGAAATATCTTCTAATTTCAATTTTTTTTTTAAATAGTTTTTTTTTACCAAACTTCGCCTCTGCGAATGAAAATGATATTTACAAAAAAATTGATTTATTTGGTGAAGTGCTTGAAAAAATTAATGAAGAATATGTTGATGAAATAAATCAATCAGACAGCATGGATTCTGCAATTAATGGTTTGCTTCAGTCACTAGACCCATACTCGGCTTATATGCCTCCTGAAGTATTTAATGAGATGCAAACTGAGACTAGTGGTGAATTTGGAGGTCTTGGAATTGAAGTAAGTATGGAAGCTGGTGTTGTAAAAGTGATTTCTCCTATAGATGACACCCCTGCATCAAGAGCTGGTATTAAAGCTGGAGATTACATTGTAAAAATTGAAGACACTCAAGTACAAGGTAAAACTCTAAGTGAAGCTGTAGATTTAATGCGAGGACCTGTTGGATCTAATATTGAATTAACCGTAAGACGAAGAGGGGAAAAAAAGGCTTTAACGTTTAATATAACTAGAGAAATTATAAAAATACAATCTGTAAAAACTGATCTACTTGAAAAAGATATTGGCTACATTAGACTTACATCATTCAATGAAAATAGTAGTAAACAAATAGAAGATAAAATTGAAGAATTAGAGAAAGATCAGGATATCAGTGCTTACATATTAGATTTAAGAAATAATCCTGGAGGATTATTATCTCAAGCAATTAAAATCTCGGATTTCTTTTTAGATAATGGTGAAATTGTATCAACAAAAAGTAGGCAACCTTCTGAAAATAGAAAATGGTTTGCAAAAAAAGGTGATTTAACAAAAGGAAAAACATTATTAGTTTTGATTAATTATGGTTCAGCATCTGCTTCAGAGATAGTTGCTGGAGCGTTAAAGGACCACAAAAGAGCAATTATTTTAGGTGAAAACAGTTTTGGAAAAGGTTCTGTTCAATCAATTATTCCTTTAAAAAACAAAGGAGCTATTAGGCTAACAGTAGCCAAATATTATTTGCCATCTGGAAAATCTATTTCTGAAGTGGGTGTAAGTCCTGATATTGAAGTTAATGAAGAAGGTGAAGAATTTAGAATTAAAACCGAAACTGACAATCAATTAAACTACGCTATTAAACTTTTAAAAGGATAAAATGCAGGAAAAATTTAAAGATTTACCACTAAGAAGTGGTGTTGGAATAGTTGTGCTTAATAAAGATGATAAAGTTTTTGTCGCAAAAAGAATTGATAATCCAAAAAATTTTTGGCAAATGCCTCAAGGTGGCGTTGATGATGGAGAGGATTATTTAACTGCTGCTTATCGAGAATTAGAGGAAGAAACTAGTATAAAAAATGTAGAGCTTATAAGTGAACTAGATGGTTTTATAACTTATAATCTTCCTGACCGCTTATTGGGAATTATTTGGAAGGGAAAATATAAAGGTCAAATTCAAAAATGGTTTTTAATGAGACATATCGGCAATGACAGTGAAATAAATATTCAAACCAAAAAACCTGAATTTTTGGATTGGAAATGGGTCGATTTAAAAGAAATTACTCAATTAGTTGTAGATTTTAAACTTCATGTCTACAAAGAAGTCCAAGAAAAAGTTGAAAAAATATTAATTAATAGATCTTAGCACATCAATTTTTTGGTCTGCTAAGAATTTTGCTTGATCACTTATCTCTGATTTATTAGCTTCTTGCTCAGTAACTTTTATTAAATCCTGAATTTTATTTTTATCAATATCTTTCAAACTAAAAATAGAGCTAGTTAAAACTGATAGATTATTATTTTTAAATTCAACTATCCCATCCTCAACAAAGAATTTTTCTTCACCAGACTTTGAATAGATTGTAATAATACCAGGTTTTAAAAAAGATATAATTGAAATATGGTCTTTTAGAATTCCCATCTCACCTTCAAAAGCTGGAACAATAACTTCTGTTACATCCTCTTTTGAAAAAAAAGATTTTTCTGGATTAACTATTTCTACTTTAAATTCTTCACTCATTAAGCAGCAGCGTCTTTAGCCATTTTTTCAGCTTTTTCTACAGCTTCCTCAATAGTACCAACCATATAAAAAGCTGCTTCAGGTAAATGATCGTATTCACCTGCACATATCGCAGCAAACCCCTTAATTGTTGATTCTAAATCAACTAATTTACCTGGTGATCCTGTAAAGACCTCAGCTACAAAGAATGGTTGAGATAAAAATCTTTGGATTTTTCTTGCTCTTGCTACAACTAATTTATCTTCTTCTGATAATTCATCCATACCAAGAATTGCAATAATATCTTGTAAAGATTTATAAGTTTGCAGCACTTTTTGTACTTCTCTTGCTACTCTGTAGTGCTCATCACCAACAATTCTAGGATCTAGAATTCTTGAAGTAGAGTCTAATGGGTCTACAGCTGGATAAATACCAATTTCTGCAATTTGTCTTGATAAAACTGTTGTTGCATCAAGGTGTGCAAATGATGTTGCAGGCGCAGGGTCTGTTAAGTCATCGGCAGGAACATAAATCGCCTGAACTGATGTAATTGATCCTTTATTCGTTGTAGTAATTCTTTCTTGCAAATTACCCATATCAGTCGCTAGAGTTGGTTGATATCCAACAGCTGATGGAATTCTTCCAAGTAATGCAGAAACCTCTGAACCAGCTTGTGTAAATCTAAAGATATTATCCACAAAGAATAGTACGTCCTGACCTTCTTGATCTCTAAAATATTCTGCAACTGTTAATCCAGTAAGTGCTACTCTAGCCCTTGCTCCTGGAGGTTCATTCATTTGTCCATAAACTAAGGCCGCTTTAGAACCTGGGCCATCTTTTTTAATAACCCCAGAGTCTATCATTTCATGATAAAGATCATTTCCTTCTCTTGTTCTCTCTCCAACACCAGCAAAAACAGAAAAACCACCATGTGCTTTTGCAACGTTGTTAATTAATTCCATAATCAATACGGTTTTTCCTACACCTGCACCACCGAACAGACCAATTTTTCCACCTTTTGCATATGGAGCTAATAGGTCAATTACTTTAATACCAGTAACTAAAATTTCTGTCTCAGTAGATTGATCATTAAATTCTGGAGCAGCTCTGTGAATTGGCCAAGTTTCTTTTGTTTTTACATCACCTCTTTCATCAATCGGTTCACCAATTACATTTATAATTCTTCCTAGTGTTTCAGGACCTACTGGAACTTGAATTGGAGCATTTGTATTTGTGACCTCGTCACCTCTTTTCAATCCTTCAGTAGCATCCATTGCAATGGTTCTAACGGTAGATTCTCCTAAATGCTGGGCAACCTCTAAAACTAGTCTGTTATCTCCATTTTTACATTCTAAAGCTGTTAAAATTTCTGGTAAAGCTCCCTCAAATTTAACGTCTACTACTGCTCCAATAACTTGTGTGATTATTCCTTTGCTCATAATTATAAACTCTCTGCTCCTGATATAATTTCTATTAGTTCTTTAGTAATTGCTGCTTGACGGCTTCTATTATACTCTATTGTAAGCTTGTCAACCATTTCACCTGCGTTTCGGGTAGCATTGTCCATTGCACTCATTCTTGCACCTTGTTCGCTAGCTGAATTTTCTAACATTGCTTTAAATATTTGTGTTGAAATATTTTTTGGCAATAAATTATTTAAAATCTCATCTTCATCTGGTTCAAATTCATAACTTTCCTCTGTGTCTTTGTTTTCATCATTTTCTGTGTTTAAAGGAATAATTTGTTGTGCTTGAGGTATCTGGGTTATTACATTTTTAAACTGATTGTAAAAAATTGTACAAATATCAAATTCTTCTTTTTCAAATTTTTCAATGATTAATTTACCAACTTTTTCTGCATCAAAGTAATTTGTGTTTTTTGAAGTTTTAAATGAAATATTTTCAATTATTTTATCACCATACACTCTTTTTAATTGATCGTTTCCTTTAGAACCAACTGTAATTATCTTTAACTCTTTTCCTTCTTGAGAAATTTTTGAAAAATAAGCTTTAGCTTTTTTAATAATATTTGCATTAAAACCTCCACACAATCCTCTATCTGATGTCATAACTACACACAAATGAACCTTGTCATTTCCTGTGCCAGATAAAAGCTTAGGAGCATTCTCTTTGTCAGAAATACCACCTGACAAATTTAAAATTACATTATTCATTTTTTCAGAATAAGGACGACCTTTCTCTGCACTTTCCTGAGCTCTCTTTAGTTTTGCTGCAGCAACCATTTTCATAGCTTTTGTAATTTTCTGTGTAGATTTTACACTAGCTATTCTTTTTTTTAGATCGTCTAAACTTGCCATTTATTTTTTTATTTTAAGCTTTGTTTTAATTGATTAATCAATTCTACTAATTCTTTTTCAGTATCCTCTTCAAGTTTACCTGAACTTAAAATAGAATTAATAATCTCTGGTTTATCAGATTTACATTTCTCAATGATCTTGTGCTCAAAATCTGCAATGTCTTTTAATTCAACATCATCAAGATATCCTTTTACACCACAGAAAACTGAAATTACTTGCTCAGCAACAGTCATTGGTGAATATTGTTTTTGTTTTAAAAGTTCAGTTAATTTTGAACCTCGATTTAAAAGCTGTTGTGTTGAAGCATCTAAATCTGATCCGAATTGAGCAAATGCTGCCATTTCTCTATATTGAGCTAATTCAAGTTTCATTGAACCAGAAACCTTTTTCATAGCTTTTGTTTGTGCTGCTGAACCAACCCTTGAAACCGATAAACCCACGTTAATCGCCGGTCTAATTCCTTGGTTAAATAACTCTGTTTCTAAGAAAATTTGACCATCCGTAATAGAGATTACGTTTGTGGGTATGAAGGCAGAAACGTCTCCACCTTGAGTTTCAATGATAGGTAAAGCAGTAAGAGAACCACCACCATGTTCGTCACTCAATTTAGCTGCTCTTTCTAATAGTCTACTATGAAGATAAAATACATCTCCTGGGTATGCTTCCCTTCCTGGAGGTCTTCTTAATAATAGTGACATCTGTCTATATGCAACAGCCTGCTTGGATAAATCATCATAAATTATTAAAGCATGCATGCCATTATCTCTGAAAAATTCTCCCATAGCACATCCTGTATAAGGAGCTAAAAATTGAAGTGGAGCTGAGTCAGATGCTGTTGCAGCAACTATAGTTGTATATTCCATAGCCCCAGCTTCTTCTAAAGTTTTTTGTATTTGTCTTACCGTTGATCTTTTTTGACCTACGGCAACATAAATACAATAAAGTTTTTGTTTTTCATCACCAGACTCATTAATTTTTTTTTGGTTAATTATTGCATCAATAGCAACTGCAGTTTTACCTGTTTGTCTATCACCAATAATCAATTCCCTTTGACCTCTTCCAATTGGT
Source organism: Candidatus Pelagibacter sp. HIMB1505 (assembly GCF_052047915.1). Classification (NCBI taxonomy): domain Bacteria; kingdom Pseudomonadati; phylum Pseudomonadota; class Alphaproteobacteria; order Candidatus Pelagibacterales; family Candidatus Pelagibacteraceae; genus Candidatus Pelagibacter; species Candidatus Pelagibacter sp. HIMB1505. The sequence continues at coordinate 363,406 of NZ_JBNAIR010000001.1, read as the reverse complement.
ACAAGACTATCGATTGATTTTAAACCTGTCTGCATTGGTTCACTGACTGATTGTCTTGGAATTATTCCAGGAGCTTTTACTTCTACCCTACTTTTTTTAATTCCTTTATCGAATGCACCCTTTCCATCAATAGGGTTACCTAATCCATCAACTACTCTTCCAAGCAATTCTTTTCCAACTGGTGTATCAACAATATTTCCGGTTCTTTTAACTACGTCTCCTTCTTTAACATTTCTATCGTCACCAAAAATTACAACACCTACATTTTCACTTTCAAGGTTTAAAGCCATACCTTTAGAGCCATCAGCAAATTCAACCATTTCTCCAGCTTGAACATTATCTAATCCATAGATCCTAGCGATACCATCTCCAACTGATAATACTTGTCCAACTTCAGAAATTTCTGCTTTATCTCCAAAATTTTTAATTTGTTCTTTTAGTATTTTTGTTACTTCTGAAGGATTTATTTCCATATTATGCCTCTATCATTCTATTTTCGATTTGTTGTAATTTATTTTTAATGGAAGTATCAACCATAGTGCTACCTATTTTGACGATTAATCCTCCAATTAAACTTTTGTCATGTTTGTAGTTTAATTTCATTTTAGAGCTGAAGTTTTGCGAGAGTTCTTCAGTTATTTTACTTATTTCTTCATTAGATAATTCTTTCGCGGATTGAATCTCAGCTTTAATCTCACCTCTTTTTTCTGAGCAGATTTCAATAAAACTTTTTAAAATTTTTTCTAAGTAAAAAAATCTTCTTTTTTTTATTAAAAATGTCATAAAATTTTTTAATAAACCATTAACTTTAAAGGTTTCAGAAATTTTATTTATTACAGAAATTAAATTTTCTTGATTTTCAGTTGGATCTTTAATCAAGTTATTAAAATCTTTATTTTTTTCAATTAAATTTAAAATTGCTAAAGAATGTTTTTCAATATCAACTATAGAGTTAGCTTCATTAGAAAGCTCATACAAAGCTAGAGAATATCTTTGTGCAGAAGTATTTGAAAATCCTTTGTTTTTACTCAATTTTATCTCTTAGTTAGTGTTGATTGTTCTTTAAAAACTGGCTTTAATTAGCACATAGAGTTTACCTCTTCAAGTAACACAATGGTGCAAAAAGGCTTTTTTTTGCTATTTAATTGAAGTTTATAGGGTCAACATCAACCGTCAGTTTTATTCCATTCGAAAATTTATACTTTGCAATTAATTCACTTACAGAACTTTGCAATTTCAAAGATTTAGAGCCTCGGATCAGCAGCCTGATCCTAAATTTCCTTTTAAGTCTAAAAATTGGAGCACTAACAGGACCGAGAACTCTAGCATTAATTTTATCTTCCAAGAAAGTTTTGAAATAAAAAGCATCCTTTTCTAATTTCTGCTCATTCTCTCCCGTAAGTATTAACGAAATAAATCTTTCATAAGGAGGTAATTTGTTTTTTTTTCTAATTTCTAATTCTCTATCTAGAAATATATCTGGATTACTATTAGTAATTTCACTGATCATTTTTGTGTTTTTACTATAAGTTTGAAAATATACAGTTGCTGGTTTACCAGTCCTACCGGCTCTACCGGATAACTGATGATATAGTTGCAAACTTTTTTCAGCTGCTCTTAAATCGTGACCTTGTGTTGTTAAATCAATATCAACTACAATAATACAGTTTAAATTTGGAAAATGAAAACCTTTGGATATGAGTTGTGTTCCTACCAGAATTTCAATCTCATTATTTATAATCTTATTTAATGTATCAAAAGAGTTTTTTTTATTCATTGTGTCACTTGAAAAAATTTCTACTTTCTTATTAGGAAAATTTTTTTTAACTTCTTCTGATATTCTCTCAACTCCTGGACCACTAAAAATAAAATCACATTTTCCCTCTTTTGAGCAATCTCTATTCAAAGATGATTTAAAACCACAATAATGACAAAGCAGAGTTTCTTTTTTTTTATGGTAAACTAGATTAATTGAACAATTTGGACAGTTGTAAGTACTGAAACATTTTTTACACAACACATGTGGTGAAAAACCTCTCCTATTCAAAAAGAATAAAACTTGATCATTTTTTTTTAAATGTTCATTTGCTTTCTCTATAGTTTCTTTTGACAACCACGTTTGTTTTTCGAGTTTGGTGTTATTCAAATTTATTATTTCATAATTAGGTAACGCAGCATCTTGATACCTTTGATTAAGTTTTGATACTGAATATTTACCTTTCTTAATATTTTCATAAGTTTCAATTGAAGGTACAGCCGTAATTAAATTTATAGGAATATTCTCAAATGATGCTCTAGCGATTGCCATGTCTCTTGCATTGTAAATAACTCCTTCATCTTGTTTGTAAGATTGATCGTGTTCTTCATCAACAATGATTAAGCCTAATTTCTTAAAAGGTAAAAATAGCGATGATCTCGCTCCAATGATAACATTGATCTTACCCTCATTAACACCGCTCCATATGATTTCTTTTTTTTTCTTCGAAATTCCTGAATGCCATACAGCAGGTTTAAACCCAAAAAATTCATAGAATTTTTGTTCAAATTGTCCAGTTAAACCAATTTCAGGTAATAAAATTAAACCTTGAAAACCTCTATTTATAAAGTCTTTTAAAGCTTCAAAATATACAATAGTTTTTCCTGAGCCTGTTGTGCCTTGCAAAACATGAACTCTAAATTTATCAGAAAATTTAGTCATTAATTTTAAGGATCTTTTTTGATCTTTTGATAATTCAAAAGAATTATTTTTTATATTTGCAGAATATTCATTATATTTTTCATCAGATAGTTTCTCTACGGCGTTACTACTTAACAATGATAACTTTAACGCCATACCTTTTGGAATTAGATTGTATTTTGAAAACCAATTTAAAAAATTAATTGTATCTTTTTTTAAAGCTAATATTTCTAGTTTTTTTAAAACTTTTTTTATTTTAAAAGTTTTTTTATCATTTTTTTCAAATTCATCCCAAACCACACCAGTAATTTTTGATTTTCCAAACGGTACAATTACAAAATCACCTATCTTTAATTTAATATCACTTTCATAAGTAAAAGGATGATCAAATATATTAGGTAAAAGAATCGGATATTTCATATTAGATAATATGAAATTTTTTTAAGAGTGTATTGCCCTTTTATCAACTGAGAGAGCTGCTTCTTTAACTGCTTCAGAAAATGTAGGATGTGCATGACATGTTCTTGCAATATCTTCAGAACTTGCTCCAAATTCCATAGCTACTCCAATTTCAGCTATTAATTCTCCTGCGTGAGGTCCAATTAAATGGGCACCTAAAACTTTATCTGTTTTGGAATCAGCTAGAATTTTAACAAATCCTTCTGCATCATCAATTGCTTTTGCTCTGGAGTTTGCCATAAATGAAAATTTTCCAATTTTATAATCAACATTTTTTTCTTTTAACTGTTCCTCTGTTTTTCCAATTGAAGCAACTTCTGGGGTTGTATAAACAACACCAGGAATAGTATCATAATTAACATGGCCTGATTGACCTGCAATATTTTCAGCAACTGCTATTCCTTCATCCTCAGCTTTATGTGCAAGCATAGGACCAGTGATTACGTCTCCAATAGCATAAATATTATTTTGATTAGTCTTAAAATTTTTGTCTGTCTTAACTCTATGTTTTTCATCAAGTTCAACTCCAGCTGCTTCAATGTTTAATCCTTCCGTATTAGGTTTTCTTCCAACTGAAATTAAAACTACATCACAATCAAAATCTTTTTTATTTCCATCTTTATCGCTAGTTGAAACAATTGCTCCCTCACTATTTTTTTTAATCTCTTCAACTTTATGCTGCATATGAAATTTTATTCCCTGTTTTTTTAAAATTTTCATAAATTCTTGGGAAATCTCTCTATCCATGCCAGGCGTGATGTGTTCTAAGAATTCTACTACATGAACTTCAGCTCCTAATCTTGACCAAACTGATCCCATTTCTAATCCAATGTATCCTCCGCCTACTACAACCATTTTTTTTGGCACCTGCTCTATTTTTAAAGCTCCGGTAGAAGATAAAATTGTTTTCTCGTCAAAATCTATTCCTGGGAGTGATACAGGTACTGATCCTGTAGCAATTATAATGTTATCTGCACCAATTACTGTCTCTTTGTTATCTGCATCTTTTATATTGATTTCATTCTTTGATTTAAAGCTTCCATGACCTTTGAAATATGTAACTTTGTTTTTCTTTAATAAAAACTCAACTCCCTTTGTCAAAACAGTTACTGCTTTATCCTTACTTTTCATCATTTTATTAAGATTTAGCTTTACTTCACCAACTTCTATTCCTTTATTTGATAGATTTTTAACTTTATGGAATTCTTCAGATAAGTTTAATAAACTCTTTGAGGGTATACATCCAACATTCAGGCAAGTACCACCTAATGAACCTCTTGACTCTATACATGCAGTTTTTAATCCTAATTGAGCCAATCTAATCGCACAAACGTAGCCACCCGGACCACCACCAATTACAACTGCTTGAAATTTTTCTGACATTTAAATATCTAAAAATAATCTTCTTGGGTCTTCTAGATTTTCCTTAATCATTTTTAAAAATGAAACAGACTCTTTTCCATCTATAATTCTATGATCATAGGATAAAGCTAAATACATAATTGGTCTTATCTTAATTTCTCCATCAACCACCACTGGTCTTTCAACAATATTATGCATCCCAAGAACTCCAGATTGAGGAAGATTTAAAATTGGTGTCGATAACATCGATCCATAAACACCACCATTACTGATTGTAAAAGTTCCGCCCTGAAGATCCTCGATTGTTAATTTTCCATCTCTAGCTTTCTCTGAGATTTCTTTAATATTTTTTTCAATGTCTGCAAATGATAGTTCATCAGCATTTTTTAATACTGGGACAACCAAACCTTTTTCTGTACCGACTGCAAAACTAATATTATAGTAATTTTTATAAATTATGTCCTCTCCATCAATTTCCGCATTTACAGCTGGAAAAGATTTTAGTGCAACTATGCAAGCTTTTACAAAGAAAGACATAAAGCCTAATTTTATTCCATATCTACTTTGAAAATCCTCTTGGTTTTCTTTTCTCATTTCCATAATGCTTGACATGTCAACTTCATTAAAAGTTGTTAACAAGGCTGCATTTTCTTGAGCTTGTTTTAATCTTTTAGCAATTGTTTGTCTCAATCTAGTCATCCTAATTTTTTCCTCAGGACCGTATTGAGCTTTTCTTTCAGAGGGTTGTGGTTGTGCTCCCATAAGACTAATTAAATCGCCTTTTAATATTCTTCCATCTTTACCAGTGCCTTTAACTGAATTAATGTCGATTTTCTTTTCAGCAACAATTTTTCTTACTGCTGGAGATAAAGTTTGATTTTCTGACTCAGATTCAAGTTTTACTTCTTCTTTTTCTTTTACTTCTTTTGTTAAAATTAATGGTGCTTCATCAGGACTCTCTTGATCTTTTTTTTCCTCAAAAATCTTTGGTTCTTTTTTTGGAACTTCTAAATTCACAACATTATTTTCTGGTGTTGCTGTTGGTTCTATTTTTTTAATTACTTCTTTTTTCACTGTTCCAGATCCATTTTCAGATACAGATCCAAGCAATGCTCCAACTTCAACAACTGTCCCATCTTTAGAATTTATTTCTGACAAGACACCACTAATTGGTGATGGAACTTCTAAATTTACCTTATCAGTCTCTAATTCAACAATTGGTTCATCAGCTTCAACTGTTTCACCTTCATTTTTTAACCATTTCGAGACTGTTGCTTCTGTAATACTTTCACCTAAGACAGGAACTACAATTTTTTCACTCATTATTTATCATTCAAATACTTTTTTAATAATTTCTTGTTGTTGAGAAATATGTCTCTTTGCATAACCAGTTGCTGGTGATGCGTCTGGACTTCTTCCTATATAAGAAATTTGGTTATTATTAGCCTTAATATTATCCAATGTCCATTGTATATAATCTCGAACAGAGAACCATGCACCCATATTTTTTGGTTCTTCTTGACACCAATGAAATGTTGCTGATTGAGCGTATGGCTTTAGTTCACTTACTAATGTTTTCGCAGGAAATGGATATAATTGTTCAATTCTATACAAAATTACATCATCAACTTTTAATTTTTCTCGAGCTTCTAATAAATCAAAATAAACTTTACCTGAGCATAAAATAACTTTTCTTATTTTTGAACTATTTTGTAATTTGATAAAACCATCAGCTTTAGGATCCATTGCATGATCCCAAAGCACTCTATGAAAAGAATTATCTTTACTAAAGTCATCAAGATTAGAAACACAATATTTATTTCTTAATAATGATTTTGGTGTCATCATTATTAATGGTTTTCTGAAATCTCTTTTCATCTGTCTTCTTAGAGCATGAAAATAATTTGCAGGTGTAGTGCAGTTCATAACTTGCATGTTATCATTTGAGCATAGCTGTAAAAACCTCTCTAATCTTGCTGATGAATGTTCAGGACCTTGACCTTCATAACCATGAGGTAAAAGCATAACTATCCCTGATGCTCTAGACCATTTTCTTTCACCTGATGATATAAATTGATCAATAATTACCTGAGCACCATTAGCAAAATCTCCAAACTGTGCTTCCCATAAAGTTAAGGTATTAGGTTCAACTAAACTGTAGCCATACTCAAACCCAAGAACTGCTAATTCAGATAAAAAACTATCTACAATTTCATAATTTTTTTGATTATCAGAAATATTATTTAATGGAATGTATCTACTGTTATCTAATTGATTTCTTATTACTGAATGTCTTTGACTAAATGTACCTCTTCCTGAATCTTGTCCAACCAATCTTACTGGGTAACCTTCTTCCAACAACGTACCAAAAGCAAGAGACTCTGCTGTAGCCCAATCAATATTTTTCTCAGTATCTATTGATTTTTTTCTTTGATCGAAAACTTTTAAAATTGTTTTATGAGGATTTATTTCAGATGGTATTACATTAATTTTATCTGAAATATTTTTGATCATATCTTTATCAACACCGGTTACACCTCTTTTATCTTTACCTTTCTCGGGTTTATATCTTGACCATGTACCTTCAAACCATTCAATTTTAGGTTTATAATCTTTTGCATTTTTGAATTGATCATCAAGTAAATCTTTAAAAGATTTTATTTTTTCTTTTAAAGTCTCTTCGCTAAATATCTGTTCTTGTGTAAGTTTTTCTCCATATAGTTTTGCGGTTGTTGGATGGGATCTAATTTTTTTATACATTAATGGTTGAGTAAAAGATGGTTCATCTCCCTCATTATGTCCAAATCTTCTGTAACAAATCAAATCTACAACAACATCTCTATTAAATTTTAGTCTAAATTCTGTAGCAATCCTTGTTGCATACACAACTGCTTCTGGATCATCACCATTTACATGTAATATTGGTGCTTCTACCATTTTGGCAACATCAGAAGGATATGGTGAAGATCTTGCAAATCTTGGGCTTGTTGTAAAACCAATTTGATTATTCACTATTATATGAATGGTTCCACCTGTATTATGTCCAGGTAATCCTGACATTGCAAAACATTCTGCGACAATTCCTTGGCCAGCAAAAGCTGCATCTCCATGAATTAAAATTGGTATAACTTTATTTCTCTCTATGTCCTTATGGAAAAACTGTTTTGCTCTTGTTTGACCTAAAACAACTGGGTTAACTGCCTCCAAGTGAGATGGATTGTCAGTCAAACTAACATGGACAGGGTTTCCATCAAACTCTCTATTTGATGAGGCTCCTAGGTGATATTTTACATCACCTGCTCCTTCATTAGAACTTGAATGAAATTCACCTGCAAATTCATTGAAGATTCTTTTATAAGATTTTTGAAGAACATTAGCCAATACATTCAATCTTCCTCTGTGAGACATACCAATTTTAACTTCTTTAATTTGAGATTGGCCACCAATTTTAATGATTTGCTCTAAGGCTGGGATTAAACTTTCGGCTCCATCTAAACCAAATCTTTTGGTTCCAACGTATTTTGTAGCTAAAAATTTTTCAAATCCTTCGGCTTGTATTAATTTATTTAAAATCGCTTCTTTTCCATTTTTTGTAAATTGAATTTCATTTTCATTCCCTTCAATTCTTTTTCTAAGCCAAACCCTCTCTTCATGATTTGAAATATGCATATACTCATATCCAATTGAACCACAGTAGGTTTTATCTAAAAAGTTTAAGATTTCAGATATATTAGAGTATTTTTTATTTGTAACTCCATTTAAAAATATTTCTCTTTTATAATCGCTTTTTTTAAAACCATAAAATTCAGGATGTAGCTCTTCCAAATACTCAGTTTCTTTAAGTCCTAAAGGATCTAACTTAGCTAACAAATGTCCTCTAAGTCTATAAGCTCTAATCAATTCTACTGCTTTAATAGAATCTATATTGTTCTGAATTTGATCTTTAGAACTAGTTTTTTTTAAAACTACATTTGATGAAGAACCATTTTTTGGTTTTTTTTCAATAATATTAATATTTTTTTTAATTGGTGCCCAAGATGGCCCTTTGATTTCATTAGCAACTAAATCTAGCTCATCGCCTAACTCATCAAAATATATTTTCCAACTGGAGGGTAAATCTGGATCTTGATTGATATACTTTAAGTACATCTGCTCAAGAAATGCACTATTAGTTTTTGTTAAAAAAGAAGTTTTTTCAAAATCAAGATTTTTTGTCAGGGACATTTATTTGAATCAGTATATTACTGAAAAGCTAATTTTCAATTAGACAATTTATCAAAAAGTGTCTTACCAATTTTAGATGGTGAATTAGCCATTGTTATACCGCAGTCTTCCATCTTTTTTATCTTATCTTCTGCTCCACCTTTACCACCTGATATAATTGCACCTGCATGACCCATTCTTCTCCCTGGAGGTGCCGTAATACCAGCAATGAAGCCAACCATTGGTTTTTTAATTTGATGATTTTTTACAAATTCTGCAGCCTCTTCTTCTGCTGTTCCTCCTATTTCACCTAACATTAAAATAGATTTAGTTTCTTCATCATTTAAAAAAAGATCTAAACAATCTATAAAATTTGTACCATTAATAGGATCACCGCCTATTCCTATACAGGTAGATTGTCCTAATCCATTTTCAGTCGTTTGAGCAACAGCCTCATAAGTCAAAGTTCCTGATCTTGAAACAATTCCCACAGAACCTTTTTTATGAATACTGCCTGGCATGATGCCTATCTTACATTCATCTGGTGTGATAATCCCAGGACAGTTAGGGCCAATCAATCTACTTTTTGATTTAAGTAACTTTTGTTTGACCTTCAACATATCTTGAACTGGTATTCCTTCAGTAATACAAACGATTAATTCTAAATCAGCATCAATAGCTTCTATAATTGCAGCAGCTGCAAATTTAGCAGGAACATAAATCATTGTTGCGTCTGCACCAACTTTATCTTTAGCTTCTTTTACAGTATTGAAAACAGGCTTCCCTAAATGTTCTTGACCACCTTTTTTTGGCGTTACACCACCAACTAAATTAGTTCCATATTTTATAGCTTGCTCGGAATGAAAAGTTCCATGAGCTCCTGTAAACCCTTGGCAAATGACTTTTGTATTTTTATTCACTAAAACAGACATTATTTAATTGCCTCAACTATTTTTTTTGCTGCATCATCTAAATTTTCTGCTGATATCAATTTTAATCCTGAATTATCTAAAATTTCTTTTCCTTCTTTAAAGTTAGTTCCTGCAAGTCTAACAACCAAAGGTACACTAATTTTCATTTCTTTAGCTGCATCAACTACACCTTGTGCAAGGACATCACATCTCATTATGCCACCAAAGATATTGATTAAAATTCCCTTAACATTTTTATCTGACAAAATAATTTTAAATGCTGCTGAAACTTTTTCTTTTGATGCACCACCACCAACATCTAAAAAATTAGCAGGTTCTGAACCATATAATTTTATGATATCCATTGTTGCCATCGCCAAACCAGCACCATTGACCATGCAACCAATACTTCCATCTAATTTTATATATGCTAAATCATGTTTACTTGCCTCTATTTCTGATGGATCCTCTTCATTTAAATCTCTTAGCTCAGTTATCTCTGGATGTCTGAATAATGCATTGCCATCAAAATTAACTTTAGCATCTAAACACATAATTTTATTTTCTTTAGTTAAAATCAGTGGGTTTACCTCAACCATGTTAGCGTCAGTACTTATAAACATCTTATAAATAGATTTTATTAAGCTAATTGCATCTTTTTGAGCGTCATCGTTTAGATTAAAGATCTTAATTATACTTTCACAGTCTTCATTAGAAATTTCATCTTTTAGATCTACTTTTGTAGTTATAATTTTTTCAGGAGTTTTGGCAGCCACCTCTTCGATATCCATTCCACCTTGATCACTCGATATAAAAGCTATTTTTGAACTGGCTCGATCTACTAAACATGAAAGATAGAACTCTTTATCTATATTTGAAGGCTCCTCAACATAAAGTCTCTTAACTTCTCTTCCTTCAGGACCAGTTTGATGTGTAACCAGTGTCTTTCCTAACAATTCATTAGCTGCTTTTTCAAGATCTTCTAAGTTGTCTAAAATCTTTACGCCACCAGCCTTACCTCTACCACCAGCATGAATTTGTGCTTTTAAAACATACTTACTTGTATTTAAAGTTTTGACTTTTTCTAACAAATCTTCAACAGTCAATGCGTAAACGCCTTGAGGAACTAAAGCTCCAAATTGTTTTAATATACCTTTTGCCTGGTGCTCATGGATATTCATTATTTAGCAAGATCAGGATCAATATTAGATGCTGCTTCCCAAAGTTTTTTTACTGCATCAACTGACTTTAAAAATTCAGATTTTTCTTTATCATTCAAATTAATTTCTTCAATTTTTTCTACTCCACCTTTTCCAATTATAATTGGAATACCTGCATAAATATCCTTAATACCATATTCTCCATTTAAGTAAGCAGCACAAGGAACCATTTTCTTTTCATCTTTTAAGTATGCTGCTGCCATTTCCACACCCGCTGCAGCTGGTGCATAAAAAGCTGAACCTTTTTCTAAATATTTTACAATTTCAGCACCACCGTCTCTGGTTCTTTGGTTGATTTCTTCAACACGTTCTGCTGTTATTTTTCCATCTTTTACTAAATCTAATAACGGTTTACCTGAAATTTTAGTAAAACCAGGAAGTGGAACCATAGTATCACCGTGACCACCCATTACCATAGCTTCAATATCTCTTACCGGAACATTAAATTCTAATGATAAAAATAATTTAAATCTTGAGCTATCTAATATACCAGCCATACCAACAACCTTATTTGCTGGTAAACCAGAATATTTTTGAAAAGCCATAACCATCACGTCTAATGGATTTGTGATACAAACTACAAATGCATTTGGAGCATGTTGTTTTATTCCCTCAGCAACTTGCTTAATAATTTTTAAATTTATTCCTAATAAATCATCTCTGCTCATTCCTGGTTTTCTTGGAACACCTGCAGTAATGATTACAACATCTGAATCTTTTATATCTTTATAATCATCAGTACCAGATAATCTCACATGAAAGCCATCAACAGGAGAAGATTGAGCTATATCAAGAGCTTTCCCTTTTGCTATTCCACTTGCAACATCAAATAATACTACTTCATCTGCTAGCTCTTTAAGCCCAATTAAATGCGCTAAAGTTCCACCTATTTGACCAGCACCTATTAAAGATATTTTTTTTTTCATGAATGAAGTTATCTTTTATTGATACTTTAAAATTATTCAATTAAAAAAGTTACTTCTTTACTTATCTTCTATTAACTTTGAGCATATAATCATATCATTTTCTATATAAGATCCTTTAAAATATGATTTATTTCTTTCCCAGTTTTGCTTACCATCAGCAATATAATTATTAAACAGTTTCTTTCTAATATCTTCTGAGTGTTTTTGACTTACTTCAAGACTTTTTTGCTCCTCAATAACCATTAGTTCAACAGATTTGAATAATAGGTTGTTTGAAATTTCAATTAATTTTTTAGATTGTAATGAGTCTGATTTCATTAAAACGCCAGACGCAAAAGCATATATAGAACTGCATCTTTGTAATAAGTAAATTTGTGTTTTTTCACTTTCAATATTTTTTTCATTTAAAAATTCTTTTAATGAAATTTCATTTTTTGCATATGCAAAATTATTTATTACTAAGAAAGTAAAGAGTATTGATAAGAAATAATTAAAAGCCTTCATGTCTTTTATGGTCCATATGCTACTTTTGGTAACCAAGTAACTATTTCTGGAAAATTAAATACTATTGCAACAGCTATCACTTGTAGAATAACAAATGGAATTATTCCTTTATAAATATTTGAAATTGTAATTCCTTGAGGTGCAACCCCTTTCATATAAAACAATGCAAATCCTACAGGTGGTGTTATAAATGATGTTTGCAAAACCACTGCAAACATTACAATAAACCAAACCATATCTACTCCTAGATCCACCATCACAGGTGCTAAAAATGGCAAGATTATTAATGTAATCTCAATCCAATCTAAAAAGAAACCTAGCAAAAACGCAACAAACAAAACTACAATTACTACTCCACTTGTTCCAAAAGGTAATGCTTTTAGAGCTCCCTCTATTAACTCATCGCCACCTAAGCCTCTTAAGATCAATGCAAACATTGTAGCTCCAACAAAAAGTGCAAAAATATAAGCGGTTGTATGGGTTGTTTTTCTAATTACAATTTTTAAATCTGAAAATGACAATCTACCTCTAATTATTGCTAATAAGGATGCGCCCAAAGCTCCAACGCCTGAAGCCTCTGTTGGTGTAGCAATTCCCATAAATATACTTCCTAGAACAGCAAAAATTAATAAAGCTGGCGGTATAATAGATTTTAAAACTCTTAAAACTATTTTTAAATCTACTGGTTCGGCATCTTTGGGTAATGGAGCAGCTTTTGGATTTACATAAGCATAAGCAAAAATAAAGATTGTATATAATAATCCTAATAACAATCCTGGAAATACAGCCCCCATAAATAAATCACCAACTGATATTCTTACTTGATCCCCCATAATCACTAACATAATGCTGGGAGGGATAAGAATCCCGAGGGTTCCTGTAGCACAAACTACTCCGCATGCTAAATTTGGATTGTAATTATTTTTTAACATCAAAGGGACACCTAAAATTGTTAATAATACTACAGCTGCACCAATAATTCCTGTAGAGGCAGCGAGCAAAACTCCAATAAATACAATTGAGATTGCAAGTCCGCCTCTTGTTTTACCAAATAACTTGGAAAGATCAGTCATCAAGTCTTCTGCTATGCCAGACTTATCCATCATTATCCCCATAAAAATAAACATTGGCAAGGCTACCAAAACCCAGTTGGCCATAACACCGTAAAGTCTATAAACAACCATCGATGCAAATCCAAAATCGACACCATAAAAAGTGTCAAAAAGATTGTCAGAAATCATTGAGACAAAAATAAATAAAACTCCCAATCCACCCATAGTCCAGGCAACAGGAAATCCATAAAATATTAACGTTATAAAACTAAAAAATAAGGCAATTGCTAAAAAGTATTCTGTAACTAATGAAATCATCTTCTGTCTCCTAATCCAAACCTAAGTGTTTCTATTATTCTTACAATTCTAGAAAAACCAGAAATTAATAATAAGAAGAAACTGATTACCAAAAAGCCTTTTACAAACCATCTTGCGGGCAAACCATTTGCAGATGTTGATCTTTCACTTGATACCCATGATAATTCAAAAAAAGGAACGGCATAATAAAGAACAAGTATTACAAAAGGCAAAAATAAAAACAAAATACCAAACAATTCAAACCATAATTTTTTTCTATAATTTAATTTGTCACTTAAAACATCAACTCTTACATGAGAGTCTACTATATATGTTGAGGACAAGCCGACCAACCATCCAATACAATAAAGATGCCATTGAAGCTCTTCAAGTTCAATCATGCCATTTTTAAACACATATCTTAACACTACATTAAGAATAATGACTGCAATTAATATAATCCACAACCAATTAAAGATTTCTCCTATCTGTAAAACTATATTGTCAATTTTTTTTGTAATTGGAGTGTGCCTAAGCTGTAACTTTTTATCTAAAGAGCTTTCAGCTGAAATAAAATTTTTGGACATAAGTATTTTTTAAAAAATAAAAGCAGTCGGCATAACCGACCGCTTTTATTATAATCAACTTTTTAAGTATTAAATACTAAAAGTTTCTGGGTAAATATCCCCATTTTTGCCAAACATCATATTCTTTCATGAAAGCTTGTTGAGACTCCCATACTTTTTTAAAGTCAGCATCTTTTGCAGATTGTTCGTCCATAACTCTCGCACTAACTTTTTGAAGTTCTCTTAACACGCTATCAGGCAATCTTGCTGCTGTTACTCCTTTTGAAGGGAAACTTTCAATTTGTTTACCTTGCAAATATTCACCAGTAGTAATTGCTCTCATAGCTGCTGCTGTACAAGCCATTTCGAATAGAGCCTGATCAGCTGCTCCCATTTTTTTCCATAAATCTAAATTAATCATAAAATGAGTTGATGTTGAAACTTGGTGCCATCCAGGAAACAAGTTATATTTAGTAATTTTATGAAATCCTAGTACTTCATCAATAGCAGGCATAGAATATTCTGTTGCATCAAGAGTACCTTTCTCAAGAGCTGCAAAAATTTCTCCACCAGCCATTAACGTAGCAGATGCACCAATTTCATTTAAAACCATGCCTCCCAAACCTGAGAAACGTATTTTTAAACCCTTAAGGTCATCTAAGCTTGTAATAGGGTTTCTATACCAACCAGCAGTTTCTGGTCCAATTGTGCTACATAATAAAACTTGAATATTTTGTTTATTATAAATTTCGTTAGCTAATTTTGAACCTTCTCCTTCAAACCACCAAGCTGCATATTCCCAGGGCTCCATTCCAAATGGTACGGCAGCAAACAATACAGCTGCTGGAATTCTACCTTGGTCATAAGCCATATAATTATAGGCAGCAGGTAAATCACCTTTGCTAATTGATGGTGAAATTTCTAAAGGTGGAAGTATCTTTCCAGGCTCATAAACTTTAAGTTGAATCCTTCCATCAGTAGCCCTATTCAATGTATCAGACAATCTAGCAACAGGATCTCCTAACGCAGGCCATCCAGTATTGAAAGTAGATTGAACTTTCCATCTAATTTTATCTGCAGCATTTACTTGATGTACTGAGAAAGTTAACATCAATGAAAATACAGCAAAAATACTAATAGATTTTTTTATTAGTTGTTTCATTATACCCTCTCTTTTTTATTTAAGTTTAAGCTGATGCTATTACAAAAGTACATTTTACAGCTCATTAAAATGCACTCCATGCTTTTCCGTAAAGATCTATCATTTCGCTTACAGAAGGCACTTTTGGATTGAGGCTTGGAGCGCCTGAATTTTCTGCATCTGAAGCCATATTCTCCAACTCTTCCTCAAAAATTTTTTTATCTATTCCAAAACTTGATATTGATGGTACTTCAAAATCTTTATTAATTTTATACAAACCTTTGATTAATTTTTTGCAAGCCTCTTCATCGCTATCAGATGAAAGTGCAAAATTACCGGCTCGACTACAATCGGCATATCTTGATGTTGCGTCATTAATTGAAAACTCTGTGATGGTCGGAAGCAACATTGCATTACTCAATCCATGTGGAACTTTAAAATTACTTCCTAGTGGTCTGCTCATCCCATGAACTAAACAAATTGATGCATTAGAAAAAGCTAGCCCACCTAATGTTGCTGCCAACATCAATCCTTCTCTTGCTTTAAGATCTTTAGGATTTTTATCTACTTGGTAAATATTTTCACTTACTAATCTTATTGTATCAAGTGCCATCCTATCAGAAAAAAGTGTAGCTTTTTTACTTACATAAGCTTCTATTCCATGGGTTAATGTATCTATAGCGCTGTCAATTGTTAGTCTTCTTGGTTTAGATAATGTTAAATCATAGTCCACTATAGCAACTGAAGGTACAAAACCCTCACCTCTACAAGAAATCTTTTCATTATTATTTGTATCAATAATTACTGCATGATGAGTTACCTCAGAACCTGTTCCAGCTGTTGTTGGAATTGCAATGATA
Source organism: Candidatus Pelagibacter sp. HIMB1505 (assembly GCF_052047915.1). Lineage (NCBI taxonomy): Bacteria > Pseudomonadati > Pseudomonadota > Alphaproteobacteria > Candidatus Pelagibacterales > Candidatus Pelagibacteraceae > Candidatus Pelagibacter > Candidatus Pelagibacter sp. HIMB1505. The sequence goes on along the minus strand of NZ_JBNAIR010000001.1, from coordinate 347,228 downwards.
GGCAAACCTTTTTTATCAAACATTGTAGGTGGCTTGTAATCCTGGATGTTTTTACTGTGCATTGACATAGCGGCAATGGCTTTAGCTGTATCAATCGGACTACCTCCTCCAAAACCTATTACAGCATCACTTTTGCAGTTCTCTAAAAACTTAATACCTTTTAAAACTACTGTATCTGTTGGATCAGGCACTGTTTCATCAAACACATCTGATTCAAAACCTGATTTATTCAAAACTTCTTGAAGTTTTTTTACATAACCAAATGACACCATCTGTTTATCAGTAACTATTAATACTGATTTAATAGATCCCAAGATTTTAATTATCTCTGGTAGTTCACTTAAACTACCTCTGCCAATTTGCAAATATCTTGGCACACAAACACGAACATTTTCTCTTTTTTTCAAACAATATCCTTTTTAATATTATTTTAACTCAATCTAAGCTTAAGTGTAATTAAGAGTCAATAACCATATAGTGTTAAATTGATAATTTTTTTCTCATTTAAGAAGATAGTTTTTTTGACCAATAATTTAAATTATTTAATAATTGCATAAGTAAATTTCTTGTAGTATTAATTTATTTTTTTAATTAAAGATCAAACATGAAAAAAATAAGTCACTTTATCGATGGAAAACTTTATTCAGACAAAACAGCAAGAACTGGTCCAATTTTCAATCCAGCTATTGGAGAAAAAATTGGTGAAGTTGAGCTAGGTAGTAAATCTATAGTTGAATTAGCAATACAAAGTTCAAAAAATGCTTTTATAAAATGGTCTAAGACGACACCTATTAATAGGTCAAGGATCTTATCCAAATACAAAGATCTATTAATGAAAAATATGGAAGAATTAGCTGCAATGGTTTCCGAAGAGCATGGAAAAACAATACCTGATGCAAAAGGTTCTGTTCAAAGGGGAATAGAGGTTGTTGAATATGCAACTGGTATTACAGACTCATTAAAGGGAGATCATTCTTCAAGCGTAGGTACTAATGTTGACTCTTATTCGATGAGACAGCCTTTGGGTGTTTGTGCAGGAATTACACCTTTCAACTTTCCTGCAATGGTGCCTATGTGGATGTATCCTGTTGCAATTGCATGTGGAAATACTTTCGTACTTAAGCCATCTGAAAAAGATCCAAGTTGTCCTATTAGACTTGCAGAGTTAGCTATTGAAGCTGGATTACCTGCAGGTGTATTAAATGTTGTTAATGGAGATAAAGAGGCTGTTGATACTTTATTGGAGAATAAAGATGTTCAAGCAATTAGCTTTGTTGGATCAACTCCAATTGCAGAATACGTGTATCACACTGGTACAAAAAATAACAAAAGAGTTCAGGCACTTGGAGGAGCAAAAAATCATATGGTAGTCATGCCAGATGCTGATGTTAATAAAACAACTGATGCATTAATCGGTTCAGCATTTGGATCAGCTGGTGAAAGATGTATGGCTATCTCTGTGGCAGTATGTGTGGGAAAAAAAACAGCCGAAAATTTAAAAACAAAATTATTAGAAGAAACTTCAAAACTTAAAGTTGGCCCATACACAGATAAAGAAAGTGACTTTGGTCCTCTTAATAATAAAGCTCATTATGAAAAAGTTCTGGGTTACATAGATATTGGTGAAAAAGAAGGAGCTAAACTTATTGCTGATGGTAGAAATATGAAATTACAAGGATATGAAAATGGATATTTTGTAGGCCCAACTATATTTGAAGATGTAAAACCAGATATGAAGATCTACAAAGAAGAAATTTTTGGTCCAGTACTCAGCATGATGACCACTGATACATATGAAGACGCTTTAAAGCTTGTTAATGATCATGAGCTTGGCAATGGAGCAGCTGTATTTACAAAAAGTGGAATGATTGCAAAACATTTTACCGAAAATGCTAAAATTGGGATGATTGGAGTTAATGTTCCTATCCCTGTGCCAGTTGCTTATCATAGCTTTGGTGGATGGAAACGATCTCTATTTGGAGATCACTCTATTCATGGTCCAGAAGGTGTGAGGTTTTACACAAAACTTAAAACTGCAACAGTTACTTGGTCGGAAGATAATAGTGGTCCAGAGTTTACTATTCCTGTTCTGTCTTAAATAAATTTTAAGTTTTAACTAATGTTAAATATTTATGAAAGACATAAATACTAGGACTTCACCTAAAAGAATATTAAATATTTTAGAGGAAGTTATTTTAGATCCAGATAATTTTACTGCTAAAAAAGTTTCACACAAATTAGATATACCACTTCCAACTGTATACAGACATTTAGAAACATTATGTAAAGAACGATTTTTAGTTGCAAAAAATAACAAAAATTATATTCCAGGACCAAAAATCAGAGATATAATTCTTAATAGTTTGCCTTATGAGCCCAACTTTACTCTCAGGAGGTCTTATCTAAGGAAACTAACTAACGAAATTAAAGAAACAGTCAGCCTTTCAGTTCCAATAGGTACGAAGTTAGTATATTTTGATAGAATAGAATTTCATTGGCCAATGCAATTAAATTTTGAAGCTGGTGATCATTTACCTCTACATGCATCTGCATCTGGAAAACTTTACTTATCTTTTTTAGAAAAAAATAAAGCAATAGAAATTTTTAAGAACATCAAGCCAATAAAAAATGCCAAAAATACAATTACTGATATTAAAAAATTTACAAAAGAGTTATTAAAAATTAAAAAACAAGGGTATGCTTTTGATGATGAAGAGTGGTTTAATGGTATGGTAGGCATATCTTTGCCCATAACAAATTCTAAAGGGGAGCTTTGTTTTTGTCTATCTACTCATACTGCTAAAAGTAGAAAGAATATTGATGATTTAAAAAAAGTTTATCCTATTATGAATTCCGTGGCTAAAAATTTAACAAAAGCTTTAGTTAAAAATTAGCAGTTGCTAACATTTTTTTTATTTCAGCAATAGCTTTTGCAGGATTTAAACCTTTTGGACAAGCATTAGTACAATTTAATATTGTATGACATCTATATAACTTTAACTCATCAGCAACTTTTTTTAATCTTGCTTTTTTTTCTTCATCTCTACTATCCATTATCCATCTATAAGCTTGAAGTAAAACTGCAGGGCCTAAATATTTATCTCCATTCCACCAATAACTTGGGCATGATGTTGAACAGCATGCACACATTATACATTCATAAGCACCATCTAATTTAGCTCTATCTTCTTTAGATTGATAAATTTCTGTTGTTTCAGATTTTGAATTAGATTTTAGCCATGGCTCGATTGACTTATATTGTTTGTAAAGCCCATCTAAATCACCGATTAAATCTCTTTTAACTTTTAAATGCGGCAGAGGATAAATATCGAGATCTCCATCTATTTCAGCATGAGGTGTAGTACAAGCTAAACCATTTTTTCCACCCATATTCATTGCACAAGATCCACAAACACCATGAGCACATGATCGTCTATAAGCTAAAGTTGGATCTATTTCATTTTTAATCTTATTTAAAACATCTAAAACTTTTGAGGAGCAATTATCCATATCAACCTCATAAGTATCTACTCTTGGATTTTCTCCAGTTGAAGGGTCCCATCTATAAACATTTACTTTTTTTATGTTTTTTGAACCAGTCTTGTCTTTGAAATATTTACCTTTTTTTATTTTTGAATTTTCAGGTAAATTTAATTGAACCATTAGTAAACTCTTTCCTGAGGTGGAAAATACTGAACTTCGTTAGTAAGAGTAGATTTGTGAACTGGTCTATAAGTAATCTTAGTATTTTTTCCATCACACCATGAAAGTGTATGTTGCATAAACTTCTCATCATCTCTTTTAGGAAAATCCTCTCTCGCATGAGCTCCTCTACTCTCTTTTCTATTGTAAGCAGAGTCTACTGTTGCAACAGCTTGTCTAATCAAATTATCAAATTCTAAAGTCTCTACTAAATCAGTATTGAAGATCAAAGATTTATCCTTAACAGAAATAGAGTCCATACCATCATAGGTTTTTTTAATTTCTTCAACACCTTCTTTTAAAGTTTTTTCTGTTCTAAAAACTGCACATTTTGATTGCATAGTTTTTTGCATTGATAATCTTAAATCAGCAGTACTATTTTCTCCATTTGCATTTCTTAATTTATCAAATCTATCTAAACATTTTTGAGTTTCAGACTCTCCAATTTCCTCATGAGGAGCTCCAGGTTTGACTAATTCACTTGCTCTTTTTGCTGCCGCTCTTCCAAAAACAACTAAATCAATTAATGAATTAGAGCCTAATCTATTAGCTCCATGTACTGATACACATGCAGCTTCACCAATTGCCATTAAACCTGGCACAGTTTTTTCTGATCCATTAACAGTTAATACTTCTGCTTTATAATTTGTAGGTATACCTCCCATATTATAATGAACTGTAGGTACAACTGGAATTGGTTCTTTAGTTACATCCACATCTGCAAATAATCTTGCTGCATCTGTAATTCCTGGCAATCTACTTTCTATAATATCTTTATCTAAATGACTTAAATTTAAATGAACATGATCTGCATCTTTACCTACACCTCTACCTTCATTGATTTCAATCGACATTGATCTACTTACTACATCTCTAGAGGCAAGATCTTTTGCTTTTGGAGCATATCTTTCCATAAATCTTTCGCCTTTAGAATTAGTTAAATAACCACCTTCTCCTCTAGCACCCTCTGTAATTAATGTGCCATGCCCGTATATTCCTGTTGGATGAAATTGAACAAATTCCATATCTTGTAATGGTAGACCGGCTCTGAGCACCATCGCATTTCCATCTCCTGTACATGTGTGAGCAGATGTTGCTGAATAATAAACTTTTCCATATCCTCCAGTAGCAATAATTACTGTATGGGCTCTAAATCTATGAATAGTTCCATCATTTAAATTCCACGCTATCAATCCTTTGCATTCTCCATTCTTCATTAATAAATCTAAAGCAAAATACTCAATGAAAAATTCTGTATTATGTTTAAGCGCTTGACCATAAAGCGTATGTAAAATTGCATGACCTGTTCTATCTGCAGCGGCACAAGTTCTTTGAACAATTCCATTACCATAATTTTTAGTCATTCCGCCAAATGGTCTTTGATATATTTTACCATCATCAGTTCTACTAAATGGTACACCATACTTTTCTAATTCAATTACAGCTTTTGGTGCCTCTTTACACAAATATTCAATGCTGTCCTGATCCCCAAGCCAATCAGCTCCTTTAACAGTGTCATACATATGCCAACGCCAATCATCTTCTCCCATGTTACCAAGGGCAGCTGAAATTCCACCTTGTGCAGCTGATGTGTGACTTCTTGTTGGAAATACTTTTGATATACATGCTGTTTTTAAACCAGCTTCACTCAAACCAACAGCCGCTCTAAGTCCTGATCCACCTGCGCCAAGCACAACTACATCATATTCATGTTCTATAATTTTGTATGAACTCATCAGTTTAAGTTAAATAATAATATTATTGTTATTAAAGGAATTATTATAGCAGATAAATATAACAGTCTATTTGCGACATTTTTGAGATTTTTTTGACTAATATAATCTTCAAAAACTTCACTAATAGTTAAAGCTGAAAAAAAGAACCCAAAAACTATAAATAAACTAAATAAAAATTTTGAAGTAGAATTCGAAAAAAATTCAACGATTTCATTAAAACTTTTATCGTAAATTGATACAAAATTTAAAATAAACCAAATCATTAATGGAATTAAAATTAGAGAGCTAATTTTGATGAATAACCATTTTTTTGTAGAAGTATTCATTAAATAAAATTTTTTCCTAAAACAAAAATTATAATTGTTAAAAAAATTGAACCAAAAATAACAAGCAGTCCTGTTATTCTTGTGGTTTTAAGTTCAAATCCGTAACCCATATCCATAATCAAATGTCTTATCTCACTTAAAATTTGAAAACTAAAAGACCAAGTTAATCCCAGAATAATAAATTTTCCAATTATTGAATTTAGTAAAAACTCTATTGAATCATAATTGGCCTCACCCAATAAAAGCATAGATGCCCACAAACATATTAATACAAAAGCTACAAAATTTATTATTCCAGTAATTCTATGTGAAATAGAAACTAATGATGAAATATGCCATCTATAGATCTGAAGATGAGGAGATAGTGGATTATTATTTTCCATAGAAATTGTTTTTAATCAAAGTCTCAGCTATTTCTACTGCATTCAAAGCCGCGCCTCTCAATAAATTATCTGAAACAATCCACAAATTTAGACCATTATTAACTGTTTTGTCCTCTCGAATTCTTGAAACAAAAGTTTCATCTTTGCCAGCAGCCTCTATTGGAGTTGAATAACCTCCATCTTTTCGCTCATCAATAACTTTACATCCATCTGCATTATCTAATAGCTGTCTAACCTTATCCACTGTAAAGGCCTTTTCAAATTCTATATTAACCGACTCTGAATGAGAAACTAAAACAGGAAGACGAACGCAAGTTGCAGTTAATTCAATATTCTTATCTAAAATTTTTTTTGTTTCATTGGTCATTTTAAGCTCTTCTTTTGTGTAACCATCATCTGCAAATACATCGATATGTGGGATAGCATTAAATGCTATTTGTTTTGTAAAATTTTTAGATCTTATTTCTTGATTATTTAAAAACAATTTTGTTTGTTCAATTAATTCGTCCATTGGTGCTTTTCCACCTCCTGAAACGGATTGATAAGTTGAAGTTACTACTCTTTTTATGACAAAAGCATCGTGCAAAGGTTTTAATGCTATAACCAATTGCGCTGTTGAGCAATTTGGATTAGCAATTATATTTTTTTTTATATCCTTTAAATCTTCTGCATTAACTTGAGGAACAATCAATGGAACATCAGGATCCATCCTGTAAAAACTTGAATTGTCAATTACAATTGAATTTTGAGCTGCTTTAATTGCAAAATTTTGTGATATTTTTCCACCTGCAGCAAAAAAAGTTATTTTAGCTTTAGAGAAATCAAATTTCTCAAGATCATGAACTTCTAATTCTTTATCTTTAAATTTAATTTTACTTCCAGCACTTTTGGATGATGCAACTAGATATAAATTATCAAAAGAAAGATTTTTTTTCTCTAAAACTTCTATAATTTTTCTTCCTACATTACCGGTTGCACCTACTATAGCTATATTCATTCTAGTCTTATACTAAATGAAGGGTAATTCGCAAACGCTTACACTGTAAGATTTATCATCAATTTTAATTGTACCTTTGGTAGAAGTCTTACAATTTGGTTCTTTAATCATTGCGATGCCTATAACCTTTTTAAAGTGCGGAGAATAACAGGCAGATCTAAGATCCCCAATTATATCATTATTATCATTCATAATTTCAACAGATGAAGAAAGGCTAATATTTTCTTTATCTATCTGCACACCCATTAATCTTTTTGAAATTCCATTAGACTTTAACATTTTTAATTTATCTTTACCTAAAAAAGTTATGTCAGATTCTAAATTTACATATTTTTCAAATCCACACTCAAATGGATTATCATTATTATCAAAGTCATTCCCATATGAGAGTAACCCACTTTCAATTCTTTCTATTAAATTCGGACATCCTGGTTTAACATTAAACTCTTCACCAACTTCAAATAGATGATCATACAAATTTAAACCAGACTGAGTATTTTCAACATAAACTTCGAATCCACCTTGTTTTGACCAACCAGATCTTGCAATAAGATGTTTTATGCCTTTAAAATCAAAGTAATCAAAACCAAAAAATTTTAAATCTAAAATCTTTTTTCCAAAAACTTTTTCCATCAAATTAAATGACTTTGGACCTTGGATTGCAATAATATCAACATTAGGCTCAGTAATTTTAACATCAAAATTATTACCTGCAGCCAAACCTTTGGCAAAAAATATTACATCAGAATCTGCAATAGATATCCACCAACGATCATCATTTAATTTCAAAATTACTGGATCGTTAACTAAATTTCCATTCTCATCTATGATTGGGCAATAATAACACCTGCCAACTTTAGATTTTGATAAATCTCTACAGGTCATTAATTGAACAAGTTTAGCAGAGTCCTTTCCCGATATTTCAACTTGTCTTTCTGCTGCAACATCCCAAACTTGAACATCCTTTTTTAGATGATGATAAGAATCTTCAACAGAACCAAAGGCAGCTGGTAACAACATGTGATTATAAACTGTGTAGGCAGTAACACCTTGTTTTTCAATTCTTGAAGTATATGGAGTACTTCTTAAACGTCTTGATTTTGCGATTGAATAATTTTTTGTCATTTTAAAAATTCAGAAATCTTGTCTCTCATTTCAAAAGCATTTTCAATCATAATCATATGTCCACAATTTATGATGTGTTGTGTTGAGTTTTTTACCATATGAGAAAATTTTTTTCCCTTTTCTATGTTTACCATTTTATCTAATTGACCAAATATGAATAAACTAGGACAGCTAATATCTTCTGCTGCAACTTTACCATTTTGATAGTTATTACATGCAATTAAATCCACTGCTAAAATTTCTTTTATATCTCTTGGAGATTGAATAATTCTTTCAATTGGATTTCCTCCTATAAACTTTTTTGAACCTTCATAACCCCATTTCATCATTAACTTTACCGCTTCAGAATCTCCACTTTCAGCTAAGCTAATTAAATCTTGGTGGACTGGCATTTTATAAGAGCCTCCAATAAAGATTATTTTTTCTAATCTTTTTTTATATTTGTGTGAGTATTCTAGTGCTTCTAAGCATCCTTGAGAGTGTCCAATTAGTATTATTTTACCTAAATTTAATTGATCAAAAACTTTTTCTAACCAATCAGCAATTAATTCAATACTTTTAAGACATGGTCCTTCCGAGTTTCCATGTCCTGGCAAATCAATTGAAAGTACATTAAAATTTTTATTAGAGAAGTATTGCTCTGCTAAAGACCAAACTATATGGGATAACCCACTCCCGTGTAAAAAAACTATTGTCTTTTTATTTAAATCAACTCCCTGACCAGCATCAGACGCATAAACTGTTTTATTGTCTATTTTGATTATCAATTTTCACCTAAAATTTTTTTCTCAATTCAAATTTTTGAATTTTGCCAGTAGACGTTTTAGGTAATTCACAAAAAACCACTTCTTTTGGAACTTTAAAGCCTGCTAAAGTTTCTCTACAAAAATCTATCAATTCTTTTTCTGTAACAGGTTTGTCTTTAACCATTTCAATAAATGCACAAGGTACTTCACCCCATTTTTCATCAGGTTTTGCAACAACCGCTGCTATTGAAACTGAAGGATGTTTTGACAAAGTATTTTCAATTTCAATAGAGGAAATATTTTCTCCACCTGAAATGATGATATCTTTTGATCTATCTTGTATCTTAATATATCCATCGGGATGCATCACTGCTAGATCTCCAGAGTGAAACCACCCTCCTGCCATAGCTTTTTCTGTTGCCTCTTTATCTTTAAAATACCCTTTCATTACCACATTGCCTCTAAGCATAATTTCACCAATAGTTTTTCCATCTTTAGGTACTTCTTTCATGGTTTCAGGATCCATAATAGTTGCTCCTTCAAGATTTGGATATCTTACGCCTTGTCTTGCTTTAATTTCGTTCTGCTTATCTTCATCAAAATCATTCCATTCATCATTCCATGCACATTGAGTTACATGTCCATAGGTTTCTGTTAATCCATAAACATGCATTACTTCAAAACCTAAATCTTTCATTTTTTTAAAAATTATACTAGGCGGCGGAGCACCTGCAGTTAAAACATGAACTTTGTGATTAAGTTTTTTTCTATCAGCTTCTGGTGCTCCAGTTATCATATTTAAAACTATTGGAGCTCCTCCAAAATGAGTAACTTTATATTTATCAATTAACTCAAAAATTTTTTTTACATCTATATTTCTAAGACAAATTGTTCTGCCATTTAACATTGGCACTGTCCAAGGATAACACCATCCATTACAATGAAACATTGGGACAATCGTTAAGAAATTAAGTCTATTTGGCATGTTCCAAGCTACAGCACTTCCAGTAGCCATCAAATATGACCCTCTATGATGATATACAACACCTTTAGGGTTTCCAGTAGTTCCAGAAGTATAGCTTAAAGAAATAGATTGCCATTCATCTTCAGGCATTTTTAATTGATAATTGTCGTCTCCAGTTGCCAAAAAACTTTCATATTCTAACTCTCCAATTTTTTCTAACTTAGACTGATCTGCAAATTTATCATGAATGTCTATGATTGTAATTTTTTTATCAACTTTGCTTAATGCTTTTTTAACCTCATGGTGAAGTTGTCTATCAACAACCAAGACTTTTGCTTCACTGTGGTTTAAAATATAACTTATTGTATTTGCATCTAATCTAATATTTATTGTGTTCAGAACACCTCCTGTCATAGGAACAGAATAATGAGCCTCAAAAATTTCTGGCGTATTAAAGGCTAAAAATGAAACCGTATCTCCCTTGCCAACACCTAATTTCTCTAATGCACTAGCAAATTTTGTGGCTCTTTTATAAACTTCACTCCAAGTATATTTTCTATCCTCATAAACAATTGCTTCATAATTTGGATAGATATCTTTAGCTCTTTGCAAAAAGGTAAGTGGTGTTAAAGGAACATAATTAGCTTTATTTTTATCTAAATTTATTTCGTAATTGTTCATGATTAGTTAAATTTAAATTTCATTATGTTAGAACTTCCGGAGATCGCTGTTTTATAATGTTGTTCGGATCTTGGTAAAACTTTTTCAAAATAAAATTTAGCAGTACTTATTTTATCTTCATAAAATTCTTTATTTTCATCAAAATTTTTATAACTAGCCTCTAAAACTTTTATCCAAGCATATGCAACTGAAACATATCCTAGGGTTCTTAAATAATCATTAGCAGCAGCACTAACATCATCTTTTTCTGTTTTATTCTTATCTTCAATCCAGTTACTAAATTTGCTTAAGAGATCGTGATAATAATTAAATTCTTTAGTAAATGGTTTAATTTTTTCATTTTCACTCTGACACTCTAATTTAATCATCTCTAAAAACCTGTTGATGATATTGCCATTTCTATTAGATAGTTTTCTAAAGACTAAATCTGCAGCTTGGACAGAATTTGTTCCTTCATAAATAGGAGTTATTCTATTATCTCTGTAAAACTGTTCAATTCCCTGATCTTTTGTATATCCATATCCGCCATGAATTTGCATAGCATCATTTGTAATTTCAACTGCCAAATCAGTAAAAAGAGATTTTACTACTGGTGTCATTAACGAAACATAATCAGATGCTTCTTGCTTTATTTTTTCATCTGCATGATGAAGACTTACTTCTGTTTGTTGAGATAACCAAAAACAAAGTGCTCTCTCTCCCTCAATAATAGATTTCATATTTAATAGAGATCTTCGTATATCGGCATGTTCTATAATGAAATCAGCACCATTTGTTGATTTAGTGTCGTTAGTTTTTCCCTGCTTTCGCTCCTTTGCATAAGCTAAAGAGTTTTGATAAGCAATTTCAGAAATTCCTAATCCTTGAATTCCAACAACTATTCTCTCTAGATTCATCATGGTAAACATCGCATTAAGACCTTTATCCTTTTGACCAATCATATATCCAGTAGCCTCATCAAAGTTTAAAACACATGTTGCAGAACCTTTAATTCCCATCTTGTTTTCTATTGATCCTGTTGAAATTCCATTTCTTGGGCCAATTACTCCATCTTCTTTAACCAAAAATTTTGGAACTAAAAATAAACTTATTCCTTTAGTGCCAGCTGGTGAGTCTGATGCTCTTGCTAAAACTAAATGAATAATGTTTTCAGTCAGATCATGATCTCCTGAAGTAATAAAGATTTTTTGACCACTTATTTTATAAGTGCCATCTGCTTGAGAAACTGCTTTTGTTTTAAGTAGACCCAAATCTGTACCACATACAGGCTCTGTTAAACACATTGTGCCACTCCATTTGCCTTCTACTATTTTTGGTAAATACTTATCTTTTATTTCGTCAGTTGCATGATGATTAATACAGTTATATGCGCCAATACTTAATTCGCTATAAAGCTTAAAAGATAAACTTGCAGACGATAACATTTCATCAAAAAAAGCACTTACAGTTTTAGGCATGCCCTGACCCCCATACTTTGGATCGCATGATAAAGATGTCCAACCGTCTTCAATATACTTTTTGTAGGCATCTTTATATCCTGGGGGAGTTCTTACAACTCCATTTTCTAAAACTGCAGGATTTTCATCTCCTGCTTTTGCTAGAGGCAATATTAAGTTTTGATTTATCTTAGCTGCTTCCTCTAAAATATCTTTTACAAGATCGGGAGTAACTTCTTTATATCTCTCAATTTCATTATAATTTTTGTTATCTCTTAATTTTTCAAAGAGAAACATCATATCTTCTACTGGTGCATTGTAGATCGGCATTAAATTAGTTTAGTTGAATTAGTTAATTATTGCAATTTTGAAATAATTGCATCACCCATTTGAGAAGTTGAAACTTCTTTTTTACCCTCAGACATAATATCTTTTGTTCTAAGACCATCATTAAGAACTTTTTGTACTGCATTTTCTAATAAATCTGCTTCTTTATCTAAATCAAGTGAGTATCTAAGAGCCATTGCAAAACTTAAAATAGTTGCAATTGGATTAGCAAGACCTTTGCCTGCTATATCTGGGGCTGAACCATGAATTGGTTCATACATTGCTCTCATTTCACCATCCTTATTTTTTGCACCTAAAGATGCTGATGGCAAAAGACCTAGAGAACCAGTTAACATTGAAGCTTGGTCTGACAACATGTCACCAAACAAATTGTCTGTGACTATTACATCAAATTGTTTTGGATTTCTTAAAAGTTGCATTGCACAATTGTCAGCTAACATATGGCTTAACTCCACATCTTTATATTCACTATCATGTAGTGCCTGAACTTCTTCTTTCCACAATAGTCCTGCTTCCATTACATTAGATTTTTCACAAGAAGTAACTTTGTTTGATCTTTTTTTTGCAAGATCAAAAGCTACTCTTGCAACTCTTGTGATTTCACTTGTTGTGTATGTATGTGTATTAATTCCTTTTCTTTCACCATTTTCAATTGGTTTTATACCTCTTGGTTCTCCAAAATAAATTCCACCTGTAAGCTCTCTTACGATCATAATATCAAGACCAGAGACTACTTCTGGCTTAAGAGTAGATGCATCAACCAATTGTTCAAAACAAATTGCTGGTCTTAAGTTTGCGAAAAGCTTTAACTCTTTTCTTAATTTTAACAAAGCTCTTTCAGGTTTTTTTGAGAATTCAACATCATCCCATTTTGGACCACCAACCGCACCAAGCATAACAACCGCGCTTTCCAATGCTTTATAAAAAACTTCATCAGTAATTGGCGTTCCATGCTTATCGTAAGAGCATCCACCTGCTAAATCTTCATCAATTTCAAAGTCTAAAGATTTTTTTTCATTAAACCATTTAATGATTTTTTTTACTTCTCCAATTACTTCTGGGCCAATACCATCACCTGGTAGTAAAAGGATTTTTCTTTTTCTAACTTTAATCATTAAAAATCCAGGGTTTTTTTTCTTTCAAGTTTTTCTCAAAACTTTCAATTTTATCAGATTTTTTTAATGATAAAGCGATGTCATCTAAACCCTCTAATAAACATTTCTTTTTAAATGAATCTATTTTAAATTGAACCTCATTATTTCCATAAATAATTTTTTCATCATTTAGATCTATAGAAATTTCTTCTTTTCTATTTGCATACTCAGAGATTTCTTTAATTTTATCTTCAGGAAGAATGATTGGTAAAATTCCATTTTTGAAACAGTTGCTATAAAAAATATCGGCAAAACTTGAACTAATCACACAGGTAATACCAAAATCTAGTAATGCCCATGGAGCGTGCTCTCTTGAAGATCCGCATCCAAAATTTTTTCCTGCAATTAAAATCTTAGATTGATTAAAAGGTTCTTGATTTAAGACAAAATTATCAATAACTTTTCCTTGATCATCATACCTCATTTCAAAAAATAAATTTTTTCCTAAACCTGTTCTTTTAATTGTTTTCAGAAACTGTTTTGGGATGATCATATCAGTGTCTATATTAACTATAGGAAGATATGCTGGTATACTTTTTAATGTTGTAAATTTTTGCATTTAATTTTGATACTTTCTAACATCATCTAAACTTCCAGATATTGCTGCAGCTGCAGCCATTCCTGGACTTACTAAATGCGTTCTGCCACCTCTACCTTGTCTACCTTCAAAATTTCTATTTGAAGTCGAAGCGCATCTTTCTTCTGGCTTTAATTTATCTGCATTCATTGCAAGACACATTGAACAACCAGGCTCTCTCCATTCAAAGCCTGACTCAACAAAAATTTTATCTAAACCTTCTTGTTCTGCTTGTTCTTTTACAAGACCTGAACCAGGTACTACCATTGCATGCACATTTGATGATATTTTTTTATCTTTAAGAATCTTTGCAGCTTCTCTTAGATCCTCTATTCTTCCGTTTGTACAACTTCCTATAAAAACTTTATCAATTTTAATATCCTTGGCAGACATATTAGGCTTTAATCCCATATAATTTAATGATCTCTCAATCGAATTCTTTCTATCTTCATCCTTTTCATTATCTGGATTTGGAACTTTTTCATCTATAGTTATTACATCTTGTGGTGATGTTCCCCATGTAATCATTGGAGATATTTCGCTTGCATCAAGATTAATTTCTTTATCAAAAACTGCTCCTTCATCAGTTTTTAATGTTTTCCAATATTCTACTGCTTTATCCCATTTATCACCTTTAGGTGACATTGGTTTTCCTTTTAAGTAATCAAAAATTTTTTGATCTGGTGCTATAAGTCCCGCTCTAGCACCGCCTTCAATAGTCATATTGCAAATAGTCATTCTTTGTTCAACACTCAAAGATGTTATTAGATCGCCAGCATACTCGATAACACATCCAGTTCCACCAGCAGTACCTATTTTTCCGATTATTTGTAAAATGACATCTTTTGATGTTACTCCTATAGGTAGTTTTCCATTCACATTAATTCTAAAATTTTTTGCTTTTTTTTGAACTAGTGTTTGAGTGGCGAGAACGTGCTCTACTTCTGATGTTCCAATTCCAAATGCAAGGGAGCCAAAAGCGCCGTGTGTTGCCGTATGACTATCTCCACAAACTATTACTGTGCCAGGTTGAGTAAAACCTTGCTCAGGACCTATTATATGAACAATACCCTGTCTTTTATCGTCCATACCAAATAGTTGAACTCCAAATTCCTTACAATTCGCCTCTAACGTATCTACTTGAATTTTTGATTCTTCATCTGCAATTCCTTTTGAACGATCTGTTGTTGGTACATTATGATCTGCTACAGCTAATGTTAGTTCTGGATGTCTTACTTTTCTTTTAGAATTTCTTAAACCTTCAAATGCTTGGGGACTAGTTACTTCATGAACTAAATGCCTATCAACAAATAATAACGAAGTGCCATCATCTTGTTGATCAACTAGATGATCGTTCCAAATTTTATCGTAAAGAGTTGTAGGCATTGAAAAAAAAATTATTTTTTTTCTGGAGTACTTTCTTTAGTTTGCTCAGTTTTAACAGCTTCCTCTTTTGGAGCTTCAGCTGCTGATGCTGCCTCTGCTTTAGGAGCTTCTTCTTTTGGAGCCTCAGTTGCTGGAGCAACATTTTCCTCTGTTACTGTTTCCGGTTTCACATCAACATCAATTCCAATTTTTTTTCTAATTTTCTCTGCAATTCTTGCTGATTTACCAGTTCTGTCTCTTAAGTAGTAAAGTTTAGCTCTTCTTACTTTTCCAGATCTTATAACTTTAATTGAGTCAATTACTGGACCATATAAAGGGAATGTTCTCTCAACACCTTCACCAAATGAAATTTTTCTTACAGTAAAAGAAGAATTTATATCTCTATTTTTTTTTGCAATACAAACTCCTTCGAAATACTGAATTCTCTCTTTTTTTCCCTCTGTAATTCTTACTCCAACCTTAACAACATCACCTGGGTAAAATTGTGGGATTTTCTTTTCAGATAAAATCTTTGTTACGTTATGTTTATTTATCTCTTCAATCGTTTTCATTTTAATATTTATCAATTAATTGTTCTTATATTTTTGCCATAAATCTGGTCTTCGGACGCGTGTTATAGCCTCAGATTGTGATAAACGCCAGTCTTTAATTTTGTTGTGATCACCGGATAAAAGCACGTCTGGCACTGATTTTTCCTCCCAAATTTGAGGTTTTGTGTACTGAGGATATTCCAATAATCCATTTTGAAAGCTTTCGTCATCTACAGATTTTTCATTCCCTAATACTCCAGGCAACAGTCTTAGAATACTATCCAACACAACAAATGCAGCTGTCTCTCCTCCAGATAATACGTAATCACCGATGCTTATCTCTTCTATATTTCTAGTAGAAAGAATTCTTTCATCTACACCTTCAAAATGACCACAAATTAATGCTATTGATTTTTCTTTAGATAACTCTTGTGCAAAAGCTTGATCAAATTTTCTTCCTCTTGGAGACAAATAAAAAACTCTTTCACCTTCTACTTTGTTTAAATCTAAAGAATTTGCCAGAACATCTGGTTTTAAAACCATACCAGAACCTCCTCCGTATGGAGTATCATCTACAGTTTTATGTTTATCGTTTGCAGCATCTCGAATGTTATTAACTTTTATACTCCATATTTTTTTTTCTAGAGCCTTGCCATATAAACCTTTGTTTAAGGGGCCCGGAAAAAATTCAGGATAAAGTGTAAAAATTTGAGATTGCCACATGACAAATTATAAAACTATTTTCCCTCTTCTTTAGGAGCTTCTGCTGCTGGTGCTGCCTCTGCTTTAGGAGCTTCCTCTTTAGGAGCTTCTGCTGCTGGTGCTGCCTCTGCTTTAGGAGCTTCCTCTTTAGGAGCTTCTGCTGCTGGTGCTGCCTCTGCTTTAGGAGCCTCTGCTGCTGGTGCTGCTTCTTCACCTTCTTTTTTTCTATCTTTTTTTGGAACAGCTTTTTTAGGATTATTTCCATTAGCAGGCATAGGGATTAAATCATTTTCACCTAAAATTCTTGCAACTCTTGTTGTAGGTTGTGCGCCTTGGCCTAACCAATACTTAATTCTTTCAGCCTCAAGTCCAACTCTTTCTTTTTTTTCTTTAGGTAATAAAGGATTAAAAAAACCAACCTTTTCAATAAATCTTCCGTCTCTTGCAAATCTACTATCTGCAACAACTACTTTATAGACTGGTCTTTTTTTAGTTCCTCCTCTTGATAGTCTTAGTTTTAACATTGTCTCTCCTTATTTTAATTGATTAAATAGCTCTGGTGGTATTCCTTTGTCAGACATACCTTTCAGATTTCCTTTAGACATCTTTTTCATCATTTCAGACATCATTTTAAATTGCTTTAACAATTTATTGATAGTGGCTGGATCTGTACCAGAGCCATTAGCAATTCTTTTTTTTCTCGAACCATCAATTATCTTTGGGTTCTCTCTTTCTTTTTTTGTCATTGATAAAATTATAGCTTCATTTTTTGTAATGATGCTTTCATCAATTCCAGCTGAATCCATTTGAGATTTTATTTTTGATACACCAGGCATAAAAGACATTATTCCCTCAATGCCTCCCATTTTTTTCATCTGTCTTAATTGAGTTAAATAATCTTCCATAGAGAATTGACCTTTTTTAAGGTTTTCCTCTGCTTGTTTAATTTTTTCTTCTCCTAAGTCTTGAGCAGCTTTTTCTACAAGAGAAACTATATCTCCCATTCCAAGAATTCTGTTAGCAATCCTCTCTGGATGAAACACTTCAAAATTATCGATTTTTTCACCAATTCCTAAAAACTTTATTGGTACTTCAGATATATATTTCATACTAACCGCAGCACCACCTCTTGCATCACCGTCTGCTCTAGTTAGGATAATTCCTGATAGGTTGACTGTATTTTTAAATTCTTTTGCAACAGAGGCTGCGACTTGACCTGTTAGTGAGTCAGCGACTAAAATTGTTTCAGCAGGATTAATTATTTTTTCAATTTGTTTGATTTCACTCATCATTTGTAAGTCAATTTGAGTTCTTCCAGCAGTATCAAATAGAATTACATCTGCTCCATTAAGGCTTGCAGCACTAATAGCTCTTTGACAAATATCTGCAGGCTGTTGGCCTTCTATGATGGGTAGTGTTAAAATATTGTTTTGTTCACCTAAAGATCTTAATTGTTCTTGTGCTGCTGGTCTATAAATGTCCAAACTTACCATCATCACCTTTTTCTTTTTATTAGACTCTAAAAATTTAGCTAATTTTGCTGTAGTTGTGGTTTTTCCAGATCCTTGAAGTCCAACAAGCATCATTGGAACTGGCGGAACTGCATTTAAATTTATATCTGCATTACTATCGCCTAGTAAGCTTACAAGCTCATCATAAACAATTTTAACAACCATATCACCAGGTGAAGTAGATCTTATGATTTCTTGACCTAAGGCTTTTGGTTTTACTTTCTCAATAAATGCTTTGGCTACATCAAGAGAAACATCTGCCTCTAATAAAGCTTGTCTAATTCCTCTTAAACCTTCATCAACTTGTTTTTCATCAAGAGATGGAGCCTTTTTTAAAGAAGAAAATATTTCTTCAAATTTATTTGTTAAATTTTCAAACATATTTATTACACACAGCAGTAATCGCACTAGTGGGCGAACCCTCGCTGACTAGTGTCGATCTCTTTGTTTCCAAAGACACCGCAAATTTAATGTTTTTGCGGAAACTGCTGCAAACTATAATAGAGCTACAAAAAGTCAATAAATAAGTTAAATAACTAAATATGGAATTTAGTGCATACAAAATGGATGGTTTAGGTAATGATTTTGTAATCATAGATAATAGATCAAATCCAATTAATCTAAACAAAGAGCAAATTTTAAAAATTTGTGACAGAAAATTCATAGGATGCGATCAGCTCATCATTATAAATAATGATGACAAGTCTGATGCAAAAATAAATTTTTTTAATTCAGATGGAAGTGCATCTGGTGCATGTGGAAATGGCACAAGATGTGTTGCTGATCTTTTATCAAAAGAAAATGGTAAAAATAATATTTCTTTAGTTACATCTGCTGGAGAACTTAAATCAGATATATTAGGGAAAAATCTAGTTGAAACTGGTATTGGATTTGGAAAAACTAACTGGAATGAAATACCACTTTCAAAAAATGTAGATACAAGAAATTTACAAATTGAAATTCTTGATAATGATAACAAATCACATATCGGTGGAACAGCAATCAGTGTTGGCAATCCGCATGTAGTTTTTTTTGTAAATAATTTAGAAAATTTTAATATTGAAAAAATTGGACCAATTATAGAAAAGCATGAATTATTTCCTGAAAGATGCAATGTAACTATTGCACAGTTAATAAATGAAAAATTAATAAAAGTTAAAGTATGGGAGCGTGGCGCTGGATTAACTAAGGCATGTGGAACAGCTGCTTGTGCTACTGCATTTGCAGGATTAATACATAACCTTTCATCTAACCAAGTTGATATAGAATTTAAAACAGGAAATTTATCTATTTCAATAGATCAAAATAATTTTATTAAAATGAAAGGCCCTGTCTCTGATATAAAAAAAATAGATATTAAATTGTAATGGGAATATTTGATAAGTTTAAAATTGGTTTTCAAAAAAGTGCAGCTGCTTTTACAAGTGGTCTAAAAGAAATAATTGTCAAAAAAGAACTAGATGACAAAAGTCTAAATGATATTGAAGATTTTCTAATTCAGTCAGATGTAGGTGTTGCAGCTTCAGCAGAAATAAAATCTATAATTTCTGAAAAAAAAATTGACCCCAGCAAAGATTTAAAAGATGAAATAAATTTAATACTTAAAGAATATATTGTGACATTAATGAAACCATTAGAAAATGAAAATTTTTTTAATAAAAAAGATAAATTGAATGCAACTTTGGTTTCTGGTGTTAATGGAGTTGGCAAAACAACAACTATTGGAAAAATAAGTAAAATTTTAAAATCAAATGGTAACAAAATTATGCTTGCTGCCTCAGATACATTTAGGGCAGCAGCAATTGAACAATTAGAAATGTGGGCAAAAAAAATTGATGTTAATATTACAAAATCTTCTCAAGGTTCTGATCCAGCTTCTGTTGCCTACAAAGCAATTGATGAGGCTTTAAAAAATAATTTTGACCAAGTTTTAATTGATACTGCTGGAAGATTACAAAACAAAAAAAATTTAATGGAAGAGTATAAAAAAATCGCAAATGTTACAAAAAAAATTGATCCTGAGGCTCCTCATGATGTTATTTTAGTTTTAGATGCAACTTCAGGTCAAAATGTAATCAATCAAGTAGAAGAGTTTAATAAAATTATTCCAATTACTGGGATTGTTATGACCAAATTAGATGGCACTGCAAAAGGTGGAATTTTATTAGCTGTTGCGAAAAAATATAAACTTCCAATTGTTGCCCTTGGTTTAGGTGAAAAAGAGGATGACCTACAAATATTTAATGCTGAAATATTTGCGAATACTTTTATTCAAACTAGTTAATTAAATTACTAGAAATTAGTGGCTTGTGTAGACTGCACTTATAGTTATCCTCTAAATTTGAGTGACCACAATTTTTTGCAAACGAAGAAATGATAAAGTCAAATTTTCCATTAGATGGATAAAGCTCTAATTTTTTTTTATTTATATCAAATTTAAAATTTGCTTTTAAACTTTTAACAGCACTTATCATTATTAGAGTTTGATTATCTTTAAGTAAATAATAAGCAAAATCATCTGGAAAAACTGGAAAATCGTACTCTTCTAAATAATATCTTGCCTGAGCAGGAAACCATTCATAGGAAATTAGAGGAGATGATTTTTTTGATTTATAATCATAAATATAAAGATCTTTAGGATAATCATTAATATAATTAGCAGTTTCACCTCTTGCTAAAACTGATTTTTCTCTAGATTTAAAATACAATGCAAAATCTTGATTGTGTGAATTCATTTGATCTAAATAAAATAAATCTTCAGCTTTAAATTCATAATCTTTCGCAAATACAACGTTAAAAGAATTCAATATTAAAATGGTTAAAATAAAAAATTTTTTCATTTTAAAAATATAAAATGAAATTTAGAATTATATTTGTTTAGATTGTGGCTTAATTTAAACTTGTAAAAAATCTTTTTAAAGCAGTTATTAGCTGTTCATCATATTCCATCATATGATTGTCATATTCTGTAAAATAGGAATATTTAGGTTCTTTGGATATTTCAAAAATTTTTTGGCCCATTGCAAATGGAACAATTGTATCTTTTTTTCCATGCAAAACCATTGTTGGCATATTTATATTTTCTATTTTTTTATCATTTTCATATCTATCTTTTAACAAAATACTTACCGGCAAGTATGGATAAAAATTTTTTGCAGCAGCTACCATTGAAGTAAACGGTGTTTCTAAAATTAATCCACCATATTTTTTATTTTGTGCAATTTCAGTTGCAATACCTGTGCCCAAAGACTCTCCATATAATATTATATTTTCTTCTTTTACTCCTTTATTAATAATCCAGTTAACTACACTCCGACCATCAATATAAAGGCCTTCTTCTGTGGGTTTACCTTCATTTCCAGAGAAACCTCGCCAAGCAATTATTAGAAAATTAATATCAATATCTTTGAAATGATTGAGCTTGTATATTCTGTTATCTAATGTTCCTGCATTTCCATGAAAAAAAACTAAAGTTTTTAAATTTTGTAAGTCTTTTTCATGAAACCATCCATTTAAACTCAAACCATCTAAGGTTTGTATTTTAACATTTTCAACATCAACTGTTAATTTATCTCCAAAATAATTATTTTCATTTGGATGATACAAAAGTTTTCTTTGATAAAAGTAAATTGAAATTACTACTGCTAAATAAACTAGTGCTATTGCTATTAATAACTGCAAGATATTTTTTTTAAGTTTTTTTATCATCTTTTTTTTTGGCTAAATACACTCCAAAAAATACAAGTACTGTTCCCAGATAATGATAACTCTCTAGTTGTTCATCAAAGAGTATATAACCATAAATTGCTGCATAAACTGTGAAAATATAAAGTGTAAATCCAGTCAATGATGCACCTAATTGTTTTTGAGCTAATGTATATAAAGTAAATGCAATTATTCCTGGTGAAATAGCAGCGAATACTGTCCAAAAGAGAAACTCATTATTAAATACTGTTTTTTGAAAATATAATTCTTCAGCAATATAAAATGGCAATAAACTTATCGCTCCAAAGAGAGCGATCAGAGTAAATCTTTGGAATATTTCTAATTCTGTTTTCCAATAAAATAAATAAATAGAATATAAAGCCCACCCTATTGCAGCTGCAAGCATCCATAAATCACCTATAGTAAATCTCAGATTGATCAACAGTTCCAAATCTCCTTTAATAATAATTGCAAAAACTCCTATCAAGCAAGCAATTAATCCAATTACTTTAGTTAGAGTTATTTTTTCACTAAAAAATAAAGCGGAAATTAAAATAATAAATATTGGCGAAGAAGTATAAATTATACCCATGTTAGCAACTGTTGTTGTTTGTCCAGCTAAAAAAGGGAAAGCTCCACAAACTCCACACCCCATTGCCCCTAAGAAAAATAATTTTTTATATTCTTTTTGAATAATTTTAAAATTTTTTTTTAACGAAAAGTATGTAAACGGAAGCAAAATAATAAACACAATTGTCCATCTCCAGAATGCTAAAGATATCGGAGGAACAAATTCTACACCACCTCTTGCAACAACTAGATTGCTAGCCATAAAAATTGGCTGAATAAATAATAATAAAAAAGACCAGGAGTTTTTTTTATAATCGATCAATTTTAGAAGATTTAGCTTTTATCGAAAAAAGCTTCATAAACCATCATGATGATTGCTATACCCATTAATAAATAAACAGGTAATACATCAAGAAATCCAATCATCATAGATTTTGTTAAAGTTGTAGCTAACCCAACAAGAAAAAATATTGCAAAAGATAAACCTATTATTGTTGTAATTTTATTCATCTATTCTTCACACTCCTTTTCTAGCCATCTTGCTACACCTAAAAATCTGTGATCGTCATAACGATCTCCAATTAGTTGTACCCCTAATGGTAATTTATTTTCACCTTCAAGTAAAGGCAGAGAAATACAAGGGGTTCCAAGATAAGACCACACTTTATTGAATTCTGCTGTTCCCGTGCTCTTCAGCCCTTTAGGAGCAACACCAGGACTAGATGGAGATAAAACACCATGATAATCCTCAAATACCTCTTGATAAGATTCATAGCTTCTTTTCATAAAATCTATTGCCTCTGCATATTCTTTTGCTGAATATTTATTTCCATTTGCAATGGCTTTTTGCATATAGCTCGATAATTTTTTTTTATACTTTTTATAATAGACAGAAAAATTATTTGCTAAGTCTGTCTCATGGATGATTTGATGGTATTTATGAATATCCTTAAAATAAGATGGGGTATCAAATGTTTCAATATTTTTAAAAGATTTAATAAAATATTCAAAAGCCTCTCTTGATTTTTTTTCAATCATTTTCCAATGATCAGTTTTATAAAAGATGAACTTTGGTTCAAACAATGGTCCTTTTTTTGTTTCAGATAAGATGTTTTCAGCAGAATAATATATGGTCGCGGGATCGTAAGGATCTTTTTTGATTAAAACTTTTGCTAATAATGCAACATCTTCTACTTTTCTTCCAAACACGCCCATGTGATCTAAAAGATAAGAAGTTTTAAGAACGCCATTTCTTGAAATTAATCCATAAGAAGGTTTGTAGCCAACTACCCCACAATAAGAAGCTGGTCTAATTACTGAGCCTCCAGTTTGAGATCCAATTGAAACTGGAGCCATAAAAGAAGCAACAGCCGCAGCTGAACCACTTGAAGATCCACCAGGGGTTCTAGAGTTATCATGTGGATTAGTCGTTTTTGAAGGACCTAAAAAAGCAAGTTCTGAAGTAGTGGTTTTACCCATCACGATAGCACCAGCTGAGTGTAATAAATCAACAATCTCCGCATTTTGAGAGTATGATTTACCTTTTCTAATTGTAGTTCCACATTCAGTTGGCATATCTATTGTTCCAACGATATCTTTCACAGCAACCGGAATTCCATGTAACGGTCCTAAAGATTTTCCAGCTCTTCTATGATTGTCGGCCTCTACTGCTTTTTCTAATAAAAGTTTTTTATCAAAGTGAGCCCAAGCTTTTATATCTTTATCAAACTTTTTAATTCTATCTATGTACTGTTCACAAACCTCAACTGATGTAATTTGTGCATCTTTTATTTTTGTGGCTAATTCCTCAACACTTAAAGAAAAGATATCACTCATTTAATAAATAAATTTAATTTGCGAATAATGTCTCTGGTAACCATAAAGCTATTCCAGGGAATAAATACATTAATACCATCGCTAATATGACTATTCCTAAGAATGGCATAATTCCTTTAAAAATCTCCATTAGTTCAACATTTTTAGATTGAACACCTTTTAAATAATAGGCAGACATTGCCATTGGTGGAGTTAAAAAAGAAGTTTGTAAATTTAATGCAATTAACATTGCAAAGAAATATGGATTTACTCCAAAAAATTCAACTAAAGGTAAAAATATAGGAACAAAAATAATAAGTATCTCCGTCCACTCTAAAGGCCATCCAAGTAAAAATATAATTATTTGAGTAATAATTAGAAACTGCCAAGGCTCTAGATCTAGTGACTTAAAGAAATGTTCAAAAACTTCATGACCTCCAAGATATGAGAATACTGATGCAAATGTCCATGAGCCGATGAATAACCACATTATCATCGCTGTTGTCTTTGCAGTTAAGAAAACAGATTCTTTAAAATTCTTCCATTTTAATGTTTTATAAAAATAAGATAGTACCAGTGCTCCAAAAGCACCCACTGCAGCAGCTTCCGCAGGAGTTGCGATACCAGCTAAAATTGTTCCAAGTACAAGTATTATAAGTGAGAACAATGGTAAAAACGAAATTAGCACTTCTTTCATAATTACAGCTGTTGGTGGAATTTCTTCTGCCCTTGGTTTTGGAGCAATTGATGGATTTAACCATGCTCTAAAAATTGCGTATCCAATATATAAACTAGCCAACATTAATCCGGGAAATATTGCAGCTGCAAATAACCTTAATGGTGAAAGTTGTGCGATGACCGAATATACAATTAACATAATACTTGGTGGAATTAAAATACCTAAACATCCACCTGCACAAATAATTCCAGATGCAAACTTTTTGTCGTATCCAGCCTTAACCATTGCTGGCCAAGCTAGAAGACCCATTAGAGTTACAACTGCACCAATAATTCCTGTTGCTGTAGAAAATAATGTGCATGTAATTAAAGCAGCAACTGCCATTGATGCTGGTAATTTGTGAGATGCTAATCTTATAGCAAAAAATAATTTAGCTACTATTCCTGCTCTCTCAACTAGATAACCCATAAATAAAAAGAGTGGGACGGCGGTAAGAACGTTATTATCCATTACCGTATAAGTGTTTTGAACAAAAAGCTGGAAAATCCTATTATCAAATAGGTGTTCCATTTTTGTTGGATCAAAATAAGCATAGTAACCAAAGCCTAAGCCCATTGCCATCAATGTAAATGCAATCGGAAAACCTAAAAGAACAGCAAATAAAAATAAACCCATCATCAAAATGGCTATTTCAGGATTAGTTAAACTAAATAACATCTTTTGTTTCTCCTCCCTCTTCTGCTGCTCTCATTAAAATTTTTTCAGTTTCTTCTGCTACAACCATTCTCGCTGGCCATTGACCAGTTTGAATACATATTATTGATCTAAATACTTCGCTTATACCCTGGATAGTTAATAAAATACCTGACAAGGGTATTAATGATTTTGCCATATAAATTTGAATTTGCGCTGGGCTGTTCCAGCTAGTCTCTTTAATCTTCCACGCTAGAGCTGCATAATCCCAACCATAAAATGCTAAAGCTAATACACCTGGGAAAAAGAAAATAAAATATAATACTAAATCAATCCAACCTTGTGTTCTTGGTTTGAACAATCTGTAAATTACATCTCCTCTAACATGCGCTTCTGTCGATAAAGTGTATGCACCAGCCATCATAAAAATAGCTCCATACATCTGCAAACTAAAATCAAAATTCCATAGTGTTGGAGCATTTAGGGCGTAAGCCATAAAAACTTCATAACAAGTTCCACCCATTAAAATTACGATGCACCATGAAAAGGCTTTTCCCATTGACGTACTGAGATTATCAGCAAATTTAATAAAGGATCTCATCATAGGCTCTAATTAATAGTGGATTGCTTAAAATATTCAAACTAAAAGGGGGCCGAAGCCCCCTTTCAAAAAACGTTAAAATCTATTAGATTTTTACTTTTCCAATAGGTCCAAACTCATTTTCATAAGCTAATTTGTAATTCGGCTGATTCATCAGCAAGTACTTCATTACTTTCTTAGCATACGCTTTTTGTGAGTCTACGATCTTCTTAAAGAAAGCATCTTTCTTAGTGAAGTCACCGATCACTTTATCCCAACCTTTTAGTTGCTCAGCTAGGATCGCGTCTGAAGTTTGGTATACATTTACTTTATGCTCATTCATTAACTTCGCAAGATCGTTTGAGTATCTTACTAGAGCTTTAAAGTAGTTATCACTGTTTGCAGCATAAGCAGCATTTTTCAAAATTGCTTGATGCGCTGGTGATAAGCTATTGTATGTTTTTTTGTTAACTGGAATCTCAAACATCTCTTGAGATTGGTGGAAACTTCCTAAGTGATAATGCTTAGAAACATCTTGCATACCAAACTGAGAGTCTGAAGTTGGGTTGTTAAACTCAGCAGCTTCAATCAAACCAGTTTTCATAGCTGGTTGAATTTCACCACCCGGTAATTGTCTAACGACCATTCCCATTGCAGTAAGAACGTTAGTTGCAAGACCAACTGTTCTGTACTTCATGCCTTTTACATCAGATACTTTAGTTACGTTCTTTTTGAACCAACCAAAAGGCTGTGCAGGCATAGGCATATGGAAGAAACCAATGTAATCAAAACCAACTTTTGCAAGAGTTTCGTCATATAGTTCTCTACCTCCGCCGTATTCCATCCATCCCATAACTTCTTGAGATGACATACCGTATGAAGGACCAGTTCCAAATAAAGATGCAGCAGGGTTTTTACCATACCAATATGCAGTCACCCAGTGACCCATATCTACTACACCAGAACTTACCGCTTGTCCGATTTCTGAAGTTTTTACAACTGCACCAACTGGTTGAAGGTCAATCTTAAGTGAACCACCAGACATTTCCTCTACCATTTTGCAGTAGTCCCCAGCCATTTCAAAAAAGATGTTAGCTCCACTTGGCCAAGCTGCTTGCATCTTTAATACTTTAGCATGAGAACCTGCAGTTGCGATGTTTGGCATTGCAACTGTAGCTGCAGCTACAGCACCAGCTTTAGCAGCAGTCTTAAAGAACTTACGTCTTGAAGAAGTTGTATTCTTCAATGATTTTTTTTCTTTAATCATTATTTCTCCTATTTATATTTAGTTAATTAACCAGCGGGCATATAATCATAAACAGACCTAAGAGTCTAAAGTAATACGAAAGAAAAAAGTCACATAAATACTTTAATTTTATGAATAAACGTACAACTATTAATTGTAATAAAATTAAAAAGTCATACTAGCCCAATGACTTATCCAATCAGATTTTGATTTTAAATTTTGGATAAAATTTGGTTTAAAAATTTTAACAGCACTCAATAAATAAACTCTATCATCAAAAACCCTTATTTTTCCCTCTCCATTTGGCTTTGTTTCAATAATTTCTTTAGTAAAATTTTCTTCAGTTTTACTAAAAATTGTCACCTGAAAATTACCAAGTGGCTTTCCTTTATCCATCAATCTAAATTCAAAAAACTCATTTCTTTTATCAAAGGGTGAATTCAAAGCGATAAACTCAAAATTTAATTTTGATTGTTGTTGAAAAAAATCATCAGAATTTGAAATTAAAATTTTTGAAAATCTTTTATAATTTTCAGTTGGTAACTTGTTTGGTTTGTAACTTAATAAAATATCTAAAAAGTTTTGTTCTTTAACAAAATCTTCAAATGTTTTTATGTCATCATATTCTAAGAAACTATATTTTGACTCATAATTAATTACATTAAAGTAGTTATTATTAAGTTTTATCTGTATCGCTGGGAAATTTCCATCTCGTTGTTCAATATCTTTTGTAATATTATTATTATCTAAAAATAATTTTTCTTTTTCATCATTGGAAAAGCCAAAGGGGGTGCCCTTAAAGTTTTGACCTATCATAATGTCTATCAATGTTTTATCTTCTACATTTGAATTCTTTTCGAGCCACAATTCATGTGCTAATACACCTTTATTTAAAAAAAAAAGTAAGAAAAAAAATACTATGTGGTTTTTCAAAAATATATTTTTTAAAGCAATCATCATTTATTTATCTTTTGTAAGTCTTATTTTTGCACATGAACTTAGACCAAACATAGCAAATTTAGATATAACAAAAAATGAAAAAACAACTGATGCGAAACTTGATTTAAAAATCAATCTAGAAGCAATCATTGTAGGAATTGATCCTAATCACTCAAATACTAAAGAGTCTGATCAGTCTGATTTGTATGATGAATATAGAAAACTAAGCCCTGATAAGTTATTGAAAAAGTTTTATGAAAAATTTAATAGTTTAGATGACAAAATTTATCTAACTAATTCTTCGAATAAATATTTCGGGACTATAGAACAAATTACAATTCCTGAAATCGGAGATATAGAGGTTATACGAGATAGTTCCATTGAATTAAGCTTTAAAAATTTACAAGAGGACACTTACCAATTTTATTGGGATGAAAACTTTGGATCAGTAATATTACGTGTTAATTCAAATGATCAAAATGAACTTCATACTGAAATAATTACAAAAGAAAGTCTGTCAACAGCTTTTAATATTAATGAAGATCAATCAAATATATTCAAAACGATAACTGACTATATTGTTATTGGATTTGAGCACATTTTACCAAAAGGTCTAGACCATATACTTTTTGTATTAGCTTTGTTTTTATTATCTATAAAATTTAAACCATTATTCTTTCAGGTTACCTATTTTACAATCGCTCACTCAATTACATTGTTTCTAGGTGTATTAAATATTGTAAATATTTCGCCAAACATTGTTGAACCTATAATTGCTATTTCAATTGCTTATGTGGCTTTTGAAAATTTATTCACAAATAAGCTTAATAAAGCAAGGCCATTTGTAATATTTATATTTGGTCTTCTTCATGGATTAGGCTTTGCGGGGGTTCTAACCGAGATTGGTATCCCGGATGAATTATTTATAACAAGTCTTGTTTCATTTAATGTTGGTGTAGAGCTTGGACAAATTGGAGTAATTCTAATTGCTTATCTAATGCTAGCATTGCCTTTTGGTAAACAAAAATGGTATGATGCAAGAATAACAAAACCTATTTCACTTGTCATAGCTTGTGTTGGTTTATATTGGTTTATAGAAAGAATTATCTAATTTTTTTAATAAGTATAAAAAACAAAAAAAATTATAAACTAAATCAACTTGTCATTTTCATAAATACAGCATTTTTCAGCTGGTATATGAAGTTTGATTTTTTCACCAGGAATTTCAATTTCTCTATTAACTTTAGATTTAATTTCAAAATTATCCATACTAGCAGTAATCAACTTATAATTACCAAAATCCTCAACTTTTTGAACATTTACTTCAACAAGATTTTCTTTCTGGTCATTTGCAATTTTAATAAATTCAGATCTAATGCCTAATTTAATATTCTTATTTTTTAAATTAGATAAATCTGTATTCGTCTTAATTGTTAAGTTATTTATCTTAACACTATTTTCAGAGGTCACTTCACTTTCAAATAAATTCATAGCTGGTGAACCAATAAAATATCCAACAAACGTCGTATTTGGTCTTTCAAATAATTCTTTGGGCGAACCTGTCTGTACAACTTCCCCTTCACTCATCACAATTATATTATCTGCAAATGTCATGGCTTCATTTTGATCATGCGTTACATAAACCAAAGTTGTTTTATATTGTTCATTAATTTCTTTCAGATTTCTTCTTAATCTAAATTTCAAATCAGGATCGATAACTGTCAATGGCTCATCCATTAAAACTGCTGCAACATCTTCTCTAACTAAACCTCTTCCTAAAGATATTAATTGTTTTTGATCTGCTGTTAATTTTCTTGCAGGAGAATTTAAAAAAGACTTTAAATTTAAGGTTTCTGCAACAGAGTTGACTCTTTCATCAATTTTTGCGTTTGAAAAATCTCTACACTTTAATGGAAAAGCAAGATTTTCAAAAACTGTCATGGTGTTATAAATTACTGGAAATTGAAAAACTTGAGCGATATTTCTTTCTTCTGTTTTTAAGTCTGTAACATCCTTGTCATCAAACAATATTTTTCCAGCTGATGGCCTTACTAATCCAGATACAATATTTAACATTGTCGTTTTTCCACATCCAGAGGGACCTAAGATTGCATATCTATTTCCATTCTCCCAAGTCATCGAAAATGGATTTAATGCATAAACTGGATTTGTATCATTAGGGTTATAAGAATGTGAGATGTTGCTTAAATCAATTTTAGCCATTATTCCCTCCAAATGGTGAGGATACTAATTTGCCATCTGCACCAAATGCATATGCTTTATCTATTTTAAAATCTATTTTAATCTTGTCATGAATTTTAAAATTCAAAACCTCTTCTATAGAAATAATAATTTTTATACTTCCTCTTTTTAAATGGAGTAAAGTTTCAGAACCACTAATTTCAGCAAGCTCAACTTCAAATTCATAGCCATTTTCATTAAGCTCAATATCTGATGATCTTAAACCAACCTTTAATCCACTATCTTTTAGATTTAATAGATGGCTAGGTGCTTTTATTTCAATACCTTCAAATCTAATTTTATTATTAGATACATCTGCTTCAATGATATTCATTGGTGGATCATTAGAAATTTCAGCAACTTTTAAAGAGTTTGGATTCTCAAATATTTCTTTTGCTGGACCTACTTGTAGTACTTTACCTTCATCTAACACAATTACTTCTCCATTTAATTCCATGGTTTCTCTTGGATCTGTAGTAGAATAAATTAAAATAGTTTCATCAGCCAAACCCCTTGAAAATAAACTCTTAAATTCCTCCCTAAGCTGTTCTCTTAATTTGTAATCTAAATTAACTAAAGGTTCATCTAACAGTAATATTTTAGCATTTTTTACTAATGATCTTGCTAGAGAAACACGTTGTTGTTGGCCACCAGATAATTCTTGGATTTTTCTGTTTTCATAACCAACTAACCCAACTGATTTTAAAGAATCCAATACTTTATTTTTGATTTCCTCATTATCAATTTTCCTTTGTCTCAAAGGAAACGCAATATTTTCAAATACATTTAAGTGAGGATAATTAATAAATTGTTGATACACCATAGCTACATTTCTTTGCCAAACTGGGACTTTTAAAAAATCTTTACCATCAAATTCAATAGCACCACTATCTGGTGTTAAAAGACCAGCTATAGTTTTTAATAAAGTTGTTTTGCCTGATAAAGTTCGTCCAAGGATCGTATACAAATTCCCCTCTTTAAAATTAAATGATACTTCGTTTAAGTGATACTCTTCACTTGGCTTAAAAGTTAAGTTGTTAGCAATTAAATTCATTATTTAATTGCTCCTGACAGATTTCCTTTAGATAGATATCTCTCAACTATGAACGCTACTATAATTAAAGGTGCAACTGAAACTAATGCAGACGCTGACAAACTCCACCATGGAGTAACTGATGAATTCAGCGCAACTATTTTAACTGGTAATAACTGCACTTCTGTAAAAGTTAAAATGAACGCAAAGAAAAAATCTATCCATCCAAAAATAATACAAAACATACCAGCAACAATTAATCCTGGTATAGAATTTGGTAGCACTACTTTTAAGAAAGCTTGATAAGGATTACATCCATCAATCAAGGCTGTCTCATCAATTTCTCTTGGAACTTTGTTAAAGAAATCAACCATAATCCAAACGGCAATAGGCATCAGTAAAACAATATAAACTACAATTAACCCTAAAAGACTATCCAATAGATTAATTGAACTTAAAAATAAGAAAAACGGAATTGATAAAACAATTGGTGGCATAATTCTTTGAGAAATAAAGAAAAATGTAATGTCATTATTTTTTACGAAACCTGCTTTAAATGTATATCTGGATAACGCATAAGCTGACAGTGTACCAAGAATTATACTGATTAAACTCGCTGTGCACGTAACAAATAAACTATTGAAATAAGGTTCTACAATATCAACTCCACCTTGAGCAGGAGATTTTATCAAAACTTTCCAGCCTTCTAAATTAGGCTCAAAGTCTACCCATGGTAGGTAAGTAACCCCTCCATTTACAGATTGAAAATCTTTAAATGACGTAGTTAGAGCCCAAAGAAAAGGAGCAACAACAAATACTGCCCAAAAAATAATAAAAAAATATTTTAAAAATGTATAAAGTTTGCTCATAATTTATTCTTTTAAAAGTAATTTAGTTAAAACTTTTGCAATAATTGTTAAACTTATGATCATGATAATTAAGTAAGTAAAAGACATCGAGGCCGCATATCCCATTTGAAACTCTCTTAATCCTTTAATAAAAATATAAAAACTTGATGTTTCAGTTGCAGTTCCAGGACCACCTGAGGTTAAAACATACACCGTATCCATAATTTTAGATGCCTCAATTAATCTTATAATTATTGCCCCAATTGATATGGGAGCCATAAGTGGAAAAGTTACATAAATAAATTTTCTAACAGGACTAGCTCCATCAATTGCAGCTGCCAAAAATGGTTCTTTAGGTAATGATAATAATCCCGCTAATAAAAGTAGAAACATAAAAGGTGTCCACTGCCAAACCTCGACTATAATAACTGTAAATTTTGCAAGAGCTGGGTCGGTTAACCATTTGGGAGATAAACCAAAATTAGATAAAATATCATTTACAGGTCCTAAAGACTCATGAAAAAATGTACGCCAAATAACCGTCATGATAACTGGTGTTGTCATCATAGGTACTAAAAACAAAACTCTAAAAAATCTTTTAAATTTGATGTCTTTCCAAACCATGTGTGCGAGAGCAAATCCAATCACATACTGTAGAATTACTGTTGTAACTGACAAAAAACTTAATCTAAAAAAAGATTCCCAAAATCTTGGGTCATCAGTAAAAAGACGTATATAGTTTTCTATACCTATAAAATCTAAGCCCGGATTATAACTATTCCATCCAGATAAACTTAACCTTACCACAAAAATAATTGGAAAGATTAAAATTCCAATAAGCACAAATAGACCTGGAAACAAAAAGAAATATTTATGCTTAAAGTTCATTTATAAATTGGATTATATTATTTTTTTTATATGTGGCCATTTTAATAAATGGCCACATAAATTAAGTATTATTATAGTTGGTTGTCTTCCATTTTGACACCAACAGCGTAGGCATCTCTTACTGCTTTTTTACCTACTCTGCTTACAATTGCTTCCCACTCTTTAGCAACTTCATCTAGTGCTTCCTGAGGAGATAATTGTCCTGCTAAAGCTTTAGAAGTTCCTGTAGCGACAGCACTTGTAAACTCAAATACACCTGGAACTCTTAGTGGGAAAACTCTGTTTTGACTTTTCTCCATATCTAAAAGTGTTTGTGTATAACTGTTAGCGATCTCTGGATCCCAACCCATACTATTAATATAAATATTAGGGTCGAAGTCAGAGTTTTTGAATGGGTTTACACCAAATCTACCTATTGCTAAGTCAGCTTGGTGGTTTGCTCCGTTTGAGAAGAAGCAAAGATAATCAAACGCCATATCTTTTACTTTACTTTTCTTAGCAACACCAACTGCCCAACCCCAAACAATGTAAGGAGCTTGGTTGTATTGGTTTTCCCAGCTATTTGTAACTCTGTTCCAAACTCTATTAGCACCTGGAAGTGGAGCTGTACCTACTTTGTTTTTAATAGGACTATCATCTTGCATCGCAGCAATAAATGCATCATCCCATGAAAAACTAAATAAAGTTTGTCCACCACCAAAAGATCCAATTTCATCACCTAGACCAAAGTTAATTCCTCCTGGAGGAACATATTTAGTAGCCTCAACCCAATCAGTTAAAGCTTCAACGAAACCTGGATTATTAATGTTTGGTTTCATAGTTTCTAAATCAAAAAAGAAACCACCTGGAGTTCTTGGATTTTTAGCATATGCAACTGATCTGCTGAAAAAAGCTGCGAACATTAGGTCGTCTTTTTTCATAACTTCAGCTGAACCATATTCTAACTCACCGTCTCCATCCCAGTCCCAACCATTAAAGAATTTAGCCATTTCAGCATACTCTTTCCAAGTTGTTGGAACTTTTAGATCTTTTCCTGTCTCTGCTTTATATTTTTTTTGCATTTCAGGATTATCAATGACGTCTTTTCTATATTTTAGATAATGTCTATCACCATCAACTGGGTACTGGTACATAGTTCCATCCCATGAAGATACGCCCATATGAGATTTAGTTACGTCTTTCATCTCTGTTGAATTCATATACTTCTTAGGAACTGGTGCTAAATATCTTTTCCAGTCATTGATAAAGTTAGAAAATCCAAACACAATATCGTAAGGTGCTTGTCCAGCTTGGAAAGGAACCATCGCTTTAGAATACAAATCACCTGCTGGTGTATGTGTTACTTCAACTTTAGCTCCAGTTAATTTTTCAAACTGTTCAGCATGAAGAGCTGTTGGCTCTCCCATTACTGGAATTGCATGAGTATTTATTTTTAGAGTTTTTCCTTTATAATTTTTCTTAGACATTTCTTCATAAGAACAATCACCTGGAATATCTCCTGTTGCTTTGATATGCGGGAATTGATCACTCCACTTATCTGCATATGCCATCGGGCTAAATATCATCATGCTTGATATTACGGCCGTTAAGCAAGTTTTTATTATTTGCATTTTTTCCTCTCCTCTTTTTAATTATGGAACTAAAACAGCCCGGCCCTTAACTTTACCCTCGTTAAGATCATGGAGTGCTTTATTAGCATCGTCTAATTTATATTCTTGCATGGATAATTTGACTAAACCTTTGTTAGCCAATTCCATTAACTCATATAGTTCAGACCACGTTCCCACTAAATTTCCAATTATACTTTTTTCAGCAATGATTAAATCAACTGCAAGGCTTTTTATTTCTTCACCATAACCGACGATGTAATAACTTCCTCCGCCTCCAGTCATTTTTAATCCCATTGATGTTGATCCTTTTTCTCCAACAAAATCTATTACAGCCTCAGCACCTTTACCTTTTGTTAGCTCCAGTACTCTTTCAACTTCATTACCATCAATCAGAACACCCTCATCACCACCAAGTGGCATAGCATGATCTAAAGCTGTTTTGGATTTTTCAACAATAATAATATTTGCTGCACACATTGCTCTTAAACATTGAATTGCAATATGACCCAAACCTCCAGCGCCAATTATCACACAATTTTGTCCAGGTAATAAATGCCTAGATGCTTTTTTTACAACTCTATAAGCTGTAAGTCCTGCGTCTGAGAACGGTGCAACATCTTTAGGTGTAAGTACCGTTGGTAATTTAATTAAATTTCTAACACTTGTTTTTAATAACTCTGCATACCCACCTTCTTTAATACTTAGCCCTGGAAAAGCACCTGCCTCAGCATGCATATCATTTCCCCTTCTACAATCTAAACATGTTCCATCTGTTCCTGAGATTAAAGGGTGTAAGATTACAGGATCACCTTTTTTAAAAGTTGTTACATCTTTTCCAACTTCCTCAACCCATCCTGCATTTTCATGTCCCATAACACATGGTAATAACTTTCCATCTGGATCTTGAATATGTTTCCAAACACCTTCAATGATATGAAGGTCAGTTCTGCAAACACCCGCTGCTCCGATCTTAACTATTACATCTGATGATTTTTCTAATTTTGGATTTGGCATCTCTTCGCCTGTGACCCATACTTTTTCTTTCATTTCAGGATCATATTTATGTAAAACTTGTGCTTTCATTTATTTCTCTCCCATTAATTATTAAATTAGCTTATTAAAAACTAAGTTTTGTTGGGAGTCTTTTGAAATCAAAACTGTCCAGTTTATTTACATATTCAACCTGAGGTTGGTTGTCATCACATATCTATATAATTAATATAATTTCTTATGAGCACTCCTCTAAACTTAAATAATGAGATTAAATTTATTCTCAAAAAAAGAGATATGCTATCAGAGAAAATGAGTGATGAAGTCTCTGACAGTTGGGCAAGATGTGTCTCCTCTGGTCTTAATCCTTTTTCTAATCCAAAAAAAATTGTCATCTCATCTCAAGAATTAAAAGAAGCAAGACAGAAAAAAGAGGCTTTAAGAAGAATAATTATTCCTGAACTTGAACTTTTATATTCACAGGTTGCTGGTACTAATTTTATGGTAGCTTTTTCTAATGAGGAAGGATTAGTGCTGGATACTATTTTTGATAAGTCTTGTTTAAAAGAAGATGTTGGTAAATCTGTAATACCCGGATCTATTTGGTCTGAAAAGATTTGTGGAACTAATGGTCTAGGGTTAGCTACGAAATTAAAGAAATCAACTATTGTTTCAGGCAAAGAACATTTTTTTGTAAATCATGAAAAATTATCTTGTTTTGCAAGCCCAATTATTGATTACGATGGAAATACAGTTGGAATAATAGATGCATCAACAGATGCAAGATCTCGAGAACAACACACCCTTGCTTTAGTAAATTTAGCTACAAGAAGTATAGAAACTAAACTATTTATTAATCAATTCTCGAATGAATTAATATTATCTTTTCATCCAAGACAAGAATATTTATCGACAACAAGTGTAGGCTTGTTAGCTATCAATGGTGATGGAAATATTGTGGGCTCTAACTCTAATGCAAAAATTATGCTGCATGGTTTAGTAGATTTAAAAAATCAAAATTTTAACAACATATTTACGAATTCATTTTCATTAATTGTTCAAGATTTACTTAATGGGAAGGTAATTAAAATTAGTGATTATTTGGGTTCATCAGTTTTCTTAACTCAAAATAAAAATTTCAATCAAAATAAAGATTTTTTAAATTTAGATAAGTCTTATGCATGTAATAATTGCAAAGATACTAAAATAAAAAAACAGAGATGTACTTTAATTAGAGCGACTTTTTTAAAAACAAAAAATATCGCAGCAACTGCTAGAAAACTCGGAATATCCAGAACAACAATCTACAAACACATTAATAATTAAAACTATTACTTTTTTTCAAAAAATAAAAATAAGAAAATAGTGATGTTAAAAATACAAAAGACATCGATAATCTAAATGAATTAATTTCATTCATTCCAAGATTAATTCCAAAATCAATAATTATACCAATTATCCATTGGATAAAAAATGCACCAACAAATAATAATAAATTAAAAGATGTTAGTGCTTTACCAGCATTTGAAGTAGAGAAAGCCATTCCCACAGCGGGCTGAGTTAATGATAAATAAATTGAACTTACTGCAAATAAGGCCCAGTAAGATGCGCCCGCGCTAGAGCCTAAATAAATAATTAAAAGTAACACTATTAAATTTAAAGGAGCACCCCACCTTAATAGTTTGACTGCATCTTTAATATTTTTAGAAAATTTCGGAACAAAATATCCCCATAACAAAAAAGAAAAAAGCAAACAAAAATAAATTAAAAACAATCCTTTCGCACTTTCTTCCGCAGTATAACCGGACACTCTAGTCATCCATGGACCTGCCCAAAGTGTTTGGATAGCAAAAAGGCCACCATAATTAAAAAAGCCCACAGGCACTAGGCTTCTAAAAAATGAATTTTGCCAAACATTTTTCAGTTCAGCATATTCTATTTTATTTAATTTTTCTTCAGTTTGCCATTTAGGAATAAAAAGAATAATTAAAATTATACAAATCAATGTAAGTACAGTTAAAAAAATAAAAACTCCTCTCCATCCAATAGTGGGAATAAAATATTGTACTGGTAAACTAGAAGACAGCATTCCTATTGCACCAACCATAAGCATCCACGAATTTGCTCTTTGTTGAGTTTCATCTAGATACCAGACTCTATAAGCTGTTAATGGACCCATTAAACAGGCACCAACTCCAATACCAATTAATATTCTTGAAACTAAAAGCATTATAAAATTTTGTGCGTAAGCAAATAAAATTAATCCAACTATTGTTATTGATAAAAAATATGAAACTATTTTTCTTGGTCCTTTAGAGTCTAGCAAATATCCAAGGGGAATTTGAACAGTTGCAAAACCTAAAAAATATCCTCCTCCCAGCAGACCAAGTTCTGCAGCACTTAGATCAAATTCTGAAACTAATTCTGGAGATATAGTTGCGTTAATAGCTCTTAATAATGTTGAAATAAAATAACCTAAAGCAAAAATAAGAAAAATACTTACAGCTTTTGATTGTGCTAAAATGGGTTTGTTCATTAAGATTTTTGTAAAAATTAATTTACTTTATTTTTGCAGTTACCAGTTTCAAAAAACTCATTGATATTATCTATCGCTAAGTTAGCCATAGCAATTCTGGTATCCTTAGTTGCACTACCAAGATGAGGTAAAATAAAAACCGATTTATTTTTTAAATATCCGGGATTTAAATTAGGTTCATTTTTATAGACATCTAATCCTGCTGCATAAATCTTTCTTCTATTTAAAGCATCAATTAAAGCTTCATCGTCAACAATATCTCCTCTTGCAACATTTGTAATTACTGCTCCTTTTGGAAAATATTCAACTGTTTCTTTATTAATCATGTTCTCAGTTTCTTTTGTTGCAGGACAACAAATGGATAAAACATCTGAAACTGAAAAAAGACTTTTTAAACTGTAATGATAAATAGCACCTTGTTCTTTATCTTCAGAAAGTTTTGATCGATTATGATAATGAATTATCATCCCAAGTGACCTTGCTATATTAGCAATTTTTTGACCTATTCGACCCATCCCTAAAATTCCAAGTCTTGTTCCTGTTAATTGTTTACCAATTAAATAATCAGCAGACCATTTCCAATTACTTTCTCTTGCAGCTTCAATTCCTTCTGAAGCTCTTCTACAAGCACCTAATATTAATAAAATTCCAATCTCTGCTGTTGCATCAGATAATACTTCTGGAGTATTTGTGACTGCTATTCCTCTTTTTTTTGCAGCCTCAAGATCAATATTACCAAACCCAACTGCAAAATTTGAAATTACTTTGATACTGTCGGGTAATTTATTAATAGTTTCCTCATCCATTTTATCAGTAAGAGAAGTTAATACTGCATCACATCCTTGCGTTAATTCAATGAGTTTTGATTGAGAATACAACTCATCATTTGAATTTAAATTAGCATCAAACATTTTAGAGGCTTTGTCTTCACTCTCTTTTAATAATCTTCTAGTAATTAAAATTTTTTTCATAAATTTTTAAGTTAACGCAGTTGGTTTAGGTCCACCTGTATACCAATCTAATACTTCGATCGTATGAAGTATCGGCACCTTAGTACCATGAGAAATTTGGGTAATACAACCAATATTTCCTGTTGAAATAAAATCTGGTTCTAAACTCTCAATATTATTTACTTTTTTTGTTAAAAGTTGCTTTGCAATTTTAGACTGAAGAATATTATAAGTTCCAGCAGAGCCACAGCATATATGGCCTTCTGGTATTTCTAAAATTTCATTTTTTGTTTTTTCAAGCAATGAGATAGGCTGGTTGTGAACTTTTTGACCATGCTGCATAGAACAAGCTGAATGATAAGCAACTTTATATTTTTTATTCTTAGATTTAATATTTAATTTTAAACTTTCAAATATATATTCTGAAATATCCTTAGTTAATTCAGAGATTACTTTTGCTTTCTTGCTAAGTTCCTTATCATCTCTAAATATAAAACCATAATCTTTCATAGTTGTTCCACAACCAGATGTGTTAGATAAAATGGCATCTAAATTTCCTTTTTTATGTTCTTCATACCAAACATTGATATTATTTTTAAAGTCTTGATGTGCATCCTCTTCTTTACCAAGATGATGATTAAGAGAACCACAACATCTAATTTTTTTTGGCACAACTACTTCAACACCATGTCTATTCAACAATCGAATAGTTGCTTCATTAATTTGAGGTGAAATTTCTTTTTGCACACACCCAGTTAACAGTGCCACTCGTGCGATTTTCTTTTTACCAGTTACTTTATATATCTCTTTAATGGGTAAAGATTTTTTTGGAAAACTAGTCGGCATTAGGTCCATCATATCTTTTACTTTTGATGGCATTAAAAATTTTATTGGTTTTGCTAATTTTACAAGCCAACTTGAAAATTTAAAAACTTTTGGGTTAGGAAGAGTAATTGATAAAAAATATCTTATTAGTTTATCAAAAAAACCTCTCTCAT
The DNA here is from genome assembly GCF_052047915.1 of Candidatus Pelagibacter sp. HIMB1505. Lineage (NCBI taxonomy): Bacteria > Pseudomonadati > Pseudomonadota > Alphaproteobacteria > Candidatus Pelagibacterales > Candidatus Pelagibacteraceae > Candidatus Pelagibacter > Candidatus Pelagibacter sp. HIMB1505. Next base: position 306,603 of record NZ_JBNAIR010000001.1, on the reverse strand, counting down.
AATTTTTTTCGATATATTTTTTTCCGTGGTCAATGATGTGCATATAATTTACACCTGATGGGCATGTGGTCATACAGCTGTAACAAGATAAGCATCGATCAATATGTTTAACTACTTTTTCTGTTGGTTTTTTATTATTTTCCAACATATCTTTAATCAAATAAATTCTACCTCTTGGCCCATCAAGTTCATCACCTAGAATTTGGTGTGTTGGGCATGTGGCATTACACATTCCACAGTGAACACATTTTTTAAAAATTTTTTCAGTCGCTTTGTTATCACTATTTTCTAATTGTTTATCTGAAAAATGAGTTTGCATTAAATTCCCCTATACATTTTACCAGGGTTAAATATTCTTTTTGGGTCAAAACTTTTTTTAATTTTTTCTGAAATCATTAATCGTACAGGGTCTACTGTAAATATTGTTTCCTCATAATCATACTCCTCAGAAGTTTTAATAATTGTCATGTATCCACCAAGTTCAATAGATTTCTTTTTAATTTCACCAACTTTATTATTCTTTTTAGGAGGAACTTCGACCCAAAATAATGACCCACACCAATCAATATAATATTTAAATTTATTTCCTAGATAGCTCATCATTTCAGAACCATTTGCAGGTTCAATTACAATTCTAAGTAAGTTGTTTTGCGTATTTTGAAACAATTCCAAATTATTTATTTTTTTCCAAAAAGGAGATGATTGATAATTATCGAGTGTAGCTATTTTGAATTTTTTTAAATCTAGTTCTTTTGTAATTTTTTTTGTTTTTTCATTAATTGAAACTTTATCACCTTCAAGTCTAAGAGCTAGGTAAGGTCCTGTAAAATCTAAATCATTGAATTTAAAAATAGTTTCTTTATTTCTAATAAACATACTGTCGTCTGGTTCATCTGGTAAAAAAACTGCTCCAGTTATTTCACTGCTCGATGAAGCAATTTTATCAAACAAATCATAAATTTTTTTCCTATCATCCACCTTAATAACAATAGTATTTGTTAATTGTTTTTTAGGTAAAACCTTTAGAGTTATTTCTGTTAAAGCTACTAGTGTTCCGAAAGCTCCAGATATGAGTTTTGAAAGATCATAGCCAGTTACATTTTTAACAACAGTACCACCAGATTTTATGATATCGCCTTTACCATTTACTCCTCTAAATCCTAGCACATGGTCTCTGACACTTCCGACTTTAAATCTTCTTGAACCCGCATAATTACAAGACAAATATCCACCAATTGTTCCCTTATTTGCTTTACCATTTTTTATGTAACCAAAATCTAATGGTTCAAATGCTAACTCTTGATCATTTTTTTCTAAAGCATCCTCTATTTCTTGCAAAGGTGTACAAGCTTTAACTTTGATATAAAGTTCCTCAGGATAATATTCTATAATTCCTGATAGTTTTGATAATGAAACTTTATTCGCAGCTTGAGTTTTATTACCAATAAAATTTTTAGAATTAGATCCTGTTAACTCTATAGATGAATTTTTTTTATAAAAATCCTTAACTAAATCTGAAACCTCAAGTTCATCTTTAGGATAAAAAATATCGTTAGAATCTTGGAAGATCTGGGAATTTGTTTTCTGTTTTGTGGACATGTACCCTTCCTTCCTCAACACACTTCTTTAAAATTGGATAAACTTTACCTGGATTTAATAAGTTTTTCTCATCTAAAGATTTTTTAATATCTAATTGCTGTTGAATGTCGTGATCATTGAACATTTCACACATTAATTCTCTTTTTTCAATTCCAATACCGTGCTCTCCAGATATTACACCTCCAAGTCTGACACATGTTTTTAAAATCTCAGCACCAAACTCCTCTGTTTTACGTAATTGTTCTTTATCACTTCCATCGAACATAATTAGTGGATGTAAATTTCCATCACCTGCATGAAAACAATTTGCAACAGGTAAATTATATTTCTTAGATAATTTTTGTATTTCAAGTAATGTTTGTGAAAGTTTCCCTCTAGGTATAACACCATCCATACAATAGTAGTCTGGTGCCATTGCCCCACATGCTGGGAATGCAGCTTTACGTCCTGCCCAAAACGATAATCTTTCTTTTTCATTTTTGCTTAACTTTAAGCTTGAGCAATTATTCTTCTTTGCAATTTCACTAACTTTTTTTAGTAATTCGTTTACCTCTGACTCAGTTCCATCAAGTTCAACAATTACTAATAATTCTGCATCTCTTGGATATCCTGCTTTACTAAAATTGTCTGTTGCTTCAATTAATGCTTTGTCCATAATTTCCATACCGGCTGGAACTATCCCGCTTGATATAATTTCAGATGCTGCATCTCCTCCTTCTTGGATTGAAGGAAATCCTATCAAAGCTGCTTTAACTACCTCTGGTTTTTTTAAAATTTTAACTGTTACTTCTGTTACAACTCCTAACAACCCTTCAGATCCACAAATTAATCCCATCAAATCATAACCCTCTTGGTCAAATGATTTTCCACCAATTCTAGTTATAGTTCCATCCATCATAACCATTTCGACACCTAGGATATTATTCGTGGTTGTTCCGTATTTTAAAGAATGAACACCACCTGAGTTTTCTGCAACATTTCCACCAATTGAACATGCTAATTGACTTGATGGATCTGGAGCATAGTAAAACCCTTTGTGCTGAACTGCATGGGTAATACCTAAATTAGTTACACCTGGTTGAGTAACTACACATCTATTTTCAAAATCAATTTTTAAAATTTTATTAAACTTTCCTAAACCTAAAACAATTGCATCTTGTAAAGGTAGTGCACCACCTGACAATCCTGTTCCAGCACCTCTTGGAATAACTTTTATATTTTCCTGATAACAATATTTTAAAATTTCACTCACCTCATTTGTATTCTCAGGTAATACAACAGCTAATGGTGTTTGAGTATAAACTGCTAAAGCATCTGTTTCATAGGGCTTGATTTCATCTGCGTGACTTAGAACATTTTCTGAATTTGTTAATCTTAAAAGATTTTTTACAATTTCATCTTTTCTTGAAACTATTGATTTATCTATTTTTGGTAAAGCCAATTCAGTCATAGCTTTAACCTAGCATTTTTTTGATGTTTTCCAATGCGTTAGAAATGTTGTCTTTTGATGCGGCGTAACTAAATCTTACGTAATCTATTGAGGTTTTTCCAAATGCTGTTCCAGGAACAATTGCAACACCTGCTTCATGCATTGCTTTTTTGCAAAACTCAGATCCATTCATTCCTGTTCCGCTTACATTTGGAAAGGCATAAAATGCTCCACCTGGCATACTACATTCGACACCTGGTAAATTATTTAAACCTTCATGAATTAACTTTCTTCTCTCATCAAATTTTTTCATCATTTCATGTATTGGATCATCAGGACCATCCAGTGCAGCTATTCCTCCAAATTGCGATGGTACATTCACACATGAAAAACTATTAATTATTAATTTTGTAACATGTGGAATTAACTCTTCGGGCCAAACACTCCAGCCCATTCTCCATCCTGTCATGGCATACGCTTTACTCCAACCATCCAAAACAATTAATCGATCTTGTAAGTCAGGATAGTTAAAAAAAGTTGGCATTTCTTTACCATCAAAAATTTGTCTACTATAAATTTCATCACTTAAAATTGTTACATGCGGATGTTTTTTTAAACCTTCAGCCAAAACATCGACTGTAGATTTTTCAACAAAACTGCCTGTTGGATTATTTGGATTAATCAAAATTAACATTCTAGTTTTATCAGTAATTAAAGATAAGATTTTCTCAGGATCAAATTTTAAGTCTTTATCATCTGTTAGGTCGTATGGAACCGCTTTTGCACCAGAATAATTAATCATCGACTCATAAATTGGAAAACCAGGTGTAGGGTGAATGATTTCGGTTCCAGGCTCACCCAAACATTGAATTGCAAAATACATAGTAGGCTTACCGCCTGGCATAATTAAAATTCTCTCTGGATCTACATCTTTATTATAAAGTTTTTTAATTTTTCTTGATACAGATTGCCTACATTCTAAAAGACCATTTGCTAATACATATCCATGATGACCATCATCTAAAGCTTTTTTTGCAGCATCAACTATATGTTTTGGTGTTTTAAAATCAGGCTGACCTAAACCTAAATGGATCATAGGTTTGCCTTGAGCTTCTAATTTTTTTGCTTCAGCCAAAACACTAAATGCAGATTCAGTGCCTAATCTTTCAAGACTCTTTGCTAATTTCATTTTATTTTCTGTAAATAATTTTAGTTCTATTTAATTCACTAATGTTTTTACAACCCATTAGTACCATGTTTCTGTTAATTTCATCATGCATATTTTGCAATAGACGTTCAACACCTGGTTGACCTCCAGCACCTAATGCAAATAAAAACATTTTTCCAAAACTACAAGCTTTTGCTCCAGCTGCTAAAGCTTTTAAAACATGGGTTCCTCTTCTTACTCCTCCATCTAAAATAATTTCTAATTTATCTCCAACTGCATCAGATATTTCTTTTACTTGATCAAATGGAGATCTAGAACCATCCAACTGTCGTCCTCCATGATTTGAAATCATTATTGCAGTGCAACCAATATCTATTGCTCTTTTTGCATCTTCAACAGACATCACTCCTTTTAGAGCAAAAGGCTTTCCCCATTTTTTTACACAATATTCAGCATCTTTCCAATTCATTGCGGGATCGTATTGTTCATTAATGTACTCAATTACAGATTTTGCAATGTTAGTTCCCTTATCAGTTTTTGTTGCAACATTAGCCAATTGAAATTTTTCATGGGTAAAATAATTAAAAACCCATTTTGGATGCATTGCAAAACTCATTAAACTTTGAAGAGTTAATTTTGGTGGTGTTGTAAATCCTGTTCGGTGATCTCTTTCTCTATTTCCAGCAACCAATGTATCAACTGTTAAACACATCCCATCAAAATTTGCTCTTTTACACCTTTCAATTAAATCATCGGTAATACCTTGATCTTTATGAACATAGAGTTGAAACAATTTAGGACCACTTGAAACATTTGATATTTCTTCAATAGTAGTGTTTGCCATTGTTGACATGCTATAAAAAGTTCCAAATTTCTCTGCTGCTCTTGCAGAAGCTTTATCTCCTTCATGATGATAGAGTCTTTGCATAGCAGTAGGTGCTAAGAATATTGGCATGTCTATTTTTTTGCCAAACACCGTTGTTGACAAATCTGGCTTTCCTACACTTGCAAGAACATTGGGTACTAAATCACAATCGCTGAATGCATCCGTATTTCGTTTTAAAGTTATTTCATCATCTGCACCACCATCAATGTAATGGAATATAGGTGAAGGAAGATTTTTTTTTGCAAGTTTTCTAAAGTCACTAAAATTGTGACAATCTTTTAAATTCATAATTTTTATTAAAAATTTCGAATAAAATTAAACATGTAACTATTTGCACCAGGATTTTTATCTCCTAAACTTGCATTTGATACGTGATTATATGAAACACCAAAACTTGTTTTATCCGATGCAGCATAAGATAATTGAACTTCAGATTTGAATTCCAATACATGACCTAGATCTTTTCCATCTCCCTCATGATATAGTCCTGGAGCAAAACTAGGTGTAAAAGTCAATCCTCCCATATCCACGTTCCATTCTATTCCGGTATAAATATATGCAGCAGAATTTTCCGTAACAAAACCACCTGTAATTGGAGATACGTTTCCTAGGAATGTATCTCTATTTAAATTCTCATTTTGATGTTGAAAACCAACTAGAATTGCTTTTTGCTTATCATCACTAAAATCAAAGTTACCTGTAAAGAAGTTTATTTGATGTTCATTATTGTTAACCTCTTCTCCAAAAGCAAAACTAGATGAAGAAAAAATTAATAATAAAATAATAATTAAACGTTTTAAAATCATTGACTTTATTTAGCAGATTATTTTTTAAATTTTATAAGTTTTTTTGCTATTATCGCACCACCTAAAAATAAGATCAATAGAGGTAAAAACCATAATAAATAGGTATTTTTATTAAATTTTGGATCATATAAAATCCAGTCTCCATATTTATCAGTTAAAAATTTATAGATTTGGTCTTCTGTTAACCCTTGTTGAATTTTATTCTCAACTACCAATTTTAGGCTCACTGCAAATTCTGAGTCAGAATCATAAACTGATTGTCCTTGACAAACTAAACATCTCAAATTTTTAGTTATCTCTTTTTTTAGTTCATTCTCGCTAGCATTTAATAAATTAAAGGAAAAAAAAGTTAAGAATAAAAAAATAAATTTGTGTATCTTCATTGAATTATTTGCTCAATTTCTTTAATCGAATTTTCATTAAGTGGACCGATAAATTTTTTAACAATTTTATTATTATATATTATGAAAGTCTCAGGCACTCCAAAAGCCCCCCACTCAATTGCTCTCGTACCGTCCTGATCTATTAAAATTTCTTTGTATGGATTACCTAATTCATTTAAAAATTTCTCAGCGTTTGAGATCTTATCTTTGTAATTTAAACCTATAAGGTTTAAATTTTTATTTTTACTTAAAGCAACTAAAATTGGATGTTCATCTCTACAAGGTACACACCAAGAAGCCCATATGTTAAACAGATAAAATTTATTCTCATCAAAAAGTTTTTGAGATTCTATTTCCTCTTTTGAAAAAAATGATTTTGATATAAATTTAGGAATTTCTTTTATTTCACTCTTAGGTTCATAAAAACTTGATTTATTTAAACCTTTATAAAAAATTACAAATGCAAATATAAAAGAAATTATTATCAAAAAAGAAATTATTCTTCTTTTCATAAACTTTTCCGTTTAAAAAAACTAATTGATCCACCTAAAGAAATTAATAATACTGATATCCAGATCCATAACATAAATGGTTTTACCTGATATCGAATATTAAAATATTCTTCATTTTGAACTGTATTCATCGTAATAAATTTATCCGATAAAAATGTAATTTTAATATCAGCTTCACTAGTAATAATATTTGGTTGGTTATAAACTCTCAATTCAGGCTCTAATTTTTCTTTAGAATTGTTGTCTTCTATTAAAAAATAACCTTTAAATGATAAGAAATTTTTCTCTTCAAATTTTTTAAGATCATTAAATTCAATTTTAAATTTTTCATTTTTAAAAGTTTCACCAACTTTTAAATTTGTTATCACTTCGCTTGAAAAAATATTGTTAAATAAAATACTTAAAATCAGTAAACTAAAACCGAAATGTGCTAAGTTTTGAGAAAAATTTTGAGTCTTTTCTCTGAAAAAATCTCTAACTGTAATAAAGAATAAATAAAGGGCGCTTCCAATTAAAATAGTGTTGATTAATAAATTATTTCCAAAGTTTTTTACAATCACAAAAGATATCACAAAAGAAATAATTAAAAGAAATGCTAAGTACTTTTTTCCTTCTAGTGAAGAAGATTTAATCCATTTTAACTGAGGACCTAATGCCATGAATATCAAAAAAGGAATTAAAAAAGGAATTATTAATTTATGATAAAAAGGAGGTCCAACAGATATTTGTTCAGATGAAATAACATCTAAAAAAATTGGATAAACTGTTCCAATTAAAACCACTGACAAAAAGTACATCATTAACCAGTTATTAATTAATATTGATGTCTCTTTGCTAAATAATGTAAATGAAATTACCTCTTCTTTGTCTGATTTATGAAAAACAAAAAAAACAAATAGTGAAACAAAAATAAGTACAAATAAAAAAGATAAAATAAATAGACCTCTTTCTGGATCATTTGCAAATGTGTGTACAGAGTTTAAAATTCCAGATCGTACCAAAAAAGTTCCACACATACTTAATGTGAATGTTGTTATAGATAATATTATTACCCATGATCTAAGAGTAGATCTTTTCTCTAAAACTAAAACACAATGTAATAATGTTGTTAATGCTAACCATGGCATTAGTGAAACATTTTCTACTGGATCCCAAAACCAAAACCCTCCCCATCCCAATTCATAGTAAGCCCAAATCGATCCTAGCAAGATTCCTAGTGTTAAGAATAACCAAGATATTAATACCCACTGTTTAATATGAGTGGCCCATAACTTTGAAATATAATTCAAACTAGTTGCAGCTAGTACACTCGAAAAGATTATGGAAGATCCAACATAGCCTAAATAAAGCATTGGTGGATGAATTGCTAATGCAGGATCTTGTAATATAGGATTAAGACCCAACCCTTCTGTTGGAGTTGGAAAAATATGATTAAAAGGATTTGAAGAATCGATTAGAAAAATAAAAAACCCAATGATTATTATTTGCTGAAATAAAACTGTTAAAATTCTATAATTTTTTAATAATTTTTTAGATCTAAGTAAAAAAATAAATATAAAAAGAGTTAGAACTAGAAGCCATAATAATAAACTTCCTTCATGGTTACCCCAGGTACCAGAGATTTTATAAAACAAAGGTTTTGTTGTATGAGAATTATTATAAACAGTTTCATTGCTAAAGTCAGAAATTATAAAAGAGATTATTAAACCTAAAAAACTAGTTATAACTAATAATAATTGGATAAATGAAAAACCAATAATTTTACTATCAAAGATACCCTCATTTTTGAAATTTTTTATTGAAAAAAAAAATATAAGTAAAGATACAACAAGACCAAAAATTAAAGAGTAATATCCAATTGTACTATAGATCATTATTTTTCTTCTAAGGCTGCCTTAACTTCTGGAGGCATATAATTCTCATCATGCTTTGCAAGAATTTTTGACGCTTCAAAAAAATTCCTATCTTTTAAGAATCCTTCTGCAACAACACCTTTACCTTCAGAAAATAAATTTGGAACAAGTCCTGAATATGTAACATTAATCTCATTTTTAAAATCTGTTATTGTAAAATTAACTTCATCAGTTGACATATTTATTGAACCTTTTTTTACCATTCCTCCAATTCTAATTTTTTTAGTATCAAGTTCGCCAACTGATTTAATCTCTGATGGAGATTTAAAATAAACTACGTTCTCTTCTAAAGATTTAAGTACTAAAAAAACTGATAAAACTAAAACTGATATAATTAAAATTATGAAAAAAAATCTTAGTTTAACTTTTCGACCATACATGGCTCAAAAGTTAAATACTTTGGCTGCCAGATAAAATTTCTTGGTTGATAGTTTGAGTTCTTGCTATTTTAGCTTTTTGAGCATCAAGCTCACCATACTTAGCTATGAATTTATTTTTCTCTCTAATGTATTGAACCTTCGTTACTGAATACAAAGTTGCAAAACTTAAAAGTGTAAATGAAAATGCAGACCAAACATAAAGTCCGTACCCATTCATATTTAATAATTCATTAATCATAATCTATCTAATCCTTTATTTTTTAACTTTATCAATTCTGTATTATATTTCATTAAAAAAATTAGCAGAGAAAATAGGGCAAATGCCGCAGTCATGATCATCAGCGGAAGAAGCATTGATGAGTGAATGGCAGATTTAGACATGATGTTAATGGAGGCTGGCTGATGAAGTGTATTCCACCAATCAACAGAATATTTAATAATTGGTATGTTTATTATTCCAAAGATGGTTATCAAAGTTGTTATTTTGAGAACTTTTTCTTTGTCCTCATAAATTCTCCAAGCAATTAAATATAATAAATAAAAAATAGCTAATATTAACATTGATGTAATTCTTGCATCCCATGCCCACCATGTGCCCCACGTAGGTTTTCCCCAAATAGAACCAGTAACCAATGCAATAATATTAAAAACCAAACCTGAAGGCGCTAAACTTTTTGCAATTAAAAAGAAATTCTTATTTTTAAAAATATATCCACTTAGAGATAATAATGTAATAGAAGAAAAAATTCCTAGTGAAATCCAGGCTGCAGGAACATGCACATACATAATCCTCACAGAATGACTTTGCTTATAGTCCTCTGGAGATAAAATTAGAGCTTCTATTAAACCAATTGAAATTACCGCTATAAAAAGTGCCATTACATATTTTGGCGCTTTTGAAGTAATTAAAAATATTTTATTTGGTTCAAAAATTTTAAACATAAATTAAGTTATGATGGTTTTAGTATGAAAGATATATCTGATCAAGAATGTAGAGGGAGATAATGATAAGGGTAAAATTCACACCCTTGACCAGATATTAATGAATTTCTAACTAATCTCTATGACCAAGATTTGAACCAAATGTGTTGAAATAGTGATTTTTTAGTTTGATGGCTTAAAATAACTAGACCCTTTTTTACCAGAAAAAATTTCCTCAATTAATGGATGTTTAATAGGTTCGTCAGAGTCATCCATTAGAAGATTCTGTTCTGACACATAAGCTTCATATGTAATCTCATCATTTTCAGCAAGTAAATGATAAAAAGGTTGATCTTTTCTTGGTCTCACATTTTTTGGAATAGATTGATACCATTCTTCAGAGTTATTAAATTCAAAATCAACATCATATATCACACCTCTAAATTCAAAGTGTTTATGTTTTACAATGTCGCCGATTGAAAACTTAGCTTTTTGTATTGCCATTGAGTTTAATATGGAGATTTAGAATAAAAAATCAATAAGAAAAAAGATAAAGTTTTTATGACACAACTAATTATGTTAATATCTTTTCAGTGAACAAATCTTTTTTAAAATTTCTCACAGATTTTGGGCCTTTAGCGATATTTTTTTTCTATTATTACAGTAATGACAAAAATTTATCTGTAGCAATTCCTCCATTAATTATTGCGACAATAGTCGCGCTAATTGTAGTCTGGGTATTTGAAAAAAAAATTCCTCCAATGCCTTTGGTCAGTGGAATTTTAATTACTTTTTTTGGTGGACTTACTATTTATTTTAATGACCCTATATTTATTTATGTTAAGCCAACTATAATTAATATTATGTTTGCTTTAGCATTATTTTTTGGCAAATATTTTACAAATGAACCAATCTTAAAAAAGATAATGGGAAAATCTATACCTTTAAGTGATATTGGTTGGGAAATTCTAAATAAAAGATGGATGTATTTCTTCTTTGGTCTTGCTCTATTAAATGAATTTATTTGGAGAACACAGTCTGAAGAGTTTTGGGTTAACTTTAAAGTTTGGGGTATGCTGCCAATAACAGTTATTTTTACAGGATTTCAAATTGGTTTAATTAATAAATATAAAATAAATGAATAACAATTTAAGACTCGTAGTAAACAACTCACACAAAAAAATTGAGGAGAAACACTTTTTTGAAAAAGATGAATTACAAATAATTCTAGATTTATACGCAAAAATGGTCTCGGAAGGCTCTTGGAGAGATTATGGACTTAGTATTTCAAGTAAACAGGTAAGCTTTAGCGTTTTTAAAAATGCAGCAGAAAATGCTCTCTATAAAATATGCAAAAATTTTAAACCTAAGAATAAAAACTTAAAATATCTAATCACTGATACTAATGGTAAGATTTTAAAGAACTCTTTTGAACTTAAGAGTTTACTTAAAAATACTAACTGGAAAAAACTTTAGAATTTTATCTTCTTTGACCAAATAATCTTAGCAACATGATAAACAAGTTGATGAAGTCTAGGTAAAGAGTTAGAGCGCCCATCACCGCTTTTTTTCCAACTAATTCACCAGAGTCGCTTGCAACATACATGTTCTTAATTTTTTGTGTATCATATGCTGTAAGACCAACGAAAATTAACACTCCAATTATTGATATTGCAAAATACATCATTGAAGATTTTAAGAATATGTTAACTAATGAAGCGATGATTATTCCAATCAATCCCATCATTAAAAATGAACCAAACTTAGTTAAATCTCTTTTAGTAGTGTAGCCATAAATACTCATCGCACCAAAGGTTGCTGAAGATATAAAGAACACTCTTGTTACACTTAAACCTGTGTAAACCAATAAAATCGATGATAATGATAAACCCATTAAAGCTGCAAACACCCAGAATGTAGTTTGAGCTTTTGAAGCACTCATTTTATTAATTCCAAAACTCATATAAAAAACTATTCCTAATGGCGCTAACATTACAATCCATTTTAAGCCAGACATGTAAATCGCACTTCCAAATTGTGTTAGAGATACAATTGCTCCATTAGCATCTGTTACAACAGACATTTTAAATGATAATAATGCAATGATTCCAGTTAATAGAACACCAGTTGCCATATAGTTATAAACTTTAAGCATGTAGGCTCTTAGGCCTTCATCCATTACTGCTGCTGTTTGTTGGGCTGCTTTTTCTCTATTTAAGATACCTTGTTTGTCAAATTCCATAATGAGTTAGATATAATAGTCTTTTACTAATTATTCAAGATGCCTTAAAAGAGTTAATTCTGATGAATTACAAAAAACTAGGCAATACTGACTTAAAAGTTAGCACTATTTGTCTCGGCACAATGACTTGGGGTGAGCAAAATACTCAAGAAGAAGGATTTGAGCAGATGGATTTTGCGTTAGATCAGGGTGTTAATTTTTGGGATACAGCTGAGTTGTATGCTGTTCCACCAAAACAAGAAACTTTTGGTCATACAGAAATAATTATTGGTAATTGGTTTGAAAAAACAAAAAAAAGAGACAAAGTAATTTTAGCAACGAAGGTTGCTGGTCCAGCTAGAGAGTATATTCGTGGAGGTGGAAATAATTATACACTTGAAAGAATGACTGAAGCTTTAAATGATAGTCTCAAAAGATTAAAAACTGATTATATAGATTTATATCAGCTTCACTGGCCAGAGAGAAGTACCAACATGTTCGGAAGATTAGGCTACACGCACAATGAAAATGAAGATTGGAATAAATTTGAAGATGTTTTGGATCATTTAGGTAAATTTGTTAAGGAGGGTAAAATTAGAGATATTGGATTATCAAACGAAACCCCTTGGGGAGTATCTAAATGTCTAAATTTAGCGAAAGAGCAAGATCTTCCAAGAATGATGTCTATTCAAAATCCATATAACTTATTAAACAGATCTTATGAAGTGGGTTTAGCAGAAATTTCAATAAGAGATGAAATTGGATTGTTAGCTTATTCTCCACTTGCAAGTGGTTATCTAACTGGAAAATATCGAAATAATCAACTTCCGAAAAATTCAAGAATTGAAATATATAAAGATTTTTGGACTCGTTATAATAAGCCCAACACGACTAGGGCAGTTGATGCATATTATGAAATATCAAAAAAACATAATCTTGATTTTGCCCAAATGTCATTGAAGTTTTGTGAAATTCAACCATTCATGACAAGTGTAATTATTGGAGCAACAACAATGGAGCAGTTGAAAACTAATATAGAAAGTGTAAATATTAATTTATCCGATGAAGTCATTGATGAAATTAATGAAATTCAAAAAATTTATCCAAATCCATGTCCATGATTAAAAAAATATTAACTTCTATATCGTTGTTATTATTGTTTAGCTTTACGGCTGTAAATGCTGAAGAATTAAAAGAAATAGGAAAATACAAGGATTGGCAAACTATGGTTTTAGTGGAGCCAACTGGAACCGTTTGTTTTGCTCAATCATCACCCGTTTTGCAAGCACCAAAATCTAATAAAAGAGATGCGAGACTATTTGTAACTTTTAGACCGAGTGAAAAAATTACTGATGAAATAAGTGCTAGTCCAGGTTATGAATTTAATCAAAATAACTCAGTAACAGCAACTTCAGGAAAAAACAAAATTAAATTTGATATCGTTCAACAAGGTTTTGCTTGGATTGCAGATAATAAAATTGAAAAAAAAATGGTTAGTGTGATGAAAAAAGGATCTAGAATTATGATTACAGGTTACAATCAAAAAGGATCCCAAACTATTGATCACTATTCTCTACTTGGCTTTACCAAAGCTTATAATGCTGCAAAAACTGCCTGCAGTTAATTAATGAAATCCAAAAAAAAAATTGTTTTAGCTTACTCGGGTGGCTTAGACACATCTATTATTTTGAAATGGCTTCAAGAAAATTACCAAGCTGAAGTCATTTGTTATACTGCAGACGTTGGTCAGGAAATTGATAGAAAAAAAATATTCCGTAACGCTAAAAAATTTGGTGTAAAAAATATTATCATTCAAGATTTAAAAGATGAGTTTGTTAAAAATTATGTTTATCCAATGATTAGAGGTCATGCAATTTATGAGGGCGTATATTTACTTGGTACTTCTATAGCTCGACCACTCATTGCAAAAGATCAAATTCGAGTTGCAAAAAAATTTAAAGCATTTGCTGTATCTCATGGGGCGACTGGTAAAGGAAATGATCAAGTAAGATTTGAATTAGGATACCATTACTTTGGGCCAAAAATCAAAGTCATTGCTCCTTGGCGAATTTGGAAATTAAAATCTAGAACAGATTTGATAAATTATGCAAAAAAACATGGGATAGAAATTCCTAAAGATAAAAAAGGAGCACCACCTTTTTCTGTTGATGATAATTTGTTTCACACCTCAACAGAAGGGAAGGTTTTAGAAAACCCAAAAAACTCAGCTCCAGAATTTATTTTTCAGAGAACAACCTCGCCTGAAAAAGCTCCAAACAAACCGAGTTTTGTAACTATAAATTTTAAAAATGGTGAACCTGTAGGAATAAATGGAAAAAAAATTACTCCATCTAAACTTTTAGAAAAACTTAATGGACTAGCCGGGAAAAATGGAATTGGCAGAGTGGATCTGGTTGAAAATAGATTTATTGGAATAAAATCTAGAGGAGTTTATGAAACACCCGGAGGAACCCTTTTAATTCATGCACACCGCGCAATAGAATCTGTAACGCTTGATAAAGAAACAATGCATAAAAAAGATAGTGTTATGCCTAGATATGCGGAGTTAATTTACAATGGTTATTGGTTTTCCAAAGAAAGGTTTAGGTTGCAAAAAATAGTAGATCTTAAAAGAAATAAGGTCAACGGCTCTGTTAAATTAAAACTTTACAAAGGAAATATAATTATTCATTCAAGAATTACAAAAAGCAATGCATATTCTATGAAAAAAGTTTCTTTTGAAGAAAATAAAACTTTCAATAAAGCAAACGTAGAAAAATTTATTAATTTTCATAAAAAAAAGTTAAAATAATTCATTAATGAATTTTAATCCTTCTCGAGTTGAAGCGCTTAACCATCTTGATAATTTTATTGAAAATAATCTTGCTGAATACTCAAAATTAAGAAATTTTGATTTTGGGCCTTCTAACAGATCAAATATTTCTTGCTTATCTCCTTATATCACTCATGGAGTGATTAATGAATTAGAGGTAATTGAAAAATCATTAAAAAAATTTCCTTTTTCTAAAATAGAAAAATTTATTCAAGAAGTTCTTTGGCGAGTTTATTGGAAAGGTTGGCTAGAGCTAAGACCGAATGTTTGGACAGATTACTTGGTAGAAGTAAAAAAAATTAAAAATGATTACAAGGAAAATAAAACTTATTTAAATGCTATTGATGGTAAAACTAATATTGATTGCTTTGACCAATGGGTAATTGAACTAAAAGAAAATAATTACCTTCATAATCATACTAGAATGTGGTTTGCAAGTATTTGGATATTTACGCTAGATTTACCTTGGCAATTAGGTGCAGAATTTTTTATGAAACATCTTTATGATGGGGACTCTGCATCAAACACTCTTGGCTGGAGGTGGGTAGCTGGTATTCAAACACAAGGTAAACATTATCTTGCAAGTGAATGGAACATCAAAAAATTTACAAATAATAGGTTCGAAAACATCAAACTAAATGAAAATGCACCACCTAAAGTTTCTGAAAAATTATATCCATTAATTAAAAAAGAATTTAATAATCCAACAAATATTGAAGAAAAAAATCTTTTAATATTTGAGAACAATTTATCTTATGAAATTAGTGACATTAACAAAGATAACATTGAAAAAATTTATTTAGTCTTTAACAAAAATGAACGTAGATCTATAAAATTAAGTGATAAACTCTTAAAGTTTAAATCTGGCCTAATAGAAGATCAAAGAAGAAGATTAAAGGATAAATCAATTAACTGTGAAATTATCGATATAACTGAAGTCAAAAATATTAATAATTGCTTTGCATTATATCCTAATGTTGGAGAAAACTTAGACTATCTAAATTTAAACAATCTAAAAATTCCATTTTTTTATAGAAAGTTAGATCAATTGGCGTGGCAATATTGTAATAAAGGGTTTTTTAATTTTAAAAATTATATTCCGAAAATTATTTCATCTATAAATTAAGACTATTAAGTCATTATAATATAATCATTTACCAGAACATTTCTTGGAACAGTATTTTACTTTTTCCCAGTTTAATCTCCATTTTTTACGCCATACAAAAGGTCGTTTGCAAGTTGGACAAATTTTTGAGGGTAAATATTGTTTTTTCAAATTAAATTTCTTTAAAATTATCTTTCCAAATTTTTAAAGCCTCATTCCAATTTGGAATTTCATTTCCTTCAAATCCAAATGTTGAGCCAGTGCCAATTGATTGAAAATTTTTCATAGCCTTTAAGTGAAATTTACTTTTAATATAATTCATCATCATTTCCTTATTTTCCCAGGCAGTTAAAGTATGATGATATTCTCCTATTTTTTTTTGGTCACAAAAGATATTGCCTTTAGCTTTTCTAGCAGAAACAAAACTTGGAATAGTATAATACCAAAATCTTAAAGTTTTATAAAAACCTTTGTATTTTATACCTGTAATCGAAATATACATTTTTAAATTATTATTTTTAAAATTATTATTACAAAAATAGATGTGGCTATCCCACTTAAACCCATAGCAAGTGCAGCAAACACGCCTGCTGTTTTATTTTTACTCATTGCTCTTGCTGTTCCTATTCCGTGACTTGCTACTCCAAAACCGAAGCCTCTGGCGCTCATGTCACTTATCTTAAAAATATTTAAAGCAAAAGTTCCAAGAGATGCTCCCACTATGCCAGTTATAATAGTAATTATTGCCGTAAGTGATGGTATTCCACCTATTAATTCTGCAATACCCATTGCAATTGGGGCGGTTACATTTCTTGGTATCATTGTTAAGATTATTTCTTCATCCAGATTAAAAAAACTTGCTAAATAATAAGTGATTAAAATTGCAAAAGGGATTGCAAACAAAATAGAAAATATAATTGGTTTTATTTCTTTAAAAATTAAATCTTTTTTTTCATAAATAGGTATTGCTAAAGCAACTGTTGCAGGTCCAAGCATGAAATGAATAAATTTTGCTCCGTTGAAATACCTGTCATATGACACGTCCAGAGTAAGTAAAACAGTTGAAACAATTAAGATGCTTATTGCAACTGGATTTACTAAAGGATTAAGCTTCGATTTTTTATATAAGTAATCCCCAACTAAAAAAGCACCAAGTGTAAGTGTAATCCAAAATAAAGGCTCTGCCTGTAAATAGACCCAAATTTTATAGAGCTTATCTTCTTTTGACATTTTTTTTCTCTGAATTGATTATTTTTTCCATAACAAATGCTGTGAAAACTAATGTGGCTAAAGTTCCTATTATAATAATTGCTAATATCTTAAATAAATTATCTCCAAGATAATTAATATGCATAACTACACCAACGCCAATTGGAACAAATAATAGTGATAAATAATTTATAATTTGATGACTAGTATGAGAAATATCTTTTTTTATTTTCTTAAACTGGGAAGAAGATTTTAAAAAAAATATGAATACTAACAAGAGTATCACTAAACCTATTACTGGTCCCGGGATATTAATTTCAAAAAATTTCTGAATTGCTTCACCTAAAAGCTGAAAAAAAAATATTATGAATAAACTTCTTAACATTTAAATAGTATTTTTTTTTATAAACTTATCTGCCTCTGAGAGAATCAGTTTTTTTCTCTCATTTTTCATTTTATCAAAAATTCTTACCATCATTGATAATCTTGGATTGGTTAAAAAAAACTTTCTGTTTCGATCTATAAATCTCCAATAAAGCCCATCCATTACATTGCACCATTCACCTTTTTTGAAATCCATCATTTTCATAAAATATGCAGAGCCACAGATATAAGGTTTTGTTGCAAAAATTCCTCCATCGCTAAATAATCCCATACCATATACATTCGGAACCATTACCCAATCCGATGAATCTACAAACATTTCCATAAACCATTTATAAACAATTGTAGGTTTGATCTCACATAAGTTCATAATATTTGATAAAATCATTAATCTCTCTATGTGATGAGACCATCCATAATTAACAACATTTTTAATTGCATGGTCTAGTGGTGGCAAACCTGTATTGCCTTCATACCAAGAGTTTTTCATTTTTCTATTTTGTTTAAAAAAGTTTCTTGTTTCCATTTCTTTAGAGTAACTCTGATATATGCCTCGCATAAATTCTCTCCAGCCAATCACCTGACGAATATAACCTTCCAGTGAATTCATTCTGATTTTATTTTTTTTGTGAAAATCTAGAATTTTTTGAATTATAAATTCAGGAGTTATCAATCCCAAATTTATGTAAGGGCTTAAAGCACTATGAAAAAGAATATTATCTTTTTGATCTACTGCATCCTCATAGTCACCAAATAAATTTGCTTTTTCTTTAATAAAAAAATTTAGAAGTTTAACGACATCATTATGTTCAGTTGCTAACCAAAAATTTTCTGTTTTTCCTGGGTGATTTTTAAATAATTTCTCAATTAATGGTTTTAATTTTTTTGTATGGCTAGTTTCATTAATTTTTGGAAACTTAGGTATAGATATGTTCTTTGGTAATTTATTTCTATTTTCCTCATCAAAACTCCACTTGCCACCTATTGGATTTCCATCAGAGCCCATTAAAATTCCTGATTTTTTTCTAACTTCTTTATAAAAAGTTGCCATAAAAGGCTTTTTTGATTTTGCTAAATAAGTTTTAAATTCTTCTCTAGAATTTAAAAACATTGGTGATTGAATAATATTCCATTCAATTTTTTCTTTTTTTAAAAAAAGAAAAATTTTGTTTTCAAAAGATTTATCTTCTATTTCAAAACTAGATACTTGTTTAATTTTTTTTTCTGTAATTACTTTTTTTAATTTTTTTAAATAATCTTCACTAAAATCCTTATCTTCAATTTTAAGATAATCTAATTTAAATTTATTTTTCTTTAATTCATCTGCATAAGACCTCATCGAAGATAAAAATAATAGAATTTTTTGCTTATGATGCTTCTCATATGTACAGAGACCTTTATCTTCAGCCATAAAGAAGGTGTGGTCTTTTTTGAAGCGGTCGATGTATTTTGTTGGAAATAATTGATTGCCAAGTATAAAAAATAACTTCATAGTTGAATATAACTAATAAAATTTTTTATGTCAGAAAAATATCTCATTTTTGGTGCAACAGGATCTATTGGATCTAATTTAGCTGAACAATTAAAAAGTTCGGGTCATGATATCCATTTAGTAGCAAGAAATGAAGAGATGGTAAGTACAATAGCTAATAAGCTGGGTTGTTCTTTTACTGTGGCTGATGTTTTAGAAGATAATTTCATTGAAAAAGTAAAGGCAGATGTATCTGAAGTAAAAGGAATTGCTTATTGTGTTGGTTCAATTGATTTAAAACCATTACGGATGGTAAAGGAAGAAGATTTTAATAAATGCATGAAATTAAATTTATATTCAGCTGTTGAAATAATTAAAGGCTATCAAGAAAGTTTAAAAAAAAATAAAGGCTCTATAGTTCTTTTTTCTACAGTTGCTGCTCAAAGAGGATTTACTAACCATGCAATTATAGCTTCAGCCAAAGCGGCAGTTGAAGGTTTGACAGTTTCACTTGCTGCTGAATTTGCTCCAAATATTAGAGTTAATTGTATTGCTCCAAGCTTAACAAATTCCAAAATAGCTGAGCCAATGCTTAAAAATAAAGTCCTTGCTGAAGGAATAGCTAAAGCGCATCCTTTAAAAAGATTGGGAGAAGGAAAAGACTCAGCCTCAATGGCAAAATTTTTAATTAGCGAGGAAAGCTCTTGGATTACTGGACAGATAATTGCAGTTGATGGCGGGAGATCAAAATTATCATAAAGTGAAAAAAGTAATATTTTTTTTTCTAGTTTATTTTTTTAATCAAATTTGTTTTGCAAACACTATTCAGATAAGCAAAATTACAAATCTTGAAGACCCTTGGGGGTCAACTTTTGTTAATAACAAAGAGTTAATTATTACTGAAAAAATTGGAAAAATTAAATTAGTTGATATTGAAACTGGTAAAGTTAATGAAATTAACCACAATATAAATTTTCTTGTTGATGGTCAGGGTGGTTTATTGGATGTAATTTATCAAGATCAATATGTGTGGGTTTCATATTCTGAAGATAGAGGATCAGGTAAATCAAATACCTCTATAGCAAGAGGCGAATTTAATAACAAAAATATTAATTTTAAAAATATTTTTCAGGCAAGTCCTGATATTAATTCTGGCTATCACTATGGTTCACGTTTAGCCATTAAAGATAAACAAATTTATGCATCTATTGGGGAGAGAGGTGGTGGAATGATAGCACAAGATCCAACTAATCATACAGGCAGCATAATAAGAATAAATCTAGATGGATCAGTTCCAATTGATAATCCTAAATTTCAAGGTCAGGACAATTGGCTTCCAGAAATATATCAAATAGGAGTTCGTAATCCTCAAGGTCTAACTTATTCTAAATTTGATGATAAAATTTATGCAAGCAACCATGGAGCTAGAGGTGGTGATTGGTTTGGTGAAATAAAAAAAGGTGAAAACTATGGATGGAAAATATTAGGTTGGGGTGGAAAAAATTACTCTGGTATACCGATTGGACCAAAGTGGAAACCAGGTTTCACAAAAGCAATTCAATATTGGGTACCATCAATTGCTGCTAGCGCAATTACTATCTATGATGGAAAAGAATTTAGTGAATGGAATGGAAAAGCTCTTATTACATCCTTAAAAGATCAGTCTCTTAGAACTTTGGATTTTAATGATCATAATAATGTTAAAGAGGAAATAATTTTCAAAGATAAGATTGGAAGAATTAGAGATATTCAAATTCATCCTACGAATGGAAAAATTTATTTTTTAGCAAGTGATAGCTTGTGGCTTATGGAAAAAAATTAATTAACTATACGATAACAATTTTTTTAGCGAAGAAACTTCACCTATTTTAAAAGTAAATACCTCATTCTTTCTAAAACCATAATTTTCCGCATTCTCCTTAAATCTTTTCGGTGGCTCCATGATAGGTTCAAATGAAAGCACAAAAGTTCCCCAATGCATGCCCAATACTTTTTTACTTTTTAAATCTTTTGCAACATTAAGAGCCTCTTCAGGAGTTGTATGATAAATACTTTTGTCAAACATTGGTTTAAAATCATACGCACCTATATTAATCATAGTTAGATCTATCGGACCAAATTTTTCTCCAAGTTCTTTATAGATATTTCCATATCCAGTATCGCAAGCAAATAATATTTTTTTATTTTTATATTCTATCAAAAAATTACCCCACAAAGTTTTATTAGTGTCTGTTAAACTTCTTTTAGACCAATGAACAGCTGGTAAAAAAGTAACTTTTAAATTTTCATTTATAACAACACAATCATACCAATCTAATTCATTTACATCGTTATAATTATTTTTTGTAAAATATTTTCCCAGATTTAGAGGAACCAAAACTTTGGTATTTTTATAAGGAAACTTTTTAATCGTTTTCATATCTTGATGATCATAGTGATTATGGGTTAGTAAAAATAAATCTATTTTTGGTAGTTCATCTAAGTTCAATGCTGGCTTAGTAAACCTTTTAGGACCAAAAATTAAAGGTCCTGCATTTTTTGAGAATACAGGATCTGTAATAATAGTTGTCTTACCTAATTTGATTAAATATGTTGCATGGCCAATCCAAACGATATAATCCTCAGATTTATGTTTATTGAGATCTTCTAAAACAGTTTGCTTATCAACAATAAAATCAGATGGAACATTTCTATCTATTTCATTAGTTTTTTTTTTAAAAAATCTATATGAAAAATTTACTTTACTTGTATGAACTGGAGAGCCCTCAGGATTTCTAAACGTTCCATCTGGCAGATGATGATATGGTTTTTTATCCAATGAATTTAGTTATCCAATAATTTCTTTTTTGCTTTATCAAATTCTTCTTGCGTTAAAACTCCTGACTTTAAAAGCTCATTTAACTTGGTGATTTCAGCACTTAAATTTGAATTATTTTCTAAATCATTATTACTATTGTCAGAATTTGTTTCATTTTCTTTATTGGGTGCATTATCTACCTTTGCTTTAAAGCCTGTCATAATTGCTGATCCACCTAGGTAAAAAACAAAAATTAATATTGGTACAGCCAGTATAAAAAAAATTAATTTTTCCATAAGTTAATCTTCATCCTCGTCTTCGTTTCTCCATCCTTTTTCATACATTAAATATCCTGCCAATATAACAGCAAATGTACCCGCTATCATTCCATAATCAAAGCCAACTTGTTTTCCATACAAGTGCCATCCTAATTGAGTAGCACCAATTGGAACAGCTGTTAAAAGAAGCATAATAATTGCAATTCTATAAGGATATTTTGGTCTCTTCACAAAGTGAGACTATCAAAAATAAAGTAAAATTAATTTTTTAATTTTAATTTGAGACAAAAAAACTTGTATTAAAAGTCTTTAGTTTTGTGATCTTTTGAAACAATCAATTGTATTTTTTAACAAACATGCAATCGTCATTGGACCTACACCACCTGGAACTGGTGTTAAAGCTTTTGCAACTTTTGACACTTCATCAAAATTTACATCTCCAACAATCCCTTTTTCTGTTTTATTTATTCCAACATCAATTACGATTGTACCCTCTTTAACCCAATCTCCTTTAACAAGTTCTGGGATACCAACCGCTGCAACAATAATGTCAGCCTCTAAACATTCTGCCTTCAAATCTTTTGTTTTTGAATGGGTAATAGTTACAGTGCAATTTTCTTTTAATAGTAATTGTGTCATTGGCTTACCATTTAAATTGGATCTTCCAATAACAACTGCTTTTTTTCCACTTAAATTGGGTTCAATCTTTTTTATTAGCAAATAACATCCAAGTGGAGTACATGGTATTGAACTTTCATAACCAGATGACAAGTTGCCAACATTCATTGGATGAAAACCATCTACATCTTTTGATGGATCAATAGTTTCAATAATTTTTTGTTTCTCAATATGTTTTGGTAATGGTAACTGAACTAAAATTCCAGAAACTGAGTTATCTTTGTTTAGTTCTTGGATTTTTTCTAACACAACTTTTTCTTCAACTGTATCAGGATATTTAATTACTTCAGATTTTAAACCAACTTCATTTGCAGACTTTTCTTTATTTCTCACATAAATTTGACTTGGTGTTAAATCACCTATTAAAATTACTGTTAACCCTGGAACTTTATTGTGTTTCTCTTTTAAAGAGGTAACTTCTTTTTTGAGATCTTCTCTTAGCTCTGCGGCAGCTTTTTTACCATCAATTAAAATCATAATATTTAAAATATCAAAGGAGCAATATAGAGTTTCATACAGATTTCAATGAACCAAATTAGTAAAAGAAGAATAATTGGTGAAATATCCAAAGATCCTAAATTAGGTAAAAATCTTCTTATTCTTTTTAAAAAAGGTTCTGTAAGCTTATAGGTTAGTTCTAATATCGAATACACAAATCTATTATGTGTATTTAAAATGTTAAAGGCAATTAACCAACTTATAATTACATTGGCTATAACAACGTAAGAATAAAGTTTTAATATCTGTAATATCAGATAAAAAATAGCAATCATTTTTTTTCGATATAAATTGACTGACTTGGAAAAGCAAATGATGCTTTGTTACTTTCAACTATCTGCTTTATTTCTATTGCAAGTCTTTCCTTTACTTCCAACCAATCGTTCCAGCTATTTGATTTTGTAAAACATCTCACCAATAGATCTATTGAGCTATCTGAAAATTTTTCAATTCTTACAGCTACTCCTGCGCTTTGATTAAAATCTTCACTTTTATTAATATATGCCTCGATCTCATCTCTTATCTTTTTTAATTGATCTATCGTAGTATTGTATTGAAGGGTGATAGCCCATCTTATTCTCCAATTAGAAGTTTCACTAACATTAGTTACAGCATTTTCTGCAAATTGAAAATTTGGAATAATTGCTAAGGATTTATCAAATTTTCTTATTGATGTTGATCTAAAACCAATTTTTTCAACTATCCCCTCTATGACACCATCAACAGATATCCAATCTCCAATCTTAAATCTTTTTTCAACTAAAACTAAAATTCCCGAAATTAAATTTTTAAATAAATCCTGAGCACCTAAAGCAACAGCAACACCAAACAATCCAAGCCCTGCAATAATTGGTCCTATTTTGATCCCCCAAAGTTCGAGAACAGCTGCAAGACCCAGAATAAAGATTAAAATTTTTAATGATTTTATGATCCAACCAATTAGCTCTCGTGTAAGTAATTGATCTAAGCCACTTAAAATATATGAGATAGGTTCAATTATTTGATGAATAATCCAAAAGATTAAAATTGTTATTAAAGTTCTATTGATTGTGTCGACTATTTCTCTGCCTTCTGACGAAAATGACATGTAATAGCTAGCAATAAAAAAACCAATTACGATTGGGAAAAATCTTGCAGGACCAACTAGAGAGCTCACAAAAGTATCGTCTAATTTATTTGTGGTTTTTTTAGAGATTAATTCTAGCTTTTTAATAATCAATTTACTAATTAGTCCTCTGAAAATTAAAAAAACTAAAAAAATTCCTATACCAATTAAAATCTGAAATATATCAACCCCAAGTATTCCTTTGTCCCAAACTGACAAAAATATTTCAGAAAAATTATTTAATAATTCCATTATCAAATTTTATATAACAAAAACTCTTCTTCTCCAGGATTAAAAAGAAAAATTTTTTTCCATTTAATTTCATTCAATATTGATGAGGTTTTTTCACCCATGCACATCAAGTTTGTATCCATCCAAAAGCTTTGTAAATTTTCATTTTTAATAAAATTTAAAAAACTTAAAGCGCTGTTATATGAATATATATAAACAATATTGGGAATATTAACCTTTAATTTTTCAACAAAATTATCATCGTAAATCTTATTATGATTAGTCTTATAATTAATTAGTCTTTTGACTGAGTACCCATCTTTGATTAGTTGTTGGTCCAAATCTGATGAAATGATTTCACCACTTACATAAATTATTTCACCATCAGATGGATCAAAATTTTGCAATATTAATTCCTTAAGATTTCTTACATTTCCCTCTGCAGCAATTATATTTTGAAAGCCGACACTTTTAGCTTTTTTTTCAGTCGCTAATCCAACACAAAAACATTTAATATTTTTATTAATATCTTTTGTTTCTAAAAATTTAATCGCATTTGCACTTGTAAAAATAATACTTTTACAATCATTTAATTTTTTTTGATCATAGTTAACTTTTTCTATGACCAACAAAGGTAAGTGAGAAACTATATGCCCAAGTTGCTTAAATCGTAAAATTAAATCTGAACAATCTTCAAGTTGTCTTGTTAAGAGTATATGCATTTTATTTTTTATAGTCTCCATTAGACTTGTCTTTTAGAATTTTGCCTATTTCTAAGCCTATTTTATCAAATTCATTAATGCTTCTTTTTTCTTTTTCAAAATACCTTTTTTTGCCGTCTAAAGAAAATAATTCTGCTTCAAGAGTAATTTCGTTATTTTTTAAAATAGCATGAGCTCCTACTGCTGTTTCACAATCTCCTTCTAAAATTTTTAATATATCTCTTTCAGCTATTGCACATTTGTAAGTATCTGGATCATTTATTTTGTTTAATAAATCAATTATTGAAAAATTATTTTCCTTGCATTGAGCACATATTATACCTTGCCCTGCACTTGGAATAATTTCATTAGTTAAAAATATTTGGGTTATTTCTGTTTCTAACTTTAAAGATTTGATGCCTGCTAACGATAAAATTATTGCATCATACAAACCCTCTTGCAGTTTTCTAAGTCTTGTATCAACATTGCCCCTTATCAATTTACAAGAAACATTCTCTTTCAATCTTTTAATTTGAAACTCTCTTCTAAAAGATGAAGTGCCTATTATTGATTGATCTTCAAGTTCTTCAAGTTTAGCACCATCTCTGCTAATTAAAATTTCCCTAGGATCATTTCGTTTTAAAAAAAAATTTGATAACAAACCTTTTGTCTCTATGGCTGGCATATCTTTAAGTGCGTGAACAGCTATATCTATATTGTCTTCTAAAAGTTCTTTTTCAATATTTTTTGAAAATAATCCCTTGCCCCCTACTTCTGACAATCTTTTATCCTGAACTTGATCACCTTTTGTGATTATTTCTTTTATTACAATTTCATCTTCATGAAATTGGGAATTTTCTAAAATTTTATTTTTTACTTTTTGAGCATAAATAAGCGCTAATTTACTTCCTCTTGAACCAATTATAATTTTTTCTTTTTTCATACTTGTAATGAGATTGTACTATTAATAGAACCTATTTGAATGAGCAAAAAGCCAATAATTCTTGGGATTGAATCAAGCTGTGATGAAACAGCAGCCTCAGTAATAACTGAAAATGAGCAAGGAATACCAATAATTTTATCAAATATTGTTTCCAGTCAAGTTGAGGTTCATAAAGAATTTGGTGGTGTAGTGCCAGAACTTGCAGCTAGAGCTCATATAGAAAAAATTGACTGGATTGTTCAAAAAGCAATTGATGAAAGTAAAATTAAAATAGAAAATATTGATGCTGTAGCGTCTACTGCTGGTCCGGGTTTAATTGTTTGTTTGTCTGTTGGTCTTAGTTTTGGAAAATCATTTGCCTCGGCAATGAATATTCCTTTTATTTCTGTTAATCACTTGGAAGGTCATGCTTTAAGTCCTAAATTAAATTCAGTACTTAATTATCCATATTTATTATTGTTAATTTCAGGAGGTCATTCTCAATATTTATCAGTTGAAGGAATTGGAAATTATAAAAGATTAGGCACCACAATTGATGATGCGCTTGGCGAAGCTTTTGATAAAACGGCAAAACTTCTTGGGATAGAATTTCCTGGTGGACCACAAATTGAAATATTGGCTGAAAAAGGAGATCCAGATAAATATCAATTACCAAAACCTATATTCCACAAAGGTGGCTGTAATCTTTCCTTTGCTGGTTTAAAAACTGCAATATTAAAAGTAAGTAAAAATATTAAAAGTGAACAAGATAAATTTGATATTGCTGCATCATTTCAAAAAACAATTTTGGAAATCATGTATAAAAAAACAAAAATTGCTTTTACTGAATATGAAAAAAATAATTTAAATAACAAAACGTTTGTTGTTGCGGGTGGTGTTGCAGCTAATAAAAAAATTAGAACTATGCTAATTAATCTTTGTGAAGAAAATAATTATAAGAGTATATTTCCTCCAATAAACTTATGTGGGGATAATGCTGCAATGATAGCAATGGTTGGTTTAGAAAAATTTAAATTAAAACAATTTAATGATTTAGATTTTCCTGCTAAACCGAGATGGCCCCTAGATGAAAGTGCAGCTTTTTTAAAAGGTGCTGGAGTAAAACTATAATGCAATATTGGTTAATGAAATCAGAGCCTGATGTTTGGTCTATTGATCAACAAATAAAAGCTGGTTTAAAAGGTGCGCCCTGGGATGGTGTAAGGAATTATCAAGCAGCAAAAAATTTAAAATCTATGAAAAAAGGAGACCAATGTTTTTTTTATCATTCAAATATTGGAAAAG
Organism: Candidatus Pelagibacter sp. HIMB1505; assembly: GCF_052047915.1. NCBI lineage: Bacteria > Pseudomonadati > Pseudomonadota > Alphaproteobacteria > Candidatus Pelagibacterales > Candidatus Pelagibacteraceae > Candidatus Pelagibacter > Candidatus Pelagibacter sp. HIMB1505. The sequence continues at coordinate 278,868 of NZ_JBNAIR010000001.1, read as the reverse complement.
AAATTGTTGGAATTGTTGAGGTTATTAAAGAGGCTTATTTAGATAAAACTGACAAAACAGGTAAATTTGTTGCGGTAACGGTTAAATTTCTGAAAAAACTTGATAGACCAGTTACACTCGAAGATATCAAAAAAGTTAAGGAATTGAGCCATTTATCTCTAATAAAACAAAGTAGACTGTCAGTAATGCCTGTAGATTCTAAAAGCTGGAAAATTTTAAATAAGATGAGTAAAGTTTAAAAAAAAAAAATTCAACATGCCAAAAAAAAAGAAAAAAGTTTCTAAAAAAGTTACTAAGAAGAAAGTAAAAAAAGTTTCAAAGAAAAAAAGTAAAAAAATTAAATCAAAAGAGCAATCTGAATTAATAATTAAAACTAGACCTGAATGGATTAAAGCTAGTTTAGCAAATAAGGCTACATACCAAAAAAAATATAGCGACTCTATTAAAAATAATAATGAATTTTGGAAAAAAGAGGGAAAAAGAATAACTTGGATTAAACCTTATAAAAAAATTAAAGATGTAAAATATAGCACAAAAGAAGTTAAGATTAATTGGTATCAAGATGGAACTTTAAATGCTTCAGCAAATTGTATCGATAGACATTTAAAAGATAAAAAAGATAAAACTGCAATTATTTGGGTTGGTGATGATCCAAAAGATAGTCAAAAAATTTCTTATAAACAATTGCATCAAAAAGTTTCTAAAGCCGCTAATGGTTTAAAAAAACTTGGTATTCAAAAAGGGGATAGAGTTACAATATATTTAACCATGATACCTGAGCTTGCAATTTTAATGTTGGCTTGTGCAAGAATTGGTGCTGTTCACTCTATTATTTTTGGAGGATTTTCTGCAGACTCTATTTCTGGTCGTGTTAATGATTGTGAATCTGAATATATCATAACTGCAGACGAAGGTGTTAGAGGTGGAAAAACTATTCCTCTTAAAGCGACAACTGACGAAGCATTATTAAGTTGTCCCAATGTTAAAAAATGTATTGTTGTAAAAAGAACAGGAAATGAAATTGGTTGGAATGATAATAGGGATGTTTGGTATCATGATTTAATAAAAGATGTTTCATCTCACTGTGAGCCTGAAGAGATGAATGCAGAAGATCCTTTATTTATTCTTTACACATCAGGATCAACTGGAAAACCTAAAGGCGTTCTTCATACTACCGGTGGCTACATGGTTTATGCATCAATGACACATCAATATATTTTTAACTATAAACAAAAAGATATTTATTGGTGTACTGCTGACATTGGCTGGGTAACAGGTCATAGCTATATTATTTATGGTCCACTCGCAAATGGAGCAACAACTATAATGTTTGAAGGAATACCGAATTATCCAGATAGTTCTCGTTGGTGGCAAATAATTGATAAATACAAGGTTAATACTTTTTATACTGCACCAACTGCAATACGAGCTCTAATGAGAGAAGGTGATGGACCAGTAAATAAAACCTCTAGAAAATCTTTAAAACTTCTGGGAACTGTTGGAGAGCCAATAAATCCTGAGGCTTGGATGTGGTACTATAAAACTGTTGGAAACTCTAAGTGTCCAATAGTCGATACATGGTGGCAAACAGAAACAGGTGGAATAATGATAGCACCTCAAACAGGTGCAATTCCTCTAAAACCTGGTTCTGCAACTAAGCCTTTTTATGGAATTAAACCTGTTTTACTTGATAAAGACGGAAAAGAGATAAAAGGCGCTGGTGAAGGAAGACTTTGTATTGCACAATCTTGGCCAGGCCAAATGAGAACCGTTTATGGAGATCATCAAAGATTTATTGATACTTATTTTTCTCAATTTGATGGAAAATACTTCACAGGTGATGGCTGCAGAAGAGATGAGGATGGTTATTATTGGATCACAGGAAGAGTTGATGACGTAATCATAGTTTCGGGACACAATCTTGGTACCGCAGAAATAGAAAGTGCTTTTGTTGCGCATCCAAAAGTTGCTGAAGCAGCTGTAGTTGGTTACCCGCATGATATTAAAGGTAATGGTTTGTATTGTTATGTAACTTTAAATGCTGGCGAACAAGAAACTGGAGAGTTAGAAAGAGATTTAAAACTTTGGGTTAGAAAACAGATTGGGCCTTTAGCTACACCTGATTTAATTCACTTTACCCCGGGACTTCCAAAAACAAGATCTGGAAAAATTATGAGAAGAATTTTAAGAAAAATTGCTGCTAATGAACATGGTCAACTTGGTGATACCACAACTTTAGCAGATCCAAGTGTTGTGCAAAGTTTAGTGGATAATAGAAAAAATATTTAAAACTGAATTCTATCCTTAAACTCTTTTTTTATAATATCCCATTTCAAAATAACAGAATTTAGAACAATCTTACGATCAAGAGTTTTTAATTCTTCAGCTATTGGTGCCCATTCATACAACGATAAAGCACTAGGATTAAAGGGAAGGTTTGAATAATACTTGTCCCAATTAATTGTTTGAAACCTTTCTTCAAAACTTTTTTTTGTTTTTTCAATAATATCTAACGGCATATTATTGGTAGTTTCATCATCTAAAATTTTTAAAAAAATCTCTTTTGATTTACTTATGTCTTGAAAGTTAAAATTAACTTTTAAATAAGAAAATGTGAAAAAAGTTAAATCTTGGAGAGCTACAGCATAGATATTCCATTTTGCTTCATTTACAGATTTCATGAACTCATCATTATCAAAATGAAGAACATATCTGGTTCCCATTCTTGTTTTAAGATAACTGTAAAGTGTAACTTGAGAAACCCAAGCTGACTTTGTTTGAATAAATTCCTCTAATTGATCTAAGTTTTGAATTTTTGATTTAGGAATAAAAGCTTTGAACAATGAAAAAAAATAAACTTTAAAATCATTTAGTGATAAATCTCTCCAGGTAAGTTTAAAATTTTTCATATTTTTCCATTTTAATTAGAATTTAAGCCAAAAATGAACCTAATGTGAGCATTTTTAGCACTTTTAATCTGTTTCATAATGGGTATGGTTTTCACAGTTATAACTAAAAGAGAGAGGTATAAATGGCAAAAAATGCACAACACTGGGAAAAAACCAAGGGTTTGCTAATTGTTACATTAGTAATCTGGGCTATTTTCTCAATGGGTATCTTCCTTTTTGGAGCTGAATTAAATGAGATGACGGGACCTTTTGGATATCCGTTAACTTATTGGTTCACTTGTCAAGGTTCTCTTGCAATATTTGTAATCCTGATTTTCTGGTTTGCAGGTAGACAAGAAAAAATTGATGAAGAATTCGGCTTTAGTGAAAAAGGAGACGACTAATGATAAAAGGTAATTTTATAGACAATTTGCCTAAGGTTTATGGAATCTATACAGGTGGTTTTATAGCTTTCATATTACTGATGGCAATTGGTGAGTCGATGGGTATGTCTGCAAAAGCAATAGGTATTTGCTTTGTAGGTTTTACCATTTTCATCTACGCAGCAATTGGTTGGCTATCTAGAACAGCTCAAGCGAGTAACTATTATGTAGCTGGAAGACAAGTTCCAACTGTATTCAACGGAATGGCAACAGCAGCCGACTGGATGTCTGGTGCTTCATTCGTTGCGATGGCAGGTGGTATTTACTTCAAAGGTTACGGATATATGGCATTGCTTGTTGGTTGGACAGGTGGTTATGTTTTGGTTGCAACTTTATTAGCACCATACCTAAGAAAATTTGGCTGTTATACAGTTCCAGATTTCGTAGGTACAAGATACGGTGGTAATGCAGCTAGACTACTTGCGGTAATCGTTTTAACGGTTGCTTCATTTACCTATGTGACTGCTCAAATTAACGCTACTGGTACTATTGCAGCTGTTGCTCTAGATATCCCGTTCCAATACGCAGTATACGTTGGACTAGTAAGTATTTTATTATGTTCAATGCTTGGTGGTATGAGAGGGGTAACTTGGACACAAGTTGCACAATACATTGTACTAATTATAGCTTACCTACTTCCAGTATTCTGGATCAGTAACAACATCGGTGCGGGTTTCTTCCCTCACTTTATGTTAGCTGATGAAGTTGCTAGAATTGGTGAGTTAGAACAACAGTTTGGGTTTGTTAAAAATTCTGCTGCTGATTTAGCTACAGTACCTAAAGGGTTAGCTGGTATTACAAAGGCTCACTCTGAAGTTAACGCAACACCTTGGGCTTTCATCTCATTAGCATTAGCGATGATGATGGGAACAGCTTCATTACCACACGTAATGATGAGGTTCTTTACAACTCCAAGCGTAAAAGCAGCTAGAAAATCAGTAGGTTGGTCAGTATTCTTTATCTTCCTACTATATTCTTCTGCGCCAATGTTAGCGACGCTTTCAAAACTTGCTCTAATTGACCCGAACTTACCAACAGGTATTATCGGTAAATCAATTGCAGAAGTTCAAGCGATCGATTGGTATCAAAACTGGAACCAGGCAAATCTGATGTTTGTCAGCGACTTTAACGGAAATGGAACTGTTGAATTAAACGAGTTCTTCATGGGTGGTAAAGCCGTTGTATTAGCAACACCAGAAATAGCAGGATTACCGTATGTAATCTCAGGTCTAGTTGCTGCTGGAGGATTAGCAGCTGCGATGTCAACTGCGGATGGTTTAATTCTAGCGATTGCAAATGCAATCTCACACGACGTTTACTACAAAATGGTAGACCCGAAAGCAGAGACTGCAAAACGACTAGTTGTTGCAAGGGTATTACTTGTAGTAATTGGTTTCGCTGGTGCAACTATTGCAGCCATGGAGATCCAAGGGATCTTAGGTTCAGTCATCTGGGCTTTTGACTTTGCGATGTCTGGATTGTTCTGGCCACTTGTACTTGGTGTATGGTGGAAGAGAGCTAACAAAGAAGGTGCTATAGCTGGTATGGCTTTAGGATTAATTTCTGGATTTGCGTATTTAATTTGGGTACGTAATGGTGGAAGTGGATTCTTAGGAATTACTCAGTTAACATTTGGTATCTTCGGATCTACTGTTAGTTTAGTAGCAATGATTGTTGTAAGTCTTATGACTTCAGAGCCAAGTGCTGCTACTCAGAAAATGGTTGACGAGTCAAGGGTACCTGCGGGTAACGCTGTAATCGGCGGCCAAAAATAAATAATCTTATTAAAGGGGCGATTAATTTCGCCCCTTTTATTTCATTTCATTATCCAATATAAATTTCTTAAATGTCTGCTAACTTTCATCCTCTAGTCTATTTAATTGACTATATACTTGGAATTATCATGTGGACCTTAGTTGGAAGAGTTGCAATGAATATATTTCAAAGAGAAGACTCTCAATTCTTCTTCATGAAAGCCTTTGTAAAGTTTACAAATCCACTATTAACAATATTTAAACCTGTTACACCTAAATTTATTATTCAACCACTTGTGCCTCTTTATGTGGCTTGGTTCTTTTTTATGATTAGATTTTACTTAATGCCATATCTATTAGGCTATTCAGTTATGGGGATGCTATCATTTCCTCTTGAAAGCGAAATATCTAGACAGATTTATCAATTTTTTAATTCAATAAAATTTTAAAAGTTGATACTAATTAATTTAGTATCAAATGAAAAAAATACAAATCTCACCCTCAATATTATCAGCTGATTTTAGCCAATTAGGTAACGAGATTAAAAGGCTGGAAGAAGGAGGTGCTGATTTAATCCATGTTGATGTGATGGATGGCCACTTTGTACCAAATTTAACAATTGGGCCTCCTGTAATTAAAGCTTTAAAAAAGAATTGTTCTATAAAATTTGATGTACATTTAATGATCTCACCAGTACATAAATATATAGATGCCTATGCTGATGCAGGTGCTGATATTATTACATTCCATCCAGAAGCAACGGATGATTTATCAGCTTCGATTAAGAAAATTAAAGATTTGAGTAAAAAAGTTGGAGTGTCTCTAAATCCTGAAACAAAAGTAAATGTAATTAAGGATTACTTAGATCAAATTGATTTAGTATTGATAATGAGCGTTAATCCAGGATTTGGTGGTCAAAAGTTTATGCCAGAAGTTTTAGAAAAAATTAAAGAGCTAAAAAATATTCAAAAGGAAAAAAATACTGATTTTGACATTGAAATAGATGGTGGAATTAATTTTGAAAACTCAAAGATAGCAATTGAGGCAGGCGCTAATATTTTAGTTTCTGGAACTACTATTTTTAAAAGTAATAACGGTGACATTAAAAAGAACATAGATTTATTAAAATCAAAATAAATAAATGATTTTAAGAAACTTCTTAAATTTCATTATTCAATTTCTAGAAAATTTAGATCAACAGTTTCGAAAAATTTATTTAAATTCAAATTTTTATGACAAAAAAATTTCTAAAATTTATAATGAAGAATTTGTTTATAAGCCAAGTCCACATCTTCTATCTTCACTAATAAATTATCAAACACCAAAGATAAATGTAGATAATATTTCTACAGAGAATTTATGGGATAATGAAAAAATTGATAATAATAATTTTAAAAGATTAAACAATTTCTACTGGTTTTTTACCCTTGATTTAAAATCTTCAAAAAAAAATACACAAAAAATTATATCTGACTGGATAGAAAAAAATTATAAGTATAATTCAAAAAGTTGGGAATTTGATCTTACTTCTAAAAGAATAATAGCTTGGTTATCTAATCATAGTTTGACACTTGAACAGGCAGACAAAAGTTATCTAGAAATATTTAACGGAATGATTCAAAAACAAACCAATCATTTAATTGGTGAAATAAACCATTCAAAAAACACAAATGATAAAATAATAGCATGTGCTGCAATTATTTTGGTTGGACTAAGTTATAAGGATGAAAAAAAATATCTTTCATATGGACTTAGTTTACTAAAAAAAATCTGTAATTCAGAATTTGATAATTATGGATTTACAAAATCTAGAAGTATTAAACAGTTAATTTTTTATCTTAAATATTTTATCTTAATTCGAGAATGGTTTAAAGAAGCTCAGGTTGAAGTACCAGATTTAATCAATGAAACTATATTTTATTTAGGACAAGGCTATGCTTTTACTTGGCAAAACATTAAATCTGACATTCTAATGAATGGGAACAATATCTCAAATAATTTAGATTTTGATCATTATTTAAAGAGATTTACTTATAAATTTAAAAATGAAAATAAAGAGTTTGGTGGATATGCTATTTTACATGACAAAAAAATAGCTCTGGTAATGGATGTTGGTGAGCCTCCATCAATAAACTCTTCTAATGAATATCAATCAGGATCATTATCTTTTGAGATAATTTCAGATGGAAAAAAACTAATAAGTAATTGTGGGTATTATACAGGTGATAATGAAAAGCTTAAAGAATTGTCTAAATCAACAGCAACACATAATACATTAATTCTTGATGACAATTCTTCTTGTAAGTTTAAAAAAACCAACAAAAATTTCTTATTAAAGGATGGATTAAAAGTATTAAAGAAAAACATAGTTTTTGAAAAAAATTACTGGAAGATAAGTGCTTCCCATGATGGATATAACAAAAAATATAGTGCAATTCATGAGAGAGATATTGAATACTATCCAGAGCAATTTAAATTTATTGGCACTGATAAAGTTACGATTAAAAAAACTAATATGAATTTAAAATTTGATATACGTTTTCATTTAGAGCCAAATGTTAAATTAATGAAAACCCAAGACAAAAATGCAGTTTTTATAGAACTTGAGGATGAAGGATGGAAGTTTACATGTAATAACTTCAACATTGACATTGATAATGGCTTATATTTTGGTAATAAAAATTCATACAGCCAAAATCAAAATATTTTTATTTCAGGCATAATAAACAACAATAGTGAGAATATTGTTTGGCAATTAAATAAAATTTAATGAAAAAAATTAAAAGAGCTTTAATTTCAGTATCAGACAAAAAAGATCTTAAACCCTTATTAAGGGTATTAAAAAAATTTAAAGTTGAAATTATTAGTTCCGGCGGAACATATAAAGAAATTAAAAAACTAAGATATGCATGTACGGAGGTTTCAGATTACACTGGATCACCTGAAATTTTGGGTGGAAGAGTAAAAACATTACATCCTAAAATTCACGCTGGTATATTGAATAAGAGAAATAATAAATCTCATCATCAAGATTTAATTGATAATAATTTCGATAATATAGATTTAGTTATTGTTAATTTTTATCCTTTTGAACAGACTTTAGAAAATACATCAAATCATAAAAAAATTATTGAAAATATAGATGTGGGTGGACCAACTATGGTTAGAGCTGCAGCAAAAAATTATAATGATGTTACGGTTATTACTTCAAATTCTCAATATGAGGAGCTGATTAATGAATTAACAAGATTAAATGGTTCAACATCATTAGAATTTAGACAAAAAATGTCTCGTACAGCATTTACAGAAACAGCCTATTATGATGCTTTAATATCAAATTACTTTAATAAAATTACAAATAATCACTTTCCAGAAAAAAAAATTATTTCTGGTAATTTAGTTGAGAAACTAAGATATGGAGAAAATCCTCATCAAGAAAGTGCTATTTATTCTAAAACAAAATCTTTAGACATTACACAATTACACGGTAAACAATTAAGTTATAATAATTATAATGATATTTTTGCAGCGTTAACCATCTCAAAATCTTTACCAAAACATACTGGGGTAGTTATAATTAAACATGCTAATCCTTGTGGTGTATCTGCTCTTAAAGATCCTGTTGAATGTTATAAATCAGCTCTAGCTTGTGATCCTGTAAGTGCTTTTGGTGGTATTGTTTCATGTAATTTCAAAATTAATAAAAAGTTAGCACTTGAACTTCAAAAATTATTTCTTGAAGTGATAATTGGAGATAATTTTGATGCTGAAGCTTTAAGAATTTTGAAGAAAAAGAAAAATTTACGATTAATTGATGCTTCTAATTTCCATCCTAGCGAAATTTTAAAATTTATATCTGCTAATCAAAATATATTAATACAATCAGAAGACAGTAAAATTTTTTCAAAAAAAGATTTCACTGTAGTTTCAAGGAAAAAACCTACAAAATCTCAATTTGAAGATCTAATATTTGCACTCAATGTTTGTAGATTTGTTAAATCTAATGCAATTGTTTTATCATCAAATAAAACAACTATTGGAATTGGCTCAGGTCAACCAAGTAGATTGGATAGTTGTCAAATTGCAATTGATAAAATGAAAAAATTTACAAATCCTTCTAATGATATTGTTGCAGCTTCAGATGCCTTTTTCCCATTTGTTGATGGTATTGAAAAATTAATTCAATCAGGGGTAAAAGCTGTCATCCAACCTTCTGGCTCTATTAATGATAAAGAAATTATAAAATTCGCAAATGAAACTAATACTGTTTTAATTTTTTCAAAGACTAGACATTTTCGTCATTAATAATTTGGTCAATTTTAGCAGCTAAAATGAAGTCATTTTCAGATAAACCCTCGATTGCGTGAGTTGTTATACTAATTTTTGCATAACCCCATCCAAAATTAATGTCTGGATGATGTCCTTCTATTTCTGAGATTTTTCCAACTTCATTAATAAAATTTTGACTTTTTTTAAAGTTTTCAAATTTAAAATTTTTTTCTAGAAAATAAATATCTTTACTATTTTTTATAATATCCCAGCCATCAACTTTCTTTTGATATTTGTGTATCTCAGAAATATCAAAAGGTATTACACCTCCTTCACATGGAACACATTTTTTATGAATAAGATCTGTCATGGTTTTGGAGCGGGCAAAGGGGGTCGAACCCTCGACCTTCTCGTTGGCAACGAGACGCTCTACCACTGAGCTATGCCCGCTTGTTAAATTTACTCGATATTATTAAGTTATTTAACTTTTACAATATTAGAAAACCATACTTTTTAGACAAAATCCATCAAAATATTTATTTCTTGTGCCAAGAGTGTGTCATTCAAATTTTTAATTATATGACTTAGGGGGAAAATATTTATTATGACTATACAATTACCTTGAGAGATTTTTGTGTTAAATTATTTTTAACCAATTCTAATTACATTAGTTCCAACAAATTCGTATTTTGGTATTTCTAAGTTTGTAGGAGCTGGCCCTTTTCTGATTCTTCCTGATGTATCATAATGTGAACCATGGCATGGACAAAACCATCCTCCATATTCACCTTTGTCACCTAAAGGAACACAACCAAGGTGAGTGCAAATTCCAATCATTACAAGCCATTCATCTTTTTTTACTCTATCTTCATCTTTTTCTGGGTGTTTAAGCTCGTTTAAATTTACTTTTCTTGCGCTCTCAATATCTATTTTAGTTCTTCTTCTGATAAAAACTGGTTTACCTCTCCATAAAACTGTAATTGTGTTACCAGGTTTTAAAGCGCTTACATCAACTTCTGTACTCGCTAATGCTTTAACTGAAGCGTCTGGATTCATTTGGTCAATTAAAGGCCAAACTACAGCTCCAACTCCAACTGCTCCAACAGCGTAAGAGGCAGTGAATAGAAAATCTCTTCTTACAGGTTTTTTGTCTTTTGAAGTATTTTTCATTATTATATTTAATGACAAGCTTGATTGAATTTTTTAAGTCTCCAATAATTGTAAGGCCATGGTGTTAAAAATCCCACCATTAACATAATCGGTACTACCCACCACGTAAGTTGAGCTCCACCTGTTAAATAATAATCTGTTGCATTCATCGTGGTTTCCATAGCCACCATTGAAATGAAACTCATCCCACAAGCTGTTTTTAATGCTTTAACAAATTTAAAATCTTGTCTCATTAAAATAAAGGTTTCAAGCATAATGCTGGTTAATATACCATTAATGATTGCTAAGATCATTATACCAAGAACAGGAAATGGGGTTTGAGTTAGTTGAAAATATAGTATGGTTCCAAAATCACCAATTACACACCCGATAACACACCACATAGTATTTTTAGCACTTTTTCTCCACGTGTGTTTACACGACCAATTAAAATCTTCAGATGTAATGTTTTTTTCTATCATTTATTAGTTGATCTAAACTTCAACAATCATGTTTACATCGTAAGTAATAACCCGGAGCATAGCAAGTTATTTCAATATTTTCTAATTCCTTAAGTATAATAAGTATTTATTACCGATTCATGCTTATTAAATAGAAATAATAATTTAAAACATAAAACGTGAACCAATAACAAAGCTTAAATTATTTAAGTCTTCACCTTCATCTCTAGCTAAGTCAGCAGTTTCACCAAATTTTTTTCCTCGCGATATACCAATGTAAGGAGAGAGAGTTCGGTCAAAAAAATCATAACTTAAGCGTAAACTTGTTTCGATAGAATTAAGGCCAGACCCAACACCTATTTCCTTATCATCGGAAAAAGCAAAATCCATTTCAACAGAAGGCCGAAGAATTAAATAGTTTGTGATAAGAAGTTCGTATTCTGCATCAAGTCTTGCAGACGTATTTCCTTTTTCGCTAAGAAAAATGTCCGCATCTACTTCTATCCATTGTGGAGCAAGGCCAGTTATACCAATAACACCATAAAAACGATCTTCCTCTTTAGTTGGTGTATCAAGTCTAACACCAGCTTTAACATCAAAGAAAGTTGATAGAGGCTTTGAAAGCATTAATCTATTTTCTAATTCCTCATTATCTCCTGATTTTGTGTTGATTTCACCACTTCCATACCAGTTCAAATTAATTTCGTCGGTACCAATAAATGCACTGCCACCCCAGTTAAAAGATTCTCCACTTTTATCACTAAAACGATATTCAAATTGTTCTAAACTTGAACCGTAATAAACTTTAGATTCCTTCGCATAAGATGGCAGTGAAAAAATAATTGCAGCAATAAATAATGTTACACAAAAGTGTTTATTTTTTGAAATATTTTTCATGTAGTGCTATTTCTGTTACTGAACATTTGACGTCAAGGATGCTTGTTGATTGGGAATACCTTCAACCACTATTTTTCTAAACATACCAGTATCCGCATGATAAGATAAATGACAATGGAAAGCCCATTCCCCTATCACATCAACTTCTGTTTCTGTATAAAGTGTGGTACCGGGTGCAACGCTAACAGTGTGCTTAATTGGGTTCCATTTACCAGCGCCTGTATCCAATATACTCCACATTCCATGAAGATGCATAGGATGTGACATCATTGTTTCATTAACAAATTTAAAACGAACACGTTCACCATATTGAAGTTTAATAGGATCTGCATCTTCGTATTTTTTTCCATTTATAGACCAAATATAACGATCCATATTTCCTGTTAATCGAATTTCAATTTCACGAGTAGCATCCCTATCTTTGTATAATATTTTTTGTGTTTTAAGATCTGAATAAGATAGAAACTTACCCTCATTATCGGCTTTAGGAGTGAGACCACTCCCTACAGCATAAAATGGATCAACCTTTGAGTTGCCCATTTTCATTTTACTATGATCCATTTTACCATCAACCATTTTCATTTTACTATGGTCCATTTTACCATCAACCATTTTCATTTTACTATGGTCCATACCTTTCATAGGCATATCCATGTTTCCATGATCCATACCCATATCAGCCATAGTTAAGGATGGTTTATCTCCCATAGTAGGAATGTTGGCTTGCATACCTTCACGTGGTGCAAGCGTTGCTCTGCCAAAAGCTGATTTGGCCATAGAAGCTGCAAAAATACTATAAGCGATATCTTCTTCTGGCTTTACAATTACATCATAAGTTTCTGCAACAGCAATTCTAAATTCATCAACACGAACGGGTTGTACATTGTTACCGTCAGCTGCAACTACAGTCATTTTAAGCCCAGGAATTTTAATATCAAAATAAGTCATTGCCGATGAATTAATAAATCTTAAACGAATTTTTTCACCTTTTTTAAATAAGCCCGTCCAATTATCACTGGCTGTTTTTCCATTTATTAAAGGAATGAAGCCTTGGACATCTTCAATATCTGTTTTCATCATTCTCATACTACCCCAAGCCTTACGATCATCCATGGTTTCAGATAAACCATTTTTTTTAGAATCTTTGAAAAAATCTATTAATGTTTCTTGCTGGCGATTATAATAATCTGGCATCATTTTAAGATTACGCATAATTCTGTCTCCAGAATGCGGATGTGCATCCGTTAACTGAATAACATAATCACGGTCATACTTAAAAGGTTCACGTCCCTTAGATTCAATAACAATCGATCCATAAGCTCCATCTGGTTCTTGAAAACCACTATGGCTGTGAAACCAATAAGTTCCCGATTGAACAATTGGAAAATTATAAGTGAATGTTTCACCTGGCTTTATACCTGCATAACTAATATTTGGTACCCCATCTTGCGTATAGGGTAAAATTAATCCATGCCAATGAATAGAGGTCGTTACATCTAAATTATTAGTTACATTAATAGTAACATCTTCCCCTTCTTTAAAACGCAATGTGGGCCCAGGTGTTGCTCCGTTATAACCAATAGCTTGGCGTTTAAACTTGCCCGTATCTAATGTAACTTTATCAACGCTAAGATTATAAGTTTCAGCCATAGCAGATAGGCTAAAAAATATTAAAAATATAAATGATGCTATTATTTTCATAAATTTTATTAATTAAATTTAACCATAGCAACCATTCCAGCATCATAATGACCGGGAACATTACAGGCAATTTCTAATGCTACTTTATCTTTAAATTTCCAAATAATTTCACCTTGCGTACTAGGTTCTAATAAAATACTGTTAGGGTCATCATGAGTCATTGGGCCATCTCCCATATCCATTTTCATAGCTTCTTGATTAATACGGTCTGCTTCTAAAGCACCATGCTCAACCATCATTATCATTTCTTCTTGGTGTTTTATGTGCATTTCAGCTGTACCAATATTAAATTCATGAACTAATTCTCCTTTATTTTTAATAATAAAACGAACGGTTTCACCAGGTATTATGGAAAAATTTTCAGGTTCATAATAATTATCAAACATTGTCACTTCAATGGTTCTACTAACATCGCTAGCTTTTCCAGGTTCTCCTGCGTGACCACCAGAATGCTCTCCCGCTGCATGAGCCAATGATGTTGATAAAGCTGCTAATAAAATTGATATAGAAAATATAGATTTTAAATTCATAATATATTTTTGCTTACTCCTTAATTGTTAATAAATTTTATTCTTTAAAACAAAATTTATGGTTAAAAAAAGATTTTATAAACTCTCCACCTACAAGAGAGTCAAGTTAATATTAAGGGTTTAAATTTATAATATTGCTTAGCATAATCGTTTAGAAATATTAGTTTTTATTCTTTAAAATAAAGTTTAAAGTAAAAGAATTACAAAATTTACACAAAGTAGAGAATCAAATGAAAATTAGTGAAGCCGCAAATAGAATCAAAGTTCCAATTAAAAAAATAAGATATTACTCTGATATTGGACTTATTAGACCCAGTAGAGTTAATAATGGCTATAGGGATTTTACAGAAAATGACTTAATAAAACTTCAATTAATAGTAAAATCAAGATCTTTTGGTTTTTCTATAAAAGAGTGTTCAACGTTAATAAAATTATTTGAAAACAAAAGTAGATATAGCAAGGATGTTAAGGAAATTGCTGTACTAAAAATAAACGATATTGAAAACAAAATTAAATCCTTAAATATGTTAAAGAAAAATTTACAAAAAATATCCAAACAATGCAAAGGTGATAAAAATTCAAATTGCTCTATTTTAGATAATTTAACATTAATAAATTAAATTATAGTTTTAGACGAACGCGTAATTATTGTTTGAAAGCTTTTATTAATTCATGAAGATTAATTTATATGGTCATGAATACAGAATATTCCGCATCAATAAGCTGGTAAATAACATAAGGTGCTTCTTTATTTCCTGGCATACCAGGTGTCCCAATTGGCATTCCAGGCAAAGCTATGCCGTCAATATCAGGTTGATCTTTTAGTAATTTATTTATCGCTTCAATAGGCACATGACCTTCTATAAAATATTTACCCACAACACTAGTATGACAAGATTGCATTTCTCCTGGAATATTATGTTTTTTTTTAATCAAGTCGAGACTTGTCATATTTGTTTTTTTTACCTTAAACTGTTCTCCTTCAAGAAATGAAACGTATCCATTACAGCATCCACAAGTTGGAGTTTTAAAAACCTCGACAGTATATTTGCTAGTTTTTGCAACGGGAAAAGCATCTTGTTTATTAGTGACAAAGTTAAAAATATAAACAGATGATATTAATAAAACTACTAATATAACTGATATAGAAAATTTAGATTTTAAATTCACAATATTTTTTTAATTCTGTTCATTTTAATTTTTAATATAAACCTTCCACCTACGAGAGAGTCAAATAAAAATTTTGTTACTACTAGGTTGCAAAATAAAGGTTATTAAGAAAAGTATTGATGATACTCGAGAACACTTTAACTGTGAAGTAGGCTAAAGGTAATGAAATTTATAATAATATTTATTTACATAATAACTACCACTGTTGGTTACGCTATAGAAAAACCAGATATCAAAAATTTAATATTAACAAAAAATCTAAAAACTTATGAAGAGGTAATTTTTAAAGACAAAAATCAAAAAAATATTGATTTAGCCAATTATAAAGGGAAATTAATAATACTTAATTTTTGGGCTACCTGGTGTCTTCCGTGTAAAGAAGAGATGCCATCATTGGATAATTTACAAGCAAACATTAGTTTAAATAACCTAAAAATCTTTCCAATAAATATAAGTCAAGAAAGTCTGCCAAAAGCAGAATCTTTTTTTAAGGAGTTGAATATTAAAAATTTAGATATTTACTTTGATGCACCCATAACATTGGCAAAAAAATTTTCTTTAAGAGGAATTCCAACAAGTATTTTATTTAATAAAGAAGGCAAAGAATTTGCAAGAATTATAGGTCCTATCGATTTTAATGATAAGGAATTTATTAATTGGTTGAAGCTTTATAATTAATTCAAGTTATATTTTTGCATAAATAAATACTAAATCTCATAGGGTGACCATACAGAACATTTTTCTTATAATGAATTAATTAGATCAGGCGCTATTTTTTTAGATTTACCAGAATATCTAATTGCTTTAATAGCATCTAGATTAGACTTATCGTCACCGACAATTATAAAGCCAATCATTCCAACGCTTTTATGTGGAGTACACCAATAAGCATAAATACCCGGGGTATCAAATTTAAATTCTACATCTTGACTATATTTAGATTTAAATTTTTCAACACCTTCAGGAACGCCACCTTTAATAAACTCTACATTATGTCCTTTATTGGTAGCTTTCCAAAAAACTTTATCTCCAACATTTATTTTTACAATTTTTTGAGAAAAAACCATGATTTCTTTTTCTTGTTTATTTAACATTTCTACTGTTGCATCGGCTGCAAGGGAAGCGGTGTTTAAAAAAATTACTGAAAACAAAGTTGTAACTAGGGTGGCTATTTTTTTTATCATGGTTAATTTAACTTTCTTCGTATATGAGTTAATAAATTATTATTATACACATAATTAGTAAAAAAAAATAATCAACTTTGTTAAGTATAACAAGTTGCCACATTAATATTAAGCCAACTTATAATTTAATTTTTAGCCATATTTTTTATTATAGAGAGATTCCTCTATAAATTTATCTAAGGTAAATAAATCACTGTTTTTATTTTTCATTATTTTTTAAATAAAATAAGAATGTGCCAGCTACTAAAAAAAGGATACTTATTAACTGACCTAGCGTTAAGTTTAAAATTAAATAACCAATTTGAGGGTCGGGAGATCTAAAAAATTCTATAAGAAATCTAAATAAAGAATAAAAAATTAAAAATAAAGCTGATATTTTTCCTGGACTTTGTAAATAATTTTTCTTGAAGAAATAACCAAGCACAAGAAACAAAATAATCCCTTCAAAAAAAGCCTCATATAACTGTGAAGGGTGTCTTTTAATATTGTCTATCAATACAAATTGAACAGACCAAGGTAAGTCAGTTGCTCTTCCAATAAGTTCTGAATTTATAAAATTTGCAATTCTTCCAAAAAAAATTCCAATAGGTGCTGATAGCGCTACCAAATCTAAGAATATAAATTGATTAACTTTATGTTTGCTTGAAAATAGTTGAGATGCAACAATAACCCCTATTAAGCCTCCATGAAAGGACATTCCTCCATTCCACACCATTAGAATCTCAAAAGGGTTTTCTAAGTAATATTCTAAATTATAAAATAGTGCATAACCAATTCTTCCACCTAAAATTACACCTATAATTAGATATGTAATAAAGTCGTCAAATAGATCTAATATGTGCTTGTCTTTAATTAATTTTTTTTTACAGTATGTCCACCCCAATATAATTCCAACAATATAAGCCAACGAATACCATCTAATTTCTAATGAAAAAATATGAAAAGCAACTGGGTCAAAATTATTAATAAACATTTTTTAAAACTAAATATAAAATATATTATATTTTTATAAATTAATACATGAACCCAGAAAACTCTCGCAAACTGTGGAAAATTATTCAGGAAGCTGGACTTTATTTGGGGAGTTAGCAGTACACACTAGCTCACACTAGCTCGCACTACCTTACACTAGATCCAACCTAAAAGATTAGTTAGAAAGAAATAACTATTGTAGAGGTGGATTATGAGTGATGAGAAACTAGATACCAAACTAGAACAAGTTGAGATAAAGCAAACTAGATCATCGGTTGAGCCGATCAGATTTACAGAGAATGCAATCAATAAAGTTAGAAAAGAAAACTATGTATTTGGCAAGCGACCAAACTTATATATTCCGTTTGAGGTCTCCAAAGATAGTCATCTTAAAGGATTAAAATTACGGATCTACAAAGGAGCTCCTGGCGAAAAAGAGACAAAGAAAGTTTTCTATGTTCAATATTGGTTTAATGGGAAAGCAGATAAACACAGCATCGGTCAATACAATCAGCGTTTCGGTGTTAGAGAATGTGATGAATATTTAATTAATTTAGTTAAAACACACACAGACTCAAAGACTAGATTTTGGATCAAAGATCCCAATATTACAAAACGAAATGAGAAGAGAATAGTTGAGAAGCCAGACACTACTCAAGCTTTTGAATAAATCCATAGATTAGATTTACTATACTACACTTTAGTTCTTAATTTTAGACTGACATTATTACTGTGTATTTTTTTTTATTTTCCATGTTTTTAGAAAGGCCGCTAATTGTAGTAAGGTAACAACTACAATAGTTGCTGCAAATGGAATCTGAGCCCAATTAGGATCAGGAACTTGCTTGTGGAAATCTTGAAAGTGAAGATATAGAAAATATGCAGTGTGAACAATAATCAACATCCATAAAACATAGGAACTCTGTTGCAAAAACTTCCAGACGGAGCCTCCTAATACTTTCTGAACCCAATCGCTTGATGAAAGCGCTAGGACAATTCCATAAACGAGAGCAATAATCCCAATTATGTTAGATAGGCCGAAACCATGTAACAACATTACATAAAGCTTAGTTTGGGGGTGCATTACATAACCGAACAGTCGGATCAAATCCCACTCAACCCAACCAACAAGAATAATGATAGTATGAGTGACAGCAAGCAACACTCCGTGAATACCCAGTTCTCTCCTCCAAGGAATAGCTGACCGGGCTATTTTTGATAAACGGGACAGTGGACCAATCATCATGGATAAGGCAATTAATACAAAACTCATATCACCCACCGCTCTGTTCCAGCGATGCATTTCAGACCATTGGGAGCGTGATTCTATAAATGCGTAGGTCCCTATAATGACGATCAGTAACACTATAATGTGGCGCGTCTTCCATCCAAAATTTAGTCGATAGTGTGTTTTTTCTATTTTCATATTTTTCTAAGGTAATTTAAATAAATTAATTTATAGATTTTTTTCAATTATCTTTTTTAAATTTTTATAGTTTAGGCTTTTGTCAAATTTTTTCTCATTAATGATTAAAGTTGGTGTTGCATTAACTTTATATTTTTTGGTACCTTCTATACGATCTTCTAATATATGGTTTTCTATTTCTTTATTATTAATACACTCATCAAAATTTAAGGAATAACCATTGTTTGATAAAAGTTTTTTTAAATTAGAATTTGCTTTTTCAACAGTATTTTCTTTGGCCCATAAAGTTTGATTTTTATATAAAAAATGTATTATTTTTGAGTCACCATCATTTTTACAATGAACAATTTTTGCAGCATTTAAAGCCATAATATCTAATGGAAAATTTCTAAATTCTATTTTAATTAGCCCTGTATCAATAAAATCTTTTTTTAATTCAGGGTATATATTTTTATGGAAGTTTGCACATGCTGGACAGGTTAAAGATTCAAAGGCTAAAATTTTAATTGGCGCATCAACATAACCTTCAAATATTTTTTTTATGTGATTTTCTGCTTTTACTGAAATTGTGATTAAAAAAATGAATAAAATAATAAAAATATTTCTTTTTACACTCATGGTCTTATTTCCTTTTAGTTATTAATATTTAAACTTTAATTATGTCGCTATCCAATTTTAATTATATTATTTCCAACAAATTCGTATTTTGGTATTTCTAAGTTTGTAGGAGCTGGCCCTTTTCTGATTCTTCCTGATGTATCATAATGTGAACCATGGCATGGACAAAACCATCCTCCATATTCACCTTTGTCACCTAAAGGAACACAACCAAGGTGAGTGCAAATTCCAATCATTACAAGCCATTCATCTTTTTTTACTCTATCTTCATCTTTTTCTGGGTGTTTAAGCTCGTTTAAATTTACTTTTCTTGCGCTCTCAATATCTATTTTAGTTCTTCTTCTGATAAAAACTGGTTTACCTCTCCATAAAACTGTAATTGTGTTACCAGGTTTTAAAGCGCTTACATCAACTTCTGTACTCGCTAATGCTTTAACTGAAGCGTCTGGATTCATTTGGTCAATTAAAGGCCAAACTACAGCTCCAACTCCAACTGCTCCAACAGCGTAAGAGGCAGTGAATAGAAAATCTCTTCTTACAGGTTTTTTGTCTTTTGAAGTATTTTTCATTATTATATTTAATGACAAGCAATTCCAAATTTTTTTAATCTCCAATAATTATAAGGCCATGGAGTTAAAAAACCCACTGTCAGCATTATTGGTACCACCCACCAAGTTAACATAGCGCCACCTGTTAAAAGATAATCTGTCAAATTCATTGCAACTTCCATACTAACCATTGAGATAAAACTCATTCCTAAGGCAGTTTTTAAAGCATCTTTAAATTTAAAATTTTGTTTGATTAAAATTATAGTTTCTAAAATAATACTTGTAATTAAACCATTAATAATTGCTAAAGTCATAATAGCTAAAACTGGCCATGGAATACCTGTTATTTGAAAATATAAAATAGTTCCAAAGTCTCCAATTGCACAACCTAACAAACACCAAGCGGTGTTCTTAGCGCTTCGTTTCCAAGCGTGATTACAAGACCAATTAAATGATATAGTTTTTTCCAACTTTAAATTTTAATTTATAGCTACCTTAGCTATCATACCGACATCATAATGACCCGGTACATTGCAGGCAATTTCTACATTGGAAGCATTTTCAAATTTCCATATCAAATCTTTACTACCTTTAGGTTCCAATAAAACACTATTGGCATGACTATGTGCCATTGATTTGTCCATCTTTGACATTTTTTTCATTTTATCTTTATCAATGCTATCAGCAAATAAAATTTCCATTTCAACCATTTTTTGCATTTCAGATTGATGTTGAATATGCATTTTTGGGTTTGCAATGTTAAATTCATGAACTAGTTCACCAACATTTTCTACTTCGAACTTTATAGTTTCACCTGATTGAACTTGAAAAGAACTTGGTTCAAAGTAATTATCATACATCAATACTTTGATAACTCTTGTAACATCCTCTTGTTTACCTTTTTTACCTATCATCATACTCTTATCAGCAAAAGCAGTTGAGATTGATAGAATTATAGAAATTGTAGTAATAAATAAGTGTTTAATCATGTATTTGATATAGGTAATTTATATAAAACTTCAATATGTTAATTCAGTTTTAATTGGTATTCATAGTTCTCTTTTGACCAAAAAGATTTGATATAAGCCAAAACACTATCAATTTCTTTATCAGACAATTTGTCACCAAAGCCCATCATTTTTCCTTCATAATTTTTTACTAATTTTGCAAGACCATATTTTATAATAGCATGTAGAGTTTTGTCATCATGATGCCATGTGTGTCCAGTTCCATTTAAAGGAGGTGCTTTTCTGTGACCATCCTCATCTACACCTTTCCAATTCTTTGCTCCAGATAAGTTAATCATATGACATGAAGCACAATTCTGTTCATATAAAATTTTACCTCTTTTAATCATCATTTTAGACTCTGTTGTTATAGGATAATGATTGCTAGCAAAACTAAAATCTAAATTTATTAAAAGTATTGTAATTATTAAAAAAAAATTTTTTTTCATAAAACATCTTAACACAAAAATCTCTTAGGCCAATCATATAGTCACCCAAAATAATTTCCCCCTTACCACTTCAAATAGAAAATATGTGTCACACCAGGGTCACAAATAGATTGATGATAGTAATGATATGTTCTACTTTAGGTTCGAACCGACAGAACTGACAGGTTTGTTTTATTGAGGAACCAAAGGTTTTGGTAGCGGGAAGTGGAATCGAACCACTGACCTCGGGCTTATGAGCCTGTGTTAAACCTACAGAAACCCTTTGGTTTACTTTGTGAAATCATTCACACAACCTCGCTTGTCACAACTCTGTCACAACAGAGGAGAAATTACTCTGTTAAATCTATGTTTGATAAAAACCTAAGTTTATTCCTTCAGTCTAAAGATAATATTTTAGATGAAATTATTTTTTCAATTTATAAAAATTTTGATAGTGACAGAAAAAGTAAAAAAGGAATAACTCCATCAGCAATTAAAGCTGAAAAAAAGGTTTTAGGACAACTTATAAACTCACTTTATCAAAGTTATTATTCTTTACCAAAATCATGGGTTTATTTTTCTTTAAGAGCAAAATCATTCACTGGTAAGAGTAGCTATAGAGTTTTCAAGAGAATATTCGATTATTTAAATTTAAATGATTATATAAAAGTCAAGTTAGGTACTGAAATTAAAAGAAAATCAACACGTATTTTTCCTTCTAAAAAACTCATAATAAAATTTAAAAGTATAGGTTTAGTGTGGAGGAAGTATGAAAATGATAAACAGAATGGAATAATTTTAAGAGATAAAATTAAAATAAATAATAAATATAAAAAGATAACAGTTAAGACACCAAACAATTCGTTAGTAAAAAAGTATCAAGACAATTTAAATAAGATTAATCAAAGCTTACTTAAGCATTGTGTGTGCATTGATATTAAAGACAATGATTTATTAGTTTTGGAGGAAGAATTAAAGAAGGGTTACTATAAAGAAAAATCTAAATATTTTTGGAAAGAACAAGTTCATCATTCTCTTAATTTTTCTCATGTAACTCTAAAAAGAATATTCTCTAAAAATAACTTGAGACTTCATGGAAGATTCTATGGTGGATGGTGGCAAAGTTTACCTGGTAAGTATAGACCACACATAACTATTGATGGTTATAAAACCTCTGAATGTGATTATTCAACAATGTCTCTAAGGTTGTTGTATGCTAAGGAAAATATAATTATTGATGACGATGTTGACCTTTATAATTTAGGACATCAGCATTCTAAACAACAAAGAGATTTAGTTAAAACCTATGTCAACGCTATTATTAATGATGAAAATAATAGGTTCAGGTTATCCAAAGATGACTTAAAGGTTTTAAACATGTCACATCAACAACTTACAGAGGCTGTAAATAAAACCCACAGCAAAATATCAAAGTATTTTGGAACTGGTATAGGTTTAGAACTTATGTATTTAGACTCTGTTATAGCAGAAGATGTTATGCTTAGTTTATTAAGAGAAGGTGTTGTTGTACTGCCTATTCATGACAGCTTCATAGTTCGCTATGGTTATGAGCTAAGTCTAAAAGCACAAATGAAAAGTTCATTTAAGAAGATTGTAAAAGCAAATATTAATGTAAAAGCTACAGGCCCCCTACTTCCTGAACATTTTAATAAAAATATTGATGTTTTAAGTGAAAGTAAAAAGCATAATATAATAGCTGGTAAAGATACTTGGGAACTTCTAATTGACACAAGTAATTCAATTCATGAGAAGTACTTGTCCTCTTGGAGCAAATATCACTAGTTCTTTCTTTTAATTCTCCTCCATTACCGGAAACGAGTAACAAGAGTAAAAAAACAGATAATGAGACGAATAAATATAAATTTTTTTTTTCTTATAAAATGGGTACCTTTCCCTAAAGTGGCACTTATTTATCTAAAGTGTCCTAATGTTTAGTTTTATGTAATTAAAACTATCCTATCTTATCTGCTAAATCTTGAGCTTTTAAATTAGTGTATGTTCTTAATAAAATCCTAGGGTCTGAATGACCTGAGATAAGCATAACCTCAGGCACACTCAAAGATTTGTTCAAAAATAAATTAGTAAGAGCTGTGTGTCTTAAATCATGAAAACATACGCCTTTTATTTGATGTTTTCTCATTAATTTCCTCCATTTATTACCAAGTGTGTATTTATTGATTTTAAAAGGAAGTTCAGACATTAGTAATACGCTCTTAGCTTTTTTTGTTAGTGGAATTATTCTGCCTCTGACTTTGGCAACTGGAATCTTTAATAAATCACCATCCATATGTTCTTCTTTAATTGATAGTATTTCTGATTTTCTCATGCCTGTCTCTAGGGCTATTAAAATGATATTTCTAAAATTTGTATCCAGAGTATTGTCAGATAATATCTTTTCTATTTCATTCTTATTTAATACTCGATTTCTTGGTTCTCCACGTTTAGGTCGTTTTATAGAGCTTAATGGATTCAAAACTGGATAACCCCACTCCTTTTTACAAGTAGTAAAAATAGAAGATATAACATCTAATCTTCTATTAACTGTATTTCCTGAAACATTTCTAAGGGAAAAATCTCTATACTCAGCTATTATCTTGGGACTAATTCTATTAATTGAATAGTTTATCCAAGGTTCTTTTAATAAGTTTATGATTGTGTATCTTTCATCTCTATAAGTCTTTTTTTTTACAGAAACTTCATTCAAATACTTATTCAAAATAAATTTAAAGCTGGGATATTGATGATAAAAAATACCAGCATCTTCCCGCTGGATATTTATCTCAGTTTCGGATGCCCATCGTTTTGCATCCTTTAAATGTTTGAAACTTTTATATATATTTGGATAATTTTTTAGTCTTATAATTGCTTGCCAATTATTCTTTCTTCTTCTTAATGTAGCCATTGTTTATCTCCTTCTGTGTCATCAGTGTGTCAAAACAACTTATAAATATCAGAAAGTGAATAAAACAAAGGGGGTCGAACCCTCGACCTTCTCGTTGGCAACGAGACGCTCTACCACTGAGCTATGCCCGCATTTAAAAAGGAGTATAGTTAGCTAATTTTTTTAATTCAAGCAATAATAAATGTGATATTACATTAAAATGAAAAAAGAAGAATTACCAAATACAATTCCCGTATTCCCTTTGAGCAATTTTATAATATTTCCAAAAACTACTGTGCCTCTTAATATTTTCGAGCCAAGATATATTGAGATGATTAACGATAGCATGAAGACAAATAAATTTATTGGCATGATACAGCCAAAATCTACTAGTGATGGGAAATCAATTAACCCATCTCTACATAAAATTGGCTGCTTGGGTAAAATTACAAGTTTTAAAGAAACAGATGATGGTAGATATTTAATTGATCTAAAAGGAATAATCAGATTTAAAATTTTAAAAGAAATACAAGCTAATAAACCTTATAGAAATTGTGAAGTAAATTTTGATGATTATTTAAATGATCTTAGTGAAAAAAAAGAAGATCTAAAATTTTCTGATTTGGAGTTAATTTTTAAAGATTTAAAACAATTATTTGAAAAAAGAGGTTTTATAATTAATTGGAAAGCATTAGAAAAACAAAGTTTAGATGAAACAATTAATGCATTAGCAATGGCTTCTCCATTTAGTTTAGAAGAAAAACAAGTTTTATTAGAAGCAGTTAACTTAAATTTAAGAAAAAATAAAATTGCAGAAATATTGTCAACTTACACTTTTGATGAATATAATAATACAACTCTGCAATAATACTTAATAACGAATACCGCTATCTGCAAATTTTTGAAGAAATTGATTTACCACTTTATTACTTCCAATAGCACTTATTGACTTTTTTAATAAATCAGAATTAATCTTACTTTCTAAATTAAATAATTCATAAACCCAATCTATACCTGATGAAAAAATAAAATTTTGGCTCTGCGAATTTTTTTGAAATTCCTGGCAAATAGATTCATCTAAATCCAATCCTAAATTAATCCTTTCATCAATTAAACTAGATAGAAATTTAATATCACGCAAAGACATATTAAATCCCTGTCCTGCTAGTGGATGTATTTTGTGAAGTAAATCCCCAAAAGCTAAAACATTGCCTTTATAATAATTTCTTAAACTTGAGGACTTTAATTGAAAATTTTTCCAAACATTAATTTTTTTAATAGAATAGATGGGATTATATTTTTTAACTAAATCATTCATTTCTAAATCACTTTTTTTTTTAAATGATTTTAAAGAATATACAATTGAGGTTTCTGTATCTGAAATCGGAAGAAAAGCTATTGGGCCAATTTTTGTAAAATTTTGATAGGCAGTATTATTCTTAATTTTTTTATGAATTATTGTAGTTGTATAAGCACAGCTATTATATTTTTTTTCAATCTTAGATGAAAAAAACTTCTTAATAATGGGATGAGTTGGATCAGAATTAAAAACTAATTTATATTTGCTTTTATCTACATCATAACTTTCTTTAAATCTTACAAATTTACTTTTTTTTAATTTATTAAATAATAATTTATGTAGTTCATTGTTTCGAATTATTGAGAAAATTTGATTATCTTTATTATTAAATTTCAGCAGTTCTTCTTTACTATTTTTTTCAGTATAAATTTTTATGTTTTTAATTTCCCACAAAATTTCTTTAATATCCAAAATTTCATTATTGAAATAATCTACATTAGATTTGGATATCCCTAATGTCCGAGATTGATCTTTTAAATCATTTTTTTTTATAGCGTAAATATCTACAAATAAGTCTTTTTGAGTTAAAACATTTGCAAGAGTTAAACTGACCAAACCATTGCCTATTACACAAACTTTCATAACAAATTAATTTTAACAATAAAAATTAGATGATACAAAGCGTTATATTTGATTCATCAAAATGAATATAAAAAAAATAGCTAACGACACTCTTCGTTTTATAATTAATAGAATAATTGAAATTGTAGGTATATCTATTTCTTTAATTGGAGTTTTGCTTTTCTTAGCGCTAATTTCATACTCTCCAAGTGATCCTAATTTTATATTTCCAGAAAACACTGAAATTCAAAATATTTTAGGCTTTAAAGGAAGCTACATTTCCGATTTATTTTTTCAGTCAATTGGAGCAATATCTTATTTGATTTCGATTACATTACTGATAACTGGAGTAAATATTTTTAATAGTAAAGATGTGTTTTTAATTATAGAAAATATTTTTTTTTCTATTTTTTACTGTGTTTTTGGATCTTTATTTTTTAATTTTTTTTATCAAAATACATTTGAACTATATATTAATGGCAACGGAGGATTTATAGGTCAATACTTAGGTCAAACCTTTCTTTTAAATCTTATAAATATCCAAACTTCATTATCATATTTCATTCTTTTACTTCTAATTTTGGCTTTTTTTTTAATAAGCATCAATTTTAGCCTAAGAGGATTTTGGAATTTTATAAAAAAGATTATCAAATTTATCAAAAAAGATGAAAGCAAACCTTATACTGATAGAAGTGAAGTTATTAGCGAATATATTCCTCAAGAAGAGATTAAAAATTTAATTCAAGAAGATCTTCCATTCATAAAAGCTGAAAAGATAAAAGAAAATGAAAAAACTAAATTTAAATTGCCTGTATTAGATTTATTAAAAAAACCAACTAAACAAGAAAGAGAAAATTCAAATAAAGAAGAAGCCAGTGATCCAGCTTTTCTTGAAAAAATTTTGTTAGATTTTGGTGTGAATGGCAACATTAAAAAAGTAAGCCATGGACCTGTTGTTACTTTAAATGAATTTGAACCAGCTGCAGGGGTTAAAGTATCGAAGATAATTAATTTATCTGATGACATAGCAAGAAATACAAGCTCAGAGTCTGCAAGAATTGCTACAATACCTGGAAGTAATACTGTTGGTATCGAGCTTCCAAATTCTTCTAGAGAAAATGTTTATTTAAGCGAAATTTTAGATAAATCTGATTTTAAAAAAAAAGAAATTAAGCTTCCAATAGCTCTCGGGAAAAATATTTCAGGTACACCTATTGTTGGTGATCTGGCTTCAATGCCCCACTTACTTATAGCAGGAACAACTGGTTCTGGAAAATCGGTATGTATCAACACTATAATTTTATCTCTTCTTTACAGACATACCCCAGAAAAATGTAAATTTATTTTAATAGATCCTAAAATGTTAGAATTATCTACTTATGAAGGAATTCCACATTTGTTGTGCCCTGTAATCACTGAAGCCAAAAAAGCTGCTTCAGTTCTTGGCTGGGTTGTTAAAGAAATGGAAAGCAGATACCGATTAATGACAAAAGAAGGTGTTAGAAACATAGATGGCTATAATGCAAAACATAAATTACCAATGCCATATATTGTAGTTGTGGTAGATGAAATGTCAGATTTAATGCTGGTTGCGGGTAAAGAAATAGAAAATTACATTCAAAAATTATCACAAATGGCAAGGGCAGCTGGAATTCATATTATTATGGCCACACAAAGACCAAGTGTAGATGTAATTACTGGTACAATTAAAGCTAATTTTCCTACAAGAATATCATTTCAAGTAACTTCAAAAATAGATAGTAGAACAATATTAGGAGAACAAGGAGCTGAGCAACTTCTTGGTAAGGGTGATATGCTTTATATGTCCTCAGCCAATAGAATTCTTAGAATTCACGCTCCTTTTGTGTCTGACAATGAAATAGAGAAAATTAACAATTTTTTAAGATCTCAAGCAGAGCCAGATTATGTTGATGAAATCTTAAACTTTGCTGATGAAAAAGAAATTGGTGATGGCTCTAAAAGTAGTGGTGAGAAAGACGAACTATACCAAACTGCTTTGGAAATTATTAAATCTGAGGGAAAAGCTTCAACATCATTTTTGCAGAGAAAACTTCAAATCGGATACAACAGAGCTGCTAGAATTATTGACATGATGGAAGAAGATGGAATTGTTAGTAAAGCAAATCATGTTGGTAAAAGAGACGTTCTTTAATGAAAAAAATTTTGTTAATTTTTTTTATTATAAATTTTAATAATCTTAGTTTCGGATCAATAAAAGAAAATATAATAAATAACTTACAGAATATTGATAATTTAAGTTTCAACTTTGAACAAAATATAAATGGCAAAATAGAAAAGGGAAATTGTATAATTGAGTATCCGAAAAAAATATTTTGTAACTATGATAATACAAATAATAAGATTTTAGTTTCAAATGGTAGATCTCTTGTGATTAAAACTAAAAGTGGTAGCTACTATAGATATTCTCTTAAAAAAACACCATTAAATTACATTCTTGATAAAAATTTTTTAATTAATGAAATTCAAAACCTTGAAGAAAGAATTATTGATAATGAATTTATAAATTTTAAAATTTTAAAAGAAGATAACGAAATAAATATTTTTTTTAATAATACCAACTATAATCTTGTAGGTTGGCAAACATTAGATATATATCAAAACTTAAGTATTACTTACATCTCTTCTCTTAAAACTAATCAACAATTAAAAAGTAATATCTTTGAATTACCAGATTCTAATTAAACTTTAATAGTTTCCTTTTTATAAATCTTCATTCCTCTAGCCATATAATTTTTCAAAGCATTTTTGTGATCTAAAGTGCATGTGTGAACCCAAACTCTCTCAATATTTTTTTTTAAGAAAGACTTTTTTATCGCTTCAGAAAGAAGATATCCGCCTAGCTTTTTATTATGATATTCTTCAAGGAGACCAAAATAAGCTATTTCGATTTCTTTAAGATTTAAGTGGTTTATTAACTCAAAATATCCTGCAAGATCATTTTCAATTTTCAAAATGTATGTTTCAATATTTGCACTTGAGACATATCTAATCCATTCGTTTTCTGACCAAATAAGACGGTCTGTCCATCTATGCTTGTTTCCAACATTCTTATAGAAAAATTTATTTAGTTGGAAATCAACGGGTTCTACCAACTCAATAGAATGGTTGATTTGAGGAACTTTACTCTCAATTAACGCTTCAATCGATTTAATTTCTAAAAAATTTCTTTCAACGATTTGTGTCACTCAACCATTTTTCCAACTTTTTCACCTCCAAATAAATGGAAATGTAAATGAGGAACTTCCTGACCGCCATCCTCGCTTATATTCGCCAATGCTCTATAACCCTTGCCAACTTCTTTTGAAATGCCTAATTTTTTGGCAACAATGTTTATTCCTTTTAATAATCCAACCATTTCCTCGGAGGAGGCGTTTAAACTAAAATCATCTAAATCAGTATATTTACCTTTCGGTATTACAAGCGCATGAATTTTTTTTTGAGGGTTGATATCATGGAATGACAAAACAAATTTATCTTCGTAAATCTTATTACAAGGTATTTCCTCACGTAAAATTTTAGCAAAAATATTATTATCGTCGTAACTCATTTTTTTCTTTTTTCTAATTCTGACATTACATCTTCAATTTTTATATCATTAGCTTCTAAATACATTAGCAAATGATAAAAAACATCTGCTGCTTCATGTATCTTATTTGTATTCTCTTCAACAGCTTCGATTAACTCATTAACTTCCTCCAAAACTTTTGCTTTACTTAGAGATTTCTCAGAAAGTAGTTTGTTTGTATAAGAGCCTTCAACAGGAGATGATTTTCTATCTCTTGCAAGTTTAATTAGATTTTCTAAAGTGTTAAGCATTTTAAATTCTAACAGGTATTCCTTTTGAATCCAAATATTGCTTGGCTTCTTTAACTGAGTGTTTGCCATAGTGAAATATAGATGCTGCTAAAACTGCACTTGCATTACCTAATTTAATACCATCAACTAAATGATCTAAATTTCCTACTCCTCCAGAGGCTATTACAGGAATATTTACTAGTGAGGTAATGTTTGACATTAATTCATTATCATAACCAACTTGTGTTCCATCTCTATCCATAGAAGTTACTAAAAGCTCTCCTGCTCCACTATTTTCCATTTTTTTCGCAAATTCTAATGCATCAATTCCTGTATAATTTCTTCCACCATGGGTAAAAATTTCCCATTTATCATTTTTCTTTTTTGCATCAATTGCAACTACAATACATTGTGAGCCAAATTTTTTAGAACTTTCTTCGATTACTTTTGGATTTTCCACTGCAGCAGTGTTAATTGAAACTTTGTCAGCACCACAATTTAATAGCTTATTGATATCCTCAACATTTCTAACTCCACCACCGACGGTTAAAGGTACAAAACATTTTTTTGAAGTTCTTTCTACAACATCAAAAATAGTATCTCTATTTTCATTTGAGGCTGTGATGTCTAAAAAACAAATTTCATCAGCTCCACCGTCTGAATAAATTCTAGCTTGTTCAACAGGGTCACCTGCATCTTTCAAATCCACAAAATTAATTCCTTTTACAACACGACCATTTTTAACATCTAAACAAGGTATTATTCTATTTTTAAGCATCTAATTCTTTTGCTAATTCGTCTAATTTAATGTCGCCATCATAAATAGCTTTTCCAACTATAATTCCCTCAATATTTTGATTATTCAATTCTTTGGCTTTCTTAATGTCATCTATTGATGAAACTCCACCTGATATAATTACAGGACAATTAGATGTACTTGCAACCTCTATAGTCTCTTCAAAGTTAGGGCTTTGTTTCATTCCATCTCTGTTAAT
Source organism: Candidatus Pelagibacter sp. HIMB1505 (assembly GCF_052047915.1). Lineage (NCBI taxonomy): Bacteria > Pseudomonadati > Pseudomonadota > Alphaproteobacteria > Candidatus Pelagibacterales > Candidatus Pelagibacteraceae > Candidatus Pelagibacter > Candidatus Pelagibacter sp. HIMB1505. The sequence goes on along the minus strand of NZ_JBNAIR010000001.1, from coordinate 247,768 downwards.
ATCAGTATAAATCAGCCTGCTAGCGCCATATTCGTTTACTTCTCTTAAATAATCTAAAGTTAATTTATTAGAATTTTCTTTCCATCCAGACACTGATAAATATCCATCTTTTGCATCTAAACCTAAAGCAATTTTACTAGGAAATTTTTCACAAGCTTCTTTTAAAAAATTTCTATCTTTTATAGCAGCACTGCCTAAAATAACTTTTTCAACACCAACATCTGCATATCTCTGAATACTTTCAAAACTTCTTACCCCGCCACCAATTTCAATTTTGATATTAAATTCACTTACAATTTTCTCAATGATATCTAAATTAACTGTTTCCCCTGTTAGGGCTCCGTCTAAATCAATTATGTGTAAATTTTTAAAACCATGGTCTTTATATTTGCCAGCTTGATCAACTGGAGACATTTTATATTCAGTTTTATTATCAAAATCTCCTTTGACTAGCCTTACACATTTTTTGTCTTTAATATCTATCGCAGGAAATATTTTCATTTTATAAATTTAAAAAATTTTCAATTATTTTTAATCCTAGTTTATCACTCTTCTCTGGATGAAACTGTGTTCCAAATATATTTTCCTTTTCAATAGAACAAACAATATTTGATGAATAGTTAGTTGTTGATGAAATTACATCCTTATCTTTAGGAATAAATTCATAACTATGAACAAAGTACATGTGAGATTTATCTTTAATATCTTTAAAAATCCTACTGTCTTTGACTATATTTAATTCATTCCAACCAATATGAGGAAGTTTAAATTTTCCATTTTGATTATCAATTTTTGATACCTTTCCTGAAATCCAACCTAAACCTTTAGTCTCTGTTTCCTCATATCCAACGTCAGCAAACATTTGAAGACCAACACAAATTCCAAGCAAGGGTTTTTTAGTTATTGTTGTAAATTCATTCAAAGCATCAACTAATCCATTAATATTATTAAGTGCATCAACACAGCTTTTAAAAGAGCCCTGCCCTGGTAGAACTATTTTGTCAGAAGATTTAATTTTATCAAGGCTTGGGGTTACTTCTATATGAATTTTTTCTTTAGCAACTTCTTTAAAAGAATTGATTACTGAGCTTATATTGCCTGAATTATAATCAACAATTGTGACATTCATTAAACTTATAATGAGCCTTTGGTAGATGGAATACTTTTTTTATTTCGTGGATCCATCTCTAGAGCTGACCTTAAAGATCTTGCTAAACCTTTGTAGCAGGACTCAATGATATGATGACTATTATCTCCATATATATTTTCTACGTGCAATGTAATTCCAGCTGATTGAGAAAAAGCTTGAAACCATTCTTTGAACAGTTCCGTGTCCATTTCGCCAAGTTTTTCTACTTTGACTTTTACTTTCCAAATTAAATAAGGTCTGTTTGATACATCAACTGCAACACGAGTTAAGGTTTCATCCATTGGTATCATTGCATGTGCATACCTTTTTATCCCAACAAATTTTTTAGCAGCTTTTTTAAGAGCCTCTCCAATTGCGATCCCTGTATCTTCTGTTGTGTGATGAAGATCGATATGTGTATCTCCTTTTGCTTTAACTTTAAGATCAATTAATGAATGCTTTGATAATTGCTCAAGCATGTGATCTAAAAAACCAATGCCTGTATCAATTTTATATTGACCTTTTCCATCAATATTAACTTCAACACTAATGCTGGTTTCTTTAGTTTTTCTGGATACTTTTCCTTTTCTAGCCATATATTTTAAAGGTATACATAGATAATCTCAGTATATCAATATTAGTATCTACACTTGAAGAATATTAATTAGTAACCATCTAACATTAATGACTACGATAGTATTAGTAAGAAAAAATAATGAAGTAGTAGTTGCCGGTGACGGGCAAGTAAGTATGGGTAATACTGTTGTTAAAAGCACAGCTTCAAAAGTTAGAAAAATTGAAAAAAGAGATGTGGTTGCGGGGTTTGCAGGTTCAACTGCTGACGCTTTAACTTTATTTGAAAGATTAGAAGCTAAAATAGAAAAGCATGCGGGGAATTTATCAAGAGCTGCTGTTGAGTTAGCAAAAGATTGGCGAACAGATAAATATTTAAGAAGATTAGAAGCTTTAATGGCAATTGGCGATAAGGAAAATAGTTATATTATTTCAGGTACAGGGGATGTTTTGGAGCCTGAAGGAGATATTATTGGAATTGGTTCTGGCGGTAATTATGCTTTGGCGGCTGGAAAAGTTTTACTTGAAACTGACATGAGTGCAGAAGAAATTGCAAAAAAAGCAATTAAAGTTGCTTCTGAAATATGTGTTTTCACCAATGATAATGTTAAGGTTTTAAAAATATAATGGAAAAATCAAACGTAACCCCTTTAATTCCAAAAGAAAAAAAAGAACAAAGTTCACTTGTAAGTTCTTTGTCTCCTAGGGAAATTGTTTCAGAGTTAGATAGATTTGTTGTTGGTCAAAATAAAGCAAAAAAAGCTGTTTCTGTTGCTTTAAGAAATAGATGGAGAAGACAAGCTCTTGAAGGTGAAATGAAAAATGAAGTTTTACCAAAAAATATTTTAATGATTGGTCCAACTGGAGTTGGAAAAACTGAGATTTCAAGACGACTATCTAAACTTGCGGAAGCACCATTTGTTAAAGTTGAGGCAACAAGATTTACTGAGGTTGGTTATGTTGGAAGAGATGTTGAGCAAATAGTAAGAGATTTAATTGAGATAGCAATCTCAATGGAAAAAGTTAAAAGAAGAAAAGAAGTTTTTGCTCAAGCACAAAAGGCGGCTGAGGAAAAAGTTTTAGATGCCCTAGTTGGTAAAAAAGCAAGCTTAGCTACTAGAGAGAGTTTTAGAACAAGACTGAGAAATGGTGATTTAGATGATAACGAGATAGAAATTGCTGTTAGTGATACTGGATCTGGTGGTACTTCATTTGAAATTCCCGGAATGCCTGGTGCAAATGTTGGAATGATAAACATTGGTGAAATCATGGGTAAATCTATGGGTGCAAAAGAGAAGAAAAAGAAAATGACTGTAAAAGAGTCTCATGAAATTTTAATCAATGATGAGTCTGACAAATTGATTGAGCAGGACAAAATTGTAAAAGCAGCAAAATTATCCACAGAAAATAATGGAATTGTTTTTCTTGATGAAATAGACAAGATATCTGCAAGAACAGACAGGGTTGGAGGTGATGTATCAAGGGAAGGTGTGCAAAGAGATTTATTGCCTTTAATTGAAGGGACAACTGTAAATACTAAACATGGTCCAATTAAAACTGATCATATATTATTTATAGCTTCAGGTGCCTTTCAGCTTGCAAAACCCTCAGATTTACTACCGGAGCTTCAAGGACGACTACCTATCAGAGTAGAGTTGGAAGCTTTAACGAGTGAAGATTTTAAAAGAATTTTAAAAGAGCCTGACTTTAGTTTGATCAAGCAATATGTAGCACTATTGAAAACAGAAAATGTCGATTTAGAATTTTCAGATGATGGAATAGATACAATTGCGAAAATAGCTTCTGAGGTCAATGCAACAGTTGAAAATATAGGAGCACGTAGACTTCATACCATCATTGAAAAAATATTAGACGATATTAGTTTTACTGCAACTGATAGAGCTGGAGAAAAAATTATTATCAATAAAGAATATATAAATAAAAATTTAGATAACTTAGTGAAAGACACAGATCTTTCGAAATTTATTTTATAATTTTTTTCTTAAAAGAATATAAAAAGCCCCTGCACCACCGTCCTCAATCTTTGCATCCTTTATTTCAATAATTTTTTTCATTAATTCTTCATTATTTTCAATATATTCTGGAACAGAATATTTTAAGATACTAAGATCTTTAGAAACATATGGATCTTTTTCGACATTTGAATGAAGTCCTTTTCCTGTAACGACTATAATTTTTGAAACACTATTTTGATAACAATTTTCAATAAAATTTGTGATGGTAATATTAGCTTGTTCTAAAGTAAAACCATGAAGATCTATATGTTTAGTCTTTAATGTTTTTTTCTTACTAAATTTAAGATCTTTATTTGGTAATTTTTCATCACTAGATAAAAACTCCTCCCAATCTTTCTTATCTTTATCTGAAATATTGTTGTTCAATTAAGTTAATGTATCAACTAATTGCCAGTTTGGATTTCTTGATGTTGTATCTCTTGAAAATACCCATGTATCATATATTTTTTTAATTTTTTCAGGATCTCCTGAAATAACTTTTTTATTTTTATCTTTAATACAAGTTATTACCTCGCTCACAAAATCAACTGTTACATTTAAAATTTTGTCTATTTTTTTATGTTCTTTAATTTTTGCTGAATTTACACCGATAAATGTTATTTCAGCAAAATGACCTCTTTTACTTCTTTCTTTTAAAGCTTCTTCAAATTGGTCGTGAATTTTTTTACTTAACAAAGGTTTACTTGCAATAAGCTTATTATCATTATCACTAAAATCAGTTATAATTGTTTCATAAGCAATTTTTGCACCTTTTAAAAATTCTCTTTGAGACTCTTCATCAAAGGTATCTTTAATAGTAGCTTTTTTTTCTGTTTGAATATTATTTAATACTTTTTCATACTGAGATGGTGCTTTTCCCTCAAATCCAGTTCTTTTACCTAAAATTCCTCTTAATCTTAAAAAGATAAAACCAGCAATCATTGCAAGAAGTATTATATCGATGTACTCAAAACTATAATTCATGGAGAGAATGTAATTACTAAGTTGATTAATTTCAACTAACAATTACATTAAAGACAAATGAACCCAGTTTTATTATCAATAATTTTAATTCCAATTTTAGAAATATACTTATTTATTAAAATAGGGTCTCAAATTGGCGCTTTTAATACTATTTTATTAATATTCATTACCGCATTCATTGGAATTTATTACGCAAAGTATGAGGGATTAAACACAATTAGGTCTGGATTTTTACAAATTGTTAAAAATCAAACACCTGCTTATGAAATTATATCAGGTGCTGCAATAGCTTTTGCTGCTATCCTTCTTATTCTTCCAGGATTTGCCACTGATTTTTTAGGATTTTTATTAATCTTTCCATTAACAAGAAAATTAATTTTTGGAAATATTTCTAATAAGTTTAAAAAGAATGAGCCGAAAAATAATTTTATTGACGGTGAATACGAAGATATAGAGGACGACAATGACAGAAAAATTTAAAATCTTAGCAAAATATATCAAAGATTTATCAAGTGAGACGCCTGATATAGAAACATTTTTATTTGTCAAAGATAATATTTCAAAATACCAGCTAAATATTGATATCACATCTAAAGCCTTAAAAAATAAGTTCATAGAAGTTAACACAACATTAAAGTTTGAAGATAAAGAGGCTAATGAAAAGAAATCATACTTTGAAATAGTCTATGCATCTATAATAAAAGTTGATGATGATGTTAAGGAAAAGAAAGATTTGGAAAGAATAATTTTATGTGATGTGCCTACAAAAATTTATCCTGACCTAGAAAATGCATTCCTAAATCTAATTCATAACTCTGGGCATCCAACAATAAAATTAGAAAAAAAGATTGATTTTAATAAATTATATAACGAAAGATTTAATTAAAAAAATTTTTCTTTAAATCTTTCTTTAAAAACTCCTTATGCTTTTGCAGTTCTTCAGGTGTTGGTTTAACAACTTTTTTAAAATATAAAATGTTACCTTTATTCAATGTATGAATGTTTTTATCCTGAAGTTGAAAGTCTAAAGTAGGTTCTTTTTGATCAATAAGATTAATGTAAACTTTTGCAAGTAAATCGCAGTCAATTAAAGCTGTGTGCTGAACTCTCTTAGAGTTATCTATACGATATCTCTTACATAAAGCATCAAGACTTATAGAAGAACCTGGAAATTTATCTCTAGCTAAAGATAAAGTATCAACTACTTCATTATTAATCTCATTTTTACCTAACAATTTAAGTTCGTGATTTAAATGCGCAATATCAAACTCAGCATTATGTATTATTAATTTTTTACCATCAATAAATTTTAAAAAATCATCTACAACTTCATTGAATTTTTTTTGATTAGATAAGAAATCATCAGAATACCCATGCACTTCAAAAGCTTTTTCGGAAACTTTTCTTTCAGGATTTAGATAACAATGAAATTTATTTTTTGTTGGTATTAAGTTATCTAGTTCGATACAGCCAATTTCAACTATTCTATGACCATCCTTAACAGATATACCGGTTGTTTCTGTATCTAGTACAATTTCTTTCATTATAAAATTTTAGTTAATATATGTTTAACATTTTTACGAGCAGAGTCTTTTTTAAAATTATTTTTAATAACATAATCTGATCTGTTTTTTTTAAAATCTAGTGGTAATTGAATTTTTTTTAATTTTTGAAAAACGGAGTTATTAAAATTTTTTCTACGTTTTATTCTTTTTAACCTCTCTTTTTGAGAAGAATGAATGAAAACAATTACATCTTTTTTTTTATTTAAATTATTTTCTAACAATAATGGTATATCCAATACTATTGCCTTTTTATTATTATGTTTTTTTTGAAATTTTTTAAGTTCTTTTCTAACTTCTGGATGAACAATTTTTGAGATAATCTTTATATTATTTTTATTTTTTAAAATAGCTCCTATAAGTTCTTCTTTTTGTATAGGTGGGGTTAAAAAGAATTTAGGTAATTTTTTTTTAAGTTTATAAAAAATTTTATCATTAGAGGAATAAATTCTGTTTACTATTTTATCAGCATTGAAAACTGGGTATCCAAATAAATTTGAAATATATGTTTTTCCAGATCCTATACCGCCAACAATAGCTATTCTAATCATTGTATAAATATCTAATTAATTTTTCATCGATCTTAGGCGTTATATTGTGCCATAAATTAAAGGCTTTTTGAGCCTGGTATAAAAACATATCTCTTCCATTAATTATTCCATGACCTTTTTTTTCGGCGTTAAGTAAAAAATTTGTTTTTGGTGGGTTGTAAATAACATCATAAAAAAATTTCTTTCCTTTCAAATTATCAAAATTTAGATCAAGACTTTCACCATCTTTCAAACCAACGCTGGTTGAGTTTATGAATAAATCGCAATCTATAATTTTTCCCCATTCAACAACTTCTATAAAATCAAATTTTTCTTTAATTAAATTTGCATTTTTTAAAGTTCTATTTGAAACATAAATTTTTTTAACTTTTAACTTAGAAAGGGCAAGAATAATTGATGGCACGACTCCACCAGCACCAAAAATGAATGCTTCTTTATTTTCTAATTCTATTTTTTTTTTTAGTAGAGATTTTTCAAATCCATAAATATCAGTATTATCACCATGAATTTTGCCACTTTTATTAAAAATTGTATTAACAGAATTAGTTATTTTTGCATTCTCTGATAAGGTTTCTATACAAGATATTACAGTTTGCTTGTATGGCACGGTTACATTTATGCCGTGAATTTCGTTTGTCTTTATTTTTTTGGTTATTGCTTCAATTTCATCTTCCCTAAGTAAGACTTTATCATATTCACCATCAACATTATTTTTTTGAAACCAATAATTATGAATTCTTGGTGATAAAGAGTGAGATATTGGATTTCCTATAATTAGATGTTTTTTCATTATTCAAAATTTTTTAAATATTCTTTTATTTTTTTAACTGGAAGACCCATGATTGTATCGCTGTCTCCATTAATTTTCAAAAACAAAGATTTTCCAAGACCTTCAATTTGATAAACATTATAAGCATATAGCGCCTCATCACTAATTTTAGATAGATATTCTTCTAATTCAGTTATGCTAAATTTTTTCATAACAAGTTCTGCTTTATCAGTAAAATTCCAAATCATACTTCCACCCATTGAGATGCAGACTGAACTTATCAAACTATGTGTTTTGCCATTTAAAGATTTCAGAATATCAAGAGCTTGACTTCTATTCACTGGTTTAGAAATTACTTTTCCGTCTAAATCAATCACACTATCTGCTCCTAAAACAAGTTCGTTAGGAAATTTATTGCTAACTTTATTGGCTTTTAATTCAGCTAAATTTTTGGATATTATTTCTGGGGACGCTTTCTCTTTTATTAATGAAATTTTAACAATATCTTCATCTACATTTGATGGGAAAACATCACATTCTATACCATAATTTTTTAAAATATCTTTTCTAACTTTGCTTTTAGAAGCTAAGATTATATTAGGCATTATTTTTGCTATAAATTTCGTAGATCTTGATAATGGATGCAGCTGTTTCTTCAACAGATTTTCTTGTTACATCTATGCTTGGCCATCCATATTTTTTAAATGTTTTTTTTGCTTCATCTACTTCTTTTTGAATATTGTCTAGATTTGTATATTTTTTGTTGTCCGTTTCTTTTAATGAATTCATTCTGTTTTTTCTTATATCAACAAGTCTATCCGCTTCTGTGTTCAAACCAATAACACAGCTAAGTTTTGGATTATCTTTCAAAATCTTAGGTATAGAATTTTCATTTACTAATGGAATATTTGAAGTTTTATATCCTTTATTGGCTAAATAAATTGATGTGGGTGTTTTACTTGTTCTACTAACACCTAATAAGATTATATCAGATTTTCCTACTTCATTAACTAAATTTCCATCGTCATGACTCATTGTAAATTGTATTGCTTCTATTCGTTGATAATATTCTTCATTGAGTACATGTTGACCACTTGGTTCGTGTGATGCCTTTTGATTCAATAGTTTAGAGAAACTTAATATTAAATTTCCTAAAACACCAAAACAGGGCAAACCTTTATCTTCACTTTGATTTGCTAAAAATTTAGCAAGGTTGTTATCTACAATCGTATACAAAATTATTGAATTGGTATTTTGTTTTGCACTTTCTAAAATTTTTGAAATTTGATTTTGGGTTCGTGTAAATGAATATGAATGAACTTTATACTCAATGTTATTAAATTGTGCTTTTAAAGCTAAAAAAATTCTATCTAAAGTTTCACCAGTTGAATCTGAAATTAAATATATTTGATAAGTATTACTCATGTATAAAACGTTAATAAATTTGTATAATTTTCTCGTTTTTTATCATTTTAAAATATGTAAAAATTTTTTGTAAATAATATTAATTATTAACAATTATAAACATGTGAATAAACTTATACATTGTTAATAATAATTAATTAATTCTCAAATTTTCCTTATTAATTGTCAATTTTTGAAAGATAGTTATTTTATAAACTGTATAAAAACAGTGCGTAAAAATTAATTATCGTAATCCACAGGATATAATACTAATACAATCTAATATATTATTATTTATATGACTCCTATAAACAAAATAATACTTAATAAAAATACTAATGTTAATCCTATATGGATAATGAGGCAAGCAGGTAGGTATTTACCTGAATTTAGGGAAATAAGATCAAAAAATAAGGACTTTATCAAATTGTGTTTAGATGAAAATTTATCATCTGAAATAACTTTACAACCATTAAAAAGATTTAGTTTGGATGCAGCTATTATTTTTTCAGATATTTTAATGGTACCATATGCACTTAATCAAAAAGTAGAATTTAAAAAAAACTTTGGTCCGATTTTGGGAGATTTAGATATTTCTACAGCTTCAAAATACGATGAAATTGATTTTATTAGAAAGATATTTCCAGTCTATAAGGCAATAAAAAAAGTATCTAATAATGATTTATTGAAAGAAAAGAATACAATTGGGTTTATTGGTGCTCCTTGGACTTTATTGGTTTATATTTTAAATAAACAATCTCCTAAAAAAAAAATAAAAGATAATTTTTTTAAAGACCAATTTTTAATAAATAGAATTCTAGATTTACTAGATAAGTTTTTAAAGATTCACATTAAAAATCAAATTGAAAACGGTGCTAATATTATTCAAATTTTTGATAGTTGGGCCGGTTTATTAGAGGAAAAAGATTTACCAAATTATGTTTATATTCCAACATTAAGTTTAGTTGATTTCGTTAAATCTTTAAATATTCCAGTGATATGTTTTCCACGAGGGATATCTAATTATAAAAATTATTGTGAAATAGTAAAACCAGACGTAATTGGAATTGATTATGATATAGATCCAAAAAAAATTATTAAGGAAATTGATATACCAGTACAAGGTGGATTAGATCCTAAAACACTATTAACCGACAAAGAAAATTTAAAAAAACAAGCAACAAAATATTTAGAAATATTTAAAGATCATCCTTATATATTTAATTTAGGCCATGGGGTCTTACCAGAAACTGATCCTAATATGATGGAATATTTAGTTAATACAGTAAAAGAGTTTAAATGAAATCGAATTTAAATCATCCAAAAGTTAATTATGGAAAAACAGGTGTTTTATTGGTTAACTTAGGAACACCCGATTCCACTAAGTGGCTAGACATAAGAAAATACTTAAAAGAATTTTTATCGGATAAGAGAGTGATAGAAGTTAACCCTTTGCTTTGGCAAGTTATTTTAAATTTATTCATTTTAACTTTTAGACCTTCAAAAACAGCTAAAGCATATAAAGAGATTTGGTTGAAAGAACAAAATATATCTCCTCTACTTTATTACACACAACAACAAACTAAAAAAGTATCTAAAATTTTATCTAATGAAAATTTGATAATTGATTTTGCAATGCGGTATGGAAACCCAAGTATTAAAAGTAAAATTTTAAATTTACACCAGCAAGGTTGTGAAAATTTAGTTATCTTACCTTTATATCCTCAATATGCAGCTGCTACTACCGCAACAGTTTGTGACGAAGTTTATAGAACTTTAATGAAAATGAGATGGCAACCCTCATTAAAAATTATTCCTCATTATGAGTCTGAACCTTTATATATAGATGCATTAGTAAATTCTATAAATAAAAAAATAGAGGAAATAAATTGGAAACCAGACTTAATAATCGCATCTTATCATGGGATACCAAAAAAATATTTTGATAAAGGTGATCCCTACCATTGTTACTGTCATAAAACTACAAGGTTAATCTCAGAGAAATTTAGATCAATTGAAATTAAGACAACTTTTCAATCAAGATTTGGTCCTCAAGAATGGCTAAAGCCATACACTGATAAGACTTTAGAAAGCTTACCAAAAGAAGGAAAAAAAAATGTACTTTTAATATCCCCTGGATTTTCGTCTGATTGTGTAGAAACACTTGAGGAGATATTAATTCAAGGCAAAGAAAGCTTTATTAATTCTGGTGGTGAAAATTTTGACATGGTTCCGTGTCTAAATGATAACGATGATCATATTTTAATGATAAATTCTTTAATTAGAAAAAATATTTAATCAATGAATTTTTATTTTCTTTTTAAATCTTTACATTTGATAGCTGTTATCTCTTGGATGGCAGGACTTTTGTACTTACCTAGAATATTTGTTTATCATTCTGAAAATATGAATAAGGAAGAAATCTGTACTGTTTTTAAAACAATGGAGAGAAAACTCTACAACTATATTATGATGCCAGCCATGATGTTAAGCTGGTTGTTTGGATTGATTTTAATATCATATATTGGATTTGAAACACTAAGCGCCACATGGTTACAAATTAAATTAGTTTTAGTTATTTTATTGTCGATTTATCACTTTTATTTAGGATCACTTTTGAAGAGTTTTAATGAAAATAATAATACAAAATCCTCAAAATTTTTTAGATGGTTAAATGAATTTCCAACATTATTATTAATTATTATTGTCTTTATTGTTATTTTTAAACCTATCTAGAGTTGAAATTTTATTAAAATAAACTATATTAGTTTCATCTAATTAATTTTTTTCTAAATCCCCTAAATTTATGAATATCCAAGAACTAAAATTAAAAACCTCTGAACAACTTATTTCACAAGCTGAAGAGCTTGGAATTGAGAATGCTAGCACCCTTAGGAAACAGGAAATACTTTTTGCAATTTTAAAAAAAGTCGCTGAGAAAGAAGAAATAACTGGAGCTGGAGTTTTACAATTACTTCAAGATGGTTTTGGTTTTTTAAGAGCAATGGAGTCAAACTATTTACCAGGACCAGATGATATTTATGTAAGCCCTAGTCAAATTAGAAAGTTTGGTTTAAGAACAGGAGATACTGTAGAGGGACCTGTAAGAGCACCAAAAGAAGGTGAAAGATATTTTGCATTATTACAAGTAAGTAAAATTAATTTTGAAGAGCCGGAAAAATCTAGACACAAAATAGCATTTGATAATTTAACTCCATTATATCCAGACAAACAATTGGTTATGGAAATTGAAACATCAAAAATAGATAAAAAACCTGATTTAACTCCAAGATTAATTGATTTGGTAAGTCCAATTGGTAAAGGCCAGCGTTCGATAATAATTTCACCACCAAAAGCTGGTAAGACCATGATTTTACAAAGTATCGCAAATTCAATAGCAAAAAATTATCCTGAATGTTACTTAATTGTTTTACTCATAGACGAAAGACCTGAAGAGGTTACAGACATGCAAAGAACCGTAAAAGGAGAAGTTATAAGCTCTACATTTGATGAACCAGCACAAAGACACGTTGCTGTTGCAGAGATGGTTATAGAGAAAGCAAAAAGATTAACAGAACATAAAAAAGATGTTGTTATACTATTAGACTCAATCACTAGACTTGGAAGAGCTTATAATGCCGTTATACCAAGCTCAGGTAAAGTCTTAACTGGTGGTGTAGATGCTAATGCTTTGCAAAGACCAAAAAGATTTTTTGGTGCAGCAAGAAATATTGAAGAAGGAGGATCTTTAACAATTATATCTACAGCTTTAATCGATACGGGAAGCAGAATGGATGAAGTTATTTTTGAGGAATTTAAAGGTACTGGTAACAGTGAAACGGTATTAGATAGAAAGATTGCAGATAAAAGAATTTATCCTGCAATTGATATAACTAAATCAGGGACCAGAAGAGAAGAACTGTTATTTGATAAGAATGATTTACAAAAAATGAACGTGTTAAGAAGGATTATTGCCCCAATGGGCACAATGGATGCTATTGAATTTATAAGCTCGAAATTAAAAGATACAAAAAATAATGCAGAGTTTTTTAATTCAATGAATAAACCTGCTTAAATATATTTAATTTAAAAGAATGTCTTTAAAGATGTTATTTTTTTTTAATTCATAAATTTTTTGATAAGCATTCTCTAAAGCATCAATATAGTCTGAATTATTAAACATTTTTTTTTTTTCAATATTATTCTTTAATTTTTTTTTTATATCATTTAACTTAGACCTATCTTGGCCTAAATTAATTGCTATTTTTTTATAGTCAGATAAGTTTGAAGCTATTAATTCACTTAAATCAGCCTCAACAAGTAAACTAGAACAGACATTATTTGCAAAAGTTTCAGATTTACAGGTTACTATAGGAACACCCGATATTAATGAAGCATAACCCGTAGAATGCGCTGAGTAAGGGCAGGTATCCAAAAAAATATCTGCTAAACTCTGTTTTGATAAATAATCATGATAATTATTTGTTTTATCAGTGAAAAAAATTCTTTGAGAGTCTAAATTATTCTTTTCTGCGTAATTTATAATATTTTTTTTTGCAATTTTGTTTGAAATATTTAACCAAAGGATACTGTTTTTAACTTTTTTTAAAATTTCTACCCAACAGTCAAAAATGTTTGGTAAAATTTTGTAGCTACTGTTAAAGCAACAATAAACAATATTTTCGTTTGTAATATCAAAATTTATTTTTTTGTAATTATTTTTCAAAAATTTTTGAGTGTCATCTCCTGGCATAAAAGTTTTTGGCATATATATAATTTTTTCAGAATAAAATTTACGAGATGAAGTCGGTATAACAGTTTTGTCTGCGATCAGATAATCAATATTTTTTAATCCTGTAGAACCCGCATAACCTAAGTAGGAAACTTGAATAGGGGCACATCTTTGGCTAAATATTTGATACCTATTTAAATTAGTAAATCCACACAAGTCAATCGCTATATCTATTTTTAAATTTTTAGCTAGCCTAATAATGTTTTCGTTACTTTCTTGATTTACATAAAAAAATTTATCGAAATAATTTTTAATTTCATTGTGCTGTTTATCTTTTTTTGTATTAAAATAGAAACCAATTATTTCAAATTTTTTTCTATTGTGTAATTCTAATTTTTTTTTTAATTGATTAGAAACAGCATGGTCACAAAAATCTGGGGAAAAATAACCTAAAATAATTTTTTTATTTTCATGTAAAGCAAAATTGCTGCGAAAGTTTTTTTCTTTATTAAATAATAAAGAGTTTTTTAACAATAGTTCAGCAGAATCAAGCATGGTCAAGCTTTGCCAAGGCCTTATAACCTTTTTGTTTTCTTTTATATTGTCTTCTATCTGAGCTTTATCTTCACTAAAATTATCCCAATTGCACAAATGATTTTTTGTAAATCTTAATTGACCTTTTAAATATGGATAATTTGGATTTATTTTTAGAGCTATTTCAAAGACTTTTTCAGCCATCTGCAAATCACCTGTCTCTCTATAACTGATGGCTAAATTATAGTAAGCCTCAACGTCGTTTGGATTAAGTTTGATAACTGATTGAAAGCATAAAATAGATTTTTCTTTTTTATTTAATAAATTATAAACAACAGCAAGATTAAAATAGGTATCAGAAAATTTATTATTCAAAGTTAGTGACTTTTTAAAATATTTTATAGCTTCATTATAATCTTTTTTAATGAGGAAAGACTCGGCTAAATTATAAACTGGCTCAACATATAAATTATTAATCTGAAAAGCCTCTAGCCAACATTTTCTTGCTTCATTTGTTTGATTAAGGTTGTTTAAAATTATACCTTTAAAATTTATGTTTTTTTCATGGTTCGGGTTTTTAGCAAGTAATTTGTCAATACCTATTAGTGCTTGATTGAAATTTTTTGCTTTAAAATCTTCAAGAATATTTTGAATAGACGTCATATTTTCAACTTATTGTCTTTATTTTTATTATCTAAATTTATCTATATATAAAAAAGTTCTCTCATTTCTGTTTCAAGATTTTTTTCAATTTCTATTTTGATTTTTGAGTTTAAATTATTTTGCCAGTTGTTATCTGGTCCTTGATTAAAAAATTTTATTTTTTTATTTGAGATTTTATGAAAAACATTTTCAGTAAAATATCCTTCCTCTTCCATTTTTTTTAGAGATTGAAATGATGTGGTGTTTATTATATTTTTCTCTTTATCTTTATTTGTTTGTAGTTTTATAAACTTATTTAAAAATTTTATAATTTTTTTTAATTCCTCTCCAGGATTAGATAAAATATCCTCATATTTTAACAATAGCAGATCATCATTCTTTTTTGTCCAATATTGGTAGTGTTCTTTCCATGATCCTATTAAAGTTGCAAAATCACTATCAAGAGCACTCTGTTTATTTGCACCCAAAATATTTGTTCTGAATAAAAATTCTTTTGCTTCATGAATAGTTTTTGAGAAATGATTAGAAATAGAATTAACCAAATTTCTTGGATCTCTTACAATATAGATTGTAGCCGCCGTATTTTCTTTATTAGTAAATGAATGACCATCAATTGTACAATTAATATGGTGAGTTTTAAAAAACTTTATTTGATTGTCCAAGTTTATTTTATCTTGAGCTAGTATCCAATATTTCTTTATTTCATGAATATTATGAAAATCTTTTGTAAATTCACTAAAATATTGTTTAGATGGAAATTGTTTAATTTTTTTATTTAGATTAAAATTAAACATTCCATCTTGACTGTACACTAATGATGAAATTATTGACCTTAACCAAGTATTTCCACTTTTTGGAAAAGATGCCAACCAAATAATCATAAAAAAAATATGTCATTAAAATTTTAAAAAAACTATAATAAAAAATGACAATTTTTGCACTTTCGACAGGTCCAGGCATATCAGGAATTGCTGTAATTAGAATTTCTGGAAAAGAAACAGCGAATGTTATTATAAAACTAACCAAGAAAAACTTGCCTCCCCCAAGAGTAGCAACTTTAAAAAAAATATTTAAAATCAACACTTCTGAGTTAATTGATGAAGGTTTAATATTGTGGTTTCCTGGGCCTGAGAGCTACACTGGTGAGGATATGGCAGAGATACAAGTTCATGGTAGTAAAGCTGTGGTAGAAGCCCTCCACTCTTCTATTGCTTTGATTGAAAATTGTAGATTAGCAGAGCCGGGTGAATTTACTAGGCTTGCATTTCAAAATGGAAAAATAAACTTATTAGAAGCAGAAAGTATAGCTGATCTAATTTCATCTGAAACAGAAATTCAAAGACAACAAGCAATTAAAATTATGAATGGTAAATCTGCAGATCAATTCAATTTTTTAAGAGAAAAACTTTTAAAAATTTTGTCTCATGTTGAAGCTAAAATTGATTTCCCAGATGAAGATTTGCCAAGCAATATTTTGGATCAAATCAAAAATGATTCAAATGATGTTGTTCAAAAAATTGAAAAGATTTTAAATGATCAAAAAGTTGGAGAAAGAATTAGAGAAGGTTTTAAGATTGCAATTATTGGACCTACTAACGCAGGGAAATCTAGTTTAATAAATCATTTATCAAATAGAGATGTTGCAATTGTATCTGAAATAGCTGGTACTACAAGAGATGTTATAGAAACTCATCTTAGCATAGATGGTTATCCTGTAATAATATCTGATACCGCAGGAATAAGAGAATCTAAAGATGAGATAGAAAAAAGAGGCATTAAATTATCTTTAAACAGAGCCGAAGAAGCAGATTTGAAGATTGTAGTGGTAGATGCAAAAAACCCTGGTTTTACTGATGTTTTGAAGGGTTTATTAGATGAAAATGCAATTTTAGTTTTAAATAAGTCTGATCTATTAAAAAAAGAAATTGATTCAAAAATTAAAAATATAAATCATGTTTTAATCTCAATCAAAGATAATAAAAATATTGATGAACTAATTTCAAAAATAAAAAATAATTTAAAAAATAAATTTATAACTAGTGATGATATTTTAATTACTAGAGAAAGACATAGACAACATTTGAAACAGTGTTTAGACCATTTGAACAATTTTAATCAAAAAAAAGAAATAGAAGATTTTGATAAAGCAGCAGAAGATTTAAGATTAGCTACTAGACATTTGGGTATGATCGTTGGAAAAGTCGATGTAGAGGAAATATTAGGTAGTATTTTCAACGATTTTTGCATCGGTAAATAATCCCCTATTTTCCTCATTTTTTGGACATTTTTTATCCAAAACTATTGATAATTAACGCTTATTTACAAAAAATTAAGCCTGTCTTGTAAATTATGTATTCAGATATAAATTCAACCCATGAAAAATGATTTGTCATTTGATGTAGTTGTTATTGGTGGAGGTCATGCAGGGTGCGAGGCAGCTGCTGCTTCTGCTCGACTAGGAGTTAACACTGCCTTATTCACCCATAAAATAGAAACTATTGGCGAGATGTCATGTAATCCTGCAATTGGTGGTTTGGGTAAAGGTCATTTAGTTCGAGAAATAGATGCTCTTGATGGTGTTATGGGAGATGTTGCTGATAAATCAGGCATACAATTTAGATTATTAAATAGAAGTAGAGGTCCAGCAGTACGTGGACCAAGAACTCAATCAGATAGAGCGCTTTACCGTAAATTTATGCAAGAAAAACTGTTAAACTACTGTAATTTAAGCATTTTTTCAGATCCCGTAATTAAGTTTATTTTTAATAAAAATACTATAAGTGGTTTTGAAACTAAAGAAGGCAAAAAGGTATTATGCAACAAGTTAATACTAACAACAGGAACTTTTTTAAATGGTTTGATACATATAGGTGATGAAAGAACACCAGCAGGTAGGTATGATGAAAAACCTTCAACAGGTTTAAGTGAACAGTTAGCAAAATATGATTTTAAAATTGGAAGATTAAAAACTGGAACACCACCAAGGTTAGATGCTAGAACGATAAATTTTGAAAGTCTTGAAGAGCAATTTGCAGATGATGATCCTTATTTTTTTTCTTTCTTAACTAAAAAAAATTTAAACAAACAAGTGTCATGTCGAATGACTTATACAAATGAGAAGGTTCATAAAATTATAGAAAAAAATTTATCTAAAAGTGCAATGTACTCTGGTAGCATAAAAGGAGTAGGACCAAGATATTGTCCATCTATAGAAGATAAGATAGTAAAATTCGCTGATAAAATTCGTCATCAGGTTTTTTTAGAGCCAGAAGGGCTTACTGACCACACAATTTATCCAAATGGCATCTCTACATCGCTTCCAGCTGAAGTTCAGGAAGAAATATGTAATAATATCAATGGTTTAGAAAATGTTAAAATTATAAGACCAGGATACGCTATAGAATATGACTATATAGATCCACGTGAACTATTCTTGACCCTTGAAACTAAGAAGATAAGCAACCTTTATCTTGCTGGACAGATCAATGGAACTACGGGATATGAAGAAGCAGCTGCACAAGGACTTATAGCCGGTATAAATGCAGCTTTATCTGTTAAAAATTCTGAACCTTTTATCCTTGATAGATCCGATGCTTACATTGGAGTGATGATTGATGATTTGGTTACTAAAGGTGTGGCGGAGCCATATCGTATGTTTACATCAAGAGCAGAATATCGGTTAAGTTTGAGAGCGGATAATGCAGATCAAAGATTAACAGCTAAGGGAATAGAAATTGGTTTAATTGGAACAGAAAGAAAAGATTTATATTTAGACAAATTCGACAAAATCGAAAAAATTAATTTAAAAATGATTAAATCCAGCATTTCACCATCTAAAGCAGAAAAATTTGGAATTAAAATAGCGAAAGATGGAATATTAAGGTCTTCAAATGAGGTGTTAACTCAAAAAGAAGTAAATATGAGTAAAATTAGAGAAATATGGCCTGATATACCCTATTTTAGTAAAGAAATTGATGAACAAGTAGAAATTAATGCTCATTACAGGGGGTATTTAAAAAAGCAAAAAGCAGATATTTTAGCATTTAAGAGGGATGAGAACTTAATTATTCCTGATAAAATTAATTATGATGTGCTTTCAGGTTTATCTAATGAGGTTAAAGCTAAATTTAAGAAAATAAAGCCTAAAACTATGGGTCAAGCTCTTAGAATTGATGGAATAACCCCAGCTGCAGTATATATTTTGTTGTCACATGTTAAAAGAAGGTCTATTAAGCATATAGCTTAATGGATCAAGAAATTTCAAATTCTTACTCTAGACTTAATGATTTAAATGTTTCACGTGAAACATTTTTAGACTTTGAAAACTATGTATCTTTGATTCTAGAAAAAAATAAAAAAATTAACATAATTAGTCAAAATACAGCATCAAAAAACGCAATAATTGAGCGTCATATTATAGATTCAGCACAAATTATTGATTTTGTTAATTTAAATTGCAATACAACTACAGATTTAGGATCTGGAGCTGGTTTTCCAGGCATTATAGTGGCAATTATACTAAAAAACATGAAAAATAAAATGAATGTGCATCTGTATGAAAAAAGCTACCATAAAAGCCATTTTTTAAAAGAAGTTTCAGAAAAATTAAATTTAAATACAAAAGTTTTTCAAAAAAATATTTTTGAGATAAAAAATTTAGAGACAGGAACAATTATGTCGAGAGCGTTTAAACCTATGCCTGTTGTTTTAGATTTAGTTTATAAAAATTTTTCGAAATATAAAAATTTAATTTTCTTTATGGGGAAGAGTGGAAAAAAAGTTTTTGAAAATTCTAAAAAGAAATGGAAGTTAGAGTATATAGAAAAAAAAAGTTTAACTAATGAAGACTCATTTTTAATAAATATAAAAAAATTAAAAAAAAAAATTTAAAAAAATTTGGAATAAAATTAAATGCAAATTATTTCTGTAATCAATCAAAAGGGTGGAGTAGGAAAAACTACAACTGTAATAAATCTTGCAGCTGGATTATCAAAACATAATAAAAAAATTTTAGTTATTGATCTAGATCCACAAGGGAATGCAACTACAGGTCTTGGATTATCAAATATGAATAACTCAGATGATACAATTTACGGAGTCTTGAATGGAACTAAAGAAATTTATCAGGTAATCAAGAAAACCCAATTTAAAAATTTGGATTTGATAACTTCTAATGTTGACTTATCAGGCCTAGAGGTTGAAACAGCAGATGATACAAATAGAGCTTTTATTCTGAAGCGCAAATTAGCCGCTTATTTAAATGATTCTAGAGTGTCCTATGATTATATACTTGTTGATTGCCCACCTTCGCTTAGCTTGTTGACTGTCATGGCCCTTGTATGTTCAGGATCGCTCCTAGTCCCTTTGCAGACAGAGTTTTTTGCCCTCGAAGGTTTGACTCAACTTATGAAGACAATCGAACGAATAAAAGTGAGTTTAAATCCAGAATTAAAAATTAGAGGTATCCTTTTAACGATGTATGACAAAAGAAATAAGTTATCTTCACAAGTTGAGAAAGAAGCTAGAGACTATTTTAGTGAAAAAGTTTACACAACAGTAATACCAAGAAATGTTAGATTATCAGAAGCGCCATCTCACGGTATGCCTGTTTTAATGTATGATAAATCATGCCCAGGCAGTAAGTCGTATTTTAGCTTTACTGACGAATTTATAAATCAAGAACCAAGAGTAGGGAGCGCAGCATAATGGAAAAAATTAAAAAAGGTTTAGGAAGAGGCCTATCCTCATTGATAGGTGAAGTTAAAATTGAGCAAAAAAAAAATCAATTACAAATTAGTGATCTTGTTCCAAATAAATATCAACCAAGAAAAGTTTTTAATGAAAGTAGTCTAGAAGATCTAACTAATTCTATTAAAGAAAGAGGAGTGATACAACCAATCATAGTTAGAAAGTCTAATGATAATGAAGGAAAATTTGAAATTATAGCAGGAGAGAGAAGGTGGCTTGCAGCACAAAGAGCTGGTCTTCATGACGTTCCTGTCGTAATCACAGAAGCTGATGACTTAAAATCCTTAGAGTTTGCAATTGTTGAAAATGTACAAAGACATGATCTAAATCCTCTTGAGGAAGCTCAGGGTTATAAACGTTTAATTGATGAATTTAAATATGACCAAGACAAGGTGGCAAAATTTATTGGAAAAAGTAGAAGTTACATAAGTAATTCTTTAAGGCTACTAAGTTTGCCTTCAGAAGTTATCTCATTGATAGAGAGTCAAAAATTGACGTCAGGACATGCTAAAATTTTAGTTGGCTTAGAAAATGCAAGTTTCGTAGCTAAAAAAATTATAGAGAAAAAACTTTCTGTAAGACAAGCCGAAAGTTTTGTTAAAATTTTTAAAAAGAAAACTAAAAAAATCTCAGTTAAGGATATTAATATTAAGGATTTAGAAAATTCTATAGCTGAAAAAATAGGTGTTAAAGTATTTATTAAGAATAACAAAAATAATAAGGGTACAATTACTTTTTTTTATAAAGAAGTAGATCAATTGAATAAGATTATAGAAATTATTAAATCAAATTACTAGACAATCTAAACCTTTCTAAAATAAAATTATTCAATAACTTTTGGGACACAGGTGAGTTTTTTTTTAAATTTAGTTCCAAAGAATTAATTTTGACTATTAAAAATTTGATATTTTCTAATGTTAAATTTTTCAACTGATGTTTTATAATTTCTTTATCTTTCCAAAAAATTGGTGGTTTAAAAGAAGCCAATGTTTGATCTAGGTCATTATTTTTTTCTAATATCATTTTAAGACTCTTTAATCTTTTGAGTTTCTGAATAAGTAATCTTACGATTTTTATAATATCTTCATCGTTGAGATTATTCTCATTTAATATTTTTAATGTTTTTCTTTGATTTTTAGCAAGATAATTATCCACCAGTTCTGAAAGGTCATAATTTTCAGCTAAATTTGTGAGCTTTTTAATTTCATCAACATTAATTGTACGATTGTTAATTGAAAAAGACGTTATCTTTTCTAATTCATTTTTTAAATTTATTCTGTCTCCTTTTGATCGTTCTATAATTAAATTTAAAATTTCTAATGAGATCTTAATATTTTTATCTCTTAAAAAATTTTGAGAAAAATTTATAAGAGATTGATAATTTTCCTCATAAAAGGCTGAAGCAATTGTATTGCTTTGTTTTTCAAAAAAATTCCTTAATTTCGATTTTTTATCTAATATTGAAGAATTTATAATTAAGTAAATGTCGCCAGGATCCTTTTCTATAATTTCTTTAATAAGAAAAAAAATTTTATCAGTTGCTCTTTTAACAATAATGATTTTACCATCATCAAAAAAAGATTTATTGAAAATGTTTTCTTGAAAATTTTCAGTATTTTTCAATATTTCTATTTCATCATAAACTTCACTATTCCCACTAAATTTTTTTTGAAAAATAGTAATGACCGTTTCTTCAATCAGGCCTCTATTTGCACCGTATAAAAGATAATATTTTATTTTATTATCGACCTTATTTTTTAGGTCAAATTGTTTAACTATCATCAATATTCAAAAAAAGAATTATTTCTGAAGTAATTTCATCAAACAAATTATTCTTTATTTGTTCCTGATATTTAACCAATTCAAATTGGTTATCTTTTGTTCTATATGAAAAATTTTTAATAAATTTCTTTGACTTAATCTTGTTATTACTATTTTGAATTTCAATATTAAATTCTAAGTTTGATCTATAAGATGTTACTTTCCCAGTAGAGTCTTTTGAAGTTTGACTTATTGAATACACTGAATCAATAATTATTTTATTTAGGATCGGATTTAGTTTATCCTCTTTTAAATCAATAGATTTTATAAGTCTATCATTTAAGGCATTATCACCTTTTAAAATTATTTCACTGAATTCAAAATTGTTCTCATTCTGATTTATGTAAATTGGATTAAACCCACATCCATAAATTATTAGTAAAACTAAATATAAATATTTTTTTATCATTTTATTATAAAATTGATAATTCTATTCTTAATATAAATTGTTTTAACAAGTTTTCCATTATCTAAATATTTTTTTATTAAACCTTTTTCATTAATTTCATTAATAATTTCATTTTCCTCTAAATCTTTTTTAGTTGAAATCAGCGATCTTTTTTTACCATTTACTTGAATAATTATTTTTGAGTTGTCATCAGATAAATAATCTTTGTTGACTTGTGGCCATTTTAATTGATCTTCAAATTTGAATTTTTCATAGCATTCATTTGTTATGTGAGGAATAAATGGCTGCATCATTATGAGTAATTTTTGGAAATCACTTTTTAGGTTGGCAAAGTTTACTTTATCACTGATTATTTTTTTATAAAAAGAATATGCTTCATGAAAACTTGCAATTATGACGTTGTATCTAAATTTCTCCAGAGCAATATTAATTTTATTTATTATTTCATTTGTAAATTTTTTTAAATCATCATTTTCTTTATCTAAATTCTGATTTGTAATTTTTAAAATTTCTTCACTTAAAACCCAAAATTTTTGTATAAATTTGTAAGATGATTGCATGCCCTCCTCAGACCATTGTACATCTCTTTCTGGAGGACTATCAGCTAAAATGAAAAATCTGACGGCATCAGCTCCATATTTGTTGATGATATTTTGAGGATCAATAGTATTTTTTTTTGATTTTGACATTGATTCTGAAGGCCCAATCGTAATTTTTTTCGAGGTATTCTCTTTTAAAAAATAGTTTTTTCCATCATTAGAAAAGATTTCATCTGGACTATGCCATTTACCTTCTTCATCTTTATAGGTTTCGTGACAAACCATACCTTGCGTAAAGAGACCTTTAAAAGGTTCTTTAATTTTAATATCTGATTGATTTAAATTGATTGCTCTCATAAAAAATCTTGAATAGAGAAGGTGTAGGATTGCATGTTCGACACCTCCTATATATTGATCAACTGGCATCCAATATTTAATTTCAGAATTATCAAAAGGAGACTCCAAATTTTTAGAAGAACAAAATCTTAAAAAATACCAAGAAGAGTCCACGAATGTGTCTAATGTATCAGTCTCTCTAACACATTTGTGTCCATCTATTACAACATTTTTCCACTCTATTTGATTATCCAAAGGGTTGCCGTTTGTATTTATGTCAATATTTTCGGGAAGTTTAACTGGGAGATCAGATTTTGGTATTTTTTTTATATTGTTATTTTCATCATAAGCGATGGGTATTGGACAGCCCCAATATCTTTGTCTTGAAATACCCCAGTCTTTTAATCGGTAGTTTATTTTTTTATTTCCTAGTTTCTCTTTTTCTAAAAATTTTATAGCTTCATTAACGGATTCATCGGGAACTTTTAAACCATTAAAAAATTTTGAATTTATTAAAGTTCCTGAACCCGAATAGGACTCATTCTCTACTAAAAACTCATCACTTGCATCATTAGGTTTGACAACAGTTTTAATTTCTAGATTGTATTTTTTTGCAAAATCAAAATCTCTTTGATCATGTGCAGGACAACCAAAGACAGCTCCAAGACCATAATCCATTAAAACAAAATTAGCAAAAAACACTGGGACTTTTTTAGTTTTATCTAGTGGGTTTATTGCTAATAAGTTCGTTTTAAATCCAATTTTTGTTGCTTGAGCTATAGACTCTTCTGTAGTCCCAGTTTTCGAACACTCGTTTTTAAATATCTTAAATTCATCACTTTTTTCAAAATATTTTGAAATTGGGTGATCAACTGAAACAGCTAAAAAGGACAATCCAAATAAAGTATCAGGCCTAGTTGTGTAACATCTTATTTTTTCAATTTCTTTACTTCCCTCTATTTTAAAATCTACCTCGCAACCGAATGATTTTCCTATCCAATTTTTTTGCATTGTTTTGACTTTTTCAGGCCATTCATCTAGCAGCTCTAAATCATTTAAAAGCTCTTCAGAAAATACAGATATTTTAAAAAACCATTGATTTAGTTTTTTTCTCTCAACTAATGCTCCAGATCTCCAACCTTTGCCATCTATAACCTGTTCATTTGCCAAAACAGTTTTATCTACAGGATCCCAATTTACATAGCTTTCTTTTCTATAAACTAAATCTTTATCTAAAAGATCTAAAAATAGCTCCTGTTGATGTTTGTAATAATCTGGGGAACAAGTTGAAATCTCTCTATCCCAATCAATTGATAGTCCAAGTTGTTTCAATTGAACTTTCATTGTATCTATATTATTTTCAGTCCATTCTTTCGGATCAAGATTATTTTGTTTAGCTGCATTTTCTGCTGGCATTCCAAATGAGTCCCAACCCATTGGATGCAAAACATTGTATCCACATATGGATTTATATCTAGAAAGGACATCTCCTATAGTATAGTTTCTCACATGACCCATATGTATTTTTCCCGAAGGGTAAGGAAACATCTCTAAACAATAAAATTTTTCTTTTTTTGGATCCACTAAGGATTTAAAAGATTGATTAGTTTGCCAAAATTTTTGCCATTTATTTTCGATTAATTTAAAATTATATCTTTCCACTTTTAAATTTATCTAAATTTATAATTTATTTTTTTTTATCTTTTTCTTTGGTGGGTGTTGAGATGGTGTAAGGGTTTTCTTTTTTGTACTTTTCAATTCGCTCTTTTTCATATGAAGCAGCTTTTTTCAAAATACTTAAAGTTAGCTCTGATGATAATTCATTTTCACTCTTGTTAATTTTACAATTTGAAGAATTGATTTCACACTCTTTTATAAAGATGTTTACATTTAATGCATCTGATCTAATCTCATTTGTTAAAAACCTAACTGAAATTTTTATAGCCTCATCAGGTGAATTGTTTTCAGAATACCAATCTGTGATCACAACCCCACCACTATAGTTTGCTGAGACCAAGGGCATGAAATCTAAAGTATCTAGAGTTGCTCTCCATAATGGGTTAGAATTGGCAAAATCATAGTTAGTATTTCCTTTCCCAACATTTGAAAGCCTAAATCCCCTACCTTCTTCCATATTTTTTTTAATTCTTTCTTTTGGATCGGGAGGAAACTCTCTTGCATCTACCTTACGAAACTTAAAAGTATCTCCACCACAACCTGAGATTAATAATAAAACTATCAGTAAAGTTAAAATTGTTTTAAATTTCATAAAAAAATAGGTAATAATGTTATTTAATTAGCAGAAAAATATTTAATTAAAATAGAATTGGACAAGCATACTAGATTTTCGAAAAATTAGAAAATTTTTATGAAAAAATGCATAATAGTGTTGCAAAAATGATACATTAATCAATAAAAACAATTAATTTATGCAAATGCTTAACATTCCTTGGTTTTTATAGACTATAAATTTCTCGTTTATAATTAATTATAAAAACTAATAGGAGTAATTTATGAACAAACTAAAAAAAGTTGGTTTAACAGCTCTTGCTACTACACTTGTTGCATCTTCAGCTTATGCTGGTGAGCTAAGTGTTAGCGGTTCAGCTGGTATAACTTACAGTGGAATTAGCTCAGCTTCTGATGCTAATCCATTCTCAATGGGTAACAGCGTTAAGTTTAACGGTGGCGGAGATCTAGACAATGGAATGTCAGTTGCTGTCTACTACGAATTAGATGATGACATCATGGATGATTACAATCTAACTCTAGATTTAGGTGGTAGTAATGGAACATTTACGTTCTCTGGTGATTCAATGAACGCTGGTGGTGTTGATGCAGTTAAAGATATCGTTCCTGCTGCATATACGCCGGTGTATGAAGAAACTAATTCTACAGATAACGGTTTAGCAACTACATCAGGTAGAAACCAAACTGGTATGTTAGGTTATGCTAACTCAGTAGGTCCTTTAGCGGTTTCTTTAGGCTACAATCCAAAAAATAGTACTGCTCACGCAGATTCAGAGACTTCAATTGGTATAACTTATACAACACCAGTTGATGGATTAACTGCTGTAGTAGGTAGAATGGATGACGGTGATATGGCTGAAAACGATACTTATGGTTTAAAATACACTATGGGTAACGTAACTGCTGCTTACCAAATCACTAAAGTTAACTACGATGCAACAACTACAGCTGACCAAGATGCTCAACACTACGGTATCTCATTGGCTGTAAACGAAAATTTATCAGTATCTGCTGGTAGACAAGTTGTTGAAATTGATAACGCTGTTGATGATGAAATCAACACTGGTATTCAAGCGTCATACACTATGGGTTCAGTCTCTATAGGTGGTGCATTCAACCAAGTTGATAGTGCAGGTGGTACAGCTGGTTCAGATGTAGAAGCAACATTGCTTAATGTTTCTTTTGCATTCTAATATAGCTTAGATACAATTTATAAAAAGGCCCCTTTAAAGGGGCCTTTTTTTTATTCAAAATAAGATATTCCAGCAAAGTTACTTAGATTTAGTAAAGTCATTTTTTTTCTGTTAAGCTTTGAAATTCCACCTAACGCCACAATTTTTTTCTTAGTAAGTTTAGAAACTATTCTAAATTTATTAATACCTAAATAATTTTTATTCTTTTTAAATAAAGATGATAAAAAAACTTTCTCAACCTTTTGAATTTCTTTTAACCTTATTTCTATTATATTATGGGCTGAACCAACAATACTAAAGTTTGTTTTATAAGAGTATGATAAATGTTTAAAACTCTTATTAAAAGCTGGAATATAAACACCATCTAAATTTAGTTTAATTGCTAATTTAAAATTATTTGATAGATAAAATCTAATAGATTTTTTTTTACAGTATCTTTTAATTTTTAAAATTAGCTTTTCATCAATTTTTTTTTCTGAATAATTTCTATAAATAATTACAGTCTGCTTGTCTTGTTTATCGATATTATTTGTATCAAATTTGTTAATAAAGTAATATTTATTCATCTTATTTTTATGCATTATACTGTAAAAAATTTATTAGATATTGAGAATGATATTAAAATTTATCTCAATAAATTAAATATTAAAAATATTCCTAAAATTGTAGCAGTTTCCAAGACTTTTAAAATTGATGAAATTATGCCTCTTATACAACATGGTCATTTTGATTATGGTGAAAACAAAGTGCAGGAAGCAATGGAAAAATGGACAGAATTAAAAAAAAAAAATTCAAAGATAAAGCTACACATGATCGGAAGGCTCCAAACTAATAAGGTGAAATTTGCAGTACAATTATTTGATTATATTCATTCAGTTGATAGCACAAAACTTGCTAAAAAAATTGCAGATGAACAAAATAGAATAAAGAAAAAAATAAAAATATTTTTACAAATTAATATAGGTGATGAAAATCAAAAATCTGGAATTAATAAGAATGCAATTGAAGAACTGGTTTCTTATTGTAAAAAAATGAATTTAGATATAATTGGTTTAATGTGCATTCCTCCTTTAAATACAGACTCTGAAAAGTATTTTGAAGAGATGAAAAAACTAAATAGATTTTTAGGTTTTAGTGAATTAAGCATGGGAATGTCCTCAGATTTTCTTTTAGCTGTTAAATATTCTTCTACATACGTTAGAGTCGGTTCTAAGATTTTTGGCAAAAGATCTTAAACAATATTTATCTTTGAATTTTTTTTAATCAATTTAAGTAAGATTAAAAAATCTTTTTTCTTTAGAGCAACACAGCCAGCTGTGGGTTTATAGTCTTTTGTTAGATGAATAAAAATACAACTCCCTTTTCCAGTAACAGTTTTTTTAAAATTATATTTAATTGGAATCAGTAAATCATATTTATTATCTTTCCTTTTTAATCTTTCATGGTTAATGCCTTTTTTTATTTTAGTAAGTCTGTTATATTTTTCAGGAAATCGAATATCATTACACCAGCCCATTCCCTTTTTTATTTCTATACATTTCAATAAGGTTGAAGGTTTATTTATTCGGTCTTTTCTGTAATATAAGTTTCCAATCCCAAAATATCCTTTTGGTGTTTTCTTGTCTCCTTCATTTTTATTATTTGCTGAACCTTTTTTACCAATACAGCATTTAAATTTAAAATCATCTATCTGAAGAGTATCTTTATCTTTAACAAAAATTGTCATATTATTTTTTTATGATTACTCAAAATTTAATAATATATAAATTTAACAGACTATATCAAATTTTAATAGAACTTGATTTAAATTTTAATTATGAGATTACTTTTTTTGACAATCAAGAAACATTAAATGAAAAATTAAAAAAAATTAAAAATTATTTAATTATATCAAATAGAAAATACCTAGACGTTGATAATCAATTTATTCTAAGCAATACACCAATTAATATCTTTAGATTAATTGAAAAAATTAATATTGAATTTTTAAAAGTACAATTCAATTATCAATCTGAAGTGAAAGTAAGTGATTATATTGTTAATCTCAATTCTAGAGAGATATTAAAAAATAATAAAAAGCTTAAGTTGACCGAAAAAGAAATGAATACGATTATTTATTTATTTAAATCAGAAAATTCAGTTAGCATTGATGAATTACAAAAAAAAGTTTGGAGTTATCAATCTGATTTAGAAACTCACACTGTTGAAACGCATATTTATCGATTAAGAAAAAAAATTTTAAATATGTTCAATGATAACGATTTCATAATTAGCAAAACAAATGGCTATCAAATTAATTAACAAAAAGTAAATTTAAAGCCTTGCACCAATTTGCTGTATTACTTTAGCTGACATTTCAGTGCCTTTTTCAAGGCATTCTTTTATAGATAATTTATTAATATGCCCGTGTAAAAAACCAGCAGCAAAAAGATCTCCTGCACCAGTAAGGTCAACAATTTTTAGATTTTTTTGTATGCCACTTTCAAAAATTTCATCACTTTTAACTGCAATCGCACCTTTTTCTCCTCTAGTGATAATCATTAATTTATTAAGTTGTTTTGAAAAATTTATAACCTCATTAAAATTTTTTGCTTCAATTAATGATATTATTTCTTGTTCGTTGGCAAAAATTATATCTAATTTATTTTTTACTAGGTTTAAAAACTGAAGTTTATGCCTATTTACGCAAAATTGATCAGAGAGTGACATTGCTACTTTATTTGCATTATTTATGGCTTTATCGAATGCTTTCTTCGGTTCCCCCTCATCCCATAAATAACCCTCTAAAAATATTATCTCACTATTTTTAATTGCATTAGAACTAATATCTTTTTCATTAATTTTTCCTGCTGTTCCTAAGAATGTGCACATTGTTCTTTCAGAGTCTGGAGTAACTAAGATCAAACAAGTACCCGTCGGTAATTCCTCCTCCTTTTTTGAATAAAAATATTCAACATTTTCTTTTTTTAGACCTTGTTCATATTTTTTGCCAAAGTCATCGTCAGAAACTTTTCCAATAAATCCAACCTTATCTCCTAGTTGAGACAAACCTACTATAGAATTTGCTACAGAACCTCCTGAGACGGTTTTTTCGATTTTAAGATCAATTAATAATTGTTCAAACTCATTTTTATCAAAAAATAATTTCATAGTACTTTTTGTGAGATTATTCTCATCAATAAAGCTGTCGTCTACTTTACAAATGACATCGACTATTGCATTTCCTATACCTAAAATTTTCATATTATGCTTTTCGGGTAATAACAGGTTTTTTCCTGTTTGGATAGCAAGAGGTGCATATTTTGCATACCAAACCATAACAATCTCTTGCTTTACAATATTCTCTACCATAAAAAATTATTTGTAGATGAAGTTTAGACCAAGTTTTTTTAGGAAATATTCGTTTTAGATCTTTTTCAGTTTGAACTACATTTTTTCCATTTGTTAATCCCCATCTTTGGGCAAGTCTATGAATATGAGTATCAACAGCGAAAGCAGGATATCCAAAACCTTGAGACATTACTACACTTGCAGTTTTATGGCCTACACCAGGTAGTTTTTCTAGTTCATTAAAAGTTTTAGGCACTTTTCCATTGTGTTTTTCTAAAACTTGTTTCGACATTAAATAAATACTTTTAGCTTTAACTCTAAAAATACCAATTTTTTTTATTAATTTTTCAATTTTTTTTCTTCCTAATTTTACGAAGTGCTCTGGTTTGTAGTACTTTGGATATATATCTTTTGTTACATTGTTTACATTTACATCAGTACACTGTGCTGAAAGTAGAACAGATATTAATAACGTAAAAATATTTTTACTTTTTAGAGGAACAGGCACTTTTGGATAAATTTTATTTAGAGTTTTAATAATAATCTTTGCTTTTTCTTTTTCATTCATTACGAAAAGTTAAGCAAATCTCTCATAGAATATAAACCTGGCTTTTTTCTCATCAACCATTTAGAAGCAGTTAAAGCTCCATCTGAGTAAAGTGCTCTATCAAAAGCCTCATGGTTTAATGTAATTATCTCTTTTCCACTCGAGAATTTTACTTCGTGTTCACCAATAATTTCACCTTTTCTAATTGAATTAAAATTAATTTTTCTTCCATAAGGAAAAGATTTTCTATTTAAGTATTTTTTACCAATTAAACTATATAAATTTTTATTTTTTCCTTCAGCAATTCCTTTACCCAGCATTAAAGCAGTACCAGATGGATAGTCTTTTTTATGTTTGTGATGTACTTCAAAAATTTTGCTTAAGTATTCATCATTCAATGATTTTGAAGCTATTTCAGTTAAATACATTAATAAATTTACACCCAAGCTCATATTACCAGCTTTTAAAATAGGTATCTTATTTGCATACTTTTTAATTTGATTTTCTTGGCTCCTGGTAAAGCCTGTAGTACCGATTACTACTTTTTTTTTAAGTTTTGATGCTATTTTAAGTATTTCAAGCGTACAATTTGGTACTGTGAAATCAATAATTACATCAGTTTTTTTAAAGGCTTTATCTGAATTTAATTCAGGTTTAATTCCACTAAACTTTTTATTTATTAATCTATTTTCAGTAAGCGTAACTAGTTTAAAATTTTTATTTTTTTTTGAGGACTTAATTAATTGCTGGCCCATCCTACCCAAACAACCAGAAATCGCTAAATTAATTTTTTTCATATTTTCAATTTAAATTTTATATTTAAACTTGATTAAATCTTCTTTGTAATATTCATTCATCTTTTTTATTAAACCACTGTCTAAATTTTTTTTCCAATCATTTTCTGGCCCTTGAAAAAAAAATTTTATTTTTCTTTTATCATGAACTGAATATACATTTTCTGAAAATTGACCTTTTTCTTCTAAATCTTTTAGATTTTTAAATTTCGTTGAATTCAATGCATTTTTGAATTTTTTTTCGTCAAAATTGTCATTAAACCTACATATAGTATTAACGAATATTACCAAATCTCTAAAAGTTCTTTCTGGATCAGAAAGCATGTCTTCGTATCTTAATGTTAGCCTTCTAAAAAAATTATTTCCAAGCCATGATTGATAATTTATTCTCCAAGAATTTATTATATTTGTTTTTGCAAAGTTTTTTAAATGTTTATAATCATTTAAAATAGCATTATCATTTTGGATAAATTCCAGTGCATCATCATATGTTTTAAAATCGTTATGATTTTTAATTGATGTAATGACATTTCGTGGGTCTCGCACAATATAGATAACTCCAAGAGAATATTTTGGACTTGTAAAATTTTTACCAAAAGCTGTAATTAAAGAGTTGTGAGTTTTGAGAAACTTAATTTTTTTATTATCACGTATCTTTTCTTGTGACTCTTCCCAATGTTTGTAAATTTCTCCCTCTTTCACTTCATCATTAAAAAATTGTTTATTTGGATAATCTTGAATAATACTAAGTTTTTTGATGTCGAAAATCCCATCTTCACAAAAATAATAAGCAGTGAGGAACGATCTTACCCAGGTATTTCCACTTTTTGGGTATGAGGCTATCCAAATTATCATGTTTACTAATTAAACTAGGTGGTCATTTTTTCAAGAAGTAAATTAATTCTTCCAAAAACTTTTAGCTTTTTTAAAGAATTGTTTTATGCTCGGATTAGACTTTTCATTTTCAATATTTCTGAATTTTTCCAATAATTCTTTTTGCTCTCTATTTAGTGATATTGGGACTTCTGTATTAATTTGAACATATAAATCACCATTACCATTTCCTCTCATATAAGGCATTCCTTTATTCCTTAATCTAAATTGTTTACCTGACTGTGTGCCTTCTGGTATTTTTATTTTAGCTCTTCCACCATCTATTGTTGGAATTTCAATTGTTGTACCAAGCGCAGCATCTGCAATTGAAATAGGAAATTCAAAAAATAAATTTTCATCTGATCTTTTAAATAATTCATGAGATTTAACATTTATGAATAGATACAAATCTCCATTAGCTCCACCCCTAGAGCCAGCCTCACCTTTGCCAGCCAATCTAATTCTAGTTCCATCATCAACACCTTTTGGTATTGTTACATTAATTTTTTTAGAGGTTTGTTTGTTTCCACTTCCACCACAATCAGAGCATGGATTTGTAATTTCCTCACCACTACCAGAGCATTGAGGGCAAGTTTGTTGAACTGTAAAAAAACCTTGATTAGATCTTACTTTTCCATTTCCGCCACAATATGTACATCTATCAGCTGAAAAGCCAGGTTTTGAACCATTTCCTTTACATGTTACACACTTATCAGATGAAGAAAATTGTATGTCTTGTTTTTTACCCGAGTAAGCTTCTTCAAGTGTTATGGATAGATCATATCTTAGATCCGAACCTCTGTTATTTGAGCTACGTCTATTATTCCTTCTTCCTCCACCACCAAAGTCTCCAAAAAAGTCTTCAAATATATCTGAAAAATCAGATCCACCAAATCCTCCAAACCCACCAAAACCTCCTTGGCCACCACCACCATTTTCAAATGCTGCATGACCAAAATTGTCATAATTCTCTTTTTTACTTTTATCTGATAGAATACCATAAGCTTCGCTTGCCTCTTTAAACTTATCTTCAGCAGCCTTGTCTCCAGGATTTTTATCGGGGTGATATTTAACAGCTAGTTTTCTATAAGCTGATTTTATATCTTCAGGACTAGCACTTTTGTTTATTCCAAGAACATCATAGTAATCTCGTTTAGCCATTAGTTTAATCCAGACGACTAGATGTTATTTAAGCGCTTTTTTCTTGATTGTCTTCTTTATTTTCTTCTTTTACTTCCTCAAAATCAGCATCTACAACATTATCATCTTTTTTATCTTTATTTTCTTTACCTGTATCTTTTCCAGCTTCAGGACTTGCACTTTGTTGGGCTTTGTAAATTGCCTCACCAAGTTTCATTGAAGCTTGAACTAATGCCTCTGTCTTCTTTTTAATATCTTCAATGTCTTCACTTTTTAAGCTTTCTTTAAGAGAGCTTGAAGCATCTTCGATAGCTTTTTTCTCTGCATCCGAGACTTTTGAACCGTGCTCTTTAAGATTTTTTTCTGTAGAGTGTATTAAAGTGTCAGCTTGATTTCTTACATCAACAGACTCTCTCTTCTTTTTGTCAGCTTCCTTGTTGGCTTCAGCATCTTTAACCATTTTTTCAATCTCTTCATCACTAAGGCCGCCTGAAGCTTGAATTTGTATTTTTTGCTCTTTTCCAGTACCTTTGTCTTTTGCTGAAACGTTAACAATTCCATTAGCATCGATATCAAAAGTTACTTCAATTTGTGGTACACCTCTTGGTGCTGGAGCTATTCCAACTAATTCAAAATTACCTAATATTTTATTGTCAGCTGCCATCTCCCTTTCACCCTGAAGAACTCTTATTGAAACGGCTGGTTGATTGTCTTCAGCTGTAGAGAAAACCTGACTTTTCTTTGTAGGTATTGTTGTGTTTTTTTCAATTAATTTTGTAGAAACTCCACCAAGAGTCTCAATACCTAATGATAAAGGGGTAACATCCAGAAGAAGAACATCTTTTACATCTCCTTGTAATACACCTGCTTGAATTGCAGCACCCATTGCAACAACTTCATCAGGGTTAACACTTTTGTTAGGTTCTTTTCCAAAGAAATTTTTAACTTCCTCAACTACTTTTGGCATCCTCGTCATACCACCAACCATAACTATTTCGTCAATTTCACTTGCAGTAATGCCAGCATCTTTTAGGGCTGTTTTGCATGGAGGCATAGTTCTAGCTATTAGGTCTTCCACTAAAGCTTCAAGTTTTGCTCTAGTCATTTTTATGTTGATATGTTTTGGACCAGTTTTATCAGCTGTGATGAAAGGTAAATTTATATCAGTTTGTTCTGCTGATGATAGTTCTATCTTAGCTTTCTCAGCAGCTTCCTTAAGTCTCTGAAGAGCTAATTTATCTGATTTTAAATCTATTCCATTATCTTTTTTAAATTCTGAAATTAGATATTCAACAATTGCATTATCAAAATCTTCACCGCCTAGGAAAGTATCCCCATTAGTTGATTTAACTTCAAATACACCGTCACCTAGTTCTAGTATTGATACATCAAACGTACCACCACCCAGGTCATATACTGCAATTTTTTTATTTTGTTTTTTATCCAAACCATATGCCAAAGAAGCTGCAGTTGGTTCGTTTATTATTCTTAAAACTTCTAAACCAGCAATCTTACCAGCATCTTTTGTTGCTTGTCTTTGTGCATCATTAAAATATGCTGGTACAGTTATTACTGCTTTTGAAACAGTTTGACCTAAATATTTTTCTGCAGTTTCCTTCATTTTTTGAAGAATAAAAGCAGAGATTTGTGATGGAGAATATTTTTCTCCTTTCGCTTCAATCCAGGCATCTCCTTTTTCAGAATTAACAATTTTAAATGGAGCAGCTTCAACATCTTTTTTCACAGTTGGATCGTCAAAATTTCTTCCAATTAATCTTTTAACTGCAAAGATTGTATTTTCAGGATTTGTTACAGCTTGTCTTTTAGCTGGTTGACCAATTAGCTTTTCACTATCATCAGTAAATGCAACAACTGAAGGTGTGGTTCTTGCTCCTTCGGCATTTTCTAAAACTTTTGGCTGGCTACCTTCCATGATAGCAACACACGAATTTGTTGTTCCAAGATCTATTCCAATTATTTTGCTCATAATATTATTTTCTCTCTTTCTTCATATAGGGGTTAAATCTATTTCTACAAGCTGATCTAAACACTAATTATCCTCTTTATTTTCCTTGTTTTCAGACGGATCTTCATTTTTAGTCTCAGTTTTTTTTGAAACACCAACTAAAGACGGTCTTAATAATCTGTCTTTAATCATAAAACCTTTTTGAATTTCTTGAACTATAGTTCCAGGTTCTTTTTGATCATCTTCGATTTCCATCATTGCTTGATGAAAATTTGGATCAAGTTTTTTGTTCAAACAGTCAATTGGTTTAATGTTATTTTTAGTAAAAATTGATAACAAATCTTTATTGATTATTTCCAGATGCTCTAATATTTTTTTTAAAGCATCAGTGTCTTTTAATTTTTCATCATTTTCTAAGACTTGTTTCGATCTTTCTAAGTTATCAATTAAATTTAAAGCTTCTTTTGCAAATGATGACCCTCCATATTCAAATGCATCTTCTTTTTCTTTTTCAAATCTTCTTCTTTGATTTTCCATTTCTGCAAAAGTTCTTGCTAACTTATCTTCTAATTCACTAATTTTTTCTTCTGGGGAAATTTCTTTCTCTTTATTTCTTTCTTCAGCTTTAGCTTGGTCATTAGTTTGGGTATCCACTTTATTTTTTTCTTCTGCATTGCTAGTTGCAGTTTGTTCATCTAAAGGTTTTTGCTGTTGTTCTTTATCCATGTGCGCATATATGGTAAGAAATTTGAAAATTGCTAGACTTTAATGAAAAAAATTTTTGAGCTGTTCATAGGCACTAATAACAAAGGAAAAATTAAGGAAATTAAGGCATTATTACCAAAGCGTATAAAGGTTTACTCTAATCTAAACTTCAAAATCAAAAGTCCAATAGAAAATGGAAAAACATTTGAAGATAACTCACTTATAAAATCAAAATACTTTTCTAAAAAAACAAATTTGCCATGTCTTGCTGATGACTCGGGTTTAGAAATAGATTTTTTAGGTAAAGCACCAGGTATTTATTCTGCAAGATGGGGTGGTAAAAACTCAGATTTTAAAAAAGCAATTAAAAGGGTTTATAGAGAGCTTAATAAAAAAGATAAAAATTGGAAAAGAAAAAAAATTAAGGCACGGTTCATTTGTTGTTTATCGATCTGTTTTTTAGAAAAAAAAATAGCTTGTGTGAAAGGAAAAGTGGAAGGATTTATTTCGCATGAGCCAAAAGGTGAAAATGGTTTTGGTTATGATCCTATTTTTATTCCCAATGGAAAAAAATTTACCTTTGGAGAAATTTCTTCAAAGATAAAATATAAAATGGATCATCGATTTAACGCTTTTAAAAAAATCAAAAGATTTCTTTAAGTATTCCTTCTTCAATTTTATAGAAATTTAATCTGTGATTAATCTTGTTATCCTCAATATCAAAAATTCCAATTTTTCCTTTAAAAGAATTTTTTTTCTTAAAAGCCTTATCTATTTCAGATAGATTATTTTTTAATGAAAGATAATAAATTAAACCAACTAAATCATAACTTAGTAAAGATATATGATTGGGATTTTCATTAAATTCAGCAGCAAATTTTTTTTCAAACTGTTCCATGTTTTTTTTATTTATAGATGGATAGTATATTGGTTGAGAAGCTGTTTCAGTTAACAAACTTTTATCAAACCATTGATTTAAAGTTATGAAATATTTTTCTTTTGGAGATACGTCTGTATAAAGTAATGACGTTATTACACTTTTTAAACTTTCATCAAAATCGCTAATTATGACTGCATCAAAATTTACATTTCCTATTGTATATCTTTTTTCAAGATTTTTTATTTTATCTTCCTTATTTGGATCATCTGAATTTTCTAGTCTAGTAATTTCATCAAATAAATTTTGTTTACGAGTTTCATAATTTGTAATTTCTTCAATTTGCTTTGTAAGTTCTGTTGGCTTAATATTATAAAAATATCGCTTAAGATTTTTAATTTTAGATTTTTTGACTCCATTTTCAATTTCTTGGTCGTAATCTAAATTAGGTATTAATAATATTGTTTTATTTATTCCATTTTCGTTAAGAAATTTATTAATGGTATTAAGTTGAGATATTGAGTTTATCCCAGTGCTAATTACATTTTTTGGCAGATCTAAAGTCTTATTTGTAAAAGATAAAAATATAGTGTCTTTTACTTCATCAAGATAAATTAAGTTTTCATAAAACACAGGTCCAATAATTAAACTTACATCCATTTGACTTAGTTCAATTGCAGATTTCAAAGTTTTATTTGGATCTGAATTTGTATCTTTTGGAAAGATTTCAATCTTATTGGAGCCAATATCATTTAGAGCTAATCGTGTTGCTTTAATAATCTCTTTTCCAATTTCAGCATTTTCACCAGTTAGTGGCACAAGTAGCCCTAACCTAATTTTATTACCTTCTGAAAAGCCAGGGCTGATAAATAAAAACAAATTATAGATAAATAAAAAAAGAATTATGAAAGTTTTGTTCATTTAATGTTATTGTTAATCTAATACTGTTTAAATTATGGTAAGTACTATATTGCATAAAAATGAGTTAAGAAAAGGCCTTTATATAGTGCCTACACCTATAGGAAATTTAGGTGATATTACTATTAGAGCAATAGAAATACTAAAAAAATCAGACTTTATACTTTGTGAAGACACCAGGGTATCAAAAAAATTATTAGAAAAATTTGAGATTAAGACAAGTTTAATTTCTAACCATAAATTTAATGAAACGAAAAATTTAACAAAAGTTTTAAATATTCTAAAAGATGGCAAACTTGTGTCTTTAATTTCAGATGCTGGAACTCCTGGTATTTCAGATCCAGGTGCAGTTTTAATTAATGAATGTGTTAAACAAAATATTAATGTAATTCCCCTCCCAGGTCCATCGGCAGTAACTACCGCAGTTTCAGCTAGCGGTTTTAATGAGAAATATTTATTTTATGGTTTTTTTCCCGAAAAGGAGAAACTGATAGTAGAAGAGCTAGAAAATTATTCAAATTTAAATTTTTGTATGGTTTTTTTTATTTCACCTAAGAAAATTAATAAAATTATACCTTATTTAAAAACTTATTTTAAAAACAGGAAAATATTAATTTGTAGAGAAATTTCAAAATATTATGAAGAGTATTTAAGATCAGATATTGCAAATTTAAAATTATTTGAAAATGAACCTAAAGGTGAATTAACAATCATTATTTCAGAAAAACAAATCAATAAAAATACTTCACAAAAGATCAGTGAATCAGATAAGAATAGCATAAATATTATGCTTAAAAAATTAAGCACAAAAGAAATTACAAATATTATTGCTAACTATAGTAATGCGCCAAAAAAAGAAATTTATGAGTATTGTATTAAATTAAAAAATGAGAAATAAAATTTTATTACTACTTTTTATTAGTTTAGTTTTTTCAGGTTGTGTTGGAGTTGCTTCAAAAGGAATTTTTGGTACAGGTGTTAGCGTGGCATTAGACCCGAGAACAGTAGGAACCCAAGTTGATGACTCTATCATGCAAAAGAATTTAGCAGGTAGAATTCTTTTAATGGATAAAAAACATATATTGTCAGTAAAAACAAAGGTCTTAGATGGTAGAATATTTTTAACAGGAAAAGTAGATAGCCCTGAAGAGAAGCTCAAACTTACAAAGTTGGCCTGGGAAACTAATGGTGTTAGGTCTGTTAGGAATGATATTAAAATAAAAGAAGAATTCAATTTTCAACAATCTGCTAAAGATATTTTAATTACATCTCAATTAAGATCAGCAATGATCTTTAATAAAGAAATTAAAGCAACAAATTATCAAATTGATACCTATAAGAAAAAAATCTATGTTTATGGTATTGCTTTAACTTCAGAGGAAAAAGATTTAGTCATTAAAGAGGCTAAAGAAATTTTAGATGTAGAAGATGTTATAGCCAGTATCATTCTCGTTGATGATTTGAGAATTCAAAAAGATTAATTACTTTTTGTAATCAATTTTATCTGCTGAATAAGCCGCAATTGATGCAAGATTGATTATTTCTGATGTTGAAGATCTAAGAGGTGCAATTTCAATAGGAAGACCAAGACCAATCAAAAGGGGTCCTATTACTTTTGCATCACTTAATGTTTTCATCATTTTATAAGAAATAGCAGCACTATGCTGCCCTGGCATAATTAGAATATTTGCATTACCAACTATATCAGAAAAAGGATATAAATTTTTATACTGATCATTTAAAGCCACATCAGGCTGCATGTCTCCATCGAATTTAAAATCTACGTTTTTTTCTTTTAGAATTTCAACAGCTTTTTTAATATGTTTAGTTCTACTTGTTAGAGGTTGACCAAATGTTGAATGAGATACAAATGCAACTTTTGGATCAATACCAAACAAGCGAACAACCCTAGCAGTTGAAATTGCTATTTCAGACATCTCTTCTGATGTTGGATATTCATGAACACTAGTATCTGCAACGAATATAGTCTTACCTTTGTGGACAACCATATTTAATCCAAACATTATTTCGTTATTTCTAGCACCAACTACTTGAGTAATTTTTTCAAAAGATGCTCCAAATCTTCTAGTGTTCCCAGTTACCGCACCATCAGCATCTCCACATGCAACCATGCAAGCAGCCCAAATTACACGATCATTTCTAACCAATCTATCACAATCCCATTCTAACAAACCTTTTTCTCTTTGAAGCTTTTTGAAAAGATGTTGAACATATCTCTCTCTTTTTTCAGTATCTTTTGAGTTTATAATTTCAATATCAAAATTTTCATTGTAACCAATTTTTTTTACCTGTTCTTTAATCTTGTCTTCTTTCCCTACTAGAATTGGAATTCCAAGTTTTGAATTCTTAAAAGCAATTGCTGCTTTAAGATTGTTTTCATCTTCTCCATCTGCAAACACAATCTTTTTTTGATTTTTTTTGATATGGTTATTAATACCTTGCATGATGGTTACCGTTGGATCTAGTCTTTGTTTAAGTTGATCTTTATAAATTTCAAAATCATCAATAGATTTTCTTGCAACACCACTGTCCATAGCAGCTTTTGCCACTGCTGCAGGAATGACACTGATTAATCTTGGATCAAATGTTGATGGAATAATATATTCTTTTCCATATTTTGGTCTTTGTCCTCCCATTGCTGCAACCACTTCATCAGGAACATCCTCCCTTGCAAGTTCTGCAATAGCTTTTGCAGCTGCAACTTTCATTTCTTCGTTAATTATCTTAGATCTAACATCTAATGCACCTCTAAATATGTATGGAAAACCTATGAGATTATTAACCTGATTGGGATAATCAGATCTTCCAGTTGCAATGATCGCATCATCTCTAACTTCTTGAATTTCTTCAGGTAGAATTTCTGGATCAGGGTTTGCACATGCAAAAATTATTGGATTTTTTGCCATTTTTTTTACAAACTCTTTTTTTAATGCCCCTTTTGCAGATAAACCTAAAAATACATCTGCACCATCTATAGCATCTTCTAGGGTTCGTAACTTTGTTTCAACTGCATGCCTCGATTTCCATTGATCCATCCCTTCAGTTCTGCCTTTATAAATCACACCTTTTCGATCAAGCATGATTACATTTTCATTTGGAACACCCGAATTTTTAAATAGTTCAGTACAAGCAATTGCAGAAGCTCCTGCTCCATTAACGACAACCTTTATATCCTTTATAGATTTACCATTAATGTGTAATGCGTTAATCAATGCTGCTGTAGTTATAATTGCAGTACCATGCTGATCATCATGGAAAACTGGTATGTCTAAAATTTCCTTTAATTTTTCTTCGATGACAAAACAATCTGGAGCAGCAATATCTTCTAAATTTATTCCTCCAAAACTAGGGGCAAAATTTTTAATTGAATTTATAATTTCATTTGCATCGCTACAATCTATTTCAAGATCTATGGAGTCGATATCAGCAAATCTTTTAAACAAAACTGCCTTTCCTTCCATAACAGGTTTAGAAGCAATGGCTCCTAAATTTCCCATTCCTAGAATTGCTGAACCATTACTAATTACTGCAACCAAATTTCCTTTTGCCGTATAGTCATAAGCAGTCTCAGGATTTTCACTGATTGCTTTTACAGGAGCCGCAACACCTGGAGAATAAGCAAGTGCGAGATCTCTTTTGGTCGTCATATTTTTTGACGCCACAATTTCTATCTTTCCAGGTTTTTTATTGGAGTGAAAATCTAATGCTTCTTTTTCAGTATAATGATCAGTTTTTGTTTTTTTCATTTTTGGTAATTAGATGTACAAATAGGGTAAAATTAAGACTAATATGATTTATGAACTTAATTAAGTCAACTGGCGCCTTCAGTTTTTTTACAATAATTAGCAGAATACTTGGTTATTTAAGAGATATCTTAATAGCAATTTTTCTTGGAACCAG
Organism: Candidatus Pelagibacter sp. HIMB1505; assembly: GCF_052047915.1. Classification (NCBI taxonomy): domain Bacteria; kingdom Pseudomonadati; phylum Pseudomonadota; class Alphaproteobacteria; order Candidatus Pelagibacterales; family Candidatus Pelagibacteraceae; genus Candidatus Pelagibacter; species Candidatus Pelagibacter sp. HIMB1505. The sequence goes on along the minus strand of NZ_JBNAIR010000001.1, from coordinate 205,485 downwards.
TTTCTTAGCTGATGCTTTTTTTGTTGCCTTTAGAATACCTAATACTTTTAGAAGATTATTTGCAGAAGGAACCTTCAATGCAGCATTTGTTCCAAGCTATTCTTCAGAAATACTAAAAGGAAAAGCTAAATCAAATAAATTTGCAAGTGAAGTATTTAACTTACTCTTTTTAATTTTATTAATTCTAGTCTTATCGGTTCAAATATTTATGCCAGCATTTGTATCTTTAATTGCACCAGGTTTTTTAGAGGATAATGAAAAAATGCAATTAGCAATTAATCTTACAAGGATAACTTTTCCATTTTTATTGTTAATTTCATTGGCATCTTTTTTTTCTGGAATATTAAATTCATATAATAGATTTGCTGAAGCAGCTGCGGCACCAATAATATTAAACCTTACTTTAATAATAGTCCTATCATTTAGTAAATCACTAAATGATGATTTAGTTTATTATCTATCATACGCTGTAACCTTCGCAGGTTTGTTGCAGTTTGTATTTTTATATTTTTTTGTACGAAAATTCTTTAGTTTAACTTTCAATTTAAGTTTTAAAATTTCAAAAAATATAAAAATTTTTTTTAAAAAATTAGTTCCAAGTATTTTTTCTTCAGGTGTAACCCAAATAAATATTTTGGTTGGAACAATAATTGCTTCGTTTCAAGCTAGTGCAGTTTCATATCTTTATTATGCTGATAGGATATATCAAATTAATCTAGCAATAGCTGGAATTGCCATTGGAGTTGTAATACTTCCTCAACTTTCAAAACATATTATTAAAAAAAATAAAAAAAAAATTGATTTAATTCAAAACAAAGCATTGGAATTGAGTTTGTTTTTAAGTCTGCCCGCAACTATCGCCTTGTTGGTAGGTTCTAATGATATTATTTCAGCATTATTTGGTTATGGGCAGTTTAATGAGTCATCGGTCTCAAATTCTGCCAATGCATTATTTTATTTTGCTTTAGGGCTACCAGCTTTTGCATTTATAAAAGTTTTTTCAAATTTCTTTTTTGCCAACCAAGATACTAAAACACCATTTTATATTTCATTAGCATCCGTTTTATTAAATATTTTAATAAGTGTTTATTTTTTTAGATCAATTGGTTTTATAATAATCCCAATAGCTACAAGCATTTCCTCATGGTTTAATACAATTATTTTGTTTTTAATTTTAAAAAAAAGAAGTTTGTTTAATTTTAATAGTATTTTTATTAATCGTTTTTTTAAAATTATTTTATCTTCAATATTTATGGGTGCTTTATTTTATTATTTATTAATACTGTTTCAGTATGAATTAGCTTTTGATCAAACTTTTAAATCTTTTTATTTAATTTTATCAGTAGTGATAGCAACTTGTTTCTATATATTTGTATCTTACTTGATGAAAGCTTTCCAATTAGAAGATATTAAATTAAAGTATTGATAATGAATAAAAAAATATTTTCAGGAGTTCAACCAACAGGAAACCTACATTTAGGAAATTATTTAGGAGCAATTAAAAACTTTGTTGAACTTAATAAGGATGAAAATAATAACTGTGTATTTTGTGTGGTGGATCTACATGCGATTACAGTAAAGCAAGACCCAAAAGAACTTAGGGATAATATTAGAGAGACAGTAGCAACTTTTGTGGCATGCGGAATAAACCCTGAAAAAAGTATTATTTTTAACCAATCAGCCGTTCCAGCACATTCTGAAGCAGCTTGGATATTAAGTTGTGTTGCTCGAATGGGATGGTTGAATAGAATGACACAGTTCAAAGAAAAAGCAGGTAAAGATAAAGAGAAAGCAAGTATAGGTCTTTATTCTTATCCAGTACTAATGGCAGCTGATATTCTTTTATATGATGCTACTCATGTACCGGTAGGTGAAGACCAAAAGCAACATCTTGAGCTTTGTAGAGATATTGCTCAAAAATTTAACAATGATTACGGTGTTGAAGATTTTTTGAAAGTACCAGATCCATTAATACAAAAAGAATTTTCAAGAATAATGAGTTTAAAGGATGGGACAAAAAAAATGAGTAAATCAGAATTGTCTGATTTAAGTAGAATAAATTTAACAGACAGTGAAGATTTAATTGTTAATAAAATAAAGAAGGCAAAAACTGATCCATTACCATTGCCATCGGATTTAAAAGAATTAGAGACAAGGCCTGAAGCAAAAAATCTGTTAGGAATATATTCTAGTTTAAATAATATTACATTGGATCAAACAATTAATGAATTTAGTGGAAAAAATTTCTCAGAATTTAAGGAAAAACTTTCTCAAGTTTTAGTTGAAAAAATTAATCCTATAGCGAATGAAATCAAAAAACTTAACAATGATAGCGAGTATTTAGATCAAATTTTATTTGATGGTCAAAAAAAAGCCAATGAATACGCATCAAATAAATTAAAAAAGATACATGAAATTGTAGGTTTTTTGTAAAAATTCTTAAACAAGTTCCATTTTCAGAATTATTGACTATATAAGATCTATGTTCGTTCAAACTGAAACAACACCAAATCCTAATTCATTGAAGTTTTTGCCAGGCAAAACAGTTTCAAATAGTGGATCTTTTGAAATTACAAAAAAGGATGAAGTTAAAAATGAATTAATACGAAATTTAATGTCAGTAAATGGCGTTGAGGGAATTTTTTTAAGCAGAGATTTTATTTCAATCAATAAATATGACGAAACCTCATGGGATGAAATAAAACATATAGTAATTTCTTTAATAAATGATTTTTATTCAACAGGTAAAGAGTTTGTAGTGGATAAAAGTCCTTTTGAGATTGATGAAAATCTTGGGGAAATTGAAAAAAAAATTGTTAAGATTTTAGATCAAAAGATAAGGCCCGCTGTTGCTAAAGATGGTGGAGATATACGATTTAAAGAGTTTAAGGATGGAATAGTTAAAGTTCAATTACAAGGTAGTTGTTCGGGGTGTCCTAGTTCAACAATGACATTGAAACAAGGAGTTCAAAATCTTTTGTGTCATTATTTACCAGAAGTTAAAGAAGTTGTAGCTGTTTAATAATGAAAAAAATCCAAAAAAAAAGAAAAAATAAAATTTTAGAAACTATCGATAATAATAATTTAGGTTCTTTAGCAAGAACTCTATTGGGAAGTTTGGTAGTTATTTTTATATTTTATTCTTTACCATTAATGATCAATTTTGCTAACGACAATATTTTGAATACTAAAGAGTTTAGAAATAATTCCAAACAAGTTTTAGTATATACGCTTGACAAAAAAATAAATGGTACACAAGATGAAAATGAATCATTTGATGAAAGAGATCTTCTAGCAGATATCTATAACTTAAATGACAAGGAAACTGATGCTGTAAGATTAAATGCTTCAACAATAAAACAACTTTTCGAAGACACGGGTTATAAATTAGACGATGTTAGAGTTAACAAATTAGTAAAACCTGTAGCTTTAGATTCTTTTCCTCAGGAAATTAAGATGATTGAAAACACAAAAAAAAGAAAAGAATTATTTTTACAGATTGTTTTACCTTTAGTTCTTCAGGAAAATAATAATATTAAATTAGATAGAAAAAGACTTTTTAGTATAATTAATAAAAGTAATAACACAGAGCTTGAAAAAAAATGGCTTAATAAGAAATTCAAACAATATGGCATTCCATCAAAAGATCTTTCAATTCTCAAAATAAGAATGGATGAAGTTCCAGTATCATTAGCTCTTGCACAAGCGGCAAAAGAAACTGGTTGGGGGACCTCAAGGTTTGCCCAAGAAGGTAACGCTCTTTTTGGTCAGTGGACATGGTCTGGAGAAGGTTTAAAGCCAAAAGAAGCCGAGGAAGGCGAGGGTCACAAAGTAATGAAGTTTAATATTTTACAAGCTTCAGTTAGAGCATATCAAAGAAATTTGAATACCCATAAAACATATAAAGAATTTAGGCTAGCTAGAGCTCAATTAAGGGACGAGGGTAAAGAGTTAGATAGCATTATACTATCTCAGTATTTAGACAAGTATGCAGAAACTGGTAAAGAGTATGTTAGAATTTTAAGAAAGATTATTGAACAAAATAACCTTAAAGATTTTGATAAAGCAAAACTTTTGCCTTCAAGCTTAGAATTAGAGAGTTTAATTTAATCATCTTTAACAATAAATTGAGTTCCAAACCATCTCCATTTGCCATCATCATTTAATGAGCAATTAACTCGACCTCTTCTTGGAAGAAAAGCCTCTCTAAAATTAATATTTAAAATAGTGTCATTAAATTTAATGTTTGATTTTTCCCACTGATCTCCTTCGTTTGAATAACAATTTATATTTTTAACATTCTTTTGATCTTTAAAAAATTCAACAGAAAATGATGGCGGATTATTCGATTTATTTAGTTTTTTTTCTACTGGTAATAATTCTTTATACTCTAGTGGGTAGGTTTTTATAATTGATTTAAATCTTTTTAGTTCTCCATAATTTTCATTAATTGGAAATCTTGGTAGTTGAAATTTTTCTTTATTAACATCAATAACCCCTGAGTGTTGACCAAAAGCATATGCAAATTTTTTTGAAATATAATCTCTCATAAATTCTGAATATTCACCGAAGGGATAAGAAAACAAACTTGGAACATATCCAATTTTTTCATTGAAAATTTTATTTGCAGTTTCAATATCTTCTTTAAAAGCTTTATTACTTTTATCTATTAGATATTCGTGTGAGTGTGAGTGATGCCCAATAACAGCAAATTTTTCTTTTTCTACTTCTCTAATTTGTTCCCATGTCATATATCCACTATTTCCAACAGGCTCTGTTGAAACAAATAAAATAAAAGGAATTTTATTTTCCTTTAAAAATGGCCATGCAACTTCATAGAAAGATTGAAATGCATCATCAACAGTTATCAGAATTTTTTTTTGTTTTTTTGGTATATTAAAATTATTTTCAAAATCCTCAGGATGAATAAAACTATAATTTAGATCTTTAATTAATTGAATTTGTTTTAAAAAAACTTCCATCTGAATATTTGTTGAAGGATATTTATTTTCATCAAATCGATGATACATAATTGATAAAACACCCTCATCATTTGAATATTGTTTGATATTATTATCTTCTGCTTTAGAATTTGTGATTAATAAAAATAGAATTATGAATAATTTAATAATTGATGCAGCAAATAAAAAAATATGTTTATCACTCATTAAGGATAAAAATATTTATAGTATTAGTTATGAAAATAGTAAAACTAATTATGAAAAATTAACAATATTAATAAATGAATTTATTAATCAACATGATTTAAAAATTGATGAAATTTTAAAATTATATGTTAACCGAGGACCAGGAAGTTTTGCAGGTATAAGAAACTCTCTATCTGTAGTTAAAGCTATATTTGTTGCAAAAAAGATTGATTATTATTGTTTTAGTTTTAATGATTTTGGTGATTTTAATGATTGTAAATATGAAAATGTGCCAAGTTTGTGTGAAAAATTTAATGTTAAAAAAAATTTGATTAATCCAATTTATATAAGTTAAAATTAAATATGTCTGAAACCATAGAGTCTAAATGTTTATCTAAAGGAGTAAAATTAACAGATCAGAGAAGGATTATTGCAAAAGTAATGTCTGAGTCAACTGACCATCCAGATGTCGATGAGCTTTATAACCGTGTTTCAAAAATTGATTCAAAGATAAGCATTGCAACTGTTTATAGAACAGTAAAATTATTTGAGGAGTCTGGCATTCTAACCAAACATGAGTTCAAAGGTGGCAAAGCAAGATATGAAGAATTAAATGAGGGGCATCACGATCATTTAATAGATGTCAAATCAGGAGAGATAATTGAATTTGTTGATGAAGAGATAGAAAAACTTCAAAAAAAAGTTGCAGAAAAATATGGATATACTTTAGTGGATCATAAGCTTGAATTATATGGAGTGAAAAAAAAGTCTAAGAAATAATAATGACACAGAAAATTTTTATAAAAACTTTTGGTTGTCAGATGAATGAGTATGACTCTAATCGAATATATGACACTGTAAAAAAAATTGATTTTGTTAAAACTGAAAAATATGAAGAAGCTGATTGCTATTTGCTAAACACTTGCCACATAAGAGATAAAGCAAAAGAAAAAGTGTATCATGAAATTGGAAGGGTTAAAAAAATATTTAGATCAAAAACTAAGCCATTAGTAATTGTTGCGGGTTGTGTTGCTCAAGCAGAACATGAAGAAATGTTAAAAAGAGAACCTTATATTGATTTAGTTCTTGGACCTCAGGCTTATCATAAAATCAACGACACAATTCTTAATCACCAATCAAAAAAAAGTAAGCATGAAGAAACTGAATTTGATGCAATAACAAAGTTTGAGTATTTGAGTAAAATTAAAAATCAAGAATCAAAAATCTCTTCATTTTTAACTATTCAAGAAGGCTGTGATAAGTTTTGTCATTTCTGCGTGGTGCCTTATACTAGAGGACCTGAATACTCGAGACCTTTTAGTCAGATTGTGGATGAAGCTAAACAACTAGCCGATAATGGCTCAAAAGAAATTATATTATTGGGACAGAATGTTAATGCATATAATTTTGAAAATTATCGATTATCAAATTTAATTTTAGAACTTGAAAAACTTTCAGGTATTGAGCGTATTCGTTACACAACTTCTCATCCAAAAGACATGACAACAGATTTAATTGATACTTATAAAAACTCAAAAAAATTGATGCCACTGGTTCATTTACCAGTTCAAAGTGGTTCAGATAAAATTTTAGGTTTAATGAATAGAAAACATACATTAAAAAGTTATTTAGAGATTTTTTATAAGTTGAAAAAAATTAAACCAAATATTGAATTTTCAAGTGATTTTATAATTGCTTATCCAGGTGAGGAAGAAAGTGATTTTGAAGATACCATCAAACTTATTGATGAAATTAAATTTATTAATTCTTTTTCATTTATTTTTAGTCCAAGACCAGGGACAGTTGCTGCAGATCTACCTTTAATAGACAAAAAAAAATCTATGGAACGATTGGAAATTGTTCAGCAAAAACTATTTAGTAATCAAATAAATATGAATAAAAAATTAGAAGGTAAACAAATAAATGTACTTGTTGAAAATAGAACGGATGACAAATCTAAACTTTTTGCCAGATCTGAATACATGACTTCTGTGCTATTTAGTGGTAGTGATGACTTAATTGGAAAAACTGTGAAAGTTAAAATTAAAAAAAGCAATCAAAATACTTTATTTGGTGAAGTAGTTGATCAATCAAGTCAGAAAGTAGCCTAAAATTTGAATATCACCACAAAGAAAAATTTTGATAAAAATTTAAAGTTTGTTTATTCCGATAACAATACCCTAAGTGTTATTTTTCATGATAATGATCTGTTGATGGGCGTTGTTGGTGAATTTAATAAAAACCTTAAAGAATTAGAAAAAATCACTCAGTCAAATTTATATTCAAGAGGAAACTCTATTTTAATCAAATCAACTTCTGAAAAAAATGAGATTGTTAAAAATGCAATACAATTTTTAGCAAATCAATTTATCAATAATGGAAGCATAGAAAATAAAGATATATTATCATCAATTGATAAATTTATGATTAATGAAAAAGTTAAAAATCAAAATGTTACAGATATCATTAAAACTCCAAAAAAATCAATAATACCAAGATCAGAAAAACAAAAAGGATATGTTAGGGCATTAAGACAGAGTGATATAGTAATTTCTGCTGGACCAGCAGGAACAGGAAAAACTTTTCTTGCTGTAGCGGTAGGCTTAACAATGTTGCTTGAAAAAAAAATTGAAAGAATAATTTTATCAAGGCCTGCAGTTGAAGCTGGTGAGAGATTGGGTTTTTTACCTGGTGATATGAAAGAGAAAGTTGACCCTTACTTAAGACCTTTATACGACTCTTTATACGATTTATTTGATTTTGAAAAAATTCAGAGAATGATTGAAATTGGAGACATTGAAATTGCACCATTGGCATTTATGCGAGGTAGAACTTTAAAAAATTCATTTGCTATTTTAGATGAAGCTCAAAATGCAACAGACACTCAAATAAAAATGTTTTTAACGAGAATTGGAGAAAATTCTAAGATAGTTGTAAATGGGGATCCTACTCAAATAGATTTACCAAATAAAAATATGTCTGGTCTTGATAGATCTAAAAAACTACTTGCTCATTTAAATGAGATTTCAGTAATAGATTTTGATCATTCAGATGTAGTAAGGCATCCATTAGTCTCAAAGATTGTTAAGGCTTATAGCAATCATAATGATTAAGATTGAGGTCGTATCAGAAGAAAAAAAGTGGTCAAAAAAGATTAAGAAAATAGATTTTTTTTTTCAAAGTATTTGTAAATTTTTCCCAAAAAAATATCGCTTTTTAAATAAAAAATTTTCTTTAACATTATTATTATCTAATAATAAAAATATAAAAATTTTAAATAGAAAATTTAGAAATAAAAATAAACCAACAGATATATTGTCTTTTCCATTTGATAATAAAATAAAGAATATAAAAAAATTATATTTGGGTGATATTGTGATTAGTTATGATTTTATGGACAAACCTAAAAGTCAAAATTTAAGTTTATTCAAAGAAAAAGTTGTCAAAACATTTATTCATGGATTTTTACATTTATTAGGTTTTGACCACATTAAACTTAAGGATTATAGAAAAATGCTTAAAGAAGAGCAAAATATTTATCAGTCAGTAATTAAAAAAATTAATTAATTTGGAAAATAAAAAATATTTAGAATTTATTCTTTTAATAGCACTTGGTGCATTCACATCTCTAAGCTTACCACCCTACAATTATTTACTTATCAACTTTTTAACTATTAGTTTATTTTTCATCTACATCTTTCAAAAAAAAAAATTGAATGTAAAAAAACATACTTTTTTGTATGGATGGCTTTTTGGATTTGGTTATTTTTTAACAAATTTATATTGGATCTCAATATCATTAACTTTTGATGAGAATTTTAGTTTTTTAATTCCCTTTGCTTTGATTTTAATTCCATTATTTCTTGGAATCTTTTATGGCCTTGCAACTTATATTTTTTTTAAAATAGATCTAAAAAACTCAATAAGTAGCTTATTTTTATTCTCACTTTTGTTTGGCTTAATTGAATTTATCAGGGGAAATATATTTACAGGTTTTCCTTGGAATTTAATTGTATTTAGCTTTTCAGAAAACCTAGAGATATTGCAAGTATTATCTTTTATAGGAACATATGGTCTCAATATGCTTTGCATTTCTTTTTTTGCAAGTCCTGCAATATTTATTTTAAGACAAAATAAAAAAGAAATTTTAGTTTGTATAATTTTTTTATTATCACCTATTTTCTTTTTTAAACTTGGATCTAATAACATTAGTTCTTTTGAATTATCTAAAAGTGTTAAAAACGAATATGTGATTAGAACAATTGGAACAAAAATAAATCTTGATAGATTTTATGGTAACTCAGACACAGAAGAAGTAATTAATGAGTTGATTCAAATTAGCCAGCCTGACAAAAATACTAAGACAGTTTTTTTATGGCCTGAGGGGATTATACCTAATGTAAATCAAAAACAATTAAAAGAATTTGAATTTTTATTTAGTGAAAAATTCAATGAAAATCATCTATTGGCGATTGGAATTAATAGTTATGAACAAACTGACACAAAGAATTATTATTATAATACACTTTCTTTTTATGATCATAAGTTAAACCTTGTTAATGATTATAAAAAAGTGAAATTAGTTCCATTTGGTGAGTTTTTACCTTTTGAAAAAATCTTAAAAAAACTGGGTCTTAAATCTTTAACTAACAACTACCAATCTTTTAGTAGCGGTGATCATAGAGAAATACTATTAGTCGATGAAAATAATTTTGATTTAAAAATTTTACCATTGATTTGTTATGAGATAATTTATTCAGGTAATATTTTTACAAATTCTGATTTTGATTATATTGTAAATATTTCTGAGGATGGTTGGTTTGGTAACTCTATTGGGCCTTATCAACATTTTGCACACAGTATATTTAGGGCAATTGAAAGTGGAAAATACTTATTAAGATCAGCAAATAATGGAATTTCAGCAATAATAAATCCTGTTGGTAAAATTGAAAAAAAAATTGAATTTGATCAAATTGGATACATAGATTTTAAAGATAAAAAAATCTTTAAAGAAACAGTTTTTTCAAAATATGGGAATAAAATGTTTTTAATTATAATTTTGTTATATATTTTTTTAATATTTTCATTTAATAGAATTCGTTAATGAGTAATTTAAAAAACTATTTATTTACAAGTGAGTCTGTTTCTGAAGGTCATCCCGATAAAGTTTCAGATAGAATTTCAGATATGGTTGTTGATAGCTATTTATCAAATGATCCTTTTTCAAGAGTTGCTTGTGAAACCTTAACAACTACCAATAAGGTAGTTTTAGCAGGTGAAGTTAGAGGTCCTGAAATTAAAAAAGATGAGTTAATTCAAAAAGTTAGAGATTGCATCAAAGATATTGGTTATGATCAAGATGGTTTTACATGGAGAGAGGCAACTAAAATAGAAAGTCACTTACACTCACAATCAGCAGATATTGCAATGGGTGTAGACTCATCAGGTAATAAAGATGAGGGCGCAGGTGATCAAGGAATTATGTTTGGATATGCTTGCAACGAGACTGACGAATTAATGCCTGCTCCAATTTATTATTCACATAAAATTTTGAGATTAATGGCAGCTGATAGAAAATCTGGAAAATTAGAAAATATCGAACCAGATTCTAAAAGCCAAGTTACATTTGAATATGAAAATGGAAAACCAATTAAAGTCAAATCAGTCGTTATATCTTCTCAACATTCAGCTGATGTTGACCAAGCAAAAGTAAGAGAGTTATTAAGGCCTTATTTACTAAATTCTATACCTAAAAATTTTTTAGAAGGATTTAATGAAGAGGAGTTTTATGTAAACCCAACAGGTAATTTTGTTATAGGTGGCCCAGATGGAGATTGTGGTTTAACAGGAAGAAAAATTATTGTTGATACTTATGGTGGTGCAGCACCACATGGTGGTGGAGCATTTTCAGGAAAAGATCCAACTAAAGTTGATAGATCTGCTGCGTATGCATCAAGATATATAGCTAAAAATGTAGTTGCCTCGAAAATTGCAGATAAATGTTTGATACAACTAGCTTATGCAATTGGTGTTTCAAAACCCCTTTCCATTTATGTAGATTTGTTTGATGGTGATTTAGAAAAAAACAAATTTGTAGAAGAAAAAATTAAAGAAAATTTTGATTTGAGTCCTAGAGGAATAAGAGAAATGCTAAATCTCAATAAACCAATTTATGAAAAAACAGCAGCTTACGGTCATTTTGGAAGATCCCCTGAAAATGATGGTGCATTTTCTTGGGAAAAAACCGATAAAATAAACGTTTTTTCAAAATAGTTTTTATTGAATTAAAAAAAAACTTTTATATATTGCCTTTACATTATTGAATTTACAAAATGGGCTTTAGCCCATTTTTTTTTGGAGCAAACAAAAAAATGTTAAATAAAAGAGCAGATAAACTAGAATTACTAAGAATTGCTGAAGCTGTAGCATTAGAAAAATCAATTGATAAAGAGTTGATAATTAGTTCTATGGAAACTGGAATTGCTAAAGCAGCAAAATCAAAATTTGGTCAAGACAATGAAATCAAAGTTTTAATTAATAGAGAAAATGGTGATATCGAACTTTTTAGGAAACTAATAATTTCAGAAAATCCTGAAAACGCTAATACAGAAATCAAACTTGAGGATGCTATATCTTTGAATGAAATTAATAAGGAAAAAAAAGTTGGAGACGAGGTTTTACAACCATTGCCATCTTTTGATTTTGGAAGAATAGCTGCACAAACTGCAAAACAAGTAATCAGTACAAATGTGAGAGAGGCTGAGAGAGAAAGACAATTTAATGATTTTATAGATAAAAAAGACTCAATTTTGAGTGGAATTGTAAAGAGGTTAGAATTTGGCAATGTGATTGTTGATCTTGGAAGAACGGAAGCAATTATACAAAAAAATGAAATGATACCTAGAGAAAACATCAAAGCAGGAGATAGAGTTAAAGCATATTGTTATGATGTTAGAAGAGAACCAAGAGGCCAACAAATCTTTTTGTCTAGAGCTCATCCTAAATTTATGGAAAAATTATTTGTTCAGGAGGTTCCAGAAATTTATGATGGTTTAATTGAAATTAAATCTTCATCAAGAGATCCAGGTAGTAGAGCAAAAATTTGCGTTAAAGCAGTGGACACATCATTAGATCCAGTCGGAGCTTGTGTAGGTATGAGAGGATCAAGAGTTCAAGCTGTAGTCAATGAACTTCAAGGAGAAAAAATTGACATTGTTAACTGGTCTGAAGACCCTGCAATATTAGTTTCTAATGCATTATCACCAGCTGAAGTACAGAGAGTTAATGTTGATGCAGAAAGAAAAAAACTAGACGTAATACTTACTGAGGAAAATTTAAGTAAAGCAATTGGTAGAAGAGGTCAAAATGTTAGGTTGGCAACTAAGTTATTAAATTATGAGATAAACATAATGACTGATGCTGAAGACTCCGAAAGAAGACAACTTGAATTCAAAGAAAAGACAGATAATTTTGTTAAAAACTTAGAATTAGATGAAACATTAGGCCAATTATTAGTTGCCGAGGGTTTTTCAACAATAGACGATATTAAAGATAGCAGTGCAGAAGATTTAATAAAGATAGAGGGTATTGAAGAGGATACAGCAAAAGCATTAATTGAAAGAGCCAAAGAGTTTCATGAAAAAGATCAAGAAGATATTTCTCAAAGAATAAAAGATTTAGGTCTTGAAGAAGCATTAATTAATTTGAAAGGTTTGACACCTGGAATGTTGGTTACGTTGGGTGAGCAAAAAATTTTAACTCTAGAAGATTTTGCAGATCTTGCATCTGACGAATTAACAGGTGGATATGATGTAGTAAAAGGTGAGAGAGTAAAAATTCAAGGTTATTTAGAAGATTTTGCACTATCAAAAGAAGAAGCAGATGAATTGATCATGTCTGCAAGAAATATTGTTTATAAAGATTGAGTGATGAGTTATGGAAAACAAAAAAACAAAATTAACAATTTCAGGCACAGCCAAAAAATCGATCAAAAATATTGAGGTTGCTAAAACTCAAGGAAAAAATTCAGTTGTAATCGAAAAACCAAAAAATAGTTTCGTAAAAAGAGGTAGTTCATTTAGATCAGCAGGCTCTAGCACTGGTACAAAACCAGCTTCATCTTTTTCTCGTGGAGCACCCTTTAAGCCATCTTTAGGGTTAAAAACACCACCAATTACAAATGATTTTGAAAGAAGAAAGCTTGCAGAACAAAGAGCTACAAAAAGATTAAAGGGTGATAGTGATAATAAAAAACTCAAGCTAGGTACAAAAAAAAGAGAAACTAAACTTACTGTTTCAAGAGCACTTAGTGATGAGATTGAGGCAAGAGAGAGAAGTTTGGCATCTGTTAAAAGAGCCAGAGAAAAAGAGCAAAAAAATTTAAACAAAGATGATAACAAAGAAAATCCTAAACCTATTAAAAGAGATGTAAATATTCCAGAGGCTATAACCGTTAGGGAGCTCGCTAATAGAATGGCTGAGCAATCTAGCAATGTAATTAAATATCTTTTTGGAATGGGTGTTACAGTTACAATAAATCAAACATTAGCTGCTGATACAGCAGAGTTTTTAGTTAAAGAGTTTGGGCACAACCCAATCCGTGAAGAAAAAGCTGAAGAAATAATTCAAAAAATAAAAGCAACCAGAGTTGAAAATTTAAAAAATAGGCCACCAATTGTAACTGTAATGGGCCATGTTGATCACGGAAAAACCTCTGTGCTTGATGTGCTTAGAAGCGCAAATGTAGTCTCAGGCGAATTTGGAGGTATTACTCAACATATTGGAGCTTATCAAATAGAAAGTCAGTCTAACAAATTAACTTTTATTGATACCCCTGGTCACGCTGCTTTCACAGAGATGAGAGCTAGGGGATCTAAATTAACTGATGTTGTAGTATTAGTAGTTGCAGCAGATGATGGTGTAAAACCTCAAACTGTTGAGTCTATTAAACATGCTAAAGCAGCAAATGTTCCTATAGTAGTAGCAATAAACAAATGTGATCTCCCTGAAGCTGATCCTCAAAAAATCAAAAATCAATTATTAGAATATGAATTAATTGCAGAAGATTTATCGGGTGACACATTAATGGTTGAAATTTCTGCTAAAACTAAATTGAATTTAGATAAATTAGTTGAAGCAATAATATTACAAGCTGAAATTTTAGATTTAAAAACTGACTTTGAGTCAAAGGCAACAGGTGTTGTTTTAGAGTCTAAAATTGACGTTGGTAGAGGACCTGTTGCAACAATAATTGTTACAACAGGAACGCTTAAAAAAGGTGATTTTTTTGTTAGTGGATTGAAGTGGGGAAAAGTTAGAGCAATCATTAATGATAAAGGAAAAAATATAAATGAAGCTTCTCCATCAACACCAGTAGAAATTTTAGGTATAAATGGTGCTGCAAAAGCAGGTGATGATTTTATTGTTCTGGATAATGAAAAAGAAGCAAAAACTTTAAGTGAAAATAGAGCAGAAGAAGCAAAAGATGGAAAAAACCCATTATCATTTGCCACTCAAGACTCAGCTTTTTCAGATAAATCTGCAGAAGAATTAAATTTGATTATTAAGTCAGATGTTCATGGGTCTTCAGAAGCTATTAAAAATGCAATCAGTCAAATTAAACACGATGAAGTAAAACCAAAAATTATTTTATCTGATATTGGTATGGTTACAGAAACAGATGTGACTTTAGCTAAAGCTTCAAACGCAGTACTAATAGCATTTAATGTTAAACCAAGTAAGGAAGCAAAAAAATTAGCTGAAAATGAAAATATCAAAATTTCTTCTTATAATATTATTTATGAAGTTTTAGATTTTATAAAACAAAAAATGTCAGGTCTATTAACACCAGACGTTCAAGAGACAGTAGCCGGTACTGCGCAAATTTTAGAAATTTTCAAAGTTTCAGGAGCTGGTAAAGTTGCTGGTTGCAAAATTACAGAAGGTGAAATCACAGGCACATCAGATGTGAGATTAATTAGAGATGGAGCTATTATTTATACCGGAAAAGTCGGCACTTTATTTAGAGAAAAAAATCAAGTGAAACAGGTAAGCAATGGCCAGGAGTGTGGAATTACGATAAAAGATTATATGGATTTTCAAAAAGGAGACACAATAGAGGCATTTAATGTTACTTCAACAGAGAGAACAATATAATGGCTGATAGAATTGGAAAACCAATTTCCCAAAGACAATTGAGGGTTGGTGAGATGATAAAACAATCTTTGAGTATGATATTTATAAAAAATGAGGCGAAAGTACCAAATTTAGAAACTAACACTATTACAGTTACAGAAGTTCAAATGAGCCAAGATTTAAAAATAGCAAAAGCATATGTGATGCCATTAGGTGGAAAAAATGCAGACGAGGTAGTTAAACTACTTAAAGAATATTCTTTTTTAATCAGAAAAATATTGTCTAAAAAAGTATTTATGAAATTTTTACCAAAACTACTCTTTAGAAAAGACGAATCTTTTGAGTATGCGGAAAAAATAGAAAACTTAATAAAACAAACAAACAAATAAGGAAAAGAAAGCATGAACAGTAAGGCAAAAGAATTAGCAATTCATGATAAAGATACAGGATCTTCAGAGATCCAGATCGCATTGCTAACTGAGAAGATAGAAACTCTCTCAAAACACATAAAACAATTTAAAAAAGATAAGCATTCTTCAGTAGGATTGTTGAGAGCGGTAAATAGAAGAAAGAAATTGTTAGAGTACCTAAAGAAAAACAAAATGGACTCTTACAAAAATGTACTGTCGAAATTGAATTTAAGAAAATAATAAGATCAAGATAGATAGAACGGAATGGAACGAAACGAACGAAACGAAATGGAAATGAAATGTTTAAAGTATATAAGAAGGAAATAGAAGTAGCAGGAAAGAAAATAAGTTTAGAAACAGGTAAAGTAGCAAGACAAGCAGACGGAGCAATCATCGCTTCATGCGGTGAAACAGTTATTTTAGCAACAGTAGTAGGAGCAAAAAAAGTTAATCCAGACATGGATTATTTTCCACTATCTGTAAATTACCAAGAAAAATATTATGCAGGTGGAAAAATACCTGGCGGATATTTTAAAAGAGAGGCAAGACCAACTGAAAGCGAAACATTAATTTCAAGATTAATTGATAGACCAATCAGACCTTTGTTTCCAGATGCATTCAAAAATGAAGTTCAATTATTACCAACTGTAATTTCATACGACAAAGAAAACCAACCAGATATATTAGCAATTACTGCTTCTTCAGCAGCACTAGCTATCTCAGGAATGCCTTTTATGGGCCCTGTAGGAGCTTCTAGAGTAGGTTTTATTGATGGAAAGTATATTCTTAACCCTTCTAAGACAGAGCTTGAAAAATCAAGTTTAGATCTTGTTGTTGCAGGTACAAAAGATGCTGTACTAATGGTCGAGTCTGAAGCAAATGGTTTAACCGAAGAAGAAATGCTTAATGCAGTTAAATTTGGTCATGAGGGTTTTGTTCCAGTGATCGAAATGATCGAAGAACTTGCAAAAGAATGTAGAAAACCTGAATGGATTGTTGAGAAAAAAGATTTGTCAGAAGTAAAGAAAATTTTAGAGGACACTTTTACTGAAGACCTCAAAAAAGCTTTTGCAACTAGAGACAAACAAGACAGATCTAATCAAATTTCAGAAATTACTGATAAAGCCAAAAAGCTTTTTGAAGAAAATGAGAATTATTCTGATCTTGATGTTAACTCAGAGCTTAAAAATCTAGAGAAGAAAATCGTTAGAACTGATATTCTTAAAAACAAAAATAGAATTGATGGTAGAGGACTATCTGATGTTAGACCCATCTCTTGTGAAGTGGGAATATTGCCAAGAGCACATGGATCAGCCTTGTTTACTAGAGGAGAAACACAAGCAATTGTTGTGACTACTTTAGGTACTTCTGATGATGAACAAAGAATTGAAAGTTTAGATGGTCTTCAAAGAGAGCGATTTATGCTTCATTACAACTTTCCACCTTTTTCAGTCGGTGAAACTGGAAGAATTGGAACTGGAAGACGTGAAATAGGTCACGGTAAGTTAGCTTGGAGAGCAATTAACTCATCGTTGCCTTCTAAAGAAGCATTTCCATATACATTTAGAATAGTATCAGAGATCACAGAATCTAACGGATCTTCTTCAATGGCTACTGTTTGTGGATCATCATTAGCACTAATGGATGCTGGGGTTCCAATTAAAGAGCCAGTTGCAGGTATTGCTATGGGACTTATTAAAGAGGGTGACGATTTTAGTGTCTTATCAGATATTTTAGGTGATGAAGATCATTTAGGGGATATGGACTTTAAAGTTGCTGGTACCAAAGATGGAATTACTTCACTTCAAATGGATATCAAAATTACAGGTATTACATTTGAAATTATGGAGCAAGCTTTAAGTCAGGCAAAAGATGGAAGAATTCATATTTTAGGTGAAATGAATAAAGCTTTATCAGCATCAAGATCTGATGTTGGAAAACACACTCCAAAAATGGAACAAGTAAATGTAGATAAAAAAGACATTGCTGCTGTAATTGGAAAAGGTGGTGCAACAATTAGAGAAATTGTTGAGAA
This sequence comes from Candidatus Pelagibacter sp. HIMB1505, assembly GCF_052047915.1. Taxonomy (NCBI): domain Bacteria; kingdom Pseudomonadati; phylum Pseudomonadota; class Alphaproteobacteria; order Candidatus Pelagibacterales; family Candidatus Pelagibacteraceae; genus Candidatus Pelagibacter; species Candidatus Pelagibacter sp. HIMB1505. The sequence goes on along the minus strand of NZ_JBNAIR010000001.1, from coordinate 187,759 downwards.
GTCAGGAGCAAAAGTTGATGTAAACGATGAAGGTATCGTTACAGTTGCTGCTCCAGATGAGGAGTCTAGAAACATTGCACTTCAAATGATCAAAGACATCACTGCAAAAGCTGAATTGAATAAAATCTATTCAGGTAAAGTTATGAAAATTATGGAGTTCGGTGCGTTTGTAAATTTCCTTGGGAAGCAAGATGGACTTGTTCATATTTCAGAACTTGCAGACAAAAGAGTTGCTAAAGTAACTGACGTTGTCAAAGAAGGTGACGAAGTAAAAGTTAAAGTGATTGGTTTTGATAGAGGTAAAGTTAAACTTTCTATGAAACAAGCTGCTGAATAATATTTTAAATTAAAATTTTAAACCTCTGGAATGAAATTTCTGGGGGTTTTTCATGGGGCACCTGGCAGAACGCACCTAATATTTTTAACTAAATTTAACTATATTTAAGTAATATTCTTAGGATCTGGCATCCCAACCTTGTTATATCCAGCATCTACATAGTGAATTTCACCAGTAACACCGTTTGCAAGGTCACTTAGTAGATACAGTGCTGAATTTCCAACATCATGAATATCTACATTTCTCTTTAATAGTGAGTGATCTTCATTCCACTTGTATAAAAATTTTGCATCTCCTATTGCAGAAGCTGCCAATGTTTTAATTGGTCCTGCACTTATTGCATTTACTCGAATGCCTTTGGCACCTAAATCTCTAGCAAGATATTTAACACTAGCTTCTAATGCAGCTTTACATACACCCATTACATTATAATTTGGAATTGCTTTGTTAGCTTCGTAACTTAAAGTTATTAAACTTCCACCATTTTTCATTACTTTAGAAGCTTCTTTCGCAACTTCTGTAAATGAGAAACATGAGATTAACATACTCCTTTGGAAATTTTCTCTTGTTGTATTTAGGTATTCGCCTGATAATTCTGACTTATCTGAAAATGCGATTGCATGAACTATAAAATCAATTTCACCCCACTCAGATTTTACGTCTTCAAATAATTTTACCACATCTTCTTTTTTTTCAACATCACAACTAAATGTTACTTTTGAATTCAATTTTTCTGCTAAAGGCACAACTCTTTTTTTTAAAGCATCACCAAGATATGTGAAAGCAAGTTCAGCTCCTGCTTCAGCTAATTTTTGAGAAATTCCCCAGGCAATCGATCTTTCATTGGCAACTCCCATGATTAATCCCTTTTTACCTTTCATTAAATTCATAATTAAACCTTTTCAAAAATTAAAGCAGCATTGGTTCCACCAAAACCAAAGCTATTAGACATAACAGTATTTAGCGTTGCGCCATTTTCATTTTTAGTAACAATTGGAAAATTCTTTGCATCTTCATCCATATCAGTAATGTTTGCTGAACCAGTAATAAAATTATTCTTCATCATGATTAAACAATAAATTGCTTCATGGACAGAAGCTGCACCCAAAGGATGACCAGACAAAGGTTTTGTTGAACTAATTTTTGGAATATTTGATCCAAATGTTTCTTTAATTGCATTAAGCTCAGTAATATCTCCTACAGGAGTAGAAGTTCCATGAGTATTAATATAATCAATTTTATTTTTAGTTGTTGATAGTGCCATTTTCATACATCTAACAGCACCTTCACCAGATGGTGCAACCATATCATATCCATCAGAAGTAGCCCCATATCCAGTTAATTCAGCATAAATTTTTGCACCTCGTGCTTTTGCGTGTTCATATTCCTCAAGAACTAAAACACCTCCACCTCCAGCGATCACAAAACCATCTCTAGTTTTATCATATGCTCTAGATGCTTTTTCAGGTGTATCATTGTATTTTGAAGATAGAGCGGTCATTGCATCAAACATTGCAGTCATAGCCCAATGTAATTCTTCACTACCACCAGCAAAAACAATGTCTTGTTTACCCATTTGAATTAATTCACTTGCATGGCCTATGCAGTGTCCACTAGTGGCACATGCAGAACTCATTGTATAGTTCACTCCTTTTATTTTAAAAGGCACAGCAAGAGTTGCCGAAGCAGTACTTGCCATAGTTCTAGGAACTACAAATGGACCCATAAGCTTTGGTGTTTTTGCTCTTGTTTTGTCGACTGATAAAACAACATTTTCAATTGATGGTCCACCAGACCCCATAACTATTCCAGTCTTAAAATTACTAATATCCTTATCCTCAAGACCAGAGTCTGTGATAGCTTCTTTCATTGCTATATAATTATAGGCTGATCCAGATCCCATAAATCTGATTGTTTTTCTATCCACATGATCTGCCAAATTAATATTTGGTTTGCCATGAATATTACTTTTAAGATTATGCTCTTTATACTCTTCAGCAAAAGAAATACCTGATTTAGAATTTAGTAAAGATTGATAAACCTCTTCTTGGTTATTTCCTAAACATGAAACAACACCAAGACCTGTTATTACAACTCTTTTCATTATTTAAATAACCCCACTTTTAAACTTTCTGCAGAATAAATTTTCTTATCATCAGCTAAAACTACACCATTTGCAAGTCCAACAGTTGTTCCTCCTGGTGACATAATTTTTTTCATATCGATAACATATTTAACTAATTTTACATTCTGTAAAACTTCACCTGTAAATTTTACTGTCCCAACTCCTAGGGCCCTACCTTTTCCAGGGTTTCCAAGCCAACCAAGATAAAATCCAACCAACTGCCACATTGCATCTAGACCTAGACAACCTGGCATAACCGGATCACCTTTAAAATGACAATCAAAAAACCACAGATCATTCTTGATATCTAATTCAGCTTTTATTGAGCCTTTTTTAAAGGCACCATTATTGTCATTAATTTCAGTAATTCTATCAAACATGAGCATAGGAGGAAGTGGTAATTTTGCATTTCCAGGCCCAAAAAGTTCACCATTTCCACAACTTATTAGCTCTTTGTAGTCAAAGGAGTTTTTTTTCATAAAATTGAACACCCTTAATACTTGATTTTTAAGCAATATAATATAGATATAGTTTAGAACTATTATAAACAATAATGATAAATAACAGTAATTTTATTGATAAATTGAGATCTTCTGGCCTTAGACCTACTAAGCAAAGGATAAAAATTTGCAAAGTGCTGTTTGAAAGAAATGGAACTTTTCATTTTACAATTAATGACCTTGCAAAAACAATTGAAGAGAAGCTTAATGAGAAAATTTCTCTTGCTACAGTCTATAACACTGTCCATGCTTTTAAGAAAAAGGGCTATTTAAAAGAAATTTCAATCAATAGTGATAAGAGTTATTTTGATACAAACACTTCTGTTCACCATCATTTTTTTGATGAAGATACAAATGAATTAATTGATTGTGGTGAAGATGACATTGATTCTGTAAATATTAAAAATAATATTACGGGAAAAAAAATAAACTCAGTTGAAGTTTTGGTTAAAGTTGCGAGTGATTATCAAAATCAAAAATAATTCAATAAAATCAATTACTTAAAATCTACATTATAATTATTCTAAACTGTTGACATTATGGTTTTAACAACTATATGTCCTACACATTAAATTAAGGAGAATAAAATGTCATTAAAAGGAACTAAAACAGAAGAAAACTTAAAAGAAGCTTTTGCTGGTGAAAGTCAAGCTAACAGAAGATATCTTTATTTCGCACAAAAAGCTGACATCGAAGGATACAATGATGTTGCTTCAGTATTTAGATCAACTGCAGAAGGTGAAACTGGTCACGCACACGGACACCTTGAGTATTTAGAGCAAGTTGGTGACCCAGCAACTGGTAAACCAATTGGTGAAACTAAAGCAAACTTAGAATCTGCAGTAGCTGGTGAAACTCATGAGTACACTGACATGTACCCAGGTATGGCTAAAACTGCTAGAGAAGAGGGTTTTGAAGAAATTGCTGATTGGTTTGAAACTTTAGCAAAAGCTGAAAAATCTCATGCTGGTAAATTCCAAAAAACTTTAGAGTCTATTAGCTAATTAATTCTTTTTAGCGGGCATATTTACTTGCCCGCTAAATAAATTTTCAAAATTCTTAATAATTTATAAAAATGGTAGAGCAAATTATACAAACTTTAAAAGATTGGTTAAACGAACCAGTATTAATTGTTTCTTTATCATTATTAATAGTAGGTAATTTAATTATATGAGCAAAGAAGGAAGCACAGAAGCACCAATAAGGCATCCAATAGATTTTGAGCATCCAGATTTTCTAAACCCAGAAAAACTAGATGCTGAAATGAGAAGAGCTTTTGACATTTGCCATGGATGCAGAAGATGTTTCAACTTATGTGATTCTTTTCCAAAGTTATTTGACATGATTGATGAGTCAGAAAATGAGGATGTAGATAGTCTATCTAGTGATCAATTTGCTCCAGTAGTAGATGCATGTACTTTGTGTGACATGTGTTTTATGACAAAGTGCCCATACGTGCCTCCACATCAATTTGATTTAGATTTTCCACATTTGATGTTGAGATATAGAACAGCACAAAAAAAACTTGGAAAGCTTCCAGCAGTGCCTGCACAGTTAGCTAAAATAGATAGAAATGCTAAATTTGGGGTTTTATTTTCAAAAATAATTAACTGGGCATCTGATGTTAAAAATACATTTATTAGAAAAATTTTAGAAATAATTTCAGGAATAGATAAAAGAGTTCAGTTGCCAAAATATAACTCAGAAACGTTTTCAAATTTTTTCAAAAAAAATAAAGATAAAATTACTTATGAAACTTCATCAAAAGATAGAAAAGTTGTTATTTATTCAACTTGTTTTGTAAATTTTAATAAAAAAGATACTGGTGTTGCAGCATTAAAAGTACTTAAAAAAAATGATGTAGAGGTTCAGGAAGCTTACCCGGGTTGCTGTGGAATGCCTTTTTTAGAGCAAGCAGATTTACCAAAAGTTGTTGAGCAAGCAAAAAAAGTTTCTAATGATCTAATCCATTGGATTGATAAGGGGTATAAGGTGATAACCTTAACTGCCAGTTGCGGTTTGATGTTAAAATTTGAATGGCCATTATTATTACCAAATGATGAGAAGGTTAAAAAATTATCTCAAAATGTTATGGATATTGATGAATATGTAGTTGATATTGCAAATAACGAGGGTCTAGCTGATGGCCTTCAAGAAATTGATGGGGGCGTAACAGTCCATCATGCATGCCATGCAAGAGCTCAGAATATGGGTATTAAAGCTAGAGACATGCTTAAATTAATACCAAACATTAAAATTGATGTAGTAGAAAGATGTGCTGGTCATGGAGGAACTTTTGGAGTTATGAAAGATACACATGATCTTGCCAGAAAAGTAGGCAGACCAACTGCAAGACAAATCAAAACTAAAAATAATAAATATATGGCGTCAGATTGTCCGTTGGCTGGTAAACATTTAAAACAACTTGAAGCTGATACAAATATCGCAAATGATGAGGCACTACATCCTATCGAATTAGTAGCAAAAAGTTATAGATTATGATCATGTCAAAAGAAAAAAGAGAAATTTCAAAAGAGGATATAATGCCCTTAGATGTTTATACAAAAAACAGAAGAGAGCTAAGAAAAAATATTGTTGATTTTAAAAAAGATAGAAGAGTTGCACTTGGACCATATGCAACATTTTATTTTGAAAGTTATGAAACAATGTTAGCGCAAGTTCAAGAAATGCTTTACATAGAAAAAGGTGGTGAAGAGCAATTAAAAGATGAGCTTGCTGCATATAATCCTTTAGTTCCAAATGGAAAAGAGCTAACAGCAACTTTAATGTTTGAAATAGATAATCCAGTTTCAAGGGCAGCTTTTCTTGGAAAAGTTGGTGGAATAGAAGAAAAAGTTTTTATGAAAGTGGAAGGTGAAAAAATAAAAGCAGTTCCAGAAGAAGATGTTGATAGAACTTCTGCTGAAGGTAAAGCTTCTTCAGTTCAGTTTATTCATTTTAAATTTACTGATGAGCAGATTGTAAAATTTAAAAACAGCTCAGAAATTGAAGTGGGAATTGATCATGCCGAATACTCACACACAACTAAATTAGCAGATGTTACAATAAAATCTTTATCTGCAGACTTTAGTTAGTAGAGCCCCATAGATTTTTTTTATCAATCCATCCTTTAAAATCATCAGTTTTTACATTACACCACTCATCCTTACATTTTTGAACAATTAATAATCTACCTTGTTTTATATTAGCAATAGGTTCTGAAAAAATTGTAGGTTTTTTAAATAATATTTTGTCATTAGTTGTAATTACTGAATTGATTTTTTTTAACTGAGATACGTGTATCCACCCACTATTTTTTTTGTAATCTATTATTCTTCTGAAATTTTCTTTTTCATCAATTTGTTTGATGGGGAGATTAATTTTTTTATATATAAATTTTATGGGAGATTCAAAACTAGGTCCATATCTAACATTAACTTTGCTCTTTTTTAAAGATAAAAATTTTTCTTCACTTGCTAAGTTAGAAATTTGAAAAAAAATAAATGTTATTAATAAAATAATGAAATTATTTTTTAACATATACATTTTTTTTGTTTTAAAATTTTTGCTTTTCTGAAGCTAAGATTTAATAAGTCTAATATTAGTATTTTTCCATTAAGATTTTGTCCAATACTCAATATTTGTTTTAAAACTTCATTAGCTTGCAATGTACCCAAAATTCCAGCAACAGTTCCAAGCACACCTTCATATTCACAGTTTAAGATATCATCAGAAATTTTATCTTCTTGAAAGAAACATCTTAAGCACGGTGTTTTTTTAGTTTTAAAATCATAAGTAAACAAATGCCCATCAAATTTACTTATTGCGCCAACTACTAAGTGTTTTTTAAGTTTTAAAGCAGTATCATTAACTAAAAATTTAGTTTTAAAATTATCACTTCCATCAACAACATATTCATAATCTTTGACTATTTTTAAAGCATTTTTTTCATTAAGTTTTGAATTAAAAGTTTTAACAATCGTATTAGGATTAATTTTTTTTAATTTTTCCTTAATAGATTTAACTTTCGAATTTTTAAGATCCTTAATGTCATAAAGGCTTTGACGATGGATGTTAGAAATATCAACAACATCATCATCAATAATTCCAATTTTTCCTACACCAGCTCTAGTAAGAAATTCAGCTACTGGGCAACCTAAGCCACCAGCACCAACAATAAAAACTTTTGCTTCTTTTATTTTTTCTTGGCCTTTTGAACCAATATCTTTGAGTATTATTTGTCTTGAAAATCTCTCAATTTCACTTTTGTTAAGTGATTTTTTCATTTTCCTGTTGAGCCAAAACCGCCCTCACCTCTTAAAGTCTCAGGTAGTTCATCTGTTTCCTGAAGCTCCATTTTTACTACAGGTGTTAAAATCATTTGAGCAATACGATCACTGTTGTTAACTGTAAAATCTTCGTTTCCATGATTGTAAATAATAATCTTTAATTCTCCACGATAATCGCTGTCAATTGTGCCGGGGGTATTTAGCACACTTATATTGTTTTTAGCCGCCAATCCGGATCTTGGTCTTATTTGTATTTCGTATTCTTCAGAAAACGCCACTGATAAACCAGTTGGAATTAATTCCGATGTTTTTGGTTTAATAATTATAGGTGATTTGATGTGAGCCATCAAATCCATACCTGATGCACCAGAAGTTTTATATGAAGGCAGCTCTACATCTGATGAGAGTTTTTTAATTAAAACTTTTACCATTAATTTAATTGATTATTAATTCTTTCAACTATTTCTTCAGATATTAAGGTTTTGCTTTTAGCAAATAATTTTTCCTGTTTATTATTTTTGTAAAAGATTGTTACTTCATTTAAATTAGAATCAAAACCTATTTTCTTGTTAGAAACGTCATTGCCAATAATAATATCACAATTTTTATTTTTTAGTTTTTGTATTGCATTTTTTTCTAAATCGTTAGTTTCTGCAGCAAAGCCAACCACTAATTTAGGACGCATTGAATTGTGATTTGAAATATAATTCAAAATATCAACATTTTTTTCTAATTTAATTGTAAGTTCATCACTTTTTTTAATTTTCAAATTACTTTTTTCATGGACTTTAAAATCAGCTACAGCAGCAGAAAAAATAGCTACATCAACTGGCAAGTTTTTTTGAGTTTCTTTAAACATCTCTTCAGCAGTCTCTACTTTTATAACTTTTACTTCACTCTCAATTTCAAGATTAGTTGGTCCTGAGATTAAAGTTGTTTGATATCCATTTCTAGATAATGATTTTGCTAACTCATAACCTTGTTTGCCACTTGATTTATTAGTGATAAATCTTACCGGATCTATATATTCACGAGTTGGTCCTGCAGTAACTAATGCTTTAAGTTTTTTATTCTTATTAATGAAATACAAATAATCATTAATTTTATTAACAATGTCTATTGGCTCAGTCATTTTGCCTTCACCGTATTCTCCACAGGCCATTTCTCCAATCTGAGGCCCAATTATTTTGTAGGTATATGACTTTAGAATTTCCAAGTTTTCTTTTAATGAAGGATGTTCCCACATTCTCACATTCATTGCTGGGCATAAAAAAATTGGTTTATTTGAGGCTAAAATTACTGTTGATGCCAAGTCTTCAGATGCACCTTTTGCAAGTTTCGAAATTGTATTTGCTGTAGCAGGCTCTACTAGAATTAGATCAGCCCATCTAGATAATGCAATGTGATCCATTTCTGCTTCATTTTCTACATTAAACAAATCTTCATAAACTTTTCCCTGAGATAATGAGGCTACTGATAACGGTGTTACAAATTCTTTAGCACTTTTAGTCAGTATTGTTTTAATTTCACAACCATTTCTTTTAAGAATTCTTATTGTTTCAAGACTTTTATAAGCTGAAATTCCACCACAAATGATTAATAATATTTTTTTATCTTTTAGATTTTTCATCGAAGGAATTAAAATACTAATAAACCAATAATTACAACTGCTAAAATTCCAATAATAGATTGATTTCTAAATGCAATCATTTCAGACTTCTTATTATTTAAAGCCGTAAAAGAATTTGAGTTTTGAGGTATTTGTCCACTTGCTAAATACGTTAGAGCTTGATTTGCCTTATCCATGATTTCTGGAAAGTCTGGCAATCTTTTAATTACTTCAGAGGTATTTTGAAGAGTTTCATTAATTGTATTCAAAGGATCTTTTGTTTCTCTTAACCAGCTTTCTAAAACTGGTTTAGAGGTTGTCCAAATATTTGTTTCCGGGTTTAGTTTCCTTGCAACCCCCTCAACTACAACCATTGTCTTTTGTAACATTAATAACTGCGGTTGAGTTTGCATATTAAATTTTTCAGTAACATCAAACAACTGTTTAAGAAGTTTACCACCTGAAATGTCTTTAACAGCCTGACCAAAAATTGGCTCTCCAATTGATCTTAAAGCCTGAGCCAGATCATCTATTGGTACTTCTTTAGGTACCAAGCCTGCAATTAAATGAACTTCAGCAACTTTTTTATAATCTCTCTGAATAAAACCAAATAAGATTTCAGCCAAAAATCTTTTACTCATTTTATCCAAACGACCCATTATTCCAAAATCAATAGGCACAATTTGACCGTTAGTATCTACAAATATATTTCCCTGATGCATATCTGCATGAAAAAAACCATCTCTTACGGCATGTCTTAAAAAATGTTGAATTATATCTTCAGCAATTTTATTTGTATCGATATTTTGTTTTTTAAGTTCATCAGTCTCTCTGATTGAAACACCATCAATCCAATCTAATGTCATTACATTTTCACTTGTGAAATTCCAATAGATTTGAGGTACTCTAAAACCAGCATCATTTTTTGTATTTTCTGCATATTCATTCGCAGCTGCGGCTTCAAATCTAAGATCCATTTCTAAATTAGTGATTTCCTTTAATAAAAAAACAACTTCAACTAACTTTAACCTTTGGGTTTTTTTTACAATAGATTCAATTAAAAAAGCAAAGAGCATCATTGCATCAATCTCTTCATTAAAGATTTTCTTAATATCCGGTCTTAAGATTTTAATTGCAACGTCTTTAATAGTTCCATTGTCATCTATTTGTGCTTTGTGTACTTGTGCAATAGATGCTGCTGCTACAGGCTCACTTAAATTAATTATAGAATTATAGGTTTCTTCACCAAGATCTTTTTTTATAATTTCTTTAGCTTGATAGATTGAAAATGGAGGAAGTCTATCTTGTAAATTTTCTAATTTTTTTGATAGTTCTTCACCAATTATATCAGGTCTAGTTGCTAAAAATTGCCCAAGTTTAATAAAAGTTGTGCCCATTGATTCTAATGAGCTTGATAATCTTTGACCCTCATCTTGGTCTATATTTAAATGTTTTTTTTCTGAAAAAGAAAATGCTAAAATTTTAAATAAAACTTTTACTGCTAAGGGAGGTTCTTTAAATTTTGATGTAATTTTAAGAATATCTGATTTAGCAACTTTTCTTCCAAGTTTGAAAAGTATGATTAATTTTTTTATCATTAGTATTTCCAGCCACTATGAATTGAAACAATCCCTCCAGATAAATTACGGTATGAGCACTTTTTAAAATCATTTTGTTCCATTAATGCAATTAATTCTTCTTGATTAACAAAATTTTCAATACTTTTTACTAAATATTCATAAGGTTCTTTTTCACCAACGACTAGACCACCCACTAATGGAATAAGTTTTGAATAATTTTTGTAAAAAAAATCTAAATTAGAGTTTAATATCTTTGAAAATTCTAAACATAAAAATCTACCACCAGGTTTTAAAACCCTATGAGCTTCTGCAAGGGCCTTGTTAATATTTTTTGTGTTTCTTAAGCCAAAACTAATAGTATAAAAATCAAAACAATTTTTTTGAGCAGGTATATCTTCTGCTGGAGCAATTACCCATTTAATGTTTTTATAACTCTTTAATTTTTCTTTTCCCTTAGCAATCATGCCTTTATTAGGATCTACACAGTAAATTAAATTGTCAGATTTAGTATTATCTAGAAATAATTTTCCAATATCACCAGTACCACAAGCAACATCAATCAAGGTGCTATTAAAAGAAGGATTCATCATATTAATCAAATTCTTTTTCCACACTCTATGAACGCCTAATGACATAAAGTCATTCATTAGATCATATTTATCATACACTTTGTCAAAGACACTTTGGACTAGCCCTTTTTTATTTTGGAGATATTGTTGCATAAAATATTTTATACAATCAATATAGTATTAAATGCCAGAATTACCAGAAGTAGAAATAGTAAGACAATCTCTAGATAAAAAGATTCAAAAAAAAAAGGTAAAAAAAGTAATTATAAGAAATAGAAGTTTAAGATTTAAAATCCCTAGAGGTTTTGAGAAATTTTTGGAAAATAAAACTATTGTTAAAGTTTCAAGGTTTTCAAAATATTTAATTATTTATCTCTCAAATAATCAATTTTGTGTAGTTCATCTTGGGATGTCAGGTACAATTCATTTAATTGATTTTAAGGATAAAAAAGATGTTACTAACTTAAGTTTTTACAATTCACCATTTTTACCAAAAAAACATAATCATGTAGAAATTATTTTTGATAATTTCAAAGTTATTTATAATGATCCAAGAAGATTTGGTTTTTTTCAAATAATTGAAAACAATAGAGATTTAAAAAAAAGATTTATTCATCTAGGACCAGAACCATTTGATAACAAATTTAATTTAAAATATTTTAAAAAATTTATTCAAAATAAATTAAAAACCATTAAAGATTTATTAATTGATCAAAAATTTGTTTCAGGAATTGGTAATATTTATGCAAGTGAGATTTTATTTTTAAGTAGAGTTAACCCTAGTAAAAAGATTAAATCTCTTAACAAAAAAGAATGTAGTCAAATAATATCTAACTCTAAAAAAGTTCTTTTGAATGCAATTAATAAAGGTGGTTCTAGCATTAGAGATTTTAAAAACACAGATGGTAGTAAAGGAGGTTTTCAAGATAGTTTTAAAGTTTATCAAAGAGAAGGAGAGTGTTGTAAAAGATTTAATTGCGATGGAATAATAATAAAAAAAGTAATCGCTAACAGATCAACTTTTTTTTGTAATTACTGTCAAATTTAAATAATTATTTGATTGACCGATATAAATTCTCAAGCTATACCCCTGCGCATATGGCTAACACAAAATCAGCAATTAAAAGAATTAGAAGAATTTCCAAACAAACTGCAGTTAATAAAGCTAGAAAAAGCAGATATAGAAATGCTCTAAAGAAAATGAACCTTCTGATTGTAGATAAGAAAAAAGATGAGGCTCTTAAATTCTTGCCTAAATTGAATTCTGAGCTTATGAAAATTGCAAAATCTGGGATTATAAAAAAACAAAACGCCTCTAGAAACGTTTCTAGAATTACTAAAAAAATATCCTCGCTATAAGTTTATAACTTGAAGTTGATTCAACTTTAACAACACGCTTAATGTAGATTGAATGGAAGCATTTAATCAATATTTAGATTTGGTAAATAAATTAATAGTTTAAATCCAACCTGAAGTTTTATTTCCACTAGAATAATAAAAATATTATTGTCAAAAGAATTTTTTTTTATGTGACAAAAATCTCTACACTTTCAGATTTAATTTATTTTTTAATTTTAAAATTTATATCTTGAAAATATTTTTAGATAGGTCTAAGTGGAGCCTCTTCCAAAAAAGAAATGAACAACACAACTACAAATAAAAATATAGAAACATTAAATCAAAATAATTTGGACTGGAGTTTAATTCAGTCTCAAATGAAAAATAAACTTGGTGTTGAGATTTATGAAAGTTGGCTTAAAAAAATTAATTTTGTTGAAGAGTTTAATAATTACATTCTGTTAACAGTTCCAACAAGATTTATTAGAGATTGGATTACATCAAGGTATTTAGATCAAATATTACAGATTATTAAAGCCCATAAAAAAGATATAATTAGAATAGAATTTAAAATTGCAGAATTAAAATCAAGCAAGAAAGATGTTGGCGAGGAGATCACCAAAGACACAATTAATGATAAAAATGTTTCTTTTATCAAAGACTCGTATCTTCAATATAATAGAATAGATCCAAATAAAAGATTTGACAATTTTCTTACTGGTTCAAGCAACAAATTAGCATATGAGGCCTCTATAAAAGTTTCTGAAAATATATCTCATTATAATCCGTTATATATTTACGGCGGTGTAGGAATGGGAAAAACTCATTTGTTGAATTCAATTGGTTTAGAATTAAAAAAAAATAACAAGGTAATGTTTATTTCTGCTGAAAGATTTATGTATCAATTTGTTAAATCTATAAAAACAAATGACATGGTAAAATTTAAAGAATACTTCAGAAATACTGATATTTTGTTGATTGATGATATTCAATTTATGAATGGCAAAGAAGCAATGCAGGAAGAATTCTTTCATACCTTTAACGCTTTGCTTGATAAAGGATCACAGATAATTGTTTCTGCAGACAGGGCGCCTAACAAATTATCTAGAATTCAAGAGAGAATAAAATCAAGATTCTCTGGAGGTTTGGTGGTTGATATACAAAAACCAGATTACGAATTAAGAAAAAAAATAGTTATCCAAAAAACAGAAGAACTCAATAAATTATATTCAGATCAGATTAATATTTCAAAAGAAATTCAAGAATATATAAGCACTGAAATCACTACCAGTATTAGAGAGCTTGTTGGAGCAATAAATAGAATAATTTCATTTTCTAGAATTTATAATAAAGCACCAAATTTAGCTGAGACAAAAGTTGTTCTAAAAGACCTTTTAAATATATCTGAAAACAAGGTGACGATTGATTTAATACAAACACTTGTATGCAGGTTTTTCAAAATAAGTAAAAATGAAATGTTGTCTTCTAGAAGATCAAGATATCTTGTGAGACCAAGACAAACAGCGATATATTTGACTAAAATTTTAACCTCGAAATCATTACCTGAAATTGGAAGAGAGTTTTCGAACAGAGATCATACAACAATTATTCATTCTGTTAAAACGATAGAAAAGCTTAAAGAAAAAGATCCGGAGATGGTAGAAAATATAAATAAGTTAAAAAATCAGATATTATATAATAATAAAGATAATGAAATTTAACGTAAACCAGCAAGATCTACAACAAGCACTAAGTTATTGCCAAGGTGTCATAGAAAAAAGAAGCACTCTTCCAATTCTTTCAAATGTTTTACTTGATGCAAGTAGTTCGAAGTTAACTATTACAGCAACTGACTTAGATTTAATTTTTATTCATCAAATTAAAAATATTGAAGTAGTTGAAGAAGGTAAGACAACAACTACATCATCAATTATGTATGATATTGTGAGAAAATTTTCCTCGGGGAAAAAAATTAATTTATCATTGTCAGACACAAGTAAATTGCAATTAGAGTCTGAAAAATCAATTTTTAATTTAAATTGTATAAGTCACTCTGAATTTCCACTTACTGATGAAAATTTTAATGAAAATGAGTTTTCAATTAATTCAAAAAGTTTATTAAAACTTCTTAATAAATGTAAATTTTCAGTTTCTAATGATGAAACTAGACATTATTTGAGTGGGATATATTTTCATCAAACTGAAGTAGAAGATAAAAATTACTTAACATCAGTTGCTACAGACAGTCATAGAATGTCTATTTCAAAGATACGACTCCATGAAAAAATTAACTTTGAGCCAATTATTTTGCCAAAGAAAACAATATTTCAGCTGGTTTCTCTTTTAGATAACTATGATGGTGATGTTAAAATATCTAATGTAAAATCTAAAATTAAATTTGAGCTAGATAATAGTATTTTGATTTCAAAATTAATTGATGGAAAATTTCCAAATTATATTCAAGTAATTCCTAAGAATAATCAAAAAAAACTTGAAATAGATTTAAAATCATTTTTAGGTTCAGTTGATCGTGTAGCTTCGGTGTCTTTAGATAAAAAAGATGGTGTTAAATTTAACTTAACAAAAGATGCATTAAATCTTTCAGTAAATAACACTAACAGTGGGAATGGTAATGAAACACTTAGTGTAAAATTTGACCATGATTTAGAGATAAGTTTTAATTCACGATATCTAATTGACGTTGCCTCCCAATTAGATGGCGAAAAAATTGAGATTTATTTCAATGATACTGGATCACCAGCTTTAATTAAAGATCCTTCAGATTTTGATAGTATTTATGTTGTTATGCCTATGAAGGGTTAATTAACCCTATCTAATTCATTGTAAATTTTTTTTTCTAATTCTCTCGTAAATTCATTTTTATCCATTCCTAGTGTTATTTTAGGTAATATAGATATTGTAATATCTTTTTTTGATTGTTTTAGACCTTTTTTGGGCCAAACATAACCAGAGTTTATTGCTACTGGTTGACAAGAAATTTTCAACTCATCATAGATCCTGCCTACACCTTTTTTAAAAGCTGGTCTTTCCTCTGGGTTAACCCTAGTTCCTTGCGGAAAAATTATTAAAGGTCTTTCACTTTTATTTATTATTTTTGATACATCTTCAAAAAAACTTAAATTATCTTTTGTAACCTTATTTCTTTTTATAGAAATTGATCCTATCTTTTTTAGATACCATCCAAAAATAGGGATTAAAATAAGCTCTCTTTTTAAAATAAATACAGGTGAATTAAAAATTGTTTGTAAGTAAAATGTTTCAAACATTGATTGATGAGAAGCTGCAATAAAAAATTTTTCATTTTCAATAATATTTTCTGAGCCTAGGATTTTTATTTTCACTGATAAAATATTTTTGAGACAAAAACCCGTCCAATAACCCATTAATTTACCCCCAATTAAAACTATTTTTTGAGGTAAAATTAATGCTGGTAGGAATACAATTGATATAAAAATAATTCCTGAAAAAAAAATTATAGAAAATATAATATTTCTTAACATTATTTTGAATATTATATTAAATCAGATATTTTTTGTCTCTTATTTAAGATCTGAACTTTTGAATTTTTGATTAAAATTTCCAATGGTTTTGGTCTAAGGTTATAATTCGAAGCTAAAGACATTCCATAAGCACCAACATCACAAATGGCCAGATAATCTTTTTCGTTCAATTTTTGATATCTTTTGATTGTTGAAAAAGTGTCAGTGCTTTCACATACAGGGCCAACAAATTCATAACTTTTTTTTGATATTTTTTTAATTTTGTTTAGAGGAATAATTTTATGTTTTGCACCATACAAAGCAGGTCTCATCAAATCATTCATGGCAGCATCTAAAATTATAAAATCTTTTTTAAATCCCTCTTTGATATAAATAATCTTAGTTATTAAAATACTAGAATTTCCAACTATAGATCTTCCAGGTTCAAATATAATTTTACATTTATTAGTCTTTAAAAATTTTTTTATTTCTGTGGAGTATTTTTTTAAATCTAATTTAGAATGATCATGATTATAATCAATTCCCATTCCTCCTCCTAAATCAACATATTCAAACTTATAATTTGACAGCTTTATTACTTTGCTTACTACACCAAGCATTTTTTGATAGGGTTTATGACTAAGAATCTGGCTACCAATGTGTACGCTTAAACACTTCAAATTAAGACTTTTAGATTTCTTTGCCATATTGACTAATTGTAGAAATGTTTTTTGAGCTACACCAAACTTATTTTCTTTTTTACCTGTTGATATTTGGCTTAAAGTTTTAGCATCTGTATTTGGATTAAGTCTGATCCCTATATTAACAATTTTTTTTTTCTTTTTAGCAATTTTTTCTATTTGCAATATTTCACTTTTAGACTCTGTATTTATCAAAAGTATGTTTCTATTTATTGCATATTCAATTTCTTCATAAGTTTTTCCAACTCCAGAAAATACAATCTTTTTAGGGCTGATTCCTGCTTTAAGAGCTTTCATTAACTCACCAACTGATACAACGTCTGCACCAAGGTTATTTTTTTTTATTTCTCTTAAAATTCCTAAATTAGAATTAGCTTTTACTGCATAACATATTAGAGGGTTTATACTTTTGAAATGTGATTTAATATTTTGAATATTAGCTTCAATTGTTTTTAGAGAATAACAATAAATAGGTGTTTTAAATTTTTTTGCAATATTGCCTATATCCAAACGGTCTATAGTAAGTTTATTTTTTTTATAAATCATGAAAATGTAGTTATTTGGATACTTTTCTTCTCTACATTTTGATTATCATCTTTGTAAACTGGGTCTCCTTTTTTACCACAAGAGCAAATTAGAATAGAGATAAACAGCAATATATAAATTTTTTTTATCATTTATCCTTTTTGTATTTCATTATCATTCTTTTTATGTTTTCAAAAGATGTTCCTCCATAAGATTTTTTTGAATTTATTGAATTTCTTAAGTCAAAAACTTTTAAAACTTCACTTGTTAATTTTGGTTCAATTTTTTTTAATTCTTCAATTTTTAAATCATTTAACTTTTTCTTCTTCTTTTCTGCATAATTCACAATCTCTGCAGTTTTTTGGTATGCTTTTCTAAAAGACATTGTATGATTTTTTACTAAATAATCAGCCAGATCAGTGGCTGTAATAAAACCTGAATTAGCTAATTCTAGCATTTTCTTTTTATTGGGAGTGATATTTTTTAAAATTTCATCAAATATCATTAAACAATTGATTAATGTATCGTACGATTTAAAAACTATTTCCTTATCATCTTGCATATCCTTAAAGTAAGATAAGGGCAAACCCTTAAGTATTGTTAACATCGAAAATAAATTTCCAAATGAAATTCCAGATTTACCTCTTAAATATTCAAGCAGATCAGGGTTCTTTTTTTGTGGCATTATAGAAGACCCAGTTACAACTTTGTCTGATAGGTGAATTAAATTTAAACCATCTGAGTTCCAAATGATTAATTCTTCTGCAATTCTTGAAATATGCATCGAACAAACAGATACGCAATAAAGGAAATCCAATACAAAATCTCTATCTGATACTGTATCTATTGAATTATTAGTTGGTTGATTGAAACCAAGTTTATTTGAAGAATAATGCCTATCAATATTAAATGAAGTTCCTGAAAGTGCTGCTACACCGAGTGGACATTCATTTAAATTGTCTAGGTTATTGGTAAATCTTTTCTTATCTCTTTTAAAAATTTCCACATAAGCCATGAAGTAATGTGCCAATGAAATTGGTTGAGCATTTTTCAGATGAGTAAAACCAGGCATTATAGTTTCAATATTTTTTTCTGATAGTTTTAGAGTTGATTTAATAATTTTTTCGATATTTGTATTAATTTCTTTGGTAGCTGACTTTATCCATAATTTAAAATCAGTAATTACCTGATCATTTCTTGATCTTGCAGTATGAATATAGCCAGCCTCTTCTCCTATCATTTGAAAAAGTTGTTTCTCAATATTCATGTGAATATCTTCATATTTTTTATTAAATTCAAAATTATTTTTTGAAATTTGCTTTTCTATTTTTTGCAATCCATAAATAATTTTATTTTTAACCTTAAAAGATATTATTTTTTGTTTGAAAAGCATTTCAACATGGACAATTGAGCCACGGATATCTTCCTTGTATAATCTTTTATCAATATCAATTGAGCTACCAACTTTAGCAAAAAGTGTAGAGGCTTTTTTCTTTATTCTAGTATTCCAAATTGCTTGGTTGTTTTTATTTTTAGCCATGATAATTACTTATACCTATTAAATATGAGATTTTTAGTAATTTTTATTTTCTTTATTTCTCATGCAATAGCTGATGATTTTCCAAAAATCAAAAATCTTATCATCAATAAAGAATTAAAAACGTATGAAAATATTACTTTCCTTGATGCTAATGAAAAAATTATAAATTTATCTGAATTAAGAGGAAAATTAGTATTATTGAATTTTTGGGCTACTTGGTGCGCACCTTGCAAAGAAGAAATGCCTTCACTTGATGGATTAAAATTGACACCAGAGCTGAGTAATATTGAAATATTTCCAATTAATATAGGAAAAGATAGTTTCAAAAAATCTGACCAATTTTTTAAAGATTTAGATATTAAAAATTTAAATATTTATTTTGATAATCCAAAAACATTGGCCAAAGATTTAGGTCTACGGGGAGTACCAACAACAATTTTATTTAATAAAGAAGGTAAGGAATTTGCAAGAGTCATCGGTTCGATAGATTTTTTAGATAAAGAATTTATAAGATGGATTAAAAATTATAATTAATTTTTAAAAAAATAAGCAAAAACTATTAGAAGAATTATTGCAATAAATTGTAATAGCACTCTAAGCTGCATTAATTTATTGGAGTATTTTTTACTTGTACTCCCGCCTTTAAACAATGTGCCAATTCCAAGAATGAGAACTATGCCGACTGCAAGCAAAAGAACAATTGATAAAATTTTAACAAATATTCCTGTAAACATAATTTTATTGTAGAGTGTTTATTAAAATAAAAAACATATTAAATTTATTTATGACATTTTGTCTTGAAAGCACAATTATAAAACCAGAAAAAAACAATAAAATTAATAATATTGTTGTTTTATTTCATGGATATGGTGGTGACGGTAAAGACATAAGCATGCTTACACTAAATTGGAAAAGACATTTACCAAATACAGTTTTCATTTGTCCAAATGGTCATGAACAATGTTCAATAAATCCATCTGGTTACCAATGGTTTGATTTAACAAAAGATGATCCAAAATATATTTTGGATGAGTCTTTAAAAGCGGAAAAAAAAATTAATAAATTTTTAGATGAAATTAAAGAAGAATATAAACTTGAAAATAATCAAATTTGTTTATCTGGATTTAGTCAAGGATGTATGATGTCAATAAATGTAGGTCTCACAGCCGAGAAGTCTTTTAGTAGTATTGTCGGATTTTCAGGAAAGATAATTAATTCTGAAGATCTCAAACTAAGAAAAAAAAATAATACAAATGTTCTTTTGCTTCATGGCGATCAAGATGATATTGTTTCACCCACTCATTTATTGGAAGCAAAAGATTTTCTACTGAGAGAGAAAGTTAATGTTGAAACTCATCTTATTAAAAATTGTGCACATCACATTCCAATTGAAGCATCTAGCATAGCTTTGAATTATATTTTAAAAAATATTTAACACATTAGTAACATTGATATCAGCTTTTAATTGTTATAAGATTTTTTAATGAATGATTTTGTTGAGCAAAGTGTTTCACTTGAAAAATGTCCTGCACTTGTATTGAATGCAGATTATAGACCTTTAAGTTACTATCCACTTTCTCTTTGGTCTTGGCAGGATGCGGTCAAATCTGTTTTTTTAGATCGTGTAGTTATTGTTAGTAACTATGATAGACAAATTAGAAGTCCATCTTTTGAAATGAAGCTTCCAAGTGTCATAGCATTGAAAAGTTATATAGTTCCTCAAACTAAACCAAGCTTTACGAGATTTAATGTATTTTTAAGAGATCGTTTTTCATGCCAATACTGCGGAAGTGGAGAAGAGTTAACGTTTGATCATCTGTTACCTAGATCTAAAGGTGGGGAAACAAATTGGGATAATGTTGTAACAGCCTGTTCTACTTGTAATGTGAAAAAAGGTGGAAAACTTCTTAAGTTTTCTGGAATGAAATTAAATCAACATCCATTTCAACCATCCACGGAAGATTTGCATAAAAACGGAAAACATTTTCCTCCAAATTATTTGCACAAAAGTTGGATGGATTATTTATATTGGGATGTTGAGCTAGAAAATTAAAAAAGTTTAGATTTTTTCAGAAATATTAATTGCAATTTTAGATCCAGTTTTAATAACTTTATCGAGGATTGAATAACAACCTTTTTTAGTTGCACCTTTTTCATATGCTATATCTTTGTGGTGCAGTTCGTCCTCTCTAAATTTAGTTATATTTTTTTTTAATTCTTTTTCTGTTTTGTCTAATTGATTTATTTGACTTTGATAATGTTTATCAATTACTTCTTCAACTGAAGCAGTGCAAAGCATTGCAGCTTTTTTTCCAAGAAGTGTGGAACCAAAACCTAGAGTAACACCTAGCAAATCCCATAAAGGTAAAAATTTGGTTGGTCTTATATTTCTTTTTTTAATCTCTTTTTCAAAAAATTCACAATGTTCTTTTTCGTGAACTTTCATTTCCTCAATTATCTTTTTTAATTTTTCGTCTTTAACTAAGGTATTTAAAGCAAGAAGTTGACCTTCATATATTTTGACAGCTCCCCTCTCACCAGCGTGATCTACACGAATAAATTCTTCAATTTTATTTTTTGATATCATGATTATTAGTAAGTAATAAAATTTTAAGTGACATTATTAACATTAATACGCTAGCAAATAAATTATACGTTGTAAGTGATAAACCAAAAATCCTAAATGCTACATTTTTGCAGCTAATATTTAATTCTTTTAATGAATTTAAAATTTGTTCTCTAGTCATCAAATCAATATTTTGTGATGCGCATACAGTGGATTCTTCTATAAAACCTTGCTCTATACCAAAATGGTATATTGAAATGATGATTGAAAATGAAAACACTAATATTAATAGAATATTATGAAATAATTGATCTTTCTTAAAAAAATTATTTAAAATTAAAATGATTATAGCAAGTCCATATGGAATTCTTTCAATTATACATAAATTGCAGGGTTGATAGCCAAGAACATATTCAACAATTAAGGCCGACAATAAAATCAAACAGCTTAATGTAAATAAAATTTGTAAATAATGTTGTTTTGTTAAACTAAACATGAAATTTTTTTAACAAATAAATTATTGCTCCAATAATTACTATAATGATGCCAGTTATAGTAAACCATTTTTGTCCATGTTTGTTCATATAGTCCGTAAAAGCATCCCCAAATTTTGCTGATAAGTAGGAAACTATAAAAAATCTAAGTCCTCGTGAAATAAGACTTATAGAAATAAAAACTATTAAATTAAAGCCGATCAAACCACTTGTGATAGTAAAAACTTTATAAGGTAGCGGAGTAAATCCTGCTAAAAATAAAATAGCTAACCATGTATAAAATCCACTTCCCTCAGCTAAAGCATTTTTTATGTTATTCACTTTTTCTTGGTAATTATAAAACTCAACAATAGTCATTGCGAAATCAAAAAAAAAGGCACCAAGTACATAACCAAAAATCCCACCTAAAACTGAAAAAATTGTTGCTATTAAAAAAATTCTTAAAAAATCTTTCTTTTTTGCAATCGCCATGGGTGCAATCATCACATCTGGCGGGATTGGAAAAAAAGAACTTTCTAAAAAAGAAATAATACCTAAAAAATAGTTAGAGTTCTTATGAGCAGCTAACTTAAGACATTTATTATAAAGTTGTGTAAACATTTTTTTGTTTTTTAATATAATTATAGTTCTTATACTATTTAAATTATATTTTTATATAAGGGCGAATGGCGGAACTGGTAGACGCGCACGACTCAAAATCGTGTTTCGCAAGAAGTGAGAGTTCGATTCTCTCTTCGCCCACCAAAAATTATGAAATTAGAGAATTATAACAACCTTTTAGAGTTATTTTTTGATCGATATCAATTAGAAAATAAAAATGAAATTTTTTTACAATCACTAAAAAACCAAACTTTAAATTTTACTTGGAAACAAACGTATGATGCTATTCAAAATTTTTCATTTTTTCTTGATCAATATATTAGTCATAATGATAGGTGTTTATTAATTTCAGAAAATAGACCAGAGTGGTTGATTTCAGACTTGGCCATAATGTTATCAAAAGGAATAACTGTACCTGCTTATACAACTTATGTTGAAAGAGATTATGAATTTTTAATTGAAGATTGTAAACCTTCAGTGGTTATTGTCTCTGATGCTATTCAATTTAAAAAAATTAATAATTTAATAAATAAATATTCTTTCATTAAAAAAGTTATTAGTTTTGAAAATATAGAAGATAAAAATGTTACTTATATAGAAGAAATTTTTAGAAGAACCTATAAGAAAGAAAAGAATTTAAAAGAGATTGATATAAGTAGAAAAGATATTTCATGTATAATTTATACATCTGGTACACAAGGAAACCCAAAGGCGTGATGCTAAGTCATGGAGGTATTCTTAATAATTGTGAAGGTTCATCAAAACTACTCCGAGAAATTATAACTACCAAACCCAAGTTTCTTACATGGCTGCCATTATCTCATTCATATGAACACACAGTACAATTTGTTCAAATAGCAGTAGGTGCAAGAATTTTTTATGCTGAAAGTATAGATAAACTTGTCAAGAATATGAATGATTGTAATCCAGATATAATGACAGCAGTGCCAAGATTTTATCAAAATTTATATCAAAAAATATCTTCAACTTTTAAAAAAGCAACAGGTGTAAAAAAGTTTTTGATAAATTCAACTTTACAAATTGGAAGAAAAAATTTTTTAAAAGAAAATTTATCAAACTATGAAAAATTTATAAATTTAGTTTGTGATAAATTGGTAAGAAAAAAAATAAAATCTCAATTTGGTGGAAATTTAAAAGCATTTATATCTGGAGGAGGTGCTCTAGATTATAATGTTGGTGTATTTTTAAATTCAATTGGATTACCAACTTTACAAGGTTATGGTTTAACAGAAACATCACCTGTTGTGAGTTGCAATCCTATTAATGATATTAGAATAGATACTGTTGGCCCTCCATTTGAGGGAAATGATGTAAAAATTGCAGACGATGGTGAGATATTGGTTAAGGGTGAAAATGTAATGTTGGGCTACTGGAATAATACTTTAGAGACAAACAATGTTATTAAAAATGGATGGTTACACACTGGTGATATTGGGATATTGGAAGATGGATTTCTCAAAATTACAGATAGAAAGAAAGATATTTTGATTACCCCTGGTGGAGATAATATTTCGCCTGTTAAAATAGAGAGTGAATTAACAAAAATAGAATTTATAGAACAAGCATTAGTTTATGGTGACAACAAACCTTTTTTAGTTGCTCTAATAGTAATCAATAACAATTTTAAAGATATAGATAATAAAATTATTGAAGCAGAAATAGAAAAAATAAATAAACAACTAAGTAAAATAGAAAAAATAAAAAAATTTTTTATTATTGATAATCAATTTTCAATTGAAAATGGATATATGACGCCCACATTAAAATTAAAAAGATTTAAAATTATTAAAGAATATAAAAAAGAATTAGAAAATCTTTATTAATAAAATAAAATATAATTAGTTATTTAACGCATAAACATTAACTTTTTTTAACAAAGAGAATTAAGTTAAATTTAATTTTTTTTTAAATTTTTATTTTTATTTTTGTAAATTTTTGTTTTTAATTAATGATTTGACATAACTTGTTTAAAAAAATAAAAATAAGTTAACAACGAATCAACTTGATTCGTTTAACTAAATAAGGGAGCTAAAGATGCCTAAGAAAAGAAAAAAAGCGGCAAAGAAAACTAAGAAAAAAGCTAAGAAAAAAGCTAAAAAGAAGGCTAAAAAAAGAAGAAGATAGTCACTTAGTTATCTTTACAAAAAACGCTTCTCATAACTTTTTGTGTGAGAGGCGTTTTTTTTTATTCGTCTATAGGATCAGTTTCGTCAGTGTCACCAATTGGCTCTTCTGTTGGCAATTCTGTAGTCGTCTTTGGTGCTACAGGAGCAGGTTGTGGTGTACCGCCTAAATTTCTTTTAAGAGCTTTATCCAATTTTTTTTGTGTATCTTCTAAAGAAACTCCAAGAACAATTTGAAATTCTGATAAAATTCTTTCATAAGCTTTTTCAAATAATTGTCTTTCACTGTAAGATTGATCAACCATAAGATCATCACCTTTGTTTAGATCTCTTACTACTTCAGCTAATTCATATATTTTTCCTGAGGAAATTTTTGCTTCATATTCTTGAGCTCTTCTACTCCACATTGATCTTTTGATTTTTGGTTTACTTTTTAAAATCGAAATACATTTATTAACCTGGTTGATTGTGGCTAGAGGTCTAAGATGTGATTGTTTATTCACAGGAACCATTCCATTAGCTTTATCTTTTTCAAATTTTATCACATAAGTTTCGACGTCAATCCCACCAATATTAATCTTTTTAAATTCAGTAATTTGACCAACTCCATGCTTTGGATAAACAACGTAATCTTTAACTTTATATTCTTTTTTTTCAGTCTCTTGCTTTTTAACTTTTTTGATTTCAGGTTTTACTTCATTACTTTTTGAAATTCTTAAATTATCTGTTTTAACCTCTGCAGTCTGGGTAACATTATTAGCTACTTTTTTACTCTCAACTTTTTTTGTTTTAGATATAGTTTTTTTTTTAGTAGTTTTGTTTGCAGTTTTCCTAGGTAAAACTTTTTTTGCTTTCGCAACTTTTTTAGCGACTTTTTTTGTTACTTTTTTAGTTTTTTTTTTAGGAGAGTCTTTTTTAAAGGTTTTCTTTAAAATATTTTTCAAACTTATTTTGCTCATTTTTAAATTTTTCATGATCCGATGGTGGATCTTTTTTTTCACTTATGTTAGGCCAGATTTCAGAGTATTGTTTATTGATCTCTAACCATTTTTCACTGCCAGGTTCAGTATCAGCAGTGATGGCATCAACTGGGCATTCAGGCTCGCAAACGCCACAATCTATACACTCATCCGGTTTAATTACAAGCATATTTTTACCTTCGTAAAAGCAATCAACTGGACAGACTTCAACACAATCCATTAATTTACATTTTATGCATTTGTCGTTTACGATATAAGTCATTACAAATTTTCTTTTTTAATTTCTTCTTTAATATCCCCCATTACTTTACTATCAATGTAAAGCAACCCTGCAAGTCTTCTCATTAAATTTGTTTCATAAATATCAGCGTCTTTATTTGAGTAAATGATCTTCCAAAGTGATTTTATAATCTTAATTTTATCAGTCTCTTCAAGATTTTTTATCTCTCTTGTAAAGTCTAATATTTGATTAGAGTTCTCTTCATATTGTTTTGCTTTAGTTATTAATTCATTTAAATCATTACTTTCTGCTCCAAGTTCAAGAAGTGTTTTCTTGATGATTTCCTCTTCTTCAGCAGAATAATTTTCATCTATTTTAGCAGTATGGATAAGTAGCGCACCGACCTTTATTAAATTAGTAGAATTTTCTTGTTTATCTTTTTTGTTAAAAAACATTTCTAATTTAAATTTAAATTTTTAAGCACCCCGAATGGATTTTCTGTTTTTATTTTTTGATTTTTTGTTTTTTTAAATTTTTTCTTAGGCAAATATCTAAAAAATATTTCACCTTCTTTTTCTGTAACTTTATAGTTCATTTTTATGATTAATTTTTTGAAATTATCTTTACTACATCCTAGAAGATTTAGCATTTCTGGTACTAATTTAATTTCTTTATTCTCCTCAGATCCAGAATTAATTATTTGCATAAATAATCTCTCTAAAATATCAATTCTTACAAAAAAGTTATCAAACTTTTCAAAACCACATAATAGCATAAAATTTTTATTTTTATTATCATTGTCATCAATGAAATTTAATCCAAAGGTTGGAGGTTTAAGCTTAAAATATTTTTGATGATAATTTTTCCATAACAAAGTTCGAATAGTTACAGGCTCAGGTTTAATCAATTTATATAAAAAAATATGATATCTTCCAAATTTGACACCTAAATCTCTTAAAATTTTTCTATCAACTTGTTCTAAATTTTTTAAATAATCAGATACATTCTCTCTTTTTAATACACCATTATTTTCATACAATTGATAAGCTAGTGCTTTTATTGAAGATTTTTTTTCTTTAAGATTTTTTAAATCTACTAAACTTTGTAAAACTGTATCGATTTTATTTTTTAACCATTTTTTAATAAACAAATTTAGTTTTTGTTTTTGGTCTTGTTCAAGAATATCATCAACAACTAAATCAATATTTGGGCTTAAATAATCATGACCAGATGTAAGTTTAGCTATTACAAAATTATTCCAATAGATTTTGAAATCATCTTTAAGCTCAATTAACCCAGTATCAATTATGTTTTGAATTCTTTTTTCTAACTCTGGTCCTATAGATTGTCTTGCTGCTTTTTTTAGAGACTTTATATCAGTTTCAAGAGCACCTTTTTTGAGATCAAGCTCAAGTTTTAATCCATTAATTTTGCCAATGAATTGATTGTCTATTTTGACATCATTATTTTCTAATATCTCAGTTTTAAATTCCATATCTTGTTTTAAACCTCTTGCAAGAATACTTGCTCTTTTATCAATAAAAGTTTTTGTAAGTTCTTCATGAAGTCTATCTGAAAGTCTATCTTCTAAGAGTTTTGTTTTTTCTATCCAATATTCTTGATTTTCGATCCAATTATTTTTATTTGAAACATAAGACCAAGTTCTCACATTTGCAATTCTATTTGATAAAGAATCTACATTTCCCTCTAATTTATCCAACTTCATAAGCTGCAATCTCATAAATTCATCAGTTATTTTGCCTTTTTCACTAGATAAAAATTTAAAAACATTTTCAATTACCTCATAATGATTTCCGTATGTTTTTTTAACAAAATCTGGTATCTGACAACATTCCCAAAGAAGACTGAGTTTTTTGCTATCGAAATCTATATTTTCAAGATTTTTATCTCTTAGAAAAAATTTTAAAGCCTTTTCATCTTCACATTCATGAATTTTTCTTAACCATTCTCTTTGAGGTTTTTCTTCTAAAGATTTTATTAAACTACGAGGATTGTTAAAATTCAGATTTGCATTTCTCCAAAATAAAGTTCTTATCTCTTCGAATTTATGGTTTTCTAATAAATCTACTTCTTCTGCATTTATTTCCTTACAATCTCCTGTAATTCCAAAGCTTCCATCATTAAGATATCTGCCAGCTCTACCTGCAATTTGTCCTATTTCAGATAAGTTAAGTTTTCTAAGTTTTTTTCCGTCAAACTTCTTTAAATTTGAAAAATATACATAATCTAAATCCATGTTGATACCCATTCCTATGGCATCGGTTGCAACTAAAAAATCTACATCTCCTGATTGATATAATTCAACTTGGGCATTTCTAGTTTTTGGACTAAGGGATCCCATAACAATTGCAGCACCACCCTTCTGCCTTCTAATTAATTCTGCTATTGCATAAACTTCCTCAGCTGAAAAAGCTATTATTGCGGTTTTTCTATTTATTCTTGAAATCTTTTTATGACCTGCATAAGTAAGCTTTGATAATCGTTCGCGATTTATAAATTCAACATCATCATTTAATTTAGAAATAATTTTTTTTATTGTGCTTGATCCCATTAACATTGTTAATTTGGTGCCTCTCATGTTTAACAATCGATCAGTAAAGATATGCCCACGTTCATGATCAGCACACATTTGAATTTCATCAACACCAACAAACTCTAAATCTTTATCAATTGGCATTGATTCAACAGTGCATAAGAAATACTTTGCGTTAGATGGAATTATTTTCTCTTCACCTGTTATCAAAGCAACTTTATCTAGGCTTATTTTTTTAATTACCTTGTCATAAACTTCTCGTGCTAAAAGTCTTAATGGAAAACCAATCATTCCACTATCAAATGAAAGCATAGTGTCTATTGCTAAGTGTGTTTTGCCAGTGTTGGTTGGTCCAAGAACTGCTGTGATTTTATTTTTTGTCATATCTATGATTGGTATATCTTTTTTTTCTAATACTAGATATTGTTACCGTTAAAGAACAAAAATAGACTAAAACAAGGCCGAATCGACAGGTTAAATGTTCTCATTTTAAGTATAATAATTAAAATTTTTAAAATAGTAGTGATAAATTCAATATTTTTTACTCTTATTAATTAAATGACTAATAGACTTTGGAAAGCAAATAAAAAAACCATTTTAAATTCTGAAATTTTTCGATTTGAAAAATATATTTCAAAAAAATTAAACAAAAAATTTAGAAAAAATTATAATGAAATTCATGACTGGTCTGTAAAAAATTCTGAAGATTTTTGGGACTTGTTCTGGGATTTTTCTAAAATAAAAGGAACGAAAGGAAAAAATAAGATTAAAAAATCTAAAACATTTTTTAAAAATTTGTTTTTACCAAAATCAAAGTTAAATTTTGCAGAAAATTTATTATCGAAAAACAATAATGACAAAGCTGCAACTTTTATAAGTGAAAACGGTTTTAGAGAAGAGAGAAGCTGGAAAGATCTTAATTTAAATATAAATAAAATTATCAGCTTTTTAATTAGTGTTAGTATAAAAAAAGGTGACAGAGTATGTGCTTATATGCCAAATATAATTGAAACAGTTGAGGCATTTTTAGCTACTTCAGCCATTGGTGCTATATGGTCATCCTGTTCTCCAGATTTTGGAGCAAAAGGTGTTGTAGAGAGATTTTCTCAAATTAAACCAAAAATATTATTTATAACTGATAAATATTTTTATAATGGAAAAGAAATAAATATAATAAATCGTCTTACTGAGATTTTAAAAAAAATTCCATCCATAAGTCAAGTAATTATCGTTAATTACCCTGGTCAAAAAAATTTAACTAATAAAAATAAATTTAAAAAGGTAAAAATAAATTTTTTAAAAAAGATAAAAAATAAAAAAAGCTTAATTATAAATAAATTTAAAAAATTTGACTTTGAACATGAATTGGCAATTTTGTATTCAAGTGGAACTACGGGTAAGCCAAAATGTATTTGTCACAAAGCTGGAGGGGTTTTAATTCAGCATAAAAAAGAGCACCAACTTCACTGTGATATAAAAGAAGGTGATAATGTTTTTTATTTTACAACTTGTGGGTGGATGATGTGGAATTGGCTTGTAAGTGTGCTGTCAGTTAAAGCTTCAATAGTGCTTTTTGATGGATCTCCAATGTATCAAAGTGAAGAATTACTATTAAAAATTGCAAATAAAGAAAAAGTAACCCTCTTTGGTATTAGTGCAAAATATATTGATGCATTAAAAAAAGCAAAACCAAAACTTAGATTTAAATATAAATTAAAGAAATTAAAAACAATTTGCTCTACAGGCTCTCCTTTATCAAATGATGGTTTTAAATATATTTATAATAATATTAAAAAGAATGTTCATTTAGCTTCTATTTCTGGAGGTACAGATATTGTTTCGTGTTTTGTTTTGGGAAATTTGTACCAACCTGTGAATTGTGGTGAAATTCAAAATAAGGGTCTAGGTATGGATGTTGATGTGTTTGATGAAAAAGGGAGGTCAATATTTAACAAAAAAGGTGAATTGGTATGTAAAAAACCTTTTCCGTCAATGCCTATAAAATTCTGGAATGACAAAAATAATTTAAAGTTTAAAGAAGCTTATTTTAATAAATACAAACATACTTGGCATCATGGAGATTATTCTGAAAAGAAAAAAAATAATGGTTTTGTTATTTATGGAAGATCTGACACTACTTTAAATCCAGGTGGAGTTAGACTTGGCACTGCTGAAATTTATTTTGAAGTTGAAAAATTCAAAGAAATAAAAGAATCTATTGTAGTGGGTCAAGCATGGAACAACGATGTAAGAATTATTTTATTTGTAGTGATGAATCAAAAATACAAATTAACTGACAATCTTATAAACAAAATTAAAATAGACATCCGAAAAAATGCATCTCCAAGACATGTTCCTAGTAAAATAATAGTTGTAAATGACATTCCAAGGACAAAAAGTGGTAAAATTGTGGAATTAGCTGTAAAAAATATTATAGATAATAATCCTATAAAAAATAAAGAAGCATTAGCAAATCCCAGAGCTTTGGAACAATTTAAAAACATCAAAGATTTAGTTTAGAAAATTTCTTAACTGATGTAAGTTAATTTCTAAGAAACAATAACTATAAAGGAGTTTAGATGTTTAAAAAAATATTTAGTAAATTAGTTATCACTCTTTTTTTAATTGGAAGTTTTTCAGCTAAATCAATAGCAAATGAATTAACTTTTTTTACAATTGGAACTGGTGGAACGGCATATACGTATTATCCGGTTGGAGGTATGATAGCTAATGCTATATCAAAACCACCAGGATCAAGAGAGTGTGGTAAAGGTGGAAGTTGTGGAGTTGAAGGGTTGATTGCTTCTGCAGTTTCATCAAGAGGATCTGTTGATAATGTTAATGCAATCTTATCAGGTCTAAGAAATTCAGGTTTTGCTCAGTCAGATGTTGCTTATTGGGCTTACACAGGTACTGGAACAATGGAAGGTAAAGAACCTGCAAAAGATTTAAGAACAATTGCAGCTTTATTTGAAGAACATATTCACCTAGTAACTCTTAAAAAAAATAAGATTAATTCTGTTAAAGATCTTAAAGGTAAAAGAGTATCTCTAGATGAACCAGGTTCTGGTACATATGTTGATGCATTATTAATTTTAGAGGCTAATGGACTTTCAGAAAAAGATGTGAAAGCGGAAGCTCTAAAAGGAAATGCTGCAACAGATGCTTTAAGAAATGGTAAAGTTGATGCAATATTTGTTGTTGCTGGTTATCCAACAGGTGCTATCGTTGAATTAGCATCAGCAGTTGATATTAAACTTGTTCCAATTGATGGAGCAGGTGCTAAAAAATTAACTGACAAGTATGGCTTCTTCTCACAAAGTGCTATTCCTAGTGGAACATATGAAAATGTTGGAACTACAAACACGGTAGCAGTTGGTGCACAGTGGTTTACATCTGCAAAAGAAGATGATGACTTAATCTATAATATTACTAAAGCATTATGGAATAAGGAATCAAGAAAACTTATGGATGTAGGTCATGCAAAAGGAAAAACTATTACACCAGATACTGCATTATCTGGAGTTGGGGTTCCTTTGCATCCTGGAGCAGAGCGTTTTTATAAAGAGGCTGGCTTAATAAAATAACTAAGATAAAAACAAACCCTGGATTTCTAATTAATCCAGGGTTTTTTTATGGAAAAAAATTCAACATCAATTGAAGATTTAAAAAAATTTGAGGAAAAATATGATCCTCAGTTATCATTTAGAAAATTAGGACCAAAATTATCAATTATTGTCACTACCATTTTAGTTTCAATGTCGCTTTATCATTTTTGGGCATCTGGTTTTGGTTTAGTTCGAGAAGTTTTACATAGAGGCATTCATATTGCTTATGTTATCGGATTAGTTTTTATTGTTTTTAGTTGGAAAAAAAATACTGAGAATGAAACAAATAAAACTTTGTTTTCTTTTCAAAATGTTTCTCTCCTAGATTATATATTTGCAATTTTAACAGTTACATCTGCTCTATACCTTCCTTTGTTACCTTCAGAAATTTTAGCTGCAAGAGTTGGAAATCCAGAGTCAATCGATGTTGCTATGGGATCTGTATTAATTTTGCTAACTTTAGAGGCTGCTCGAAGATCTGTTGGTCCAACACTTCCAATTATTAGTATTATATTTATTTTATTTGCAATATTTGGACCGTATGCACCAGGAGCATTGAAGCATGGAGGTACGAGCTGGTTAGGCTTCGTAAATCATATCTATATTACTAACCAGGGTGTTTATGGAATAGCTGTTGGAGTTATGGCGCAGTATGTATTTTTATTTATATTATTTGGAGTGTTAGCAACAAGGGTGGGTCTTGGTAAATTATTCATTGATTTAGCAATGTTGCTTGCGGGTAGGTATTCTGGTGGGCCAGCTAAAGTTGCAATTTTCTCCTCAGCATTTATGGGTACAATTTCAGGTTCATCAATTGCAAATACTGTGACCACTGGTTCACTAACCATTCCTGCAATGAAAAAAATTGGATATCCATCACATTTTTCAGGAGCTGTTGAGGCAGCCTCTTCTACTGGTGGACAAATTACACCACCAATACTTGGTGCAGCAGCATTCATTATGGTTGAGTATTTGGGATTACCATTAAAAGATATTTTAGCAGCAGCTTTATTGCCAGCTTTATTTCATTATTTTGGAATTTTTATAATGGTTCATTTGGAGGCAAAAAAACTTGGCTTAAGGGGTTTAAATCAGAAAGAACTTCCCAAGTTTTTTGAAATCATGAAAGATAACTGGTTATCATTGCTACCATTAATAATATTAGTTTATTTTATTTTAGCAGGAAGAACTCCTGATTTTGCAGCAATATATGGTATTATATCTTGTGTAGTTGTTGGAATATTAAAACCAAAAAATAAACTTAACTTTATTGATCTTTGGAACTGTTTAGCTTCAGGTGCTAAAAATACTCTTGCAGTTGGTGCAGCCGCAACATGTGTTGGAATAATTGTCGGAGTAGTTACTTTAACTGGTGTTGGTTTTAGGTTGGGATTTGTTGTTTTACAAACAGCAGGAGATATAGGAAATTTTTTTTCTAATATATGGCCAATTTCATATTTTAGTTTTGATCAATTAAAATTATTTTTTTCACTAGTTTTAATAGCAATCTCTTGCATAGTTATGGGAGCTGGAATACCAACAACTGCAACGTATATCATTTTAGTTGCAGTTGCAGCACCTGCTCTTGCTCAATTAAATATTGAACCACTAGTTGCACATTTTTTTGTTTTTTATTATGGTGTATTGGCTGATATTACCCCTCCAGTTGCGCTTGCAGCATATGCAGCATCTGGAATTGCAAAATCAAACCCATTTAAAACTGGTAATACTGCCTTTAGATTGGGAATTGCTAAGGCATTAGTTCCTTTTGTTTTTGTTTATTCTCCATCATTGCTTTTAATCACTAATGATTTTGATTTGATTAAACTCACTATAACGGTTCTGGGTACTCTAATGGGTATTGGTTTAATTGGGATTGCCTTTACTGGATATTGGATAAAACCTTTGAAATCTTTTGAACAGTGGTTTTTAGGTTTGGCAGCTTTATTATTTGTTGCACCAGGTTTAAATTCAATGATTGTTGGTTTAATCGCAATATCGCCTACAATTTATTTTCAGTTTTTTAAAAAAGTTTAGCCACCTGGCCCAAAATTAGACTGTTTTACTTTTAAAATTTTCCATATTCCTGATGCAGAAGCTATAATTTTTTCATTACAAAAAAGTTCACAAAATAAAAATATTAAAGTGTTTGTTTTTTTTAGTATTTTTGTTCTACCAATGATTTCATCATTAGTTTTTGAAGCACCTATAAATTTTAAATCTAAAGAAATTGTTACACACGGAGCACCATTTGCAGATCGATGAGCAGATGTTCCAGCACCAGCATCAATTAGAGCAGCAATATAACCACCATGAGTTATACCTGCTGCATTAAGATGATTTTCATTAATTGTTGACTTAAATTCATATTCAGTTTCCGATATATTTCTAAAAAATAAACCGCCATTATGTTTCATGAACCCTGGTTTTAAACTTATTTGTTCAAATTTATTTTCCATAAGCCTAAAGAACAAATGTTAGAATTAATAAAATAAATAAAATAAAAGCAAAAAAAATAACAACTGAGTTTTGTAATGAGGATTTTAAAAGTTTTTTTATCATTTTAATTTTATGGCGCACCTCGAAGGAGTCGAACCCTCAACCTGCTGATCCGTAGTCAGCCGCTCTATCCAATTGAGCTAGAGGTGCTGATTGTTAATAGTTTTAATTAATATAGTATTATCACTTTTTTAATGTAATTTGTTAAAAAACATATTCTAAAAATGAGTAATAAACTAAATGAAGTGGTAATAGTAGCTGCAGCAAGAACTCCTATTGGTGCATATAAGGGTTCGTTAAGAGATATTAAAGCTGATCAATTAGGTTCTTTAGTTATTAAAGAAGTTATTAATCGATCTGGTATTGATAAAGATGAAGTGAATGAAGTAATTATGGGTCAGGTTTTAACTGCTGGTGCAGGGCAAAATCCTGCAAGACAAGCTGCAATTAATGCAGGAATATCAAAATCAATACCTGCTTATTTAGTCAATCAAGTTTGTGGTTCTGGTTTAAGGTCTGTAATATCTGGCTTTCAATCCTTAAAGCTTAATGAAGCAAAATATGTAATTTCTGGAGGTCAAGAGAATATGTCATTAGCACCCCACTCACTATCTTACAGAAATGAGAAGATATTATCTGAAGACAGATTAAAAGATACTATGGTTTTTGACGGTTTAATTGATGCATTTAATAATTACCATATGGGCGTAACAGCTGAAAATATTGCAGAGAAGTATAAGATTTCAAGAGAAGAACAAGATGATTTTGCTTTAAAATCACAAATTAAGGCTCAGAAAAGTTTAGAGCAAAATAAATTTAGCGATGAAATCGTCAAAGTGGACTTAGAGAATATTTTATTAGAAAATGATGAACATCCCAGAAAAGACTTAAAGATCGAAGATTTAAATAAATTAAAAACAGTTTTTAAAGAAAATGGAACAGTTACACCTGGTAATTCATCTGGAATTAACGATGGTGCAGCAGCAGTTGTTCTTACAACTTTAGAAGAGGCTAAACAGAAATATTTAAAGCCACTTATAAAAATTACATCTTGGGCATCTGTCGGTGTTGATCCATCATTAATGGGTTTAGGTCCAATAGAAGCGGTTAGAATGGCTTTAAAAAAAGCTAATTGGAAAATAGATGATGTTGATTTATTTGAAATTAATGAAGCTTTTGCTGCTCAAAGTATTGCAGTTATCAGAGAGCTAAATATTGATACAAATAAAGTTAATGTTAATGGAGGCGCAATAGCATTAGGACACCCAATTGGTGCGTCTGGAACAAGAATTTTAGTGACATTAATTTATGAGATGTTAAGGCAAAACAAAGCCAAAGGTTGTGCTACACTTTGTATTGGGGGTGGAATGGGTATAGCAATTTGTATAGAAAAAATCTAAAAATTAGTTTTATTAAATTTTTCTTCTAAAATAATTTTTTGAATCCAAATTTGACTATCAAGTGGATTAAAATTCCTGTTTTTTAAAATTTTAAATATTAATTTTTTTATCATATTTAAAATTTTTCATCTAAGATTGTTAAAAATTTGCACAAAATGTGTCTAAAATTAAGAATAATTATCTATTTTTTAGTGTATAAGTTCTTAAAAAAATGAGCTCTAAATTATTAGTTCCAGACATAGGCGATTTCGAAAAAGTTGAAGTGATAGAAGTTTTAGTTAAAGAGGGCGATGAAATTAAGCTTAATGATCCTGTAATTACTATTGAAAGTGATAAATCAAGTGTAGAGATTCCTTCTACATTAGAGGGAAAAATCGAGAGCCTAAATATTAAAGTTGGAGATAAAGTCTCAAAAGATGATTTAATTTTAACAGTTGCTTCTGAAAATACGTCTAGCAAAGATGAAAAAATAATTCCTAAAGATACTGAAAATTTAATTAGAGAAGCAGAACAAGCATTAAAAGAAAAAGAAAATGTTGTTCAAACTAATAAAATTGTTACCCCAGAAAAACCTGAAATTATTCAAGTTGTAAATCAAGGTGATATAGATCCTTTAGAAACCCAAGAATGGTTAGAGTCTTTATCTGCAGTAATTGATAAAGATGGAAATCACAGAGCTCATTATCTAATTAAGGAACTTATAAATAAGGCATATATGCATGGAGTGAATATTCCCTACACTCAAAATACCCCTTATATAAATACCATTCCAGCTGATGAGGAAAAAAAATCTACCGGGGACCAGAATATCGAAAGAAGAATTCGATCATTTATTAGATGGAATGCAGCAGCAATGGTTGTTAGGGCTAATAAAAAATTTCCAGAATTAGGTGGACATATAGGAACATTTGCATCAGCGGCAACTTTATACGATGTGGGAATTAATCATTTTTTCAGGGCAAAAAATAATAAATTCGGTGGAGACTTAGTTTATTTTCAAGGTCATAGTGCTCCTGGAATGTATGCGAGAGCGTATTTAGAAGGAAGATTAAACGAAAAACAATTAGACAATTTTAGACAAGAAGTTAAGCCTGGAGGCTTATCATCATATCCTCATCCATGGTTGATGCCTAACTTTTGGCAATTCCCAACTGTTTCTATGGGTCTTGGGCCAATGCTTGCAATCTATCAAGCAAGATACATGAAATATTTAATCAATAGAGGTTTAATTAAAGACGAAGGTAGAAAAGTTTGGGCATTTTTAGGTGATGGTGAAATGGATGAACCAGAGTCTTTAGGTGCAATTGGTTTAGCAGCAAGAGAAAAATTAGATAATTTAATTTTTGTAGTTAACTGCAATTTACAAAGACTAGATGGACCTGTTCGAGGTAATGGAAAAATTATTCAAGAACTTGAAGGAAGTTTTAGAGGAGCAGGTTGGAATGTAATCAAAGTGATTTGGGGTTCATATTGGGATCCATTGTTAGCAAATGATAAGACTGGACACTTAGTAAAAGCAATGAATGAAACAGTAGATGGTGAATATCAAGCAATGAAAGCAAGAGATGGAGCTTATGTTAGAGAAAAATTTTTTGGTAAATTCCCAGAAACAAGAGAACTAGTATCGAGTTTATCAGATAAAGATATTTGGAGATTAAATAGAGGAGGTCATGATCCCCACAAAGTGTTTGCTGCTTATGATAGAGCAACAAAAAATATAGGAAGCCCAACGGTTGTAATCGCTAAAACTATTAAAGGATATGGGATGGGTAAAACCGGTGAAAGTGTGAATACTACTCATCAAACTAAAAAATTAGATATTGATGATCTTATGTATTATCGAGATCGATTTGATGTACCTTTAACTGATGAGCAAGTAAAAAATATTGAATATTATAAGCCAGATGAAAATTCTGTTGAAATAAAATACTTAAAAGAAAGAAGACTTAAGTTAGGTGGATTTATTCCTGAAAGAAGTACATTTGCTAAGCCTATTAAAGCCCCTCCAAAAGATATATTTGACAATATGAAAGTTTCTACAGGTGAAAAAGAAATGTCGACAACAATGGTCTTGGTAAGAATGTTAACAAATTTATTAAGAGATAAAAATGTTGCCCCACGACTAGTTCCAATAATACCAGATGAGGCTAGAACTTTTGGTATGGAAGGATTTTTTCAAAAGATAGGCATTTATGCTCATGAAGGGCAAAAATATGAACCAGAAGATTCTGCTCAATTAAGTTCATATAGAGAAGATAAGAAAGGACAAGTTTTAGAGGAAGGTATTAACGAAGCTGGTGCAATGTCATCTTGGATTGCGGCAGGAACATCATACACAAATCATGATATTGAAATGATCCCAATTTATCTATTTTATTCAATGTTTGGTTTTCAAAGAATTGGAGATTTGGCTTGGGCCGGCGCAGACAGTCAATCTAGAGGTTTTCTAATTGGTGCAACAGCGGGAAGAACTACACTTGCGGGAGAAGGTTTACAGCATCAAGATGGACATAGTCATGTATTGGCTTCAACTATTCCAAACTGCATAAGTTATGATCCAACATTTCATTATGAATTAGCTGTAATCTTTAGAGAAGGATTAAGAAGAATGCATGAAAAAAGAGAAAATATTTTTTATTACATTACTACAATGAATGAAAATTACTCTCATCCTGAAATGCCGAAAGATAAAAAGTGTGAAGAAGGTATTTTAAAAGGGATGTACAAAATAAGAGACTTTAATAAAAATAAAAAAACAAAAATTCAATTTCTTGGATCTGGAACTATTTTAAGAGAAATGATTAAAGGTGCAGAGATTTTACAAAATGAATATCAAATTGATAGTGAAGTTTGGAGTGTGACAAGTTTTAATGAATTAAGAAAAAATGGAATGGAAGTCGAGCGATACAATCTTCTAAATCCAAACAAAGAACAAAAAAAATCTTATGTTGAGGAATGTTTGGGAAAAACAGAGGGGCCAATCATGGCTGCCTCTGATTATATGAGAATTAACTCTGATCAAATTAGACCATATGTTGAAAAAAGTTTTTACTCTTTAGGTACAGATGGATTTGGGAGAAGTGATACTAGAAAAAGTTTAAGAAATTTTTTTGAAGTTGATAAAGAACACATCGTTGCTTATGGTTTAAGTATTTTATCTAAAGAACAACTAATCGCCTCAAAATACGCCACAGAAGCGATGAAGAAATTCAAAATTGATCCAAACAAGCCAATGCCTACCAAGTTATAAACAAAGCATGTCTCTTATTGATTTAAAAGTACCAAATATTGGGGAATTTAAAGATGTGGAAGTAATTGAAGTTCTTGTTTCAGAAGGACAATCTATAAAAAAAAATGATCCATTAATTACTATAGAAAGTGACAAATCTAGTGTTGAAATCCCCAGTACTGAAGAGGGCAAAGTTACAAATGTTATAGTAAAGGTGGGAGATAAGATTTCAGAGGGATCAAAGATTTTAGAGATTGAAGTAAGTAAATCAAGTAATGCAGTTAAATCAAATGAAACTATCAAAAATCAAGAACAATCATTATCTGAAATAGATGTCAAAATAGAAGATACTCCAAATCAAGTTGTTCCAAGTCAAAATGTTAGCACCATAAGATCTAACAATAGTTCACTTGCTCTTGCATCGCCTAAAGTAAGAAAATTTGCAAGAGAATTAGGTGTAAACATTAACGCCTTATACGGAAGTGAAAGACGGGGCAGAGTGACAGAAGCAGATATAAAAAATTATATTTCAAATAAGCAAAATGTGCCTGTTAATTCTCAAGAGGAAAAATCACCAAAAAAAATTAATTTAGAATACTCCCATTCGGAATTTGGTGAAGTTGAAACAAAAGATATGCCGAGAGTAAAGAAATTAGCTTCAACATATTTGATGAATTCTTGGTCAAATATTCCGCATGTTACTAATCACGATGAAATTGATATTACAGAACTAGAAGATTTTAGAAATTCACTTACAGATATTTATACAGGGGAGAAAAAAAAAATTACTCCTTTAGCATTCATTATTAAAGCTTTGGTTGCATCATTAAAAAAATTTCCAAGCTTTAATTCTTCGATAGACGAAATTGAGGATGGAAAAATGACCTTGAAAAAATATTATCACATTGGAATTGCGGTAGACACTCCTCATGGACTAATGGTTCCAAAAATTAGAGATGCAAATAACAAAAGTATTTCTGTAATTAGTAAAGATTTAAAACAAGTAAGCGAGTTATGTCGAAATCTTAAAATTGATAAAAAAGAATTATTTGGTGGCTCAATGACAATAACAAGTCTAGGAGGCATTGGTGGATCATTTTTTACTCCAATAATCAATTATCCTGAAGTTGCTATTCTTGGTGTTGGTAAAAGTCAAAAAAAACAAATTTTTATGAATAATAAATTTGTAACACGCACCATGTTACCAATTTCTTTATCATATGATCATCGAATTATAGATGGAGCGGAAGCTGCAAGATTTAATAATGATTTAAAAGACAATCTTGGTAAAAATTTTGCATATAAACTAGCAGTCTAATAATGTCTAAGACTATGTCCTTATTAAGTGCTTTGCTATGCACTTTCATTTGGGGAACTACCTTTATAGCTCAAGAAACTGGAATGGATGAAATAGGTCCATTTACTTTTAACTCAATACGCTTTTTTGTGGGATGTTTTGCTATAGTTCCACTTGCTTATATTTTTGAGTATAAAAACTTTAGATCCTCTTTTCAGGTAAATAAAAAACTTTTCTTATATCTTGTGACATTAATTGGTTTATCTTTATTTTTAGGTTCTGCATTACAACAAGTGGCTTTAATTTATACTGATGTAGCAAATGCTGCTTTTTTTACTATTTTTTATGTGCCAATGGTTCCAATTATAGTTTTTTTTCTTCATAAGAGAGAAATACATTGGAGCGTTTGGCCTTCAGTAATTTTATGTGTAATTGGTGGTTATTTACTCACAAATTTTTACGATACAA
The DNA here is from genome assembly GCF_052047915.1 of Candidatus Pelagibacter sp. HIMB1505. Classification (NCBI taxonomy): domain Bacteria; kingdom Pseudomonadati; phylum Pseudomonadota; class Alphaproteobacteria; order Candidatus Pelagibacterales; family Candidatus Pelagibacteraceae; genus Candidatus Pelagibacter; species Candidatus Pelagibacter sp. HIMB1505. The sequence goes on along the minus strand of NZ_JBNAIR010000001.1, from coordinate 147,087 downwards.
CGGTGAGAATTGGTGATGGCCTAGTTATTTTAGGAGCCTTTTTTTGGAGCACTCATATAATTTTTACTGGGATGATCATAAAAAAATATAATTATCCTCTTACAATTGGAGCAATCCAGACATTTATAGTGGCAATACTATCTTTAATTATAGCATTAATGTTTGAAGAATTAATTTTAGAAAATATTTTAAAAGAAAAAATTGAAATTTTGTACGCAGGTGTTTTGTCAGGAGGTTTAGCTTTTGTTCTACAGATTTATGCACAAAAAAACATCACTCCAGCTCCAGCTGCAATTATATTTTCTTTGGAAGGCGTGTTTGCAACTATAGCTGCATGGTTTTTGTTAAATCAAATTTTAGATATTAATAATGTTTTAGGATGCATCTTTATCTTGAGCGGAGTTCTGCTATCTCAACTTTTACCATTAGTTAAGAATAAAAAACTTTAGTATATTAGATAGAACAAAAAAAATGAAATTAAGATCCTATAAATTACAAATGCATTCATAGAAAATTTGTTAATATAAATTAGAAAGTACTTAACTGTAATATAAGAAAAAATAAAAGATAAAACTATAGCCACTAACACTTGAAGGTTAAAATTAATTTGTTCCAAAGTTAGATCACTTAAACTAAGAAAACTAGCACCAGCTAAAGCTGGAATTGAAAGTAAAAATGAAATTTTACTAGAGTCTACTCTATTAAATTTTAAAATCCTTGCTGCAGTAATTGTGATACCAGCTCTACTTACCCCAGGTATTAATGACAATATTTGAAATAATCCAATTATCAATATTGTTTTTAGATTTAAATTGTTTGAAATTTTATTATCAAATCTACTCCTATCAGCAAAAAAAAGAATAATAGCAAAAATAAAAGTTGTCCAAGCTATAACTTCTATATTTCTCAATAAATCAATTAATCCTGTTTTGAATATGAAATAACCCACGATAATTAATGGAAATGATCCAAAAAATATTAATAACAAAATTCTCTGATTATTTTTAAGGTCAAATAATTCTCGCTTAAAAAAAAATATTATTGCTAAGAGAGATCCTAAATGAAGACTTGTATCAATTAATAGCGAACTAGAATGAAATTCATATAAAGTTGAAACAATAATTAAATGAGCTGAAGAGCTTATAGGCAAAAACTCAGACACACCTTGTATTAAAGCAAGAATAAAAATTTCTATAATATTTTGAAACATATGAACGTCGTAACTTATAAATTTTTTTTTTAAACAATTCGATTTAAGCATATTAGATATGCAATAGCGGTATTAGCCATTAAAATTGCTATTATATTAAAATTATAGGTCAATATTACTGTCTCTTTTTAAGCTTTAACTATTAAAAACTATGTATAATTTGCTGAAAATCAAAAAATTTTATGACTGATAAAATGCTAAAATTCACTGAAATAGGTCAACAAAACCCACCTAAAAGAGAGGTGGAAAAAAGAAAGTCTGACTTTAATGAGATTTATGATGAATTTATAACCGAAAAAGCAAAGGAGCAAGCAAGCAGATGTTCACAATGTGGAGTTCCGTTTTGTCAAGTACACTGCCCTCTTAGTAATAATATTCCAGACTGGCTAAAATTGACCGCAGAAGGAAGAGTTAAAGAAGCATATGAGTTATCACAAAGTACTAATAATATGCCGGAGGTATGTGGACGTATTTGTCCTCAAGATAGATTATGTGAAGGTAATTGTGTCATAGAACAATCAGGTCATGGAACTGTAACAATTGGCTCTATGGAAAAATATATTACAGATACAGCGTGGGAACAAGGCTGGGTAAAACCTATTAAAATCCAAAGTGAAAAAAATCAAAGCATTGGAATAATTGGAGCAGGTCCAGCAGGACTTGCAGCTGCCGAACAATTAAGAAAACAAGGATATAAAATCACTGTATACGATAGATATGATCGACCTGGCGGACTATTGATTTATGGAATCCCTAATTTTAAATTAGAAAAATTTGTTGTTGAGAGAAGAACTAATTTACTGAAAGAGAGTGGAATTAAATTTGTTCAGAACTTTGAAGTTGGGAAAGATTCAACATTAGACCAGTTAAGAAAGAAACATGATGCGTTGCTTATTGCAACAGGCGTTTACAAAGCAAGAGAGATAGATTTACCAGGAAACGATTTAAATAATATTTTTCCTGCAATGGAATTTTTAACTGCATCAAATAGAAAGGGTTTAGGTGATAAGGTAGATTTATTTGATAAGGGAGTTTTAAATGCTGAAGGCAAAGATGTTGTAGTCATAGGAGGTGGTGATACTGCAATGGACTGTGTAAGGACATCAATTAGACAAAATGCAAAATCAGTTAAATGTTTATATAGAAGAGATAAACAAAATATGCCAGGTTCAGCAAGAGAAGTAGCTAATGCTGAAGAAGAAGGTGTGGAATTTGTTTGGTTATCAAGCCCTAAAGAATTTAAAGGTTTGAGTAAAATTGAAAAAGTTATAGTTGATCAAATTCAATTAGGAGAGCCTGATGATTCAGGAAGAAGAAGACCTGAAATTAAAATTGGATCTGAATTTGAGATCAAGGCAGATATGGTAATAAAAGCATTAGGTTTTGATCCAGAAAATTTACCAACATTATTTGATGCACCAGAACTTTCAGTTTCAAAATGGGGAACTATTAAAACTGATTTTGATACCATGGAAACAAACTTAAAAGGTGTTTTTGCAGCAGGAGATATTGTTAGAGGAGCTTCATTAGTGGTTTGGGCAATTAAAGATGGTAGAGATGCTGCAACTTCAATAAAGAAATATTTAGAAAACAAAGAAATCAAACAATCCAAAGTCGCGTAATGAACAATTATAAAAAAAACGTTGAATTATTAAAAAGAAATCACGTTTATTCGCAGGAAATGGAACACGACGCTTGTGGTGTTGGTTTGATTGCTTCAACAGAGGGAAAAAAATCACGTCAAATTGTTGAATATGGCATTGAGGCATTAAAAGCGGTTTGGCATAGAGGAGCTGTTGATGCAGATGGAAAAACTGGCGATGGAGCAGGTATTCACTTGGAAATACCCAAAGATTTTTTCATAGAAAAGATTGAAGTTACCGGGCACAAGTATGATAACGCAGAAATTTGTGTAGGAATGATTTTTCTACCAAGAAATGATTATGCTTCTCAAGAAAATTGTAAAACGATCGTAGAAAGTGAATTAACCAAAAATAATTTTAATATTTATGGTTGGAGACAAGTGCCAGTAAATCCAAAAGTTCTTGGGGAAAAAGCATTTCAAACAATGCCAGAAATTATTCAAGTTTTATTTAAATCAAATGACAAAGATTTATCAAATAAAAATTTAGAGAGAAAAATTTACGAGACGAGAAGAAAAATTGAAAATAGTGCTTTTAGCTCATCCTTGAATAATTTTTATATTTGCTCAATGAGTTCGAAGTCAATAATTTATAAAGGAATGTTCCTAGCTGAGGGAATTTCTGATTTTTATTTGGATTTAAAAGATGAAAGATTTATTTCAAGATATGCAATATTTCATCAACGATTTTCAACTAACACTGCACCAAGCTGGAATTTAGCTCAACCTTTTAGAGCAATAGCTCATAATGGAGAAATTAATACATATAGGGGCAATAAAAACTGGATGAGAGTACATGAAGAGGAAATGAATAGTCCTCTTTTTGACGATGTAAATAACTTGAAACCAGTAATTCAAAAGGGGGCATCTGACTCTGCTGCTTTAGATAATGTTTTTGAATTATTAAATATCTCTGGCCAACCTGCTCCACTTGCAAAATTAATGTTGGTGCCAGATGCTTGGTCAAAAAAAAGTAAAACCTTACCTAAAGATCATCAACAATTATTTAACTTTTTAAACAGCACAATGGAGCCATGGGATGGTCCAGCAGCAATAGCAGCAACAGACAATGAATGGGTTATAGCTGCTAATGATAGAAATGGTTTGAGACCTCTTAGATATGCAATCACTAAAGACAAACTCTTATTTGCAGGTTCTGAGACAGGTATGATTGAGTTAAATGAGAAAAAGATTCTGTCTAAGGGAAGATTGGGGCCTGGAGAGATAATTGGGGTAAGAATAGAAAAAGGAAAAGTATTTACAAATGAAAAAATTAAGGATTTTTTGGCAAAAGAATACAAACATTTTAATTCTCAAATTATAGACTTAGACGACAAGTTAGTAATCTCGAATGAAAAAAATACATTTTCTGGAGAAGAGCTAAGAAGAAAACAGCATACTTTTGGAATAAGTTTAGAAGACTTAGAACTTATATTGCATCCAATGGCTGAAGATGCAAAAGAAGCGACCGGTTCAATGGGAGACGATACTCCCCTAGCTGTTTTATCTGATAAATATAGACCTTTATATCATTTTTTCAGGCAAAATTTTAGTCAAGTTACAAACCCACCAATTGACTCGTTGAGAGAAAATAAAGTCATGAGTTTAAAGACTAGATTTGGAAATTTAGGAAATATTTTAGATTTTGATACTTTAACTAAAGAAAATATTTATGTGCTTAACAGCCCAATCTTGTCTAATTCACAATTTGATAAATTTATAAATTTCTTTGGAAAAAATTCTGCAGTCATCGATTGTACTTTCTTAAGTGAGGAAACTTTATCATCCGCCATTGATAGAATTCAAAAAGAAGCTGAAATTTCAGTAAGACAAGGAGTTACTCAAATAATTTTAAGTGATAAAAATTTATCATCTAACAATCTGCCGATGCCAATGTTGTTATGTGTTGGGGCAATAAATTCATTTTTAATTCAGAAAAAATTAAGAGGATATGTATCAATAAATGTTCAATCTGGAGAAGCATTAGACACCCATTCATTTGCAACTTTAATAGGGGTTGGTGCAACAACGGTAAATCCTTATTTAGCCTTTGATAGTTTGTACCAGAGATTTGAAAAAAAATTATTTGGTCAATTTAGTTTTGATGAGTGTGTTGAGAGATATATTAAATCTGTTAACGCTGGTCTTTTGAAAATTATGTCCAAGATGGGGATTTCTGTTTTAAGTTCATATAGAGGTGGATGCAATTTTGAGACAGTAGGCTTAAGTAGAACAATTGTTGCTGATTATTTTCCAGGCGTAGTTTCAAAAATTTCTGGAATAGGTTTACTTGGGATTGAAAAAAAAATAAGAGCCATTCATAAAGAGGCCTATGAAAGTTCAGACACAGTTTTACCTATAGGCGGAATTTACCGTTACAGAAAAAATGGTGAAACACACCAATATCAAGGAAAATTGATACACCTCTTACAAAGTGCAGTAGGATCTAATTCATATGATGCATATAAAAAATATGCTAAGGGAATTTATAACTTACCGCCAATTAATCTAAGAGATTTAATTGATTTTAGAAAAAGAAAATTAGGACCCTCAATTGATATTTCTGAAGTTGAACCAATTGAGAATATTTTAAAAAGATTTGGTAGTGGAAGTATGTCTCATGGAGCTTTATCAAAAGAAGCACACGAGACTTTAGCGATGGGGATGAATAGAATTAAAGGTGCATCATGTAGTGGTGAAGGTGGTGAAGATGAAAAGAGATTTAAAGTTTTAGAAAGTGGCGATAGTGCAAATTCAAGAGTAAAGCAAATTGCTTCAGCAAGATTTGGGGTGACAATAAATTATTTAAATAATTGTAATGAGATAGAAATAAAAATTGCTCAAGGTGCGAAACCTGGAGAAGGTGGTCAGTTACCAGGATTTAAAGTTACAGAAGAAATTGCAAGGTTAAGACACTCTACACCTGGGGTTACTTTGATTTCACCTCCACCTCATCACGATATTTATTCAATCGAAGATTTGGCCCAATTAATTTATGATCTAAAACAAATTAATCCTAAAGCAAGAATTGGTGTAAAATTAGTTGCATCATCTGGAGTAGGCACAATTGCAGCCGGTGTAGCTAAAGCAAAAGCTGATATAATTTTAATTTCAGGACATAATGGAGGCACAGGAGCCACACCACAAACAAGTGTAAAATATGTTGGTATCCCATGGGAGATGGGACTAACAGAAGCTAATCAAGTTCTGACGTTAAATAATTTAAGACATAAAGTTACCTTAAGAACTGATGGTGGAATTAAAACTGGAAGAGATGTTGTAATTGCTGCAATGATGGGAGCAGAAGAATATGGTGTTGCAACAACAGCTTTAGTTGCCATGGGATGTATTATGGTTAGACAATGTCACTCAAATACTTGTCCGGTAGGAGTGTGTACCCAAGATGAAAAATTAAGAGAAAAATTTACTGGTACACCTGATAAAGTTGTAAATTTATTCACTTTCATAGCTTCAGAAGTAAGAGAGATTTTAGCTAAACTTGGATTTAAATCTTTAAATGAAATCATTGGACGAACAGATTTATTAATGCAGGTTAGCAAAGCATCAGCAAACCTAGATGATTTAGATTTAAACCCTTTATTCGTTCAAGCGGATGCAGGAGATAATAAAAGATATTGTGAAAACTCTGAGATAAACTCTGTACCAGATACTCTTGATCAAGAGATATGGCCAGAGATTGAAAATGCATTAGACCAGTCAAAAACAATTGATAAAAAATATATTATAAAAAACACAAATAGAGCTGTTGGAACTAGAATAAGTCATCATTTGTATAGAAAATTTGGTTATGAGAAATTAGAGGATGGTTTTTTACTACTAAACTTTAAAGGTTCAGCTGGTCAATCATTTGGAGCATTTGCTGTAAAAGGTTTGAAGTTAATTTTGGAAGGAGATGCCAATGATTATGTTGGAAAAGGACTTTCAGGCGGGATTATTTCCATTAAACTTTCAGAAGAGAGCAATTTAATTTCAAATGAAAATACAATAATTGGGAATACAGTTTTATATGGAGCAACTTCAGGAAGATTGTTTGCAGCAGGTCAGGCAGGAGAGAGATTTGCAGTAAGAAATTCAGGAGCAACAACAGTTATCGAAGGATGCGATTCAAATGGTTGTGAGTATATGACAGGAGGTACAGTAGTAATATTAGGAAATGTTGGAGATAATTTTGCAGCAGGAATGACAGGGGGAATGGCATTTGTATATGACATTTCAAACGATTTTGAAAAAAAAGTTAATCCAGATTCTGTTGTATGGCAAAAAATAGAAACAGAATTTTGGTCAAACCGTTTAAAAAAACTCGTATCTGAACATGCATCAGAGACTAATTCTGAGTTATCAAAAAAAATAATTAGTAATTTTGAAAATGAAATTGAAAACTTTATTCAAGTATGCCCTAAAGAAATGCTGGATAAACTAAGTAATCCTATTACTTTTAAAAAAACTATTAAAGAAGTAAGTTAGAGAATTAAATTTAATTCATTAGTTAATATCTTTAACCATTTCTTTGAAGATAAACTGTGATCTCCATTTTTAACGATAACTAATTTTTTTTCAGCTTTTTTAAATAGTTTTAAAACTTTTCTTGAGTATGTGACTGGCACCGACTCATCTTTTTCACCATGAACCATAGTAACATTTAACTTTTGATTAATAATTTTTTTTAAAATTTTATTTTTTCGACCGTCTTTTATTAATTGTAATGTGATCGGATATTCATATTTTCCATGTTTTAAATTTATTATTCCTTTTCTAGTAATTTCTTTTTTCATATTTTTAGTAAATTTTTTCCACATTAAATTTTCTAAAAATTCAGGAGCTGATCCTATTCCAAGAAAACCTCTAATTTGATTTTTAAAAATTTTGAACTGATTGAGAGAAATCCAGGCTCCCATACTTGATCCAATCAATATAAAATTATTTTTCTTTATGATTTTTTTTATGAGTAAAGAGGTTTCATTAGTCCATTTACTTATATTTCCACTTGTAAATTTTCCTGAAGATTTTCCATGACCTGAATATTCTAAAGCTAAAAATCCATAATTTTTTTTAATCGCAAATTTTAAAAAATGCTTAGGTTTTTTTCCTTCAAGATCTGACATAAAACCATGCAAGAATACAATATAAGGTCTATTTTTTTTATCATGTTTTAAATAGCGAATTTTTTTCGATTTTGATAAGTTATGATATCTGTATTTTATCATTAAAGTTTCATAGTTAATTCTATTAATATATAATCATATCAAATGACATCTAATTTAAAAGTTTTGCAAGTTATTCCAAAATTAGGATACGGAGGCGCAGAAACAGGCTGTTATGATATCGCACATTATTTGCCAGAGAATGGTTGCAAATCTTTTATAGTCACAAGTGGGGGTGACTTAACAAAATTTATAAACAAAGAAAAGGTTAAGCTAATTAAATTACCAGTACACAGTAAAAATCCATTATTAATTTTATTAAATACACTAGCTCTCATATTTATTATCATTTTTAATAATATCACTATTGTACATGCAAGAAGTAGAGCACCAGCATGGTCCTGCTTATTTGCAACCAAAATTACTAGAAGAAAGTTTGTAACAACATTTCACGGAACATATAACTTTAATAGTAAATTAAAAAGATTTTATAATTCAGTTATGGTAAAATCTAACTTAATCATTGCTGGATCAAATTTTATTTTCTCACACATCAAAAATAATTATTCAGATTATTTAGATATTAAAAATAAACTGCTAGTGATTTTTAGAGGTATTAACGTAGATTATTTTGATCACACAACAAAAACAGAATTAGAAGAAAAAAAACTATTAAAAAATTGGGGGATTGAAGAAAATAAAAAAATAATTTTATTGCCAGGCCGATTAACCTCATGGAAGGGCCAAGAGTTATTTTTAGAAGCTATAAATATGGTGAATATTCAACTTGGTTATGAGGCTTTTTATGCAGTTATTCTTGGAAGTGAACAAGGCCGTGACTTATATAAAAAAAAACTTATTAGACTGAGCGAACAATACAGAATGACCAAACAGGTAAAGTTTATAGATCACTGTAAAGATATGGCACTAGCTTACAAAGTTTCTGATATTGTTGTTTCATCATCGATTGAACCAGAGGCTTTTGGAAGAGTAGCGGTTGAGGCTCAATCTATGCAAAAAGTAATAATTGCAAGTGATATTGGTGGTTCTAATGAAACGGTAATTAATGAAAAAACTGGTTATCTATTTGAATCTGGAAATGCAAAATCATTATCTGATAAAATTCTAAAAGTGTTAAATTTAGATGAAACAACGATAAATACAATTGGTATTGAAGGAAGAAAAAATATTGTAAGCAAATTTAATGTTGAAAAAATGTGCTTTTCTACTTATTCAGAATACAAAAAACTAATAAATTAAATGCCTACTATAACATTACCAGACGGGAACAATTTAGAGTTTCCAAATAAGATAACAGGATTAGAAGTTGCTGAAAAAATTAGCAAGTCATTAGCCAAGCAAGCGATGATTGTGGCTGTCGATGGACAGTTGAAAGATTTAGATTTTATAATTGATAAAGATTGTTCTGTAAAAATATTTACTTCAAAAAATGAAGAAGGTTTAGAGACTATAAGACATGACACTGCTCATATATTAGCAATGGCTGTACAAGAATTATTTCCTGGCACACAAGTTACAATAGGGCCAGTAATTGAAAATGGTTTTTATTATGATTTTGCAAGAAAAGAACCCTTTACCGAAGATGATCTAAAAAAAATTGAAGAAAAAATGAAAGAGATTGTTGATAGAGATGTTGTTACAAAAAGAGAGGTTTGGTCAAGAGAAAAGGCAATCGAGCATTTTAAAAAAAAAGGTGAAATCTACAAAGCTGAATTAATTGAGAGCATTCCTCAAGGAGAGGAAGTTTCAATATATTTTCATGGAGATTGGCACGATCTATGTCGAGGACCGCATTTATCTTCTACTGGTAAAATTGGAAAATATTTTAAATTAATGAAAGTTTCAGGCGCTTATTGGAGAGGTGACTCAAATAACGAGATGCTTCAAAGAATTTATGGAACAAGTTGGGCCTCTCAAAAAGATCTAGATGCATATTTAAAAAGACTTGAGGAAGCTGAAAAAAGAGACCATAGGAAACTAGGCAGAGAAATGGATTTATTTCATTTTAGAGAAGAAAGCCCAGGATCTGTATTTTGGCATGAAAAGGGATGGGCTCTATTTCAAAAGTTAATTAATTATATGAGAGCTCGTCAAGATGCTGCAGGTTACAAGGAAGTAAATACACCAGAAGTTTTAGATCGTTTGTTGTGGGAAAAGTCAGGTCATTGGGAAAAATATGGAGAAAATATGTATACCTCTGAAACGCCTGATGAAAAAGTTTTTGCAATCAAACCGATGAATTGTCCTGGTCATATTCAAGTTTTTAACCAAGGTTTAAAAAGTTATAGAGATCTTCCTTTAAGAATAACTGAGTTTGGTAAAGTCCATCGATATGAGCCTTCTGGGGCTTTGCATGGCTTGTTAAGAGTTAGAGCATTTACTCAAGATGATGCACACATATTTTGTTCAGAGGATCAAATAACAAGTGAGTGTTTAAATGTAACCAATCTAATTCTAGACATTTATAAAGATCTGGGTTTTGAAAACGTAATTTTAAAATATGCAGATAGGCCAGAAGTTAGAGTTGGAGATGATGAAGTTTGGGATAAAGCAGAAGCATCTCTACTTGAAGCAGTAAAAGCTTCAAAACTGGAATATAGTATTAATAAAGGTGAAGGTGCTTTCTATGGCCCAAAGATAGAATTTGTTTTAAGAGATGCAATTGGTAGGGATTGGCAATGTGGAACGCTGCAAGTGGATTTAAATTTACCAGGAAGACTTGATGCTTCATATGTAGATAAAGATGGAACAAAAAAAGTTCCAGTGATGTTACATAGAGCTTTATTTGGATCTCTTGAAAGGTTTATAGGAATTTTAATTGAACACTATGCAGGCAAATTTCCTTTTTGGATTTCTCCGCTTCAAACTGTTGTAATTCCAATTACAGAAGAGTTTGATGATTATGCTATTCAGGTTTCAAAAAAGATTAAACAAGCTGGTATGAGTTCTTATGTTGATTTAAAAAAACATAATCTAAATTATAAAATTAGAGATCACTCACTTGCAAAAATACCTTTATTATTAATTTGTGGTAAAAAAGAAGTTGACAGTAACTCAGTAACGATTAGAAGATTAAACTCTAATAAACAAGAAAATATGGATTTAGACTTATTCTTAAAAACATTCTCTGCTTTAAACAAAGCATCTTCAAACTAAGTGGCAGATTTTAAACAAAACTATTTTCAGCGAAGAACTAAAGATCGTGGTCCAAGATCTAATAATAGAATTTCATCACCTGAGGTTCAAGTTATAGCAAGCGATGGAGAAAACTTAGGGGTTATAAGCACCAATGAAGCTATATCAATGGCAAAAAATCAGGGATTAGATTTAATTGAAATTGCACCTAATGCTAACCCACCAGTCTGTAAAATTATGGACATGGGTAAATTTAAATACGATGCACAAAAAAAAGCTAACCTTGCAAAGAAGAAACAAAAAATAGTTTTACTCAAGGAAATAAAAATGCGTCCAGTTACTGAAACTCATGATTATGAATTTAAAGTAAAGAACGCAAAAAAATTTATATCAAAAGGTGATAAAGTAAAATTTACAATCAGATTTAAAGGAAGAGAATTACAGCACTCACACCTTGGAAATGAATTGATGACTAAGATCAAAGAAGATATGAAGGAAGTCGGAAAAGTCGAATTGCATCCAAAATTTGATGGCAAGCAAATGATTATGGTAATTCAGCCTTTATAAGCCTTAATTTAGGTTGTAAATTTAAATCATTCTTTGTATAACCTCGCAGAATTATGCCAAAACTTAAAACAAAAAGCTCAGCAAAAAAAAGATTTAAAATATCTGCAAAGGGTAAAGTAATGACCGCTCAAGCTGGTAAAAGACATGGTATGATTAAAAGAACAAATTCACAAATTAGAAAATTAAGAGGCACAACTGCGATGTCAAAACAAGATGGAAAAATTGTAAAATCGTACATGCCTTACAGTTTAAGAGGATAAAATGGCAAGAGTTAAAAGAGGTGTAACCAGCCGAGCTAAACATAAAAAAGTTTTAAAAGCTGTTAAAGGTCAATGGGGCAGAAGAAAAAATACTATTAGAGTTGCAAAGCAGGCTATGGAGAAAGCTATGCAATATGCATACCGAGATAGAAGAAATAAAAAGAGAGATTTTAAGTCCCTATGGATACAAAGAATTAATGCCGGTGTTAGAGCTGAAGGTTTAACATACTCTAAATTTATTAATGGATTAACTAAGTGTGGAATTACTATTGATAGAAAAATTCTTGCAGAAATTGCTTACGATAGTCCAGAGGCATTTAAAACAATTGTTCAAAAAGCTCAATCTGCTTTAAATTAATCCCTATTGTTTTTATTTCTTTAAGAAATAATCTGTATTCATGTCTGATATTAAAAAAATTAAAGAAGAATTTCTTAATAAATTGCAGGATGATTTAAGTTTATCTGAAGTTAATCAAATTAAATCAGATTTGTTTGGTAAAAATGGGATTATTTCACTCGAGTTTAAAAAAATTGGCCAGATACAAGAGAGTGAAAGAAAAAAATTTGCATCTGATTTAAATGAGATAAAAAATATTTTACAGAATCAAATTGATTTTAAGATTAATAAAATTGAAGAGCTTGAGATAAATGAAAAGCTTAATAAAGAAAAAGTAGATGTAACACTTCCTTCAAGACCATATTTAAAAGGAAAAATTCATCCGGTATCACAAACTATAGATGAAATATCATCTATTTTTTCAGAAATTGGTTTTAGTGTTGAAGAAGGACCTGATGTAGAAAATGAATATAACAATTTTACTGCATTAAATACACCAGATAATCACCCAGCAAGAGATATGCATGACACTTTTTATCTTGATGACAATAAGCAAAAACTTTTAAGAACTCACACTTCACCAGTTCAAATTAGAACAATGTTAAAAGACAAACCTCCTTTTAAGATTATTGCACCAGGAAGAACTTACAGGTCTGATAGTGATCAAACACACGCCCCTATGTTTCATCAAGTTGAAGGATTGCATATTGATAAAAATATAAACATGGGACATTTAAAAGGATGTCTAAATTATTTTATAAAAGAGTTTTTTGAAGTTGATAAAATAAAGATGAGATTTAGACCAAGTCATTTCCCATTTACTGAACCTTCTGCAGAAGTTGATATTGGATATGAAATAAAAGATGGAAAAATAATAATCGGTGAGGGTGATAAGTGGTTAGAAATATTAGGCTGTGGAATGGTGCACCCTAATGTTTTAAATAATGTAAATGTAGATAGTAAGGTTTATCAAGGTTATGCATTTGGCATAGGTATTGATAGACTTGCAATGCTTAAATACGGAATTAATGATTTAAGAGCATTTTTTGAATGTGATTATAGATGGCTTAATCATTTTGGTTTTGATCCATTAGATGTTCCCAGTAACTATAGAGGCCTAAGTAGATGAAAATTACTTATGATTGGTTAAAAGATCACCTTAAAACTAAATCTACTGAAGCTCAATTAATTGAAAAATTGACGGATATAGGACTGGAAGTAGAGAGTGTAGAGACACCATCCTCAGATTTAGATTTTTTTAAAATAGCTAAGATAATTAAAACAGCAAAGCATCCAGATGCAGACAGACTAAAAGTTTGTGATGTTGATGTTGGAGAAAAAGATTTACTAAAAGTTGTTTGCGGTGCTCCGAATGCAAGAGAAGGATTATTTACTATTTATGCACCACCAGGAGCTATCATACCAAAAAATAAAATGAAGTTATCCATAAGTAAAATAAGAGGTGTAACTTCTTATGGAATGCTTTGTTCAGAATCAGAACTAAATCTATCTGAGGAAAGTGATGGAATAATAGAATTAGATCAATCTAAATATAATAAGAAAATTGGAAAAAAATACTTTTCTAAAAATCAATCAAATTTAATTGATTTATCAATTACCCCAAATAGACCAGATTGCCTAGGTGTTAAGGGAATAGCACGAGATCTTGCATCAACTGGCTTTGGAAAGTTTGTTGAAAGAAAAGAAAATAAAATAAAGTCTAAATTAAATCAAAAAATTAAAGTTAAGATCAATAAAGAAAAAAACCAGGGCTGCACTTCATTTGGAAGTTGTCTAATAACAAACATAAAAAATTGTGAAAGTCCTAAATGGTTAAAAGACAAATTAATTTCTATTGGTCAAAAGCCAATATCAGCAGTAGTAGACATAACAAATTATGTGATGCTAGATTTGAATAGACCACTTCATGCATATGATGCAGACAAAATCGACAAAGGTATTATTGTAAGAAATTCACAGAAAGGTGAAAAATTTACAGCCTTAGACAACAAAGATTACACACTTGAAGAAAATATGTGTGTAATTTCAGATAACACAGGTGTTCTGGGTTTAGGAGGAATTATTGGGGGCACAAGATCTGGAACTGAAATAGGTACAAAAAATGTATTAATTGAATCAGCATATTTTAATCCAAGATCAATTAGAAAAACTTCAAAATTATTAAATATTGATACAGATGCTAAATTTAGATTTGAAAGAGGGATTGATCCTTTATCGATTGAACAAGGAATTAATAGAGCTGCAGAATTGATCAAAGAAATTTGTGGTGGAGAAGTAAGTAAAATTGATATTCAAAAAATTGAAAAATTTGAAAAAACGAAAATAGAATTTGATATAGATTTATTTGAAAAAATTTCTGGATTTAAAATATCTACTAAAATAATGATGCAGATATTAAAAAACTTAGGTTTTGAAATAAAATCTGGAAAGAATAATTTAAAGCTCCAAGTTCCTTCATGGAGGCCAGATATTACTCAGCCAATCGATATTGTGGAAGAATTAGTAAGAATAAATGGATATGAAAAAATAAAAATTATAAATCCAGAAAAAACAAGAACCAAGCCTACATTAACAAAAACTCAGAGACAGTTTCATTTTTTACAAAGATCTCTTGCATCAAAAGGATATTCAGAAGCTATTACTTGGTCTTTTACTGACTCTAAAATTAACGATTTGTTTAAAGAACAAAAAAAATCAATAAAAATTGTTAACCCAATAAGTTCAGATTTAAATGTTTTAAGAAACTCAATTTTTTCAAATTTAATTTTTTACTTAAGAAAAAATCTTGATCGTGGCTTTAAAGATATTTCTTTATTTGAAATAGGTCCTGTTTTTTTTGGATCTGAGCCAGGTCAACAAGAAACAGTAATTGGAGGCTTAAACTCAGGTAAAAAATCAAGATTATCTTGGCTTCAAGATGAAAGAAATGTTGATGTTTTTGATGCAAAACAAGTAGTGATTCAAACTTTGGAAGAAACTGGTTTTAATCCAAATAAGCTTTTTATTGATAACATCACACCGAATTATTTTCATCCTGGAAAATCAGGAAGAGTTTTTTTGAACAAAGGTAAAGAAGATCTGGTAGCTTATTTTGGTGAGTTGCACCCAAGTATTTTGAAAAAATTAGATATCAAAACTGAAGCTTTGATTGGTTTTGAAATTTTTATGGATAATTTAAAAATTACTAAAAAAAGTTTAAAAGATCAAAAATCTAAATTTGAAGTGTCAGATTATCAAAAATCTGAGAGAGATTTTGCATTTATAGTTGATAAAAATTTTATCTCTCAAGACTTATTTGATGTGATCTATAATGTAGATAAAAATTTAATTAAAGATGTTAAGATTTTTGATGTTTATCAAGGAGAAAATGTACCTGCTGATAAAAAATCCATTGCTTTAAATGTTACAATTCAATCAAATGAAAAGACGCTTAAAGAGCAAGATTTAGACATATTAAATAAGACCTTAATTGAAGTAGTAGAAAAAAAAACTGGTGCTAAAATTAGATCATAGAACAATGGGCACAATTGATCATATTAGAAATTTTGCAATCATTGCTCATATTGATCACGGAAAATCAACTATAGCAGATCGAATAATACATAAATGTGGCGGATTGACAGAAAGAGAAATGAAAGCTCAAGTTTTAGACTCAATGGATATTGAGCGTGAGCGTGGTATTACGATTAAGGCACAAACTGTAAAGTTAAATTACAAATCAAAAGACGGTAAAAATTATATTTTAAATATAATTGATACGCCTGGTCATGTTGATTTTAGTTATGAAGTGTCTCGATCTTTATATGCATGTGAAGGATCTATTTTAATTGTAGATAGCACTCAAGGTGTCGAAGCTCAAACATTGGCTAATGTTTATCAAGCTTTAGATATTAATCATGAAATTATACCAGTTTTAAATAAAACTGATTTACCAGCTTCAGACATAGACCGAACAAAAAAACAAATTGAAGATGTAATTGGAATTGAAACCGAAAATGCAGTTCCTTGTTCAGGAAAAACAGGTGAAGGAATTGATGATATATTAGAAAAAATTATTTCTTTATTACCAGCCCCCAAAGGAAATATTTCAGATGATCTAAAATGTTTGTTAGTTGATAGCTGGTATGACACTTATCTTGGAGTTGTAATTTTAGTAAGAGTTATAAATGGAAAATTAACTAAGAATATGAAAATAAAAATGCTCTCAACAAACCAAGATTATATTGTTGAAAAAGTAGGAGTTTTTACCCCCAAACCTAAAGATATGGATGAATTAAATTCAGGTGAAATTGGTTTTATAACCACTGGGATTAAAATTTTGTCAGAAACAAAAGTTGGTGACACAATTTGTGATGCAACTAAACCTAAAGTTCAGGCTTTACCAGGTTTTAAACCAAGTAAACCAGTTGTATTTTGTGGACTATTTCCAGTAGATAGCTCTGAGTATCAAAAATTAAAAGATGGCTTAGCTAAATTAAAGTTAAATGATGCAAGCTTTTCTTTTGAGGCAGAGTCATCATCAGCTTTAGGTCTTGGATTTAGATGTGGGTTTCTAGGATTACTGCACCTTGAAATTATAACTGAAAGACTCGAAAGAGAATTTGATGTTAATTTATTAACTACAACACCAGGGGTTGTTTATAAAGTAAACCTAAATAGCGGTAAAACAATAAATTTACAAAATCCTTCAAGTTTACCAGACTCAACATTGATAAAAACTATTGAGGAGCCTTGGATTAAAGCAACGATTATAACACCAGATCAATATTTAGGATCAATAATCAAACTTTGTCAGGATAAAAGAGGCATCCAAACTAACTTAACTTATTCAGGGAATAGAGCTGTTCTGAGTTATGAATTGCCCCTAAATGAAATTGTTTTTGATTTTAATGATAAAATAAAATCAATGACTAGTGGATATGCAAGTTTTGATTATGAAATTGCGGATTATAGAGAAGGCGATTTAGTTAAACTAGGTATTTTGGTTAATGGAGAACCTGTTGATGCATTGGCAATGATGATCCATAAAGATTTTGCACAAAGAACTGGTAGAGAAGTTTGTGAAAAATTAAAAGATTTAATTCCAAGACACAATTTTATGATACCAGTTCAAGCCGCAATAGGTGGAAAAATTATAGCAAGAGAAACGATCAAGGGATTTAAAAAAGATGTTTTAACAAAAATTCACGGTGGAGGTGCAACAGATAGAAAAAGAAAACTTTTAGAAAAACAAAAAAAAGGTAAAGCCCGATCTAAACAATTTGGAAAAGTGGAAATCCCACAAGAAGCATTTATTGGAGTTTTAAAAATTAAAAAAGAAGCATAAGGTTATGAAAATAATAAAAACAAAATTTCAAGACTTAGTTTTGATTAAGACTAACATCTATAAGGATAAAAGAGGTTTTTTAAAAGAAACATACAATCAAAAATTATTAAAGTATAAACTTGTTTTTGATATTATGTCTGTTTCAAAAAAAAATGTTTTAAGGGGATTACATATTCAAACAAAAAAACCTCAGGCAAAATATATAACGGTTACAAATGGCAAAATATTAGATGTTGTAGTAGATTTAAGAAAAAAATCTAAAACATTTGGAAAGTATTTTTCAATAGAAATATCAGAGGAGTCAGATTTTTCTTTGTTTGTGCCAGAAGGTTTTGCCCATGGATTTTTGTGTTTATCTGAAACATGCACGGTTAATTACAAATGTTCACAATATAGAGATAAAAATAGTGAAATGACTTTGAAATGGAATGATAAAAAATTGGGTATTAAATGGCCGAGTAAAAATCCAATTATTTCAGATAAAGATAAAAAAGGTTACTCAATTGATTTTTTTAAATAAAAATGAAAAAAAATAGAATTGTTATAACTGGTGGAACAAGTAGATTTGCATCAGTTTTAAAAAAACATAAAATTGGACATACATTATTATTCCCCAATAAAAACGAATTTAATATTTTAGATTATAAAAAAATAAGAAGTTATCTTTCAAAGTTAAAACCAAAGATATTAATTCATTTGGCTGGGCTGTCCAGGCCAATGAAGATTCATGAAGATGATATAAAAAGAAGTATCGATTTAAATATCATTGGAACCGCCAATGTCACAAAAGCTTGTGAGGAAAAAAATATTAAGTTAATTTATTTTTCAACACATTATGTTTATCCAGGCACCAAAGGTAATTACAAAGAAACAGACCCTTTGTTACCAGTTAATAATTATGCTTGGTCTAAGTTAGGCGGGGAAGCTTCAGTTCAAATGTATAAAAATTCATTAATACTTCGATTATGCATGACTGAAAAGCCTTTCGTTCATGACGCAGCTTATGCAAATGTAAAAACAAGTTTTTTGTATCATGAAAAAGTAGCTGAAATTTTAGAGAGTTTATTAAATGAAAAAGGCATTTTAAATGTAGGAGGAAAAAAAAGATTTATTTATGATTTTGTTAAAAATGATAAAAAGTCAGTTAAAAAAATTTATTTGAGAAAAAATAGTAATTCTAAAATCCCGATAAATTCATCACTAAATATTTCTAAACTGAAAAAAATTATAAAAAAAAAATAATTATGGAGAGGTGGCCGAGTGGTTGAAGGCGCACGCTTGGAAAGCGTGTAAAGGGGAAACTCTTTCATGGGTTCGAATCCCATTCTCTCCGCCATTAGAATTTTTTTGAGACTCTCTTTACGATGTTATCTGCAATATCAATTGAATGATCAATTTTTGCAGAAAATATTTGAAAGTAACTTTTATTAATTTCATTAATTGTTGAAATTCTTCTATCAGTTTTCTCCACACCTTTTTCTATAACTCTAGGGTTTATAAAAACATTTTTTGAAAATTTAATTTTTAAATTTGTACAATATTTATTTAAATCTAATTCAATTTTTTTTTTGATTTCTAATATTTCTTTAGATTTTTTACTAAACTTTATCCATCGGTCTGGCATATATTTGGAAATTTGTTGTTTAATTATAGAATGTTTAACATGATATATTAAGTGCTTGTTTCCATTTCCTTTAGGTAAAAAAGAAAAAAAATTACCATCCATTATTGCTAGTCCCATTTTTTCAAAATTTTTTAAGTAAAACTCAAATACAGCAACTAACTGATACTTTCTTTTTTTAGGAATAAAAATTTTTTTTATTAATCTATTGGATTGATCATAACTAGCATCTACTATGACATCAAAAACGTATTTTTGTTTGTTTGTAATTAAAAAATATTTATTTTTTTTGATAATTTTTTTTACTGTTTCATTTTTTTTTATCTTATTGGCACTCAATTTCAAAATTTTTTCTTTTACTTCTTTTGTTATCAAGTTCCAATCATATATTGGTTCTTTGACCCTTATACATCCAGTGATATTCTTAAATCTAATCTTAAATTTTTTAAGATTAACATTTTTATATTTTAATGAATTTTTTTTACAAAATTTTAGATAAGTTTGAAAATCTATTTTACTTTCTTTGGCTATAGCATAATAATTCTCAAAATTTTTTACTACAGATTTTTTAAAAAATTTATAAAATTTTTTATACCCTTTATATGATTGTTGAGCTGTTTGATCGTCGCGTGGATAGTGATATCCAAAATGAATACGATTTAAGTTATTCGTTGATGCACCAAGCAAAATGTCCTTTTTTTTTTCAAAAAGTACACAGTCATAACCCTTATTTTTAAGTTTTATGTAAGAAGTGACTCCAAATAAACCACCGCCAATAATTGCAATTTTTTTATTCATTTTGACTTAGTAATCATTTAAAGAATATTTGTATATGAATATTTTGGATTGCGTAACTTATTTTGATGAAGACATTGTTTTAGATTTAAGGCTCAACATTCTCAACAAGCATGTTACAAAATTCATAATTACAGAGGGAGCATTTGATCACCGAGGAAACAAAAGAGAATTGAATTTTGATATAAATAAATTCAGCGAATTTAAAGATAAAATTATATATCTGCCCGTAACCAAATTTCCAAATTTAGAAAATCCATGGTCCATGTTAGAGTATCAAAGAAATTATTCCCTAAATGAAATAAAAAAATATGATGATGATACAATTATAATCATTTCAGATGTGGATGAAATTCCAAATCCTAACAAAATTCATCTCTTTATTGATGATAAATATAGTGAAGGTGTATTTGAACAGAATTTTTTTTATTACAAATTAAATTTAATTAATGAGACACAGTCTGAATGGTATGGAAGTAAAATAACTAGAAAAAAATATTTAAAGACACCAAACAAATTAAGGGAAAAAAAAATTAAACAATACCCTTGGTGGAGATTTGACAAACCAAGAAATATTAAGATTATAAAAGATGGTGGCTGGCATTTTTCATTTTTATATGATGTTGATGGTATCATAAAAAAAATTAGTTCATTTCAACATACAGAATTTGACAAAGATGAATACAAAGATAAATCAACAATTATAAAAAAAATTGAAAATGGGGAAGACTTGTTTAATAGAGGCTTCAAGTTTAATAAAAGAAAAATAGATGATAATTTCCCAGAATATTTAATCAAAAATATAGAAAAATATAAAAATTGGATACTAAAATAAATTTAGCACTTGTAGGCTTTGGAAAATTTGGAAAAAAATATTATAAAAATATCTTAGAAGATAATAGATTTGAATTAAAAGTTATTTTTAGAAAACAAATAAAAAATTTTGATAAAACAAATAAAAAATTTTCATTAAAAGAAATAAAAAAAAATAACATTCAAGCAGCAATAATTTGCACTCCAGTTAACACACATTACAGGCTATCTAAGATATTTATTGAAAATAAGATACCAATTATCTTAGAAAAACCTGCTTCAACAAATTTCAATAACATTAAAAAACTCTTAAAACTTGCTCAAAAAAAAAAATCTTCAGTAATTGTAAATCACTCAGATTTACATAATAAAAATTTTGAATTAATTCTTAAAAAAAAGAGACTTATTGGTCAAATTAATTTCATCAAATGTCATTTTGGAAAATATAACAATAATTACAGTAAAGATAAAAGCCCTTTTAACGATTGGATACCTCATCCATTGTCATTAGTTATCACTTTGCTTAACAATATTAAAAAATTCAAAATAAAGAGTGTCGTAAATAGTGTTAAGAAAAAAAGTAGTAAAATTTTTCAATTTAGCCATATAAAATTAAATTTTGATGAGCAAATTAATTGTGAAGTAACAATTTGGAATACTTTAAAAAAAAAACAGAGGCAATTAGTTGTTTATGGCAGAAATGGATTTATTAATTATGATGGTTACAATGCAAGTAATAATTTTATCAATCTAAAAAGAAAAAAAATTAAAATAAACAGCAAAATAACACCAATGGAAAATATTTTGACAAGATTATATAAAACTGTATCTACAAAAAGATTTATTTCTGACCTTCCATTAGCTCTAAAAATTGAGGCAATTAATAGTAAAATCAGGTTTTAAAAATTTTTTTTTAAAAAAAAAACTGATATAATTAAAATACTTAATTCTTACATAAATGAATAAAAATAATTATCAAGCAGACTCGATTAAAGTTTTAAAAGGTCTTGAAGCAGTTAGAAAAAGACCAGGTATGTATATTGGCGATACCGATGATGGTACTGGTTTACATCATATGGTTTATGAAGTTGTAGATAATTCTATTGATGAGGCTTTAGCGGGTTATTGTAAAAATATTTTTGTAAAAATTAATAATGATGGAACGATAACTGTTAGAGATGACGGTAGAGGTATACCAGTTGATATGCATAAAGGAGAAAAAAAATCTGCAGCTGAGGTAATTATGACTCAACTTCATGCTGGTGGAAAATTTGATCATGACTCTTATAAAGTTTCAGGTGGCTTACATGGTGTTGGTGTATCAGTAGTAAATGCTTTATCTGAGAAACTAGAATTAGAAATTCATAGAGATGGTAAAAAATATTATATAGAATTTAAAGATGGTGAAGCAAAAAAACCACTTAAAGAAATTGGTAAGTCAAAAGAGTCAGGAACACAAATAACTTTCTTGCCATCTAAAGAGATTTTTTCATCTGTTAAATTTAGTGCAAATATTCTTATCAAAAGAATGAGAGAATTAGCTTTCTTAAATAAAGGGATTAAGATTATTTTTACGGATGCAAGTTTAAAAAAAGAGAAAGTTACAGAGTTTAAATTTGATGGAGGAGTTTTAGAGTTTGTAGAATTTTTAGATGAAAAAAGAGAAAAACTGCAAAATAAAAATGGTAACGATTTATTTAAAAGACCTATTTATATTGAAGGTAAAAAAGATAACATCGAAATAGAGTGTTCATTGAAATGGAATGGTGGTTACTCAGAGGACGTTCTTCCTTATACTAATAATATTTTTCAAAAAGATGGAGGCACACATGTTTTAGGATTTAGAAGTGCTTTGACTAGAATAATTAATAAATATGCAAATGAACATAATTTATTAAAAAAAAATAAACTAGCCATTTCTGGCGATGATATAAAAGAGGGGCTAACTTGTGTTTTATCAACCAAAATTCCTGATCCAAAATTTTCATCACAAACTAAAGATAAATTAGTTTCATCAGAAGTAAGAATGATTGTTGAAACAATCGTGAATGAAAAATTATCTATATGGTTTGATCAGAATCCTTCAGTTGCAAAAATTATACTTGCAAAAATTATTCAAGCTGCCATGGCGAGAGATGTTGCAAGAAAAGCTCGAGAAAATGTTAGAAGAAAAGGCGCTTTAGAATTAAGCGGTTTACCTGGTAAATTAGCTGATTGTCAGATTGGAAAACAGGAGGGAACAGAATTATTTATAGTTGAGGGGGACTCAGCTGGAGGCTCTGCCAAGCAAGGGAGAAATAGATCTAATCAGGCAGTTTTACCTTTGAGAGGAAAAATATTGAATACGTATGTTGAAGATATTCAATTAAAAAAAAATGGCAATAGAGATAACTCAGATCAAAAAACTAAAGCTCTATCAAAAATGATTTCATCTAATGAAATTGTTACTTTAATAAATGCATTAGGACTTGATCCAAAAGCTGAAGAAATTGATCTTAAAGATTTAAGATATGGTAAAATTATAATTATGACAGATGCTGATGTTGATGGATCACACATTAGAGCCTTATTGCTTACTTTTTTTAATAACAAGCCATTCAACAAGTTAATTGAGTATGGTCATGTATATCTGGCACAACCTCCTTTGTTTAAAATTAACAAAGGTTCTAAAGGAATATACATCAAGGATGAAAAGGAATTGGAGGAGTATATAATTAACAATAATAAAGACCTAAAAAAGTTTAAACAGGGATCAAAAGAATTTATTGCTCGAGTTGATGAAGAGAAATCCAAAATGAATATTCAAAGATTTAAAGGCTTAGGTGAGATGAACCCAGAAGAGCTTTGGAGCACCACACTTGATCCAGAGACAAGGAACTTACTTCAAGTCCAATATTCTAAAGACTCAAAAAAGGATCAAAGCTTAATTCATACACTTATGGGTAATGATGTTGCTTTAAGAAAAGATTTTATAATTTCAAACTCTATAAATGTACAAAATCTAGATATATAAGATGAAGTTTTTTGAAACTTCAAAATATTTTTCTCTAAAAAAATCTACTTATATAACGTTAAGATGGATTGGTTTTTTTGGACAGCTTTTAGCAATTTTTATTGTCTATACTTTCTTAGGATTTGAGTTTAATTTTTTATTAGCAAATTTTATTGTTTTAGTAGGAGTATTAAGCAATTTATTCCTAATATATATTTACAAAAAAACTCAGCTTTCAGAAAGATCAGCATTTATATTTTTAATTATAGATATATTACAGTTAACATTTCTTTTGTATTTAACAGGCGGTGTAGCTAATCCTTTTATAATTTTTTTGATAATACCAAGTATTTTTTCATCTTTTAACTTAGGCTTTAGAATTAATATATTTATTGTGATAATCACCTCTATATGTATTTTATCATTAACTTTTTTTTATCAACCACTTCCAAGTCCTTTAAATTTAACTACTTCAATTAATAATTACGTTTATTATTCTATTCCCTTGGCACTTATCTCTGCATTAATTTTTATGAATTATTTTGCCTTGGCTTTTGAAGATCAAACCCGATTAAGAAAAGAAGCTTTGAGTAGAATGGATGAAGTAATGGCAAAAGAGCATGAGCTTTTGTCTTTGGGTGGGCAGGCAGCTGCTGCAGCCCATTCTCTTGGAACTCCCTTATCTACAATTAAATTAGTTGCACAAGAATTAAAGAAACAATTTGAAGATCAAAAAGATATAGAAAAAGATATTGAACTACTGACCAGTCAAGTTGATCGATGTAATGAAATTTTAAAAAGATTAAGCTTAAATACCAACGATGAAGATGATTTTATTGATGAAGATTTAACAATAAAAGATTATTTAGATGAAATCATAACTTCATTTGAGAATATAAGTGACAAAAATTTTGTATTTAATTTTGATCAAAATTCAAATCACCAAAAAATTATAAAGTCTATTGAAATCATATATGGTTTAAGAAACTTTATAGGGAATGCCAATAAATTTGCAAAAAAAAATATTTTTATAACTTTAAAAAGTGATAGTGAGTTCACTGAAATTACAGTTGAGGATGATGGACCAGGTTATCCAAGTGATATATTGCCAAAAATTGGTGAACCATATTTAAAAACTTTTAACACTGATCAGAAATCAAGAGCTGGTCTTGGGCTAGGTATTTTTATTGGAAAAACTCTTTTAGAAAAAAATTTTGCAAATGTTAATTGTAGAAATTCTAAAACTCGAAGTGGTGCTGAAGTTGTGATTAAATGGATTAATAAAGATTTATTTAATATTTAATGGAGCTTTTTTTTACTATCAAATAATGAGCTTAATTGAGAAATCATAACATCACCTAACTCATTCACATCTGTTATCTTAATTGCTCGATTATAATATCTCGAAACATCATGACCTATTCCTATCGCTAAAACTTCTATCTCAGTTTTATCTTCAATAAATTTTACCATTTTTTTAAGATGTTTTTCTAAAAAATCTCCTGAATTTACTGATAGAGTTGAATCATCAACAGGAGCACCATCTGAGATAACCATCAAAATCTTTCTTTCTTCTTTTCTTTTTTTTAATCTAGATAAGGCCCAATTAATGGCCTCTCCATCTATATTTTCTTTAAGCAAACCCTCTTTAAGCATTAATCCAAGATTATTTTTTGCTTGCCTCCAATGGGTATCAGCACCTTTGTAAACAATATGTCTTAAATCGTTTAGTCTTCCAGGAGTTTTTGGTTTATCTTGTTTATTCCAATATTCTCTACTCTGACCACCTTTCCAATTTTTTGTTGTAAAACCTAAAATTTCAACTTTGACAGAACATCTTTCTAAAGTTCTAGATAAAATGTCTGCACATATAGCTGCAATAGTGATTGGTCTTCCTCTCATAGAACCAGAGTTATCAATCAATAAAGTTACAATAGTATCTTTAAAGTCCAGATCTTTTTCTTTTTTAAAAGATAAAGAATTATAGGGATCCATAATAATTCTTGGAAGTTTTGAACTATCCAACAAACCCTCCTCCAAATCAAATTCCCAAGCTCTATTTTGTTTTGCTAATAATTGTCTTTGTAATTTATTTGCAAGTTTTGTTACTACATCTTGAAAACCAATCAGTTGTTGATCTAAAGTTTTTCTAAGCTTATTAGCTTCATCTGCATTTTCTAAGTTTTCTGCTTTAATAATCTCATCAAATTTTGTCGTGTAGATTCTATATTCTAGATTTAAATCATTGATATTCTTTTTTTGGATGACTTGCTCTGAACTTTGTTTATCAGAGTCTGTATCAACTAACTGTTCATCTAATTTGTATTCGTCAATATCATAGTCAGAATCCAAGCTGGCTTCAGTTTCTTGTTCTTTATTTTCATCTTTTTGATCTTCAGATTCACTCTCTTGATCGTCATTTGATGGATTATCCTGACCTTCATCCTGATTATTTTCTTTTGTTTCTTCATTATCCTCTGTTTGAAATATATCCATATCCTGTAATAATTTAGAAAATTTAGAGCAATATGCATTCTGATCTTCAAAGTTATCTTTCAAAAAATTGATATGTTTGCTTATAGATTGATCAAAATCTTGTTCCCAAAAATTTAACATTTTAGATGAAAGAGAATTTAATTTTATATCATAAAAATTTTTTAGCATATAAAGTTCGAAAGCTTCAGTTACAGGGACATCTTCTTTTGTTTTGAGCTGATCTTTTCTTTTTAGACTGATCATTTGGCTGTAATTGTCTTTGAGGTTTTTTTCAATACCTTTAAGCATTTTGCCACCTAAAGTTTCATATCTAATTTTTTCTGCAATTGCATATAAAGATTTACAATTTGAGTTATTTGGAAGATTTTTCTTATAGATTTCATCGTTAGAAAATTTTCTTTTTAAAGCAGAGGAATCTGCCTCAGCTCTTGCTTTTATAAAGTCTATTTTACTATTAAGATTATCTAATTCGAAAAAATCAAATTTATTCGAACTTTTATTGTCTTTATTTTTTTGTTTTATTTCTAAATCATCAGAAATAACTCTGATAGTGGATGCTAAAGCCTGTCTTAATTTTTCTTTGAGATTTGTTTCTTTACTACTCATTAAATTTGAATATTAAGCAAAGACTCAGGTAAATCTTCTCCAAAACATCTTTGATAATATTCGGCGATGGTATTTTTTTCCATTTCATCACACTTATTTAAAAAAGTTACTCTAAATGCATATCCTGTGTCTTTGAAGATTTCAGCATTATCAGCCCAATGTAGAACTGTTCTTGGACTCATTACAGTTGATATGTCTCCAGCTATGAACCCTTTTCTTGTCAGGGCTGCAACTTTTATCATATTTGCAATTTTTTCTTTACCTTTCGGATTATCTAAATTTTTATTTTTACCTAATATAATTTCCATCTCTCTTTCTAAGCTTAGGTAGTTAAGAGTTGTAACAATATTCCATCTATCCATTTGTCCTTGGTTAATTTGCTGTGTCCCATGATAAAGTCCAGTTGTGTCACCCAAACCAACAGTGTTTGAGGTTGCAAAAAGTCTAAAATATTTATTTTGTTTAATAACTTTATTTTTGTCTAGAAGTGTAAAATTTCCCTCAGCCTCCAAAACCCTCTGAATTACAAACATTACATCTGGTCTTCCTGCATCATATTCATCAAACACTAGTGCAACCGGATTTTGAATTGACCAAGGTAAAATACCTTCGTTGAATTGAGTTACTTGTTTGCCGTCTTTTAAAACAATTGCATCTTTTCCAATAAGGTCAATACGACTAACATGACTATCTAAATTAACCCTGACACATGGCCAATTTAATCTAGCAGCTATTTGTTCTATGTGAGTTGATTTTCCAGTTCCATGATAGCCTTGGACCAAAACTCTTTTGTTGAATGCAAACCCAGATATTATTGCAAGTGTTGTGTCTCTATCAAATTTATAAGTTTTATCAATTTCAGGCACGTATTCACTTTTTTTAGAAAAAGCTTCTATTTCCATATCAGAGTCGATGCCAAATGTTTGTTTAACAGAAATTTTGATATCAGGTTTTGAATTAAGATTAGGTGTCAATTTTTTCTCTATAAGTATTTTTTAGCTGAGTATAAGCTAAGGTTATTTGTTTAAGTTTTTCCTCGTATTTTTTGTTCCCAGCATTTATATCGGGATGAAATTTTTTGACAAGGATTTTAAATTTTTCCTGAATTTTTTGCCATTTTAAACCAACTGATACTCCTAAAATCCCAAAAGCTTTAATATCTTTGTGATCAAATTTAAATTTACTCATATGATTAAACTCACCTTTAAATTTATCTTTGTCTAGTTCATCTCTCAGAGTGTTATTCCACAAAACTTTAAAAAAATTATCAGATGAGCTGAAGCTTTGAGTTGGCTTATGCCAGATCATATCAGATTTTAAAAAATCAATTACCTGATCATCATTCATACCCGAAAAATAATTCCAATTTTTATTAAATTCTTTTACATGCTCTAAGCAAAGTAAACGATATTTTTTGCTATTATCTTTTTCAACCGGCGCTTTATATTCACCAGTTTCATTACAATTATTCCAGTCACATATGTTTTTCATGGTATAGTAAACAATATTTATGAATATAAATGAACTAATTGCAATCGTAAAAAAAAAACTAATCAATGAAATTAAAATTGAAAAAATTGAAGTGGAAGATAAATCTTTCTTACATAAAAATCACTCAGGTCATCAAGAAGGAAAGTTTCATTTAAAACTTAAAATTGAGTCAGAAGAATTAAAAGTTTTAAATAAAATTGAGAGTAATAAAAAAATTTACAAAGCTTTAGATCAAGAAATGAAAGACTATATTCACTCTTTACAAATATCAATTAATTAATTTTATTTTTAAAAAATCATGAATTTTAATATTGGTGTATTCATTATTAATTACAGATGATCCTATTTTTTTTAATAATATTAAATTTATTTTTTTTGAAGAATTTTTTTTATCTTTCGTCATGAACTTTAAAATTTTTTTTAAATCTTTTTTTGAAAAGTAATCTTTAATGTTTGAGGGTAATCCTGCTTTTACAATATGGTTTATTATAAATTTACACTGATTAAGTTTTATTAATTTTACATTTAGACTGAATTGGAGGGCTGTTACAATTCCAAGAATTACAGCCTCGCCGTGATTAAGTTTTTTTGAATACCCAAGAGAGGCTTCAAAAGCATGAGCAAAAGTGTGACCAAAATTCAAAACTTTTCTAATATTTTTTTCTTTTTCATCTTTTTCAACAATTGTTTTTTTTATTTTGCAACTTTCATAAATAGCTTTTTCAATAAAAGGACTTTTTAAATCCAAAACCTTTGACCAATTTATATTAAGATATTTAAAAAAATTCTTATTTAGTATTAATGAATGTTTAAAAATTTCTCCGTAACCACAAATGATTTCTCTTTTTGGAAGAGACTTTAAAAATTCAGTGTCACTAATAACCATTTTTGGTTGATAAAAACTTCCAATAAGATTTTTTCCTTCTTTTGTATTCACCCCTGTTTTACCACCAATAGACGAGTCAACTTGAGATAACAATGTTGTTGGAATATTAATAAAATTTAAACCTCTTTTATACAAACTGGCAGCAAAACCACCGACATCACCTGTAATACCACCACCAACTGTTATCAAACAATCTTGTCTTGAAAAGTTTTTGTTAAGTAAAATTTTCAAAATTTCATTTACAATTTTAATATTTTTATTTTTTTCATTGGCATTAAAATTGAACTTGAATATTTTTTTCTTTTT
Source organism: Candidatus Pelagibacter sp. HIMB1505 (assembly GCF_052047915.1). Lineage (NCBI taxonomy): Bacteria > Pseudomonadati > Pseudomonadota > Alphaproteobacteria > Candidatus Pelagibacterales > Candidatus Pelagibacteraceae > Candidatus Pelagibacter > Candidatus Pelagibacter sp. HIMB1505. Next base: position 117,400 of record NZ_JBNAIR010000001.1, on the reverse strand, counting down.
TAAACCTTGTGAAATTTTATTGATCAATTTTTTTGGAACATTCTTATCGATAACTAAAAGGCATTGATTAAAAATAATAGAATTTTTACTTAGATGTGAGCCTATATTTTTGATTAAATTAGAACCAATTATAATTGGATAATTGTCTGAATTTGTTTTTACATTTAATTTAATTGGCTTCATAGATTTTAGTTATTTTTTTTACAATTTCATTCTTTGTGAGGTTCTCACAATCAATTTTATACATTGCTTTTGAATAAATAATAGATCGTTTTTGAATTAACTCCTCAATTTCTTTTTTAGATGATTTATGTGCAATAGGTCTTTTTTTGCTATCTTTAATTCTATTGATCAATGTTTTCACATCCCAATTTAACCAAAAAGAAATATGATTTTCTAAAACCTCTTTTTTAATTTTATTATTTAGAAATGCACCACCACCAAGAGAAATTACAGTTTGTTTATTTTTAAGAACTCTTAAAGTTTCCACCTCTTCAATTTGTCTGAAATATTTTTCACCTTTTTTTTCAAATATTTCAGAAATTTTTAAATCTAATTTTTTTTCAATATGAATATCTATATCAATAAATTCTAAATTTAGTTTTTTTGATACTAATGAACCAATTGATGATTTTCCTGAACCCATCATGCCTAAAAAAACTAAATTTTCTTTTGAATTCATAAGTTTCTGTATTGAAAAAACACAATTATGTCTTAATTTGATTTTAACCAACGTTATATGCAATTTACTAGAAATACAAGTTCAGGCAAGAGTGCTACAGGTTTAATTGTAAAACTAGGTTTAGTTTTAATTTTATTCATTGGGGCAATTTTCTTGCTAAGTAAAATAGATTTTCCAGCTCCAAAAAAAGAAATAGAAAAAATTATTCCTAATGAAAATTTTAAAATTGTTAAATAACAAATATTTATCAATTCTATTATTAATTTTTTTAAGTACATTTAATGCTAATGCAGAAGATAAGCCTATTGACATATGGAACATTGATGAAAATGAAATTGAGGAAAGTTCAATAAGTAATAATCAAAACAATTTAGAAACTAATAATACTGCAATTTCTCAACCAAGTATTTTTGATCTCCAATCAGAAAAAGAAATTGAAACTGTTCAAGTAAGTTCAGATTTAAATTCTCAAGAAATAAAGATAATTGGCCTTTATGATCCAGAAGATTATGACCTTCAAATTAATATGTGGTCTAATTCTAACGGTGACCAATTAAAGTATCTTTTTACAAATATAAATAAAATGCAACTTTCTAAAGATGCATCAGATTTGTTAAATATAGTGTTATTAACTAATTCTTATAATCCTGAAATTAATATTACTAATGAAGAATTTCTAAATATCAGATCTAATTGGCTGATTAAGAACAAGGATAGGGAGTTAATTGAGGAATATTTAGTAAAAAACCAAATTTTAAACTTACATCCTGATTTAAGTAGATATTTAGTAGATCAATATTTATCAGAGGCAAATATTGAAAAAGCTTGTGAATTATTTTTAAAAAATTCAGAAGTCATAAATGATGAATATCTTTCAAAATTTAATTTATATTGCTTAATAAATGCCGGTAGGTCTGAGGAGGCACAGTTAATTTTAGACTTAAAAAAAGAACTAGGTTTCAATGATGAATATTTTGAAAAAAAACTTAATTATTTATTTGGTTACACTCAAGACCCAGATCCATCAATTTCTGAAACTTCCATATTAGATTTTCACCTAGCTCATAGAACTAATCCAGATTTTGTTTTTGAACCAAAAAAAAATACAGATCCTCAAATTTGGAAATATTTATCAGCTTCAAATTTATTATTTGATATTGAAGAAGTCGATATTGTTGAAGAAGAAAAAATTTCTTTAATTGAAAAAGCAACACATGATAAAAATTATTCTGAGAAAGACTTATTTGCTTTATATAAAAGGTTTCAATTTAATATTAACCAATTACTAAATGCCTCTGAGTCTTATAAGTCACTATCAAATATAGAAGCGAGAGCTTTAATTTATCAAAGATCTTTAATCGAATCTGATACTGAAAAAAAATTAGAATTTCTCAAACTTTTGAAAGATTTATTTATTAAAGATGAATATTCAAATGCATTTGATATTGAGCTTAAACAAACTTTAGAGACAATTGAACCTGATGATGTGCCATCTAATTTTACGACATTTTACTTTGATAATATTCAAGAAGACAGTGTTGAATTAAAAGATATTAAGTTTAATAAAGATATTTTACATCAATCAAGACTAGTTAATTATTTTAATGGTGATTTTGCAAAATCTAAAATTGAAAAAGATCTCGATAATTTTTTAAAAAAAATCAAAAAAAATAAGAAATATGTTTTATCTAAAAAAGATATAATGTTGATCGAATCTATTAAGTCAGATGGGATTGAAATTTCTAAAAAATATGAAGACCTTTACGAAATAAATGAATCTGAAATGCCCACTGATATTCAGGTTATGATTAATAATAACGAAATTGGATCAACTGTATTAAGAATTATAGAAGTAATTGGACAAGATAATCTTACAGATTTAGATGAAGATACTTTGTATTTTATAATTAGTGCATTAAATCAGCTTGATATTGATTACATTAGAAATAAAATTTTATTAAAAGTTCTACCTTTAAAAGTCTAAAAAAATTAATTAGAATACATTCATTATGGCCGTTAAACCTATATTAACAGAACCTAATAAACTACTAAGACAAGTCTCAAAACCTGTTGATAAAGTTACTAAAGACGAGCAAAAATTAATGGATGACATGCTTGATACTATGTATGCAGCAAATGGTATAGGACTTGCGGCTATTCAAATTGGAATTCCAAAAAGAATAATTGTAATGGACATAAGTAAAGATCTTGAAAAAAAAGAACCAAGATATTTCGTTAATCCTGTAATTAGAAATAAAGATCCAGAAAAAGCTACTTATGAAGAGGGCTGTTTATCAGTTCCAAATCAATTTGCTGAAATTGATCGACCAAGTCAATGTGATGTGGACTATTTGGACTATAATGGAGAAAGACAAACTTTACATGCAAGTGGATTATTAGCTACATGTATTCAGCATGAGATGGATCATTTAGAAGGTGTTTTGTTCATAGATTATTTATCTAAGTTAAAAAAATCAATGATTATAAAAAAACTATCAAAGCTAAAGTCCAATCAGATAGTTATTTAATTAATGCAAAAAAAAATTGTGTTTATGGGGACACCTGAATTTTCAGTCCCTATTTTAAAATCAATTTATGAAAACAATTTTTCAATTGAGGCTGTCTATACTCAACCGCCACAAAAATCACAAAGAGGACAAAAACTAAATAAGTCACCCATCAATCAATTAGCAGATAGTCTAGGTATTAATTGTAGAACTCCAGTTAGTTTAAAAAAAAATTATGAAGAATTAGAATTTATAAAAAAAATTAATCCAGATATTGTGATTGTGGTGGCATACGGCCAAATAATTCCAAAGGAATTTTTAGAAATATGTAAATTAGGTTTTATCAATATACATGGGTCTATCCTTCCAAAATGGCGTGGTGCTGCACCTATTCAACGAGCTATAATGAACTTAGATAAAGAAACAGGAATAAGTATTATGAAGATAAAAGAAAAGTTAGACTCTGGTCCTGTCTGTGCAATTTATAAAATTGAATTAAATCCAAGTGATAATGCCTTTGAGGTTTCAAAAAAGTTATCTTTATTAGCATCAGAAAAAATAATAATTGAAATTAATAATATTTTGAATGGAAAAGCCAAATTTATTGAACAGAATCATGAATTAGTGACCTATGCAGCTAAAATAGATAAATCTGAAGGACTTATAAATTGGAAGGAGGATGCAAAAAAAATTTTTGGTAAAGTTAATGGTCTATTTCCAATTCCAGGTGCATTTTTTATTTATAAAAATGAGAGATATAAAATTTTAAAAGCTGAAATAGACAAAAATCAGGGTAATGCAGGTGAAGTTTTGACACATGATTTAGAAGTTGCGTGCGGTGATAATCATTCTCTAAAAATTTTAGAAATACAAAGACAAGGAAAAAAACCTCAAAAGATAGAAGAATTCATTCTTGGCTCTCAAATCAAAAAGGGTGCTAGTTTATTAAATGTATAAATATCAAATCTTAATTGAATATGTCGGCACTAATTATAGGGGCTGGCAAATACAAAAAAAAGGTCAAACAATTCAAGGTGTTCTTCAAGATAAGATTTCAAAACTTCTTAAGGAAAAAGTTACAGTTATTGGCTCAGGGAGAACAGATGCTGGTGTCCATGCTATTTCTCAATCTGCTCATTTTGAGTGTAAAAATTTAATTTTAGATAAGGATAAATTTTTGAAATCTATTAATCATTTTTTAAAAAATAAAATGATCTCAGTTTTAAATGTAAAAAAAAAAAATAAAAAATTTCACGCTAGATATTCTGCAAAGGAAAGAGTTTATGAATACGTTATTTACAATAGGATTAGCCCTCCTGTGCTTTATCATGATAGAGGCTGGCATATAATGAAAAAACTTAATCTTAAAGAAATGAGAAATGGAGCAAAAAAATTAATAGGAACTAAAGATTTTTCGACTTTTAGAGCTTCAAGTTGTAATGCAAAAAGTCCAATACGAACAATGAAGTCTATAAAAATAAAAAATCAAAATGATAAAATATCTATTGAGTTTAGATCCCAATCTTTTTTACAACAACAAGTAAGATCAATGGTTGGTTGTTTGAAGTATTTGGGCGAAGAGAAATGGAGTCTTAAAAAATTTGATAGAATTATAAAATTAAAGAAAAGAGAAAATTGTGCGCCACCAGCACCTGCTAAAGGCCTTTTTTTATCTAGAGTTTTTTATTAGATTTTTTTTATTACTCATTGCAAACTTTTTATTAATTCTCCATCTAGATTCAGCTCTTACAATATAACCACAACAATTTTTAGATTTACACTTGCATGGAAATTGTTTGTAATTTTCATCAAAACCAAATCCATAATCACACGTAAATTCTTCACCCTTTTTAATATCTCTAATTGCTTTAACCCAAATTTTGAGACCCTTGCCATCATAATCACAATTATTATCACAAGAGTGATTGATTAATCCTGCAGTGTTCCATGGAAAATCTCCATCTAAATCATATTTTTTATTTATCGTAAAAAGATAAATTGGTTTACTATTGTCATATTTATCTGACTCTTCTGTTTCTTTTTTGGTGATTAACTTTCCAACATAATCGATAATTTTTGTTCCTTCTTTAATATCTTTAGTTGCATAAAGACCTCGACCTTTTTTATCAATTGCAGATCTTTTAATTCTATATAATTTCATAAAACATCTCTTAGTTAGTTATGTATAATTATCAATTAAATTCTATTAAAGCATCAACATGCTTTTCTGTACTAGACATTAGTGCCTTAAGATCATAACCACCCTCTAGAATTGAAACAACTTTACCGTTACAAGATTTCTTTGCAGCCTCTAAAGTTCTTTTGGTTAAAGTATAAAAATCATTGGAGTTTAATTTTAATTGAGCCAGCGGATCATTTTTATGTGCATCAAACCCTGCAGAAAATAATAAAAATTCTGGTTTAAACTCAATAATTTTATTTAAGACATGGTCATATGCATTTAAATATTGTTCAGATGTAGTTCCTGCTTTAAGAGGAATATTAAAAATATTATTATATTTCCCCTTTTCCTGTTCAGTGCCTGACCCTGGATAATAAGGATATTGATGTGTTGAGATATATAAAACTTTTTCATTTTCATAAAAAATATCTTGAGTTCCATTACCGTGATGAACATCAAAATCAATAATAGCTATTTTTTTATATTTATATTTTTCAATTAAATAGTTAGCGCCAACAGCAACATTATTATAAATGCAAAATCCCATTGCTTTATTTTTTTCTGCATGATGACCTGGAGGTCTTACAGCACAAAAAGCATTTTTATATTCTTTAGACTCAACCCCATCAATTGCAGTAATTATTGAACCTGCTGCATCTCGAGTGGCATCTTTACTCCCAGGTGAAACGATCGTGTCTCCATCTAAAAATGATAAGCCATCTTTTGGAAAAGAATTATTTACAAATTCTATATAATCTTTTGAGTGAGTTTTGATTAATAAAGATTGGTCAAAATTTTTAGGTTCTTGCCAAATAAGATTTTTATTATTCTTATTTTTAAAATTATCTATTACAGCTGTAACTCTATCAATTTTTTCTGGATGGCCATTACCCGTGTTATGATCTTGATAGCTTTTAGTAGTAATTAGACCAGTTTTCACTGAAAATAATTTTTCAAAATATTTGAGTATATTTTAGTTAAGTTTCTAAGATCTTTAATAGACACTGCTTCATCAACTTTATGCATTGTTTTACCAACTAGTCCAAATTCAAGACAAGGAGCTATCTTTCTAATAAATCTAGCATCTGAAGTTCCGCCAGTTGTTGATAATATTGGTTTAACTCTTGTAATTTTTTTAATTACGTTTTGTATCATAAAAGTTGTTTTGTTTGGCTTAGTTAAAAAAGCTTCACCCGAGACACGATAATTAATATTAAATTTAGATTTTTCTTTCTTTGAAGTTCTACTAAATATTTTATTTAATTTTTTTTTAATACTTTGTGATGTGTGTTTGTTGTTAAATCTGATATTGAATGTTGCTTCAGCTGCACCAGGAATAACATTATCAGCTGTATTTTGAATATTAATTTTTGTAACTTCCAAATTAGTTGGTTGAAAGTCTTTTGTACCTTTATCAAATTTTATATCTTTTAATTCTTTAAGTATTTTTACTAAAGTGGTTGAGGGGTTATTTGCTCTTTGAGGATATGCTACATGTCCTTGAACTCCAATAACAGTTAGTTTACCAGTCATACTGCCTCTACGACCAATTTTAATCATTTCCCCAAGTTTGTTGGGATTAGTTGGTTCTCCAACAAGACAAAAATCTATTTTCTCTCTTTTCTTTTTAAGATACTCAATAACCTTTTTAGTTCCATTAACAGCATCACCTTCTTCATCACCAGTAATTAATAAACTAATAGAGCCATTAAATTTATTAACAGAGTTTAAATAATCACTTACTGCAGAAACAAAAGCTGAAATCGAACTTTTCATATCATTTGCACCACGTCCTATTAGATGTCCTTTTTTAACTGAAGGTTTAAATGGATTAATGGTCCAATCTTTTAAAGTGCCTGGTGGAACCACATCTAAATGCCCCGCATAACAAAAGTTTGGTCCTTTATTGCCGAGTCTTGCGTATAAGTTTTTGACAGGTTTATAATTTTTTTCTCTAAATTCTAAAATTTTAGTTTTGAAACCTAAAGATTTTAATTTCTTTTCTAAAAATTTCATAACCCCAGCATCAGTGGGAGTTACAGATGGAAATTTGATTAGCTCCTTTGCTAATTGCAATTCATTAATATTGGGCATTTACTAATCTCTTAATAGATCGTTTATAGAAGTTTTTGATCTAGTTTTTTCATCAACCTGTTTTATTATCACAGCGCAATATAATGATGGACCTTTACCATCTTTAGCAGGTAAACTTCCTGGTACGACAACAGAATAGGGTGGTATTTTACCTTGAATGATTTCACCAGTATCTCGATGAATAATTTTTGTTGATTGGCCAATAAATACTCCCATCGAAACAACAGAGCCTTCTCCAACAATAACTCCCTCAACTATTTCAGATCTCGCTCCTATGAAACAATTATCCTCAATGATAGTTGGGTTCGCCTGCATTGGTTCTAAAACGCCACCAATTCCAACTCCACCTGAAAGATGGCAATTTTTTCCAACTTGCGCACACGATCCGACAGTTACCCAAGTATCAACCATGGTACCTTCATCAACAAATGCTCCAATGTTTATAAAAGATGGCATTACAACTACATTTTTACCAACATGTGAACCATGTCTAACTACAGCATTAGGCACCATTCTAAATCCAGCTTTTAGATGTTCTTCTTTTCCCCAACCAGCGGTTTTACCTTTTACTTTATCCCACCAAGTTGCATAAGGCCCAGGTAAAGTTTGCATCTCATTAATTCTAAAACTTAATAGAATAGCTTTTTTAATCCACTGATGAACTACCCATTCACCATCTTTTTTTTCAGCAACTCTGATTTTTCCGCTATCAACCTGATCAATTGTTTTGGCTACAGCATCTAAGATACTTTTGTCAGATTTCCCACTTACTTGGTCTCTTTTATCCCAAGCTTTATTGATTATGTTTTCAAATTCATTCATGATTAATTATTTTTTAATATATTAATTTTTTGAAGAAATGAAGGCAAATTATTAATTTTATAATCAATATAAGACTTATCAGCATCTTTCCTTGCAAACGCCTCATCATTTTCTAACCAACAAGTTTTCATTCCAAGATTTTTAGCTTGTTCTAAATTATGAGCGATATCTTCAATTAAAATAGATTGTGACGGGTCAATATTAAACTTTTTAATAAGTTTTTTATAAGGATCTAAGTGGGGTTTTGGAATGAAATCTGCATCAGTTATATCAAAAGCACCATCAAATAAACCATCAATTCCTAACTGCTTTGTTATATTTTCAACATGAGCATGGGAGCCATTAGTAAAGATAATCTTTTTTTCTTTAATCTTAATTAATTCTTCTCTTAAAATCTTATCTTTTGGAAGCCAACTAATATCAATATCGTGTACAAATTCTAAAAATTCGTGAGGATCAATATTGTCATGATTCATCAGACCAGACAAAGTTGTTCCGTACTCGTAAAAATATTTTTTTTGAAGTTCTCGAGCTTGAATAAGATCAACATCAAACTTTTTTGATATAAAAGCTGACATTTTCTTATCAACTTCAGAAAAAACTTTAGTTTGACCACTATATAGAGTGTTATCTAAATCAAATATCCAATATTTAACATCTATTAAATCTTTCATTGTCTAATCAGCGTTCCTGACCCTTTATCTGAAAGTAGTTCAAATAGAATTGAATTTTTTTTTCTCCCATCAATTATTACAACACCTTTTACACCATTACTTGCAACATCTAGACAATTATTAATTTTTGGTATCATACCTCCTGAGATAGTGTCATTCTTAATAAGTTCACTAATTTTTTCAGAGTTAATCTCTGGAAGTAAATTTTTTTCTTTATCAAGCACTCCTTCAACGTCACTCATAATTATTAATCTTCTAGCATTCAATTCTTTTGCTATGTATCCTGCGGCTGTATCAGCATTGATGTTGAATGGTTGTGCTTGTTCATCTAAGCCAAGTGGAGCAATTACTGGTACTTTTTTTTCTTCTATAATTTTGTCTAGAGATCTTTTATTAATTTTATTAGGGCTACCTACAAATCCAAGTTTTTCATCATCTTTAATTACAGAAATAACATTGTTTTTTTTTGTATTAATTTCTTCAGCGGTACACTGTTTATTGTTTAAAGCTTCAACAATTTCCTTGTTAAATTCAATTAAAACTTCCTCAGCAATTTTAATTGTTTTTACATCTGTAATTCTTAAACCATTTAAAAATTTACTTTCAATACCCTTTTCAGATAGTTTATTTGAAATTCTTTTACCACCTCCATGAACAACAATTGGAATAAATCCTAATTTTTTTAAAATTGATATATTGTCTATAAAATGATCAAATAAATTTTGATCTACAAGAACACTCCCACCACATTTAATAACAATATACTCATCGTTATATTTATCTAGATAACTTTTAACTTCTGAAATAGATGGTCCATCGTCAGGTATGATTTTTTTTAACTCTTCCTCTTGAATAGGAACCATTAGGTGGTTTTAATTGTAGTTCTTTTCATTATGAACAATTGCTGAGCCATTGTTAAAACGTTGTTTACTGTCCAATAAATTACTAATCCTGCTGGGAATGGTGCAAGAATTATTGTTAAGAATAAAGGAAAGAACATAAAAATTTTTGCCTGCATAGGGTCGGTTGGTGCAGGATTTAATTTTTGTTGTATGTACATTGTAACACCCATAAGTATAGGCCATGCTCCAATAACCAAAAATGATGGCACATCGTATGGTAGCAATCCAAAAAGATTAAATAATGATGTAGGATCTTTATCTGACAAATCTTTTATCCATCCATAGAAAGGCATTTGTCTCATTTCAATAGTTACAAATAAGACTTTATATAAAGCAAAGAAAACTGGAATTTGAACCAATATAGGTAAACATCCCGACATTGGATTTACTTTTTCTTTTTTGTAAAGAGCCATCATTTCTTGCTGAAGTTTCATTTTGTCGTCTTTATGCAATTCTTTTAATCTGACCATCTCAGGCTGAAGAGCTTTCATTTTTGCCATGCTTCTAAATGAAAAATTAGCTAATGGAAAAAATACTAAACGAATACAAATTGTTATCGCTATAATTGCTAACCCATAGTTTCCTAATAATTTAAAAAAGTAATCAATTCCATAAAATAGAGGCTTAGTAATAAAATATAAAAAACCCCAATCGATTACTAAATCGAATTTATCAATATTTAATTGTTCTGCATAACCATCCACTACATCAACTCTTTTAGCTGCTATAATGATCTGCATTTCATCCTCAATTGAAGAATTACTTCCTAGTTCAATTGGTTTAGTTGCAATATAGTTTGCTCTAAATTTATCTTTGTAATCAAATGTAACTTTAAATTCCTTTTCTCTTGGTGGAATAATTGAACTTATCCAATATTTATCACCAATTCCAAACCAACCTTTACCAGCATTTTTACTAAATTTTTGTTCCTCAATATCATCATAATCTTCTTCAATTAGTTCTCCATCAAGAGCTGCAACCATACCCTCATGAAGAATATAAAAGTTTGAAAGACCTTCTGGGATTTTATTTCTTATAATTTGACCATATGAGTAAAAATCAAATTTTTTATCAGTAGAATTAATTACTCTTTGTTTGACAGTGAATAGAAATTTATTATCAAGCGAAATATCTTTTTCAAATGTAATACCCTGGTTGTTTGTCCATGAAAGTTTTATTGGAGTTTGTTCAGTTAATTTATTATTACCTTTAAGAGTCCAAACTGAATTTGAATTAGGAATATCAATATTTTTATCTGAGGTTACAAAACCACTTTCTATAAAATACCCATCTTCAATATTTCTCGGGTTTAATAAAACGACATTTTCATTACTCTCTAATTCAGTATTATATTGTCTAAAAGTTAAATCATCTATGATTGCACCTTTAAGAGATATCGACCCAATTATATTATCATTTTCAAAAGTAACTCTATCTTCCTTATTTATTGCTTCATCTCTAGAAATTTTTATAAAAGTTTCGGCTTGATCCAAACTTGGTGCATCAGAATTTTTCTCTATTTTATCTTTTTCAGATAAATTTTCTGCTCTTTGAACTGGTTCAGGAGCAAAAAATAAAGAGTATAAAACAATAACTGCTGCTGAGAGTGAAATTGCTGCTACTACGTTTTTTGTATCCATTATTTTTTAATCTTTAATTTTTTTATTTACTGGATCAAATCCCTCACCACCACCAAGAAATTTGATTGGGTGACAAGATAGAGTTCTTTTTATGCTCACAAATAAACCTTTAAAAAAACCATAAGTTTTTAATGCCTCTATACTATATTCAGAACAAGTTGGTAAATAACGACATGAGTGACCAAGTAGAGGGCTTATTAAAAAACGATATCCTTTAATAAACTTTATTAAAATTATTGTGAAAATATTCATTAACGTATTCTTTCTAGGTCTTTAAATAAGGTTTCTTTTATAATTGTATACTCGTTGTTTAACATAGTTGGCTTAGCAATAACAAGATATGAATATTCAAATTTTACACTGATATTTTTTACTGCATCATTTGTTATATTTCTAAGACGTCTTTTTATTTTATTTCTCTTAACTGCATTCCCAATTTTTTTCTTAGTTACAAAGCTAATATTAAGTTTGTTTTTATTTTTATCAGCTAATTTTCCAAAAAAAATGGTGACGTATTTATTCGAGATTTTTTTTTGTTTAAGAAGGCTTTTAAATTCTTCGTTTTTTGAAAGAGCAAGAATTTTGCTTTTCATTTAAGTTAGGTTATTTTTTTTTAACAGTTGATGAAACAGTTAAATTTTTTCTTCCTCTAGCTCGTCTTCTTTTTAAAAGCTTACGACCACCTTTTGTTTTCATCTTTGATCGAAATCCGTGCTTTTTTAATCTTTTGCCCTTTTTAGGTTGGTAAGTTCTTTTCATAAAATGTTGTTAAATTTTTGTTAAATTTGGCCCTTTATAGTAATTAAATATATAAATAGCAAATAGAAGATTTTAGAATTAACATCAAAATCAATGGCAAAAACTAAACAAATTAAATTATTTATTGGCCTATTTTATGTATCTGCTGTTTGTTTATTTTTATATTTCATACTAAGTAAATTTAGCTTCCAAGAAATAACTAGTTATGAGTTTATTAAAAATAATAGAGACTATTTTTATGAGCTAAGACAAACCAATCTATTCTTTTTAGGAATAGTTTTTATTTTTTTTGCAGCTCTATGGGTTTTTGCAGCTGGCTTTGGCTCACCATTAGCTTTATTTGCAGGATTTATTTTTGGTAAATGGTTTGGTTTGTTGTTTGCAGTTATAGGAATGACTATAGGCGCAACTTTACTTTATATCTTTGCAAATTTCTTTTTGAAAGAAATGATTAGAGATAAATTTTTAAATCGATTTAAGCAGCTTGAAGAAAAATTTAAAAAATCTGAATTTTTATATTTATTAATTTACAGATTTGTAGGAGGAATTCCTTTTCAAATTCAAAATGTTTTGCCGTGTATATTTGACGTTAAGGTTTCTAGCTTTTTTTGGTCAACATTATTGGGAATGATCCCTTCATTATTTATCGTTATCTCTATTGGTAGTGGACTTGAGGAAATAATTGATAACAATCTAAATGCGCCAAGCATGACTGAGTTAATTACATCACCGTCAATATATATTCCGTTAATTGCTTTCTTTTGTTTATTGATAATTACTATTTTTTTTAGAAAAGTATTTTATAAAAATTGATGGTGCTCCCACCCTGTACTGACCAGGGAACTAGTCATTACCAATGACTTGTTATGCCATTTAACTACAGGAGCATAAACTAACAATTGTATTTCACTGATAATAAAGCATTTTTTTCAAATTATTGCCTTAATTTTTTAATTAATATGTATTATATACACGCGAGGATTTTTTATGGGCATTCATTACGATTATAAATCAACTAAAAGTGCAAAGCTTATGGAGAAGCAAGCTAAAAGAGAAAAAAAGCTTGCAGAAAAAAAAGCAAAACGATTAGCAAAAGAGGGTCCTAAAGAAGAAGCGCCTAAAGCACCAACGTTAGATGCTTCAAAGCCAATAACTTTAGACTTTTTAACTAATCCAGACAAAAAATGAATTCTAAAGAAAAGAATGAGCGTTTAAGTTTAGCACTTAAGAAAAATTTAAAAAAAAGAAAACTTTTCCAAAAAAAGATTAAGAAGAAAAGTAAATAATGTCAGTTCTTTCAGACAAGTGGATTAGAAAAATGTCTAAGGAAGAAGGCATGATCTCACCTTTTGAGGAGAAACAGGTTAGAGGAGATAGTATCTCTTATGGATTATCTTCATTTGGTTATGATGCTAGAGTTTCAGATGAATTTAAGATTTTTACAAACGTCAATTCCGAAATCGTTGATCCTAAAAATTTTAAACCAACCAACTTTGTAACAAAAAATGTTTCTGAATGTATTATTCCACCAAACTCATTTGTATTAGCAAGAACAGTTGAAAAATTTAAAATTCCTAATGATGTGCTTGTTATTTGTCTTGGAAAATCAACTTATGCAAGATGTGGAATTATAGTCAATGTCACTCCACTAGAACCAGGTTGGGAAGGCTATGTAACATTAGAATTTTCAAATACCACTCCTTTACCAGCAAAAATTTATGCAAATGAGGGAGTTGCCCAATTTATCTTTTTAAAAGGTAATGAAAAACCAGAAGTAACTTATGCAGATAGAAATGGTAAATACATGGGGCAAACTGGAGTAACGTTACCTAAAGTTTAATCATGCAAAAACTAGAGGTCTTTGGAGCCAATAAGCTCAAAGGACAAATAAAAATTTCAGGTTCCAAGAACGCTTCATTACCTATTTTAGCAGCAACACTTTTATCCAATAAAAAAATTATTTTAAAAAATCTGCCAAAAGTAAAAGATATTGAAACAATGCTGGCGTTACTTCAATCGTTAGGATCTAAAATAAAGTTAGATAAAAATAAAACCATAATAGATAACTCCAAACAAAATAAAAAATTTGCTTCATATAATTTAGTAAAAACCATGAGAGCAGGAATTTTAGTTTTAGGCCCATTACTTGCTAAACATAAATCGGCCAAAGTATCTTTGCCTGGCGGATGTGCGATAGGAACTCGTCCAGTGGATATACATCTTAAGGCATTATCAAAATTAGGAGTTAAATATAAAATTGATCAAGGTTATGTGATTGCAAATGCTCCAAAAGGTTTAAAAGGAAACAAAATTAAATTTTCAAAAATTTCAGTAGGAGCAACAGAAAATTTAATTATTGCAGCAAGTTTTGCAAAAGGTACCACGATTTTATCTAATTGTGCGATAGAGCCTGAAATAAATGATTTAGTAAATTTTTTAAAAGAAATGGGCTGTAATATTAAATGGATATCAAAAAGAACAATTAAAATTATTGGAGTTAGTAAAATTAAAGAAATTTCATATGCTGTAATGTTTGATCGAATAGAAGCTGGAACATATTTAGTTGCAGCAGCTGTTACCGAAGGAAATTTAAGAATTAGTAATATTGTGCCTGAAATTATAAAAACAGAAATTAATCTTCTTAAAAAATTAGGTTCAAAAATAATGATTAAAAAAAATGAAGTTCAAATTGTTGGAAATAAAAAAATTAAAAATACTAAAATAACAACAGCACCATACCCTGGATTTCCTACAGATTTACAGGCTCAAATAATGGTTTTACTTTGTAAAGCAAATAAGAGCTCCATAATTAAAGAAGATATTTTTGAAAATAGATTTATGCATGTTGCAGAACTAAATAGAATGGGTGCAAGAATTTTAACCAATGGGAATAAGGCAATTATTGAGGGAAATATTAATTTTGCACCAGCAGAGCTTATGGCAACTGATTTAAGAGCTTCAGTTTCATTAATATTGGCAGCATTAACAGCAAAAGGAAAATCAGTTATTAATAGGATCTATCATCTTGATAGAGGCTACGAAAATATTGAAAAAAAATTGAAAAAAGTTGGAGCTAAAATTAGAAGAGTTAACTAATGGATAAAAAATATTTAGCAAAAATAATTGCAACTGATAACGAAGGTCTTCAAATGATCTCAGCTTGTTGTGCTGGAGCAAAAGTTAAAATTTCAGATATAAAATTTTTACAAGAAAATAAGATATTTTTACTTTCAATTGAAAGAACAAAAATCGAGTCAGGCCAGGAAGACAAAAAAATCAATAGTATTTGTAAATTTGATTTTGTCGATCAAGTAAGATCTAAAAATATTAATCAAAAAGATCAAGATTTAACATTAGAGTTAATTGGAATTGATTATTTAAAAAATAAAGATGACTTTGAGATTAACCTCATATTCAATAACAATGCACATATTTCATTGAAGTCAGAAACCATTGAAGTAAGACTAGAAGATCAAAATGAGATTAAATAATGGTTAAAATATTAAATAGCAGTATCAAAAGTTTTGATCGTGAATTAGAAAAATTTTTATCTATTAGAAAAAACAAAGTTCAATCAAGTTCCGTATCTGTCACCAACATTATCAAAGATGTTAAAAGAAATGGAGATAAAGCTTTATTAAAATATGAGAAAAGATTTAATAAAAATTCAATTATAGTTCCAACCTCAAAACAAATTTCTAACTCTATTAAAACTTTAGATAAAAAAGTAAAACAAGCAATCGATACTGCTTATAATCGAATTTATAAATTTCACTCATTACAAAAATTTAAAAACATTTCTTATATAGATAAATTTAAAAACAAACTTGAGTATAAATATTTACCAATTAATTCTGTTGCAATATATGTCCCTGGTTCTACCGCGTCTTATCCTTCAAGTGTATTAATGAATGCAATCCCAGCAATTGTTGCAGGTGTTAAGAGAATAATAATGATTAACCCAGGTTTTAAAGGAAAACAAAATCCAGCAGTTTTATATGCTGCTAGAAAATGCAAAATTAAAGAGATTTATTCTATTGGCGGGCCTTCTGCGATTGCAGCAGCTGCCTATGGAACTAAAAAAATTAAATCAGTTAACAAAATTGTTGGGCCTGGTAACGCTTATGTTGCTGCAGCTAAAAAAGAAGTCTTTGGAGATGTTGGTATCGAAGGAATGACAGCTGGTCCTTCTGAAGTAACTATTGTTTGTGACAAGTATTCAAATCCAGTTTGGGTTGCTAGTGATTTAATTGGTCAAGCGGAACACGACCCTCTTGCACAATGTATTTTAATTTCTAAAGATAAAAATTTAATTTCAAAAGTTAAATCAGAAATTTTCAAACAACTTAAAGAAATTCCAAGACAATCAATTGCTAAAAAAAGTTTGATGAGTAATGGAATTTTGATGCACATTGTGTCTGATAAAAAAATTATAGATGTTGTTAATAAAATTGCACCTGAACATTTAGAATTAAATGTTAAAAATTATAAATCGTTTGTTCCTAAAATTAATAATGCAGGTTCAGTATGTTTGGGAAGATACGCTGTTATGGCTATGACAGATTACAATGTTGGATCTAACCACGTTTTACCAACTAATGGATCTGCAAAATATTCTTCAGGAATAAGTGTTAATGAATTTTATAAAAGAATTTCTTATATTAACTTATCAAAAAAGGGTATTGAAAGTCTTGGGCCATCGGTTATAACACTTGCAAATTATGAGGGGTTAGCAGGACATGCGCTCTCAGTAAAAAAAAGAATTAGGAGAAATTAAATTTGTCAAAACAAGACCTACTTGAATTCAAGGGTAAAGTAACAGACCTGTTGCCTAATGCCATGTTTAGAGTTCAATTAGAAAATGGTCATACCGTTACTGCCCATACTGCAGGTAAACTTCGAAAAAATAGAATTAGAGTTCTGCAAGGTGATAACGTGACAGTAGAGATGACCCCTTATGATCTTACTAAAGGCAGAATAATCTTTAGAGGATAATCTTAAGGCTGAGTAGCTCAGGAGTAGAGCAGAGCCCTGAAAAGGCTTGTGTCGGAGGTGCGAATCCTTCCTCAGCCACCACCACTTTTCATCTTGAAATTATTTTAAAAAAAATTATTTTCCGCTCATTAAAAATAACAAAAAGGACTAAGAAATAAGATGAGTACATTACAAGGCAAAGTAAAATGGTTTAACGGTAAAAAAGGTTACGGTTTTATCGAAAGAGATGACAAAGAAAAAGATGCATTCGTACATGCTTCAGCAGTAAAAGCATCTGGGATGAGATTCTTAAACGAAGGTGATAAGCTAGAGTTTACATTAGAAGATGGTCCTAAAGGTCCTTCTGCAGTTAATCTAAAAAAATTAGACTAAATATTTAAAATTTTATAAAGGGCGTTTTTCTATGAAATTAGTGAAACGTCCTTTTAATTTTAAGGGTTGAATAAATAATTTTTTTGTCTAAAAGACTGGCCATGAATACAAAAGCGACCAATAAAGGAACAAACAGAAGTACTCAAAGATCTACTCTTCGAGGAACTAATAGAGGTACGCATAGACATTTCCATGCTGGCTAAAGCTAGCTATTAATTTTTATAATATAATTTTAAATCCACTAAAAATAATATAAAACACAAGAGGATATGCCTTGGTGGTGAAATAGCATCACGTCGGTTTGTGGATCCGAAGTCGTAGGAGCGTAACCTACCCAAGGTACCAAAAAATGAATAAAGAATACAAACTCAATCCATCCTTACCATCTGGATTTGAAGATCGTTGGGGGAAAAAGTTAGTTCTAAAAAAACAGCTTTTAAATGTCATTGAAAAAAATTTTATTAAGTTTGGAGCCGAACCATTAGAAACTCCATCTTTCGAAGTAAGTGAAAATATAGGATCTTTTTTAGCAGAAGATGATGCTAATCCTATGTCCGATGTGTTTTCATTTAAAGATGGAGATAAAAGTATTACGCTTCGTTATGATCTTTCTAGTCCGTTAGCAAGATTTGTTGCACAAAATAATCAGGAGCTTCCATCAATTTTTAAAAGATATGCTATTCAAAATGTTTTTAGAAATGAAAAACCAGGCAATGGACGGTATCGGGAATTTCTTCAAGCAGACTTTGATATAATTGGTAATACAAATCCTGCTCAATCTAATGCTGAGCTTTGTAATTTAATATCAACAACTTTAATGGAATGTGGTCTTAAAAAAGATCAATTTATAATAAATGTCAGTAATAGAAAAATTGTTCAAGGTTTGATTGATGAGCTAAATATTTCATCAGAAAAGCAACTAAAAGTAATTAGAGCAATTGATAAATTAGATAAACCTGGATTTGGTTTATCAGGGGTCGAGGCTTTACTAAAAAAAGAGAGAAAAGATAGTTCTGGAGCAATTACAAAAGGTGCTGATCTTAATGATGATCAAGTAAAACAAATTTTAGATTTTCTAAAAATAAAAAATTTAAAAGAATTAAAAAATAAATTAACTAATCCACTATCTCAAGAAGGAATAAAGGAACTAGAAGATGTTTTCGAGATACTTGGATTTGGAAAATACAAAGATCAAGTCCAAACAAATTTTACAATTGTAAGAGGTCTTGCTTATTATGATGGGTTTATTGTTGAGACTAATTTAAATTTTGAGGTGAAAAACAATAAAGGAAAACCAGTTGATATTGGCAGTATTTGTTCTGGAGGAGCTTATGCAAAACTTATTTCAAGATTTAAGGGTGTAGATATACCAGGAACTGGCATTTCATTTGGAGTTGATCGATTGTTGTTTGCTTTAATGCAATTAGAGCAAATAAAAGTAAAAGAGCAAAAGCCGGTTCTAGTTTGTGTCATGGATCAAAAATATCTAAAAAATTATTATGAAATTTTGGATCAATTAAAAACTAATAATATTAATGCTGAAATATTTTTAGATACAAAAAAAAATTTAGGAAAACAATTAACATATGCAAATAAGCGTGAATTAGAACTTGCTATTATTTGTGGTGAAAATGAATTTAATGAAAACACAGTTACGATAAAAAATCTTAAAGGTGTTAAGGGTGAAAATAATCAAACTATTCCTAGAGAAAATTTAATTAATGAAATCAAAAAACTTATCTGAAAATATCCTTAGATCAGTAAAATCTAAGGGATTTAAGTATATAAATTTACCTTCAGTAATAGAGGCCAATCATATTGTTCAAAGATCTGGCGAAAACTTTAGGAAATTTATATTTTCATTTATTGATCAAAATGGCAGTGAATTGTGTTTAAGGCCTGATCTTACAATTGCATCTTGCCTTAGATATTTAGAAAATAATTTAAAAGGAAAAGAAAAAATATTTTATAGCGGTCAAGCTTACAGAAAATCACAAAACAAAAAAGACTCTATAATCAGAAATCAAATTGGATTTGAAATTATTGGATCTAAGAATGAAAAAAATGATGACAAGGAAATTATTAATACTTCACTTAAATCACTTCAAAATCTTAAATATTCAACTGGAACATTAACAATTGGTAATGTTGAGATATTTAATCTTCTGATTTCAAAATTAGATATTCCAAAAAGGTGGAAATTAAGATTATCAAGACATTTTTGGAGAGAAGATTATTTTAATGATCTTTTAAAAAGATTAGAGACTAACTCAGATGTTGATCCAACCATCGTTGAAGTTGATAAAAAAAGATATCTTAAAATGCTAAAAGATGATCAATCTAAAATTGTTGCAGGTCGATCAATTAGTGAGATTTTAAAAAGATTTGATAACAAAATTAAAGATCCAAGAAGAGCAAACAAGGGCAAAAATGTATCGAAGATAATTAAAGATTTTCTAAAAATTAAATGCCCAATTAATAAAGCAGCTAGTGAATTAAATAAGTTTTTTAAAAAATATAAAATTAATCTTGTAGTGGATCAAAGATATTTTCCACTATCTCAAAATAAAATCTCAAAACTAAATGTAATCTTTTCAGCTTCATTTGGAAGACAGCTTGAATACTACACAGGTATGGTTTTTAAAATTGATGTTAAATTAAGCTCAAAAATTAAAAACGTTATTAATGGTGGAAGATATGATCATTTAATATCTGATCTTGGATCTAAAAAAGAAGTTCCAGCAGTGGGGGCTGCATTAAATCTATGATCAAAGATGTGATAAATATAGGTATTCCAAGTAAAGGCAGACTTCGAAAAGATGTTCTAAATATCTTTAAAAAGAAAAAATTAAAACTTACCTCTGAAAGAGGTGAGAGAGATCTGTTTGGCTCTATTAAAAATAAAAATAATATTAAAGTTGTTTATTTACATGCAAGAGAAATCATCCAAAGACTTGGAGATGGTTCTTTAGATCTGGGATTTTCAGGATTTGATTTGTTAAAAGAAAGTGAAATTAATATTCAAAATAAGGTAAATGTAACAAAGAAATATAATTTTGGAAAAGCAACGTTAGTTGTTGCAATACCTGATGAATGGATTGATGTTCAAACAATTGCAGATTTAGAAGAAATTGCATTTGAATTTAAAGACAAAAAGAAAAAAAGACTAAGAGTTGGAACTAAATATCCAAATTTAACTAGAGATTTTTTATTTTCCAAAGGAGTAACCCAATTCAAATTGGTTGATAGTTTGGGGGCAACCGAAACTTATCCTTTCACAGGATCTGCAGAAATTATTACAGATATTACCTCTACTGGAGAGACTTTGAGAGCTAATAACTTAAGAATATTAAAAGATGGTGAAATATTAAAATCTGAGGCTTGTATGATGATTTCAAAGTCTTCATCTAAAAATAGGAATTTGCAAAGTTTAGTTAAATTACTTTCTAAGAATTAAATCTTTCTAATCAATAATATGATATAATACAAAGAATCATGGATATTGTATTATTAATTGTATTAGTTTTATTAACTGGAATAGCTTCTGCAATTCTTTATTTAAATTTAAGATCTAATCCTAAAGATGAAAATGAGAATAAAGAAGCTGAGGAAATAGCCAATTTAAAGTCAGAAATTACAAGTTTAAAAGATACATTGAATACCACAATTAATAATTCATTAGGATCTATGTCGACCTCATTCAATGCCTTATCTACTGGAGTTACTAAAGATATGACTGAAACCCTAACTAAAGTTGAGGAAAAAGTTGGAAGCTTTAATCAACAAGTTCAATTATTAAATCAAAGCCAAGAGGGTATAACGAAAATTTTAGCTGGGGTTAAAAAATATGGAACACTTGCTGAGTTTTCTTTAGATGCATTAATTAAAGATTTATTGCCCGCTTCACAGTTTATGACCAATGTGAAGATGAAAGAAAATACTAGTGAAAATGTAGAATTTGCAATCAAACTTCAGGGAGATGTCTTGGTCCCAGTTGATAGTCATTTTCCAGTTGAAAAGTTTAAGGCAATTACCGATGGTCATGACGCGGAAGACAAAAGGACTGTTGCAGATGCCAGAGCTAAATTGGCTAGTGCTTTTAAGGCAAAAGCAAAGAGTGTAAATGAAAAATATATAGTTCCACCTAAAACGACAGATTTTGCAATTGTTTATGCACCAACAGAGAGTTTATACAAAGAGTTAACTGAGTACCAAGACCCAAGCACTAAAGAGCTATTAACTCAAGAATTAATGAAAAAATATAAAATTGTAATTTGTGGTCCAAATACACTTTCAGCTTATTTACAATCTTTACACATGGGATTCCAATCTTTGAAAGTACAAAAGGGTGCTACTGAAATTTATAATCATTTAAAAACAATTAGTACAAGATTTTCAAAACATTTTGAAAACATCATTACACTTCGAAAAAAATTAGAGGATGCGATGGGAGTTGTTGATAAATTTGGAACCGATGCAAGATCAATTACAAGAACTTTAGAAAGTATTAAAGATCCCGAACAGGTTGAGAAAGCTGTACAAACAGAAAACGTAGAAAAATTTGTTGAACGAAATAGACAGCTTAAAAATTAATTTCTTTTTTTCGACAATACCGACTATAAGAAATCACATGCAGTGGAATAATAAATACAGTTATCCAAAATCTACTAGATCAATATTTCAAGGTTCAAGACATTACTCTGTTAATCAAGAAAATCTTCCATCAGTGACAACTATTTTAAAGGCAACAGAATCTGAAGAGAAAAAAGCTAAATTAGAAGAGTGGAAAAAAAGAGTTGGATACAAACAAGCTGAAGCTATTTCAAGAGAAGCAACTACTAGAGGTAGCTCAATGCACGATTATTTAGAAAAATTTTTATTAGGAAAATTAAATTTAGATTTACTTGGTGATAATACACGAGAAAAAATGATGGCAGATCAAATTATTGAAAATGGACTTAGACATAAATTAAATGAAATTTGGGGATGTGAAGCAACTTTGTACTATCCTGGAAAGTATGCAGGGGCAGCAGACTGTATTGGTATTTATGAAAATAAAGAAACTATTATTGATTTTAAACAAAGTAATAAGCCAAAAAAAGATGAATGGATTGATGATTATTATCTTCAATGCGCTGCTTACGGACTAGCACATAACACTGTTTATGGTTCAAATATCACTCAAGCAGCTATTCTTTTGTGTACAAAAGATAATATTTTTCAAAGGTTTGTGATTGATGGTGAAAGATTTAAGAATTATCAAAATCTATTTATGGAAAAAGTAGAACAATTTTATTCACAAAGGTTGGCAAATTGAATTACGTAATTTGGGATATAGAAACAGATTCTGCTCAATTGGATTGGGCTACTATGATCGAAGTAGGTGCGATCCTGCTAGATGAGAATTTTAAGGAAAAAGAGAGATTTTCTGCTCGTTGTAGAATACCTCAAGACAGAGTTCCATCTGCAACTGCACTTTGTATTAATAAATCGAACGTAGATTTAATTACAAAAGGAAACTTGAGCCATTATGAGATGATTGCCCAATTAGAGAAAAAATTCAGAGAATGGTCGCCAGCAACATTTATGGGATTTTCTAGTGTTGGCTTTGATGATGAAATATTAAGAAGAGAATTTTTTAAATCTCTAAGAAAACCTTACCTAATTAATACGGAGGGAAATGCAAGACATGATGCTTTGAATATGATCAAAGCTGCATTTGCAGTAGATGAAAATGTTTTAAAAACGGAACTTAATCCTAAAGGTAATAAATCAATGAAACTAGAGTCTTTAGCAAGGCTAAACGGTTTTGACTCTAAAGATGCTCACTCAGCATTATTTGATACTGAATTAACTGTTAAAGTTTTAGGTTTGTTAAAAGATAAGCAACCAGATTTATGGCATGAATATTTAAAAACTAGAAGCAAAGTAGTTGTAGAGAACTTAATTAAACAGGAAAAAATGTTCACAATAAATGAAAACTTTTTTGGTAAAAATTATTTATTTCTAGTTGCGCCTCTTCATCCTAACTCATGTATGCATCCAGTATACAAATGGGGACAAGCAGTAAATTTATCAGCAAATATAGAGGAACTTCAAAAATTAAATTATCAGGATTTAAAAAAAGAAATGAAAAAATCTCCTCGTTTCTATAAAACTATTAAAGCTAATAAAGCACCCATCATTTTAGATAAAAGTTTGGGAATGAAAGTAGATCCTTATAAAAAAATTGGTGAAAACTTGCTAAATAAAAGAGCTGAACTGATGAAAAAAAATGAAAAGTTTTCACAAGATATTTGTAATATTTTAAAAGAAGCTGCTGAAGAAAAAATGGAGACCGCATCTCAAGAAGATATAGAACCAGAAGAATCAATTTATTCTGGGGGCTTTATTTCATCAAAAGATGAAGCTTTATTTCCAAAGTTTCACAGTAGTGACTGGAAAGAGAAATTTGCATTATTAGATAAATTTCAAGATGATCGGCTAGTAACTTTTGGTCATGGACTAATTTATAATGAAGCACCAGAAGTTTTACCAAAAGAAATCCATAAAAAAATTAAAAGAAGAATTGCATCAAGAATACTAAGTACAAATAAAGAGAAATGGTGGACTGTTTCAGCTTTTTATTCAGAGTGTGATGAAATAAGAGAAAATGATGACAAGATGTTTTCATTTAAAACTGTAGATGAAAAGCTTAAGTTTCTTGATGGAATTAATGACTACGTCATGAATTTAGAGCAAAAATATTCTGACGCTTAGTTGATAAATTTAAAAAAATTTGTTTTTGATCATTGAATATTCATTTGAATCAACTATATCAGTAATATGCTTATAGATTTTAAAGACGAAGATTTTGAAAATAAAATTAAAAATGAAGACGTATCAATAATTCAATTTTCTGCTGCATGGTGTGGCCCTTGCAAGGCTCTAAAACCTGTAATGGATAAATTATCAGATGAGTATAAAGACAAAGCTGGTTTTTATTATGCAGATATAGAAGATGGTGGAATTAATACTGGAAGTGCTGCAGGGATAAGAGGAGTACCTACTGTAATTGTCTATAAAAAAGGTGTTGAGGTAGATAGAAAAGTAGGTGGTGTTCCAGAGGGGCACATGAAAGAATTTTTAGAAAAAAACATCTAATTTAAATTCAATACTTCACCAGCTAGATACAAAGATCCTGTAATTAAGATTAAGTCGTTTTTCTTGACTGGAATTGACTTAATCGCTTTAAAAATGTTTTCCTTATATTGAACATTTTTAACGTTATTTAGTTTATTTTTTAAATCTTCTCCAGTAATTGCATTTGGTTGATTAGGGATATCTATTATGGTCAAGGTTTCAATTTCCTTAAAGTAACTGATATATTCTTGGTGATCTTTATTAGCCATCATCCCAAGAATAATATGTTTTTTACAGCCTAAACTGTCTAAATAATTATTTAAAACTTTTGCGCCTAGAGGGTTATGCGATCCATCTACCAATAATCTATTTTCTTTAACTAAATCCTTTAACTTCCCCTCAGTAATTTCTTGTAGTCTTGCTATACTTTCAATTTTAGTAATACCAAGTTTAATATGTTCATCGTTGATATTAATTTCTTTGATTACCCTTAGCGTTGCGATTGCTGTTGATATATTTTCAAGTTGAAATTGACCATTTACATTAGGTTTCGGGAGTTTAATTCCTCCAAATTCATCTTCATAATAAAAGAAATCATTTTCATTTTTTAAATAATTATAATCTTGATTAAAAAATAATTTTTTTGATTTGTTTTCTTTTATAGTTTTTTTTATATGCTCTGTTATTTCATTTGAACTTTGTTTTGCAACAATAATATTTGAATTTAGTAATTTGGACGTTTTTTCAAAAATAATTTTTTCAACAGTTCGTTCATCTTTTGAAAGCCAATCTAGATGATCTAAACCTATTGATGTCACAACACTCGCCAAGTTTTGATTTAAGATATTAGTTGCATCAAATCTATGGAACAGTCCAGTCTCTATTATATTGATATTTTCTGGATAATCTGCTGCTTTAAAAAAGTAAGCAGCAGTTAAAATTTCAAAAAATGTTATTGGTTCATTGTTATTGGCTTTTTCAACTATTTCTAAAAGATCTGATAATTCATCATCGTTAAGCTCTCTATTATTAAAAACAAACCTTTCATTTATTTTTTTAATATGTGGACTGGTATAAACATTACAATTAAATTTTGCTTCTTTAAGTATCGCATACATAGCCTGTATAGTTGAGTATTTTCCATTAGTACCAACAACTGAAATTGCTTTAATTTTATCTTGAGGATTATCTAATTTTTTACAAAGATTTAAAATTCGATCTAAGCTTAGATCAATTTCTTTAGGATGCAGCTCTTGTAAGCGACTGACTATCTTCTGAAGTTTCATTTTCTTCAGTGCTTATAACAGAATTTTTCTTTAACAATATTGATAATAAAGTTCCAATTTTTTCAGCAAGATCTTTTCTCTCAACTATCAAATCCACAAACCCTGTCTTTTGAACGTATTCACTAGTTTGAAAATTTTCAGGTAGTTCTTCTTTAACGGTTCCTTGGATTACTCTTTTCCCCGCAAATGCAATTAATGATCCAGGTTCTGCAATGTGAATATCACCTAACATTGCATAAGAAGCAGTTATTCCTCCAGCAGTTGGATCAGTGATTATCACAAGGTAAGGAAGATTGTTACTTTTCAATTCATTGATTGCCAACGTGGTTCTAGTCATTTGAGATAATGAGATTAAGCTTTCCATCATTCTCATTCCACCACCAGCACTAATACAAATAAATGGGGTTTTATTTTCGATTGCATGCTGAATTCCATATAAAAAAGCTTCCCCTTCGGCAGAAGCCATTGAAGCTCCTAAAAAGTCAAAATCAGATGCAACAGCAGTTACTTTAATATTATTGATATTTCCACAAGCAACCATCATTCCACAATCAAGACCAGTTTTTTTACGAGCACTTTTTAATCTATCTTTGTAAGGTTTTGAGTCTGTCCATTCTAAAGGATCATCATTAGGAATTGGTGTTTTAAAAATTTCATAGTTATTCTTACCAAACAAAATATCAAATCTTTGATTAGGTTTAATCCTGTGATGTTTGTTACAATCTGGGCAAACCCATAGATTTTTTTCTAAATCTTTTTTAAGAATTGGACCTTTGCAACATGAAGTCCAATCACTTTTTGCTATTTCTTCTTTAGATGCTCTTTTGTGAATTGCAGTTTTAATTTTTTCACCTGCTTTAATTATTTTAGTAATCCAATTCATTTAATTTTATTTCTTAATTTTCTAACAATATTAGTAACATTTGTGACAGCATTTTGTCTCTTATTAATAGAATTAGTTATTTCTTTACAAATTGCACTTCCAACAACCAAACCGTCTGCTTTTTTAAGGGATTTAATTGTCTTTTCAGTGATACCGAATCCAATAACTATGTTCTTATTTTTATTTAATGATTTAATCTTATTGTATCTTTCAAGAATTTTTTTAGGTGCAACTTTTAGTTTACCTCCAGTTGTTGATAGCATTGAAATATAATAAACCATATCATGACTATCTTTGATAATTTGTTTTAATCTTTCCTTTGATGTGGTTGGAGAGACTAATTGAACAAAATTAATTCCCTTTTTTTTACATTTTAAAGCAAAAGGTTTATTTTCTGGATAGGGCAGATCTACTACAATTAATCCATCAATTTTTGATTTTTTACATTTTTCAATGAACTTATTTTCATTGTATTGATAAATCATATTGTAATAACCCATCAAAATAATCGGCTTATTTTTTTTCGATTTCTTAAATTGACTAGCTATTGAAAAAACATCATTTATCTTAACTCCATTTTTAATAGCTCTATAAGCACTAGTTTGTATTTGCCCACCATCTGCTATTGGTGTGTTATGTGGAAATCCTAATTCACAAATATCTGCATATTTTGAAATTGATTTTAAAATTTCTAATGATTTTTTTTTATTATTGTCTCCTGCAACTGTATAGGTGAGTAGAGCTGGTCTATTTTCTTTTTTCGTATTTTTGAAAGCTTGACTAATCAAAGAAGAGTTCATCTTTTTTTTCCCAATCTTTCTTTTAAGATGTCCCTGTCTTTTTTGGCATCACCACAAGAGTTTACAATAATAATTGTATCTTTACTTAGTTTTGGAGCAATTTTTATTGCTTCTGCAAAAGCATGGCTTGGTTCAAGACTTGGGTTTAAGTTTTCAAATTTTGTAACCATTTGATGAGCGTCTAATGCATCTTCATCAGTTGCATATGTATATCTTGCTCTTTTAGTATCTTTTAAAAAACAATGAATTGGACTTACGCCAGGATAATCTAAACCAGCACTTATAGACTCTGTTTCTTGAATTTGCCCTTCATTATTTTGACATACATATGAAGCTGCACCATGTAAAACACCTATCTTTGCATTTCTACTTAGTGGTGCTGCATGAAGTTTAGAGTTTTTTGGACCACC
Organism: Candidatus Pelagibacter sp. HIMB1505; assembly: GCF_052047915.1. Taxonomy (NCBI): domain Bacteria; kingdom Pseudomonadati; phylum Pseudomonadota; class Alphaproteobacteria; order Candidatus Pelagibacterales; family Candidatus Pelagibacteraceae; genus Candidatus Pelagibacter; species Candidatus Pelagibacter sp. HIMB1505. Next base: position 89,270 of record NZ_JBNAIR010000001.1, on the reverse strand, counting down.
AGCTTCAACTCCGACTAATTCAATTTGTTTTTTATCATAATCAATAAACTCACTCCAAAAACCATAAGCTGAACTTCCACCACCAACACAATTTATTAGTTTGATTTTTTTTGGAATTTTTTTGAATTCTTTTTTAAGTTGCTCTTTTAGCTCTCTTGAAATTTGAGCAGTACTCCATCCACAAATTTTCACAAAAATATTAGGTCCTACTGTTGAGCCTACACACATATGGGTATTATCACAATTCGAGACCCAATATCTCATACATTCACTTACTGCATCCACGAGTGTTTGACTTCCAGAATAAACAGGAACAATTTCAGCTCCATTTTTTCTCATAGCATCACAGTTAGGTTTTTGTCTTTTGATGTCTTTTGCACCCATAAAAATTTTACATCTAAGGCCAAATTTTTTTGCAGCCATACTCAACATCTTTCCAGCATACCCAGCACCTGTATCTCCCACTATGTATTTTTTACCCATAGCCTTGCATATTAGCGCATGGACTGTTGCATTATAGATTTTATGTGCACCACCGTTTGCTTCAGAAACAACTTTAGCCCAAATTTGAGCACCACCTAAATGATTAGACAAATTTTCTAATTTTACAAAGGATGTAGGAGATCCAATATAATGTTTGAAATAATAGTCTCTTTGTTTAATGAATTTTTTATTTTTTCTAAGTTTTTGGAATTCTTTTGTTAAATCTTCTACAGGTTTTTTAAGAGTTTCTGGAATAAAACTTCCACCGAATTTTCCACCCCAAAATCCAAATTTATCATGCTGATCAATTAATGGAATATTCTTTTTAAGTTTCATCATTTATTTTTTTTATTTTGTTTAAGAAAATTTCAATTTTGGAAATATCTTTTACTCCAGAAGTTTCTACACCACCAGATATATCTATAATATCAGCTATTTTTTTAAATTTTTCAAGTTCATCGTTTACCTGGATATTACCAGCCAACATAACTTCTTTATTGAATTTTATGTTTTTGATTAATTCATGCTCAAAGGACATACTCTTTTCGTAGCCCTTGCTATCAAACAAAAAAATATCAGAAACATCGCCATATAGATTATATTTCTTTACATCATCTGATGACTGAACTGTAAACGCGGTGATTATTTTTTTATTATATTTATCTTTAATCTCTTTGATTTCTTTTGGTTCGCAATCGTAGACTTGATAATAATCAAAAGGTAATTTTTTTATTTCCTCTAATATTTTTGTATCTGGTTTAACTAAAACTGCAACGTAGGATGAATTTTTCTTATCAATCTTTAGTAAATCTTTTAATTTATTTACCTCAACATATCTTCTTGATTTTGGGTAATTTACAATAAAACCAATAAATTTTGGTGAATTTGGATGTTCAGTTAAAAATTTTAAAGTAATAGCATCTGATATTCCACAAATTTTAACCTGCATTTAATTTAAAGAGGATAAAATTTCTTGAATATTTTTCTTAGGATCACCTTTAGTAATGGGTCGTCCAATTATTAAGCAATCGCTACCTGCCTCTAAAGCTTGTTTGGCATTCATTGTTCGTTTTTGATCATTTTTATTGTCATCTTGTCTAATGCCTGGAGTAAAACATTTAAGCTTAGGAGCAATTTCTTTAATCATTTTTATCTCTAATGGACTACAAATTACTCCGTACAAATTTGCTTTATCAGCTATTTTAATTAATCTTATAACTTGTTTTTCTACCTGATCTTTAAATCCAAGTAATTCAAGATCTTCATCGCCAAAACTAGTTAAGACAGAAACACCAAGCAATTTTACATTTATTGCATTTGCTGCTTCGTTAGCAGCTTTTAAAGATTCCATCCCATTTAATAAATGAACTGTAGCAAAACTTACACCAAGATCTTTAAGAGATTTTATAGATTCCACCAAGGTATTTTTGATATCAAAAAATTTACCATCATAAAAGATTGGCTTATTAAATTTTGCAAGTGCTTTAATTTCTTCTGGAGAGCGCTGAGTAATGTATTGTAATCCTATTTTAATACCTGATATCTCTTTATGAATTTTTGAAATCAAATCTAATATTTCTTTTTGATTAGAAACATCACACGCTACAAATATTTTTTTATTCATGATTATTTAATTTTTTAAATAAGTCTTTGGCCATTTTGAAATGAATTGTTTTTTTCTCTGGTGTATGAACCTTCTCTCCAGTCTTGGGGTTTCTTGATATTCTCGCTTTTTGTTTTTTAGTTGAAAACACACCAAAACCTCTTAGCTCTACTCTTTCACCACGTCTTAGAGTTCTTTTAATTTCCTTTAGAATAATTTCAGTAAATTTTTCGAGGTCTTTTTTTAGAAAATTTGGATAGTTTTGTGAAAGTTGTTTTAAAAGCTTTGATTTTACAATAGCCAAATTAATCTTACTCTTTGTCCTCGTCTTTTTTCTTTAGATCCTCTGATAAAGATGAAAAAGGAAGGTTCTTTCCAGATCCTTCTGAACCATATTTTTCCAACGCTTCTTTTTTCTCAATTTCTTCAAGAAGTTTAATACTTAAAGTTACTTTTCTTTTGTTTAAATCTAGTTCAGAAATTGCACAATCTATTCTTTCACCACCTGTAAATCTTGAAGGTCTTGCATCTGCAGCATTAATTGCAATTTGATTTTTTTTAATTTGAAAATCCATTTCACAACCTTCAGGTCTAACAATTAAACCTTTATTGTCTGTAGATATGATTTTAACAGTGATTGTTTGATTAACTTTTTTATCATTAAACCAGTCAAACGGATCTGGTTGAGTTTGTCTTAAACCTACTCTAATTTTTTGTTCAGAGGCTTTAATTTCTAGAACTTTAACTTTTAACTTGTCACCTTTTTTATATTTAGCTAACTCTTCTTCGCCATTATTTAGGTATGTTAGATCATTACAATGTAAAAAAGCATCTACATCTAAATCCTCTACTTTAACAAATAAAGAGTACTCATTTTTATTTACTACTTCACCTTCGATAATTGTTCCGACAGGGAATTTTTTTTCAAAAGTTTCAAATGGGTTATCTTGAGTTAATCTATGGGATATTGCTACTCTTCTTTTATCTTTATCAATCTCTGTAATCACACAATCAATCTCATCTCCAACTTTGAACATTTTTTTTGCTGAAATATTTTTTTTGGTCCAACTTAGTTCACTTGAGTGAAGTAATGTTGTTAAACCTGGCTCAAGTTCACAGAATGCACCAAAGTCCATGATCTTCACTACTTTAACTTTATAAATCTTTTTTAATTCATAGTTTTCTATATGCTCAAAAGGATCTGGAGAAAGTTGTTTAACAGAACAACCAACTTGTAGTTTTTCTTTATCAACAGATATAACTTTTAGATCGTGTTTTTCTCCAATATTAAAAACTTCATCAGGATGATTAACTCTTGAATATGAAATTTCTTGTAAATGTACTAAAACATCAAGTTCTCCGTTAACATTAAAGAAGCATCCAAATGAACTATAACCTTTAACTTCTGCTCCTTTGATAATGTCTCCAACATTATATTTTTCAATAATTTTTGCTTTGTCTTCTTTTTTAAACGAAGAAATGATTTCTCTTCTAGATACACATGCGTTTCCTCTAACTTTATCTAATTTTATTAAAGCAAATTTCTGAGGCTCATTCATTAGATGACTAATATCTTTCAGAGGTTTATCACTTATTTGTGAGCCAGGTAAAAACATTAAGGAGCCTGTATCGATATGCTCAACTATACATCCACCTTTACATTTAGATGTAATTTTTCCCATAATCGGTTCATTTTTTTCATAAGCTTCAACCAACTTATCCCAGCCCTTTATTTTCTGGGCTTTACTTGCTGATACTAAAACTTCACCATTTTTATCTTCAATTTTTTCTAACAAGACTGGAATTGTTTCTCCAACTTTAATCCTATCTGCAAGACCCATACTCTTAAGTTCATTTATATCCAGTACAGGTTCACTTTTCAGTCCTTCAACAAAAAGAAATACAAATTTTTCTGTGATTTTATTTATTTTTCCATCGATTATTTTTCCTTCTTCGATGCTTACTTTGGATAATTGACTGTTTAGTAGTTTTTCAAACTCTTGAGAGGCAGGACTTGATAGTTCTTTGTATATTTCCATTAATTAGTTAAATTCTTTATCTATTTTTTAAAAACACGATCTTTTAGATAAAATTATCATTTAAATCAATAGCAAATAGTTTGTTTAAACTAGAGTTAGAGTAGATATTGGCGATATATTGGGGTTTATTTAGTTAAATTTTCTTTGTTAGCCTTGATATTATAGCCTATTTTTTAATATCCTTAATTATTTTCAAAAATGATGGAAAAGAAGTTTTTATAGAATCCCGATCATGAATGGTCCATTTACCACCAAATACAAGTGATGCTATTACACTTGTCATAAAAACTCTGTGATCTTTTAAGTAATTTTTAATTATAATTTCTTTATCAATTTTCAAATTTGGATTGCCATAAATTTTAATAGAGTCTTTAGTTGTTATAGTTTTAATTCCCATTAAATTTAAAATTTTAGAACCCCATTCAAGTCTTGGACTTTCTTTTTGATTAAGCTCAGATAGTTTTTTAAAAGTTGATATTCCTTTGGCTTTTGCAGCAACTAAAAAAATTATTAGAAATTCGTCAATTGCAGATGTATTTAAGTTTGGAGGACAATTTATAGCCTTAAGATATTTATTTTCTTTTACATGAATATCTGCAATTTTTTCTCCATTATAATTACTTATATTTTTGAATCTGATATCAGCACCCATTAATTTTAATATTTTTATTATTCCTGTTCTTGATGGATTAACATTTACTGATTTAATAACTAGTTTTGAATTTTTTGATAATATTGTCAGAACAATAAAAAATGCACTAGAACTAATATCAGAGGGAATTCTATAATTAAAAGGTTTTATTTTCTTTTTTCCACTAACTTTTATGTAATCAAATTTTTTATTTTTAGAAATTTTAATTGGAATACTGAGATATTTAAAAAGAAGCTCGCTATGATCTCTTGATTTTCTTGCTTTAATTTTTGTTTCACCATTTGTATTTAAAGATGCTAACATTACTGAGCTTTTACACTGAGCCGATCCTTTATTTTCTGAATAATTAATGGGTTTTGGAGTTTTGGTTCCAAAGATAGTTATTGGAAGCTTACCATTGTTAGTTTTAAATTTTGCACCAAATTTTTCAAGTGGTTTTGTTACTCTTAAAAAATCTCTTTTTGACAAACTTTTATCACCTATTATTTTTATTTTTTCCTTGGCATGTATCAAAAGGCCTAAAATTAATCTTGCTAATGTTCCAGAGTTTCCTGCATTTAAGATAATATTTTTTTTATAATTGAACCCATTAAGACCAACACCATTAATTTCACATTTATTCTTCCTTATAATCGAATTAACACCAAGTTTTTTTAAACATTCCAAAGTGCTAATAATGTCCTCAGATTTTAATAGATTAGTACTTGTAGATTTACCTTCTGCTTGAGAAGCAAGCAGAGCCCACCTTATAGATATACTTTTATCCCCCTCAATTTTAATAGTTTTGTTAAAAGGTTTGATAATTTTGTTAATTAATATTGAGTTATTCATATTTATTTTGAGTTAATTAAACTTAAATGACTCACCAAAATAAGTATTTCTTGCTTCTATATTATTTATAAGATTAGTAGGTGTTCCTTCTGCGATAACTTTTCCATTATTGATAATTACAGCATTATCAACACATGCTAATAAATCTCTTGCTTGGTGATCACATAGGATTACTGAAATTTTATGATTTGTTTGCAGGTCCACAATTATTTCCTGTAACATTTTGATAGTTAATACATCAAGAGCAGCAAAAGGTTCGTCTAGTAGCAGTATTTTTGGGTTTGAAATCAATGAAAGTGCGATTACCAACCTTTTTTTTTGACCACCTGATAATAGATGTGATTTGATATCTCTTATAGAGTCTAACTCAAACTTAGACATAAGAAAATTTATTTTCTCATCTCTAAGTTTCCTATTTCTGATTGCAATTTCAGCTATAGCTTTAAGATTTTCAATTAAAGTCATATTACCAAAAAATCCACCATACTGTGGCACAAAACCAACTCTAAATTTTAATGTTCTTAAATAAATTGGGATATCGTTCACTACTGTATTGTTAATTGATATTGATCCAAACTGTGGTTTAATAAGTCCAGTAATTAAGTTAAAAATTGTAGTTTTACCAACACCATTGGGTCCTAGAAGGCCTAATATTTGACCATTATTTAATTTGAGATTAAAATTATCTAGAATTATTTTTTTATCGTATCTCAATGAAACATTCTTAAAATTTAATATTACATCTTCATTCTTAAAATATTTAATTCTAAATTTTTTAATATTTGACATAATTAATCTGTAAGAATAGTAACTTTATCAGTAATATCATTCATATAAATATCAATTTTTTTTGTTATTAAATTCAACATGATGTTATCCGTATTTAATACTCCCAAATCACTTGTATATTTTACTTGATCTAAAATATGAGCTCTGAAATTTTTTATATCTAGGTCTATTTTTTCTGAATAGATTGTATTATCTAAATATTCAATTTTAACATCATCAAAAAAATAAGTTCTGTGTGTATTAATATTATAATTTGCCTTATTAGAAGTAATTTTAACAGCAGCATTTTCGTTATTTTCAAAAATAGCAACGACTTGATTCATTTTCACTAATTCTTCATCTTCAATTAACCTAATTTCACTTTCATTAGAGGATATGCTATATTTATTATTGCTATCGATATTAATTTCATATTTTAGATCTTTAATTAAGTTATTAATGCTAGAATCTAAATTTTGTTCGTTATTTTCATTTAAATCTGCTTTAATTTTATTGTCAGTTACAAAATATGTTTCATAAAAAATGTATATGGTTGATAGCAAAAAAAAAAAAATGAATAGCTGTATAATTTTTTTCATCAATTATCTTTTAAAATTTTTAATAAATTGTGAATATGAATTACACCTGTAACTTTTTTAATATTCTCTTTGTTGTATACACATACATTAGTTATTTTCTTTTTGTTCATTTGTAACAAAATTTCTGATGCTAGTGTATTTTCTTCAACACTGTAAGGGTTTTTTGTCATAAAATTTTTGATTTCAAGGTTGTTTATCATTTTTTTTTTTTGAAGTAATCTCTTAAGATCTCCATCTGTAAATACACCCACATTTAATTTTTGATTGTTAACCACTACTAAAAAACCTAAACTTTTTTTATTAAGAATATCTAAAGCAACTTTCATTTTTGTATTTTCGTGTACAAAAGGTATTTTATTTTTTATAAGCATTATATCTGAAGCAGTTTTAAGTTTATTTCCCAAATTTCCTGCTGGATGAAATTTTTTGAAATCTAGTTTGCTGAACTTCCTTTTTTTCATTATCGCTATACACAATGCGTCACCTAAAGCTAATTGAGTTGTTGTGCTTGAAGTTGGAACTATTCCATGTCCAGCCTCTTTTACACTAGGTATTAGCAATTTTATATTTGATGATTTGTATAAAAATGATTTAGCATTTGATACAATGCTTATTAAAAAAATTTTATTGATTTTTGCATACTTAATTATATTTTTTAATTCTTCCGTTTTTCCAGAATTACTAATCAATAAAAGAATATCTTGTTTAGAGATCTTTCCCAAATCGCCATGAGAACATTCACTTGCAGAAATTGAAAAAGAAGGAGTTCCAACAGATGACAGTGTTGCTGCAATCTTTGACGCAATTTTTCCACTCTTTCCTACACCACATATTATTATTTTAGATTTACATTTGGAGATTACTTTTACTGTATCTTTAAAGGGTTTATCCAATGAGCTTTTTAATTTTCTTAAAGCCTTGATTTGAAGATCTATAACTTCTTTTCCATTATTGATTATTTCTTCACTCATAATTATTCAATGGGACCAGATATCATCTTTAAATAAGGCTAAATCAAGATCAACTCTTGTTTTTAAAAATTTTAAACAATTTCTATAAAGTTCGATCCTGTTTTCTCTTTTGAGAATTTTAATAAGTTCTTCGTGAATTTTATGAAGATAGATTACATCATTTGCACAGTATTTTAGTTGTGCAGATGTTAACTCACCCCCAAAATCTGAGCTTTGAAATTGTTTACTTATATCGATGTTGATAAATTCTTTAATTAATGTTTTTAGAGAATGACTATCTGAATAAGACCGAGCTAGTTTAGATGCAATTTTTGTATCTAAAATATTATTAGTTTCAGTTTTTAAATAATACTTAATGTGAGCAATATCAGCCCTTCCATAATGAAAAATTTTTGTAATTTTAGTGTCTGCTAATACTTCTACTAGGTTTGGAGCACTATATTTTGATCGATCTAGTTGAATTATGTGAGCGTCAGAGTTTCCAGAGGAAATTTGGATTAGGCATAATGGATCTCTTCTTACGTTTAATCCCATGAATTCTCCATCAACAGCAATTACATTGCCTAATTTTATATCATCTGGTAAATCATTCTTGTGAAGCTTAATATCAATATTCATATCTGATTATATATATATGAAACCTAAAAATTGTCTAATTTTTGGCGGTAGTGGTCAAATAGGAAGACACCTAATTCGAAAACTTACAAAAAACAATATTAGAGTAACTGTAGTAACAAGAAACATCCATCAAAAAAGCTATATCATTAAAACTCAGGGAAATGCAGGTTATATTGATATTGTTGAATCTGATATTTATAATGAAAAAAAAATAAGAGATTTATTTTCAAAGTCAGATATTTGTATAAACTTAATAGGCATTTTATTTGAGCAAAAAAAAGGAAGTACTTTTTACAATATACACACTCTTTTTCCATCGTTGCTATCCAAATTAGCAAAAGAATATAAATTAAAAAATTTTATACACCTTTCTGCTCTTGGAATTAATGAAGCAACAGACAGCAATTATGCAAAAAGTAAATTAGAAGGTGAAAAAAATGTTATAAATAATTTTCCACTTTCAACTATTTTAAGACCTTCAATTGTTTATTCTGTTGATGATAATTTTACGACTAATTTTATGACACTATTAAACCGACTTCCAGTATTTCCTTTATATTATTCTGGTAAAACAAAATTTACACCAATTCATTGCTCAGATTTAACAGATGTAATTTATGAAATTATTACAAAAAATGTAAATTCAAAAATAATTGAATGTGTTGGACCTGAAGTGATTAATTTTAGAGAAATAATTGAAAGACTTCTAGTTTTAATTAATAAAAGAAGATTATTAATACCTTTGCCATTACCACTTGCCACAATGACGGCTAAGATATTTCAATTGTTGCCAAATCCAATTTTAACAGAAGATCAATTGAAATTACTTAAATATGATAATGTTTTATCAGGGAGATATAAAAGCAACTCAGATATTGGTGTACCAAGTATAAAATATTTCAATGAAGAAGTTAAGAAATATGCTTATATGTGGAAAGAAGGTGGACAATTTTCTACAGAAAAATATTCAATTAAAGAAAATATTTAATTTTATTTAAGCTGACTGAATTTTCTTTTCTATAAATTCTGGCACCTCTTCTTTATCAGAAACATCTTCTTTTTTACCCTTAGGTTGATAAGCATAAAGTAAATGAAGTTTACAATAAGAAAAATCTTTTAAAGATGATCTTCCACAAAAATAAAAGTTTTTTTCATCAGGATGTCCAATTGGCCATTTGCATGAGCTTTCATCTAATTCCTCTAGTTGCTTAGGATTTTCTGGTTCAAAATCTTTTTCAATTATTAATGATTTAAATTTACTTTTTCGCCCTCTTTTTGATGGAGCATTATTAGCTTCTAAATTATCATTAAAATTTTTGTTTGATGTAGCTGTTCGGGTTTTTATTTTTGCCGACAAGTTAAGTCTATGAGCCTTACCTATTACAGCATTTCTACTTATACCACCGATAATCTCAGCGATTTGACTTGCAGTATTACCTTTGCCCCATAATTCTTTTAATTTTGAAACTTTCTCTTCTGTCCAGCTCATAATTACCTATATAGTGTATTAGTTTTGTAAAAAAACACAATATAGTGTTATAAAAACCAGTTTAACAACGATTATTTGTTAGTTATTAACAACTTTAATTAGTTCTTAATTAATAATTACAATCAAAAATTGAATTTATTTGATTTAATTTTTAACGATTTAGTATTACCTAATTTAAATAATGAGCTTTCTTGCAAAAAATTATAATCGAAAAAAAATTGCTTTTAGCAAAGGAAAAGGAAGTTACCTAATTTCAGTTAATGGTCAAAAGTATTTGGATTTTGTGCAAGGCATTGCAGTAAATTCTTTAGGCCATGCTCATCCAAGATTAATAACAGCTTTAAATAATCAATCTAAAAAAGTTTGGCATGTATCGAATGCATTTATTATCCCAGAGGGAGAAAAATTAGCAAAAAAAATAGTAAAAAAAACATTTGCTGATTTTGTAATGTTTCAAAATAGTGGTGCAGAAGCTACTGAAGCTGCAATAAAAGTTGCAAGACGATATTTTTATTCAATTGGAAAGCCTAACAAGAATAGAATTTTGTGCATAAAAAATTCTTTTCATGGAAGAACAATAGCTGCAATTTATGCTAGCGGCTCAAAAAAGATGACAGAGGGTTTTGGGCCAAAAGTTAATGGTTTTGATCATTTTAATTTTGGTGACCACAAATCTTTAAGAAAATTAATAACTAAAAATACAGCAGCAGTTATGGTTGAAACAATAATGGGCGAGGGTGGCATCAAAGTTATTCCAGATTGGTGTCTAAAAGGTCTTAGAAAGATTTGTGATAAAAAAAATGTCTTACTAATCCTTGATGAAGTTCAATGTGGAATTGGCAGATCTGGAGATTTTTTTGCTTTTGAAAAATCAAAAGTTAAGCCTGATATAGTTCCAATTGCAAAAGGTATAGGAGGAGGTTTTCCTATTGGTGCAGTTTTAATGAATAAAAAAGTTGCAGCAGGAATGATTGCTGGAACGCATGGCTCAACTTTTGGAGGAAATCCACTTGCAATGCAAATAGGAAATATTGTCTTTGATATTATTTCGAAAAAAAGTTTTTTACATAATGTTAAGAAAAATTCTAAATATTTTTTTACTGAATTGAATAAGATTAAAAAAATGTATCCAAATATAATTAAAGATGTAAGAGGCAGAGGATTTTTGATTGGCTTACAACTTCACAAAGACCAAACTTATTTCATCAAGAAATTAATGGATAATAAGTTATTAACTATAAGAGCCGCAGAAAATGTTGTGAGAATTTTACCACCTCTAAATGTTAAAAAATCTGAGCTTGATTTAGCTATAAAAATAATCAAAAAAGTTTGTGCTAATTATTAAATAAATGAAACACTTTATAAATCTTAAAGATATTCCTGCTAAGGATCTTAGAAAAATATTAATTGATGCTAAAAAAAGAAAACAAAAAAGATCTAATTTAAACACTCTTCAACTTGATAAAGATGCACCTTTAAAAGGCAAACTTTTGATCCAAATGTTTGAAAAATCAAGCCTTAGAACAAGATTGAGCTTTTATCTGGCAATAAAACAATTAGGTGGTGGCACAATTACATTGAGATCTAATGAATTACATTTAGGTGAGGGCGGAGAATCTTTAGAAGATACAGCTAAAATTTTATCTACTTATGGAGATGGTTTTATGCTTAGAACGGACAGTGATCAAAAAGTTGAAAATTTTAAGAAATATTTATCAATTCCAGTTATTAATGGATTATCTCCCTCATCACATCCAACACAAGTGTTGTCAGATATTTTTACTGTTGAGGAAATTAAAAAAAAACCAATTTCAAAATTAAATATTGCCTGGATAGGTGACTCCAATAATGTTTTAAATAGTTTGATTGCAGCTTCTGTTAAATTTTCTTTTAAACTAAGTATTGGATGTCCAAAAAAATATGAACCTAAAAAATTTGTTCTAGATTGGGTTAAAGATCAAAAGAGAAAAATTTATATTTTTAATGATGCCAAAAAAGCAGCATCAAATGCAGATGTTATATTCTCAGATAAAGTAATATCTCTTAATGATAAAGTTAACAAAAAAAACAAAGTCAAAGATTTTAAAAATTATAGAGTAAGTAAAGAATTAATGAGTTTAGCAAAAAAAGATTGCACTTTTTTACATTGTTTACCAAGAGGATCAGAAGTAGACGATGCAGTATTCAGAAGCAAAAATTCAAAAGTTTGGCTTCAAGCTTTAAATAGAGCTCATGTTCAAAAAAGTATTTTATTATATTGTTTTGGAAAATTAGGGTAAAGGAAGAGGGCTATCTGAATTTTGATTTAGGTATTTAATTATTGAAGCTCTATCTTCTTCTTTTCTTAATCCTGCGTAAGCCATTTTAGTGCCTTTAATCCACTTGCTCGGTTTAATTAAAAAACCATTCAACTCTTCAAAATTCCATTCTTTACCATATTCAACAAATGCTTTTGAATATTTGTAATCTGCTACACCACCAATTTTTCTTCCAACAACATTATATAATGCGGGTCCAATTTTATTAGCACCACCTTGGTTTATAGAGTGGCATGCTGCACATTTTTTAAATATTTTTTCTCCTGCATTAACATCTCCTAAAGCCATTAGTGCTGCTATATCAACTTTTTTATCCTCTACCGTCGCAGCAGCTGTTGTCGAAGTAGATGCTTGTTGAACTTCAACCACATAACCTGGTTTTTCAGGTTTCTCTACATAGAATATTACATTAGAGAGCTTTCCAATTCCGATCACGAGTAACGCAACCAAAAGGACAGCAGCAACTATCTTATTAATTTCAAAAGAATCCATTTTGATAAAAATTTATAATAGACCTATAACACTAAAATTTTATAATTCCTTAAATTTTACTGTACAATTTTGCCCCTCTTTATAATCTAAATAATCATAAAAAATCTATGAAAACATTAGTGATTATACCTTCAAGAATGTCAGCAACTAGATTGCCAGGTAAACCTTTGTTACAGATAAATGGTAAATCGATCATTTCACACGTTTATGAAAGAGCTAATAATGCTAAAATTGGCGAGGTTGTTGTAGCAACTGAGGATAAAGAAATTGTAAATGATGTAGAAAATAATGGTGGAAGAGCAATTTTAACCTCTAAAAATCACAAAACTGGAACTGATAGAATATTTGAAGCACTAAATTTATTAAACAAGAAAGAAATTGATTTGGTGATGAATATTCAGGGAGATGAACCCAACATTGACATCGAAGATATTAAAAATTTAGAACTTAAAATGCGAGAAAATAATTCAAGGATTGGAACTCTAGCGGCAAAAATTGAAAAAAAAGAAATGTATATGGATGAAAATGTAGTTAAAGTTAAACTTAAACAACCTTTTGACAAAAACTCATTTCCATTGGCAGAAAACTTTATGAGAAATATTGATGTGCAAAATCAAACTCAAATATTTCACCATATAGGTATTTATTGTTATGAGGTGGAGACTTTAAAAAAATTTGTAATGTTAAAACAATCTAAAAATGAATTAGAAAACAGATTAGAACAATTAAGAGCCATGGATAACAGTATTAACATTAATGTTGCTCTTGCAAATAAATCTCCAATAGGGGTAGATACAATGGAAGATTATCTAGCTATAAAAAAAATTATGGAATATAAAGAATTATGAGCAAGATTTATTTCCAAGGTACATATGGAGCATATTCTCACTTAGCATCACTTGAAATTGACGCGAAGGCAGAAATTATTCCATGTAAGACTTTTGATGAATGTTTTTTGAATGCTTCCAATGAAAAAAATTCTAGAATTGTTATCCCAGAGTCGAATAGAATTACTGGAAATATTGGTATTGAATACCTCATATTTAAATATCGTTTAAATATTTATTCAGAACATTTTCAAAAAATTGAACATAATCTTTTAGGTCAAAAAGGTGCCAAATTAACTGATATCAAAAATGTATTTTCTCATGCTCAAGCATTATCACAGTGCTCAAATTTCATAAAAAAAAATAATTTAAATGAACATGTGAGAGCAGATACAGCTGGATCTGCAGAAATGATTGCTAAAAATAAAAAAAAGGATGAAGCTGCAATAGCCTCTTCTTTGAGTGCTGAAACTTATGGATTAGAAATAATAAAAAAGAATATTGAAAATGAAAAAGGAAATTTAACAAGATTTTTAGTTATGGGTAAAGAGCTTACTCAACCAGAGTTTTCAGATAAAAAATATATCACATCTTTTTTATTTAAATTAAAAAGTAAACCTGCAGCACTTTACCAGTCTCTTGGTGGTTTTGCTATTAATGGTGTAAACTTAACTAAATTACAAAGTTATCCTGAAAAAAATTCTTTCGACTCATTCTTTTTTTTGTGTGATCTTGATGGACACATTGAGGATAAAAAAGTTCAAAAATCACTTGAAGAGCTTGGTCTTCACTGTCAAGATTTTCATGTTCTAGGTGTATTTGAAGCTGATCCAATTAGAGATAAAAAATTATAATCTTTTCTTGTAGAATAGAAAATAATACTGCTATAATAGTTTTGGAGGCTAGAGGTGGATGCTGCTTGAATCCGACCAGATCTTAACGGAAGCAGTCGTAGAGACAGTTATTCAGGTTCTAGTCTCCTAAAATATAATAATGAACAAAAATACAAAAGTTTTAGCCCTTAAATACAGACCACAGACATTTGATGATCTGATTGGACAAGAAGTTGTTGCTGAAACAATTATAAATTCTATTAAATCAAATAAAGTACCAAATGCTTACCTTTTTACAGGCATAAGAGGTATAGGAAAAACAACAACAGCAAGAATTGTTGCAAAATCCCTAAACTGTTTAAATGGAATAGAAAATTTATGTAAAGAGAGTCTATGTGAAAATTGTGAGGCTATTGCAGAGTCAAGACACATAGATGTACTTGAAATGGATGCTGCAAGTAAAACAGGCGTAGATGATGTTAGAGACTTAATTGAATTTTCAAGATATGGACCAACTTCATCTAAGTATAAAATTTTTATCATTGATGAAGTGCACATGTTAAGTAAGCAAGCTTTCAATGCCTTATTAAAAACACTAGAGGAACCTCCAGAGTATTTAAAATTTATATTTGCTACAACAGAAATAAAAAAAATACCTATTACGGTAGTCTCTAGATGTCAAAGATTTGATTTATCTAGAATAAAATCATCAGAATTATTTGATTTTATAAAAAAGATTAAAGATAAAGAAAAAGGTAATGCAACCGATGAAGCATTAAAGCTCATTGTAAAAATTTCTGAAGGATCAGTTAGAGATGCGTTATCACTACTTGATAGAGCCCTTTTAAGTCTTGATGGTGAGAAAGAATTAGATCTAAGTGCAGCACAAAAAATATTTGGATATTTTGATAAATCACAATTGATAGAGATGTTTAATTTAATCCTAAAAGGTGATGAGAATAAAGTTATTGAAAGTTATAGAAATATCTATGATCAAGGTGTTGAACCAAAAATATTCATTAATGATTTTTTAGAAATTTTATATTATTTTAAAAATATAAATTCTCTTACACTGGAAAGTACAAACTTCTCTCTCAATGATGAAGAGTTCAATCAAATTAAGGAAATATCAGATAATGTTAACAATGAAGTTTTGATCTTATTTTGGCAGTTCACAATACAAACTCTTAGTGAATTAGATATTGTGTCTAATCAACATTTATCAATTGAGATGTTTTTATTAAGGTTAATTCACATCAAAGGATTTAAGCCTAAAGATGAAGATAAGATTGCTACTGAAGATCTGCATGACTCAAAAGAAAAGATAGAAACAAATATTGCATCTAAAATTATGAATAAAGAAACCATCAATCAGATCAAAAATGTTTCACAAGAAAAGAAAATGAAATTAGACCCACAGATAAGTTCAAAAAGTCTGAATGATATTAAAATTCAGTCTTTTAATGAATTAGTAGATTTATGTTCTAGTAAAAAAGAAATGAAACTCAAATATGAGTTAGAAAAAAATGTCAATCTAGTAAAATTTGAAAATTGTAGAATAGAAATTTCTTTTAATGATAATCTGGACAAAGATTTTGTAAAAAATTTATCAACAAAATTATTAGAATGGACTAATGAGAGGTGGATTATTAGTTTTAGTAAAAATCAGGGAGAAATGTCAATTAAAGACAAAGAAAAAAACAAACAAAAAGAATTAATTGAAAGTACAAAAAAAACAGATTTGCATAAGATGGTAATGGAGTATTTTCCAGATGCTGAATTAATTGACGTTAAGCCCACTAGAAAGGATGAAGATAAATGACAGATTTTTCAAAGATACTGGATAAAGCTAAAGAATTAGAGGCAAAAATGAAGGAAAGCCAAGAAAAAATTAAAAGTATTAGAGTTGAAGGAGTATCGGGCTCTAATTCTGTTAAAGTTACATTAGATGGAGAAGGTGAGATGCAAAAAATTGAATTATCTGATGAAATTTTGAAGGAAGATAAGTCAATTCTTGAGGATTTAATAGTTGCTGCACATAACAACGCAAAATCTCAACTAAAATCAAAAACTACAGAAGAAATTTCAAAAGCTACTGGTGGCTTAGGTATTCCTGGTTTTAAATGGCCATTATAGTTGATGCAAAATATTTCTGAAATAGAAGATTTAGTAAAATTAATTTCAAAATTACCTGGTCTTGGACCTAAATCAGCAAAACGAATTGTATTAAAACTCATCAATAATAGAGATGAAATTATAAAACCAATGGCTAATACATTAGCTCAAGTTTATAAAAATGTAACACGATGCAACTCATGTGGTTCTTTAAAATCTGTTAATGAGGGATGTATAAATTGTGAAAATGTTAAGGAAAAATATAATAAAATTTGTGTTGTAGAAGATATAGCAGATCAATGGTCAATAGAGAATTCAAACATTTATAAGGGATACTTCCATATTCTTGGAGGCACGTTAGCTTCTGCAGGACATAGAAAAGAAGATCTTTTGATAAATTCTTTAGTTGAAAGAGTGGTTAAGGATAAAATTGAAGAAGTTATTTTAGCAACTAGTGCAACTGTAGAAGGACAGACCACAGCTTATTATATTCAGGATAGCTTAAAGAAAACTAATGCAAAAATCACAAAGTTAGCACAAGGTTTACCTGTCGGAGGAGAAATAGAAAGTTTAGATGATGGTACTTTGTTCTCCGCTTTTAAAAATCGTTCAAATTTAAATTCTAATTCTGAATAGATTTAATTTTAATTCTATTTAAATGCAATAAAGGTTCTGTATATCCAGAAGGTTGTTCTTTGCCTTTAAAAATTAAATCACAAGCTGCTGAGAAAGCTATTGAATTTTCAAAGTCATCAGACATTTTAGTATAACTTGATCTACCACTTCTAGAATAAGCAGAATCATTTTCATTTTGCCTATCAACTACTTTTGCCATCTCTTTCATAATTTCAATCACGTTTTCTTTAGAAATAATCCCATGATGTACCCAATTTGCTATATGCTGAGATGAAATTCTTAAAGTTGCTCTATCTTCCATTAGTCCAACATTATTAATGTCTGGAACTTTAGAGCATCCAACTCCATGATCAATCCATCTTACAACATATCCTAGAAGAGTTTGAGCAGAATTTGAAACTTCTGATTTAATTTCTTCTAATGACCAGTTTGGTCTATCAGCAACAGGAATTGTTAGAAGATCATTAAGTTTAGCAGCATCTCTTGATTGAATTTCTTTCTGTTTATCAAAAATATTTATTTCATGATAATGTAATGCATGCAAAGCTGCTGCGGTTGGAGATGGTACCCACGCACAATTAGCACCAGCTTTTAAGTGACCTGTTTTTTGTTCTAACATGTCTTTCATTTTGTCTGGCATAGCCCACATACCTTTTCCAATTTGAGCTTTTCCTGAAAACCCACACTTTATACCAACATCAACATTGTTATTTTCATAGGCATTAATCCACTTCGATGATTTCATATCACCTTTTTTAATCATTGGACCAGCTTCCATAGAAGTGTGCATCTCATCACCAGTTCTATCTAAAAATCCAGTGTTTATAAAAAATACTCTATTTTTAAGAGTTCTAATGCACTCTTTAAGATTAGCTGAGGTTCTTCTCTCCTCATCCATAATTCCTATTTTGCAAGTATATTTTTTTAAATTTAAAACTTCTTCAACTTTAGCAAAAATCAAATCTGTAAAAGCAGTTTCATCTGGTCCATGCATTTTCGGTTTAACAATATAAACCGAACCAGCTCTTGAATTCCCTTTTAGTTTAAAATCATGAAGCGCTGCAGCTGTTGTAATGAATGCATCCATTATTCCTTCAGGTATTTCTGTACCATCTTTTAATAGGATCGCAGAGTTTGTCATAAGATGTCCAACATTTCGGACGAGCAACAAACTTCTACCATGCAATTTAAGTCCAAGGCCATCTTTTGAGATATAGCTTTTGTCTTTATTTAGTTTTCTCTCAATAGTTTTTCCATTTTTTTCAAATTTATTTACAAGGTCTCCCTTCATCAGTCCCAACCAATTTTGATAACAGGCAACCTTATCTTCAGCATCTACAGCTGCAACACTGTCTTCGTTATCACAAATAGTTGACAGCGCAGACTCTATAATTAAATCACTAATCCCAGCTGGATCTTGTTTGCCACTTAAAGAAGTTGGATCAACTAATATTTCAATGTGGAGATTATTATTTTTAAGAATAATTGAAGAAGGTTTATTACTTTCACCTTTATGTCCTATAAATTTATTTTGATCTTTTAACTTTGTTGTTTTTTCATTATTGTAAATAATTAAGGATTTTTCTTGAATATCAAAACTTGTAACCTCCTTCCAGCTAAAGTTTTCTAATGAAAAATATTTATCCAAAAATTCTTTTGCATAATTAATTACTAGTTCTCCTCTAGATGCATCATAATCTTTCTTTGAATTATCAATTGGCTCGATAGCATCAGTTCCATACAAACTATCATACAAACTCATCCATCGAGCGTTAGCAGCATTTAGCGCATATCGCGCATTCATTATTGGCACTACAAGTTGCGGTCCTGCTATGCTTGCAATTTCTTCATCAATATTACTTGTTTCGATTTTAAAGTCTGGACCTTCTTCTTTTAGATAACCTATTTCTAAAAGAAATTTTTTATATTCATCTATATTAATTTCATTTCCCTTATTTTTGATATGCCATTCATCGATTTGTTTTTGTAGGCTATCTCTAATATCTAATAATTCTTTGTTCCTCGGAGCAAGTTCATGAACTGCTTTATCAAACCCTTCCCAAAAACGATTAGGAGAAACTTCAGTATCTTTTAACAACTCTTCATTGACAAAATTAAGAAGTTTTTCTGAAACTCTTAGATTGTTTACGTTTATATATTTTTCTTGCATATCACTTATTACTTTTTACTTTACCCCATCTGTATTTTTGCCTGAGAGTTTTGCTCCTTCGGCGGAAAATTATTCACTTTCCAGAGTGTTATGCCATTATCGGTCCAGTTTACCTGAGAGTTTCCGGGGTGGTTGCTCCTTCGGTGCTAAAATATTAGTCTCTCCCGATAAGGGAGAAATTTACAAGTTAATATATTGATGTCAATTTATTAATAAAAAACTAAAACATTTTATTGCCTTTTTTAAAGCATAAGTACTATTCTCATAAAATGAAAAATTATCTTAACTTTGAGTCTGATATAAAAAACTTAGAAAGTGAGCTTGAGAAACTAAAAGATCCTTACAATCAAGGTGGCCTCTCAGAGGTAGATACTAATAAGATTTCAAAAACTCAAGATGAATTAGATAAAAAATTAAAAGAAATTTATTCTTCATTAGATCCTTGGCAAACTACGATGGTCGCAAGACATGAGGATCGGCCTAAGTCAAAATTTTTTATAGATAATTTATTTGAGGACTTCATTTCTTTAGCAGGTGATAGATATTATGGTGAAGATAAGTCAGTTCTTACTGGATTTGCAAAATTTAATGGGCAATCAGTTTTAGTAATAGGACAAGAGAAAGGTGAAAATCTAGAAACAAGAATTGAAAGAAACTTTGGGATGATGAGGCCTGAAGGTTATAGAAAAACAATTCGATTGATGGAGCTTGCAGACAAATTCAATATTCCCATAATTTCATTCATTGATACACCTGGTGCTTATCCTGGAGTAGGTGCAGAAGAAAGAGGACAGGCAGAGGCAATTGCTAAATCAATTGAGTGCTGTATGAAATTAAGGGTCCCAACATTAGCAATAGTGATTGGTGAGGGAGGGTCTGGAGGGGCAATAGCTCTTGCTTCATCTAGTAAAGTTATAATGTTAGAGAATGCAATTTATTCCGTTATATCACCTGAAGGATGTGCAACTATTTTATGGAGGGATCCAAAAAAAATGTTAGATGCCGCAAAAGCCATGAAACTTTCAGCGAGAGATCTTCTGGAATTAAAGGTTATTGATGAGATTATCCCTGAACCGCTTGGTGGTGCACATCGAGACAGAAACTTAATTTTAAGTAATGTAAGAGAGTCCATTTCCAAAAACTTAAATGCATATAAAGAGATGTCTGCTGAGGAAATTTTAGATCAAAGAAAAAATAAATTTCTAAAAATAGGAAGAAACAAAGGTTTTATTAGTAATCCAGAAAGTCTGAGCACACTGGAAACCAAGAAAAATAATTTAGAACAATTTTATAGTAAAAATAAAAAGATATTTTTTTTAACAGCAGCTTTTTTATTGTTAATAGCTTTGTTGGTAACTATTTTTTTATAAAGCTCCACAGCACTGTTTGAATTTTTTGCCAGTTGCTTCGCATCTATCATTTCTTGAAATTTTTTGGTCTTTTTTCAAAATTAAAAGACATTTTGGATTATTAAGTATTTCAGGTTCTTTATTTTTATTGTTTTCCTGCCTAGGCTGCTCAATAATTTTTAAATTCATTAAAACTGTGATGTAATCAAGTTTTAGTTTTTCTAATAGATTTGAAAATAAATCATATGCCTCTTTTTTATATTCTATCAAAGGATCTCTTTGACCATAAGATCTTAACCCAATAACTTGTCTTAATTGCTCCAAATATTGAATATGTGATTTCCAATTCATGTCTATCGATTGCAATAAAATTCTTTTTTCAATTTCTTTTGATTGATCTTCACCTAATATTTTTGTTCTTTCAGCTCTACTAAAATTAAACTGATCTCTTATTCTTTTTCTAAAATCATTATCATTTAAAGAGTTAATCACTACAAAATCATCTTCTTTTAGAGTTTTGCCCATCAGAGATTTTAATCTGTTATCAAATTCGCTACTTTTTGGGTTTGCAATTTTTTGAATTTTTAATTTTATTAAATCATCAATGATTTCTTTTAAAAAATCCTCTGAATAATCAAAAATTTGATCACTATTCATTGCATCATTTCTTTGTGAAAATATTACGTGCCTTTGATCGTTAAGAACATTATCAAATTTTATTAAAGTTTTCCTAATATCAAAATTTCTGGCTTCAACTTTTTGCTGAGCTCTTTCAAGAGCTTTATTAATCCAAGGGTGGTCAATACTTTCCCCATCTTTGAGCCCAAGTTTTTGAAGAATATTATTCATGGACTCTGATCCAAATATTCTCATTAAATCATCTTCTAAACTTACATAAAAAATTGAGCTACCTTCATCACCTTGTCTACCAGATCTTCCTCTAGCCTGGTTGTCAACTCTTCTAGACTCCATTCTTTCAGTGCCTATTACAAACAAGCCACCCAATGATTTTATTTTATTTTTTTCTTTTTTTAGTTGTTCATCTGGAATAGATCCTTTTTTTCCTCCTAGTTGAATATCAACACCTCTACCCGAGATACTAGTTGTTATAATTACAGAACCTTCTTTACCTGCGTTAGCGATAATTTCTGCTTCACTTTCATGATTTTTGGCATTTAAAACTACGTGTTTGATATTTTCTCTTGATAGTAGTTTTGAATAAACTTCAGATTTATTTACACTAGAAGTAAATACTAATAATGGCTGTCCAGATCGATTACATTCTTTTATATTTTTTACTATTGCTTGGTTTTTTTCGTCTTCAGTCCTAAATATTTGATCATTATAATCTTTCCGTATCATAGGATTGTTAGTTGGAATCACAACTACAGGTAAATTATAAATTTCATAAAATTCTTCTGCTTCTGTTGCAGCTGTTCCAGTACAACCTGATATTTTTTTATATAGTTTAAAATA
Organism: Candidatus Pelagibacter sp. HIMB1505; assembly: GCF_052047915.1. Lineage (NCBI taxonomy): Bacteria > Pseudomonadati > Pseudomonadota > Alphaproteobacteria > Candidatus Pelagibacterales > Candidatus Pelagibacteraceae > Candidatus Pelagibacter > Candidatus Pelagibacter sp. HIMB1505. Next base: position 67,001 of record NZ_JBNAIR010000001.1, on the reverse strand, counting down.
ATTTTGATAAGTAATAGATGCTAGAGTTTGATTCTCAGCCTGAATTTCAATTTTTTCTTTAGCTTCTAAAGCCTGATGTAGACCATCACCAAACCTTCTGCCTTCAAGAATTCTTCCTGTTAATTCATCAATAATTTTTAAACTATTATCTTTAATGATGTAATCTTTCCCTTTTTCAAATAGATGATTTGCTCTTAGTGCTTGATTTACGTGATGAACTAAAGCTAAATTTTCAGGATCATAAAAGTTATTATTTTTTAAAATTCCTGCATTCGAAAATATTTTTTCAACATTGTTGATACCGTTATTAGTCAATAATATATTTTTATCTTTTTCATCTATTTCATAATCCTCTTTTTTTAATTGCTTTACTAATTTATCAATAGCTAAATATTGATTAGTTTTATCTTCAGCCGCTCCTGAAATTACCAAAGGTGTTCTGGCCTCATCAATTAAACAAGAGTCTATTTCATCAACTATTGAATAATGATGCTCTCTTTGAACTTTTTCATCAAGTGAGTATTTCATATTATCTCTAAGATAATCAAAGCCTAACTCACTGTTTGTGGCATACGTAATATCACAATTATAATTTTTCTTTCTTTCAAAATCATTTTGATCGTTATTAATAAATCCCGATGTCAAACCTAAGAAATTATAAATCTGACCCATCTCTTGAGAATCTCTTTTTGCAAGATAATCATTTACTGTAACTACATGCACACCTTTTTCCTCTAGAGCGTTCAAATAAGCAGAAAGTGCAATGGTCAAAGTTTTTCCTTCTCCAGTTCTCATTTCTGCAATTTTATTTTCATGCAAGACAACACCACCAATTAACTGGACATCATAATGTCTTTCTTTCCTAGATCTTTTAGAGGCCTCCCTTACTAAGGCAAACGCTTCAGGTAAAATTTGATCTAAAGTTTCACCATTTTTTATTCTATTTTTTAATTCATTTGTCTTGTTGGGAAAATCTTTGTCATTAAGGTTTTTAAAGTTTTGTTCTAATGAATTGATGTTTTCAACAATTTTAGTAATCCTATCTAGTTCTTTCTGATTACCAGATTTGATAAATTTAGAAATAAAGCTTAAAGGATTAAACATTGGTTTTGATATATAATTAATTATAAGATTAATATAACTATTAAATAACGATTTTAAATAGCATGGGTTTTAATATATCGAATTTTTTAAATTCTAAATCAAAAAATCATAAAATGATTGATTTTCAGGATTTAGATCATTTAGATGGTTTATCTATTTCAGCTGTTAGTGCAAATCTTTATAAAACTCCTAGAGATGATTTAGTCATGTTTTATTTTAGGGAGGGGGCAAATTTTGCATCAGTTTATACTAAATCTAAAATAGTATCTGAGAACATAAAATGGAATAATAATCAAAAAGCTAAAAAGATTTTTTCATTATTGGTCAATACTAGAAATGCTAATGCTTTTACGGGCGACCAGGGATATAAAAGTATTCAAAATATTGCTGAGGTAATATCTCGTGAATTAACTGATAAACAAAAGCATGATGAGGATGAGCCAAAAATTATCAGATCAAAAAATATTTTGTTTGGTTGCACAGGAACAATAGGTGAAACTTTTCCAGAACAAAAGATAATTACTAAAATTCCAGATTTGATAAAGAATATCAAATATACACAAAATAAAATTATTTGGATGAAGGCTGCACTTGGGATCATGACAACAGATACTCAACCAAAATTAGCCATGGAGGAATGTTATATAGGAAAAACTTTAGTTAAAATTTATGGTATTGCAAAAGGTTCTGGCATGATACATCCAAATCTAGCAACTACACTTGGATACGTTTTTACTGACGCAAATTTATCAAATGATATACTTAAAAAGCTTTTAAATAAAAATATAGAAACAACATTTAATGCCATAAGCTGTGATGGAGATACTAGTACAAATGATATGGTTTCAATTTTTTCAACTGGCCAAGCAGTTCATAAAAAAATAGCTAGTATTAATGATAAAATATTAAAAGATTTTGATCAATCACTTCATAAAACTTTATTAAGTTTAGCCAAAAGAATAGTTGCAGATGGTGAAGGTGCATCAAAATTTATAACTATAAATATTAATGATACAAAAACAGAGTTTGATGCAAAAACAATCGCTTTCTCTATTGCTAATTCACCAATAGTAAAAACTGCAATTGCTGGTGAGGACCCTAATTGGGGTAGAGTGATCATGGCTATTGGTAAAGCACAGGTATCAATTAAAATAGATAAGATTGCTATCCTATTTGGTAATATTAGCATTGTTAAAAAAGGTAAGATCGATCCAAATTACAATGAATCGGAAGTAGCCGAGTATATGAAAAATCAAAATATTGAAATAAATGTAAAAATAGGAACAGGCAAAAAGAGTTTTACTGCATATACAATGGATTTAACCAAAAAATACATAGAAATAAATGCTGACTATAGAAGTTAAAACTATTGAAATTTTAAACAAAATTACCAAGTTAATATCATGATCAAGTACAGTCTAAATTGTAAGAAATGTAATTTAACTTTTGAAAGTTGGTTTGCGAGTTCAAGAGAATATGAAAAATTAAAAAAGAAAAAATTTTTGAATTGTCACAATTGTAATTCTTTAGAAGTAGAAAAAAGTTTAATGGCACCAAGTTTAATTAGTAAAAAATCTAATTCAATACATCATAAAGATCAAAAAAAATATGATAAAATAAAAAAAACAATCACAGAATACCAAAAGTTTATTAAAAATAATTTTGAGTATGTAGGAAATAACTTTGCTTATGAAGCTCGATCTATTCACTATGATAATAAGAAAAAACAAAAAGGTATTTATGGTACAGCATCAAAACAGGACCTTAAAGAACTTAGAGAAGAAGGAATTGATGCCCAATTGATACCTTGGGTAGAGGATAAAAATAATTAATTTTTTATAAATTTAGTAATATAGTTTACTGATTTATCTGAACTTATCTTCCATTTATCAGTTAATATATTAAATTGCATACCATCAATTTTATCTAACTTAAGATTATAGTTTTTGAGTGTAGAAATTAATTCATCTGGTTTTACAAACTTCTCCCACTCATGAGTGCCAATAGGAAGCCATCGCAAAACATACTCAGCACCTACAATTGCAAATACATAAGATTTGAGTGTTTTGTTTAAAGTTGCAACAAACATTATTCCATCTTTTTTTAAAAGTTTACAACAAGATTTTAAAAAAAAATTAACATCTTCAACATGTTCTACAATTTCCATATTTAAAATAACATCAAAATGATTTTTAACTTTCATTTTTTCTGGTGAAGTATGAATATAATTTATTTTTAAATTATTTTTTTTTGCATGAAGTTTTGCAACCTTAATATTTCTTTCAGATGCATCAATAGCAGTCACTTCAGCCCCTAATCTACACATAGGTTCAGATAATAAACCACCTCCACATCCGATATCTAAAACTTTTAATTTTTTTAAAGGTGTTTTTTTTTCAATTATTTTAAAGGTTTTAATTATATGATCTTTAATATAAGCAATTCTAATTGGATTAAATTTATGTAATGGCTTAAATTTACCTTTGGGATCCCACCATTCTTCAGCAATCTTCGAAAATTTTTCAATTTCTTTATAATTTACACTGTTCATATAAAATAATTAATTGACATAACAATTAAGATGCAATTTATCAAATATTAATTAAATTGTGCATTTTTTAAAAACAATGAAAACCGTAGTACTTAAATTTGGAGGAACATCTGTAGGTTCTATTGATAGAATTAAAAAAGTTTCAAAAATAATTCTAGGATATAAGAAAAAGAAAAATAAAGTTATTGTTGTTTCCTCTGCAATGAGTGGGGTTACAAATGATTTAATAAAAAAATCAAAATTAATAAGTAATCAATTTAATGAAGCAGAATATGATGTTTTGGTTTCAACCGGTGAGCAGGCTGCTTGTGCTTTAATCGCAGGTCGACTAAATTATTTAGGATTAAATTCAAGATCTTGGATGTCATGGCAAATTCCAATTATCACAGATGGTCCCTATAAAAGTTCAAGAATTAACAAAATAGCAACTAAAGAATTATTAAAATATATCAACTCAGGAGGAATTCCAATTATTACTGGGTTTCAAGGAATAAATATTCATTCAAGATTAACAACTATTGGAAGAAGTGGATCAGATGCATCTGCCATCATGCTTGCAAAATTTTTAAAAGCAGATGAGTGTATTATTTATACGGATGTTGAGGGTGTATTTACAACAGATCCAAGGCTACATAAAAAAGCGAAAAAAATAGAGCGAATTGAGTATGATGAAATGCTAGAGATGTCATCTTTAGGTTCAAAAGTTATGCAACCAACGTCAGTTCAAGATGCAAAATTAAATAATATTGATATTAGAGTAAAGTCTTCTTTTATCAACAAACCTGGAACTTTAATTACTAAAAGTTTTAAAAAGAAAGACTTTAGTAATCAAATAATTACCGGCATTTCTTCAACTAAAAATGATGCAAAAATTACAATAGCAGGTGTCAAAGATAAACCTGGCGTTGCAGCACATATTTTTGAACCTCTGTCTAAGAATTTAATAAATGTCGATATGGTAGTTCAAAATATCTCTCTAAATGGAAAAGAGACTGATTTAACATTTACCATAAAATCTGAGGATATAAAAAAAACTGAAAAAATAATTAAAGAAAATAAGAATATAACTTACAAAAAGATTTCCTTTGATAAAGATTTAGCTAAAGTTTCAATTATTGGAGTTGGAATGATTACAACACCAGGAATTACATATAGAATGTTCAAAGCTTTAGCCTCTGAAAAAATAAATATTATGGTAATATCAACTTCTGAAATTAAAATTTCAGTTTTAATTTCATCTAAACTAGTAAAAAAAGCAATCGCTGTATTGCATAAAGAATTTAAATTAGATTAGTCTTCATGAGCATTAGACCATTTAGAGAGATCAAGAGAGCAAAAACTAAAGTTATTAATGTTGGAGAAGTAAAAGTTGGTGGCGATAATCCCATATCAGTTCAATCAATGACCAACACATTAACCACAGATATCAAGGCTACAATAAATCAAATTATTGAAATTCAAGAAGAGGGAGCTGATTTAGTTAGGGTTTCATGTCCAGATGAAGAATCATCTAAAGCATTAAAAGAGATTACTAGAAATGTGAATATACCAGTAATAGCAGATATTCATTTTCATTATAAAAGAGCAATTGAAGCTGCAGTAAATGGAGCAAAATGTTTGAGAATTAATCCTGGCAACATAGGTGATATAGGCAAAGTTCATGAAGTTTTAAAAGCTGCTCAAGATAACGATTGTTCTATAAGAATAGGAGTTAATGCAGGTTCTCTCGAAAGAGATATTTTGGAAAAATATAAGGAACCATGTCCTGAAGCTTTAGTTGAAAGTGCTTTAAGAAATATAAAAATTTTAGAGGATAAAGATTTTTTTAACTTTAAGATAAGTGTTAAATCATCAGATGTTTTTTTATCAATAGCAGCCTATAGACAGCTTTCAAATGTAACTGATTATCCACTCCATCTTGGAATTACAGAAGCAGGAAGTTTTGTTTCAGGAAGTATAAAATCAGCTATTGGTTTAGGTAGTTTATTATTAGATGGTATAGGCGATACTATAAGAGTTTCACTATCAGATGACCCTGTAAAAGAGATAAAAATTGGTAATGAAATATTAAAATCATTAAACTTAAAAAATCGTGGTGTTAAAATAATTTCATGCCCATCTTGTGCAAGACAAGCATTCCAAGTTATTGATACTGTTAAAATTTTAGAGGAAAAGTTAGCTCATATTAAAACACCAATTACGCTAAGCATAATTGGATGTGTAGTAAATGGACCAGGAGAGGCAGCAATGACAGATATTGGAATTACAGGTGGTGGAAAAGGTAATAATATGCTTTATTTATCAGGTATTCAGTCAGAAAAAGTATTAACAGACAACATTATTTCAAAAGTTGTAGAAGAAGTTGAAAAAAAAGCCATAGAGCTTGAAAATAAATAAATGATACCTGAAAAAACAATTGAAGAGCTAATTAACAAGCATACAATTTTAGAAAAAGAACTTTCTTCTGGTTCCATTGATAAAAAAACTTTTGCCGATAAATCTAAAGAATACTCAGATTTAAATGAAATCATTCAAAATGCAAAAAAATATATCTCTTATAAAAATGACAAATTAGAACTTCAGAAAATTTTAGATGATAAGTCTTCTGATGAAGAGCTTAAAAAAATGGCTGAAACTGAATTAGATGATCTTGAAAATGAAAAAGAAAAAAATGAAAAAAAATTAAAATTATTCTTATTGCCAAAAGATGAAGCTGATAAAAAAGATGCAATAATTGAAATTAGAGCAGGTACTGGTGGATTAGAAGCAAGTTTATTTGCTGCAGATTTATTCAAAATGTATGAAAAAGTTAGTCACAAGAAAAAATGGATGGTTGAATTGATTTCGATATCAAGAAGTGAAGCTGGTGGATTGAAAGAAGTTATAGCTTCAATTAAAGGTACAAATATTTATTCAACATTAAAATATGAAAGTGGAGTTCATAGAGTTCAAAGAGTTCCTGATACAGAAACCCAAGGGCGAGTTCATACATCTGCAGCAACAGTTGCAGTTTTACCAGAAGCGGAAGAAGTAGATTTAAAAATTAATGAATCTGATCTTAGAATTGATGTTTTTAGAGCAGGAGGACCTGGTGGACAATCTGTGAATACTACAGATAGTGCAGTTAGAATTACACACATTCCAACAGGACTTTCAGTTTCACAACAGGATGAAAAATCTCAGCATAAAAATAAGGCAAAAGGAATGAAAATATTAAGAGCAAGACTTTATGAATTAGAGAGAAATAGAATTGATCAAGAAAGGTCAAAAGATCGAAAAAGTAAAATAGGTACTGGTGATAGATCCGAAAGAATTAGAACTTATAACTTTCCTCAAGGAAGAGTTACAGATCACAGAATAAATCTTACACTTCATAAATTAGAGGAATTTTTAGAGGGAGAAGCCTTTGATGAGATGATTGAATCTTTAACACTCCAAGCCCAAGAAGAAAGTTTGAGCAATCTTAATTAAACAAAATATGAAATTACAAACAGCCATTAATGATGCTTATCAAAATTTAAAGAATAATAATATAAAATCTGCCTTATTAGATAGTGAGTTGTTGATAGCAAATGTATTAAAGAAAAGTAGAGAACATATCATTTTAAATTTGGATAAAGATATTGATAAAAAAGATTATGATAACTTCCAAAATATGGTTTGCCAACGATCAGAAGGAAAACCTATTGCATATTTGATTAATAAAAAGTTTTTTTGGAAATATGAATTTTATATTGATGAACATGTTTTAATTCCAAGACCAGATACTGAACTTATTATTGAACAAGTTCTTAAAATTTATCAAAATAAAAACAAAATCAATTTTCTTGATATTGGTTTTGGATCAGGATGTATTTTGTTATCAATCTTAAAAGAACGAAAAAATTTTAAAGGTATAGGAGTAGATGTCAGTAAATATGCATTAAAAGTATGTGAAATTAATGCTTTTAAGCTTGGGGTTAAGAATAGATTAAAATTATATAATTCAAATATTGACAAATTTAAATTAGGCAAATATGATTTAATTATATCTAATCCTCCTTATATTAAAAATTTAGATTTAAAATATTTGGAAAAAGATGTAAAAAAATTTGAGCCTAATTTAGCTCTTGACGGTGGATTAGATGGTATATCAGAAATCAGAAAAGTAATTACTAAATCATCTGAACTGATTAAAAATGGTGGAAAATTAATTTTAGAAATTGCTTATAACCAAACTTATGAGGTTAAAAATTTATTAAAAAAAAATAGCTTTTATATAAACTCGGTAGTTAAAGACCTAGCAAAGAATGACCGATGTATTATCAGCACAAAAATAGAAAATTAGCACAATGGTAACATTTAGAAATAACAACAATAATAGAAGAAATAATTTTAGAAGAAATGATAGAAATTTTAAGTCCAATGGAGATAGACCAAAATATGGATCTAACTTTTCTAACAATGAAAATTTTCAAAGAAAAGCTCCAGGTAGAAATAATCATAATGCGCCAAAACTAATTGAAAAGTATGAAAACCTAGCAAGAGAAGCATTATCTAGTGGGGATAAAATTTTATCTGAAAACTATTTTCAGCATGCTGATCATTTTACTAGAATATTAAATGAACAAGAAGCTTATAAAAAAGCTAGATATGCCCAAGAAAATGATACAAGCAAGGACCTAACTGAAAAAAATAAATCTGACGATGGTGCAAATACAGAAGAGCCCAAAACTAAAGTTATTAGTAAAAAAGAAGAGCCAGAAACAAAAGTGGCTTTAGCTAAATAATTAATTAATACCTATTATTTTTTCAGATTTTAAAACGTCTAATTTTATTTTTTTTGTTTCAAATATTTCTCTCTCTTTTCCTTTGAGAATTTTTCCAGATGGAAGTTTTAATGTTTGAGAATTTACTTTTTTACCATTTACTACAACCTCATAATGTAAATGAGGGCCAGTTGATTTTCCTGTTGAACCCACATACCCAATCGTTTGTCCTTGTACAACTCTAACACCTTTTTTAATTCCTTTGGCAAATTTTGACATGTGTGCATAAATTGTTTCATAGGTTGAGTTATGTCTAATAACAATACAATTTCCTCCACCACCACACCATCCAGCTTTTTTTATAGTTCCAGATCCAGATGCCATTATAGGAGTACCTATAGGTGCTGCAAAATCAGTTCCTCTATGCATTTTATTAAATCCATCAATTGGATGTTTTCTCATTCCAAATGGTGATGACAGTCTTGCACCGTTGATAGGAGTTTTCATTAAAGCTTTTTGAATACTTTTTCCATTTTTATCATAATGCCCAATGCTTCCCTCTTCATCAAAATAATATAGAGAATTATCTTCTCCACTTAAAATTAAATTAGCAAAAAGTATATTACCAGTCTCAATAGCTTTTCCACTTTCATCTACAAATACTTCATACATAATTTGAAAACGATCTCTTTTTCGAATATCCCTTTGAAAATCAACTTGAAAACCATAAATCCTTGCAAGTTCTATAATTGTGTTAGGTGGAATTTTTTTGTCTGTTGCAGATTTATACAAACTTTGCATAATTAAATTTTCTTGATAGATAATTTTTTTATCTAACTTAGTTAAAATAATCTCTTGATTAAAATTACTTTTTTCATCTTTTGTTAAATATATTTTTTCCTTATTTGAAATTTGAAAAATGAAATCTTTAATTTTATTATCAGCTTGATCAATTGTTAAATAAATTAATTGATTGGTATTTAATTTATTAAGATTTATTATTTCAGACAGTTTTTTTTTTAAGTTTTGTATTTCCTCTTCATCTATTTGATATTGATTTAGGATACCATCAAAGGTTTCACCTTCATTAATTTGATGTCTTATTTTTTTAAATTTTGGTTCAAGCTTATCTAAGAAATATTTTGAAGTTTTTTTAAAATAAATATTATTTATTATATTATTGTAATTATTTTTAATTTGTCTTTGATTATAATTAAAATAATTAGTAAAAATAATTGTTAAAACTATTAATGCAATTAATGGTAAAATTTCTCTTTTTATCTTAAAGTTATTTTTAAATTTTTTTAACATTTTAAAGTTTTAGAATTAACAATTTTTAGTTTAGTATTAAAAAAAATCAAAAAAAACCCTGTAAAATAAGTACTTTTTGATAGATTATTTATCTCTAAATGCTTGATTTCCTATATTTTTAGCCTATAAGCATCAAACTTTCTCAGTAAATTATTGTAGCAACAATAAATTAGTGAGTATTATTGGGCTTTTTTTGCTCAATTAGCTATTTAAAAAGTAAAAATTTAAGAAGAGAAGTGTGGACGGTTAAGGTTACCAAAATTTGTCGTACACACTTCAACATTATATAAATTTTATTCTTAGAATTTATATAGAAGCTAGTGTGCGCCGTTTTTAAACTTGAGAGTTTGATCATGGCTCAGAACGTACGCTGGCGGCACGCTTAACACATGCAAGTCGAACGAAGTAGCAATACTTAGTGGCAGACGGGTGAGTAACATGTGGGTATCTGCCCTTTGGCCTGGAATAACACGAGGAAACTTGTGCTAATACCGGATAAGTCTTTACGGAGAAAGCTTTATGCACCATTGGATGAGCCCGCACTTGATTAGTTTGTTGGTGGGGTAATGGCCTACCAAGACTGTGATCAATAGCTGATTTGAGAGGATGATCAGCCACATTGGGACTGAGACACGGCCCAAACTCCTACGGGAGGCAGCAGTGGGGAATCTTGCACAATGGAGGAAACTCTGATGCAGCGATGCCGCGTGAGTGAAGAAGGCCCTTGGGTTGTAAAGCTCTTTCGTCGGGGAAGAAAATGACTGTACCCGAATAAGAAGGTCCGGCTAACTTCGTGCCAGCAGCCGCGGTAATACGAAGGGACCTAGCGTAGTTCGGAATTACTGGGCTTAAAGAGTTCGTAGGTGGTTGAAAAAGTTAGTGGTGAAATCCCAGAGCTTAACTCTGGAACTGCCATTAAAACTTTTCAGCTAGAGTATGATAGAGGAAAGCAGAATTTCTAGTGTAGAGGTGAAATTCGTAGATATTAGAAAGAATACCAATTGCGAAGGCAGCTTTCTGGATCATTACTGACACTGAGGAACGAAAGCATGGGTAGCGAAGAGGATTAGATACCCTCGTAGTCCATGCCGTAAACGATGTGTGTTAGACGTTGGAAATTTATTTTCAGTGTCGCAGCGAAAGCGATAAACACACCGCCTGGGGAGTACGACCGCAAGGTTAAAACTCAAATGAATTGACGGGGACCCGCACAAGTAGTGGAGCATGTGGTTTAATTCGAAGATACGCGCAGAACCTTACCAACACTTGACATGTTCGTCGCGACTCTAAGAGATTAGAGTTTTCGGTTCGGCCGGACGAAACACAGGTGCTGCATGGCTGTCGTCAGCTCGTGTCGTGAGATGTTGGGTTAAGTCCCGCAACGAGCGCAACCCTCACTTTTAGTTGCCATCATTAAGTTGGGCACTCTGAAAGAACTGCCAGTGATAAGCTGGAGGAAGGTGGGGATGACGTCAAGTCCTCATGGCCCTTACGTGTTGGGCTACACACGTGCTACAATGGTATCTACAACAGGAAGCAAGACTGCGAGGTCAAGCAAATCCTTAAAAGATACCTCAGTTCGGATTGCACTCTGCAACTCGAGTGCATGAAGCTGGAATTACTAGTAATCGTGGATCAGCGTGCCACGGTGAATGCGTTCCCGGGTCTTGTACACACCGCCCGTCACACCATGGGAGTTGGTTCTACCTTAAGGCAAGGTTTCAAACCCTTGACCACGGTATAGTCAGCGACTGGGGTGAAGTCGTAACAAGGTAGCCGTAGGGGAACCTGCGGCTGGATTACCTCCTTTCTAAGGATGAATGAAAGTAAAATTTCATTCTAAATAATACACAGGTAATGTTGACCGTCCTCATTTCTCTTCTTAAAGTAGTGTTTCTCTTGCATGGGGGCCGGTAGCTCAGTTGGTTAGAGCACACCCTTGATAAGGGTGGGGTCGAAAGTTCGAGTCTTTCTCGGCCCACCAATAAGATTAAGGGGGATTAGCTCAGCTGGGAGAGCGCCTGATTTGCATTCAGGAGGTCAGCGGTTCGATCCCGCTATCCTCCACCAAAAACACTTAGTTATAAAAATTGTGAATATATATAATAATTAATATCAATATCTATATCCGAACATTAGTAATGTTATTAGCTAATGTTCAAAATAAAAATTTGATTCAACACAGAATTTTTTTCTGTGCATAAATCAAGCGTTTAAGGGCGTGTAGTGGATGCCTTGGCACTGAAAGCCGATGAAGGACGTGATATACTGCGATAAGTTTCGGGGA
>NZ_JBNAIR010000001.1:0-52500 GCF_052047915.1 Candidatus Pelagibacter sp. HIMB1505 | reverse complement strand
GTAGCTAAGTATGGACGAGATAACTGCTGAAAGCATCTAAGCGGGAAACTCACCTCAAAACTAGTTCTTCCTATAGAGCCGTGGTAGACCACCACGTTGATAGGCTGGATGTGGAAGCGCAGTAATGCGTGCAGCTGACCAGTACTAATAGCTCAATTGGCTTGATTTATGCACTGAAAAAAATTTTTAAAGTCCCAACTTATTAATTAATTATTAATAAAAAAATTTAAACCATATTATTTAAACAGATCGCCTGATTTAAAGTATAAATGCTTGATATTTTAAAGTATAAATTCTTGATATGCTTGAAACCAATAAAAAAAGTAATGTATATTTACATATCGGTTTTGGTAGAACTAGCACAACAACATTACAAACACAAATTTTTCCTTTAATATCAAGCTTTAAAAAAAACTGTAAATTTTTTAGCATTAAGTCTTCTGTCATAAGAAAAAATTTAAAATCAGTTTCAGATAGAAGAATTCTTTTTAAATCTTTAATTGATAATTTAAAAATAGGTGAAGAATTAATTTTATCTGACGAAACCTTGTTAGGTGAAATTAAATCACAAACTTTAAATAGTGATAAATATAATGATAATGAGAGGGATATTCCTTGGCCTCCTAAAAGCATTCCTTGATGTCCATCAACTTATCAAGAAGGTTATATAAAAAATTGTAAAATTTTTGACAAAAATATTAATATTATTTTAACTATCAGGAAACCTTCTAACTGGTTAAGATCTGTTTTTTCAAAATGCTCAATTAGACATCCTAATGAATTTTTTGTAGGTAAAAAAGATGAGAATTTAAAAAATTCATTTCTTATTACTGAATTTGATTTAAATAAAATAATTGATTTATACAAAAAAAATTTCAAAAACGTAAATGTCGTAAAATATGAAGATTTACATAATTTTAATTTTGTAAAAAAAATTTTTAAACTAAGTGAAAATAAAATTGAAATTTTAAAAAAAAAATACAAGAAAAAAATAACTAAAAAAGGATACAACTTTTATGGATTTAAATTAAAATTAAAGTTAGAAAGATTAGGAAATTCTGTTATCGGTCAAATTTTTCCTGTTATCAAAAAGTTAAGTGATGGAGGAAGAATAGAGGAGAAAATCATTTTATTTTATCAAAAAATGCTTCCTCATAAAGAAATAGATTTAAACTTTTCAAATTTGGGAGTGGATATAAAAAAAATGGATCAAAAATATGAATTAATTAAGTCTCTTTAAAAATTCAATTTATTTTGATATTTATAAATTTGAAATCAATTAATATTTTGAAAAAACTAATATAATAATATTTATGATCCACAAAAGTAGATTTGAACTTAAAATATGTAAATCATGTTTAATGCTTTCAACTCGACCAAGAATTACGTTTGACAATAATGGAAATTGTAATGCTTGTGTATGGAAAGAAAAGAAAAGAAAATTAAATTGGAAAAAAAGAGAAAATGAATTTATTCAATTAGCAAAACAAATTAAATCAAAAAAAAATAATTTTGATATTATAGTGCCAGTAAGTGGCGGCAAGGATAGTTGTTTTGTTTCATATAACTTAAAACATAAATATAAGTTAAATCCATTATTTGTTACGGTCAATCCTCCATTGCAAACAAAAATAGGAAAAGCAAATTTAAAAAATTTCATTAATAAAGGGTATAATTTAATGAGTTTAGATCCAGACCCTATTACAATGCAAAAAATCAATAAATTAGGACTTCTTAAATTTGGTCAACCTTATTATGGATGGTTAACAGCAATTCACACATCAATTTTCAATTTGGCAGATAAACTTAAAATTGATTTAGTAATGTATGGTGAAGATGGTGAAGTTGAGTATGGCGGCACAACAGATACACAAAATAAATTTTTGTATGATAATAAATACGTTGAAAATATTTATTTGTCAGATGTACATAGAAAGGTTTTCAAAGAAATCAAACTTGATGGAGATAACAAGTTCTTTTACGAAGTGAATCTATCTAAAAAAGTTAAACTTTGTCATTACTCATATTTTGATAATTGGGATCCTTATAAAAATTACTTACTTGCAAAAAAAAAATTTGACATGCAAGAAAACTTTAAATCTAACCCATCAACTTTTACAAATTTTGCTCAAAATGACCAAAAACTGTATCCTCTTCACACATATTTTATGTTTCTTAAATATGGATTTGGTAGAGCCTCACAAGATGCATGTATAGAAATTAGGCGAGGAGCAATGTCAAGAGACCAGGCTATAAACTTGGTAAAATTATATGACCACATCTTTCCGAAGATTTATTTGAAAGATTACCTAAAGTATTTTGGAATTCAAAAGCAAGATTTCCAAATGGTTTTTGATAAATTTGCTAATAAAACAGTCTTAAAAAAATATAACAATTATTGGAAACAAAAATTTAAATACATTTAGTGAAAAAAAAAATTGGTGTGATTGATATAAAGATGGGAAATCTTTATTCTATTAAAAAAGCTTTAAATTTTTTAGATACAAATTATATCATTTCTTCAAACCATTCTAAATTGGAAAAATGTGAAAGATATATTTTACCAGGCGTAGGAGCATTTGGAACTGCTATGAAAAATATTAAACATACAGGACTAGATGATTTTATCTTTAATCAAGTAGAAGAGGGTAAAAATATTTTAGGTATATGCTTGGGTATGCAACTACTTGGCTCTAGTAGTTTAGAATTTGGTAAAGACGATGGACTAAATATTAATAATCTAAATTATACATCTTTTAAAAATAAAGTGAGCATGCTTGATTTTCACATTGGATTTAATCAAGTTAAACATCCTGATAATTCAAAATTATTTGTAGGCATTGATCAAAATTCTGATTTTTATTTTTTACATGGTTTTAGTGCAAAACCAAAGAAAGAAACCAAATGTTATGGGTTCACAAAGTATCAATACTATTTTGTTTCATCATATGAAAAAAAAAATGTTATGGGAGTTCAGTTTCATCCTGAAAAAAGTAAAATGAATGGTATTAAAATTTTACAAAATTTTATTAAATATAAATGTTAAAAAAAAGAATAATATTTACACTTCTATATGATAATGGACATTATATACAGAGCAGGAATTTTAGACGACAAAAAATTGGTAATGCAAAGTGGATTAATAAAAATTATAATTTTAGCTATATTTCTAACTTTATAGATGAGCTTATAATTTTGGATATTTCCAAAAAAAAAAATAAAACAAAATTTATTAATGACTCAAAATTAATTACTGATAATGTTTTTGTTCCAATTGCTTTAGGAGGTGGAATTTGTTCATTTAACTACGCAAGATATTATTTTGAAAATGGAGCAGATAAAATAATTATTAATTCTACAGCAATCAATAATTCAACAATTATTAAAAAAATTGCTTATAATTATGGATCGTCTTCAGTTATTATCTCTATAGATGTGAAATATAAATCGAATGATTATTTCGTTTATATTAATAATGGGTTAAAAAATACTAATTTAACTCTGGAGGAATATTTAAAAAAAATTTCAAAGTTAGATTTTGCTGAAATATATCTTAATTCAATAGATAGAGATGGGACAGGTACAGGAATTGATAAAGGGCTTATAGAAATCATTAATAAGTTCAATTATAAATACATAATAACTGGTGGTTTGGGGAACTACAAACATTTCATTGAAGGATTTAAGAGCACAAATAAAGTTGAGGCTATTGCCACAGCAAATCTACTTAATTTTCTTGGAGATAGTCTTAAAATCGTTAAAGCAAATTTACTTAAAAATAATATAAAATTAGTCTCTTAAACAATGAGAATAAAAAAAATTAATTTTTTATTTAAAATCTAACTTTTATTTTGAAGTTTTTAAAAATTTTTAATGGAAAGGTGTGAGTAGCTAAGATTAAAAAATATTCAATTGATATTGATGATGAAGAGGTCTAGATATTATTGTGAAATAACTTTTTACAAATTAGTGATGATTAATTTTTATAAAAAATTAAAAATTAAAAAATAAAAAACTAAATAAATTATGGTAATACTAGGAATAAATGTTGGTCATGGAGCTAGCGCAGCTCTAATGGTTAATGGTGAAATTAAATTTACGTTCCAAGAGGAAAGATTTACTAAGTTAAAAAACTACGAAGGATACCCTAAGCAATCTATCGATGCTTGTTTTCAGTTTGTTAAGAAAAATAACCTAAGTGTTGATGTTGCTGCGTTTAGTTCCAAATATTATGTTGGTTACATGACCAAATATCCTTTGCAAAACTTTTTTTCAATTGAAGAGTTTAAAAAATATTATGGAGATGATTACTACGACAAAAAAATTCAGGGAAAATCTGTCAATTCATTTTTTAAAAAATTAAAAGAAATTAAAAAAAAAAAATATAAATTAAAAACAGTATTAGATAGATATGATGACAAATTTTTAGAAAAAAATGAAAATTTAAAAAATATATTTAAAAAAGAATTAATCAATCAAGGAAAAGGAAAAATTAAAAAAGTTGTTTTTCTAGATCACCATTTTTGTCATGCTAATTATGCTTATCATGCAATTAATTTTGAACATTCAAAATTAGCAGTTTTAACTATTGATAGTTGGGGCGATTATTATAATCAAACTTTGTGGTTTCCTGATAAAAATAAGATATTAAGAAATGTAAATAAATCATCAGAATGTGATTTAGCAAGAATTTATAAACTTGTAACTTTAATTTTATCAATGAAACCAAACGAACATGAATTTAAAGTTATGGGGTTGGCACCTTATGCAAAAAAAAATTATAGTCAAAAGGTATATGAAGATGTCTTTAAAGATTTACTTAAAGTAAAAAATTGTAAAATTATAAATAAATATAGACCAAAAAATTTATATCAATATCTAATTAAAAAATTAGAAATTTACAGATTTGATAATATTGCAGGTGGATTGCAAATGTTTTTGGAAAATATAAGCTCTAAACTTTTAAAGCAGATAAATTCAAAATACAAAATTAAAAATTTTGCAATAAGTGGTGGAGTATCAATGAATATTAAGATGAATATGTTCTTACACAAACAAGATTTTGTTAACAAATTATATGTGGCACCTTCAGGTACAGATGAATCATTATCCATTGGAGCTTGTTATGCGATTAGTAATAATAAATCAAAACCAATGAAAAATATTTATCTGGGACAAAATTTAGATCATTCTTTAGAGAAAATTGAAAAAAAAATAAGAAATTTTTTAAATCTAAACTCAAATTATAAATTAATTAGAAATGTTAAAAATTCGTATATAGCAAAAATATTATCTCAGGGAGAAATAGTAGCTATTGCTCAAGGTAGGGAGGAATTTGGAGCTAGGGCACTTGGAAACAGGAGTATTATAGCTGATCCCTCTAAACCTAGTAGTGTAAAGCAAATAAATGAAATGATTAAAAATAGGGATTTTTGGATGCCATTCGCATTAACGATCTTGGATAAAGAAAAGAATAAATTTATACAGAATAAAAAAAACATAGATTGCAGTTTTATGACAATAGGTTTTGATACTATTAAAAAAAATTTAGATTTAATAAAAGCAGGAACTCATCCTTACGATAACACGGTAAGACCTCAGTTCCTTAAAAAAGAGCATAATCTAAATTATTATAATTTAATAAATTCTTTCCATAAACTGACAGGCATACCCGCACTATTAAATACGAGTTTAAACTTGCATGGTTTTCCAATATCTTCACTTATTGAGGATGTTTTTCATACCTTTAAAAAATCAGGATTAAAATATTTATTCATAGAAAATAAGTTTTTGATAAAAAAACCATAGTCCTTAATGAAAAAAATTAACGTTAAAAAAAATTTATTTTATTGTTTGATCTGTGCAAGACAGGGCTCCAAAGGAATAAAGAATAAGAATATAAAAAATTTTCATGGAAAACCTTTAATTTATTGGACATTTAAAATTGCAAAAAAAATAAAGTATTTAAATAAAGTTTTTGTGTCAACTGACTCAGAACATATAATTACTATTGCAAAAAAAAATAAGATAATTGTACCTTTTAAAAGACCAAAAAAATTATCTACTGATACGGCTAAAGAATTAGATGTGTGGAAGCATTTTTTGAAATTTTTATGTAAAAAAAATGAGATGCCAGAATATTTTGTTTTATTATCCCCTACAGCACCCCTTAGGAATGAAAATGATATAATTTTAGCAATTCAAAAAATGAAAAAAGAAAAAAATGCCGATGTGTTAATTTCTATAACAGAACCAAATAGAAACCCATATTTTAATGTTGTAAGCATTAATAAAGACGGATTTGCAAAAGTCCTAATAAATAAAAAGAAATATTTCAGACGTCAAGACGCTCCAAAAGTATATGATATGACTACAGTAGTTTATATTTTTAAAAGTAAATTTATTTTAAAAGCGAAAAATATTTTTGATGGCAAGGTTATAACTACGAAAATTCCAAAACAAAGATCTATTGATATAGATGATAGTTTAGATTTTGAATTTGCTAAATTATTATTTAATAAAAAGAATTTGAAATGACTATTGGTTTGCCAATCGAAATTAAAGTTAGAGAGTTTCTAAGTAAAATTTTTTTTGGAGTTAAATTAGCTGAAGAGTTAAATCAAGATGTATTAATTGGAGAAAAAAATCAAGTTTATAGGTTATTTAAAAACACTAAAAATTTTTATTTAATATCTAAGGGGGGACCCGTAAGTCTTTTTAAATTTGAAAAAGAAAAATTTTCAAATAATTATCTTGGTTTACTTGATGAAGAAGCTCCATTGATCAATATAGGAACACAGGAACTTCTTCCAAGAATTCATAAAAAAATTTTAGAAAATGTAGATGAATATTTTGTATGGGGAAAAAAAGATTTTGGAATTATTAAGAAAAAAATTAAAGACAAAAATAAATTTTTAATTTTTGGTCACCCTAAATTTGATTTATTAAAAAGTAAAAATATCTCCTTTTTTGAAAACAACGTAAGTAGAATTAAAAAAAAATATAAAAATTTAATTTTTATTCCCTCTAGTTTTATTACCGATCAGGTAATGGGAGATAAAAAAACTGATAATTTTCAAATAGAACAATTTTTAAAAAAAACTAACGATAAAATTAAATTTGAATATAAAAAAAAAAGATTAATTGAGGAAGAAAATTATAATTCCTTTATAAAATTATTAATTGAGTTATCAAAAAAGAATCCTAATTATAATTTTGTTTTCAGACCGCATCCAAGACAGTCGCTAAAAAAAATAAAAAATAGGTTTCTGGGTTCACCAAAAAATTTACATATAGTTTTTGAGGACACAATTACTCCGTGGATAATTGCTAGTGATTTATACATTCATTATGGTTGCACTTCCTCTTTAGAGGCAGCAATATTAAAAAAAAAAATCATTTTTTTTGTAAAAGATGAACGAGCTTTAGAAACTAGAAACATTAGTCTATTTAAATCATTAGGGTATAATTTTAATAATTATGAAAGATGTGCAAAATTTATCAATCTTCACTTAAGTAAGAAATTAAAAAAAATGAAAAATTCTAGAGTATCATCATCATTAATATACAATAGCAGTAAATATAGTTTTAGTGATAATTTTATAAAATTTTTTAAAAAAAAATACTCAAATAAAATTCAAAATATAGCTGTGAAAGATATTAAATCTATTTTTTCAAAGAAAGACGAAAGTTATTCAAAAGGAATTTTATCTAATTTTAAAAATATTATTTTAAAAAATGAATTTTTATCAAGTTTAGCTCAAAAAACAAATTCAAATTTTTTACTTTCAAAGGATTATAAAATAAAAAAATTTGACGGTATATCTTTTAAAGAAATAAAAAAAACAGTATTAATTTTACAAAAAAAAATTAAATTAACGCATGAAATTAAAGTTATTGAAATTGATAAAAATTTATTTTTATTAAAAAGAGATATTAGTAATAATAAATTAAAAAATTAATTTCTGAAAAGAAATATGTGGTTTGATGAGTGAAAATAATTTATTTTTTTTCATATCCAAATGTTTCAAAATCATCCTTATAAAATTCGTTTACCATTTGAATAGTGCTTTTCTCCCATTTTATTTTAAATATTTTTGACAATCTTCCTCTAGTGTATTGTTTTTCACCAATTTCAAAATTTATTCCATAATCTTGCAAATCATTTTTTAGATCTTTAAATTTATTTTCGTATTTATATACTTTTGTCTTATTTGTTAAAAATTTTACTTGTGGTTTAAAGTGATTTAGCTTGTACTCTAAATTATTATTGGCAATATTTAATTCTTTTTTAATAAAATTATTAAAACCTGAAAACATTTTAAATTTATAAAATGTTTTTATATTCCATTCACTAATTTTAAAGATTGACCCAAATTGATAGAAGTATTCGCTTTCAAGTTTTGTATATGGATTTCTTACTACGGTAAATTCAAAATCAACATTTATATTGTTATGTTTTAAAATTGTATTGATTTCCTCAGATGTTAAATGAGCAGGGGATACTTTACCGTTATTTTCAGGATATTTTTGACCTAAATAACTATAACCATGTTTTGCTAAAGCTCCTGTAATTGCTAATCCACCATTTTTGGGAATGTGAATATAGAGTATTTTTTTTTGTTGTGTAAAAAAAAGAGGCATAGGTTAAAATAATATAATTGTTATTAGAGACATAAGTTTTTTAAATTTTTTTATTATTTTATTATATATCCAAAAATTTCTAATATAAAAAAAATAAATTAAAACTTATTATCATTTATGTATTGGGCATATTAATTTGAAAATTATAAAGATATAATATAGTTAATTTTGAATATATGAAGTTAAATATAACTAATCCAATTTATAAACAATTAGTCAAATTAGAACTAATTAAAAAAAAAAATTTATTAATTATAAATAACAAAACTAGAGATAGTAAGGTAAGAGTTATTAAAGATAAAAAAAGTGGAATTATATTTTTAGAAAAGAATATAATTAAAAAATCTCATTATACAAACAAACCTCATAAAGATTATCTAAATAAAAATAATTATAAAAATTTTCATGAAGATGATTATCGACGTATTTTTCAATTTAAAAAATATATAATAAATAAATCTATTTTGGATTATGGTTGTGGCTGGGGTGGTTTTTTAAAATTGGCTTCAAAATATTGTCATAGTGTTGCTGGTTATGAAACTATGAATATATGTCAAAATTATATTTCAAAAAATATCCCGAAAATAAAATTAATTTCAAATAAAGAAAAATTAAAAACAAAAAAATACGATTTAATTTTTTTATTTCATGTTCTTGAGCATATGCCAGACCAAATTAATGAATTGAAGTTCTTAAAGTCTCTTTTAAATAAAAATGGAAAAATAATTATAGAAGTTCCAACATGCAACGATATTCTGCTATCAATAAAAAGTCTTCAGTCTTTTAGAAATTTTACTTTTTGGAGCGAACATTTAATTTTGCACAATCATCAATCACTTAAAAAATTTTTATTGAGTGCTAATTTTAAAAAAATAAAAACTTTTAATTATCAAAGATATAATCTAGATAATCATATTAAATGGTTTATTGATAATCTTCCTAATGGAAATATGAAACCATTATTTAAAACTAGCTCTCATACAAAAAATAATTATCAAAATTTTTTGTACAAAAATAATAGATCTGATACGATAATTGCTATTGCAAGTAAATAAATGAGAAAGATAATTATATTTGGTACTGGTCCTCAATCTAAGTTGGTATTAAGTCAAATAGATAATTACCACTTCAAAGAAATATTTTTTTTTAATGACAAAGATAACAAAAATAAGACTATAACTTATAATAAAAAAGAGTTAGTAATAATTAAAAAATACGGAGAATTAAAAAAAAAAATTAATAAAAATACTTTTGGTTTTATTGGAATTGGATCAAACCTAATAAGAAAAAAAATTATAAAAACACTTAAATTAAAGTCTATTAATTTGAGATGGCTCAAAATAATATCTAACAAAACAAATATTCATCCGTCAGTAATAATTGGAGAAGGTTCTTTAGTTATGCCAGGAGTAACAATTAACATTAACTCTGTGATTGGAAATCATTGTTTAATAAATACTAATTCATCAATAGATCACGATAATAAGTTTGGTGATTTTGTTAGTACAGGACCTGGCGTTAATACAGCTGGCAATGTAAATGTTGAAAGCTTTTGTCATTTAGGAATTGGATCAAATATTAAGGAAAATATAAATATTAAAAAAAATACAATTATAGGAGGCGGATCATTTGTTAACAAAAATTGTAATCAAAATTCTTTGTATTTTGGTGTACCAGCAAAGAAAATAAAAAAAAAATAATATGAATTCAAACAAAACTTTTATAATTGCTGAAATAGGGGTTAATCATAACAATGATATAAATATATCAAAAAAAATTATCAATTTTTGTTCAAAGCAAAAAATAGATGCAGTCAAATTTCAAACATTTAAAGCCGAAAAATTAGCTCTAAAAGCTACCCCAAAGGTTAATTATCAGAAAAAAAATAAGCTAGATAAAGAAAGTCATTATCAGATGTTAAAAAAACTTGAACTTTCTGAAGAAGATCATTTTGAGCTTAAAAAATATTGTGAAAAAAAAAATGTTGAATTTATATCTACCCCCTACGATGTAGAAAGTGCAAAATTTTTAGTTGATATAAATGTTAAAACAATAAAAGTAGCATCTGCAGATTTAACTGATTTTTTTTTACATGAATATTTAGCCAAAACAAAAAAAAAAATTATTATATCAACTGGAATGTCAAATATAAAAGATATTTCAAATACATTAAAATTGTATAAAAAAAAAAATTCAAATCATATTTCTTTATTGCATTGTGTATCAAATTATCCTTGCTCTGATCATTCATTAAATTTAAATTGTTTAGAAAAATTAGAAAAATTTGGTTGTAGAATAGGTTTTTCTGACCATTCTAAGGAACATCTGAGCTCTTCTCTTGCCATTGCAAAAGGAGCTAAAATAATTGAAAAACACATAACTTTAAACAATCAATTAATTGGTCCTGATCACAAAGCATCTTTAAACTTAAATGATTTTGAAAATTTTGTTACCCAGATAAGAAAAACAGAAAGAATGCTTGGTTCAAAAGAAAAAAAAATTCAGCAAGAGGAAAAAGAAATGTTAAAAATTTCAAAAAAAGGCCTTTATTATAATGATAATTTCCAGGCAGGGAAAAAAATAAAAAGAAATGATTTGATTTCTTTAAGACCTTTTACAGGGCTAAAAGTATCAGATTATAGAAAAATTGTTAACAAAACTTTAAAAAATAAAGTTAAGAAACAACAAAAAGTTAAAATGAAGCATTTTTGTAATTAAAAAAATGTCAAATTCAAATATAAAAAATCTATTAGTTGATCATAATGAAACTATTAGGAATGCTTTAAAAAAAATTAATCTTTCAGGACTCAAAGTCTGCTTTTTAGTAAAAAATAATAAATTAAAAAATGTAATTAGTGATGGAGACATAAGAAGATCACTTTTAAAAAGTCTTGAGCTATCTGACAAAGTAAAATATGTAAAATCGAAAAAATTTATTTATGTCCAAGAAAATTATGATTTTTTGGACCTTCAAAATAAAATTTCCAAATATGGAATTGTACCAATTTTAAATAAGAAAGGTCATGTTATTGACTATGCTAATGAAAAAAGAATTAGGCAAATACCACAATCGGAACCTTTATTAAAAGGTAACGAATTAAAATATATTTCAGATACTATTAAATCAGGCTGGATCTCATCAAGAGGTAAATACGTAAACATGTTTGAAAAAAAATTTTCCTCTTTTGTAAATAACAATTATTGTTTATCAACAAGTAGTGGTACAACTGCACTTCAATTAGCTATATCAACTTTAAAGTTGAAACAAGGAGATGAGATAATTGTACCAGATTATACTTTTGTCTCTCCAATTAATTCAATTATACATTCAAAATGTAAAGCAGTTTTAGCAGATATTGATCCAGATACACTTTGTATTTCCTACGATTCAATAAAAAAAATTACAAATAAAAATACAAGAGCAATAATTATTGTCCACTTATATGGTAATTCACCTGATTTAGAAAAAGTTTTAAGTTTTTGTAAAAAAAGAAAAATTTCTGTCATCGAAGATTGTGCAGAGGCCTTTGGAACAAGATATAAAAATAAACATGCTGGAAATTTTGGAGATTTTGGAACCTTTAGTTTTTTTGGAAATAAAACTATTTCTACAGGTGAAGGAGGTATGATTATTTTTAGAGATAAAAAAAAATATGAATTGGCAAAAAAATTAAGAGATCATGGAATGAATCAACAAAAAAAATATTGGCATGATGAAATAGGATTTAATTTTAGATTAACAAATATGCAAGCTGCCATCGGATGCGCTCAATTAGAAAATGCAAATTCTTTTATTAAAAAAAAAATTTCCATTCAAAGAAAATATGAGTCCAAGTTGAAAATAATAAAATATTTAATTTTCCCCTCTCCGAAAAAATATTATATTAATTCTCATTGGTTGTCATATATGAAAATAAATCCCAAACTTAAGGATGCTAAAAAATTAAGAGATGATTTAGTTTATTACTTAAATCAAAAAGGTGTAGAAGTAAGAACTGGCTTTTATAGTGCTCATTTAATGGATATTTATAAAAACTCTAAAAGTAAAAAAATTAATTATAAAAACTCAAAACAAATTTCTAACTCAATAATTACTTTACCAAGCTCTGTAAATTTAAAAGATAAAGAAATAAATTATATTTGCAATTTAATTTTAAATTATAAATTAATTAAGTAAGTGTATATCCTCCGTCAGCAACTAGATTAATACCGGTTATATATGAGCTTTTTTCAGAACTTAAAAATTCGTATATATTTGCAATTTCATCAGGATTACTGAATCTTTTAATTGGAACTTTTTTTAAATAGTTTCGTTTGAAATTTTTATTTTTGAAATTTTTGTCATTTTTACTTAAAATACCTCCAGGACATATTGAGTTAACTCTTATATTGTAATTTCCATACTGAGTAGCAGCATTTTTAACAAAATTATTTATACCAGCTTTAACAAGTGAGTAACCTATGTTTTCGTTTATTCTTGTTTTTTTGTATACATTAGGATCCTGCGCAACCACACCGTAAATTGAGCTAGTTAAAATAACACTTGAGCTTTTTTTAATCGCTTTCATCTTAGACAATATATATGAACATATTGTAACACTAGAAGAAAGCCAATCGTTTAAAACAATATTAAGTTTTGATTTTTTTAGATTTTTAAAATTAACATCTTTGAAAGAATTTCTATCAATATAACTGCAATCTATGTAAATTTCAGGAACAGTATATTTTGTTAAAATTGATTTAATATTATTTTCTAAAACTTTTGAAGTCATATCAAACTTTTCATAATTATAATTTCTTGATTTAATATTAATATTTTTTATATCTAAGTTTAATATTTTCTTATTTTTTTTTAAAAATTTATTTATCAATTTTGATCCAATTAAACCACTTCCTCCCAATATAATTATATGAATTTTTTTTTTCATAAAAAATAATTTAATTTTCTAGATATTTTTCTACAATCTTTTCAGTTTTTTTAATTTTATTTAGATCGTCTGTATAAATTTCAAGTGTATAATATTCTAAGTTTTTCTTCAAATAATTTAAAAACCATACATTTTTATCAAAGGATTTATTTTGATCTTCCAAACTATTATTTTCACTTAAATGATAGCCTTCAATAATATTGTTTAATTTTTTTAAAGCAGATCTTAAGTTAAATTTTTCAGTTTTTGCACTTACTTTTAAATGTCCTAAATCCAAAAGAAGTCCAACTTCTTTAGGTGTTTTTTTAAAAAATCTTAGAATATCAATTGGATTTGTTAATAATAAGGGATTTTCTCCAAAAACTTTTAAATTTTTTTTATTAATAACATTATTTTCTATCAATATTTTAACTTTTTTTTTCTTTGCAAACTTATTCAGGATTTTAATATTTTTTAGAAAAATGGTTTCAGCTTTTTTTTTACTTAAGATCTCATATTTATCAAATTGTTTGCCAAGTTTTCTAGGTTGTGGGTCAATTCTAAAACCTCCATGAAAAGAGAAAAATTTACTATTAAGTTTTTTTGATAAAGTAATACTTTTTTTTAACTGATTTAAACTTTTTTTTATAATTGATTTATTTTGACTAGCCAAATTAATTACAAATTTTTCTTTTGGTGGAGGATAATAGTTATGAACCCTTAAATTTTTACTTTTTCCTAATTTTTCCAAATATATTAAATCTCTTCGTGTCATGAATTTACCACCAGATAATTCTATATTTTTTATTTTATTTTTTAAAAATCTTTTAATTGTTTTAATTGACTTTTGATTTTTGTAATATCCAGTTGATACAAAGACTTTATTATGTTCCATTATAAAATGAGAATTTTTTATTCCGAGGTTAATTTAATTGTAAATATTAATCAAATATATTATTATGCTTTTTAATAATAAGATAAAATTAAATCAATTTAATCCTAATTTACAATAATGATATGTTATCTCTGTAAAAAAAAAAATACTTTTTTGATATGGAATGATAAATTAAGGTCTGGGAAAAATACTTGGACAAAAAATAAAAATAAAATATATCAATGTGACAATTGTGACTTAGTTTTCTTGGAAAAAAGAAGAAAATCTTTGCAGGATAATAAGATATTTAGAAAGTTATTTGACGGATCTAATAGCATTAGTAAATATAATAGCTTTAATAAACCTAGAGAAAAATTAAAATTAGATAAAATCAAAAAATACCTAAGTTTTAAAAATAAAAAAATTCTCGAAAGTAATTGTGGTGCAGCCACCAACCTAGATAATTTAAAAAAAAATTCAAAAATTACAGCTGGATTTGATAGTGAAATTTACAGAGAACACGTAAATAAAAAGCACTTATTTTATAGCTCTTATCGTGAGCTAAAAAAAGATAAAATAAAGTTTGACATTATTTTGTCTCTAGGTGAGATTGAACATAAGTATGATGTTCTAAGTTTTGTTAAATTACTTAAAAGTAAATTAGAAAATAAAGGTTTTTTAATATTTAGAATTCCAAACTTTAATAATATTTATAAATTTCTCTTAGATAAAGATTTTTTGAAATATGATTATAGGTTATCACATAATTTTTACTTTACTGAAAAAAGTGCAGACTTTTTATTTAAAAAGCTTAAATTAAAAATTTTTTTAAAAACAGGATTACAAGAATATGATTTTAATCATCTAATAAAATATTTTAAGACAAGAAAAAGAGTAAAATCATATGACAAAATTTTCGGTGAAAGGTTAATTAATATGACAAATGATAACTTAGAAAAATATAAAGTTTCTACAAGTTTGCTTTATATTTTGCAAAAATGAATATAGTTCTATGTGTGGAATTATTTTAATATATTCAAAGAAAAATAAATTAAATAAAAAAGATTGTAAATCTGCATTTGATGCAATTAAAAATAGAGGTCCTGATAAATATTTAAAACAATTTTTTTTAAAAAAAAAATTATTTATAGGGAATAGTATTTTATCTATAGTAGGAAAAAAGAAGTCCGGAAGTGAACTATATCAATCTTCAAATAAACAATTTAAAATTGCTTATAATGGTGAAATTTATAATTATGAAAAATTAAAAAAAAAAACTAGTACAAAAAAAAAATTTACTAATGATACGGAAGTTCTTATTAATTTATTTCAACATTACAAACATAATAAAATACCAAAATTCTTAGACGGTATGTTTGCATACTGTGTTTTTGATAGTAAAACAAAAAATATATATTTTGCTACAGATGTCCAGGGTGAAAGAAAATTATTTTTATACAATGATGATAATTATTTTATATGTTCCTCAAATATTAATGCCATAGTAGAATTTCTAAAGAATCTTCACATAGATACTAATAAGTTTACTGAGTACTTTGATACAAGACATTTTATTCTTTATAACAAAACGGTGTATCAAAATATTGAATACTTGCTACCAGGTAAATCATATTCATATAATATAATAAAAAATAAAGTAACATCAAATACGTATGATGATCCAGTTAATTGGATTAGTGAAAAAAAGTATAAAAAATTTAATAATTTAAATATTAAAGATATTACTGATTATTTTGAGAATATTATAATTCAATCAAAAAATAAAATGTTACCAAATAAAAATTTTTTTTCGTTATTTAGTGGAGGAATAGATAGCAGCCTACAATCTAAATTGCTTGATAACTCAAATAATTTAAAAGGTTTATTATTTGTTGATCATGAAAAAAAAGACCCTATATCTAATAAAATAAATTTATTTAATAAATATTTATCATCAAAAATTTATAAAATTAACTTAAATAAAAAAAAATATTCTTTAGATTTAAAAAAAGTATATCAATCTCTTAATTTACCTTTTCTTACACATGATTTAGTTGGAATTAATAAATGTTTTGAATTTGTTAAAAGAAAAAAATGTAAAATTGTTTTTAACGCAGGAGGTGTTGATGAATTATTTGGTGGATATAAACTTTATAAAGAAACAGATTGGAATCAAGACAAAATCAACTTATCACCATACTCAAGCTATTCAGGAAAATATTCAAAAAATATCAATACTGATTATAAAATTCAATCAGACAAATTATGGTTAAAAGCTTTTAAAAAATATAAATTATTTATGAATATTCGAGAGGCCAAAATACAAGCGAGTCTTTTTACAGATTATTTTGTCCAGGCAGTAGGAGTTCATAATATAAGTTGGCATTTATTAGCTGGTGAAAATTCAGTCGAAGTAAGAAATCTTTTTATAAATAAAAGTGTAATAAAAGAAGTTATAAATTTACCTATTAAGTATAAAATTAATAAAAAGTATAAAAATAATTTTGCACTTAAACATATTTTAAAACGTGTATTTGTTAAGAATTTTGAAAAAAAGCTAGTTTTTAAAAAACAAGGTTTCTCTGGATTTCCGAATGAGAGCTTTGATTATTTAAGTAATTCAAGAAAAATAGAGTTTAAAAAATTGATAAAAAAAGTAAAATTATTCCTACCTTTAGATCGAGATAACTATTGGAAATTATTAAATATTTTCTATTTTAAGAAATTTTGTAATCCAAACCTAAAGATGAAAGAAATTTTCGACAAATTTAATTAAAAATTTAATTTTTAAATACTTTTTTTACTAAAATAAGATCTGAGTAAGTATCAATAGAAATCTGATCAGATAGACTTATAACATAACCACTTTTTTTTGGTAATATTGATTTTTCTAAAATAGCTTTTCTAGAAAATGCATAACAAGCTCCGTTTCTGAAATATGTGTTTTTAAGTTGTTGACGATATTTAATTTTATTTCCATATTTCGAATAATATTTTAATCTTTTTTTTGATATTTCTAGTGCTTTTAGTGGATGATATTTTGTATCAGTTTTTGAAATTGTCCAAACAGCATCTAGTTTTTCATCGATAATTTTTCTAATACAATTTTTTACATCGTTAATTTTTCTCAGTGGTGAGGTAGGAGGCATTGAAACTACAATATCGAATTTATTATTTTTTTTTTCACTCTTTTTTAATGCATGTTTTAAGACCTCTAAGTCACCTATTTTAGGTCCTGAAATTTTTTTTGGTCTTAAAAAATTAAATTCTAAACCATACCTTAAAGCTATTTTTCCTATTTTTGTACTATCTGTTGATACAATTTTTTTATCAAAAAATTTAATTTTATTAGCTATGTCTCCAACTCTTCCAACTAGAGGTACATTTTTAATTTTTCTAATATTTTTATTTTTAATACCCACACTCCCAGATCTTGCCAGAACAACTAGAAGAATTTTTTTTTTTTTATACAATTTATTTTTTTGCAGTTATAGAAAAACTCATTGGGAAAATTGTATATTTCCTGAATAAGTTTTGTCTGTGTTTTTTATCTAATTTTTGAAAAAAATTTATTTTATTTAGTTTAAATTCTTTTTTAAAATTTTGTCTTCTTTGTTTGGGTAAAAATTGCGAGGCTTGATCAAGGCAATAAGCCGCTGCAGTAAAAGGACCACCAGATAGTTTAAAATTAATAGATCTAAAATTAAGATCATTTAATAACTGCTTCATTCCATAGGGTGTAAATCGATAATAATCCTCTGGTAATTGATGTATTTCTCTTAGTGTAGGCTCAAAAACATAAATTAACCCATTCTTTTTAAGATATTTCTTACAAGATTTAATTAAATGTTTATGATCGTAAATATGATGCATTAAGTTTGGTATGACAATTAAATCATAAAAATTTTTTTTTAAATTTAAGTTTTTATAATTTTTTTGTGAAGTTACTGGAATTTTAATAATATTATTATTATCTACAAATTTTTTATTATATGATCCTCTTGATAAAATTTTTTTTTCACTACAGTCAACTGAAATAAAATTTTTTTTTTTAAAATACGGTGCTAAAATACTTATGTTTCCGTATAACGAGCCTCTTTCAAGTGATAAGATGTTTTTTAAACTTTTATTTTTTGAAAATTTGTTAATATCTTTGAATAAAATATCAAAATGTGGCCATTTTGTTTTTGTAAAGAAAACTTCTTCTTTTAATGTTTTATCATGTAATTTCAATTTTTTAATTGTCATAATTAAGTTTTTTTTGTGTATTTTTAATTTTATAATTTAATATTTTATTTAAAATTTTTTTTCCAGCATTACCTTTTCCATACAATGATGAACTTTTATAATAAGCTTTTTTTAACTGAATTTTAATTTTATTAATTATGTCATAATTATTGTGTTTAGCATTTAAAACATTTTTAGCTTTCTCTCTTCCATTTTGTCTTGAACCTATATTAACAGTTGGCACACCCAAATATGACGCTTCTCTTATTCCTACACTTGAATTCCCTACTATACATTGACAATTTTGGATTAGATTTAAAAAATCCTCAGGTTTAATATTCTTTATAAAAAGAACTTTATTTAACAGCTTTCGTTCTCTGTAAATTCTAAGTTGTTTTGAAATTATATCAGAACCAGAATCTACATTTGGCCAAAGCCAAACACAATTCATATTCAATTTAGATATTGCTTTTATAGTTTCAATAACGTCGTTTTTTGTATTTTCATACTCAGTTGTTACAGAATGCTGAACAACAACAATATATTTATGAATATTCTTCAAATTAAAGTTGTCTTGATTTGAGAAATTATATTTACTCAAGATTTTATGTAATTTAATTTTTTTATTTTTGATTTTTTTTGCTAGGTCTATAGATGGACATCCAAAATTAAATATTGTTTTAGGGTCTTCTCCCATTCTTATGAGGTTTTTTTTAGCTAAATCTGTTGAGGGGAAATGAATGTTTGCAAATTTTGAAATTGCATGCCTCACACTTTCATCTATAGATCCAGTTATCTCTCCACCCTGTAGATGTATTAAGGGTATATTCATATAGCTTGAAGCTATAGCAACTGACAAAGTTTCAAATCTATCAGCTATAGCAAATACATAATCAGGTTTTGAATTTTCAAATACATTTGCAAGCTCACTTATTTCAATTGCAGTTGATTTTGCCATAGCTATAGGTCTATCACCTTCAACAATTGTAAATAATTTTTTCGAAATAGTTAAATTGTCCTCTCTAATTATTTTTTCTAGTTCACCAAATTTTTCAACTAAAGCAGATGCAGCAAGAATTAATTCAATTTTTACTTTTTTACTTTTTTTTGACTCAATTAAAAAAGATCTTATCCTTGCATAATTGGCCCTATTATTAATAACTACAGCAATAATAATTTTTTTCTTCACTTCTCTAAATCAGTAAGTTTTAGCAAATTATGAGAAAAAACATCTTTGATCAATTTTTTACCAATAATTTGATTTATTTTTTTTTCAGGTATACCGGTTCCAGGTTTTTTAAAAATTATATCTGATTTTTTAATTATCTGTCCTTTTCTCATAAAATTTTTAACTGTACAGCTTTTTGTAAATATTGATTTTATTTTTACTAATTTTTTTGGCAAAATCTTTTTATTGACACTAGAGCTTTTCATGATGTGAATCTCATTTCTTGCTTTACATAATTGCTTTAATTCCTCAAAACTTATTGAAGATGAACTGTCAGGATTTTTGTCTTCATTTTTGTCACCCACATGCACTTCTACAATTGATGCCCCCTTACACATAGCATAGATTGATGGATAAATAGAACCTGTGTGATCAGATAAACCAAAAAAACATTTATATTTTTTTTTATAAGTATCTAAAATATTTATTCCGACCTCTTTTAGTTTTAATGGATATTGACTAGTACATTGCATTAAAACAAATTTTGATTTATTTTTTTTTAATTTTGCTGTCATTATTCCTATTTCGTTTAATTTAGAAAGTCCTGTACTAATTATTATGGGTTTCTTAGTTTTTATAATTTTATCGATCATATCATTTGAAAAAAATTCTCCGGATCCAATTTTCCAAGCTTTAACATTTAATTTTTGGAGTATTTCTACCGCTTCATTTGAAAAGGGTGAACTTAAAAATATTAATTTATTTTTTTCACACTCTTTTTTAATCAATTTCCATTCCTTAATAGAAAATTCCATTTTTTGCCAATATTGAATTCTATTTTTAAAGTTTTCATTTTTTATCCTAAACGGTTCATTTAAAGTAGACTCAAATTTTGCTAGATGTGTTTGAAATTTGATTATATCTACTCCAGTTTTAGATATTTTTTTCACAATTGTTTTTGCTTTTTTAAAACTTCCCAAGTGAGATTGACCAACCTCAGCAATAATAATTGGTTTGGAGTTTTTAGAAACTAATAATTTTCCAATTTTAAACATTTAATACTTATTTTTATTTAAATTATAAACTTTCTATATAAAACAAACCGTAGTATTTTTCTTTAACAATAAACTTTTTACCCCCAAACAATACTTTTGAAAAATTATCTACTTTTTTTTGTATTACCATTCTATTTAAACTTTTTCTTTTATTTACCTGAATTCTATAATTTATTGAACTTCTTAAAAATAAAAAATAGTATAAATTTTTTAATTTAACCAACAACCAAAAATAAATATAGTTTATTATATTTTGTCTTTTATTATCTTGATTTGTAGAATTTACATTAATTAATTTAATATTTTTAATTATATTATCTGAACAATTTTTATCAATTAAATTGCCAAGTATTTTCTTTGCTTTATTTAAATTAGTTTTAGGAATTATATTTTTTTTTTTATAGATTTTATTTTTTAAAATTTTTTTTAGTATTTTCAAATTTCTTACATTTATGGAAACCAAATTTGTAAGAGTGAACTCAAATTGAGAATCCTTATATGGAATATAATTAATACTTGTTTTATTTATTAAAAATGATTCAATTGAAGTGGTGCAGTTACATCCAATTAATACATCTGATGCTATAATATAAGGAATAATATTATCATCAGATTTTAAAACCTTAATATTTGAATAACTATCTTTAATTATTCTTTTATAAGTATCGTGATTTTCTGCAGGGTGTACTCTTATTAAAATATTTTTTTTTGGAAATTCTTTGCTTAAATAACTGTACATGTTATTAAATTCATAAAAATTTCGTTCTTGCTGATAATTACATTTTTTATTTAATCTTTTATGATGTGATTTTATATTTTTAAATGTGTTTTTAAATGTGTAGGATTTTTTAAAAATATTAACACCATCAGTGTTAAATCTTGGAAATTGTGTGGCTACTAAAATGAAGTTTCCAAAATTTTTTTTGATTTTATTTACATCCCCATTATAATATTTTAATATATTTTTATTCAACAATTCCATTTTTGGATGACCAGTTGAAATAATTTTCAAATCTTTTTTCTTTTTTTTAAAAAAAGTCTCATATATTGATTTACTTTCTAATCCCCATGAAAATATTAATTTAATATAACTTAGAATCTTTTTTGAAAATCTTTTTCCAACAATCCAAGAATTATCAAAAATTTGAAGCCCCTCTTCATCGATTCCGGTAATTTTGTGACCATATAAATTAATCTTATCTAAAATTTTTTCATAATTTTTTCCAAAACTTTTTAAAAAAAAAATTCCTGGTTTGATAAGATGTATCTTCTCATACAATCTACTTTTTTTACAAATTGCAACTTCATATCCTTTACTGACAGCCTTCATTCCCAATAATATTTTTGCATCTAATTCTCGTTTTTGCATTTCTATTATTAAGTAAATTGCCTTTTTCATTAATTTGAGGTCAGATTGTTAATTAGTTAAAAAACTTATCTTAAAATGTCTATAAAAATTTGGTTAATAATCATTTTTGGGTATATATCTTTAAAAAATAAATGTCAAAAAAACATAATTTATTAAATAATTTTAAAATTCTTTGGACGATATTGTCAAAAAAAGAAAAAACAAAATCTATAATTTTTTTATTTTTCACATTTTTACAAGTTTTTTTAGAGGCAATTAGTATTGGTTCATTATATCCACTTATTCTAGGACTTTTCGGAAAAAATGAAAATCTCTTAGACAATGATTTATTTTCGTTAAGCTATCTGGAAAAATATATAAATTTCGAAAATCAAATTTTACTTGTATCTTTTTTAATTGTTATAGTTTTCATAATAAAAAATACTTTTTTAATTTTTCTAGTTCATTGGACTCAAACATTTGAGAGGAATGTTAAGGTTAGGCTAAAAAAACATCTTCTTACTTCATATCTATATAAAAGCTATACTTTTCATGTTAATAAAGATTCTGCAAAATTAGTTAGAAATATAAATACTTCAACAAGTACTGTAATGCAGACTTTGAGAAGTTCTATGCTTTTTATTAATGACTCGTGTTTATTTGTAGTATTATTTTTATTTTTGTCTTCTATAAATCCTGTATTAGTTTTTTATTCATCATTATCATTAATAGCATTAACTGTTATTTATTTTCTTTTTTTTAAAAGATTACTTATAAAATATGGAAAATTTTCTTTTGAACACGAGGGTGAATCTTTAAAAAAATTAATACAATCATTTAATATGATTAAAGAAATAAAATTGTTTCAAAAAGAGAATTATTTTATTAAGTTTTTTTACTTAGAGGAAAAATTATTTCAGGAATTTCAAAGAAAAGCATATATTATTCGAAGCTACCCTAGAGCATTTTTTGAACTAATTTTTATTTTTGGAGTTTTGTCATTTATTAATATTAAATTTTTAACCATGGGAGAATCATTTGATGAAATTTTGCCAAAGACTGCTCTTTTGGCTATAATTTTAATTAGAATGATCCCATCTATAAGTCGTCTAATTTCATCTGCACAAAAAATTAATCAATATCAGAAATCAAATTATGAAATAATTGATGAGTTAAAGACAAATTTAGTAGAAAATAAAAATCAAGATAACAATTCAAATTTTATTGGTGTTTATGAATTTAATAAGATTAATTTAGAGAAAATTTATTTTAGATATTCAACTGATAATAAATATATTTTTGAAAATTTTAACTTTGAAATTAAAAAAGGATCTTATCTGGGGATTGTTGGTCCTTCTGGATGTGGCAAATCTACATTGATTGATTTACTTACAGGATTATTAAAGGCTGATTCTGGAAATATAAAAATCAATGATAAATATGCAGATTTAAACAGTGCGAAATGGAAAAATTTATTTGGATATGTATCACAAACAGTGAATTTATTTAACGATACCGTTTATACAAATATTACATTTGAAAAAAATAAAGACAAAATAAATATAGAAAAATTATATGATGCAATAAATAAATCTGGTTTAGATCCTTTTATTGAACAGTTGGAAAATGGAATAGACTCAAAAGTAGGTGAATTTGGATATAAAATTTCTGGTGGTGAAAAACAGAGAATTAGTATTGCCAGAGCTTTGTATAAAGATCCTCAAATTTTAATATTTGACGAGTCATTTAATTCGTTAGATAAGATGACAAAGAGTACAATATTAAATGAGATAAATAATATTAGAAAATTTAAAACAATCATTGTTATCTCACATTTACTGGAAGATCTAACAAATTGTGATCAAATAGTTGAATTAAGTAGAGTAAATTAGAACTATTTTAGTAGTTTGTTTAATTTTAAAATTTCCATTTTAAGATTTTCAAAAGAACAATCAAATTCAATGAAATTAATTAAATCATAGAGATATTTCTTTATTATAATGGTTCTCTCGTTGAACAAAACATCTTTATTATAATTTAAATCATTTAAGAAAAAGCTAACTTTCAATTTAGATTTTTTATAAAATTTATTAATTAGTAAACTTCTTGTATAAATTTCTGAATTTCCAACTTTTGATCCTAAATCTATCATACATATATTTTTATAAACATTAGAAAATAATAAATCTAATGGTAATTTAGAATTTTTTTTATGATAAAAAAAATTAAATTTTTTAAGGTGATTAATAAATATAAATCTTATAACTACATTTGCTAAATAATACTTTTTTTGAAATTCTAAATTTTTAAATTTTTCTTCATTAAATATCAAAAAAAAATAATCTATTTTTTCTTTTGAACTATAATTTTCATAATTATTTATTAGGTTTTTAATATATTTAAATTTAACATTATAATATTTTTTAAAAGCATTTAAAATATCCTCCTCATCAGCTCTTCCAACAAACACCAGTTTTTTACCTAAAATCAAATTTTTTGCATATGTGAAATATTTTAAAAAATTATAAATAGAGTAAAATATTGGAAAAAAATATTTCATTTTGGCTCGAAATTTTGCTCCAGATATTTTTTTTAAAGTTTTTTTATTGTAAATATTATAATCATTTAAAAAAAAATAATTTTTATATTCTGGATAAAAATTTGATTGAAAAAAAATATTTAAATATTCAAATTTTTCATTTATCTTCTGTATAGTTTCTTCGTGAATTTTTTTGTCAAATAAATCATTCCAGAGTATTACGTAAATTTCTTTCTTATAACTTTTAAATTGATATGATAAAAAATCTTCTAAGTAATTTTGATCTAATAAAATCTGACAATTTTCATCATTAATAATATCCAAGTTTTTAATTAGAATTAGTTTATTTATTCCAAATACGTAATCAGCATGAAGAAAGTAATTGTAAGTTCTATGATCAGGACAATAGAGGTAAACAGTTTTATTAAATCTTATTTTATTTTTCACTTTATTAGAAATGTAATTTAATTTGATTTTTTATTTATAATCTATATATAATTTAACATTTATCCATTGTTAATGAAATTTACTTACTTTATTCCACCTATTTTTTATAAACAGAATGTTAAAAAATATTTAAATATTCTATTTTACAAGAGCAAAATAACCCACAAATTTAAATTTGAGAAAAATTTTTATTCAAGAATTGCCTTTGTAAATAAGGCAATCTCTAAATATAAAAATTGTAATTATTTAGAGATAGGTACTGGCACAGAAACTCTTTTTAATTCTATACCTTTAAAAATGAAAAATAAATTTGGTGTCGATCCGTTTAATGGTGGTAATTTTAAAATGACATCAGATGAATTTTTTGAAAAAAATAATGAAATACAGTTTGATGTCATATTTATTGATGGACTTCATACATACACTCAATGTCAAAAAGATTGCATTAACTCAATCAAACAACTCAAAAAAGGTGGAATTATTATGTTACATGACTTGTTGCCAAGATCAGAATTTGAGCAAAGTGCAGAACATAGACACACCGCTTGGACAGGTGACGTTTGGAAAGTTGCTGTTGAATTATTTAATTCTAAGAATATGGATTTTAAAATTTGTAATATCGACCATGGTGTAGGCATTTTAAAACTGCAAGATGAATTTGAATATAAAAAAATGCCAGAACTACTATCACAAGGATTTGATGATTATTTACAATATAAGAAAAATTTTAAAATTATTAATTCTGAGGAAGCATTAGATT
Organism: Candidatus Pelagibacter sp. HIMB1505; assembly: GCF_052047915.1. Taxonomy (NCBI): domain Bacteria; kingdom Pseudomonadati; phylum Pseudomonadota; class Alphaproteobacteria; order Candidatus Pelagibacterales; family Candidatus Pelagibacteraceae; genus Candidatus Pelagibacter; species Candidatus Pelagibacter sp. HIMB1505. The sequence continues at coordinate 26,532 of NZ_JBNAIR010000001.1, read as the reverse complement.
TTATTTCCAATGACTAAATTACTTATTCAGTAATTTAAGTATTTTTTTCTGGTTTTTTAAAAAACTTTTTAAAGAACCATTGTTTAATATTTCAAGGTCATATTTCTCATATTTAACATGCTTTATATCCTTACCCACCACATTTAATTTTTTTTTATAAATCTTTTTATTATCACGATTTTTTAAAACGTTCATAGTTGAAACAATATTAATATGAACAAGGTTTTTAAATTTTCTTTTTACTTTTTTTTTATATTTTAGAGATGTAAGATTCGCAGAAATTAAAATATTTTTCTTTTCTTTATTTAAAAAGCTTACAAAATTGATAATTCTTTCAGCATTTTTATTTCTTTCTACCAGTGTATAACCAATATCATTGTTAAACATTTTTCTAAATTTATCTCCATCTATCCAAATATAGTCTTTTAATTTTTTTTTTAGAACCTGAGCAATTGTTGTTTTCCCAACACCTGAAATACCAGATATCCACAAAATTTTATTTTTATTCATATTTTTACTAATATTTATTTTTTATTTTATTCAAAATGATTTTGGATACTAATCTATTTCCTTTTGAATTAAGATGACCACCATATTTGTCATTAAAATAATAACTTTCCCAATTTTTTTTTTTTATTATATCATTAGTTATTTCAAAGATATTTTTATTACCTAAATTTTTATAAAAATTGATATATTTATTATTTGTTTTATTTAATTTTATATCTAAATACTGAGGAATAATAACTATACTAAATTCCAATCTTTTTTTTTTGCAAAATAATTCTATGTTTTGAAATATTTTTGTCAAATTTTTACAGTAATTGTAATTTTCATACAAATTATGTGAGTCGATGATATTTTTTTTAAGCAGTACTTTTTTTGCATAATCATAAAATTTAGTATTTTTTTCGTTAAATTTTTTTGTCAATGAATGTAAAATTAAAAAAAAAAATATAGGTGCGTTTATATTAAAATTTTTTACAAAATAAAAAAAATATGGAAATTTTAAAATGTTACTCTTAAATTTTTTCTCGTAAAATATATCATGGTTTTGAAAGTGATTAATTAATTTTTGATTAAATTTTAGTTGATTTTTAACATTATTTTTCTGTATTTTTATTTTAGGTATATTAATTATTTTCATCTTGTTATTTTTAAAATTTATAAGAGGCTTAAAACCAAAAATATTTCCAAACTCTCTGTAATGCTTCCAGTGAGAATGAATTCTAGCAATTGTCTCCGGAACAACACAAAATATTATATGTTTAGTTTTTATTTTATTTTTGATAATCTTATATTTAATATATGCTTGATCTATCCCGTAATTACCAACACCAAAATTTAAAACATTCGATTTAATTTTTTGTGACAAAAGCTCTTCCCATGTTTCGTTGTCATTCACATATCTGCAAAAAGCAAATGAATCTCCAAAAACAGCGATAGTATCTTTTTTGAAACTTCTTTCCCCTCTAAAGCCATATTTGTTAATTACAAAATATGAATTTCTTTGAGATTTTTCTTTTCCAGATGTAGATGGTTTTCTGTCCCAACCCAAAACCTCATGATAACTATTTTTAATAAAATTAGAATATCTTTGTTTTGAAAATTTTGGATTTAAATCCTCATTTCCAATCAACCATTGAAAATTTTTTTTAAAATTAATAAACAAAAAATAAATTATAATTTCTATAATAATAAAAAATAATATTAAATTTGTTAGCATATTATTTATTTAACTTTTAAATTGTTGTTTTTATAGATCATATTCCATCTTAATTATGTGCTAAATTAGTATATTCTGATCCTAAAACAAATTTAGATACGGAAACCCTTTTAAGTTCATAACTTTGATTAATCCTAAGAAACCAAGGTGGTATAATAAAATCAAACTTCACTGCTAGTATTTCATTACCAGGAATACATTTTTTCCAATTTTCATTAAAAATATTCTGAGAAACACATGCTTTTATGTCCTTATCAAAAGAGTATAAAATATGATCCATTTTTATTAAAGTATGCAGATCTGTTATAATCTATCAATACTTTTGATAAAATATTTTTTTACAATAGTTAAGTAACCTTAAAGGTTTTTTTAAAAAAACTGATGAGACATAAACTTTCAAGATATCTTTTGAATATTATTTTTAATATTAAGAATTATAAACTATAGATACTATTTTTATTACAAATTAAAAAAAATTGAATATAATTGCATTTTTATCGAATTTCTTATAATTAAATAAATATTATTTTGCAATGTCATTGTTAGATTTATTTCATTCCCAAGAACTTAATTCATCAAAATATAAAAATTATTTCCCTATCTATGAAAATTTATTCAAACGTTATAGGGATAAAAAAATTACTTTTGTTGAAATTGGGACTAAAGATGGTGGGTCACTTCTAATGTGGAAGAAATTTTTTTCAAATAAGTCAAGAATAATTGGTATAGACATTAATATAAAAGCAAATGAATTAGAAAAATATGGTGTTGAAATATTTATAGGTGATCAAGCAGACAATATTTTTTGGAAAAATTTTTTTGAAAAAGTTGGCAAGGTAGATATTGTTTTAGATGATGGGGGTCATACAAATACTCAACAAATAATTACAGTAGAAAACACCGTTAAAAATATAAATGATGGTGGGATGCTTGTTATAGAGGATACGTTTACAAGTTACATGAATAAATTTGCAAATCCAAACAAATATTCGTTTATAAATTATACAAAAAAAAAAATTGATGATATTAATTACAGATATCCGAACATTGGAAAATTAAAAAATTCAATTAATAAATATGTATATTCTATAGAATTTTTTGAAAGCGCAGTTTGTTTTAAAATTGATACTTCAAAATGTTTGACTAATGAAGATATATCCAATAATAAAAAAATTTTAGGAGTGGAAGACCTTAGGCATGGTAATCAAAGAACAGTTCGTAATTTAAGAAAAAGTTTCAGTTTTTTATATAAAATAAAAATACTTAGATTGATAGCAAAGTATTTTCTGATAAAAATAGTCAATTATAAAATTAAGATTCAAAATAGAAAAAATAAAAAATTTTTTATATGAAAATTTTTTTTTGAATATAGAAAACGTTCAGGTTTAAGGGCCCAAAAATAGAGTAGAAACTTATTTGCATACTGTGGTCATGTGTTTAATTTTAAAAATATCTATTTTATTAATAACCCGAATGAAATTACAGAGAATGATCATGTATTGCTTATAGATCAAAAAAAATTGTCAGAAAATTTTGAGGAACTATGTGAAAAAAAAATTAAAGTATCTTTTTTATAAATTCTTTTTCCTCTAAAGCTATATTTGTTTATTGAAAAATATGAACTTACTTTTGATTTTTTTTCCCAAACGTCAAGGGTTTCCTATCCCAATCTAAAACTTTGTGATAATTGTTTTTAATAAAATTTAACTAATTAACATTTTAGTCATTTAAAACCAAAGTTTTTAATTTTTCTGCAGATATATTTTTATCTTTATAAAAATAAAGTGATTTTGCTTTTTTTTCAAATTTTACAATTGATTCCTCGTAATTTAAATCTTTATTAAAAAATTCTAATTTAATAGTTTTATTTTTATGATGTTTATATAATTGTATAGTTCTATCATATAATCCCAAACCAACAGTTGAACCTAAATCTAAAAAATAATTTTTTCTAAACAAATCTGATCTGACAATTCCCAATTTATATTCTCTTAAATAAAATTTGAAATTTTTAAACTCATTTAACAAAGAAAATAAAATATGTCTATAAATTCTGTGAATTAAAAAAAGTTTTTCGTGTGACATTAAATTTGAAAATTCCTCTGTATTTATCAATTCTTTTATAAAAAGTAAGTTATCTTTTAAATTACTTTTTTTTGAAAAAATAAAAAATCGTTTAAGAACTTTATTAACTTTATTGTGATAATTCGATCTCATTAATTTATTGATATAATTATCAGTTAATAAACCACCACCAACAAAAATTATCTTTTTTTGGAAAATATTAATAAAAAATTTAAAAGGATGTTTAAAAGATCTAATTAAATAATAAATGTTTGAGTATTTATACATTATTTTATACTTTAATTTACTTTTGATTATTACTTTGTCATTTTTCAAAATTTCATTACCAGGATATAAGAATATATTATTTTTTTCATAATTTGGATTATAGCCAATTAAAAAAAAATTAAATTCAATTTTCAAATTTTCAAGTTGTTTGGCAAATAATTGAATTTCTTCTTGTTCAAAATCAAACATTCCATTCCAGAGACAAATTAAAAATTTGAAATTTTTGTAATTATTTTTAATTTCAAAATTTTTAATAAAATTTCTGTCAATAATTATTAGTTTTGAGTAATTTTCATCAAATTTATCTGAAATTTTCACCTCACTAAACTTCCATACAAATTCACAGAAATAAAAATATCTTATAATTCTTTCTGCACCGCTTGTTTCATTACAAAGAATTAATGCTTTTTGTTGGTTGTTAATCATATAAGTTAGTAAAAAATTTCTTTTCAATTAAATAAAAAATAGATAATACAATAAATAATTTTTTATGAAAATCTATATTACAGGTGTAGCTGGTTTTTTGGGGAGTCATTTAGCAAAAAAAATGATTTTATTAGGTCATCAAGTCGTAGGCAATGATAACTTAGTTTTAGGTGAAAAAATAAATTTACCAAAAAATATTAAATTTCATGAAAATGATTGTTGTGATTTTGAGAGCATGTTAAAGAACTTAAAAGGAATTGATATAGTATATCATTGTGCAGCGACTGCTCACGAGGGCTTATCAGTGTTTTCACCAAATTTTATTACCAAGAATATTTATCAAGCAAGTGTTTCTGTAATTACAGCCGCAATTGTTAATAAAGTTAAAAGGTTTGTTTTTTGTTCTTCAATGGCAAGATACGGATCCCAAAAAACACCCTTCAAAGAGTCTATGTTAACTAAGCCAGAAGATCCATACGGAATAGCGAAAGTAGCTGCAGAAGATACACTTAAATTATTAGCTGAAACCCATAAGATGGAATGGAATATTGCAGTTCCACATAATATAATTGGTCCAAATCAAAAATATGATGATCCGTACAGAAATGTTTTATCAATTTTTTTAAATAGAAATTTGCAAAATAAGCCTGCTATCATTTATGGTGATGGAGAACAAAAAAGATGCTTTAGTTATGTTGATGATTGTATAAGTTGTCTAGAAAAATTAGCCCTAGATAATAAAATTAATAATCAAGTAGTTAATATTGGACCTGATGAAGAGAGTTGTACAATTAATCATCTTGCAAAATTGGTAGCTAATGAAACCGGATGTAATCTTGAGCCAATTCACGTAAAGGATAGACCAAGAGAAGTTAAGAATGCATTGTGTAGTGCAGATAAAGCTAGAGAAATTTTAAATTACAAAACAACTACAAAACTTGAAACTGCAATAAAGATGACAGCTGAATACATTAGAAAAAATGGAACTAGAGAATTCAAATATAATTTACCTCTTGAAATTCAGACAGAAATTACTCCAAACACGTGGAAAGAAAAGTTAATTTAATTCAAATTAATTAATTCTATTTTTATAATATTTAAAAAAAAGCGATATAGTTTTTTTTAGTGATTTTGGTTTTGCGATTTTTAATATTTCACTGGTATCATATGTATTCCATATAGTATTTTTAAAAAATTTTTCGTAGTAAAAAAAATTATCAGTAGAAACTTTTTCAGGGATTGTAATAAAAGTCACAAAGAGGATGTCTCTATAAAAACCCTTTTCTACAAAACCTGCTTTATGTAGACATTGTGTGGTATTCACAATCATTGATTGACCTTTTTTTCCAGTATTTGTGACTAAATCATTTTCTAATTCCTCATTATTATAGTTAGATCGACTTTTGTATTTGTTTTTTTTTAAAAACTTTTTTGTACTATTTTTTGAGTACAAATGAAGCGGACCATGGCATATATCTACATCCATTAAATTAATAAATAATTTAAAATGATTGTAAATATAGTGATCAACATGGTAGTTATTGCTATAAACCTCGTCCCCTATATTATTAATATGAAAATTCCTAGCAATCCTTACTTTTGCTACAGCTACTTTTGAATTATAGAAATTTTCAATTTTATTTAAAGTATCCTTGAATTCAATATTTATATGACTTCTAATTTTATGTTTCAGGTCATCATCAATTTCGAATTGAAACTGAGATCTATTATAATCTATTTTCTGCTTATATAAACTTTTAGTAATATCATTACAAAGTTCATGTGAGTTTACATTTGTTCTAAAATAACCATCATTCACATATTTTTTGACCTGATCATCACATCTATCTGTTTTTGATATTAAATTTTGATGGTACTTGCTAAAAATATTGTAGTATAAGCTATTTGGGTTCCCAAAAAAAACTTTTCCTAAATTCTGATTTAAGTAGAAGAATAATTTTCCAAACATTCAATTATATATTATCATAGATTTTATTTTGATTACATATATTTATATGCAAAATAAATTAAATTCATGTTTTTAAAAATAAATTAAATTGACAAAGAATAAAAAATTAAATATCTGCGTGGTAGGTCTAGGTTATGTTGGTTTACCATTAACTATTGCTCTGTCAAAAAAATTTAGGGTAACTGGATTTGATATTAATAAAACTAGAATTAATCAATTAAAGAGAGGAAGAGATCTTACACAAGAAATAAAAATTAATAAAATTTTTAAAAGAATTAAATTTACATCTAATATTTTTGATTGTAAAAATTACAATGTCTATGTTGTAGCAGTTCCTACCCCAGTAAAAAAAAATAATTCACCAGATTTAAATCCTTTAAATAAAGCATGCAAATTAGTAGCAAGTGTGATGAAGAAAAATTCTGTTATAATTTTTGAATCCACTGTTTACCCTGGATGCACAGAAGATTATTGTGGCCCGATTTTAGAAAAATATTCTAATTTTAAATTAAACAAAGATTTTTTTTTAGGATATAGCCCTGAAAGGATTAATCCTGGCAAAACAAATTATAAAATAAATAAAATTGTTAAAGTTACTAGCGGATCAAATTCAAAAATTTCAAGGTTTGTGGATAATATTTATAAAAAAATTATTCCAGCAGGCACTCATTTAGCCCCAAGTATAAAAGTAGCAGAGGCAGCAAAAGTAATTGAGAATACTCAAAGAGATATAAATATAGCCTTTATAAATGAGCTTTCTATTCTTTTTAATAAAATTAAAATAGACACTAATGAGGTGCTTAAAGCTGCCGCCACCAAATGGAATTTTAATAAATATTATCCAGGTTTAGTTGGTGGCCACTGTATAGGTGTTGATCCTTACTATTTATCCTATAAAGCAAAAATTTTAGGATTAACTTCACATTTAACTCTAGCGGGCAGAAAGGTAAATAATTATATCCCTACATATGTATTTAACAATATTAAAAAAGAATTAATTAATTCAAAAAAAAAACTTAACAAATCAAAAGTGTTAATATTAGGAGCTACCTTTAAAGAAAATTGTCCTGATTTTAGGAATTCAAAAGTTTTTGATATTATGGAAAAATTATATCTAAACAAAATAAATTTTAAAGTATTTGACCCTTATTATTCAAATAATTTGATAAATAATAAAAAATTTAAATCTAAATTTTTTAGTAGAAAAATAATTGGGAAATTTGATATTATAGTCATTGCATTAGCTCATAACTATTTTAAAAAAATGGGAATTAAAAAAATAAGCAAGCATTTAACCTTAGATGGTAAAATATTTGATTTAAAATCTATATTTAGTAAAAAACTTACTTTTTTCAGATTATAATGAATATTCTTATTACAGGTGTTGCTGGATTTATTGGATTTCACACAGCAGAAAAATTATTAAAAAAAAATAATAATATAATAGGCATAGATAATTTAAATAATTTTTATGATCAAAAACTTAAAAATGATAGAATTAAATATCTAAAAAAACATTACAGAGAAAAATTTGTTTTTTATAAAAAAGACTTAAAAAACAAAAGGGAACTTAATTCTATTTTTCTTAAAAAAAAAATTAAATTGGTTATTAATCTTGCAGCACAAGCAGGCGTGAGATACTCTTTAAAAAAACCCCGAGAATACTTAAATAGTAATATCATAGGTTTTTTTAACTTAATTGAAGTTTGCAAAGAATTTAATGTTAAGAGATTAGTATTCGCTAGTACTAGCAGTGTTTATGGAAACAATATAGAAATTCCTTTTAAAGAAAGTCATACAGCAGATCATCCCATTCAATTTTATGCTGCAACCAAAAGATCTAATGAACTTATCGCTCATGCTTATAGCTCGTTGTATGGAATTGAGACTGTAGGTTTAAGATTTTTTACAGTATATGGCCCATGGGGCAGACCTGATATGGCATTATTTAAATTTGTTAAAAATATCATTCAGAAGAAACCAATAGAAATATTTAATTTTGGAAAACATGTAAGAGACTTTACTTATATAGATGACATAATTAATGGTCTTGTTTTGGCAACTTTCTCAAAAAAAATTTTTAAAAAAAAATTAAAAACTAAAGTTAATTTGACTCCTGATCATGGTATATCTAAATTTAGAATTTTAAATATTGGAAGTGGAAAGCAAACTGAATTGATGAAATATATTAAAATTATTGAAAAGGAATTGAAAATAAAAGCAATAAAAAAATATTTACCTTTGCAAAAGGGAGATATTCAAGAAACTCTTTCGCACGTTAACAATTTTAAAAAGTTGGGCTATAATCCAAAGACTAATCCAGAAATTGGAATTAAAAAATTCATTAAATGGTATAAAGAATATTATAAAATAAAATTATAACTCTCATATCAAACTTTGTTTTTGAGAAAATTGAATTATTTTTTTAGCCCTTACAGACCATGTAAATTGTTTTGCGGTTAAAAAAGCATTTTTTCTTATTTTAGAGTATTTCATTGGTGATTTAATTATATTCTTAATATTATTACTCCATTCCGAAGTAGAGTCATGATTACAAAGTATACAATTAAATTTATTCTTCAGTATATGTGAATACACAGGTAATTTAGATGCAATAATTATATTTGAAGATGCCAAATATTCAAAAAGTTTAAGTGGTGATATATATTTTTCTACATAAATATTTTTTGCCAGTATTCCAATTTTTTTTTGATAAGGCATTAATAATATTAAACTCTGTTTTAGTATTTTTGGTATTTTATAATATTTTACATAATCAAGGAAAATTAAATTTTTAATTGATAAATATTTTTCTTTATTTTCTAATGTATCTAAGTTTCCATATGCATAAATTTTTAAAGATGGATTTCTGATTGCAATTTTGGATATTAATTCAATACCTTTTCCTTTTGCAAAACTTCCAGTATACACACAGTTTTTTTTAGGATTTACATCTATTAAGAAATCATCAAGATCTACACCATCGTCTAAAATGATACTTTTTTTTCTTGGTATATTAAATTTTTTTTGAAGATATTTGTGTATAAATATAAATCTTAAATTTTTTGTTAATTTCAATTTTGATAAAACATTATAAATTATTTTTGTGAGTCCTGACATTTCATGGTGAATTTCTAAAATAACTTTGAAATTAAAAATAATTAAAATTAGAGCCGAAATAATTGACCTTGAGATTATTAAAGAATTTTTTTTAATTTTTTTCTTACACCAAAATGCAAAAACTAAGTTATTCAATAAATTTCTTTTAACTTTTTTATCAAAACAATAATTTAAATTAGGTTTATCCTTTAAATTAAAATCTGACTTAATTTGATTACGATTAATTTTCTTTTTATTTGAATACAGATAAATATTTACATTATATCCAATTTTAGAAAAATTATCACATATCTTAAGTACATGCACAGCATAGGCTGATTTGTTTGGAACTGATAAATCTGCAATATAATTTAAATTTAACATTACCACTTAAGATAATTTTTTAGATTTTTTTCTATTTTATTAAGTTCTGTTTTTCCAAGTTTATATTTTGCTTTATATAAATTTAAGCATGATTTTTTATAATCAAAATTACTCTCTACTTTTGTATTAAAACCAATAAACTTATTTATCACTTTTTTTTGATTATTATAATTATTCAAAAACCTTTCGTAATTTATTTTTAAAATCTTTTTGTTTTTTTTGAAATTATTTTCAAAAATTTTTTGAGTTTTTTTATACCACTTAATAAATATATCAACATCGTGACCTGGATAAGAAAATGCACCAGTTCTTTTCATACTCCAGTAAATACTTCTTGGATCTCTATCTACTATTATAATTTTATAATTGTCAAAATATTTAGTAGATTGATCCAAATTCCAATAGTTTCCGCCTTGGTTTAAGATTACATTTTTATATTTTTTAATATTAGGGTGAATTGTTTTAATAATATTATTAATAAATATTTTAGTTATCTTAATAAATTTTTCTTCTTTAATTGGCAATGTCATATTTAATAATTTAATTTTATGAATTTTTTTTTTAAAAATTATTCTATTAATATAAAAATTAAGTTTATCGTTAAGGTTTAATCTATTTTTATAGAATTCTGGTAAAGCATTATATCTAAGTTCGATCACATTGCTCAAATACATATTTAATAATTTTATTAATTTCTTATTTGATTTTTGCTTAAGTGCAAATTTGGTGAAAATATTTTGAAATCTCATAAATGAGCTAGCAGAGTTATTAATTGAAAAATTTTTATAATTATTTATGTGCAAATCATTCAATCCATCAGGATCATGTATTAATCTAAATTCTTTACCATTTAAAAACGATAAATTTTGTTCTTGACCAGATAGATAATCAAATATTGCTCCTGATCCACTATTTCCAGAGCCAATAACAATAATTTTATTATGCATAAACTGTATTTATTATATATTTATATATATAAATTTCTTTATTTCATATTTTAATTACGCTTAATGTTTAAAAATAAATCTGACAATTTAAAAATATTAATTAAATTTAAATTAAAAAAATCAATAGTTCCTAACTTTATAGGTTTCACTGTTAAAGATTGGCTTAACGGCCATAGAATAAAAATTATAAAAAAAATTAACAATAACTTAAAAAGCAAAATTTGTATTAGATCTGCCTTTGCTTTGGAAGATAATAAAAATAGCTCCTTAGCAGGTAAATTTGATAGTTACATTAATATTAATAACAATAAATTTATAATTGAAAAATATGTAAGAAAACTAATTTTACAATACAGTAAGTTTGATAAAAAAAATCTAAATAAAAGTAAAATTTTTGTTCAAAATTATATTGATGACTCAATATTAAGCGGGGTAGTAACTAACTTTAATCTACATGATGGAACCCCTTACTATGTAATTAATTACGATAATGAGACTAATTTAACTAACTCTGTTACTTCAGGAGGTAAGTCTGGATATAGAGTTTTATTTGCTCATAAAGATAGTTTGGAAAAAGTTAAGTCTAATAGGTTTAAGCCTTTAGTTGACGCAATAAAAGAAATAGAAAAAAAAGTTAATAAATTACCAATTGATATAGAATTTGCAGTCAATTCTAAAAAAATTGTAAATATTTTACAAGTAAGACATATATCAACAAGAAAAAACTGGAAAATTATAGATCAAAATAAATTTAATTTAGAATTATTAAAATTAAAAAAACAATATTTAAAAATCAAAATTAAAAATAAATTATATGGAGATATAGCAATTTTTGGCTTAATGCCAGATTGGAATCCTGTTGAAATGATTGGTAATTTTCCAAGTAATTTGTCCTATTCATTATATTCAAAATTAATCACTAATAATTCATGGTCTAAAGCTAGAGAGGAAATGGGTTATAAGAAAGTAAGATCTAAATTGATGTATAATTTTTCTAGCAGACCATATATTGACACAAGATTAAGTTTTTTTTCATTTCTCCCTAATACAATAAAGCCTAGTGTTACAAGAAAAGTTGTAAATTTTTGGTGTAGAAAATTGAAAAGAAATCCAATTTTTCATGACAAAATTGAATTTGAAGTTGCTGATTCATGTTTTGATTTTTCATTAAAAAAAAAAATATTTGATCAATATTTTTTTCTAACGAATTCACAAAAAAAAATATATTTTCAGTCAATTAAAATTCATACTACAAAAATAATAAATAATTTTGAAAAAAATTTTTTAGATTATTTCATCCAACTTAAGAAACTTGAAAAATATAGGGTAGAATTAATTAATAATATCAAATCAAAAAAAAATTTAAATTATTCTCAAATATTAAAAAACACAATAAATTACTTAAAAGTGAACGGAATTATTCCATTTTCGAAATTTGCTAGACATGCTTTTATTGGAAAAAAATTATTAAATAGTATTTTAGAAAATAAAATAATTTCTGAAAAAGAATATAATAAAGTATTTAATTCATTAAATACTATTACATCAATCTATACTGAATATGAAAAAAAATTAAAAAGTAAGAAATTGAAACAAAAAGAGTTTGATAATTTATTTTTTCATTTGAGAGCAGGAACATATGACATCGAAAATAAAAGATATCAGTCAAAATTAGCTTCATATGAAATTATAAATTTAAATAAAATTTTAAACTTAGAAGTTAATGAGATTTTATCAAAAAAAACTATTAATAGAATAAACAAATTTTTTGATAAAAATAAATTTGATGTTCAAGCAACTAAGTTTTTAAAATATTCAATTCTAGCAATGAAATTAAGAGAAAACTCAAAGTTTATGTTCACCAGAACTTTAAGTGATTTATTGGAAATTATATATTTATATGGTAGAAAAAATCATTTAAGTAGAAAACAATTATCAAATTTTGATATTAATGAAATAATTTCATCAAAAAAAAAATTTTTCAAAAAAGATAAATCAAATATAACATATGATAAAAATATTCAGTTACCTTATTTAATTACAGAAATTAATGATTTATTTATTTGCTCAATTCAACAGGTAAAACCAAATTTTATTACAAATAGAAATATTAGTAGAAAAATTATAAATTTAGGTAAAAAAAATATTCTAAAAAAAAAAATTACCAATAAAATTGTTTTAATTGAAAACGCAGACCCAGGTTATGACTGGATTTTTTCAAAGAATATCTCCGGTCTAATTACAAAAAATGGAGGTGTAAATTCTCATATGGCAATTAGATGCCAAGAATTAAATATACCTGCCGCTATAGGAATAGGTGAGGCTAATTTTAAATTAATTGAGCAGAGCAATGAATTGAATCTAAATTGTAAATTTAATAAAATAAATGTTTTAAATTGATATGCTTGTTGCTTTAACATCTAATATTAAAAAACATCATAAAAATTATTGTGATTTTGTTGATTATTATTGGATTAATTTTTTTGAAAAAAAAAAAATTAAATTTATCATTCTTCCCAACTCTCAAATTGCAACCAAATCTATATTAAAAGAATTTAAAAAAAAAATTGACCTAGTAATATTACAAGGAGGAAATGATATATATACAAGAAATAAAATAATCAAAAATAGATATACTATTGAAAATTATGTAATTAATTTTTCAATTAGAAATAAACTCCCAATACTTGGAATCTGTAGGGGGATGCAAGTACTAAATTTATTTTTTGGTGGAAAATTAATAAAAGTAAAAAATCATATGCGTACATTTCATGAGATAAAATATCAAAATAAAAATAATTTTTTAAAAAAACAAAGTTTAAAAGTAAATAGTTTCCATAATTTTGGAATCGATAAAAAAAGTTTAGGAACAAATTTAGAAATAATAGCCTTCGCAACAGACAATACAATTGAGGAATTTAAACATTACAAATATAAAATTTATGGAACTATGTGGCATCCAGAAAGAGAGACTAATTATAAAAAAATAAATAATTTAATAAAATTTATTAAATGAAAGTAATAATTTTATGTGCAGGATTTGGAAGAAGAATTAACATCAATAAACCAAAGTGCTTGATTAAAATAAATGGTAGTGCTCTCATAGATATTACGCTTAAATTATTGAAAAAAAATAAAATTAAGCAAAATCAAATATATTTAGCTTTAGGATATCAATATAAAAAAATTCTTAAGCACACAAAAAAAAAATATAAGTATTCTTTAATAAGAAATTTTAAAAAAACTAATATGGTTTATTCACTATATAATTGTCTCAAAAACAATTTTAATGATGATATTGTGATTTTGTATGGGGACATTATGTATTCTGATGAAATAATACACAAGATCATAAAAGCAAAAAATGAAATTACTACAGCTGTAGATATTAATTGGAAGAAAGCATGGGAATTAACAGATAGAATGGAAGATGATCTGGAAACATTAAAGATTAAACAAAAAAAAATAATAAATATTGGAAAAAAAACAAAAAAATTAGATGATATTGATGGCAGGTACATTGGTGCAACTAAATTTAATAAGAAAGTAGTAAATTTTTTTATTAAGTTTTATGAAAAAAAAATAAAAAATAAAAATAAAAAATTTTTAAAATTAGATATGACTAGCTTACTTATGAATTTAATAAATGTTGGTTTTTTACTTAGTTATGTAAAAATAAGAGGATTGTGGTTTGAATTTGATAATAAGAACGACATAAATATATATAAAAAAAATATCAATAAATGATCATAAGGAATTTAAATAGATTAAATATAAATTATTTTAAAAGAATTATTTTTAAAAATTATGAAATTGATGGATTAATAAATTTTGGATCTAAAAAAGCTAATAATTTTTTTTTTAAAAAAATTTCAATTTCAAATTATTATTTTGAAATAGGGTCAGGAAATTCAACACTTTTAGCTGAAAAAAAAAATAAATTTTTTTTTTCAATTGAAACAAGTAAGAGTTTTTATAACTTCATGCTAAGTAAAATTCATAAAAAAAATAATTTAAAATTTTTTAATTTAGGTTTTGTCGGAGATTTTTCTTACCCAATTTTTATAAACAAAAAAACAGCAATAAATTATATTAAGTATATAGAAAAATTTTTTAAATTTAAAAAATTTCCTGATTTTATTCTTGTTGATGGAAGATACAGGGTTTTATTTTTATTAAAATTACTAAAATATAAAAAAAAAATATCTTTAAATAAAACTTGTATTTTATTAGATGATTACAAAAGAAGATCTCATTATAAAGTTTTAGATAAATATTATAGTATTACTTTAATTGGTAGAATGGCCAAATTAGTCCCAAAACAAAATAGAAATATTTCTCTTCAAGAAGAAATAAATAAATATTTATATGACCCAAGATAATAAAAATTTAAATATTTGTTATATATTTCCATCAGCTATGCCATCAAAAAATGCTAGTTCTTTGCAAACTGCAAAAATGGCTGATGCATTTTCTATGTTATCAAATTTAATTATATTTCTTCCCAATACTGGAATGAAAAATACTTCAATTAAAAAATTTTATAATCTTAAAAATAATTTTAAAATCTTTAGGTTAAAAAATTTTACTTCTTTTCCAGTAGGATTGAATTACTATTTGTTCTCAATGATATCAATATTAAAGTCATTTAAATTTAAACCAAATTTTTATATTACTAGAATTTTCATAGCCTCTTTTTTTTTATGTATTTTGCAGAAAAAACATATAATTGAAATTCATAATGATATGAGTATTGAAGGTAGACTTGTAAAATTAATTTTTAAACATCTAAATATTTTCAATTCAAAATATGTAATTAAAATTGTTACAACTACACAAACTTTGAAAGATCATTATATAAAAACTTACAATATAAAACCTGATAAAATATATGTTTTATCTAATAGTTCAGATTTAAAAAATATAAATTTAAATATCAAAAAAAAAATTAAAAATGTTGGTTATTTTGGGTCTATATACAAATCTAGAGGTATTGAAAAAATATTATTTTTATCAAGAGCTTTTAAACATCTCAATTTTTTCATTTATGGTGGTGATGGTAATGATGTTCACAAATTAAGACAAAAATATTCTGAAAAAAATATTTTTTTTCATTCTTATATCGATCAAAAAAAATTAGAGCAAAAAATAAATGAGATGGATATTCTTTTATTACCCTATACTAACAAAATTACTGTTGCTGGAGATGTTGGGGATATATTTAATTATACTTCACCACTTAAAATGTTTGATTATTTGGCAGCTGGTAAAATTATAATTTCCTCTGAAATAAAAGTTTTAAAGGAAATATTAAGAAATAATTATAATTGTGTATTTGTAAAAAATTATTTAAATAATTTTGCATGGAAGTTAAAATTTCATCAAGTTCTTTCAAACCAAAATATCAACAGAAATATAATTTTAAATTCTATAAACTTTTCAAAAAAAAATAACACAAAACTTAGAGCAAAAAAATTTATTTCATTTTACAAAAATGAAATCTAAATATTTTTTTGAATTATCAATATTATGAAACTTAGTTATATAGCGATTTAAATTTATAATTTTTTTTTTATTTTTTTCTTTATTTGAGTTAACTTTTTCAAGAGTGGTTGATAAGCTTTTGTAATTATTACTTTCATATAAGTAACCATTTTTATTATTATTAATAATCTCTTTTGGGCCAGTTTTACAACTCGAACTTATTATTAATTTATTAAGACAACCGGCTTCAATTAAAACATTTGGATATCCTTCATAAAATGATGACAAGATCAAAAAATCACAAGCTTTAATGTATGGATAAGGATTTTTTTTATAGCTAATAATTTTTATTTTGTCATTTAAACCATAGCTATATATCAGTTGTTTCAAATTATTTTTTTCTGGTCCTGATCCTAAAATTAACAAGTTAAATTTTAACCTTTTTGATATTCTATTTAATGTTTCAACTAAAAATTTATGATTTTTATTTTTATCTAGCCTTCCTACTATTATAATTTTTTTTAAATTAGAATTTTTAAAACGAACTAATTTTATTTTTTTTTTTGATAATAATTTTATTTTTTTTACATTAAGATTGTTATAAACTATATTTGAATCTAATCCGAATATTTTTTTTAATCTAAGTTTCATTTCTTTTGAATTAACAAATATTCCATCAGCTTTGCTATAAAAAAATTTAAAAAAAAATTTTTGAAAGTAATTATTAATAAAATTGTCTGGCGATGAATTAAATCTAATAAAAACTTTACAACCAATAATTTTTGCAGCTACAATTGCCGTGATATTACCTTGAAAAGATAATATTGGGAATTTTTTTTTATTATTAAAAATAAGTATAAAAAAACAAATTAAATATTTTATTTTTAAATTCAATCTTTCATAATTTTTAGAATAAATCTGATTTTTAAAATTTAAATTTTTTTGAATTTCATTAATATCACATGAGATTACATGAATTTTAATTTTATTTTTATTTAATTGATTTGCAGTAGAAAAAAAATTTTTTTCATTTCCACCTTTATTTACAGAAGGCAAAAACATAATTAATTCCCTCATGTATTGCAATTACCTTATGATTTTTCTAATGAAATTTTTAATTGTATTTTGTCTTGTTTGTATTTTTCTAGGATTATTAAGTGCAACATTTTTAATTTTTGTAATTTTGCACATACCAGTTCCTTGAAAACTAAATTCAATATCTATGTTATCTCTATTATTGTAATAAATTTCTAGAAGCAAATTGAATGTTTCTAGATTATTTATTTCTCCATAAAATCGATTTTTATCACTATCTTTAACGTATGGTATCCAACTTATATCATCAATGAAGAAACAACAATTTAGTTCAAGCATATTAAAATAGTTATAAATTATCTTTTGAACATGTTTTGCTTCATGTAAAGTATCAAGTAATATAAGCGAAAAATAATTAGGAATATTTTTTTTTACAAAATCATAGTTGTCATCTCTAGAATGGATGAATTTCCAATTTTTATCTTTAAACTTATAGGAATAATCTACATTATCTATTGAGAATAACTTACAACCTTTGTCTTTCGAATAATTCAAAAACAAATCTGTTGACATTGCTTGCTCACTCACTCCAAATTCTAAAATGTTATCATTATTTAATTTAATCAATTCAGGGTAAATAAATTTAGATAATTTAAAATGATGGCGTGACTTTTTTTGAAAAGTACTTATGAAATTATTCATAATTTTTTGAAATGTGATTTTATAATACTATTTAGGTTTAGCTTAGGTTTTTTTCCAATTATTTTTGATAATTTGGTAATATTTGATCTAGTATAAAAAAGCTCTTTTTTTGATATTTCCTTAAGATTGATATTACATCTATTGCTTCTAACTTTGTTAAGTAAATTAACGATTTTATTAATATGTATACTTTTTCCACTTCCAACATTAATTATTTCCGAAATTTTTTTTTTAGAACGGATCATGTAAAGCATTTTTTCAATTATTTTTACAACGTCTTTCACGTCAACAAAATCTCTAGCAGGATAAACAACTTTATTATTTATTTTAAAGAAATTTATATTTGTAGATTTATTTAATTGAATATTTTGTATTAATTTAAATATAAGCCTCTGATAATTATTTTTTTTAAATTTAAAAATAATAAAGTTTTTATTAAATATACCAATCACATTGAACAATCTTAAAATTATTTTTTTATTAAATTTTTTATTCAAATATTTCTCAATAATAAGTTTGTTTTTTCCATAGAAATTTTTAGGTTTTAAAAAATTATTTTCTTTATAGGCAGAGTTATTTTTTTTTTCTTTATATACATTTGATGATGATAAAAAAATAAAATTTTCTATGTTGTTATTTTTACAACAATCTATAAATTTTTTTGTCTTAACTATGTTATTAGTATAATATTTTTTTTTTAAAATTTCTCCCTCTACTACGTAAGAAAAAGCAGCAGCATGTATTACAGTTTTAATTTTATTTTTTGAAATAATTTTTTTTAATTCTTTCAAGTTTGAAATATCAACTCTAGCAAATTTTTTTTTATTTGTTATATTTTTGGAGTAAGAATAGCTTAGATTATCTATGCCTATATAATTTATTTTTTTTTTATCCAGATAACAACATATATGCGATCCTATGTATCCAGCACTTCCAGTTATTAATATCATTTGATAAAAATTACTTATAAATTAAGTTAATAATTGTAAAGTATTAAATAATGAAAAAAAAAATTTATTATTGGTCACCATGTTTAAATCCTGTAGGCACAGTAAAGTCAACTATGAACTCAGCATTATCATTGTCAAAATTTGATAAAAATAGTGATGTTAAAATTATTAATGCTTGTGGAGAATGGAATGATTATAAAGATGAATTTAAATCAGGTTCAGTGGAAGTAATAGATTTAAATTTTAATTATTATAAATTTCTACCTAAAACAGGATTAATAAAAAGCAGACTTTCGTATTTAATAATTTTTATATTTTCATTTTTGCCTTTATTGAGATTACTTAAAAAATATAAACCAGATGTTTTAATAATCCATTTAATCACATCTTTACCAATGTGTTTATTTTATTTCTTTGATCTAAAAACAAAATTAATTTTAAGAATTTCTGGATATCCGAAATTGAATTATTTGAGAAATTTTTTTTGGAAATTAGTTTCTAAAAAAATTTATAAAATTACATGTCCCACAAATGAATTGAAACTCAGCTTAGTAAAGAACAAGGTTTTTTATAAAAAAAAAGTATTCTTTTTACCAGATGCGATAATTGATATAACTAAATTTCAATCTCAGACTCACAATCAAAGAATAAAATTACCAAGTGATGGAGAAAAAAAAATTATCTTAGCAGCGGGAAGATTAACAAAGCAAAAAAATTTTACTTATCTAATTCAAGAGTTTATGAAATTTTCAAATTTAAACGACAATTTTATTTTGATTATTTTGGGTGATGGTGAAGAAAAAAATAAGTTACAAAATTTTATTAAAATTAATAAACTCGAGTCAAAAGTTCACTTACTTGGTCATGTGAAAAATGTCTATAAATATATGAAAAAATCCGATGTATTTGTTTTATCATCTTTGTGGGAAGAGGTTGGTTTTGTAATTGTAGAGGCTGCAATTTCAAATTTATTTGTAATTTCTAGCGACTGTCCTAATGGCCCATCAGAATTTTTAGATTATGGTCGAAATGGTATATTATTTAAAACAAATAATAAAAATTCTCTTTTCAAAAGTTTTATAGATTTTGTAAATGAAAAGGATAAATTTAAAAAAAAAGTAAAAGCAAAAAAATCTTCTTTAAAATACACTAAATTCAGACATTATAAGACATTGACCGAAATTATTGAGTAAAATTAAATGTATTTGTTTACTAAATCAAAATATTTATTTAAATTTTTATTATAATCAAATCTTTTCAAACTTTTAAATAATTTTTTAGTCATTAATTTGCATTTAGACTTATTATTTTTGAAAAAAATTATTTTTTTTGTTAGTTGTTCATAGTTTCCTACTTTAAATAAGAAACCACCTTTTCCGTTAAGCAAAATTTCTTTAGGTCCTGTCGGACAGGCACTAGAAATTACAAATTTTTTTAAAACAATTGCTTCTAAGATTACATTTGGAAGACCCTCATATTTGGACGAAAGTATAAACAAATCAGATTGTTTTATAAATGGATAGGGGTTACTTTTAAAATTTTCAATTGTTACATGGTTTTTTAAATTATTTTCATAAACAAAATTTTCTAATTTTTTCCTGAGTAGTCCTTCTCCAATAATCACTGCATGAAAGGAAATTTTGTTTTTAATCTTTGTAAGAGATCTTAAAAAGGTAATTTGGTCTTTTTGTTCAGTGCATCTACCAATATTTAAGATTTTAAGTTTTTTATTTTTAAAAATTTTTCTTGATGAAATTTTAGATTTGTTAATTATTTCTTTAGTATCTAATGGATTATAAATACAAATAGAATTCACATTAAACTTTTTTTTTAATTCTCTTTTAAATTCTTTACTGTTAACCATAACTTTATCTGCTTTATTAAGATAAAATTTATAAAGAAATTGTTTAAAGAAATTTTTTGACCATCCAGTAGGTGATGAATTACATCTGACAATATTTTTTATTGAAAAAATTTTACATATAAAAATTGTATAAATATTTGCTTGAAATGAAAAAACTAAAGTATTTCTATTTTTTAATATTTCTTTAATTAATAAAAATAAAGATAGCAAAAATTTTATTCTTCTACTACATTTATCCCAGCAATTTGAATTCAAGCTTATTAAATTTATCGATTTGTTAAATTTACCTTTATATTTTTTTGAAATAGAAATTACAGAAATTTTATTGAATTTTTTAGATAAAAAATTACTTACAATAAAAAAATTTTTTTCTACACCACCTTTTTCAATTGACGGCATGAAAATAATTATATTTTTTTTCATCTAAATTTATTTTTTTCTAAAATAGAATACAAATAATATGTTCCGTATCCAAAATATAAATTCAAAGATAAATATGAAGGAACAAAATATCTTGTATAACCTACCCAAGATGAGATAGTAAAAAAATATAAAGATACCATTAGAAGCACATGCGGAAAATATATTTTATGTTTAATTGTATAAATGAAACCAAAAAAAATCAAAATATAGATACTTAAAGAATAAAGAATTCTAAATTTAATTGTTTTTTGATGTAATTCGCTTTTATAATAGCCCGATCCAACTATTCTTCCAAAAATTATTTCTGTTGGATTTAATAAAGTTGAATGAAGTGAGGATTTTAGTGCAGTCTGAAATGTTATTATTTTATTATTTAATAAAGTGTTAACAGCCTTATTTCTTTGCCATTGATAAAAAGTTATTCTGTCAACTTCTTTTTCTAGATTGAGCATTTTTTCTTGTGCAAAATTAATTTTTTCATTTTTTAACTTTAGCTTTGCATCTTCAATTGATTTCAAACTAAGTCTTTTCATTTCTACACTTGGTAGGAAGTAATTATAGAGATTATCTATAGTTTGGGTTGGTAGAACATAAAATATATTCACTCGATTGAAATTTAAATATCCTAACATTAACAAAATTAAACTAAATGATATTCCTAAATTTAAAATCTTAGATATTGAATTGGATCTAAATTCAAATATTAGAATTAATATAGGGACTATAATTAAAAACATCGCAACAGATCTTTGAAGATAACAAATTCCAAATAATAAGCCGATAAATATATAGGTGAGGTTTTTTCTTGGTAAATTAATTAAAAAAGAAAAAATAAATATTAAAATAGTAAAAAAAATTGTTTCACCAAAAATTGTATATTTATATTGATTTATTGTTGGTTCAAATAAAAGGAATATAATTGATGAATAGATTATAAAATTATTTAGTTTTAGATTTTTTAAGGTTTTATAAAAATAAATTATAGATAAATAATATAATATTGTCTGAAATAAAAAAAAATAATATATACCATCAAAATTTATTTTATTATTATCGTAAAATTTTAGCCCAGATAATTTTCCAAATAATCCCAATAATTTTGGTGGTAAAAAATGATGTCTAAACTCATGATCTTGAATATTTGAAAGTAAATTTTTGTTTTTAAAGTCATAGCCTTTTTTCCATAAATTTATTTCGACTGGAGATGATAAAAGCTTTGGTAATTTTTCTGAGTCAGATGGAATTTCTTTAAACTTATTGATTTGAAAATTGGAACTGATAGTAAATATTGTAAAATTTATTACTAAAAGTATAAAAATAATTTGATTATTTTTAATAATTTTAGATAAGTTTTTTAACATTAATTAATATTATTATTATTATTTTATCCAATGAAAACAAGTTTTAAAATTCTTATTGCAAAGTATTTATCTAAGATCCTTATTTATGTTTTGTCTAATTCTTCCAAAATTACTAAAAGAAAAAAAATTAATTGGAAACTTGATTTAAATGAAGCAATAGACTTAAGCATTTTTCTTTTTGGAAGTTTTGAACCATCAATACAAAAAATTGTTAAAAATATTTTAAAAAATGAGACAAAAAATATTGATATAATTGATATTGGTGCAAACTGTGGAAGCCACACACTTAATTTTGCAAATGAACATAAATTTTCGAGGATTTTTGCAATTGAACCTACTAAATATGGATATGATAAATTAATAGAAAATATTGAATTAAATCCAGATTTAAAAAAAAACATAATTCCTATCCAGGCATTTATTTCTAGTAAAAATGTGATACCAAACCAAGTTTATAGTAGTTGGGAATTAAATACTGATAATCAAAAACATTCGCAGCACAAAGGTATTAAAAAATTTACAACAAATGCAAATATATTTTCGTTAGATGACCTTACAGAAAAATATGAAATAAAGGAATCTCTTATTAAGTGTGACGTAGATGGAAATGAATTATTTGTATTTGAGAGTGGAGTTAATTATTTAAAAAAATTCAAACCAAAAATAGTTATGGAGCTTGCACCTTATCTTTATAAGGAATACGGATATACAGCTTATGATCTTTTAAAAATTATCAAGTACTACGGATATGATTTTTATGATAGTAATTTTAAAAAAATTATTTCCATAGATGAGTATATTAGAAAAATTAATAAAGGATCAAGCAAAAACATATTTCTGGCCTAATTTTAGATCTTTTTTTTATTATAAGTAATTTATGTTAGTATAATTTTACAATTAATGGATTTAATTAGTATTATAATTCCTTATTATAAAAAAAGAAAATATATTAAATCGACTTTAATTTCAATTTTAAATCAATCTTACAGAAAGTTTGAAATACTAATCATCTATGATGATTCCTCTATAGAGGATTTGGAATTTTTAAAAAATTTAATTAAAATTGACCCCAGAATTAAACTAATTAAAAATAATAAAAATATAGGTGCGGGTCTTTCGAGAAATAAAGGGCTAAAATTTTCAAGGGGTAATTATATATGTTTCATTGATGCAGATGATGTTTGGAAAAAAAATAAATTAAAACATCAATTAAATTTTATGAAAAAAAATAATTATTTAGTCTCACATACATCCTACAATATTTTTAATAAGAAGAATGAAATAACGCAAATTAGAAAGGCAAAAAATTTTTTTAATTTGAAAGATTTAGTTACTTCCTGTGATGTTGGTCTATCAACAGTTATGATAAAAAAATCAATAATCAGTAAAAATATAAAATTTTCTAAAACCAAAACAAAAGAGGATTTTATTTTATGGTTAAAAATTATTAAAAAAGGTATACCAATACATGGTTTAGACATGCCATTAACGAATTGGAGAAGTCTTGAAGACTCTTTGTCTTCATCTAATTTTCAAAAATTAAAAGATGGATATGTAGTTTATAGATTTTATTTAAATTATGGACATATTAAATCTCTGTTTTATCTTTTTTTACTATCTATTAATTTTTTAGTTAAATCTTACAAAAGTAAAGCTAATGTTTGATGTATTAATTTATGTAGTTATAATTTTTTTTTTAAATTTATTTATAAAAAAAAAAAAATATCTACAAAGTTATAACGGATCTGATCATCAAAAATTAACAAATACATCTATACCTCTTACTGGGGGAATATTCTTAATTTTACCTATTACATTAATTTTCAACAATGATTTTATTTTATTTTTGACTACATTTTTTTGTTTATCTGTAATTGGATTATTATCAGATTCAAACATTTTATCTTCTGCGAAAAAAAGATTTTTTTTACAATTAATTGTAATTTCATTATTTGTATTCATTAGTAAACTAGAGGTTTTACCATCAAGAATTGATTTTATTGATAAAAATTTTAAGAACACTTATTTAAGTTATCTTTTCACTGTTTTCTGTTTAATGATTTTAATAAATGGATCAAATTTTATTGATGGTTTGAATGGTCTTTTACTTGGATATTTCAGTTTAATTTTAGTTGTTCTTTATAAATCAAATTTAATAATGAGTTTAGGATTATCAGTAGAAAATATTCAATACTTTCTTGTTTTGTTTTTATTTATTTTATTTTTAAATTTTACAAACCAATTATTTTTAGGAGATAACGGAGCTTATAGTTTAAGTTTTTTTATCGGATACATTTTAATTTATATTTATAACTCTAACAACTTTGTCACACCTTATTTTATAATATTATTATTGTGGTATCCATGCTTTGAAACCCTATTTTCTATAATAAGAAAATTAATCACCAATAATAATCCATTAGAACCAGACAACAAACATCTTCACCAATATTTATTTATTTATTTCCAAAGAAAACTTAAGTTAAAAGATATCTATTCAAATATATTTTCAAGTTTATCGATTAATTTATATAATTTAATTATATTTTTTGTAGCTTCGAAAAATCTAAATCAAACATATATCCAGATAAATCTTCTGATTTTGAATGTATTATTCTATTTTGGTTTTTACTTGTTACTTCAAAGATTAATTTTTGAAAAAAAGTTTAATCATTGACAAAAGTATGAGCATACCATCTTTGAATGCATTAACTTTTTTTTTGCCACCTATTCTTTTACGTTCAAAAGATTTTGAATTACAAAGCTTTAAATTATTTTTTTTAGCAATTATTGGTAAAGCAATACAGTATGAAAAATCATAATTTTTAATTTTTAAATTATTTACAAGTTTTGTTTTTCCCAAAACAAAAGTGTATAAAATATCTGTAAGATTTAATTTAAAAAAAATTTTACCTATTTTTGTAAAAATAAAATTTCCAACTAAAGTAATAAAATTATCATCATCGCTTCCACATCCAACTTCATACCTAGTTCCAAATACCAAATCAGCATTATTATTTGTTACTTTTTCAAACATCAATTTGAGCTCATTAGGGTTAAAAGATCCGTCTGCATTAAATATAACAAAATATTTAGTTTTAACACTTTCGATACCCTCAATCAAAGCAGCTCCATAACCTTTTTTAATTTGAAATAGAATTCTTAAATCATAATGTTTTATTGCATCAATTGTTTGTACATCTGATTTTTCAAGAACTACAATTTTTTTTAGATTATATTTGCTCAACTCATCAAGCACGGAGGGTAAGGACTCCTTTTCATTTTTTGCTGGTATTACAAGAGTAATATCTTCCATAATTTATTTAGTTAATTATTTGTAAACACTCAAAATTAAAAATGAAAGAAAAAAAGAGTAGATATAAAATAAATTTTTTAATGATAAAATTAAATCAAGATTTTTCTTTAGTATGAAAATTGAGAAAAATGATATAATTAAAAATGGATCAAAGTATTTATGATACATTGTATATTGAGGGTTATTTATAATTATTAATAAAAAAATCAATAAATTTAATTTATTTCTAATTAAAATTGGCAAAATATAAATTATTGAAATTAATGAAAAGATAAAAAAAAAGTAGTTATTATCAAATAAATAATTAGAAATTTTAAAAAAAATCCCACCTCCACTTAAATTATATTGATAATCAAAATTGACGGCTAAAATGATAAAAATCAAAAAGGAAGCTAGTATATTTTTATAATTTAGTATTTTCTCAATACTTATAATTTTTGAAATAATAAATGGTATTAAGTAAAAAAAAATTAATGTGAATGTTATTAAAACAT